>CAVRMO010000001.1:0-230249 GCA_963722405.1 uncultured Acidobacteriaceae bacterium
CACCGTGCGCACCAGGCACACATGTGCAAGACTTTGTGCTAATGTTCTAAATTGGTTACCTCATAGTAACGCTACTAGCTCGGCGGGTAGTAACGCCACTCGGCCAATCCGCGCGTGAGAGTTGAGCGGGCCGGGGGCGGACATTGGCGGAATAAAAAAGCCGGAGCTCAAACGCTCCGGCCGCTGGTACCACAATGTGGTAGTTGAAGTTAGACCTTGAACTTGCGACGAGCAAAGCCCGCCAGTCCGACGATGCCAGAACCAAGCAGCATGAGAGAGCCGGGCTCCGGGGTTGCGCTACTCTGGCCGGTAAAGGTTGTATCCAATGCGCCGACGCCAGCGGAGCAGCCTACGTTCGTGAGGCAGTAGGCGCGGGTAGTGACGGCACCGGTGTAGTCGGCCCAGTTATAGCCATTGGCCCCGGTATTGGGAACGTTGTCCTGGGTATCGACCACGACTTCCAGGATCAGGTCGCCAAGGGCGGGATTGTAGGTGAAGGGCGTACCCAACGTGAGGGTGAGCGTGGTTCCGAAGTTAATGCCACCCGTGGGAATGCTGGCCGTGCCAATCAGATTGGGCGCGCCATTGTAGTTGCTGGCCAGGTTGGTGCTCAAGCCGAGGCCGACTGCGGAATAGCCCCAGGAGAAGGTGTAGTTGCCGCCGAGAGCGATGGCCGGACCCGCAAATGGCCAGTAGCTCCAGGAAATCGAACTGACGGTAAATGGTCCGCTGAAGGCGCTCGAAACGAACGCCTGCTGGTAGTCGATGGAGACGCCGACGCTGGTGCCCGAGTCATTACACATGAACGGGTAGCAGTTGCCGCCGTCCATACTCCCCACGCTGACGCTTGTCGCGTGCAGCATGAGGCTCATAGACAGCAGGGCCAGCAAAGTGAGCATTTTCAAAGTGGTCTTCAATTCATCCTCCGCTAGACAGTCAAAAAAATAGGGATTGGATAGGCGGTTTGGGGCACGCCACGACGAGGCTGAGAAAGACCGGGTTTCCCCGGATTCCGTACTGCCGTACAGTAGCAATCCAACCTCCATACAGAATCAGTGGAATGCTATTAATTTCAATCACTTACTGAAAAGCTCCCTCTGAGCATGTGCAAATAATTGCATTAAAACGCCTTTACGGTACTCATCCGCTACGTTACGGTGAGTTTCTTTGGTTGGGACTGACTTACGTTCCAACCAGTGAAAGGGCCGCATGGGGTGCTACTTTGGTTTGCGCTATGCCGGAAGGAAGCGACAGTCTGATCGAGCGCGCGCGATTGGCGCAGCGGGAGCATAGCCGTGCCGATGCCCGCCAGCAGTGGCTAGCCGCGATCGATTTGCTTAGGCGCGACGACGCCCGCGAGCCACTTGCGACCGCACTTCGCGCTCTGGGCGAGCTGGAGCGCAAGCTGCACGATGCCGACGGAGCGAAGCCCGCGAACTCTACGCATCTTCGCAGGTGGATGTCGGGGTCGTGGAGCGCGCGGCGCAATGGGCCAAGCTTGGCGCGTGAAGACGCACCTTGATCAGGGTCGTCCTCCGCAGTGCTGATGTCGGAGTTATTTTCCAGGAGTTGACCGACCGGTGCGCTCATCGATTATCTTGTATCCCGCCGGAACCGTGAACAGGCGAGCATCGGGCTCCGCGAGCTGCAGGTTGCTCACCGTAAAAGTCTGGGTTCCCTGCACCGGATCGAACCGCTTCACTACCAGGTTGATCGCCAATTTCGGCGAATACCAGAATTCCTTGCTGAGCGCGACCTCGCGATCGTTGCCCATTGCGCCGGCGCTGGTGGTCACAGTCTCGCGCGTGCCGATGGTCTCGACCCCTTCAACTTCATTCTTGCCCAGGTCTTCGCGGCTGAGGTAGTGCTTCCCGTCGCCGATGGGCCCGACCGGAACTACCGGCTCGCTGACCACGACGTTGTAATCGGTGAGCGAGCACGTCCTGCTGAATTGGTAGCAAAAATACTTGATGTGCTGCGCGGGATCGCTGATCTCGATGCGCGTGATCGCCGACGTCTCGTTGCCGCCGGGAGGCACCAGGCGCCGCCGCTCCTGGTATATGCGTCCCTTGCTGTCGCGCACCACCAGGCGATGATTGACGAGCGCGATGGTGGTTCCGTCGTTGAGCTCGCGCACCACCGACGCGCTGACGGTTGCGGTAAAAGGAGAATTGGTGAGAGGCGAAATAAAAATGTTGATGATCTGTTGGTAAGAGTTGCCGTCAGGCGCGTGCAGCGCGTCGTCGGGACTTTGCGCCACCAGGTACACCGGGAGCATTGCGAAAATCGCGACCAGGCAAAGAGGAAGTAGAACCCGCTTCATGAGATACCTCCATGGGGGGCGGAGATATTTTGCCACAAAAGAATCACAATTGTTAATTTGCAAACCGGTCCGGCACGGTCATCCACCCGACCACACCATTCGGTGAAACAGCTTGTCCATTTCTTCCGGCGACGGCATTGCGTCATGATGCAGCCACCACGATAGTAGTGACAGCATCGCTCCGGCGAATGCATGCGCCATGGCAGTGCGCTCCGCGGGAGAGTTAGCGCACGTGGACGGCAGCTCCGCCAGACGCTGCTCAATCGCGCGGGCAAAGTACTCCTGCCCCATCTCCTGGAAGTCACGCATCTTGCCCGAGGCAACAATCGCCGCGTGCAAGTGGCGCATCTCCGCGACGTGCGCAAACAACTCGCGGACTGGTGCGATACGGTTCGAGCCATCCGGGTAGCGCAGCAGCAAGGTGGACATGGGCTCGAAAAAATCCTCCAGATCGCTGAGAAACAGGTCGTCTTTGTCGCGATAGTGCGCGTAAAACGTCGAGCGTCCGATGTCCGCGCGATCAAGCACCTCCTGGACTGTGATGGCGTCGAAAGACTTCTCCTGGATCAGCGCGAGCAGTGCATCGCCCAGCGCGTCGCGGGTGCGGCGAACCCGGCGGTCGATTTTCGGAGCCGGAGCGTCAGCGTTTCGGGACACGCAACCCTGCTTTGTTCGGTATCGCCCTTTGCGGCGCAAATGCGGATTGACCGCTCTACTTCTGGCCGCTAAAGTCCAACCCATGACCGACAATCAAGTGAGTGGACTGGCGCTGATCGCGGGATCCGTCGGCTCGATTATAACCATGAGTCTGCATCCCAGCGGGCACATCGCGCCTGAACAAATGGAGTCGATGATTCGCATGTTGATCGGTGTACATGCGCTAGCGCTCGCCAGTGTACCCGTGCTCTTCGTCGGGGCCTGGGGGCTGTCGCGCCGCGGGCCCGGTCGCGACCGGCTGACCATGGGCGCATTAGTGCTCTACACTTTCGCGCTTCTGGCGGTGATGAACGCCGCCGTGGCCGACGGATTAGTCACGCCAAACATCCTGCGGCAGATGGTGGCCTCAGCGGGATCGCCGGCGGCAATGGACGGATGGCGCATGGTGTCGCGCTACAACTTTTACGTGAACCAGGGATACGCGCAGGTCTTCGTCGTGGCGTCGTCAGTGGCCATCCTGCTGTGGTCAGTTGCCATGGTTCGCAACCGGTTTCTGTCGCGTGGCCTCGGAATTTACGGTTGCATTCTGGGGTTGGCGGTGTTGCTGGTTCTCTTCTCCGGACATCTTCGCCTCGACACCCACGGCTTTGGCGCCGTGATGTTCGCCCAAGCGGCTTGGTTCATCATCGCCGGATGGCTGTTGTGGAAAACCGAAGAACACGCGGTCCCTGCCGCGAATTAGCCCTCGATTTCATACACGTGAGTTAAGATTCTCTCGCGTTCGAGGGAGCCTGTCATGCGCGTCCGCACGTCTGTCTTCATTCTCTTTTTTCTTACGTTACTATCCGGATGTACAAAGAACCCTGAGCACGGCGAGTCCCGCTGCGAGCCAGCCGAATCCATATCAACCCATGCCTTACGTCAAACTCCAGCATCCCGAGTGGAGCAAGAACGCCTCAATCTATCAGATCAACACCCGGCAGTTCACGCCCGAGGGAACATTCAAGGCGGCCGAGGCGCAACTGCCGCGCCTGAAAGAACTTGGTGTCGAAATCCTATGGCTCATGCCGGTCAATCCCATCGGCGCGAAGAACCGCAAAGGCACACTCGGCAGCCCCTACGCCGTGCAGGACTACCTCAAGGTTAATCCCGAGTTCGGGACCCTCGACGATCTCAAGCACTTCGTCGCGGCCGCGCACCAGCAGGGCATGTACGTCATCCTCGACTGGGTCGCCAATCACACAGCGTGGGACAACGTGCTGGTCACGCAGCATCCTGAGTGGTACGCGCGCAACTGGAAGGGCGAATTCCGCCCCACGCCGTGGTGGGACTGGAGTGACATCATCGACCTCGACTACAGCCATCCTGAGTTGCGAAAGTACATGACCGACGCGCTCAAGTACTGGGTGCGCGAGGCCGACATCGACGGCTACCGCTGCGACGTCGCCGGCTTCGTGCCTATCGATTTCTGGAACAACGCCCGCAAGGAGCTCGACGCCATCAAGCCCGTCTTCATGCTGGCCGAGTGGGAGTCGCGCGACATGCACGCCGAGGCATTCGACATGACCTACGCGTGGACCTGGTACGACGCCGTGCGCGAGATCACCACTGGCCGCAAGAAAGACCTCGGCGGCCTGCGCAACTATTACTCGTGGAACGAGAGCTACTATCCGCGCGACATCATGCGCATGACCTTCGTCAGCAACCACGACAAGAACGCCTGGGACGGTACCGAGTTCGAGCAGTTCGGCAAGGGACTGGAAGCTGCCATAGTGCTGTCGTGCGTGGGCGAAGGCATGCCGCTGATCTACAACGGTCAGGAAGCTGGCAACACCAGGCGCCTGAAGTTTTTCGAGAAGGATCCAATCGTCTGGAAGGCGCACCCCAACGGCGAACTCTACAAAAAGCTTATCGCGCTGAAGACAAAGAACACCGCGTTATGGAACGCGCACTGGGGCGCGCGCATGATCGACGTCCCCAACTCCGCGCCCAGCGCGGTCTTTAGCTTCGTCCGGCAGAACAATCACGACAAGGTCTTCGCAGTGATCAACTTCTCCGACAAGCCACAGATCGTGACGTTCAAAGACTCTCTCTACTACGGAAAGTACACCGAGTACCTCACCACACAGCCCGCCGACCTCAACGTTAATAGCAAGGTCACGCTGAAACCTTGGGAGTCGAAGATCTTCGTGAGGTGAGCCAAGCACAAAATAACAATCCTCGATGTGGACGCTCAGTAGACTTGAGTGCCCCACCTAGGTCGGTCTTGTCTGAGTGAGCGCTTCGTCGGGCGAAGTTGGAATAAGTGTCCGAGGCGGCAATCCGAAGTTACGTTTGGTCACTTGAGACAATCGGCGCAACTAATGTGTGGTCCACAGTTTCTTGCGCCACAGAGCACTGAAAAGAGCAATTCGGCTGATTAGATAACCGTGTCAGCTTCCAGCCGCCGGGTAGACTTGGCAGGCGGGTGGCCCGCCCGGCGACCCTTTCCCACAACGAGCAAACCTGAGTCGGGTGCCCCATCCGGCCTGGCCGAGTGGGTCTTTTCGTCCCCACCTCCCACACTGTGGGTGCCCAACTCTTGAACGCCGGATTCTACAAAAGCGAGACCCACAAATACGTCCCTGTCTCTATTCGTCCTGAGCGCCTTCGTTTTGACAACCCATGTCAATCAGTGTGACCAGCGTGTGCCGGGTGCATTCGATGGCTTCTGGTCCGACTGCCGCCAGCAGTTCGGCGTCGACTTTCTCCCGCGCCTCAGATTGGACTGCGGCTGCCTCGCGTCCGCGCTCGGTGAGAGTCACAGTCAGCTTGCGGCGATCCTCTTTGTCCATCGAGCGCTCGATATAGCCGCGCGTGACCAGTGTATCAACGAGCTGGCCCGCCGCCTGCTTGGAAATACGAAGTTCTCGGATCAGTTGGCCGAGCGGAATGTCTTCGCGGTTGAGCGCCAGTCCGCCGATCACATACAAGCCGTTGCCGGGAATGTCATCGTATCCCGCCTCCGCCAGCGCCCGCCGCATGGCCGCTCCGTAAGTGGTGCGAGCGTGCCTAAGGAGCGCCGGCATTACTAATTCGTTAGGATCCGCTTTTGTTGTCGTCATTCACGAGACAGTACTATACAGATTATTGATAGTCAAGTTACTTTACAGTTATTGGCCGTCTGAAAGAACCATCGTGAGGCGCTGCCATGGCGAGCTCGAGCTTGCCCGGTGAACACCTCCCCACAATGTCAGAGTGCCGCGACTTAAAGGGCCACCCGCAGCCGCCGGAAGCCCTGCCGGCCTATATCCCAGCCGTAGTAGAGCGTACGTGTTTGGCTCGGGCAGCAGTGGCCGTCGCTCTCACTCCAGATGGCCTGCTTGATGATCAATTGGTCGCCCGGGCCGAGCTCGAACTTTTCTACGCCGTCAGCGCTGAACTGGAAGATTTTCTTCAGCCGCCCGTCCTGACAGGCAAAACCCAAAAAGAACAGCGAACGCGCCGGGGCCTTGCAGATGCTCCCAGCCGATGGTCAGGAATCGAATGGTTGGCCCACCCGTCACATCGACTGCTGAATCCTCCACGATCTTCACGCGTCCCTCCGGGTTCCCCGCCTTCTTTTGGGCCAGGTCCATAAACTCCTCAGCCACGCCGTTCTTGAACTCGAAGCTATAACCTGTGCGCGGCGCATTGTAGAGACTGGTGAGTTCATTTGCGTCCATTGCCGTTATATGGACGGTCATATTGCGAAAGTCCACGTTTCGGATATCTTGGCAAGGTTGCGCTTGACTGAGTACTGAACAAGTTAGGACAGCAATTGCCAAAACGAACCAGGACGTCGCGGTAAGGTGGAATCTCATTTTTGCGTTATCTCGTCCCCTTGTGTCTCCGTTTTCGCGAAGCTAGAGCGGCCTTTTCTCAACTAAAACACACATCATGGAGGCTTGTCCGCCTCCACTGCAGATCGTACGGAGTAATCGACTCCCACATTGTCAGGGTACGTAGGCACAGAAGATCGTCCGGTTCAGGACGACAGATGCCAGACTGTTAGGCCAGCGCGATGACATCGATTTCCACGAGCACGTCTTTCGGCAGACGGGCGACCTCTACGGTGGAGCGCGCGGGCGGGTCGGCGGTGAAGTGGCGGGCGTAGACCTCGTTCATGGCGGCAAAGTCGTTCATGCTCTTCAGAAAGACCGTGGTCTTGACCACTTGCGCGAGTGAACTGCTGGCCGCGGTCAGGATTCCAGTGATGTTTTGTAGCACGCGCTCAGTTTGAGCGGTCACATCTCCGGCGACTAGTTGCTGCGTGGCAGGATCGAGCGAGATCTGGCCGGACAGGAACACCAAACCGTTGGCCTTAATGGCCTGGGAGTACGGTCCGATTGCTTTCGGGCCTTCGTTGGTGACGATCACTTCACGCATGTTTCCTCCTGGGATGGTGGCAGAGCGATTGTCGCACACGGGATTACTAGGCGACAGGGATCAGTCCCGATCTGGATGGTAGGTGGATGTAGCACAACTACTTTAAATGGTCGTCGCGCACTTCTTACATGGCAATCGAGAGAAATGAGACAAACCGGGCAAGCCGCTGATAACACTGCAGAATTAAATCACTAAAGTGGTGTATTGTTGTAGCCAGAAAATGCTATATTGAGATTTAGAAGTTAAAAGTTCGGAACGGCTCAGAGAGGCGTTGCAGTATCCAGACTCGGTTTGTGCCGGGTTTTCGTGTTTTTGGATGTTCATTCCAGTTTGGGCGGTCGGGCTTCCCCGTTTCACGAGGAGGCAAAAGTGGTGACTGTAGAATGGTGATTGGGGCTGGGGGCGCGGCTCCACGGGAGCTGCAGCGGGCATGGACATCACGTGGTTGACCGAGCAGATCGGGCTGGGTGGAGGCATCTGGAGCGAACAGAAAATGATTGAGGTCGTAGCTGCCGGGGTCACCCATATCATCGACATGCAAGTGGAGTTTGACGACACGCGGCTCGCCGAACCCTATGGCGTGAAAGTGCTGTGGAACCCCACGGAAGACGACTTCCAGCCCAAGCCGGCAAAACTGTTTCAGCGGGGAGTAGACTTCGCGCTTGAGGCAATGCAAGATCCCGATGCAAAGGTGTTCATACACTGCGCCGCGGGAGTGCATCGGGCGCCCATGATGACCCTGGCGGTCTTGCGAGCGCAGGGCTGGTCGCTACCCGATGCAATTCAGTTGATCGAAGAGAAGCGCGACGTAGTGGACTTCGCCGATGTCTACGTGATGAGTGTGCAGCAGTTCATGAGGAGCTACGAGGCCGCGAGCAAGTAGGCTGCAGTCGGTTGCCCGAACCCCGGGGCACCGGACAGTAATCAGGCCGGATGAGTCCGGCGCAGAGAAAGGCACAAGTTATACGCAACGCATGCCGCCCAATGGGGCGGTTTTTTTGTCTGCTGCTGCCGACGGCGGCGATGTTGCAACTGCCTGCATGGATCGATATGGTGGCGCAGTCGAACGGTCCGGCGATGACGCAGGTAATTGAAACCGTCTATCACGCCGATAGGACAGCGGCAATGGGAACAGTGCTGATCTTGTGGCCTGCGTTCACCACTGCGGACGGCAAAACCGTAGCTGCAGGTTCGATGAGCGTGAAGCTGGACGCCGCGGGAGCGTTCGCGGCCAGCCCGGCGCCGAACACCGGCGCGCAACCGGCCGGCGTGTACTACAGAGTGGTATATCAGCTCGCGGGCCAGGAGCCCTCTACTGAATACTGGGTCGTTCCGGCAACCGGTTCGACCCAGCATTGGAGCCGTGCGGGCGAAGCAAATGCCTCCGACCATGACCGGCAATCAGACGGTCAACGGAGTGATCCAGTTCAACAATTCGCCGGGAGTGGCGACGCCGCAGAACCCGGGCGATGCAGCGGATAAGAGTTACGTGGCTACGGCGAACGTCAACTTGTTGGCTTCGCCGGCTCCAATCGGCAGCGCGACGCCGAATACGGGTGTCTTTTCCAGCGTAAACAGGGTGATGAATGCGTGCGTCCGATCCGGTCCCGACTTCGGCGCCAAAATCAATGCGGCAGTTGCGGCGTGGCCGGTTCCTCGTGTCAAGTGCAGTTGTACGCGGGTTCGTTTACGCCGATCACAGCTGCAACTCTTCCTGCTGGTGTTCACATCATCGGGCTGGCGAGGGCGCCACTAACCTCACCTGAGCTGCAAGGTTCGGGGGGAAGCGGCGATTCCGGCGGCGTATCTACAGGATGGCGCGACGATGTACGAGTTGCCGTTGACGGCCGACCAACTGGCGAACTTTCAGATTGGCGACATGGTGGCGGTGGATTGGGACGATCAGGGGCAGACGGGATACGTGGGAGCGGGCACTCCGGGGGCGTACGTGGCGACCGCGCTGGATGTGGCGTCGCACGTGGATTTCATCCGGCAAGTCACTTTCAATGTTTCGCGAGTGTCGAACAAGACTCCAACTTCGCTGATGCTGGCGAGAGCCTGATTGGCGGCGTGCAGACAGGCATGGGTGTGCAGAAGGTGGCGGCGCTGCTGGACCGCGAGGGTGGAACGTATTTCCAGGAGTGGGCGGCACGGTTCGTGGTTGTGGGCGGAACGGGCGGACGGGCGTGCTTTTATTATCCGCGATTGCAGGCCGCGGCGAGCACGAGCGAAGAGCAGCGCGAGATCGAGACGCCACTATTCAGCTCCATGCTGCATGCGAAGTTGCGCGCGATGCCGAGCGTCGATCCGAATGATGGGGAGACGGTGCTGTGTTAGCGGAGTAATTTTCCGGCGAAGACGGCGAAGGTGTAACGGGGCGAATTCCCACCCTATCGCCAAAGGCGGGCGATAAGGGTGGGGCACCCCCGGCAAACATAGGGGTCCTTCGACTGCGTTCCTGCGCTCACTTCGCTCAGGATGACAAGCGATTAGGGAGATTTCTGCTCTTCGCGGAGAAGGTGGTCGAAGAGGGCCTGGAGAGCGGGTTGGGCGTCGGTGATCGAGTCCTGGATGGCGTCGAGGTCGGACTTGATTTCCAGGATGAGCTGGGCGAAGGCGCGGCGATGCTCGGCGGAGAGCGAATCGAAAAGCGGAAGTGATTGCTGTTCGAGGGTGCGGCAGCGCGCGGCAATTTCGGCGAGGTGGCTGACAAACTCTCGGGCAAGAGGGTCGGAAGCAAAGCCCAGTTCGGCGAGTTTCCGGCTGAGGCGGGTTTGCAGCTCAACTACATATTGGGTTTCAACGTCGCTCATGGCAGTAAAAGTCGCCCGCGGGCCGAGGCCCACGAAATAAGAATCATATGCGACCTCTGCGGCGCGCGTGCCACTTCAATTTCTCCGGCACGGTTGAACAGGCCGCGAAAAAGTGTGTAAAGGACGCGCCTCGCGGACCAAAGTCTGTCGCGCATTCAAGAATACCTGCTGCGGCAATATGACGGGTCGATGCCGCCGAAGTATTCGCGGCGGTCGGCGCCGGTGCACGTGGATTATCCGTACTGACGGTGGCTGACTCGGAAAAGGCAGAATCCTCGCGGGCTAAAAGTCCGCTCGGAGTGACAACAATTAAGACGTCTAACCGGCACGGCTGAAGCCGTACCCCTTCAAAGAGCCGCTTGCAAAGGGGCTCCAAGAATTCATGGAGGGCAAGATGAATTTTCTTTCAAAGTTATTGCAGGGGATCGCGATTGTTCGGCGATCGTAACAGGGGGCGAGGGACTCTTCGGCCACAAGTCGGGCGCGGAGAAGAAGAACACTGTGCTGTCATTTGTGCAGACGGCGATCACCGCGACAGACGCGGTCGCCGGATCGAACATCGTCGATGCCGGCAAGTTTCAGGATGGGTTGGGCAAAGTCATCGACGGCAGGTGCAATGCCTGAATGCGTCGGCGTGGGCGAAGACGAAGTCGGCGTAGGCGCGTGGCTCCCGCGGCAGGAGTTGAGGGCCGCGGGAGCATTGCCGTATTGTGAAGTAATTGAGGTTCGAATGAGAAGTTTTGTAATGGTGGCGGCGTGGGCGGGCGTGCTGGGATTGTGTTCTGTCGCGCAAGAGCCGACGGATACCGCGAAGCCCGCCACGCCGCAGGCGGGAACTAAGGGCACGACGCTGATTGGATGCCTGGCGGGGCCGGACGCTGATGACCACTACACGCTGACCAGCATGCAGCATCGCCTGGGCGTGGAAGTAGTCGGGAGCGACGAACTGAAGAGCGGCGGGGGCGCAAAGGTGAAGTTGACGGGATCGTGGGAGGTGCCGCCGGGTTCCGAAGGCAAGAAGGGCGATGCGGCGCGACTGTTCAAGGCAACTGCGGTGAGCGTGATGGAAGAAAAGTGCCAAGCTCCGTCGGAGGCTACTCCCGTGAGTAAGAAGAAGGCGGCGCAACAGAAGAAGCCGTCAGGAACCCCGCCCTAGCCAAAACCGGGCTAGAACGGGGCACCGGGGAACATGCAATCGCTCGTCCGCTGATGACGGCTGTTCTTTTGAGGGTAGTCACGGAGGCGTTAAAACAGTTTTTTTGAGTCGAGGAGGATGGTGACAGGGCCGTGGTTCACCAGTTCGACTTCCATCATTTCCTGAAAGCGTCCGGTTTCGCAGCGCAGGCCGAGGGCGCGAACCTGGGCGACGAAGTATTCGTAGAGTTGGCGAGCGCGCTCGGGACGGGCGGCTGCGTCGAACGATGGCCGCTTCCCTTTTCTGACGTCCCCAAATAATGTGAACTGCGAGACGGCGAGAATCGCGCCGCCGATGTCGGCGACGCTGCGGTTTATTTTTCCTTTCTCATCTTCATAAATGCGCAGGCCGGCGATTTTCGCGGCGAGATAGTCGGCGTCGGACTCGGCGTCTTCGTGCGCGACTCCTAGAAGGACAAGTAATCCCTCCTCGATTTGGCCCGTGAATTCTCCGTTGACCTTGACAGAAGCGCGGGTCACGCGTTGGACTATGGCACGCATAGGTGGGTTGTATCACAGCCAGAACATCTGCCGTCCCTCCGGAACTCGGGCAGACGTTGGCATCGTACCCAGCACTCCCCTGCGACTACGTGCTGGGCTAGACTATGCCACCCCTCCGGGGTTAGCTCACGGGTGAAGCACCGTACCCGTTACCGATTCAACGGCGTTCTGCATGTTGCGAAAGATGTTTTCCTCACCCAGAACGCTGAGCAGCGATGCCCGCTCCAAGGTGTCGCGAACTGGATCGCGTACTGCTGCGAGCACCAGACGACGCCCGTGCCTGACCGAGCTGTCGTGCAACTCGGCCAGCGCCTCAACCGCGGTGACATCGATGAGTGCTACCGGTGCAAGATTGACGATGATAGCTTTCAGCGGACTCGGCGCTTGACGGATCAGTTGCTTGGCATGCTCGCGAATGCCGCCGGCGTTGGCGAAGAACCAGATGCGATCGACACGCAGAATGAGAACTCCGGGAAGCTGTTCGGCGTCAGGATGGCGGACGACGTCGACGTACTCTCCGGTTTCGCGCAGCTTGCCCAACACCACAACTTGCGGCATGGAGAGAAATCGCATGAGCGCAATCAGACTGAGAATCATTGCCAGCACGAGGCCGTCGAGGATGTCGAAGGCCAGAACCCCGACGACGGCTGCTAATCCCTGCTGGTACTCGGAGGGAGCTATGCGGCGGAACTGCAACAGAGCGCGGTAATCAAGCAGGTGCCACACCGCATGAACGACGATCGCCGCGAGTATGGCTTCGGGAAGATGGTAGAACCAGCCGGTCAGAAAGAGCAGCACAAGGACGACTGTCGCCGAGGCCGCGATCGACGAGACCTCGGTCTTGGCGCCGCTGCTGTCGTTGGCGGCCGTCCCCGAGGTGCCTCCACCGACCTGCATGCCGCGAAAAATGCCCGACGCAATGTTGGCGAAGCCAAGCGCCCGCAGCTCTTGGTTGGGGTCGACGTCATAGCCGTTCTTGCTGGCAAACGTCCGCGCGGCTCCCATGGACTCGGCGAACAAGACCAGCACGAGTCCGACCGCGGCCGGGGCCGCCTGCAGCCAGTCGTTCCAGGTGAGCATGGGGAGTCCGGGATGCGGCAGCCCTGAGGGAATCGCGCCAACGATATCGACGCCACGCTGGTGCAACTGCAAAATGCGCGAGGCTGAGATTCCGCCAATCAGGACGACGAGCGCTCCCGGCACGCGTGGCACGTAGCGATCGAACAGGAACAGCACAGCCAGGGCTAGTGCCCCGGTGGCAAGCGTCCAAGGATTGCTTTGCGTGAGGTGTGTCAGGATGTGCCAGAACTGCATGTACGCGTGGCCGGTGCCGTGCTCGATGCCGATCAGCTTCGGAAGTTGCTTGATGATGATGTTCAGCGCGATCCCGAAGACGAACCCTTTGAGCACGGGTTTGGAAATGAAGTCGGAGATAAAGCCGAGTTTCAGAAACCCTGCTACCAGGAAGAGGAAGCCGAGGGCGATCGCGACCGCTGATGCAAGCGCCACGAACTTCTGGGGATTGGCGAGCGCAAGCGGAGCAAGGGTCGCAGCGAGAATTGCCGACGAAGCTGACGTGGGTGAGACCACGAGCTGACGACTGGTTCCGAAAATTGCGTAGACGAGCAGGCCGAAGGCGGTGGCGTAGAGCCCGGCTTGCGGCGGCAGTCCGGCGATCTCGGCGTAGCCCATAGATTCGGGGACGAGGAGTCCGGCGAGCGCGATGCCGGCGATTACGTCTCCGCGGAGATAGGCGCGCGGGTATTGCGGTAGCCAGTCGGTGATGGGTAGGAGCTTCATGCGAAGTAGTCAGTATTACGCATGGAGAGTGGGGCGCAAAGAGGAATTGTCGCGGGGGAACCCACCCTGTCGCCAACTACGGGCGACAAAGGGCACTCGAGCGCGTTGACGCCCCCATCGTCGCGTGCATAGGGGTCCTTCGACTGCGGCGGCAAAGCCGTCTCCGCTCAGGTTGACAAAACTCTAAGGATGACGACCCCCGGTTTCCCTTCGCGGCGGCGGACTGGATACAATGCTCAATTCGTGAATTCTGCCGTCGGGGGACAGCATGAATAGAAATATGGTGGCGGCCAGGCGCGGGCCTCGGCTGCTGTGGTATGCAATTCTGCTGGCGAGCTGCGCTTGCGCGTTCGCGCAACAACCTGCCAACTATTCCGCGACGCACAGCGGTAAAAATGAATTCGTCATCAAGAACGCGATTCTGTTGACCACGACTCACGGGCGCATCGAGCGCGGCGGCGTGTATGTGAAAGATGGAAAGATCGTCGCGTACGGCGCGAGCGTGTCGGCCCCGGCATCGGCGGCGGTGATCGATGCGGAAGGCAAGTACGTGACGCCCGGGATCATAGATCCGCACTCGCACATGGCGCTGGATGGCGATGTGAACGAGGCGACGAGCCCCGTGGTGCCGCAGATGATGATGAAGGACGCCTTCGACTACAACGACAAGGCGATCTATCGGGCGCTCGCGGGTGGAGTGACGTCGTCGCTGCTGCTGCATGGCTCGGCCGACATGATCGGCGGGCAGGCGGTGGTGATCAAGACGAAGTACGGACTGGACCGCGACCAGATGATTTTTCCTGGCGCGCCGCAGTCGATCAAGTTTGCCAGCGGCGAGAATCCCAAGCGTGTATTTGGCGACAGGAAGCAGTTGCCGTCAACCCGCATGGGGAACTTCGAGGTGATGCGGGAGGCATTTACGCAGGCGAAGGACTATGAGCGCAGTTGGAACGAGTACAACGAAAAGGTTAAGAAGGGCGACAAGACGGCGAGCACTCCGAAGAAGGACCTGAAGCTGGAAGCGCTGGTGCAGGTGCTGCAGGGCAAAATGCTGGTGCAGATCCACTGCTACCGTTCGGACGAAATGCTGACGGAGATCGCGATTGCCAACGAGTTCGGGTATAAGATTCGCGCGTTCCATCATGCGCTGGAGGCCTATAAGGTGCCGGACTTCCTGGCGAAAGACAACATTGGGATTGCCACCTTCGCCGATTGGTGGGGCTACAAGTGGGAGGCTTGGGACGCGATTCCGTGGAACGCGGTGATCGCAATGCGGCATGGGGTAAAGGTCGCGATCAAGAGCGATAGCGACGACTACATGCGGCGCCTGAACCAGGAGGCGGCCAAGACGATGCGGTACGGCGGCGCCACCGAGGATGAGGCGATGCAGATGTTGACGATCAATCCTGCGTGGATTATGGGGATTGACGACAAGACGGGATCAATCGATGTGGGAAAAGACGCGGACCTGGTGTTGTGGAGCGGGTATCCGCTGTCGACATACGGCGTGCCGGAAAAGGTCTGGATCGATGGAGACATGTACTTCGATCGTGGGCTACCGGGGTTGGGGATGCCGCAGTATCAGGAGGGACAGTGATGACGAAAGCTAAGAAGAGTTTCGCAGTTGCTGCATCTCTATTGGTAGCGCTGGCGGCGAGCGCGCAGCAAAGGACAGGCGCTCCGGCAAAGGGTGCAGCAATGCAGGCTGCGGTTAGTGATCCCGGCAAGCCCATCGCGATTACGGGCGGCAAGCTGCTGACCATCACGCACGGCACGATCGAGAACGGCGTCCTCGTGATTCAGAACGGCAAGATTACTGCGGTGGGAGCGGCGGGATCGGTGAAGGTTCCGGCGGCCGCGCAGTTGATCGATGCCAAGGGAATGACGGTGTATCCGGGGCTGATCGATTCGGAGACGCACCTCGGGTTGACGGAGATTGATGCTGCAAAAGATACCAACGACCTGGTCGAGCCGAGCGACGAGATCATGCCGCACATGCACACCGCCGATGCGTTTCACGCGGAGACGGAACTGATTCCGGTGTCGCGCTATAACGGCGTGACCAACGCGATTGTCGCGCCGGAAAGCAAAGACACGCTGCCCGGGCAGGATTCGTTTATCCAGTTGGCGGGGGCGGACGCCGAGCAGATGCTGCTGGTGCGCGATATCGCCCTGCCGTTGAACTTTACCGGCAAGCAGCGGAGAAATGAGTCGTTCGCTACGGCGTCGTATCCGCAGACGCGTATGGGCATGGCGGCACAGATGAGGCAGGCCTTCACGGACGCTCAGGGTTACGCGGCGAAATGGGATGAATACAACAAGAAGAAGGCGACGGCGAAAGCGGGCGAGGCGGGGCCTACGCCGCCGGCGCGCGACTTGAAGCTGCAGGCGCTGCTTCCCTACCTCGAAGGCAAGAAGGCGGTGATCGTGAAGGCGGAAGAGCCAGGCGACCTGGAAACGGCATATGCGCTGGCACAGGAGTTCAAGCTGCGGATCATTTTGAATGGACTGACGCAGTCACAGGGAATCTTTGACAAGGTAGCGAGTTGGAAGCTGCCGGTGATCGTGGGATCGATTTACGAGGACCCGAAGGCGTGGGATCGGTATGACGCGGTCTACAAGGTGCCGAGTGAGTTGTCGAAGCGGGGAGTGAAGATCGCGTTCGCGTCGTTCGATGCGCACCAGGTGCGGAACCTGCCTTACGCCGCGGGATTTGCGGTGGCGTTTGGGTTGCCGTATGACGAGGCGATCAAGGCGCTGACGCTGTATCCGGCGCAGATCTGGGGCGTGGATGACCAGTTGGGGTCGCTGGATGTGGGCAAGACCGCCAATGTGGTGGTGGCGAATGGGGATCCGCTGGACGTAACGACCGATGTGAAACACGTCTTCATTCAGGGGAGAGAGATTCCGATGGTGAACAAGCAGACGGAGCTGCGGGACCGGTATCAGAACAAGCCATAGGGGTGTTCGACGCGGGGAGAATGCGGGTCCTGCGACTCGGACGCGCTGTGTTTGGCGCGTCCTCGCTCAGGATGACAATTCCGGAAAGATCGTGGTAGGGGTCCTGCCTCCCAGTAGAGTCTGGGAGTTCGAAGACAAGAATCATGGTCGCCACGGTTGGCGATCGAATAGACGGTTGGTGGAGTCGAAAGGCCGCCATCGCTGATTCAACAAGACCGCGAGTCTTGGTCTTATGCAAAGTGCAGGAAGACGATCTCCAATAGAGCGAAATGGCGCCAGGGAAAAACCCCGTACGCCGACGCCGAACTATACCCTTGACACCGCCGTCGTTACGCCCTGTGACAACTCGCGTTGACCTTGCCAAAGTCCAGCGTTTAGGATGAATCGGGCATCTTATATCTCAATCCTCGGGAGGTCTGCTGTGACCCGGCCGACCTGCGAATATTTGTCTTTCTTTACAGAGATTCCCAAGAGCAAGTAGACTGACGAGTTTGCGTTGCGCCAACGCGCGACAGAAGAAGGGACTTATGGCATCGGTAGAAGAACGGGTAAAGCAGATCATCGTTGAGCAGCTAGGCGTAGATGAGGCGGAAGTGACGCCCAAGGCTTCGTTCGTGGACGATCTTGGCGCCGACTCGCTGGACACGGTGGAGTTGGTGATGGCCTTCGAAGAGGCCTTTGACGTCGAGATTCCGGACGAGGACGCGGAGAAGATCCGCACGGTCCAGGACGCGGTTTCCTACATCGACGCGCACGCCAAAGCGAAGCCGTAGCGCATCGGCATCAAGCAGGCGAAGAGGCAGGGCAATCGCCGGGATCGCGGCGATGCGAAAAGGAGCTTGCAAATCTCATGGCAGCCGTAGAGGAACGCGTAAAACAAATCATTGTCGAACAACTGGGCGTGGACGAGGGCGAGGTCACGGCCAATGCGTCGTTTGTGGACGACCTGGGCGCCGACTCGCTGGACACGGTGGAACTGGTCATGGCCTTCGAGGAGGCCTTCGATATCGAGATCCCTGACGAGGAGGCGGAGAAGATCCGCACCGTAAAGGACGCAGTCGATTACATCAACGTCCACGCGAAAGGAAAGTAGCTTGACTCGTCGGGTCGTGGTCACGGGAGTCGGGCTCATTTGCGGGGTCGGCAACAAAACGGAAGAAGTGTGGCAGGCCCTGCTGGCCGGCAAGAGCGGTGTCGAGCAGATTACTGGCTTTGACGCTTCGCAGTTTGCCTGCAAGATCGCGGCCGAGGTCAAGAACTTCGATCCTCTGCAATTCATCGACAAGAAGGAATCGCGCAAGATGGCGCGGTTCATTCACCTGGCCATTGCGGCGGCCGACGAGGCGCTGCAGATGGCCAACTACAAAGTCGAAAATGAAGAGCAGGCGGAGCGCACGGGTGTCGATATCGGATCGGGTATCGGCGGGTTCGACATCATCGAGCGCGAACATTACAACCTGATCAATGGCGGCCCGCGCAAGATTTCGCCTTTCTTTATTCCGGCCGCGATTGTGAACCTGGCGGCGGGACAAGTGAGCATCCGGCACAACGCCAAGGGCCCGAACGAAGCTACCTGCACGGCCTGCACAACGAGCGCACATTCGATTGGCGACGCGGCGCGCATCATTAAGTATGGCGACGCGGACGTGATGATTGCGGGCGGTTCGGAAGCAGCGATCACTCCGATGGGCGTCGGCGGATTTGCTGCTATGCGGGCTCTGTCGACGCGCAATGACGATCCGCACCACGCGAGCCGTCCGTGGGACAAGGACCGCGACGGGTTCGTGATTGGCGAGGGCGCGGGGATACTCATCCTGGAAGAGTTGGAGTTCGCCAAGAAGCGCGGCGCGAAGATTCTGGCCGAGGTGTCAGGCTACGGCATGGGTGCGGATGCCAATCACATCACGCAGCCGGCGGAGAACGGCGAAGGCGGGTTCCGCGTCATGCGCAATGCCATGCGCGATGCCGGTATTACGCCGGAGGTCGTGGGCTACGTGAATGCGCATGGGACGTCGACTCCGCTGGGCGACGAGTTGGAGGCGATGGCCATCAAGCGCGCGTTCGGCAATCACGCCTACAAGATGCTGGTGAGTTCGACGAAGTCGATGACCGGACATCTGCTGGGGGGGGCGGGCGGTCTGGAGGCCGGCATTACGGTGCTGGCGCTGCGCGACCAGATTGTTCCGCCGACTATGAACCTGGAGCATCCGGGCGAAGGCTGCGATCTGGACTTTGTGCCGAACACCCCGCGGAAGGTTGAGATGGAGTACGCCATGTCGAATTCGTTCGGCTTCGGGGGCACGAACGGGTGTCTTGTATTTCGGCGGTGGACGGAGTAGAGTTCCCGCCAGTGTTTCTGGTGTGAAGAGGCGGTGCGCTCTTGCGTGCCGCCTCTTGTTGCGTTAGGACGACTACTCCGCGGGCGGCTCCCAGAGCTCGATGCGGTTGCCGTCCGGATCAGTGATCCAAGCAAACTTACCGTACTCGTGTTCTTCTAGTTTGGGATCGACCGCGACTCCTTCTTCCTTCAGGGCTTGCAGCAGCTCGGTCAGATTCTCGACCCGAAAGTTCATCATGAAGGGCGCGGGACTGGGGTCGAAGTATTTCGTAGTTTGCGGAAAGATCGACCAGATGGTCATTCCGGTCTTTTCGGGATCAGCCGCGTCACGCCAATGAAACATCGCGCCCTGGCCAGGCGCGCCCTCAATACCGAGGTGCTTCTGGTACCAGTCGTACATCGCCTTGGGATCTTTCGCCTTGAAAAACACTCCGCCGAGTCCGGTCACGCGTTTCATGAAGCCTCCTCGAGTTGTCTTTGGATTTTATATCGAGCCGGACGGTTGCGCGGAAGTGCCGACGGGTCTATTTTGATGGCAGCGGCAGGGCAGTGAAGGCATGTTTAACCTCAGTATCGTTCTCATCGTGGCGGGCCTGATGTTTGGCGGGGCCACAGCGTTGATCGGCTTCGTCGGTCTGCTGGGAGCGTGGTTTCATCGCTCGATTGGCGCGCCATTGCCGCTTCCTACATTGCGGCGGCCGCAGGACCGGCGCATCACGATGTGGGTGGGCGTGGCGGGATTCGTCTTGTGGGGCAGCGTCTTTCTGATCAGCTTGGGGATGACGCGGTAGGCCGCGGCGAAACACAGATTCTGGCTGACATAAGGGCCCTTCGACTCAGAGGCTCGCTGTTCGGGGCGGGCTCAATATTACAAGCAAGAAGTGATTCAGAACAGCGCGGGCTGCGAGCTTGCATCGCGTTTGCCCGCGAGTGCGTTCATTTGCGCGACGTATTTGTCGGCGTCGAATTTCTTGCGGGCGGCCTCGCCTGACATCCAGCGAATGGTGCCGAAAATGGGCCGCTCGAACCAGGGGCGATCGAACTTGCCGCCCATCGCCCACGAGACTCCGGCATAGCCGTTGGGATCGCGGCCGTCGAGAAAATATTTGTCGTTCAGATAGAGCGCGGTCTGCCAGGCGACGGCGGCCGAGGGGCTCCACTCCAGGATCTTTTTCGCCCAGTACATGCGCATGTAGTTGTGCATCCAGCCCTCGTGCAGCATCTGAAGCTGCGCTGCGTTCCATAAGTCGTCGTGAGTCTCGGCGGCTTCGAACTGCTCGCGCGTATAGAGGACGGGACGAGGATCATGTGCGTGTGCTGCCAGCGTCTTGTGCGCCCAGTCGGGCGCGCACTCGATCGAGTCGTATATCCGGTTGAAGTGCACAAAGTTGATAGACAGCTCGCGCCAGGTCACGAGCTGGTCGATGTAGTCGTCCTTTGCGGTCTGCGGCGCCTTTGAGTTGAGCACCGCGTGCATGACCGTGTGCGGGCCAATGTGTCCGAAGTGCAAGTAAGGCGAGAGCCGGCTGGTGCCCTCGATTTCCGGCTTGCCATGGTTCTCGGGATAGTGAGCGAGCTTGTGTTTCACGAATCGATCGAGCAGGCGCAGGGCTTCGGTCGTGCCTCCGCGGAAAGAATCCACCGGCTGCACCGAGCGGTCGAGGTCTTTCCATCCTTCGGTGATGTCGATGGAGCCGTCGTCGGGGAGAAACGACAGGCCGCCAGGCTCTTGCCATTCAATCTTGGAGTCGGGATTTCCGGTTAGCGTGAGAAACTGCTCCAGACGCTGCTGAAGACGCGGACGGATGATGCGCGCAGCGTACTGTTCCTTCTCCAGCAGCTTCGAGGGGACGATCACGTCGGCATCCACGGTCCACAGTGGGACACTAAGTTTCTTTGCAGCTATTTCGCGCCAACTGTGCGGCTCGCGCATGGGATTTTCGTCGCCGACGACCAGCGATGCTTTTACTTCGTTGCAGAACTTCACGAGCGAGTGTTCGGGATACGTACGCAGCACGAAGCCGACGCCGCGGCGTCTTGCACGCTCGGCTACATCGTGAATTCCTTGCGCGAGAAATGCGTAATGGCGCAGGTTGGCGTGCGGATAATACGGCACCGGGGCGAAGAAGATGACGACCGGCTGGCGAAGAGCGTTGGCGACTTCTACGGCAACACTGAGCGCGGGGTTGTCGAGCTCACGCTGGGCGCGCTGCATCCAGTAGACGACGCAGCGGCCCTGGGAATCGGGCGCACCGGGGCGACGGATCGTCACGCGAGGGTGGGAAGAAAGAGACTCGAGTTGGGTCATGGGCGACGTGTTTCGATGCTAGCAGGAAGGAGAAGAAGCAGAAGCTGAAGATCGTCGTGGTTATAGGGGTCCCATTCGACTCGCTACGGTCGCACAGGGCAGGCTCTTCGACTCCGGCGGCTCGGCCGCCTCCGCTCAGGATGACAACTGATTGAGGACTTCGTCGGCAACGGCGGCGGCATCAACCGCGGGCCGTACGTCGTGTACACGAACGATGTGAGCTCCGCTCAAGATGCTGGCGACCATGGCGGCCAGCGATCCGTAGAGACGCTCGGCTGCTGGTGCGTCATCCCCGCCCCGGAATTTGCCGAGGGTGCGGCCAATGAATGACTTACGCGAAGTACCCGCGAGCACAGGGAATCCCAGTTGCTGCAGGCGGTCGAGATGCGCCAGCAGAGGGTAGTTCTCGTCGAACTTCTTACCGAAACCGAAGCCGGGATCGAGAACGACATGCTCGCGCGCAACGCCATGATCGAGAGCAACCTGCACGCGTTCGGCGAGATCGTGGATCACCAGAGTCGCGATGTCTGATTCAGCCGGCTGATGGCGCCACTCGGTGGGCCGGCCGCGAGTGTGCATCAGCACGACGCCACACTTTAATTCGCTGCAGGTGCTTGCCATGGCGGCGTCCCACTGAAATGCGCTCACATCGTTGACGATCTCCGCACCGGCCATGACGGCGCGACGGGCCACGACAGACTTGTAGGTATCGATAGAGACGATGGCCTCGGGCCGCGCCTTCACTACACCTTCGATCACGGGCATGACGCGCCGCAGCTCCTCGTGTTCAGAAACAGCGGGCTTCTCACGCCGCTCGTTGGACAACACAAGCGTGCCGGGGCGGGTGGATTCACCTCCAATGTCGAGGATGTCGGCGCCCTCGTCGAGCAACTCGAATGCGTGAGCGATGGCGGCCCCGGGTTCGAAGAATCTCCCGCCTTCGGAAAAGGAATCAGGCGTGACGTTGACAATTCCCATGATGAGCGTGCGCGTGCCCAAGTCGAGCGAGCGCGAACGAAGTTGCCAGCGGTGGGGAGCACGCATGTTGCGATTTTAATGTGTACAGCCGACGAGACGAGAGAAGCAGGCACACTGCGGGTTGAAGCCCGCGAGGATAACAACATAGAGCAGGCCTCATACGGCACGCCTGAAGGCGTGCCCCTTCAAGTCTTCCGGAAGCGGGAGTATTGGGTGCTAGAATTCGAGTGGGGTTGGTTGCAGTCCTATGTACCGGGTCCGCCATCTCGTTCGCATCGTGCTTTTACTGTCGCTGGCAGCACAGGTCTTCGCCGCCAGCAACGCCAAAACTCAACACAAAAAGCCTGCAGACAACAAGAAACTCAGCCAGTCGATCGAACAGATCCTCGCTGACAGCGACGTGGCGCGCGGATTCTGGGGAATCGACGTGGTTTCGCTCGACACTGGGAACCACGTTTACAGCTTGAACGAGAACAAACTGTTCACCCCGGCTTCGAACACCAAGCTGTTTACCACGGCGGCGGTGTTCGCGCTGATCGGCCCGGACTATCGCTTCAAGACCACAATCGAGAGCCTGGGCACGGTGGACAAGTACGGGCGCCTGAACTCGGATCTCGTCGTGGTGGGACGTGGCGATCCTAACCTCTCGGGCCGCACTCTACCGTACTACCTGCACACCGAGCGCAAGGCGCTGCCCATCCAGGTGCTGATCGATCTGGCGGACCAACTCGTGCAAAAAGGCCTCAAGTATGTTGACGGCGACGTAGTGGCGGATGATTCGTACTACGTCTTCGAGCGCTACGGCGAAGGTTGGTCGCAGGACGATCTGGTGTGGGAATGGGGCGCGCCGGTGTCGGCGCTCACCGTGAACGATAATGTGCTGTTCGTGAGTATCATGCCGGCAGACCGGCCGGGCGAGCGCGCGTTTCTCAACATCACGCCGTTCCCTGAGTACTACCGCATCGACAACCGGGTGATGACCACGCCGCAAGGCACCGGGCCGCGCAAGATCTATATCAATCGGGAGCCGGGATCGAACCAGATCACGTTCTGGGGAAACATGCCGCAGGACGATGCCGGCGCCGGCGAGTCGCTAGCCATCGAAGACCCGGCGGACTTCACCGCAAAGTTGTTTCGCGAATTGCTGGAACAGCGCGGCGTGACGGTGTATGGGCGTCCGCGCACACGGCACACTGAGTTGGCGTCGATGCAGACCTTTACGGTTACCAGCATCGCGTCGGGTGGAGGTGGCGAGATGGCGGGGCATCCAAACCCCGCACCGTTGGTGCTGGCGAGCCACGAGTCGGTGGTGCTGTCCGACGACCTACGGGTGATTAACAAAGTCAGCCAGAACCTGCACGCCGAGCTGATGCTGCGGCTGCTGGGCAAAGAGAAAGGCACGTCGGGGTCCATTGCAGGAGGACTCGAGGTTCTGCGCGGATTCCTTACTTCGGCGGGCATCAAGCCCGATCAGTTTGTGTTCTATGACGGATCGGGACTGTCGCGCGAAAACCTCGTGAGCCCCGAGGCGGTGGTCACGCTGCTGCGATATGCCCAGCTTCAGCCGTGGGGCAAGTTGTACGAAGATACGTTTCCGGTCGCGGGAGTGGATGGCTCGATGAGCGACCGCCTGAAGACTGGTCCGGCGAAGGGCGTGGTGCATGCCAAGACTGGTTCGCTCGGACACGTGAATGCGTTGTCAGGCTATGCGACCACCGCGAAGGGCGAGCGAGTGGCATTCTCGATTCTCTCCAACAACCACAATCTCACCAGCAAGAAGGCCATCGAGACGATCGACCAGATCGTGGAGAAGATTGTGGCAGACAGCAACTAGCCGGAGAATCCTCCGGCGACCCCATGCACGAAATCAAATCTGCACGTTCCTATCTTTGTCGCGCCGCTCGGGCGCGTCCAGTGGCTGCGGCGCGCGCGGGACCAGTACCGGTGGGGGGCTTGCGTCCGCCCTCGATCAGTAGCTTCAGGATCACGGCATGGTTGTGTTCTGCGTCTCTTGACGCGTAAAGCAGGGTCAGGCCGCGGCGCTTGCGTGCCAACTCGTGGAGTTGCTGAAGCGCGGCGTGGGCTTCTCCGGTGGTGAGTTCAGCGAAGTATTGCTTGCGGAACTTGCTCCACTGTGGAGGATGGGCGTGGTACCACTTGCGAAGCTCGTTAGAGGGCGCGACGTCTTTCAGCCAGATGTCGAGGGCCGCGGCGTCTTTGGTAAGACCGCGAGGCCATAGCCGGTCCACCAGCACGCGGGCGCCATCGTGCGGCGAGGGAGCATCGTAAACGCGTTTGAGATGGACGGTCACGCGAGGTGTATTCTAACGCTTTGGCGGATTCAACTATCGGCTCGCTGGTTTGGCCGAACTCATGGAGAAGGTTGGGTTGATCAGCAAGGCAGCGAGCCGTTCCATCGTGGTGTTTCTCATAGTATTCGCGTTGAGTGCGCTGACGGGCTGCGAGTCCGAGCCGCGCAAGAGCGATGCTGAACTAGGTTTGACCGCGCAACAGGCGCGTGGCCGCAGAGTGTACGACGCACGTTGCGCCGAGTGTCACTATGCCTACAGTACGCGCGACTTGCGGGGGCCCAGTATGCACGGGCTGTTCAAGAAGAAGTACATGAGCAGCGGCATTCCGGCGAACGATGAGCGGGTGATCGATATTATTGAGATGGGGCGCGCCAAAATGCCAGGCTTCCAGAACAAACTCACGGTGGACCAGATTGCCGACCTCGTGGCATATCTGCACACGCTGTAGCTGCGGTACAACTCGCATTCAGCCTGGGCATCGTACAATAGAACAGTCGCATGGCTAGTGCTCCTGAGCTCATCCAGATCGACGTTGTCCCGCGCAAACCGTCCCCGAAACCGGAATGGCTGAAGGCGCGCGCCCCGATGGGCGAGAATTACCACAACCTGAAAACATTGGCGCGCCAGCTTGACCTGCACACGGTGTGCGAGTCGGCACACTGTCCTAATATCGGCGAGTGCTGGAACCATCACACCGCGACTTTCATGCTGTTGGGCAACCTATGCACGCGACGTTGCGGATTTTGCGCGGTGCCCAAGGGGCGCCCCGAAGCCATTGATTTTCAGGAGCCGGCGCGGGTCGCCGAAGCAGTCGAAAAGCTAGGCCTGAAGTTCGCGGTTGTCACCAGCGTGAACCGCGATGACGACAATGTAGGTGGCGCGAGGGTCTTCGCCAACACCATCACTGAAATTCGCAAACGCATGCCCGACTGCCGGGTCGAAGTGCTGATCCCTGACTTTCAGGGCCTGGAAGAGCCGTTGCGGATCGTGATGGACGCGCGGCCCGACATCCTGAACCACAATACTGAAACCGTGCCGCGCCTGTACCGTGTGGCCCGATCGGGCGCGCGCTACGAGCGCACACTGCGTTTGCTGGGACGGGCGAAAGAGATGAATCCGGCAATCCCGACCAAGACTGGAGTGATGGTCGGCCTCGGCGAGAGCACGGACGAGTTGCTAACGGTCTTTCGCGACTTGGCGGCGCGCAAAGTAAACATCCTGACGATCGGGCAGTATCTGCGGCCGTCGAAAGACCATCTTCCAGTAGCGCGGCTCTATACGCCCGACGAATTCCGCCTGCTGAAAGAAAAGTCAATGGAGATGGGATTCAAGCACGTAGAGTCAGGCCCGCTGGTCCGGTCGAGCTACCACGCGCACGAGCAGGCGGACGCGGGCACGGGCGTCCGGATTGTCTAGCGTCGCTTCTGCACGCCGAAGTATTCGTTCGCTATTTGCAATAGGCCAACATCGGACATGACGCCGTACTCGATCCGTGGTTCCTTACCGGGTGCGACAAAGTAATAACCTACCTCCACTCTCACTGGTCGAAACGTGGTCACCGTCTTACCTACACGAATGCGAAAACTGTGAGCGTAGACTTCTTTGAAATTCACCCCTGCTTTTTCGAGAGGTTCCTGCACCTGCGAGGCATAGAACTGAAAGTCGGATAGCGATTCATTTGTGTCGGGGTCTTTTACCAGTTCCGTCTGTGTTACCGGCGGAAAGAATGCCAGAATTGTCGGTCGCCCTATGTCGAAAGTCGGGGTGTTTTGGCTGGAGAGTAAGAGCGCCGTGGCAGCTAATATCGATAACAATGCCACTAGCGAAATGAAACGCTTCATGCGAGCAACTCTACGCCAATCCCCCGACCCGGTTCTATACATCCCACTCAGCAAGAACCTGATTCAGTGGTTGCTCAGCGGCAGTTGTGCCGCCACTCTCCGTTCGCTAGAGTGGGATAGCGCATCTAACGGAAAGAGCCGTTCGCTGCCGTCGAGGAAACATGCGGTCCTTCATACTGTCGCTCCCTGCGAAATTGCAGCCCGTGTTCATTGTGGCATCGACGGTAGGCGCGGCCTTCGTGGTTTCATATCTCACCCGCACGTTCTTCAGCGACCAGCAACTAGCACTGGACAATGGATTGACGACCTCGGTCTACGGAACACTCGGCACCACCTATGCGGTGCTGATTGCCTTCGTAGTCTCGGGCGTGTGGCAGAGCTTCAGTGACGCCAGCCGCGCCGTCAAGAGCGAGGCCAATGCGCTCACCGACCTGACGTTTGTCATCGGAAGCTTCTCCGCGGAAAAGACCAGGCGAATTCGCGAATCGGCCCGGACGTACGCGCATGGTGTGGTTGAACGCTGGGGCCTGCTGGCGCTCGCGGCGCGAGACAACATGCCTACCGAGGAAATCAATCTCGACACATCCTCCGCATTGGTGGCGGCTATTCTGGCAATCAAACCCGAGGACGCCCGCGAGGTCGAGCTCTACGGACAAGCGCTGGACCTGATGGGGCTTTGGCTCGACGCCCGCCGCAGCCGCTTGCGCAGTGCTGAAGGAAACACCGCCGGCGCTTTATGGGGCCTGTTGATTGCGGGGGCGTTCGTGCTGTTCGCCTTCCATGGAATGTTTGTCACCCATGCCTGGGCGGTTTGGGCGGTGCTGCTACTGGGGTTTTCCTTCGTGCTGGGGCTGGCCTTTTATCTGATCTTCTCGCTCGATAGCCCGTTTACCGGCACGCTCAGTGCTGGTCCGGCCCCGTTCCAGTGGCTGCTCAAGGAATTTGAGCGATCGGACGGACTGGGAATTCTCGGAGCCGATTTCGCCACGAGAAAAAGCTAAGCTCCGTCGATCTTAGGTAGCTACGCTGAGGTGTCCAGGTCCAGACGGTTGCAACTCAGGACAAATTCTTCGATGGCGATATCGCCGGAATTAGCTCCGAGCTTCGACCATCCAATGCGCTTGGGGCGACAGTTAAAGAGGCGCCATCTCATTACTGGGCTCTGGGCCTCATCGAGCAGCGTAATGGTAACGTCACGCGGTGAGTCGGCGCGCTGCGCCGGGCGTTGAACCAGGAATACAGGCTGGCGTCGGCAACCACTCCACGGCGCAGGGTAATGTCGGCAACTTTGGAGAGGCTGGCGATCTTGATGGGACTGTCGGTCTTGAAAGCACCCTCACGGTAGTCCACTGTTTCGATTTCTGTGGATAGGCCGTCCACTTCTGCGAAACCTTGCGTCGGCGTACCGCAATCCACCAGGAAATTGCATACAGGGTAAGGCTGAGTTCGTGCCATGAAGGCTCCTTGGAGGGAACGGAATCGTCGATTATGCCACGGGATCCAAAGGTGATGACGCCGCGATCGGCTGGACTTGGGTCCTGACGGGGGCGCGCCGTGAGTTATGTTGGCAAGAATGTGATCTCGAAGTATTGGAGGATGCCGTTAGCGTACGCCTGCTGGGGGGACTGGCGGTTGGAGTCTGCGCCGGAATGATTGGCATTGGCGGCGGGCTGGTCATCGTGCCCGCGCTGGTGTACTTCTTCAAGATGGAACAGCACACGGCCCAAGGAACTTCGCTCGCCATTCTTCTACCGCCATCAGGATTGTTCGCCTTCATCGGGTACTACAGGGCGGGGCATGTCGATGTCGGCCTGGCAATCATGATCGCAATCGGCGTGCTGGCCGGAGGTTACTTCGGCGGAAGCTGGGAGCAACAACTGTCGGGTCCAATGCTGCGCAAGCTGTTCGCAGTGATGATGGGTATCATTGCGGTGAGCACGTTCTTTCAGAAGTGAGACGCGGGGGCCGCTTTCGAGACGGACTATGACACAGCCGCCGCCGAACCGATGTTGACCTGGGGAGCTGGACGGCTGAGCTTCTGGCTGAAGCGCGCGCAGCCCTAGCCAGTTCCCTTCTCGAAAGTCTTGACGATCAAGGTGGATGCGTCCGCAGAATATGAATGGAAACGGGAAATCGCGCGGCGGATAGCAGAATTGGACTCGGGCAAGGTCAAGCCTGTCCCATGGGCGGACGCCCGCCGCGAAATCTCTGCGATCCCTCCGTGGCCGCTAAGCCCCTGGAGATCCACCCGGCCGCATTGGAAGAATTAAAGTCGGCCGTGACTTGGGACCTTGAGCGAAGCGAGAGTGCGGCCCCCAGATTCATCAGTGACGTCGACAGGCCATGGAGCTGTTGCAAGCCTCACCACGGCGATGGCCGACCGCTAGGGACCAGGCAGGGAAGTCGTGCTGCGCCGCTTCCCATTCGCGATCATCTACCGCGAAATGGAGAGGGTCGTCCAAGTGTTGGCGATTGCGCACGGCATCGAGGCCCGAGTTACCGGAAGGATCGTCTGTGAACCTTCACTCAAAGATGAATCTGGTCATCTGCCGCAGCACCGACGCTGGTGCCTGGACTTCGAGCTCAACGTAGCCATCGCGGTATTCGCGCGACACTACAACGGACTTTGCATCCAGAGTGGACAACGCCTTGCCCTCCGACTGAGGCACCAGGAGGCGCACCTGCCGAACCGGGTCCTGCTCGATCAGCTCATCGATACGCTGCAACAGCCTGTCCATCCCAATGCCCTTGGCCGCCGACACATGGACGACGTCGCCAGTGTCGATCAGGCTCTCGCGTTTGAGTTCGGGCAGCAAGTCGAGCTTGTTCATCACGAAAAGCCGCGGCTTGTCGTTGGCTTCGAGCTCGCGCAACACCTCTTCCACCTGCGACTGCTGTTCAGCCGCTGCCAGGCTGGTCACGTCGGCGACCTGTAATAACAAGGTAGCGCGCTGGACTTCCTCGAGAGTGGCGCGGAAAGCGGACACCAGGGTGTGCGGCAAGTGGCGGATGAATCCCACAGTGTCAGACACTAAAACCTCGCGCTTGGAAGGCAGCTTGAGGTGCCGCAATGTGGGATCGAGCGTGGCGAACATGCGCGAGCTTTCCAGCACTCCGGCACGGGTGAGAGCGTTAAACAGCGTGGACTTGCCGGCGTTGGTGTAGCCCACTAATGCGACCACCGCGACAGGCACCGATTCGCGCCGCTGGCGTTGCTGGCCGCGAATGCGGCGCACGTTTTCCAATTGCTGCTTGACGTGCCGGACGCGGCGATAGATGCGGCGGCGATCGGTTTCGAGCTGGGTCTCGCCGGGTCCGCGGGTGCCGATACCACCGCCAAGCTGCGACATTTCTACGCCGCGTCCAGCCAACCGCGGGAGCAGGTATTCGAGCTGCGCCAGCTCCACCTGCAACTGGCCCTCACGAGTCCGTGCGTGACGGGCAAATATGTCGAGGATGAGCTGGGTCCGGTCGATCACGCGGACCTTGAGTTCGCGCTCCAGATTGCGCTGCTGCGAGGGCGTGAGTTCGTGATCGAAAATCACCAGGTCGGGCGCCGTAGAGGCGACCGCGCCGTGCAACTCCTCAACCTTCCCGCTGCCGATCAGGGTGGCGGAATCAGGGCGCTGGCGGCGTTGATGAAACTCTCCGGCGACGCTGGCCCCCGCGCTGAGCGCAAGCTCGCGCAGTTCGGCCATGGATTCGTCAGCGGAAAATGAGCGAGGCTCTACGTCAGTGGCATGAAGCCGCGTGTCCGCAACGCTGCGGGCAGCTCGCGCCGAAGCAGGGACCTTCCCCGGCGGTTGCTGGTGCGGATGCAGCTCAGGCGAGTCTTCAACGTCAGGGTCGCCCGCTTCCGAAGAGCGAGGACCCTGCTTGCGGCCGTCGAGGCTGCGCGAGACGAACTCCACTCCAACCAGGAACACGCGCTCCGGCTCGCTCCGACTGGTACGCCAGGAGCGGTCGGTCGGACTGGAGTCCATGCCACCAGGGATAGAAATACGCTAAGTCTCCGTGGTGGAGGCAGGGGCCGCAGTGACCGGTGGAGCGGACGCCTCGGCGGACCTTGGTTCCGAGTGACGCTCACCAGCGTGCGGCGGTCGCGACATGACCACCGTGGAAATCGCATGCTTGAAGATCAGCTGCTCCTGATTGTTGGTGTCTAACACCACCGAGTACTTATCAAAGGAGCGAATGCGGCCCGTCAACTTCACGCCGCTCAAAAGGTAAATGGTAATGACGGACTTGTCCTTGCGAGCTGTATTAAGAAACGAGTCCTGAATATTCTGTGCTGGCTTGTTTTCCATGGATGGTCCTCCTAGCAACCGGCAAAAACAGCCCAGCCCCAGAGAGCGTGGCCCCATAACGTTTCCGGGTCTGTAGACAACAGTCCTCGACAGGCGTAGCAGAACTTCGCTCGCCCGCGAGGGTAAAATCCAGCAGCTTTACGATAAGTCTCCTGTGCCGCAATTTCAACTAAAACCAGCATTTTCGCGCGTGATGTAGAATTCGCCCGACCACTGCGGGAACGGGAAACGTTCGGCCAGCCGAAGACCGGGTCCGCCAAAAGGAGTAAAACATGACGGGAACACTAGTTGCAGCCTTCGCCACCCCGCGAGTCGACTTTCCGGGAGGCGAACAAACCGCGATCATAGTAATCCGCCTGATTCACTTGGTTGCCGGTATCACGTGGGTCGGCCTGCTCTATTTTTTCAACCTGGTGAATGTTCCTTTCATGCGGGAGTTGGATGCCCCAACCAGGCAAGCAGTGGTCCCCAACTTGATGCCGAAAGCGCTGTGGTGGTTTCGCTGGAGTTCCGTGGTCACGGTGCTGGTGGGGATTGCGTACTGGATGCACATCGTCGCGAGCGACGTGCGGAATGCAATCGCGGGCGGCGACCAGGTGTCGGGCGGCGCGATGTTCGGCGGGTTTTTTGTGATCTGGACGCTGGCGTTCATGGTCGAGATGGTAGTACTGATGTCCCCGGCTGATGTCCTCAAGAAGGGACCTGTGCTCGGAGCGATCGTCGCCATCGCGATTCTCGCGGCGTCCTACGTCTTCCTGGAAATGAACCAACATGGATGGGAGAGCAATCGCGCGCTGGCCATTGGCATTGGCGGCGGGATGGGCTGGTTTATGATGCTGAATGTGTGGGGCGTCATCTGGCGCATGCAGAAGAAGATCATCCGGTGGACCGAGGCCGCGGCGAAGGGCACCGCAATGCCTCCGGAAGCGGGCAAGGTGGCGCGACTGGTTTTCCTGACCTCTCGGGTGAATTTCTGGCTTTCGTTCCCCATGCTGTTCTTCATGGGAGCGGCCAGCCACTACATCATGTTTGCGCCGCGATAGGCTCACCGGGCGAATCCAAATCCGAAGAGAAAAGCACCTAGAAAGACCAGCACCAGAAGCAGGCGCAGACGTGCGCCTTCGGGAGCGGGACCCTGCTCCTTACGTCGCGGCGGGACCCAATAGACCGCAACGATGGCGAGAACCAACGCGGGCACGAACAGAAAGGCGATCAACTCATAGTGATCAAGGCCGAGGTGGAGCAGTCGGCCATTTCGAGTTGCTCCTGAAAGCACACCGCCGAGGAACCAGCAAAGGATCGCGCTGCCTAAACCGGCCAATGCGCCCAGCCACCGTAATATCGGTGAAACCATTTCCGCCCTCAGGTGCAGTTTCGATAAAGTGTACCAGCCTGTGCGCGGCCGACCGTTGCAATTGCGACCATCTGGTGAACGCGTTGTTGGTTTAGCAGTAAACTGTTGCCAAGTATTTCTGCGGGGCGAGAACAACGTGACTGCGAAAGCAGATTGGCTCGTGGTTGCCGGGTTTGTACTGGCAGTAGTGGGTGTCGTTCTTCGCGTCCTGATGATGATGCGAGCCACCGACGCACGCCCGGCAAATGCGCCGGCGACAGGACGCGAGCTGCTTCACTCCTACAGAGCTGCATTTCCCAAGGGCCGCCTGCCGCTGGCGATGTGGATTGCGCTCAGCCTTGGTCTCGTGCTGCTAATTGCAGGCTTACTGCTGGAGATGCGTTAGAGGAACTCCGCTCAGTGCGGCGCAGGCTTTTCTACGGCCTTGAAGTTCACCAACGTCCACGGCTTGGGCTTGGGCATTCCGGGCGGCATGTCCTGGGCAACCATCTTCAGTTCCGCGACCTGTCCGAGCGTCGTCAGACGCATCATGTATTGGTTGGTTTGCTTGGCATCCGCATACCTGACGGTGATCATCAGTCCATCGGGATTCAGCGTTGCATCGGTAATAGCCTCTTTGACCTTTTCCTCGCTGACTGACCTAATGCCGCCTTCGTCGTTCATCTCGAGATCGTGTGGGTGCGTGAGCCATCCGGTGAGTTGATCGCCGTGAAGTTCAAGTTGCAATAGCAGCCACACCTTGCCGTCGAGGGTGGATATCCAGTCGCCGACGTATCCGGCGTAAGGGGAAACTTGTTGCGGTTTCGCAGGCTTGGCACTGCCGGAAGCCGGCGCCTGGCACCACGCCGCGAGGTTTAGCGTCACCAAAGCAAAGGCGAGAAACAATTTCTTCATGTTTTCCCCGTAGACAAAGCAAATTCTACTACCAGGGCGGCGGGGTGCTGCTGCCACAAGAAATGGGGAACACCGGCACGTTCCTCACTGGACGATTGGTGCGAAGTGCGGCCTGAGACAAGCCGCATCGTAAGAGGAGGCAACAACTAGAGGGACTGGGATCCGAATTTGCGACGATCGCCCTTCAACAGGCGCGGCGACTCCGCCTGACGGGCGCGCTCCTCCTGGTGACAGTTCCAGCAAAGCGGGGCCATCTTGTCTAAGGCTGAAGGCAGTTCGTCGAGATGCATGTGGCGCAACTCAAACAGCTTCTGGTGCTCATTGAGAAGCGCGAGGCGGCTCCGCCTCCAGTCGGCGGGCGTCAGTGGACGCTCGCAAATGGCGCAAGTCTTGCCGTGGTACCACTTCTGCAGCAAGCGCTCGATGTTCTCGGGAGACGGATTGACTTGCGCCAGGCACTCCTGACCACAGTCGCCCTTTTCGGGCCAGCGCGAGCAAGTGTGCAGGCGATCGTGCTCCTGCCCACGCAGCGCTGTAGAAAAGGCGTACTTGTTGTCGAGCTCGATGGTGACCGAGCTGCCGTTGTCGGGACAGATCACCCTGCGCCGGCCACGGTTGCGGGAGTACGCCTGCAGGCTGACGCCCAATGGAAGCCCCACCAGCAGAATCGCGCCGATGATGAAGAGAATAATGGGAAACGTTGCGATCATGGGAACACCTCCCGCCTGAACTCGCGGGGCTGACAGTTTCTTTTTAGCGCGTGGGCGACCAGAGCGCAGTGATTGCAAGCACGAGCTCTTGTGACGCGCGGCCAACCTGCGCCAGCTTGGGTTTGGTTGGGCCGTATCCGGCTGGTTATAATCGGCGGCACCAGCAAACCAACCTCATCATGGATCGGTATTCCATCAAATTGGTACGGCACTGTTTGGCCCCACGGGAATTGCGTTGCTCGCTGGCTGCGTGCCTTAGCGCGGTGCTCGCGCTTGTGGCCTTACTCGTGGCCTCGACGGCTATACTTCTCGCCGAGCCGCCGGCTCCCGGAAGCAAGCCGCGCGTCACCCTCGACGAGTTCTTTAATTCCGTAGAGTTCGGCAAGGTGGCCCTTTCGCCCGATGGGCACATGGTCGCCATCGCCACCGAGCGGGCGGATTGGGATGCTGAGCGCTTTCGTGACGACCTCTGGCTGTGGCGCGACAGCGACGGCGTGCTGATTCCTCTGACGCAGTCGGGGCACGATTCGGACCCGACGTGGTCACCGGACGGAAAGTGGATTGCGTTTCTGTCGGACCGCGATGCGGAAAGCGACTCGCCCGACAAAGAGGACGATGAAAAGAAGGGCGTAACGCACCTATACCTCATTCCCACAAGCGGCGGCGAGGCATTCCCGGTTACGCGCGGAGCGGAGGATGTACACTCGTTCGCCTGGAGTCCGGATTCGAAAACGCTCTACTTCGCGACGCGCATTCCTTGGACCACGAAGCATAAAGACGAATACAAGGAACAGTGGAAAGACGTGGTCCGCTACCGCGAACAGGAACGCGGAGATGTGATTTCGCGCATCGGCGTTGCGGAGGCGCTGGCCCGGCAGACGACCATGAGCCCTCAGGAAACCAAGAAGAACAAGAAGGGCAAAAGAAAAGACGACAAAGGCAAAGATGAGGACGAAGAAACGGGTGAGACTCCGGGCGCGAAGGCCGTTGTGACCTCGCCTTTCCGCGTGAAGAGTATGGCCGTTTCGCCCGATGACACGCAGGTCGCCTACGTGACTGATAGCGTGTCGCAGCGCTTCGAGGCCCTCAACGAGACTGAAATCTACGCCGCCGATACCACCAATGCAGGCCTGCAGAACAAGGCGCGGCAACTCACGAAAAACGAGGCGGTCGAGGACGAACTCCAGTGGTCTCGCGACGGCAAGGACCTGTTTTTCGAAGTCGGACAAGGCTCAGTGGAGGGCGCCTACGCGGACTTACAACCGCGGGTGTACTCGCTCAACATCGCGAGCGCACAGGCGACAAGATGGACAAGCAACTTCGATGGCGCGGTAATGCACTACGCGCTGGCAGGCAACGGAACACTGCTGGCTCCGGGAATGCTGGGCACCGTGACGGCGCTCTATCAGCAAGCATTGCCGGAGGGGCCATTCCGCAAGCTTGATGGCTGGCCCGGCACTTACGGCCGCGCGACCACCGCGACTAACTCTCCACGCATCGCCTTCACCTACTCAGAGGTGGACAAGCCCACCGAGGTCTACATCGCCGACAGTGTTGAAGGACTTAACGCAGCACGGCCGATCACCTCGTTCAATAGGCTGTTCACCGAGCGCGACCTGCCTAAGGGCAAGCCGTTTCGCTGGACTTCGGACGACGGCACGCCGGTGGAGGGCATGCTGCTTTATCCTCCGGGAAGATTCGAGGCGAAGAACCTGCGGCTGTTGGTGATGATCCACGGCGGTCCCATGGATGCCGACGGGAATTACTTTGGAGCCGACTGGTACAACTGGGGCATGTACGCTGCCAGCCAGGGATGGCTGGTGTTCCGTCCCAACTATCGCGGATCGGCGGGATACGGCGACAAGTTCGCGATGGCTATCGTGCCCAAGATCGTTTCGGCGCCGGGTCGCGACATCTTGAGTGGCGTCGAGGCACTGGTGAAGGCCGGCATCGCCAATCCCAAACAGATGACGGTTGGCGGCTACAGCTATGGTGGCTATATGACCAATTGGCTGATCACTCAGACGACCGAGTTCAAGGCCGCTGTAACTGGCGCGGGCGCGGTGGAACACATCGGCAACTGGGGCAACGACGACACTACCTACGACGACGCGTTCGTCCTCGGTGGATTGGTCTGGGACGCAAAGGCGCGGCAGAACTACATTGACGAGGCCGCGATCTTCCAGATCGACAAAGTCAAGACACCGACGCATATTGTGGCGGGCGGAAGCGACATCCGCGTCGCGGTCGCCGAAGATTACCTGCTGGAACGCGCGCTGCGCTCTCTGGGAGTGCCGAGTTCGTTGCTGATCTTCCCCGACGAGGGCCACGAATTGGACCAGAATCCGTGGCACGGAAAGATTAAGGTGCGCGAAGAAGCGGCTTGGATCGAAAAGTATTGCGGTTGCCCTTCACATTAGTTCGAAGTGTTTAAGTTGGTTGCTCCCGAGCTATCCCGTTCCAATTCAGATACATAGCGGCGTTCCCACCGGAACCCTGCCAGACCTGATCACACATCATTTATTGAATTAATTTATATATATCAATTGACAAATTAATTTTTTCAATATAATAATTGATTTTCATGAAATGGAGGGATGGGAATTGAGCTCCCCAGATTCTAATTCCAATACCGACTGGCAAGAGCTGACCAAACTGACTCAAGGCCAGAGAATCGTGGTCGAGCGAGTGCGGCTGGCGGACAAGGAAATCGCCATCGAGGGCTGCTTTGAGCTCCCTCAACTGGCGCGGCTAAGCTCCGACGACCAGGTGTTCATCACCGCTTTTGTGCGTTCGCACGGCTCGATCAAAGAGATGGAGCAGGTGTTCGGCGTCAGCTATCCGACTATCAAGGGCCGGCTCACTCGCATTGCCGACAGCCTGGACTTTGTCGAGACCAATCCCACGCCTTCGCGAACGGAAGTTCTCGATCGCCTCAAGCGCGGTGAGATTACGGCGCAAGATGCCATCCGCGAATTGGAGTCGTTGTCATGATCCCGATGATTGGAGTTGTTAGCGTTCGTCACTGGCAGCACAGCCGCGACTTTCGGCTGTGGATTCCCCTCTTTCTACTATGGCTGCTGCTGTTGCCGTTGGCAGTGTTGGCTCTGCCGCTGCTCCTGATCGTGTGCCTGCTGAGCGGGGTGAACCCATTTGAAGTGATAGCAACGTTCTGGAATATCTTCGCCGCGCTCAAAGACACACACATCGAAGTCGACAACCGCAATGCACTTGTCCTGATCCGGATCCTGTAGGAGGAGCCATGAACGACCATCGCCGCCAAATCCTGGAAATGCTTTCCGCGGGAAAAATCACCGCCGACGAGGCCGAACGCCTGATCGCCGCCGTAGAGAAGGAAGTTCCAGCGGCTGCTTCGGGTAATGGATCGCATTCGCCGGTGTCGAAGGCGAAGTACCTGCGCGTGCTGGTTGACTCGGACAGCGGCGGGAACCCACATCATGGTCCGGTCAAGGTGAACATACGCGTACCCATGCAGTTGCTGCGTGCGGGAGTGCGGCTGGCAGGACTGATACCGCCCCAAGCCCGGGAGCACGTGAATCACGCCATGCGTGAACGCGGGATCCCCTTCGACCTGAGCCAGATCAAGCCCGATAATCTGCAGGAACTGATCGACCATTTCAACGACCTCACGATTGATGTGGATGTAGACAACAGAGGTGGGTATGGGTCAGAGAAGGTCATGGTGCGGGTGTTTTGCGAATGATATGGGGCGCGAGAAGAAGTCGAGAGTCCGCAATTTGGATTGACAACAGGTGAGTCCCTGACCAATACTTGCGCCGATTGTGGAGAATCAAGCTGGTCGGGTGCTTTATGAAGAAAAAGGCCAAGGCAAGCAAAGCTGCGAAGAAGTCGAGCGCTCGAGGCGGGGCGAAACGCCCGGCGGCAAAACCCGCTAAGCCGGTCAGGGCGATAAAGACCGCCAAAGCGCGGCCGAGTAGGGCCAAGACCGCAAAGCCAGCGCCGGTGAACACGGCGGCGGCTCCCTCCAGCGACGGCAAGCTCACCTTCAATCACGCCATGATTTATTGCAAGGACGTGGAGCGCGGTATGGCGTTCTATCGCGACCTGATGGGATTCAAGCTGATCGAGGATTTCCGTTACGAAGGCAAGCCGGTGTATGCGCGGCTTCGTGCCCCGGGCGGCGACGGGACCATCGCGCTGCATCAGGCCGGCCCGGGAGCATCGCTGGCCAGCGAAGGAGTGCGGCTGTACTTCGAGGTACGCGAGCTCGACGACTTCTGCCGCAAGCTGATGCAGAAGGGTTTCTACATCACGCAAATGCCGCGCATGATGCCTTGGGGCTGGCGCCATGCCTACCTCAACGATCCCGATGGCCACGAGATCAGCTTGTACTGGGCTGGTGAAAATCGCATGAAGAAAACTGTGATGCAGGCCGCGCAGGCAGCAGCAAAGCGATGAAGAGATCCGACTGCAGCATCCCAGGTTAATGCCGAACCAACAGCGCGAACCTGGGACGCCTGTTTCAGACTTGCCTACAGAAACGGATTTTCGTCCGCGCTGGGTCCGTAGACGACAGGGACCGGAACATCCAACAGCCGCAGGTAAACCGACAACTGTCCCCGGTGGTGGTACCAGTGGTTCAGCATTATCGACCGCATCACACCAATGCGTGGCTGAGTGAAAAGCTCTCTGTCGCCACGTCTCAGCGTCCAACTTCCCTGGGCCGTCTCATCCGTCATTCCATTCAGGACTGACTCAACCGTGCGAGCGCTTTCGTCAAACGCGTTTTGAATTTCCTGCGTGCTCTTCGGCTGAGGCGGCGTAAAGTTGGCCTGCGTGACGTCGAGCCCATCGCCTTGTGCCAATGTCGCCAAGGCGCCTGGTATGGTCGCAATGTGAATTGCCAGTTGTCCAATCGTCATTGACTTGGGATGCGGCCTCCAAGTCAGTTTGTCAGCGGGAACTCGTTCCAGAATCCGCTTTGTCACAGTGGCTTCCTCGCGGAACTCGCCAAGCATCGGCTCGATCATAGTGTTTGCCTTCACTGTTGCTGTTGCCATCGTCAATACTCCTTTGCTTCAAGTTAGTTGTTGTCTTCCGGGCGCGAAATGCTCATATGATCAGAGCGCTCGATCCGCCCAGTCGAAATCGCGCCGCTTGCCAGCCGTACCGTCGCCGACGCCACTCATGCCAGGCACATAATTCGATCCTTATTTCGAAACGGCTTCGGCCCGCTGGCGAATGCCTTCCAGCATGTGCGTCCAGCCCCGGTTGACGCCCAGGCGAAGGTCGTCCTGGATCGCGCCCATCGCCTTGTGATGAAACGTGATCAGCGTTCCGCCGTCCGATTCGCTCAGCCGGTATTGCACATTCGAAACCACTGCGTAGGACATAAACAGCGGACCTGAAATCTCCAGCAGCGTCGGACGCTTGATGGCTTGCACATTTCCCCAGAAATGTCCGTTGTTATCGCCCAGGTCGCGCCACCATCTTCCGCCCGGCCAAGCCTCGAGCTTCATTTGCATGTTCACACCTTCCGGCGTGGTATTCGCCGGCCCAAGCTGTTCGAGCAGCGCAGCAAAGGTGTCTTCCAGCGACGCTTGCACTTGCATTTCTTTGGTCACAAACAATGTCAAACTTTCGATCCCAGGGGCCGTCGAAGTCGTGCTCATACTTGCTTCTCCTTTGTTATTTGTCGTTGTTTTGCCGTTCCTTGGTTTTGGCCTCGGCCAGTTCTTTCACGCGATTCAATTGATGCGTCCAGAGGCGCTCAAACGTCTTCGTCCATTCATGCAGCGGCCGGATCGCCTCGGGATTGGTTCGGTACAGCATGTGCCTCCCATTTCGGCGAACTCTCACCAGACCGACTTTATGCAGCACACGCAAGTGCTTCGACACCGATGGCTGTTCGAACCCAAGCGCGACCACGATGTCACCGACGGTCCGTTCCCTATCGGCCAGGTGAATCAGAATCTGCCTTCGCCGAGGCTCCGCCACCGCGTTGAAGGCATCCGAAGTTGTCGCCGCTCTTGCCATGCATGGAACTATATATTCCTATATCGGAATATGTCAAGCGATAAATAATGTTGCTCGCGTCCGGCCGCAGTCCAGCGTCAACTGCAACCCGTCTATAATGGTTCCGTCAGCTGCTGGGCCGGGTGATCGCTGCCGGTCTGCGAACGATGGGCGCATGCCTGGGCTGCGCAGGCCGGGAGAGGAAAGTCCGAACTCCGTAGAGCAGTGTGCCGGATAACGTCCGGGGGGCGGCCTTCAAGGGCCGTTTACGGAAAGTGCCACAGAAAATATACCGCCCTGAGCAATCGGGGTAAGGGTGAAATGGTGCGGTAAGAGCGCACCGCGTCGTCAGTAATGACGGTGGCAGGGAAAACCCCACACGGAGCAAGACCAAATAGGGGAGGACGGTCCTTCGGGGCCGGCGTGCCGGCTCGGCGCGCCACAACTTCCGGGTAGGTCGCTGGAGCCGCCCAGTAATGTGCGGCCTAGACGAATGATCGCCCTGCCGCTCTTTGTCTTCGACTGGATTGAGGTCCCCACAATTGCGGGTGCCCCAATCATTCCCTTCTTTTGGGAAAGGGTGGGATTCGGAATCCTCGACGACAAAGAGCGGCAGACAGAATTCGGCTTACAGGCCCGGCAGCTACAGAAATTGCCTCGAGGTCCTGCGACTCCCCTTCGGCTGCGCTCAGGGTCGCTCAGGATTTCGGCGGCTAGCTCGGACGGTTCTTGCGGAGAGCGATGGCGCTTGGTGAGAAAAGCCCTTCGACTCGCTCCGCTCGCTCAGGGTTTCGCCTGCCGGCTCCCGCTGCGCTCACGCCGGCATAACGGCTCAACTTACTGGTCCTGCTGCTATCTAGATTGAAAATGGGGGCCGAGGCCCCCGTTTTTTGGGTGCAGAGAAGTCGCTGCCGGTCTCTACGACGCAGTACTTCGTTTGTACAGGTGATAGATCCCCAGCAGAACCAGCGCCCCTACCAGCGACATCCAGAAGCCAGCAGACTGGCCTTCCTGATACCAGCCAACCAGCCGGCCGATCCAGGTACCGAGGAACGCTCCCGCGATACCGATCAGCATGGTGACGAAGATTCCGCCGGGGTCCTTGCCCGGCATGATGAGCTTGGCGAGCGCTCCAACTACTAATCCGATCAGCGCCGTCCAGAGAAGATGCAGCATACACACTCCTTCCGTCAGATGAGAGATACGGCAGTTGTGTTGGTACGGGAGCGGCCCGGAGGCTGTTCCCGCAGATTAGCCCGTTGCGAGCGATTGTATCGCAGGCGTTCCAGACCGGACATCTATGCTTTGCCGAACATGCCTTTGACTTTATCGAGAAGGCCTTCGGCCTCCGTGCCTCCGGCCAGCAGTCCATCGACCTGTTCTGATACGCCGGCGGGAAGCCTCCCTTTGACTTGTGCGACGACAAAATCCACGACCTGCTGGGAGGTTTCAGGTGAAAGATTGAACTTCTGGGCGACCATTTGCACGATCTCGTTCATGGGATGCTCCTCGCGATGACCAGATGGTTGATTAGAGTACGAAGTGCTTACTCGGATAAGTGTTGGGCTACTGTCGATCGCGCCCAATCTAGGGGGACACCAGTGTATCCACTGCGCCCAAGGATGCAATGGCACGAAGGTGATTGGTCGCGGCAGGATTGCACGGGGGGCGATTCGTGCCGGTTACTTCTGCACGACCTCATGATAGACAGCAAGCATGCGCCGCACGCCATCGTCCCAGGAGAATTTCTGGGCCTGCCGCACACCACGTGATTTCAGCTTCTCGCGGACTGCCTGGTCGAGCAGCACGCGACGCAGCGCGTGCGCGATCTCGAAAACATTCTCCGGGTTGACCATGACGGCAGCGTCGCCCACTACTTCGGGGATCGAAGAAGTGTTGCTGGTCACGACTGGAGTGCCGTGCGCCATGGCCTCAAGCGGCGGCAGCCCGAAGCCCTCGTAGAGTGAAGGAAAAACGAAAATCTTGGCGAGATCATAGAAAATGCGCAGCACGCCGATGGGGACGAAACCGAGGAAACGAACGTCGTTCTGTACGCGGCTCTTAATGACAGCGCGGCGCAGGTCGGGATGCTTGGAAAGCTCGTCGCCGATGATGATGAGCTTGAGGTCTGGGAACTGGCCGTCTTTCTCCAGGTCGGCCTTGAGCGCGGAGAAGGCCTCGATGATGCGCACTACGTTTTTGTGCGGGCTGATACGTCCGGCATAGAGCAGGAATGGGTAGTTGACCTGGTAGCGCTCGGCAATGAGCTTGCGGTCGGCGTCGGTGGCGTGCCCCTGGCAGAAACGGTCATCGAGGGCGTTGTAAATCACCTCGATTTTGTCACCGGAGACGTTGAACAGGCGCTCGGTGTCTTTCTTGGAAAAATTCGAGACGGCGAATATCCGCGCTGCATGATGCAGGACCCGCCGGGTGAATTCGAGGTGCAGGGATCGTTTCAGCGACGAAGCGCTGTTGACCCGATAGAGGTGATCGAGCAGGTCGTGGACAGTGACGACATAAGGACAAGGAATCGCCTGCGGCTTCCAGAATAGATGCGGCACGTGCAACAGGTCGCAACGATGATGTTTCAGAATGCGGTGCAGCTCCAGGTAGCTGTTGAGCGAGAACTCGTTGGGATGAGCGTCAACCGTGATGAAATTTGGCGGCAGAGGTTCAATGTCGCCCAGTTTGCCGGGAATGCCCAGCAGAATGTACTCGTTATAGTTGTCGAGGCGCGCCAGAGTGCGGATGGCGTTGCGGGTATAGGTTCCCACACCGAATTCATTGATCCGCCGAATGTCGATGGCTACGCGCACAATCTAGTGTAAACGGTCGGACAAAGGCGCAGCAGAAGGCCGTACATACAACAGTGCGAAGCCGACTAGCAACTGCGGTTGCAGTAATACTCCCAACAGCGGCCCGAGGATCAACGCAGCCCATCCAATCCACCAAGGGGCGACCCCGTGCACGATGGCAACCGAAGCGAACCACTGGGGAAACACATAAGCCAAGTACGAGCCCCCTCTGATTCCAACAAGAGCAGCGCGAGGATCGTCCAGCAGCGTTCACTCAATTCATCGCTGCGGAAAAAAGATTGTTTGACGCTGCATCTCTCCAAGATGAGCGTTCGCGGACGGGACCGAGTAACTCCGTTTTGTGTTCAAGCACTGCCGTTCCGCGCGGGAGATAGCGGACAATGTCGTCAGCACGGTTGGTGCACAAAATCAGTGCGCAATATCCAAAGATCGCAGCAGGTAGCAGCATCTTCAGGAAGAGCTACGCGTTTCGGTGATATAGCGATGCCACTTCGCGGACAAACGGCAGAGGAGCGGGGCAGTGTCTTCCGACAGTACTGCCTCAATCGGCAAGTTCATGACGAGTTCTCGTAGAACTTAAACCTTAAGCCTGTACCGCCTCGTGATGTTTCGCCCTGCGCGAGGCGTACAGCGGAAATTGCTCAGCCAATTCCAGCACCTGGCGGCGGATGGTTTCCAGCGCCACTTTGTCGGTGCGATTGTGGAGCGCCACGGCGATCCACTTGCCGACCTGGCGCATCTCCGGTTCCTTCATGCCGCGCGTGGTCAATGCGGGAGTTCCGATACGCACGCCGCTGGGTTTCATCGGCGGATTGGTGTCGAACGGGATGGCATTCTTGTTCACCGTAATTCCGGCGTCGTGCAGCGCATTCTCGGCGTCGCTGCCCAACATGCCCCGGGCGAACACATCGACCAGCATGAGGTGCGTGTCGGTACCACCGGAGATGATGCGGAAGCCCTCATCGGCCAGCGTCTGCGCTAGAACTTTGGCGTTGGCGACGATCTGGCGTGCGTAGTCCTTGAAGCCGGGCTGCAAGGCCTCACCGAAGCACACTGCTTTGGCGGCAATGATGTGAACCAGGGGGCCGCCCTGCATTCCGGGGAAGACGACTTTATCGATAGCGGCAGCGTGATCCTGCTTCGACAGAATCAGGCCGGCGCGCGGGCCGCGCAGTGTTTTGTGCGTAGTAGTGGTGACGACGTGGCAGTGGGGCATCGGTGAGGGATGCGCGCCACCGGCGACCAGTCCGGCGAAGTGCGCCATATCGACCAGATAGAACGCGCCAACTTTGTCGGCGATCTGGCGCATGCGGGCAAAGTCGATGATGCGGGGATAGGCGCTGCCGCCGCCGATGATCAGCTTAGGACGGTGCTCTTCCGCGAGTTTCTCCACTTCGTCGTAGTCGATGGTCTCAGTCTCTTTGGTCACGCCATACGGGACGATCTTGTACGTCTTGCCGGAAAAGTTCAGGGGGTGGCCGTGCGTGAGGTGTCCGCCGTGAGCCAGGTTCAGGCCGAGGACGGTGTCGCCGGGCTGAATCAGCGCGGCATAGGCAGCCATGTTGGCGGTCGAGCCCGAGTGCGGCTGCACGTTAGCGTGCTCGGCGCCGAAGAGCTGCTTGGCGCGGTCGCGCGCCAGGTTCTCCACCACATCGGTGAACTCACAGCCGCCGTAGTAGCGCTTGCCGGGATAGCCTTCAGCGTACTTATTGGTGAAGACCGAGCCGGCGGCTTCAAGGACGGCCTCGCTGACGAAGTTCTCTGACGCAATAAGTTCGAGTCCTTCGTGCTGGCGGCGCTCTTCGTTCTCGATGGCGTGCGCGATCTGGGGATCAGCTTCCGACAGCGGGAGTTCTAACGGGTTCTTCATGATTGCGTCCTCTTCCGACTTGCGAATTCTCGACTATGTTGACTTATAAACATTCGGTACCACAATCTCCATCCAGCGACCGGGATTCAACAGCTTGAATCCCACCTTCTCATACAACGCATGGGCATCACGGGTAGCCAATGCCCATCGTCGCAGGCCCTGCATTCTGGGATGCTCCATCACGAACTGCATCAGCCACGTGGCCAGCCCGCGACCGCGATGTTGCTCCAGTACAAACACATCCGCGATGTAGGCGAAGGTCGCGAAATCAGTGATCACGCGGGCGAATCCGACTTGGTCTTCCCCGCAAAACGCTCCAAAGCAAAGCGAATTCTGCATGCTGCGCTCGACCACGTCGCGTGGAATTCCTTCACTCCAGTACTCCCGCGAAAGATAGCCGTGAATCACGTCAATGTTCATCCGGTCGAGGTCAGAACTGAGCCAGTACTCGCCACGGCGCTCCTCAACCGACATGCGATGCCTGCCCTTCATCTTCGCGCTCGATGGCCATGATCTTGTCCACGCGGCGTCCGTGACGGCCTCCAGCAAACGGAGTAGCCAGCCACTTCTCAATTATCTTAAACGCTTCGTCGTCGGGTATGATGCGCGCGCCCAATGTGAGCACGTTGGCATCATTGTGCCCGCGTGCCAACTCGGCATCAGACTCGGTAACAAGGCGAGCGGCACGAATGCCGCGCACCTTGTTGGCAGCGACCGACATTCCGATTCCGGTGCCACAGACGAGGATGCCGAAGTCGGCTTGGTGAGCCGTGACCTCTTCGGCGACGGCCCGCGCGTAATCAGGATAATCACAGGGTTCGGAAGAATTGGTGCCGCGATCGTCGATTACGACGCCCTCGGACTGCAGCTTCTGCTTGATCTTTTCTTTTAGCTCAAAGCCGGCATGATCAGATCCCAAGGCGATTTTCATGGCAAGCCATTGTATCGCGGGCTCAGCCGGCGAAGGCCTTTGAGAGGAAGCGCGAGATGTGCCAGGCATCCATGTATTTGTAGGGCGTCTCGCCAAGGGAGTAATGGCCACATGGCAAGGCTTTGACCGTGGTGTCGATGCCGCGCTTGAGGAACTCGCCGGCCGCCTGAATCGAGAACTCCGGCAGGAAGGTCAGGTCATAGCGGCCGTAGATCATCAGCGACTTCTTGGGCCAACGCTGGAATTTATCGAAGTACACGATTGGGCTGATGGCCATCCACACGCGGCGCAGTTCGTCGTGGGTGAGCACCGCTTCGACGCTCTGGCGAATGTGGCGAGTGGACTGGCCGGTCCACGCGACATCTCCAAACGCAGTGGAAGCGTGGTTAAAGACGTTGACGCTGATACGCCGATCGTGCGCGGCCGCAATGAAGGCATAACAGGAACCCAGGCTGGTGCCGACCAGGCCAAGTTTGGTGTATCCACGCTGCTGCAGCCAGTCGAGACAGGAACGAATATCCGCGATGCCCTGCCGCACCGAATCGACGGTGCGTCCGATGTTGGCAGAGACCGCATAATCGGCGCGCGTGAGGCCGGCAGGCCGGCGAATGTCGTGGTACGGCATGCTCATGCGCAGAGCCGAGATGCCGAGCATATTGAAGATCTGGCAAAGGCCGTTGTGGCTGATGGCGTCTGCGTTCCACTGCGGCATAACGATCACGGCGCGGTGTCCGCGGGCGGGAAACCAGCGCGCGTTCATCACGTTGTTCTCGGGATACGGCGACTCGACTGGCGAAGTGAAGCGTAGGAACGACGCGTACGACTCTTTAAGCTGCTTCTTGGGAGGCTCGCTGCCGGTGTGAAAGAGTTCGACGCGGCGATGCTCGAGACGGAAATCGGTGGGCGTCTTGTACGAGTAAAAGTCGTCGCTGTTAGCGATGATGTGATCGTTGACCGCGTTCCAGAACTCGAACATCGCCGGCTTTTCGGCTCTATCGGGGGGAGGAGTCATCCCGGCGGTCAGGGGCCAGCCGCTGACGAACTCGTTGCCCCATTCGAACGGACGCACAACGCGGTTTACGTCGCGCGAGGTCATGCGGGTTTCCCAGTCGTGCATCCAGCGGCGGTAGCTGTCTTTCATCGGTATCTCCATCATAAGGGAGAAGGGTCGGCTCGATTAGTGAAGTCCAAGGAAGGTAAGGGGTTGTGCAGTGAGCGGCGATAGCTGCGGGGTGAGCGGCGTAAGGGGTGAAGGTGAGGACGCGGCCGCCGCGGGGAAAAATGCGTGATTCACAGTTGTTTAGAATCAACGGTTTGGGAGGAAATTGTTCGCATGTCATTGATACTTATACATGTTATACGTATCCCAGTCTGCCCGTGGGAGTTATATCCACTATTTTCGTTGTATGTTCGTTTTCCGGAAGAATCAGCGGAAACGCAACGTATCGACGGCATTCTCTCGGGAGCGAAGTCCCGCCGTCGGTTCAGGTTTTCAACGATCCAACCAGCTCCGCAGCCTGGGCGCGAAGCGACAAGAGACACAACTCTCTTCCCCGTTACAAGCTATAACGCGGCGACCGAAGAAGAAGAAGCTACAAAAGCCCGGACAGAGACAGAACTAAAGTAACCATCGCTTTCCCGGAATGGGAAAGGGCGGCGTGAGGAGAGTCCCAAGGAGAGTCCCCACCGCAGCAAAAGAGTGATGTCCAGTCCGACGACATCCTTTCAAAGCTGTCCCGAGACACGCTGGAACGAATCTGTTGGGACTGCACAAAGAGGCCGCAATGGGAACCGCGGCCTATCTATTCTGACCAGCTTCACGAGACCGTGAATACGAAATTTGCCCGTTCCAGATCGAGTCCAACGTCGAACCAGTTGAACTGCATCAAGCACGTATTTCCCAGGTAGTTCGTTTTCTCGACCGTGGCCGGCACTTTCAGTGAGTAGCTGAGGGTCGCCGACGCGCCAGGGGAAAGCGTCAGCCCAGAAAACGCGGGCTCTGTCAGCCGCGGGAAACGCGTGTCGACATTGAGCAGGAACGTGCCAACCGTGGGATCAATGTTGCCGGAGCCGACCCAGACATGGGCAAACAGCCAAATGGCCAGCGTCGGATCAGGGTTGAAAACGCCCACATTCAGGTTGACTGTTCCTCCCAGAGTGGTTGAATTCCATCCCTGGAACACGATCATAGGGGAGTTCACACGCTTGAGCTTTTGTCTTATTTGCTCGGGTGTGATTCCTATAAAATGCTCGCCTTTGTTTTCGCGCTTCCCTTGCTCAATTACCTTTTGGATCGCTTGAATGTGTGTCATGACCTGAGCTTCGGACCATTTCACACGCTTGGCTGCCATATTGCACACTCCTTGAGCCAGAGTTTGAAGTTGGTAGCCAGTACTTGAAGTGGGGCACTGAAGTTTGGTGGAATATACACCCAATTCCCCGTGCTCGCGCACCTTTTTGTGGCAGTTACACCCCAGGGACGCGCACCTGATTTATTCAGTTTCCAGGCACGGGAAATTGGTCTTGCGCGTCCGCGGACCCGCCATTCGATGTTAAGTACTCCGTCGGCCTTTGCTGGCGCTGGGCTGGCTTTGGGCTGCGCCGAATATGGGAGTGACCATGGCCTCAATCGTGTTCGCGATGCGATCGACCGAGACTCGATTGGGCGTGCGCAGCCATTCTTTGGCGGCCCCAAAGATGGCCCAAGCAACGGTAGATGCCAGCAGGTCTGGCGGAACCCGCTGGCGACCAGAATGAGATTTCATCCCTTCCAGGATCATGCCGCGCATGACCGCGACAATTGCGGTTTCCAGATGCTGGCCTGAGTTGGTTTGCGAACTGAGGGTGGCCCGAGGCATCTCGGCGAGGTAGGTGCAAACGCCGATCGCCATCGTCCGCACAGCGCCTTGGCAACCATCAAAGCGTATGTTGCGCTCCTCCAGGAGTTCGCGGAAACGCGTGGCAACCAGGCACTCCAGCAATGCGAATTTGTCGGGGTAATGGTCGTAGAAGGTGGCCCTATTCAGGGTTGCTGCCTCGGCGAGGTCCTGAACGGAAATCTTCTCGAAATCTTTCTCGGCCAGGAGCCTCTCCAAGGCATCCTGTAGCAAGAGGCGGGTGCGCCGGATTCGGGGATCGAGAGCGTCGGTATCGAGGGCGGGAGACATAAAGCCTTTTTCTGCATCATAACGATTATTTTGCATCGACGACAGTTGTCGTTCATCTATCCAACAGATGTTGTTTTACCGTCACTCGTCGCAAAAATGACTGTCATTCTATCTTGAGGAGAATCCAATGAAACTCATCGCGACCATTGCCCGCTATCTGCTGGGGTTCGTTTTCACCCTATTTGGGTTGAACGGATTTCTGCATTTTCTTCCGCAAGGGACGGTCCCTTCCCTCGCAGCGCAATTCCTAGGTGCCGTGATTCAATCGCACTATATGGCGGTTGTATTTGCGCTACAACTCATCTGCGGCCTGCTGCTCTTGGCGAACCGTTATGTGCCGTTGGCGCTGACGGTCCTCGGGGCCATTCTCTTCAACATCCTGTTGTTTCACATCACCATGGCGCCGAGCGGATTGCCACTGGCGGCTTTTGTGACGCTGCTGTGGGCGCTGGTCGCGTGGCGTGCACGTTCGGTTTTTGCGCCGCTCTTCCAGAATTCTTATGAGACGGCGGCTATGATCAAGGAAGGCGGACGTGAAGTGCGCTCGGTTGCGTAAGCTATCGAAGGCGTAATTGAGGCTGTCGGGATTGGCATTCGCCCCACCCCGGGAATCCTTCAGGGCTTCACTTTCTTCGAAGGTTTCGACTTGGCTGAACGGTTGAGGGCGACCGCCTGGCGAACGAGTGCCTTGAAGGCGGACTTGTCAACTTCTTCTCCTTCGTGGATGTCGATCGCGCGGCGCACGTTTCCGTCGAGACTCGAGTTGAAGAGGCGGCCCGAATCCGTCAGAGACGCGCCCTTGGCGAAGGTAAGCTTCACGACCTTCTTATAGGATTCGCCAGTGCAGATGATGCCGTCGTGCGACCAGACCGGAGTGCCCATCCACTTCCACTCCTCGACGACGTCGGGGTCGGCTTGCTGGATGAGCTTGCGCATTCTGCTGAGGGTCTCGCCGCGCCAGTCGCCGAGTTCGATGATCTTCTGGTCGATTCGTGCAGAGGCCGATTCTATCGGTACGGGCTCTTTCATTTACAGTTCCAACTCACCCAACCTAATTTAGCCGCGGTCGGCGTAACCTGCAACCTCCCGCGAAGGAAGTAAACCCACAATTGCCAAAGGCTGGCAATTGTGGGACCACCTGTGTTTATCAGCCGAGTTCCGTGGTGCTTCCTCGAAATCCGATCGAGTTCGTTTATCCGTATGGATTTATGCTCCGGAGAGTGAACAACAGCGGAGATCTACGCTGGCTTAAAAGCAGGGTATTCATTAGCGAAGTTTTTCGATTTGAGATTCTCGGCTTCGAGCAGGTCGATGAAGACTTCTACAAGTTCTATTTTCGGGATGCTGAGATTGGTGAGTTTGAAACGGAAGCGCTTCGCTTCCGGCCGGTTCAGGTCATGCGATGAATGGATGTTCGGAGTCAATTTCCGACAAGCCGCTTATCGTATCGACTGTTCGTTCTTGGTCGGCGAGTTTCGATTCCGGACAAAGATCGCGTTGCCGATCGCGGTCCTGAAACTGAACTTACCTATGAATAAGCGACTCGAAGTTGGAGCGTTTTGGCTGGCTGCGTGCACAGTTCCAAGCAAATCGCACCTCGTGCAGAGACCGGTCAGAGGAGATCTGTGAACCTCAAAGCCTTTTCCGGCGCACCCGAGATGTTGGAGGGTTTTAATGTTCCGATCCATTGCTCGCGTCGTGCTCCTGTTGGCATGGTAGAGGCTTCCGTCTTGACGTCCTTGGCCAACGTCCAAGAAAGCATGCCCAATTCGATTGCGGCGCCGAATCCGCTGACGACGCTATCCATTTTTTCGTAGCAATATGCAGGACAAGATCATGAAGTCGGCGGCCGCGATGCCAGAGTCGAAGTACCGGACGACGAGATTAGATATTTAGAAGCGCCGGCAAAGACCCCAGCACCAAACCCTTACAACCGCAAGGGACTTGTAACGGATGTCCCCGGTTCAAAGTGTAACGGATGTGCCGATACTCTCGTACGATAGATCGACAAAGCCGTTCTTGTAAGCAACCACGTTCTTCAAATTCCACCTCTCCTCCGCCAGGGAACCACCGAACAGCCGGAGCCCTTCACCCAATAGGACAGGCGCTATCGTCAGCTGGATTTCGTCCACCAAGCCGAGTTCGAGAAAACACTGGCACAACATGGCTCCGCCCACGACCCAGATGTTTCGATATCGGGGCGCGAGAATCTCATCGACCAACTTCTTGAGATCACCTGAATAGAACTCAACACTCTTCCTCGTGGACGGCAACTGTCTGCTTGTGATGACGACAGTCGGGGTGCCGCCATAGGGCCAGCCCAGTTCAAGTGCGTGTTCATAGGTGCGGGAACCGAGCACATAACAATCAATCGCTTTGACGAAGGCTGCAGCTTCTTCCTCCGAAATGGAGACCCCTGCTTCGTAGACGCTCCCGGTGTCTAGCCAGGAGACAGTGTTGTCCTGCTTCGCGATGAAGCCGTCCAGGCTGGAAACCATGTGAAGAGTTACAGTTCGTCCTGATGCATTGGCGTCGCTGCGTGACACAGTTCCTCCTCGGGCCGGTGGTCCGTGTTCTGGTTTTAGTACGGCCGAGTCGCAAACGGATGAGATGCCCGAGCGAAATCAAGGAATAATCTTGATGTCGCCTTTGAATTCGTGATAGTTGCGGAAGTCGATGATGTTGTGGCTGCAGTAGCGGCTGCCTCGCTGACAACCCAAGGTCTCGGCATGGACCGGAAGCAGAAACGACTTCTCGCCAACCAGCACGTACGAATAATCAATCGCGGACTCGACCGCGTCCATCGGGAAATCTGATGGTATGTTGCGGGCCTGCATCTCGATACGCAAGACGCGCGCGGTACTCGGATCCACCCACACGGAGCCTGCGTAAGCCGTAATCACAGTCTGGGAGCCCACGGACAACCTCCAGTGTGAATTTTCACTCCGCACTTGAAAGTCGTAAACCTGGGCACGGGAGCCCGAAATCGTAGTCGAACGGCCCGAACTGAACTGCGCCTTCGAAGCGGGGTCAAAAAGGTCCAGCATTGCAGACGCAAATTCCCCGGTGGACCAGGAACCATCGATATCCTGCAGGTGCTTGTCCGTGGCGCGGTTATTGACCTTCACGTTACGATAACTTTCCTCTCCGTCCTCGTAAATGATTTCAGCCGAAACCAAGTCCTGGAGCACTTTCTCCCCGCGGCCTTGCTGGGTAAATCGCGACATGAACTCCTGGCAAATAAAGTTGGGAAGCTTCTTTGAAAACTGGAACGCCGCCTCTCTGGCCCTTTCGATCAAGGGAGCGGAGGGAGGCAGCGAAGGCCGGGGTAGGGACTCCGCTGTGTCCGACTCGGCCGGCGGCGGCTCGGGACAGGGAGGCAGAGCCGGCTGTGTACCTCGTTTCAAAGTGGGAGGATCGTCAGAGCAAGGAGGCGTACTCGGTGCTTGCGATTGGGTTGCTTGCGGCGAAGTGGGGTCGCCATCACTGGCTGAGGCTGACGAATCAACGCTGGGTGATGAGCTGCCGTCCGGATCGGCCAGGGCAATGGAGAAGGCACCGACGAAACTATGGTTGCCGCCAAATTCGGCCTTGGCGGAAGTCGCGGCCAAAGCCAGCGCTATGGCGACTATGACACCAGCCAAGCGAAGCCAGCTGCCCGCAAGTTGAAGGCTGCATCCTTTCACAGACTTACCTTCTCCCGAATCTAGCACAATTCGCAGGACCGCCCGTTCAGCCGATGCGTCGCGCGCTGCTCCACTTCTTGGCGTACGGCAGCACAAACAAGTACAGACCGGTGAAAAATTGCAAGGCGAGCGTGGCCACTGCCAAAAGGCCCAGCTTGTTGGTGTACTTCCCCTGTGCCACAGCAACTCCGTTGACGATGACGGCCAACGTAAAGGCAATGGACAGCCAGCGGTGGGTCTGCCGAATCCATTTGTTCCAGTTCAATGCGACCTCCTCTGAAGACGACGAAGCGCTACACCTCGATTCACGACTTTTGAGCCGCCTGGGGCGGCCAGTTGGGCGCTTCCATACCAAACTGCTTGGCGTACTCGGCGTGCAATCGCTGCCAGCCGAACTTCATGGCCTCCGGGCCGACGATGCGGCCGATGGGAGTTCCACTGAGAAAGTGATCCAGAACATCGAAGCAAATGTGCCACCCGGCAGCACCCATTGCGATGAAGCGGCGACCGATGTTGGTCCACAGCGTCAAGCGCGTGCCGCCATCCAAGGCTCCGAGTTCCCACCGCATATCGTGGTCGCCCCAGTTGTACTCGAGTACGTGGGGAGGGTCGGCCCGCGTCACGGTGGTTTCGGAAACCTGTGCCTTGGGCGCTGCCACCGTGGTGAGCTTCACTGTGGCTCCAACCGTACCCAGGTTGCCGTCGGCTTCAAAGGGCGCCCACTCCCGCAGATGCGCTGGGTCGGTAATTGCCTCCCAGACTTTTTCCGGCGGGTGGCGCAGTTCCCGGACAAGAATGAGCGTCCACTTGTCTCCACCATTGGGTCCGCGGTCCTTTTGTATCCGCGCCCCGCTGGCCGGCCCCGGGGTGTACTGCTCGGGATAGGTCATCTGCTTCTCCTTACCATCGGGCTGGCGATCGTAGCGGACATCCGCCCTACCAGTGCTTCAGTTGGGTGAGCTGAATGAGGTTGCCGCAGGTGTCGTTCAACATCGCAATGATGGAGGCGGTCACATCGCTAGGCGGCATCGTGAACTCGGCGCCGCGGGCCTTCATCTGCTCGTAGTCGCCCTTGACGTCGTCGGTGAAGAACATGGCCGCGGGCTGGCTCTGTTGAAGCAGCGCCTGCTGATAAGCTTTGGCGGCGGGATTGTTGTTGAGTGCAAGCTGCAGCTCCGTGCCGTCCGGCTGCTCGGGCGAGACCACGGTGAGCCAGCGATACGGGCCGTTGCTGAAATCGGCTTTCTTCACGAAGCCTAGTATTTCGGTATAGAAGCGCAGGGCCTTGTCCTGGTCATCCACGTATACGCTGGTCAGTTTGATTTTCATTTTGCTTCTCCTTTATTACGTTCGCGGTTTGTGCCGCGTCGTTTTCTCCTTAGTCTTTCGTTTCGTTGGGATTGATGGATCATCGTTCATGCGGTCGAGGTGGCGTTCGAGAGCATCCAGATGAGCGGACCAGAACCGGCGGAACTGAGCCAGCCAGGCATCCACCTCGTGAAATGGTCCAGGTTTCAGGCGGTAGAGACGGCGCTGTGCGTCCACCGTGGATTCGACGAAACCGGCGTCACGCAGCACACGCAGGTGCTTGGACACGGTCGGCTGCGACATGCGAAGTTGACGCTCGATCTCTCCCACCGATTGTTGGGACGAGACCAGGAGCCCCAAGATCGCGCGGCGGTTCGGCTCGGCAATGATTTCGAAGGCAGATTCCACGTCCTTTATATACTCCACTGAGTATATACGTGTCAAGGTATATATACACGAGGAGTAAGCACAGATAAGCATGCTACTTTTAGTGGACGCAGTAGAATGGGGGTGGGCTTGCGCCCACCCCGCTTTAAGTTCCTTCAACTTCACCCGATACGCGGGCCTGAAGGCCCGCTCTACCAAATGACAATTACACCAGGCCCTGGTCGAGCATGGCATTGGCGACCTTGAGGAAGCCGCCGATGTTGGCTCCATTCACTAGGTTGCCGGGCGTGCCGTACATCTCGGCCGTCTCGTAGCAGTTCTTGTGGATGGCGATCATGATCTTGTGCAGACGGTCGTCCACTTCCTCGCGGGTCCAGGTCAGGCGCATGCTGTTCTGCGACATTTCCAGACCTGAGGTTGCGACCCCACCGGCATTGGCTGCTTTGGCGGGGCCATAGAGCAGTCCGGCTTCGAGGAACAGCTTGGTCGCTTCGAGCGTGCTTGGCATGTTCGCGCCCTCGGCAACCAGCTTGCAACCATTGTTGATGAGGTTGGTGGCATCCTTCACGTTGATTTCGTTCTGCGTGGCGCTCGGGAAAGCGCAATCCGCCTTGATGTTCCACAGCGGGTTGTAGCCGAGTTTCACGTCGGATGGCATAAAGATGGCCTTCTTGTACTGATCCGTATAGTCGCGGATGCGGCCACGGCGAGTGTTCTTCAGGTCCATGACCCACGCCAGTTTCTCGCGGTCGATGCCGTCGGGATCGTACACAACGCCGTCGGAGTCGGAGACGGTGACCGGCTTGGCGCCGAAATCAAGCAGCTTCTCGACGGTGTACTGCGAGACGTTGCCGCTGCCCGAAACCAGGCAGGTCTTGCCTTCCAGCGTGTCCTTGCGGGACTTCAACATCTCGTTGGCGAAATACACGCAGCCGTAGCCGGTGGCTTCGGGACGAATGAGCGAGCCGCCCCAAGCCAGGCCCTTGCCGGTGAGGACGCCGGCGAATTCGTTGCGCAGGCGCTTGTACTGGCCGAAGAGGAAGCCGATCTCGCGTCCGCCCACGCCGATGTCGCCGGCGGGAACGTCGGTGTCGGGACCAATGTGACGGCTGAGTTCGGTCATGAAGCTCTGGCAGAAGCGCATGACTTCGTTGTCACTCTTGCCCTTGGGATCGAAATCGGACCCGCCCTTGCCGCCGCCCATGGGGAGCGTGGTGAGCGAGTTCTTGAACACCTGCTCGAAGGCGAGGAACTTCAAGATGCCGAGGTTGACCGAGGGGTGGAAGCGCAGACCACCCTTGTAGGGGCCGATGGCGCTGTTCATTTCGATGCGGAATCCGCGATTGATCTGGATGTTGCCATGGTCGTCAAACCAGGGCACACGGAACATAAGGACGCGCTCGGGTTCCGTGATGCGCTCGAGAATCCGCTCCGAGATGTATTCGGGGTGGCGCTCCAACACAAGGCGTAACGATTCCATGACTTCCTGCACGGCCTGGTGGAATTCGGGCTCGGCCGGGTTTTTCGCTTTGACCAGTCCCATTACTTCGTTGATGTAATCGCCCGGAGTCTTGATTCCAGGCGACGTCATGATTCCTACTGTCATAAAAGGTCCTCCTACGAACCCTATTTCAAGATTTACTGAACACACTCAGGGGCCGATACTCTCGGTTCATGACTTGCTTAACCGATCATCAGGCGCACAGAGTATTGGAGTCCTGATTGGGCATCTTCGCCGTGACCGCTATCACCCGGAGAGGTGATAAGCCAGGAAAACGAAACATTTGTAACAACCTCGGTAAAACCGGGGTATCCGATGGAAAGTACACCAAAAAGGAGTGGGAAACAATGGGGGAGAAGGCGCACGTACCGGGAGAATCATGGGGTTGGCGCCCTGCGGGCTCGTAAGGAAGACACACTGAACTCGGCGTTGAAGCGCCACACTACCCGGACCAGCGGAAATCCTGATAGGGCCTATCAATTGTTCTTATTAGCTCTGGGTACGCGTATGCTGCTACGGTAGAGAACTCATGACGAGTGCACCTCTCCAGGCTCTCCATGGCGGGCTCTTTGAGGGCTACGACACGGCGACGTTTTTTGACGAGATGTTCCTGGCTCCAGGTGTGCCCCGGCCGCACTATGCCAAGCTGTTCCAGATGCTGGGATCGATACCCCAGACGCAGTTTGAAGACCGCCGCAACCTGGCCGATATTGCCTTTCTGCTGCAGGGAATCACCTTCACCGTGTATAGCGATGGGGGCACCAGCACCGAACGACTGTTCCCGTTCGATCTGATCCCACGCATTCTTCCGCACTCGGAATGGGAACGCGTGGAACGCGGACTGTCGCAACGCGTGGTGGCGCTCAACCTTTTTCTGCAGGATGTTTATGGGCAGCAGCGCATTCTGAAAGAGCGTAAGATCCCGCGCTCGCTGATCTATTCGTGCCACCATTTTCACCGCGAGATGATTGGCGTAGAAGTGGCGCATGGGATCTACACCCACATTTGCGGTATCGACCTGGTGCGGTGCTCGAAGACCGGAGACTTCCTGGTGCTGGAAGACAATGTGCGCACCCCCAGCGGCGTTTCCTACGTGCTGGAAAACCGGCAGGTCATGACGCGCACTTTCCCTGACGCGTTCCAATCCTATGAAGTCCTGCCGGTGCATCACTACCCGACGGAGTTGTGCCGCATCCTGCGAACGCTCTCTCCGCGCGGCGAGGACAACGCGCAGATCGTGCTTCTGACCCCGGGCATTTACAACAGCGCATATTTCGAGCACAGCTTCCTGGCGCAGCAGATGGGCATCGAACTGGTGGAAGGCCGAGATCTCATTGTTGATGCCGGCGTGGTGTACATGAAGACCATCCACGGACTGCAGCGGGTGGACGTGATCTATCGCCGGGTGGATGACGATTATCTCGATCCGCTGGTCTTCCGTCCGGAATCGCTGATGGGAGTGCCCGGCTTGATGGGCGCTTATCGCGCGGGCAACGTTGCGCTGGCCAATGCCGTGGGCAATGGCGTGGCCGACGACAAGGCCGTATGCGCGTATGTCCCCGACTTCATCCGTTTCTACCTCGGCGAGGAACCGATCCTGGGGACGGTGGAAACTTACCTGTGCTCGCGGCCCGATGATCTGCGCTACACGCTGGCGCATCTGCCGGAACTGGTGGTGAAGGCGGTTGGGGAGTCCGGGGGCTATGGCATGTTGATCGGTCCAGCGTCGGATGAGGAGACGATCGAGGACTTCCGTAAGAAGATCGAGGCCGACCCGCGGAATTACATTGCGCAGCCAGTGATCGGTTTGTCGCGCGTCCCCTCATACGATGTGGATTCCAAGCGTATGGCCGGACGACATGTGGACCTGCGCCCTTACTGCCTTTATGACGGGCAGGGTGTGACGATCATTCCGGGCGGCCTGACGCGCGTGGCGTTAAAGCCGGGTTCGCTGGTAGTGAATTCCTCCCAGGGCGGCGGTAGCAAGGACACCTGGGTCTTGAGGGACGACTCCTGAGCACCGTAATGTTGTCGCGCATCGCGGATTCGATGTTCTGGCTGGCTCGTTACATGGAGCGCGCCGAAGACACCGCGCGCATTCTCGACGTGAACTACCATATGCTGCTGGAGCAGTCGTCTGTCCCCTACCGCCTGCGATGGGGCCCGCTGGTGGTAATGGCGGGCGAGCAGGAGCGCTTCGACGAGTTCTACGAAGAGGCGAATGCGCAGACCGTCTACGAGTTCCTGGCGTTTCGGGCTGACAATCCCAACTCTATCGTGCAGTGCATTACCAAGGCGCGCGAAAACGCGCGCACCATTCGCGACCGCATCTCGCGCGAGATGTGGGAAGACATTAACGGGCTGTACCATTCGGTGACCCGCTTCGATCCCGCCGAGCAGATGTCCAGCGGGCCGCACCGTTTCTGCGATGCCGTGAAGTTTGGCTGCCATCGTTTTTTTGGCGTGACCGACGCCACGCTGCCGCATGACGAAGGTTGGGACTTCCTGAAGATTGGCTGGTCGCTGGAGCGCGCCGAAATGACCGCGCGCCTGGTGGACCTGCAGTTCCAATCGCTGTTGGAAACGCCATCCGTAGTGGGCCCGGCGGACAATCATCAGTGGATGGCGGTGCTCAAGTCGGTGGGGGCCTACGAAACCTATCGCCGCCAGTACCACTCTCCGATTGAACCCGAGCGGGTGGCCGAGATGCTGATCCTGCACTCCAAGCATCCGCGCTCCATACGGTTCAGCATTACCGAGTTGCAGATGGGCCTGCGGGCCATCAGCGGCACCGGGCCTGGCTTCTACGCCAACGAGGCGGAGCGACTCACCGGCAAAGTTCTGGAGAGCCTTCGCTACGACACAGTCGAGGAGATTTTCAGCCGCGGGTTGCACGCCTACCTCACCGACCTTCTCGCCAACTGCCAGGCCATCGGCGACGACATTGCCCACACTTACTTCTACTATGGAGCCGGCGAATGAACCGCTTTCACCTCGTGCATGTGACCGAATTCGTTTACGACGGCCCGGTGTCGGAAAGCTACAACGAAGTTCGGTTGCGCCCGATGCATGACGAAACGCAAAGCTGCCTGTCGTTTCGCCTGACCACAGCCCCGGCCTCGCCCGCATTTTCCTACCGCGATGCCCTGGGCAACTGGGTACACCAGGTAAACGTGCTTCCCGTCCACAGCCGGCTGCGGGTGCAGGCTGAATCGGTGGTGCTGGCGCATAACGTCGCGCCAGCCGACAGCGTCATGCTGCTCACCGACCTGGAGGCGCAGCAGGAGGATTTGCTCGAGGAGTATTACGACATGCTCGCCGCCAGCAACTACGTTCCTCACCTGGCGGAACTTGAACCACTGGCTGCCGAGGCCGAACAGCATTGCGACGGCACGGTTGCGGACTTCGCTCAAAGCGCCGCGACGTTGATTCACGAGCGCTTCCAATACGTAAGGGGAGCAACCCACGTGAACTCGTCGATTGCCGATTCCCTGCAACTGGGAGCCGGGGTCTGCCAGGATTTCGCGCATGTGTTGTTAGGCGTGTTGCGCAAGCGAGGGATTCCGGCGCGCTATGTTTCGGGATACCTGGTTCCTCACAATGAGGCGAATCCCGATGCCAAGCTCGAAGAGGTCATAGGTGGCCAGGCCTCTCACGCCTGGGCTGAAGCCTACATTCCAGACAGGGGATGGATGTCGCTCGATCCCACCCTTGGCAAGCCGGTGGGCCTTCGCCATGTGCGTATCGCCTACGGGCGCGATTACTCCGACGCAGCTCCTGTGCGCGGCGTTTACAAGGGACACGCGGGACAGCGTCTCTCCGTGGACGTGACCGTGCGGCCGGCACTTGACGATGCGGGACACGAAACCCTGGCCGAAACGGCGGCCGTGCCTGCGGAACCCGAGCGGGTTGAGCCCCGCGCCCAACAGTCAGGTCAGCAGCAATAAATCAGGCCACCGACTTGCTCTTCAGCACGCGATAGAGCGCCAGCAGCATGATTGCGCCCAGGAGCGACAGGATAAATCCGGGCGCGTCGCCCGGGTGCCACCAGCCCGCGAAACGCCCGATCACCACAGCGACCAAAGCGCCACCGACGCCGACACCAGTGGTAGCCCAGAAGCCGTCGGGACCTTTGCCGGGCAGCAAGGCGCGTGCCGAAAGTCCGACGATCCATCCTATGGCCACCAGTACGATCATGCGCAACATCGGTTGTCTCCTGGGGGTGATGAAAGGCGGTCGAGTCGGCCGGCGATTCCTGATATCCCACATTGTGGGACTACGGGAAAAAGTCGGGAGCGCAGAGTCTCGCGGGCTAAAGTCCGCTCGACGGATCGAAACGAAACGCCCTGGGCGCGCCTGAAGGCGCGCCCCTTCAAAACCCGATTCACGACGCAGCGCGCCTTCCTACTTCGACTGGGCTTCCTGGCGGCCTTGCAGATACAAATCCACGTTTACCTTGTCCACCAGCGATACGCCAGTGTCCACAAAGCGCGGGAAGGGCGAGAAAGAGTCGGTCCCGTAGTCCTTCTTGAAGTCCACAGGATAGTGATGAATGTCGTCCAGCTGTTTGAGCCCGTAGAAAGCCATGGTGTAAGGCTTCTGGGCGACGGTCGAGTCGATGAGACCGCCCTTCACCAGGTTGAGCGTCGCTTCATCCGTATCCATGGCCACGATCAGCCGATCCGTGGCGTTGTTGCGCCTGACCGCCTCGGCAACATCTTTACCCGCCGACGCGTCGAGACAAATAAACGCATCGATGTGTTCCACAGCCTTTTCTGTCAGCCAGTGCTGGGTACGGTCGAAGGCGTTGCCTGAATCACCCTTAATGTTGAAGACCTCGACAACTTTGATTGCCGGGTGATCGGCGAACACGTCTTTGTAGCCCTTCAGTCGCTCGTCCATGTTGGTCTGCGGCATGGTGTAGAAGACGACATTGCCCTTGCCGTGAAGCTTATCGAGCACGCGCTGCCCGCCCAAGCGTCCCGCCTGCAGGTTATTGGTGCCGATGAAGTAGAGACGTTTGCTGGCCGGGGCATCGGCATCGATGGTAATCACGGGTATGCCCGCATCGATCGCGTCGTTGATCGGCCCCTGCATCAGTCCGCTATCGGCGACCGAGATCAGAATGCCGGCGGGTTTCAGTGCCACGGCGTCCTGGAACTCCTTCACCTCGGCCTGGATATCGTAGGTTTCAGGCCCACGGACATCCACCTTCACTCCGTAGAGCGCGCCCGCTTTCGCCAGGCCGGCGGCGGCGGTCTGCCAGTAGGGGAGTTTGGAATTCACAGTTACGAGAATGTACCGCTCATTATTATCGTGACGGGAACAGCCCGCCAGGAGAGACATCGTCACGGTCAGTGCCACCAGAACCGCAGTTCGTCCGTATAGTTTCATGGCCACCCTCCGCTGCAATGTGAACTTTGCACTGCGTTGCTGCAGCAAAGCAACTATATCTCAGTGTCAACGCGTAACGTGCGCGATTGTACTCCGCCGGTTACGCTGGAGAAAAGAGACATTCTGGCCGGAAGCCGCGATGGGCGGGCATTCGCGCGAGGTTCCGCGACGTCGAATGGGTCTCGACTTGCCGGGCCGGGGACGGAGCAACCGACTGCCGTAACTAATCAGTAACCAAAGAATGCTGTGGTCAGCGATTGCGCTGTGGTTTACAATTTGGATTCACAATTGGCGCCTTGGTTTTGATATAAGCAGTGAAGGCGTGCGAACGGAATCGATTTTGCCGTGCATTCTTCGTGCGGCATGATTCAGTCCAACCGGGTTGCGGCAAGCCGGATGGAAGATCAAACACTGGTCGCCCACTGCGGTTCCACCACGTGGCAGGCGGCCCGGCCGATTTCAGTAGGATTCAGAAGGCAAATTAGGCTTGGAGGCCAATCGATTATGCGCAACTGTTTAGCCACAAAAATCCTGAGCATTGTAATGATGATGCTGACTCCGGCGGCAATGCTTATGGCGGAGACCAGCAACACCATGCTCTACGCGTCGGGGACCGTCACGCTGAACGGAACAGAAGTTGCCCGCTCGGCCTCCGTCACCTCCGGCGACCGCATTGAAACTGCCGGCGCCACTGCCACCGCCATCAATCAGGACGGGACCAAGGTGACCGTCAATCCGTATTCCGCAATCCGCTACGAAAGTGAAGGCGTGAATGTAGTGCGCGGAACCGCTGCCGTCAGCACCACCGACGGTATGACGGCGAAGGCCGCTCAGATCACGGTCGCTCCCAGAGACAAGGCCGCGACCTATGAAATCGCCCGCATGGACAACAACATTGTGATCACCAGCCACACCGGTGCGCTGATGGTCACCGAAGCCGGCAAGACCACGGAACTGGAAGCCGGCGGTTCGAGCTCGCGCACGGCCGACCCGACGCCCGCTCCCGCTCCTGCTCCCCAGGCGGCTCCGGTATTCCCGGGTAGCTCGCTGTCGGGCAAACAGGTGTTCGCCATCGCCGCAGTGATCGCAGGTGCAGCCGTAGCCACGGGTCTTTGGTCTGGAGAGAACGCTGCCGGAATTCCTCCGGGGGGCTTCGGCAATCAGTTGTCGCAGAGCTCGCATCAGGGACGTGCTATGGGCCAGGTTGCCCGCGTCGCCACTGTGGTTGCCCGCCCGGTTGTAACGGGTGTTCGCAACAACACCAACATCAATTCGGCGTCGCATGTTGGGCAGCAGCACCGCACCGTCCGCGCCGGCCGCTAACTCCTCGCACAACAACCGAGTATCTTCCGAGGGCCCGTCACGAGACGGGCCTTCTTCTTTGCCGGAATCGTCCGGCGCACCGATTGCACTGGGTCGGCCAGGGTCCCGCCGTTGGTCACATCTTTGCCTGGCGCGGTTGTGCTAACCTCTTACCGTCGGGACGGGTGTCATGCTCCGGTGGTCCAACCTGCTTGTCGTCTTCGCGCTCTTCAGCCCTTGCCTCGCTGACAACGTAACTTTCCTGCGCGTTGACAAATCGGTGGTGCAACAACGTCTGCAACCAGCGCCCTCCACTCCCGACCAGCGCGCCCGCTCGCTGCGTGCGTTGTTCGAAAAAGCAGGATGCGCAAAAGCAAACATTGAGATCCAGACTGTACCCGATCAGACATTGCCGAACGTGTTGTGTACCCTGCCTGGAACCGAATTTGGAACCATTCTGATCGCGGCGCGGCTGGACTACGACGGCCGCGGCGATGAAGGCGCCGTAGGATGGGGCGGAGTGGTGATGCTTCCGTTGCTGGCGGAGTCGATGGTCTCCACCAGCCATCGGCACACCTTGGTGTTCGCCGCCTTCTCCGGAAGCAATATGGCTGGTGCATCCTTCTATTGGAAGAGCCTCTCGGATGCGCAGCGCCGGGAATTTCGCGGCATGGTCGACCTGGACCACCTGGGCCGAACAGCAGCAGGATATTCCGCTGCCGCAAACGCCGCTGTCCTGGCGCGGTTACTTCCATCCGCCAGCCATGCGCTGCAGTTGAGTCCCGACCCGCAACCCATCGCCGATGCTCCCGAAACTGACGCGCTGTTCTTCCAGCGGGCGCACGTTCCGTCGATCACGATTCACTCATCGGGATATATCGCGAACAACCCCGAAGGGCCGCGACTAACGTCTGACATAAATCCACTCGTGCTGGATGATGTGCGAAAAGTAGCGGGCACGCCGTCAAGTTCGTTTGCGCTGAAAACGGGACTCGATCCCGACATCTACAACCAGACTTATAACCTGCTTTGCGTGTATGTGCTTTTCCTCGATCGCGGCTTAGGTGCGAGCAAACATCCTGCTACCGAAGTTTTACGCGCCCAAGAGACATCCCCTGCCGCTCCTCCGCCGACGCAGGCTGCAAGCGCGCCTGCTCCGGCCCAGCCGGTTGCCACCGCTTCTCCAGCGCCCTTGATAACGGCCTCCAACGGGACCGCCGCGCCCGCTGCTGCAGTTCCCATCGAAACCAGCACTGCGAGTTCGGCTACTCCGGCCGCTTCTAGCAATGCTGCGACCATCAATCCGGCGGCGACCATTAAGGTCAACACCCGTCTGGTGCAGTTCGACGTGGTCGTGACCGATAGCCAAGGCCGCCCTGTGAAGGACCTGACGGCAGCGGACTTCACCGTGCTGCAGGATGGACAGCCACAGACGGTGCGGGCGTTTGAAATGCATTCTCCAGGCGCGGTGGACAAGGCGGCAGTGGCTAGCGCGGACGCTGCGAAACTCGCGTTCGTAGCGTTGCCGACGAATACTTTCACCAATGTCCCGGCGAAAGCGCCACAGAGTAGTTGGACGATCATCCTGTTCGATCTATTGAATACCGCAGTCCCAGATCAGGCATACGCACGAAACCAGTTGCTGCAACTCCTGAAAGCGGTACCGCGCGGCGAGCCAGTGGCGTTGTTCGTGCTCACCCGGCAGCTCGAGATGCTGCAGGGGTTCACGCGGGACCCTGACCAGTTGCTGCGCATGGCGGAGATGCTGGATCCCTCGAAATCGCAAATCTTGACCACTATGGTCGAGCGGGAGCGGACCGTGGGCAGCATTGCGGCCACGTCCGCGCAGGCCGCAGCGGCTCCGGCAGGCCCGGGCGGCGGAGGGATCGACACTTCTACGATGGTTTATCTGCAGACGGCCCGGATCACACAGAGCTACAACGATTACGAAGCCTTCCGCACCACCGACCGCGTGGTTTTCACATTACAAGCGATGAGAGGCTTGGCGAGAGCAGTTTCCGGTTATCCCGGGCGCAAGAACCTGGTATGGCTATCCGGAAGCTTCCCAGTGCAAATCGAGCCCGATCCGGCGTCTACCGATCCATTCCGCAATGAGCGCGGCTTCGAAGATCAGATTCGCGCCACCGATTCACTTCTGGCCACTTCGCGGGTAGCGGTATATCCCGTGGATGTGCGCGGACTGCAATCCCAGGGTATCGATATCAGCACGGCCGCCTCAGAGAACCAGATAATGACCAACGTGTCGCCCGAGGGCGGACATGGCGTGGTGGCCACCTCACCCAGCGTGCTGGGCGCCACCATCACAGCACAATCCGTGGCCCTTTCCAACGACCGAGCTACGATGAAGACCATCGCGGAGCAAACCGGCGGCGAGGCTTTTGTGAACACCAATGACCTGCGACGGGTCATCAATCGCAGCCTGGACGACGGTTCGACCTATTACACGCTGGCTTACACGCCGCCGAAGCAAGATGACAGCGGCGGGTACCATCGCGTGGTGGTGAAGATTCCGAACAAGGGTTTGAAGCTGGCTTATCGTCGGGGCTACTACAGTATTCCCCCGATCACGGAGTCGGGAACAGCCGGCACCGCAGCATTGCGCACGGCGCTGCAGCCCGGCATGCCTCCGGCGACATCGATGCTGCTGACGGCGTCGATTGAACTTCCGGACGCAACCCGCAAAGACGTGAAGATCAACTACGTCATCGACAGCAACGGCGTGGACTTCGCGGACGTAGCCGACGGCAAGAAGCGCGCGCTACTTGATTGCATGGTGATTGCGTTTGATAGCTCCGGGAAGGAAGTCGCCCACGCCTCCGACACGTTGGACGCGACCGTTCCGCTGAACGCCTATGCAGCCATCCAGAAGTACGGGTTGCCGGCGCACCAGTTGCTCTCGTTACCGCCCGGCAACTACAACCTGCGCATCGGGGTCATGGACCGCACCACCCAGCAGATCGGAACCGTGGACGCGCCGCTGGTGGTGCCGGGTGCGGCGCTCGCACAGCGCTGACGCTACCGAGCCGGTCTTGTCAGAGCATTTTCTTGATCAGCAGTTTCTCTCCCAGCGGAACTGATGCCAGCACACTCACAATTTTTTCTGAAGCATGACCGTCGCCATAGGGATTTTGCATGCCGTCCAGCGAGCGGCGGAACCCTTCGCTGCGGGCGATCTTGGCCTTGGCGAGTATGTCGCCCTTCTCGGGAGTGGCGTCGAGAATATTAGGAGACCGTTCCCTGCCCTGCTGCCGCATGCCAACGTTGACCGTGGGCAACGCGAAAGATGGGGTCTCCATGATGCCGCTGCTGGAGTTTCCGATCATCAAGTCTGCGTGCCGCAGCAGGCTCCAATAGTTGAGAGCTCCGAGATTAACGAATACGCGGGCATCCGAACGCCGGGCAAGAAATCGCTCCGTCCGCTGGATTAGCTCGCGGCCGCCGGCGTCGGTATTGGGGTAGGAGAACAAGATCTGTCCAGGCGTCTCCAACAACGCGGCAAACAGCGCATCCGCCTCTTGCGTGGTATCGCGAACAATCGTGACCGGATGATAGGCCACGATTGCGGTGGGCTCGGTGAGATCGATCTGCAATAGTGCTTCGAGCTGTTCGCGGGTGAGTAGCGTGTCGCGGCGCAGGTGATCGAGGGAAGGTGCGCCCGCGCGATGAACTCGCCATTCCTCCTCACCCATTGCGATGACCCTGTCGCGTGCCCCGAAAGTCGAGGTGAAATGCACATGGCTCAACTTGGTGAGAGTGTGGCGCACAGTATTGTCGATGGCCCCTTCACTAATCTCCCCACCCTCGATGTGCGCGACGGGAATGCGCAACGCCAGCGCAACGGCAGCCGGTGCCAACATCTCGTAGCGGTCGGCAATCAACAGAATGAGATCGGGACGCATCTGCCCCAGACAGTCCGCCAGGCTGAGGGTGGCCACGCCGATCGTCTTCGCCATTCCTACATCAGTATCGGAACTCAGCAGACATTCGACGCGAGCGGCAATCTCCAGGCCATCCTTCTCGATGTCGCAGACGGTGCGGCCAAATTCGGGCGACAGGTGCGGACCCATCACGATCAATCTCAGGTCCACATCAGAGTGGCGCGCGAGATCATGCAACGGCCAGTAGAGATGGCTGTAGTCAGCCCGCGATGTCGTGACCACCGCTATCTTCCGCTTCATCTCGATTCAGGGAAATTCAACCACCGCAGCGGTTCGTCGCGGCGAGAGTCGTTGGAGTTAATAGTCATTGGAAAGGCTTACATCATTATAAGGAGAACGCGGGTCGCTTCCGAACGACTATAAATCCAGGTCCTCCTTTATGTTCCCGGTTTCTCCTCCGCCTGGAGCCTGCCTGCCTCTTCTTGTATGTGCTGCCAGGCCTGCTCCACGTGCTTCATGGTAGTGGTAGTCTGGCCCACACAAAAGCGAAGCGCGAATTGGCCGTTCAATCGAGTCTGCGTCAGGTAAAGAGCGCCACTTTGATTGAGTCGGTCCATCAGGCGCTGGTTCTGTTCTTCGCTGCCTCGATAGCGGAAACACACCAGATTCAGCGGTACGGGAGCAATGACCTCGAAGCGCTCGTCCCCCTGTACCCATCCCGCAAATGCCTGAGCGATTGCGACATGCTGGCGCACATGGTATTGCAACCCTTCCACTCCGTAATGCCGAATGACGAACCAAAGCTTCAGTGAACGAAAACGGCGGCCCAGCGGAATTTGCCAGTCGCGATAATCGAACACCGCCCCGGACTCGGTAGCCTGGTTCTTCAGGTATTCCGGCAGGATGCTCAGCGTTTTGATGAGCGCCTTGCGATCGGCCACATAGAAGCAATCGCAATCAAAATTGGTGAACATCCACTTGTGAGGATTGAAGCAATAGCTGTCGGCGTGCTCCACTCCCTGCTGATAGTGGCGAAACTCCGGGCACAAGGCCGCAGTGCCCGACATGGCTGCATCTACATGGAACCAGAGACTATTTTCCCGGCAGATGGCCGCGATCTCCGGAAGGGGGTCCATGGCGTTCGAAGAAGTCGTGCCTACGGTGCCGCACACAAAGAAAGGTACCAACCCGGCTAGGCGGTCCTTCTCCACCTGGTTTTTTAGAGCTTCTGGTCTGATAGCGAAATTCTCGTCAACGTCCAGCAAGCGCAGATTATTCAGTCCGATTCCTGCTATCGTGGCTGCCTTTTCGAGCGAAGAGTGGGCTTGCGAGGAGGTATATGCTACTAATTTGCCATTAGCTCCACGTAAATTAGTGGTGTAGCCAGTGGCACGCTCGCGCGCCGCTAGCATCGCACAAAGCGCAGAACTGGACGCAGTGTCCTGGATCACGCCTCCGCCAGTACTGGTCGATAGAAACTTCTCCGGAAGCCCAAGCATGGCCACCAGCCAGTCAAGTACTTGGGTCTCTAGCTCGGTACAGGCAGGACTAGTGGCCCAGAGCATGCCCTGTACCCCCAGCGCCGACGACAGTAGGTCTCCCAGGATCGCGGGGCCCGAAGCATTGGCAGGGAAAAAGGCGAAGAAGTTCGGAGACTGCCAATGGGTAATCCCGGGCAGAATAACCTTATCTATGTCCTTGAGCAGCAAATCAAACGCTTCGCCATGAAGTGGAGGATGACCGGGCAGGGCCTGCCGAATTTCACCGGGACGAACCTGTGACAGGACAGGTAGTGTTTCGATGCGCTCATAGTAATCGGCAATCCAGTCCACTACCTCTTTGCCGTGCTGGCGGAATTGGTCGGCGGTCATGTGGAAGCTTGGCTCTGGCGACATGGCAGTCCCCCTAGGTTCGGACGAGACAAACGGAGCATACCAGCCGATAGGGAAAGAAGGCGAGATGGCTTCCTCTCTTCCGACCAGATGGTAGGCTGGATCGTCAAAAGATTATCCCATCTGCGGGCCTGTGGGAGGACCTCTGGAGATAGGCTCTTCGAGTAGGCATTAATTCTGCATTAAGAATGTTGATAAATCCTATCGGCAAGTCATAGTCCCACCTGATAGACTAGGGCGCTGGCCAATTAACTCGAAAGGTGATCCATGGATATTCAACAAATCGTGTCAGATCTCAAGAGCGAGCGCGAGCGGATTGATTCTGCTATTCGAGCCTTGGAGGGAACCGGCAAGTCAGGCCGCGGTCCTGGAAGACCGCCAGGTTCAGGTTCCAAAGGAAAACGTCGCACCATGAGCGCGTCTGCCCGCAAGCGTATCTCTGAGATGATGAAGCTTCGGTGGGCAGAGCGAAAGAAGAAGGCGAAATCAAAGGCCGCCTGAGCCATGCGGCACTACCAGAGATTAGCCACCCGTGCACGATCCGAGTGGCTTTCTTCTTTGATTGAAGCTCGGCTTCACGCAAGATGACCCGAAACCACACGATTGGTTCTGCTCTTGTGTCGTGACTGCGCGGTTCGATGACTACGACGCGAACCGGCTCGGGGATAGCGTGCTAGTCACAGCCGGCTTCGGCCCCCGCTTCCTCACCAGCGCCATGCGAACGTGATCCAGCAACTGCGCCGCGCTACAGTTAGCCTTGGAGAGAAAGACATCGGCAAGAATGTCGTCGGGACAATAGGCTAAAGCCCCGGAGAACACAATCGCGGGAGTAGTCGGCGAGATGGTCTTGAGCTGGTCGATCAGCCGCGCGCTGCCAAGTTTCAGCATCATGACGTCGGCGAGGACGAGATCAATGCCTCCGGCTTTCATTAGGTCGACGGCGCGGGCCGCCTCGGAGCATGCCACTACGCGATAGCCTCGCGTCTCCAGCATAACTTTGCGAATGGAAAGTGAACGTTCGTCTTCGTCAACGCAGAGAATCGTGCGCTTTGGTTTCATGAAACTTCCCAACTGCGCCTACCGGAAAAACACCGCACGACCGCGCCTAGCAAACCTGATTGGAGAGCGCTGTTGCGGCAGTCACCTGAGGAGCTGTCTAAATTTTTAAGCGCCAGAGCAAGCGCGTTATCGGATAGTACGGCGATGGAGCGGCGCTGTAAAGTACCGCAGTGGTTAAATCGTGGACGCTATCCTGCGCGCGAAACAGCACCGCCAGAGTTGCATGAAATCTTGCGCGGCGAATAAATTGTGCGCGCAACTCCGGCTACGTAAAGGTCTTCCAGCGCACACAGAATATCCGCAGATTATTCACATCGTTACTGTACCGTTAACGATCTGCACCACGTGCCCGCCGACGCGCACATTAGTGACCGCATCGCCGCGCTTTTCGGCTCGAATATAGAGCGAACTTGGACGCCGCGTCTCCAATCCCTGCTCAATCAGCCCCTGCTGATCGGAAGGCAGCACGCCATTCTGCACCGCCCACGCCGCACAACAGCCCGCTGCCGATCCCGTCGCGGGATCTTCGCCGTTGTAGAAAATCATGCGCGCGTGCAGCGTGGCGTAGGGCGACACCGCCTCGCGGCTGACGAGATAAAAGAAGCTGTTGTCCCCAAGGTCGCGCAGGTAGGCAGCCATCTGATGCCAACTGATGTTCAGATTCTGCAAGGTCGAGAGGGAACGAAATGGCACCATGGTGAACCACATCCCAGTGGACACGCTCTGGATCGGCAGACTCTCATCGAGCTCTGACACGGGAACACCCAGCACCTTGGCCACGTCGGCATGCGCATGGCTGCGCCCGAACTCGGGGTCCACCTGGCGCATCTCGCCGAACAGGCTGTTATCACGATGTTCGAAGCGCACCGGCACCTTGCCCACCTTGAGATCGAGAACGATTTCGCCGGCCAGCGAATGTTGGCGAAGATACCACGCTGTGCCGAGCGTAGGATGCCCGGCAAAAGGCAGCTCTGCGCTGACCGTGAAGATGCGCACCTTGACGCCTTCGCGCTGTTCGATGGCCTTGTCGCGCGGGAAAATGTAGGTCGTCTCGCTAAGGTTGGTTTCCTTCGCCAGCTTCTGCATCTCGTCATCGCTGAGACCGCGGGCGTCGGTGAACACCGCCAGTTGGTTGCCTTCCAGTGGCCGGTTGGTGAAGACGTCGAGCTGAACAAAGTCGAATGTGCGCTTGCCCATAGTCAGAACACTCCTCGGACAATTTATCAGGATTCGGCGAACGAATTGTTTCGTGTTTCTGACAGGCTCCAAGGGGAGGGCCAACCGGTTGTTTACAATGGCGGATAGCTGTTGTGCCGGCCTGCGGAAGCGAAGGGGGTCCGGTGACTCTCCCGGTCTTCAAAACCGGCGATCGGCATCTTCGATGTCGATGGTGCGTTCGACTCGCACACGCTTCCGCCAACTCCTGTTTTTCTGGAGACCGAATTGTCGCAATTGAACCGGCGCGAATTCTTGTTGCGAACTGGTAGGGCAATAGTTGCTACGAGCGTGTCCGCCGGCCTGCCTTCAATTTTGTCGGCGACAGACAAGCCTGCCACGTCGCCGTGGAAGTCTCCCTTTCGCATTGCCGTCATCACCGATGAGATCTCGCAGGACTTCGACCATGCGTGTTCCGTTGCCGCCCGAGAATTCGGGATGCAATGGGTCGAGGTACGCGGCCTGTGGAACAAGAACCTCATGAGCCTCACCTCGGGTGAGATTGCCGAGGCGCAGGCGATCCTGAAGAAGTATCAACTTCGCGTGACCGACATCGCCAGCCCGCTCTTCAAGGTCGATTGGCCGGGCGCACCAACCTCGAAGTACAGTCCCAAGCGCGACCAGTTCAAGGCCGATTTCGGGTACGATCAACAGCCAGAAGTATTGGAGAAGTGCATCGAGGCCGCGAAGGCGTTCCAGACTGATCGCGTGCGGGGATTCGATTTCTGGCGACTGGATGACCAGGCGCCCTATCGCAAGGCCATCGATGCGAAGCTGCAGGGCGCCGCCGCCCAGTTCGGCAAGCATGGCATCATCTTTATTCTGGAAAATGAAATGACCTGCAATACCGCGACTGGCGCGGAAGCCTCGAAAACATTAGCGGCCGTGCCATCACCGAACTTCATGCTGAACTGGGACCCCGGCAACGCGGCCGCGCGCGGCGAGATTGCTTATCCGAATGGTTGGGACCTGCTTCCCAAGGACCGTATCGGCCATTGCCACTGTAAAGACGTCGCCATGAAAGCAGGTGGAGAGGGTTACGAATGGATGCCGGTGGGCAAAGGCATCATCAATTGGGCGGGGCAGTTCGAGGCAATGAAGAAGGCCGGCTATAAGTTCGGCGTTTCGCTTGAGACCCACTGGCAAGGGGCAGGTTCACCGGAAGAATCGTCACGGCAAAGTTGGGCAGGCATGAAAGCCGACCTACAAAAAGCTGGAGCGCTCTCATGAACGAAGTAAAGCTCGGAACGATCAATCGGCGTGAATTCGTTGGCATGGCGGCTGGAGCGGTAGCGCTCGCCGCGTTTCCGTATTCCCGCGTGCGCGGCGCAAACGATCGCATTCGCATCGGCATCATTGGCGCGGGCGATCGCGGCCAGCAGGACTTGAAAGATGCGCTGGCTCAGCCCAACGTGGAGTGCGTCGCTGTCGCCGACGTTTACTCCCTTCGCCGTGAGCAGGCAAAGACGATGGCGCCCTCCGCCGAGTCGTATGACGATCCGCGCGGTCTGCTCGATCGCAAAGATGTTGATGCCGTGATCATTGGCCTGCCGCTGCATCTGCACGCGAAGTATTTTCTCGACTCGCTGGCCGCGGGCAAAGACGTGTACTGCGAAAAGACCATGACATGGGACATTCCCGAGGCGATCGAATGTTTGCACGCCGCGCAGAAATCCAAGCAGGTGGTGCAAATCGGCTTGCAGCACGAGAGCTCGGGCGAACTAGCCGACACGCGCCAGTGGTACACGCAAGGCCTGCTGGGCAAGGTGACGATGGTCGAGTCGTGGATGAGCCGCAACACGCCGCACGGTCACGGCCAGTGGTATCGCGCGATTCCCGCCGACTGCAATCCGCAGCACGTGAATTGGGACCTGTTCCTCGTGAACCGTCCCAAGATCGCCTTCGACGCCAACAAGTACATGAACTGGCGGCTGTTCTGGGAATTTTCCGGCGGCAACGTCACCGAGAACATGGTGCACCAGATCGCCTGGATCATGACCGCCTTGGACCTCCCAGTACCGCAGGCAGCTGACATGATGGGCGGTGTCTATTCCGAAAAGGACGGTCGCCAGGTGCCTGACACCATCGCCGTGACTTTCGAGTTTCCCAACGATCTCACAGTGCTCTGGCAGTCCACCTTCAGCAATAGCCGTTACGGATTGGGCGAGCGCTTTCTCGGCTCCGACGGGACCGTCGAACACATCAGTGGCGCAACCGACATGGTGACAGGAAAATATCAGGGCGGAATCAGCTATTTGCCGGAAAAGGCAAATCGGTCGGATGGCGTTGCACTGACCGGCTCATCGCAGGGACAGAACCACATGGCCAACTGGATGGAGTGCATTCGCGCGCGCAATCAGAAGACGAACGCTTCCATTGAGATCGGCTACAAGTCAGCGATCGCAGCGCACATGGCGAACATGGCGTATCGCCAGAAGCGGCGCATCACGCTGGAAGAAGCCATGGCGGCGAAACCGGAATACTGACGAACCTCAGCTCCAGCGAAACAACTTCAGCGCGATAAAGAACGAAGCGCCCCCCCAGATTGCCAGCACTGTCAGTTGTGTCCACTGCGAACTCAAACTCGCACCCTGCAAGATGATCGCGCGCAGCGCGTCGTTCAGCGCGGTCAGCGGAAGGGCCCTGATGAGCGGTTGAATGATCTGCGGAAACCGTTCGTAAGAGAAGAACACGCCGGAAAAAATCCACATGGGCATCATCACCAGGTTGATCAACCCGCTGGCGCTTTCGATTTTCTGCGCCCTGCTGGCGGTGAGTAGCCCAACTCCCCCGAAGGAAACCGCTCCCAATCCCGCAACCAGCAAGATCGCCAGTAGCGAACCCTCAACTTTCATACGAAACGCCAGCATGCCGAAACCGAGCAACAGCCCCACTTCGATGATCATCAGCACCAGGCGGCTGCTGCCCAGCGCCAGCAGAAAATCGGTCCGCCGCATAGGTGAAGCGACAAAACGCTTGAGCAGCTTGCGTTGCCGCATCTCTACAATGGCGAACCCGACGCCCCACATGCCCGAGTTCATCAGGTTCATGCCCAGCAAGCCGGGGATAAGGAAGTCGATGTAGCGCGCTCCGGGCGCGCTGCTCTGCGTCGCCTCGGTCTTCAGCGGACTGGATCGCCCGGCAGCAGTCTGCAGCGCGTCGTCCACCTGCGAACGTGCCAGCACACTTTCTGGCCGCGCCGGATCGTAGCGGTAATGCGTGCCGCTGTCATCAGCCGTCACCACCAGAGAATATTGTCCGAGTCGAAAGCGATCGAATGCGGTCTGCTCGTCGAGCACATCCGCGTGTATCGCATCTTTTGCTGGAGACCGCTGCAAGAGATCGACGACATGTTGCGCCTGCGAGTTGTTCACGACGACGATTGACGTGACATCCGCCGGCTTATTCCGGAAGGCGATCCCCAAACCCAACGCCAGCAGCAACGGAAACACAAACACCCAGAAGACTACTTCGGGCTCGCGCCACAGCTCTTTCATGCGCGCGCCCAGAAGTGCGCGATATCCCGCCCAGCGGCCGTTGATTACGGTCGAAGGCTGCAGTTTCTCTTCTGGGGGCGTTTGGATTTCGAGGTCGGCCATTATTCCTCCCTCAGATGGCGCCCAGTCAGCGCCACGAAGACATCTTCGAGGCTGGCCTGTCGCGTGGTGAGGTGCGCCAGTTGCGCGCCCTTCTGCTGCACTGCCAGGAGTAGCGCGGGAATCGTGTGGTGCGGCTCATCGACCTGAAGGCAGAAAAAACCGTCTTCGTGGCGCACCGATTGCACTCCCGGCAGCCGCGCCCAAATATCTTCGCTTCCGCCATTACCGCCTCTGATTGCGAACTCCACCACGTGATGTCCGCTGAGGCGCGCAATCAGCTCCGCGGGAGTCCCCTCCGCAATGATCTTTCCCTGGTCGATAATGGCCAGCCGGTCGCACAGCCGCTCGGCTTCGTCCATGTAGTGGGTGGTCAATAATACGGTTCCACGGCGCTGCTGAAACCGGCGTACGATCTCCCACAACTGTCGCCGGCTCTGTGGATCGAGCCCGGTCGTTGGCTCGTCGAGAAATAGAATTTTCGGATTCCCCACTAGCGCCGTCGCCACCGCAAGCCGCTGCTTCTGTCCACCGGAAAGCGTGCCCACCCGGGCGTCGGCCTTCTCGTTCAGAGAAAGCTCATCGAGGATCTCCGCCACCGAGCGTGGAGAACGATAAAAACTGCCAAACAAGTGCAGAGTCTCGCGCACCGTCAGTTTTTCCGAAAGGCGTGTCTCCTGCAGGGAAATGCCCAGCCACTCACGCAGCTCGCGCTGGTGGCCCTGCCACGTCATGCTAAGGATTTCGACCTCGCCCGACGTCGGTTGCAGCAGGCCTTCTAGGATTTCGATGGTCGTGGTTTTGCCGGCCCCGTTCGGACCAAGCAGCCCGAAGCACTCGCCGGTCTCGATGGCGAGATCGAGTCCGCGGACGGCTTCAACCTTGCCGTCGTAGGTCTTAGTGAGGCCGCTACATCGGATCGCGGGTTGCATACAGAGGAATGATATCGGAGACGACCACTTGCAGGGAAAGCACGAACAGGCCGCCATGCGTCTGTTCACTTCCGAACAAACAAGTCCCAAAGCGAACGCCCAAGAAGGCACAGCGCCATCCAACATGACAGGGTTTTCCAGCATTCTCAAGCGCTTAGGAGTTGGCCAATCAAGTGCATTGCACTATACGAGACACGTGTCTTCGGGAGAGACGGAATGCGCGCCTTGTTACAGGATTTTCGCTTTGCTGTTCGGCAGTTCAGGAAATACCCAGGTTTTGCGCTCACGGCGGTCTTGACCATCGCTCTGGGAATCGGCGGCGCCAACGCCATCTTCAGCCTGGTTAATACCGTCCTGCTGCGACCGCTACCGTTTCCTGCACCCGATCGGCTCATGTCGGTCGAAGCGCGCAACGATCGCAACCCCACCTCCAGCGCACACGCCGGAGGCCCACTGAGCTATCCCGACTTCTTCGACTGGCGCTCACAGAGCAAATCGTTCTCGGGACTGGCCAGCTTTCACGACAACGACTTCACTCTCACCGGCGTTGGCGAACCTAAACACCTGACCGGCCACATTGTGTCCGCTGACTTCTTTCGCGTTCTCGGAGTCAGCCCCGCGTTAGGCCGGGGCTTCGCCGTCGACGACGAGAAGCCTGGCACGCATGTCGTAGTGTTGAGCCACAGCTTGTGGGAGTCTGCATTTGGTTCCGCCGGCGACGTTGTTGGCCGCTCCGTCACACTCGATAACAAGAGCTACACCGTTGTCGGGGTGATGCCGAAGGGCTTCGAGTTCCCTGTTCAGAATCCTGCGTCCATGTTGTGGACTTCGCTGAGTGACGATACCTTCGATCCCAATGGCGAGCCTATGACGACCCAACGTGGCGCCCATTTACTCGACGTGGTCGGCAGGCTGAAACCCGGTGTAACTGCCGAACAGGCGCAAGCCGACCTGAACGTGATCGCGCAAAATCTGAAGCGGCAGTATCCCCAGACGAACCTGCACTTCGTGGGAGCGCTGGTGACTACGGAGTTAGAGAGCCTGGTGGGCGACACTCGCCCCGCCCTTCGCATTCTGTTCGGCGCCGTGATGTTCGTGCTGCTCATCGCATGCGCCAACGTAGCAGGGCTGCTGCTGGCGCGTTCCTCGCGACGCAGATCGGAGTTCGCGGTACGCGCGGCACTTGGCGCCAGTCGCCATCAGATCGTCCGCCAGATGCTGGTCGAGTCGGTCACGTTGGGCTTGTTCGGCGGGATGGTTGGAATTGCGCTGGCCTCGGGCCTGTTGCGCGTGTTGCTGCGACTGGTGCCGTCCGACGTGCCGCGACTGGGTCAAGTCTCGGTCGACGGAAACGTGCTGGGGTTCGCGACGTTTATCTCCGTAATCACCGGGCTGCTGTTCGGCGTGTTGCCGGCATGGCGAACCTCGCGAGTGAATCCTTCGTCGGCCATGCGCGACGGCAACCGTACCTCCACCACGGGACGAGGACAGCATCGCCTGCAGAACTCGCTGGTGGTTGCAGAGACCGCAGTAGGCCTGGTACTCCTGGTCGCCTCGGGATTGCTCATTCATAGCTTCGTCCGCCTGTTGCAGGTCGATCCCGGCTTTGATCGCAAGAACGTGCTGATTGCGAGCATTTCGTTGCCGGACAGTCGCTACACCAGCGCCCAGCAGACACAGCTCTACCAACAACTGCTCGCCCGGGTGCGGGCGTTACCCGGCGTTTTGTCGGCGTCAGCGGGATGGCCGCTCCCGTTGTCAACCAGTGGAATGCGGATTTCGTTCGACATTGAAGGCCACCCCTTACCCGAGGGCGACCGGAACGCTGCGCTGGTTTCGATCGTAGAGCCGACCTACCTCCAGACGATGCGAATCCCTGTACTGCGGGGGCGCGAGTTCCAGGATATAGACGACGCCAAGGCCACTCCGGTCGTCATCGTGAACCAAAGTTTCGCCCGCAAATTCTTCAGCGATACAGATCCGATCGGCAAACACATCACGCCAGGAATCTCCGACGGCGGCGTTAAGGAGGTCCCCCGCGAGATCATCGCCGTGGTCGGCGACGTGAAAGCGAGCGGGCTGAAAAAGGACATCCGTCCCCAGTACTATCTCCCCCTCGCACAAGCAGTCGTACTCTCGCCAACGCTCGTGGTTCGCACTGCCGTGGATCCCGTTACCCTGACTGTTCCGCTGCGCGGTCAGTTGGCCGAGATCGACAAGAACCTGCCACTCTACGACGTGAAAACTTTCGACGACATGTTTGCGCGATCCGCAGCGCAGCCGCGCTTCCAGGCGCTCCTGCTGACATGTTTCGCGGCAATAGCGCTGTTGCTCTCGGCCATCGGATTGTACGGATTACTCTCTTACCTGGTGGCGCAGCGCACGCTCGAAATCGGCGTACGCATTGCGCTGGGCGCACAACGAAGCAGCGTGTTGGGCATGATTCTGCGCAAGGGCTTGACGCTGGGTGTGATTGGGCTGGCGATCGGCATCGCAATTTCAATCGCACTGACCAGGCTCATGAGCGGACTTCTGTTCGGAGTGCGTCCCACCGACCCGCTGACTTTCGTGGTGGTATCGCTGGTGCTGTTGCTGGTGTCGTTCCTGGCCAGCAGTCTGCCGGCGTACCGTGCGTCAACGCTAGATCCCATGAAAACTCTGCGCGACCAGTAGTGGCACATAACCACGGTCGCGCAGGTCTGCTATCGCGAATTGTGCGGGGCCCTTACCCCTTTGGCTGCGGCACGATCCGCAGGTACGGCCGCGGCGCCTTCCATCCATCGGGATAGATCTTCTTCGCGTCCTCGTCCGACACCGAGCCGGCAATGATTACGTCATCGCCTTGCTTCCAGTTCGCCGGCGTCGCCACCTTATGTTTCGTAGTCAGTTGCAGCGAATCCAGCACGCGCAGCACCTCGTCGAAGTTGCGCCCGGTGGTCATGGGATAGACCAGGATCAGCTTGATCCTCTTGTCGGGCCCTACGACGAACACATTGCGTACGGTCATGTTGTCGGCCGCTGTCCTCCCCTGCGAGCTGCCGGCCAGGCTGGCGGGAAGCATCTCGTACAACTTGGCCACATTCAGGTCCGAGTCTCCGATCATGGGATAGTTCGGTGCGTGTCCCTGGGTCTCCTTAATGTCCTCCGCCCAGCGCGCGTGGTCGGTCACCGGATCGACGCTCAGGCCAATAATCTTCGTATTGCGCTTATCGAATTCCGGCTTCAGGCTCGCCATGTACCCGAGTTCCGTGGTGCACACCGGCGTAAAGTCCTTGGGATGCGAAAACAAAACTGCCCATGAATCTCCGAGCCACTCGTGAAAGCGGATACGGCCTTCAGTCGTTTCAGCCATGAAATCGGGCGCGACATCGCCAATTTTCAAACCCATTGGAAATCTCCTCGTCTAGTTGATATCGGTAAGTGCTAGTGAAGAATTTTACACCGGGGTTGTTGCTGTCTCTGCAACCCGGCATTCGCCATGAGAATCATTTTCGCGCTGCAAAGGCCAAATAGCTTCCTTCCTCGCGGCGGTTTTGAAGGGGCGCAACCACAGGCTGCAGGAAAAAGTCGTCTTTGCGACCGGTTCGTATCAGGGCATGACTCCAGTCATGCCGCAAAGCGTTAGAAACAGGTGACCGGCTTTAGCCGCTGCCGTCCTTTCATCGCCAGAAAGAACTTTTTCAGCAGCCTCTTCAGCTGCGCCGTACAGGGTCCTTTTCTTCCCGTCCCCTGCGGATCTTGGTCCTCGAGATCCCCTTTTCCCATCTTGGATTGCTTTGCCTCGCAGCTAGTCGCATTCACCACTACGGGATCATAGGGAATTTGCCTGCCGAATTTACGACGCCCTTTATCACTTTGAGCGCAGCGTTGATCGCTTCCTCGGCAGCCAGCAGAGCCAGTCCGCGCACCGTAAGGAGCACGCTCCGTGAGGCGCTCTTCTGCATGTCGAGCAATAGCGTAGCCTGCTGCTGGTTGATTTGACCCGCCACCAGCATTTCCTGGATCGAAACAATCGTGGGCGATCTTGGTGAACTCGATTTGCGCGAACGACTGCGCGTCTTCGGCGTTCTTCTTCAGGATCGGCAGTGCCGCACCCAGCATCTGCTTGGCCAGCGCCTCAGCGTCCAATTCCATGGTCGTCTCTCCTCCAGACCCGCAGTCCGCTATTTGCTGGGACCGAGGCTCGGCACGTTCTTGTCGCCGCGTTTCAGCGCAAGCTCGAGCCTCAGAATACTCTCTACGCTGATCGTGACGCCGATTCCGCAGCGCTGAGTATTCCCGCCGGAAACGGACGCGGCGTGATCTGGTCGAGCTGCTGGAACGTGTTGAACTGGGACTGCAATTTCTTGAATCTCTTTCAGGATGATCGGATATTGCGGCGACAACTCAGCCCGCGTCCTGAGCACCACCAGGCGCGCACCAATGTCGTTGTAGAAGTTCGGATCTACGGAGTTTTCGGCTCCGCTCGCAGCTTGTCAAAATAAAGTTTTGCCCTTTGCTGGACGTCGGTGACGCCATTGTCGATGGTCAAGTCGTAGTCGCCGATGAACTTTACCGCGCAGCCGGTTGAGGCGAGAACGACAAACCAAAATACCCACAAGGCTGCGACCGAGCGCCACTTCCTACGTGCCAGACGAATTGAGGAAACAGGTGTCAAGCCCGGCTGCCTTTCTGAATAACCCGCGCTTACGGTCAATTGACTCGTTTCCACGGATAAAGCACATTGACGTTATTGTCGTAATCCTGCAGTTGAATTAGGTTCGTCTTCGACCGGCTGCTCTCAAAATCAGAGCCAAACTTAATCACTTCGCTCCAAAACCAGGCATGGCTGGTGCTGTCGCGTTCGCAAGCCCGGCTCATCAGGAGCTTGTCACCCCGAAGAACAATCAGCCCTCCCCGGTGCGGGCAATTGCCGCCAACGCACGCGGTGGCGATGTACTTGACGTCCTTTATCTGAAACCAAATTTGGCGTACGGATGCATTCGGGTCCACCGGGCTGACCGTGGCGAGAAATCGGTTGTGGTTCTCGACGCTCGCAACGTAGGTAAGCTCGTTCTTGGTTTCGCTGCCGTAGCGGTACGTTATCGATTGAAACGGAGCTGCTTTGGGCGCGGTACAGAGAGATACAGTGCGATGGTTTCCCTCCAGCCGGCACGAAAACAAGACACCCTCGTCCGGCAGACAACTGGAGGCGCCAGCCGTCTGCGCGACTAAACACGAAGCAGAAATCAAACTCCAGAAAGAACCGAAAGCCAGACGCTGAGCCTACTGAAAGACCTGAATCGCCTGCTGGAAGTTGTTACGACGGTCGCCATAAGAAGGGGTGTCCTTGTTGATTACGGCTGTGATGGCATCAACGTTCAAGTCCGAACTGCCATGGTCCGCAAGCGCGGGCAACCCATGTTGGACCCAGAAGCACACTGCCGACCGAACGCTATGGGGGAAGCTCGCCACCTGGTCCGGATTCGCCACAAAGTCGGCATCGATGGCGCCGTAGATGGTTCCGTACGTCGTTGCCAGCGCCGCATAATTCGCTCGGCCCGTAACTTGAATGAAGCCGCGGCCGCGAAACAGAAAACCATCCCCGCTGGCAACGTCGCCATTTCCGATCCTGTTCGCGTAGGTCTTGTTGCCAATCATCGGCTGGTTGGCAGGACGAATGATCCTTTCCGGGTAGTAGGATCTTTAGCATATCCGTCCTGCATGGCTTCGGCCGGATGGTTCCTGTAGTAGCTGAAGTTGCCCAGCGCCTTAGGACTATAGTTCAGGCTTTCAACTTGCGCTTGCAGCCCTGCCCCAGCTTCCTGCATAACCTGCGCAAAAAAGTGCGCGCACCTCAGAGGCGTATCGAGCCCATACTTGCTTGGATCAGTATTTAGCTCACTCGCTACCTGCCAAGGTAATCATCGTCTGCATCCGGGAAAAGTTGGCTCAACTGCGCTGCGGTAATCGGATTCATGGTTTCCTTTCACTGACCCTGATGGACGTTCTGCTACAGCTGGCGGCCCGCTGCTGCGTAGCTCGCAGCATAACGCCGTCTACTCGACGAACCTGCCATTTCTGTTACTGGAAAGTCGGGGCAACAGTACGGCAGGTGGCCTGCCCGTGTCAATCCGAAGAACTCGAAATCGGAATGCAACCCGAAACCACGGCTGTCCCGCTCATTGAAAGCTGGCTGACGTACAGCTATACTCGCTAGACATCAAGCTGCATGGGGGATTTCTTGGTCGACACAGCCTACAGGACTAAGCCGCGAAAGCCGCGCGGCCCCAACACCTACTGTGAACCGTCCGGCTCAAGTACTGTTTGCCAGCCTCGTAGGTACCGCGATCGAGTTCTTCGATTTCTACATCTATGCCACCGCGGCCGTGCTGGTCTTCCCAAAGCTGTTCTTTCCCGGGACAGATCCCGCCTCAGCCATCCTGGCGTCGCTGGCAACCTTTGCCATCGCGTTTCTGGCCCGTCCGGTGGGATCGGCTTTCTTCGGCCACTTTGGAGATCGAATCGGCCGCAAGAAGACCCTGGTCGCCGCCCTGCTGACCATGGGGCTGTCTACGGTAGCGATCGGAGCTTTGCCCACCTACGCCACCATAGGGATCGCTGCTCCCCTGCTGCTCGCGCTCTTTCGCTTCGGCCAAGGGCTGGGATTAGGTGGCGAATGGGGTGGCGCGGTGCTTCTCGCCATCGAGAATGCGCCGCCCGGCAAGCGCGCGTGGTATGGCATGTTTCCCCAACTCGGAGCTCCCGTGGGATTCCTTCTATCCGGCGGCGTCTTTCTGCTGCTCTCGAAATCGCTCACCAATGACCAGTTCTTCGCCTTTGGCTGGCGCATTCCATTCCTGTCGAGTGCGGTGCTGGTGCTCGTCGGTCTATACGTGCGCTTGACCATTACCGAGACTCCGGTCTTCCGCGAAGCGCTAAGTCGAAACGAACGGGTGCGCGTGCCGCTGTGGGTAGCGTTCCGCGATCATTCTGGCACTCTGCTCGTGGGCACGCTGATGTCGCTGGCGACCTTCGTACTCTTCTACCTGATGACCGTCTTCACCCTGTCCTGGGGCACAACGGCGCTGGGCTACAACCGCGAGCAGTTCCTGGTGATGCAGTTGTTTGGAGTGCTGTTCTTCGCACTGGCCATTCCGGTCGGCGCCCGGTTGGCCGAACGAGGCCGTCGCCTGACACTCATCTGGGTCACCTCGGCAATCGCGGGCTTTGGCCTGGTCATGGCGCCCATGTTTGTCTCCGGCAAAACCGGAACCATGCTGATGTTGGCACTGGGACTGTCGCTTATGGGTCTGACCTACGGGCCTCTTGGGACAGTGCTCTCTGAGCTCTTTCCGACCGAGGTGCGTTACACCGGCACCTCCCTCGCCTTCAACTTTGCGGGCATCTTCGGAGCATCGCTCGCACCTTACATCGCAACCACTCTAGCCCGCAGCCTAGGCCTGCAGTACGTCGGCTATTACTTGTCGGCAGTAGCCGGACTCACGCTCATTGGACTGTTAGCAGCACGAGAAACCCGCGACGACCAGCTCTGAGATCGGCCCGATTAACACTCTCGCAACCGAAATTTTTGGTAGAATCTCGCCACTCTTTACGTTGGAGGCGCCAATGGGTCCTGGGCCACTCCTTCTCTCGTCTGCATGGTTCGTTCCGCGAACTCATTTTTCTTTGCGTTGCCTTGCGCCGCTTGTCCTGCTTACCGCGCTGGCCGTCTTGTCGAACCTGGCCTTTGCGCAGTCAGCCCCGAATTTCGCTGGGGAGTATTCGGGAATGTTGGGCCCGCTGCACGTGAAACTCCATTTGACGAAAGCGGGCGACGGTACCTTCAGTTGCGCTGTCGATAGTCCCGATCAAAACATGGTGGGACTGGCGTGCGCCGACGTGCATGTTAACGGGCAATCGCTGAGTTACACGGTGCCGACTGTGCAAGGAACGTATACAGGCTTACTAAGCGGCGATGGCGCGTCACTCACCGGCGTTTGGAGCCAGGGAACTCCCACGCCTCTGACTCTCACCCGCGTCACCGCTGCGACCGCCGCAAACGCTGCCGCCAGCGCACCTGCCGCGCCTACTCCGAACGCCGAAGTGAAATGGGACGATTACACCTATAAGTTCGACCGGTCGGGCATGATGGCGCAGGTCTTCGAGGGTGGCAAAGTGGTAGGCACCATACTCAACATGAACGGACAGCAGCGGATCCTTCCACTGCCCGGCACCGATTCCGCCAGGATGACCAAGTCCTTCGAGGACTACCAGGCGTTCAGTGCGCGCAGCCATTCGGGCAGCACGTCAGCCGCGACCGCGGTGCCACCACCATCGCCCACCGCGACCAACGCCGCGACGCCCACGGCGTCAACCTTCACGCCATCGGCATCGCGAGGATCCTTCCAGGTGACGGCAAGTCCTACGCCTGCAGCCGACATTCGCGTTGATGAGGCAACTCATACCATCACCGTTCCGCGGCCGGACGGCATCACCATCACGTTTGTCGGCGAGGACGTCAAGATCGCTGGCTTCCGCAGGCTCAATTACATCGTGCGTCACCAGAAGGGCAGCACCAGCCGCTTCCTGGAGCACAGTCTCGGACATCCCGACTCGGCCGGAGGCAGCCTGTCTGGCGGAGGCGAGGAGTTTCTGCTGGACGGAGGCGGTCTCATCTACGATTCGGGGATGGGCACCAACGCCGACATGCAGGTGAATAGCCCCGTGCTGACCGCGAAACAGTTGTCCCAGATAGCGGTCGCTGCGGTGGCTGATGTGCGCCAGGTGCCGGGTCATGAGAACTTCGCACCGCCTGGCTACAACACCTTGAAAGAAATCTCTCAGTATCGCCTGCGTTCTGACGGATCACGGTAGACACTTCGGACTTCTGTGGTTGAAGCCCCGCGCTTCAGCGCGGGGCATGCGTCTATAGAGACGACGAGAGTTCCGTCGGCACCATCGTGAGGACGCTAGTCAGAGCCCTTGCCTCCCAATGCTAATCTCACGCCATACGGCGGTGAAATCTTCCCGGGTTCCGTCTTGCCGGTCGGGGCAGTGAGCAAAACCGTGCTGTGACCGTGCAATGCATCCAGTACTGTCAGCACTTGTTGATAAGGCACCCTCGCATCCGCTTTCACGTACACGGTGGATGCAGGCACGCGCGCGAGTGCATCTATCTTGACGCCTTGCAAACCAAGAAAAAGCTTCCCTCCCGCTGTCAGCGTAATCACGGTAGCGCCTACTTCATCCGCGGCAGGCATCGCCATCGCTTCGCTCGCCACAGGCATCTCTACTGATATCCCTTGCCGCAATACTGGCGTCGTTGGGTCCTGCGCCACAACCATGCCGGTCATTCCGGCCGCAATCAAACACACTCCGAGTACGAACTTCATAACAGTCACTCCTTTCGACGATGTGGGAAGACGTTAGGTTTTACTTCCGGCCAGCGATGCCGTCGCCAGCGATCCACCGAGACCCATGGTTTCCACTGCCGACGAGGGGACAATCACCATTGAGCCGCGTTCCTTGATGGCTTCGTACAACATATTCATCGCCCGCAAATGTAGTGCGGTCGGGTTCTCCGCATAGGATGCTGCAGCTTGCACAAAACTGTCCGCGATCTCCGTCTCCGCCTGTCCCAGGATGATCCTCGCTTGCCGCTCTCGCTCCGCTTGCGCCTGCCGCGACATCGCGTCCTCCAGTCCTGCCGGAATGCGAACGTCCCGCACCTCTACTGACTGGACTGTGATTCCCCACGGATTTGTTTTCTCATCTAAGATCCTCTGCAATTCACGCCCCATCGTCTCCCGTTCGGTAATCATCTGCGCCAGTTCATGCCGTCCAATCGACTCCCGCAGCGCTGTCTGGGCGCTCATCTGTACAGCATCGAGAAAATCTTCTACTTCGAGGATCGCTTTCTCCGCATTCCAAACCATCCAGAAGACAATAGCGTCTACATTCACCGGCACAGTGTCGCGGGTGAGCGTAGACTCCGCCGTCACGCTTGCAACCCTGATGCGCTGGTCCACGAACGCGCTCAACGTCTCCACCACCGGAACAATCATTACCAGCCCAGGTCCGCGCAATCCCACATACTTTCCGAGCCGCAGAAGCGCCACCTTTTCCCACTGCTGGATGACCTTGATGGCAGACAGCAGATACGTGCCCACCACCGCACCAACTACCAGTGCTGCCGGATTGCGCATCAGCATGCTCACCGCCGCTCCCGCCGCCACACAGACCAGGCACGTTGTCACCGCCACACCATTCACCCGGGGCACTTGAATATTCGTCGTCATACGTCCCTCCTACGCGCGAACTCCTGAGTGACTCCGCGCAGTTCTTCCATCAGCTCCTGCACCGTGAATCCTGCTGCTCCCGCCCGTGCAACGCAGTCTCGTACAATCTGGGCCAACTGTCGGGCGCGCTCCTGCTTGCCGCCCTCCACCTGCTGCTCCCGGATGAACGTCCCTGTGCCTTGGTTTGAATCCAGCAACCCACCCAGTTCCAACTCCCGATAGGCCCGCACCACCGTATTGGGGTTGATCGCTAAATCCACCGCTAACTGGCGGACTGTAGGCAGTTGGTCTCCAGGACGCAGCGCCCCGAGAGCTATTCCTCCTCGCACCTGGTCCATGATCTGGCGGTACACAGGAACCCCGCTGTTCTCATCGAGCCGGAAGCGAAAGCTTGGTCGGCGCTCCTTCATGTCACTCAATGTACCAGTATACTAGTACATTGTCAAGTCCCCGTTTGCTTCTCTGCCTCCAGTTTCGCCAAGTGCCTCAGATTCCTGGATGCCGTTACTCGCCTCCATAACATGGCCCGGGCGCAACGCCGCACCCTTTTTCCTCGCTGGCGCGTCCCAGAGTCTTACTGCGACCTCGCGCTCAACCGGGCCGAGGTCAATCGCGTCCTCGCCACCGGGCGGTATCGACTTCGACATCGCCCGAATGATCTTCTGGGCCATGGATCTCACCGCCGCTGCTCTCCCCGCCCGGCCTGACTTCCCCCTGCACGGCGCCCATAACCCCAATGTTTCCTATCATGTACCTGTAAGCCCTTTATTTGTGCAAGTTTGCATCGAAAACCCCTCACAAGGGACTGAAAACACAAGGAGGCAGGGGGAGGGGGAGGGTGCCCACAAACACCAGTTGCGTCCCTAATCGGAACGCGCGTTTTGGCCTTATACTAACCAGATGCCTACTCGCCGAAATTGCATTCTGTACGGCTCGCGCACAACTTCGTTCGCGAAACTGAGTGGGACGAGTGATCCATGGACTTTAAACTAGCCAGTCTGTATCACCCCGCAGGAGATCAGCCCAGGGCGATTGAGTCGCTCACTCGTGGACTCTATGAGGGCGACAAGCATCAGGTGCTGCTCGGCGTCACGGGCTCAGGTAAGACCTACACCATGGCCAAGGTGATCGAGCGCTTGAACCGGCCGGCGCTGGTGCTTGCTCACAACAAAACTCTGGCGGCCCAGCTTTACCACGAGTTCAAGTCGTTCTTCCCGCAGAACGCGGTCGAGTATTTCGTTTCCTATTACGACTATTACCAGCCCGAAGCCTACATTCCCGCGAGCAACGTTTACATCGAGAAGGAATCGACGGTTAACGATGAGCTCGATAAGCTGCGGCTGGCCGCGACCCGCTCGCTTTTTGAGCGCCGCGACTGCATCATCGTGGCTTCGGTCAGTTGCATCTACGGCCTCGGTTCGCCGGAAGCCTACTACGGCATGCTGCTCTTCCTGGAAAAAGGCCAGAAGATCAAGCGCCAGGACATCGTACGCAAGCTGGTCGAAATTCTTTACGAGCGCACCGAGGAAGAGTTCCGGCGCGGCACCTTTCGCGTGCGGGGCGACATCATCGAGATCTTCCCCACCTATGATGACAACGCCTATCGCATCGAGTTGTTCGGCGATGAAGTGGAGTCGCTCTCGCAGATCGACCCGCTCTTCGGCACCGTAAAACAGAAGTACGCGCGCCTGCCGATTTATCCCAAGAGCCACTACGTGATGCAGCCCGAGCGCAAGACTGCGGCGGTCGACACAATCTTGGAAGAGCTCAAGTGGTGGGAAGCAGAGCTGGAAAAGCAGGGCCGCATCGTCGAGGCGCAGCGCATCCATCAGCGCACTCGATTTGACCTCGAGATGATCAAGGAGATGGGCTATTGCCACGGCATCGAGAACTACTCGCGGCACTTCACCGGCCGCCTGCCCGGCGAGCCGCCGCCCACGCTGCTGGATTACGTGCCACGCGATTACCTGATGTTCATCGACGAGGCGCACCAAACCATTCCTCAAGTACGGGGTATGTGGCATGGCGACCGCTCGCGCAAACAGAACCTGATCGAGTACGGCTTCCGCCTGCCGAGCGCACTCGATAACCGGCCGTTGACGTTCGAGGAGTTCGAGCACCGCGTTAACCAGGTTATCTACGTGTCGGCGACGCCCGGACCGTACGAGCTGACACGGTCAGCCGGAGTGGTGGTGGAACAAATCATTCGCCCCACCGGCCTGATCGATCCTGAAGTTGAAGTTCGGCCGGTGAAGGGTCAGATCGACGATCTGCTGCACGAGATCCGCGAATGTGCGAAACGCAACGAGCGAGTGCTGGTAACCACGCTCACCAAGCGCATGGCGGAGGACCTCGCCGAGTACTACAGCGAAGTCGGCGTGCGCTGCCGCTACATGCACTCCGAGATCGAGACGTTGGAGCGCATCAAAATTCTGCGCGATTTGCGCAAGGGCGAGTTCGACGTGCTGATCGGCATCAACCTGTTGCGCGAAGGGCTCGACTTGCCCGAAGTTTCGCGGGTCGCAATTCTCGATGCCGACAAGGAAGGGTTTCTGCGCTCCGCGGGATCGCTGATCCAAACCATGGGCCGGTGCGCCCGCAACCTCGGCGGTCGCGCCATTTTGTACGCCGACACCATGACCGATTCCATGCGCCAGGCCATCGACGAAACCTATCGCCGCCGCGCCATCCAAACGGCCTACAACGAGGAGCACGGCATTACGCCGGAGTCGATCGTGCGGCCGCTCGACATGTCTCTGGTGGCCGTCGCCGCGGCCGACTACGTCGACCTGACTAGCGAGGCGGAAGGATTGCCGGAGTTCCGGTCGCAGGCCGAGCTCGATGCGTTCATCGCAAAAGTGGAAAACGACATGCGCGAAGCTGCCAAGCGCTTCGAGTTTGAGAAGGCCGCAAAGTTGCGCGATCAGGTACGCGAGCTGCGCAGCAAGGAATTCATGTTCGCCTGAGGCGCCTTCACGATGGAGCAAACAAAAGCAGCCGGATGAGGCAATCTCATCCGGCTGCTTTGCTTGTGTCTCTGCGCGCTATTGCGTCAAGATCGTCTGCGGCTGCTGCAGCGGACAAGTACTGGTCTGGGGATTACAGTTTGGGTCCTGCTGCGGCGCGGGCAGCGCAAGAGTGACGGTGTTGTTTACTGTCTGGATGATGCTGATCGTGCCGCTGCCTGCGTTTGCGGTGTACACCTTGGTCGAAGTTGGCTCGCTCGCGACAAAGAGCGGATTCCGTCCCACTGGGACCGTCGCAACCACGCTCAGATTGCTGGCATTCACCACGCTGACGTCGTTGGAAAGGGAGTTGGCAACGTAAACGCTGAGACCATTCGGCAGCGACGTAACTGACACTGGTCCAGAACCAACCGGAAGGGTCGCCAGCGTAGGAATCGCCGGGTTCGCGCTCAAGATCACATTGGACACATCGAATACCGTTACACTGTTGCCGGTTGTATTGGTTACGTACAAGCGGTTTAAGACGGTATCGAGATAAGCGAAGGTCGGCCCCAGTCCCAGAGGCACGGACCCGCCGACCGTGTTGGTCGTGGTAGAGATAATGTCCAACGCTCCCGCACTGCTTCCGTTGCCTTGCGTCACCACGAAAACATAGAGCCCATCGGAGCTGGCTACCATGTAAATGGGGTTTAGATGCAGCCCATTGGCTGGCGTAAGCGTGGCTACAACGCTTTGGCTGACCGGGTTGTAGATCGAGATCGTGTTATCGCCTTGATTGGCGACATAAACGTTACCGCCGCTGGGCAGTTGAACGACCGGCCCAGGATTCGTACCAACGCATACAGTGTTGGTAACCACCAGCGATGCCGTGCTGATCAAGCTCAAGGAACCGCCCGTTGGGCAGACCGAAGTGATTCCTGAATTCACTACGTATACCGCGGTCGAACTGGTGGAAGCGAGGTTGACGGGACGCGATCCCGGATACAACCCGACGCTGATTACGGTGGGACTCGCAATCAGGGTGAATTCGCTGACCGTGTCGCTGTCGCGATTGGCCACGAACAAAGCCCCAGCGTTTGCGCCCTGAAAAGCCTGCGCCACTGACCCCAAACCGGTGGTGACAACCTGGAGGTTGGAGTCTCCGGAAACGTCAATCTTGGTGCTTGATCCGCCGCCGCTCGGGTTATAGTTCAGCACATAAGCGAAATGGGTTGTCTGCGGCTGTCCGCCAGGCGAGACAATGGGATTGGCGATGGGGCGATATGTATTGCCGCAGCCAAGTTCAAACAGCAGGACAAAGAGAATGGGTACTATGACCGTGGTTCTACGCAAAAACCTCATCCAGTCTTCCTAAACAGGAATTCATCAGGCCAGAACAATGCACAGAATCCCTTATTGTATAGGCTCTCTGCGTTCGGGGTACAGACAGCCGCAGCCTTCGCGCTGACTCGTGCTTAAACCCTGCCCGGCGTGCGTCGTTGCGTTGGACGGAGCCTGTGGCACAAAAACAAAGCCCTGTCCGGACGGGACAGGGCGCCAGAAATTATCTTGGCGGAGAAGAACTTAGACGCTGAAGGACGAACCGCAGCCGCAGGTGCTCTTCACGTTGGGATTCTCGAACTTGAAGCCCGCGCCTTCGAGCGTTTCCACGTAATCCACCGTCACGCCTTTGAGATACATCAGCGAGGTGGCATCCACAAACACCTTGAGATCGTCGAAGTTGAAGGTCTTGTCCATCATGCCGGCGCCATTCTCGAACGACATCGAGTACGAGAAGCCCGAGCATCCGCCGCCGACGACGCCCACGCGCAAGCCAGCCGGCACCGGGTTCTGTTGCGCCATAATTTCCTTCACCTTGGCAATTGCCGTGTCAGTGAAAACTACGGGCTTGGTTTCAATGCTGGGTGTTACGGTGGTAGGTGTAGTGGTTGTGGTTGCCATTCCTCTTCTCCTGAAATGCCTTACCGGAATTATAACAAACTGCCACCGGCTGGCTCGTCCGAGACCCGCCAACGAGGCCAGTGGCCGGAACGTGCCATCAGTACTTCGATGACTGAATCGGCATGGAGTTGCATAGTTTACGCTAGGAGAGACCGGCGCGGAGTGACCTGACTTTACACTCGCAGGCGATCTAAAAACTTGCAGAGGCCCATGGACGCGGGCATATAATGGCGGCGTGAGGCCCCCTATCTGTTGGGCGGCACGCCCATCAAGGCACGGGGCCGGTTCGGCTGAACCGAGGTGGCATATGTCCCCGATGACGATGTTGATTGTCGTATGGGCTGTTCTGACTGTGGCGTTGATCATCGTACTGATCTATCGCAGCACGCTCAGCATGCACGAAGACGATCAGCTCTTTCTAGACGACTCGACGTCAAACCTGCGTGCTGAACAAGAACAGTTGATGATGAAGATGAAAAAGGTCACGCCATTAGTGCGTATCCTGAGCGCTGCCTCGGGATTACTGATCCTGGTCATCGCAGGTATGGCAATCTGGCAGCAGATGAACCGTGTGTATTAGTCACGAACGGGCGGGAACTGCAGGTAGAGCCTGCGTCCGTTCCGCGAAATGCGATCCAGCGTCAGCGTTTTTCGGCCTGATGGAGCAGAGTTCCCACGCACCGAGGCGAACCTCGCCGCTGGATTTCATTCGGTATTCACGTGTCCCCGGGCCCCTGTTTTTGGTATTCTCAGCAGGTTTTGAAACAGGGCCAAATCCCTAACCGAAAATCGCCAGTTCGCCGCAAAAATTCACCGAGGAGTATCCGTCAACATGGCAGAACAAGAAACCCGCCCATGCGCGCATGAGCCTTGCCAGTGCATGGTCCCAGCCCACGAAAAATACTGTAGCGATTACTGCAAGACCGCAGGCAGCGAAGAAGTGGAGATTGCCTGCGACTGTGAACACGAACCCTGCGCCTGACGAAGAGGCGTGCAACCCATATCCTCTACCACACGGGCCCGCTCCTGCGGGCCCCCTGTAACCCCCGCCAGATAGAGATGCCGGGTGATCCGTGATGCGTGGATAAAGGTTCACTCCTCCGGGCAGGTCTGCTAAACTTTACGTATCGAAAAAACGGTTACCGTTTTTAGTGGGGAAACCTTATCAGTCCGGCAAGCGGCGTCGTTGTTAATCGCCGAGCGGCTGAGCAACTTTTCATCGAGGCTTACCGCTAGTCCGGGTTCATTCCGCCTCAATATTCGGTTCGGACCGTAAGCCCCGCAATAGAAGCGATTCCGTGGTAAATGCATCAATATTGTTTAACCAGATATACCTACAAAACCGATTCTTTAGCCGTGCCCCGCGGTTCCTGTATCACCGAACCTGACGGTTGCGGCAGATTCTCGAGGTCACTATGGCGCTGCACAAATCCCTGAACACGCTCATCGAGTTTCCGGTAAAGCCGGAAGTGGATTCGGATTCGGAACAAGAGGTCGCGGAGTGGCTTGAGGCGTTCGATCAAGTCGTTGACGAGGAGGGCGCCAATAAAGGAGCTGAGCTGATTGGTGCTCTGGTTCAGCACGCCCGCACGTCGGGCGTCGATGTGCCTGTCCAGCTCAACACGCCCTACTTGAACACCATCCCAGTCTCTGAGGAAGTTCCGTATCCGGGCGACCGCAAGTTGGAGCGTCGGATCAAGAGCCTGATCCGCTGGAACGCGATGGCCATGGTGCATCGCCAGAACAAGAAAGATCCCGGCATCGGCGGTCATATTTCGACATATTCCTCGCTCGCCACTTTGCTCGAAGTCGGGTTCAATCACTTCTTCCACGCCAGCTATGGAGACGAGCCGGGCGACCTGATTTACTTTCAAGGCCATGCCTCTCCCGGAGTGTATTCGCGCGCATTTCTCGAAGGCCGACTGACCGAAGAGCAGCTGAAGAATTTCCGCCACGAACTGCGTGATACGCCGGGGCTATCGTCGTACCCGCATCCCTGGCTGATGCCGGACTTCTGGCGTTTCCCTACTGTATCAATGGGGATCGGACCGCTGAATGCGATCTATCAGGCGCGCTTCATGCGCTACCTGGAGAACCGCGGACTGATTAATAAGACTCCCCGCAAGGTGTGGGCGTTTGTGGGCGATGGTGAGACGGATGAGCCCGAAACCCTTGGTTCGATTTCGCTGGGCTCACGTGAAAAGCTCGACAACCTGATTTTCGTCGTCAACTGCAATCTGCAGCGGCTCGATGGGCCGGTGCGCGGCAATGGCAAGATCGTGAACGAACTGGAAGCCAGCTTCCGCGGCGCCGGGTGGAACGTTATCAAAGTCCTGTGGGGTACCGACTGGGACCCGCTCTTTGCGCGCGACAGGTCTGGCCTGCTATTGAAGCGCATGGAAGAGTGCGTGGATGGCGAACTCCAGACCTTCAAAGCCAAGGGTGGTGCGTTCATCCGCAAGGAGTTTTTCGGAAAAGATCCGGAGCTGGCCGCGCTGGTTGAACACATGAGCGATGAAGAAATTCATCGCCTAACCCGCGGCGGTCATGACCCGCAGAAGGTTTACAACGCGTACCTTCGGGCTGTGCAGAATACCGGATCGCCCACTGTGATTCTGGCGCAGACCGTAAAAGGATACGGTCTCGGGTCGGCGGAAGCGCGCAATGCGACGCACTCCGAAAAAAAGCTCGCTGACCAGGCGCTGTCGGCCTTCCGCACGCGTTTCGACATTCCGATTCCGGAGTCGGCTGCGCGTGATGGGTCGCTTTATCGCCCGGCTGATGATAGCGAAGAATTGAAGTACATGCGCGAGCGTCGCCGCCTGCTGGGTGGCACCATGCCAACGCGCGTGCCCAAGCCGAGGCACTTTGAGGCGCCGGTGATCGAGGAGTTCTCTGAGTCACTCGCGGGTTCGAAGGGCCGCGGTGTTTCCACCACCATGGGCTATGTCAGCATGCTGCGGCAGTTGCTAAAAGACCCGAAGATTGGCAAGCTCATCGTGCCGATCATCCCGGACGAAGGACGCACGTTCGGCATGGAATCGATCATCCGGCAGGTGGGCATCTACGCGAGTCAAGGGCAACTCTACAAGCCGCACGATCAGGACATGCTGCTGTACTACCGCGAGGAAAAGGGCGGCCAGATTCTCGAAGAGGGCATCACCGAAGCAGGCTCGATGGCCTCGTTCACGGCGGCCGGGACCGCCTACTCGAACTATAACGTAGACACCATTCCCTTCTTCACCTACTACTCGATGTTTGGGTTCCAGCGGATTGGCGACATGGTGTGGGCGTTTGCGGATGCGCGCGGCAAGGGCTTCCTGATGGGCGGCACGGCAGGACGTACTACGCTCTCGGGCGAAGGACTGCAGCACCAGGACGGTCACAGCATCGTGCTGGCCAGCACTGTTCCGACTTGCCACACCTACGATCCGGCTTACATGTACGAGATAGCAGTCATCGTGCAGGATGGCATTCGACGCATGTATGAGGCCGGCGAAGACCGCTTCTACTACATCACGCTGTACAACGAAGACTACCCCATGCCGGAGATGCCCAGAGGTTGCGAAGAAGGCATTCTGAGAGGCATCTATAAGTATCGCGAGGCTACCAGTGGTAAGGCCGTGGTGCAGCTGTTTGGCAGTGGTCCCATTCTCAATGAGGCGCTGCGAGCGCAGGAGATCCTGGCCGAGAAGTACGGTGTTGCGGCCGACGTGTGGAGTGTGACCAGCTATAACGAACTGCGCCGCGAGGCGTTGGCGACGGAGCGCTGGAACCGGCTGCATCCCGGTGACGCGGAAGAGAAGCCGTACATCGTGACTGCGATCGAAGGTACCGACGGACCAATCGTGGCGGCAACTGACTACATGAAGGTCGTCCCCGACCAGCTTTCGCCGTGGTTAGATGATCGCCTGGTAACTCTGGGAACGGACGGCTTCGGGCGCAGCGACAACCGACAGCATTTGCGGCGGCACTTCGAAGTGAATGCCGAGTCGATCGCAACAGCGGCGTTGTCTCGCCTGGCTCGCGATGGCAAGTTCGACGTTAAGAAGGTGCAGAAGGCGTTCGAGGAACTGGGCGTGGCGACGGAGACGCAGGACCCGGCGGTTCTGTAGTCAGATAACGAGTACCGCGGCGCCATCGACGGCGTCGCGCTTGACCGCCAGCAGTGCTTCATTGGCTTGGTCGAGAGAAAATGACGTCACCCTGGGACGCATCCCGATCTCGGCGGCGACTTCCAGAAACTCGCGAGCATCCGAGCGCGTCATGTTGGCCACGCTGCGAATCTGGCGCTCACCCCACAACAAACTGTCGTAGTCGAACTGAGGAATGCGGTCGAGGTGGATAGCGTTGATGGCCACCACACCACCCTTCCGCAAGCTGCTGAGCGCCGCGATTACCACATCTCCGCTGGGCGCAAACGTTATTGCCCGATCAAGTTCGACAGGCGGCCGCTCGGATTCAGTACCGACCCAGGCCGCGCCCCTCGACCGCGCCATCTGTTGATGCGACTCGCCTCGCGTCGAAACATAGACCTCGCATTTCCAGGCGTGCAGAACTTCAATCGCCAGATGCGCGGAGGCTCCGAAGCCGAACAGTCCGACGCGCTCGCCAGGTTGCACCTCAGCCACCCGTAGGCTGCGAAAGCCGATGATCCCAGCGCAAAGTAGCGGCGCGGCATGCAGATCGTCGAGTTCGGCCGGCAGAGGGAACACGAAGTCGGCGCGAGCTGTCGCATATTCGGCGTACCCTCCGTCCACGGTGTAACCGGTGAAAGTGGGCGCGTCGCAGAGGTTCTCCTTGCCGCTCCGGCAGTACCAGCAGCTGCCGTCGGTGCCACCAATCCACGAGACTCCCACGCGAGTCCCGAGCGGCAACTCAGGCGTCGCGCCGGCAACAATGTCACCCACAATCTGATGTCCGGGAATGAGCGGAGCGCGCCGCTGCGGCAACTCACCTTCGGTGATGTGCAGGTCGGTCCGGCAAACTCCGCAAGCGCGGACCTTCAGCAAGACGTGACCCGTAGCGAGTTCCGATTGAGCCACGTCTTGAATTCGCAGCGGGCGTTCGGAAATCGGAGCGGGCTTGGTTAGGACTGCAGCCTTCATAACGTCGTGCGCTTTCCCGACAATTCTACCCGCGCGCCGACCTCCTCGGGGGAAGCGTTTTGGTGGCATAGCGCAGCGGGATGGCAAAGAAGATCGCCAGAACGAGGTTAATCAACAGGCTGGCCCGTATGCTGATCCATGCCAACGCTATCGCGATCATGTACGCTACCGGGCCATAGTTATATTGCTGCGTGATCTTCTCGGCGACCTCACGATCCAGGTCGATGGCCAGCAGGTGTCCGTCGCGCGAAGCAGCATATCTCCACAGCAAATTAAAGAAAAGGGCGACGCCCAAATACGCAGCGTCGTACACAACCACCGCCGTCCGGGCGCCCGGATGTCCGATATGGGCGGCCAGCAACGCGGTCGTAAAAGGAACAATACAGACGCTAAACATCAGCGCGAGATTAAGAATCAGCAGAGTGTCATCGCTCTTCCTGATATGGGTGAAGAGGCGGTGGTGATTGATCCACATGACGCCAATAAAAGCAAAACTGATGACAAATGCGAGGTAGGACGGCCATTGGAGCAAGAGTTTGGCGCTCAGGTCGCCGTCGTAGCCGGGGACCTTGATCTCCAGAATCAGCAAGGTGATGGCGACAGCGAAAACACCATCGGAAAAGGCTTCAACCCGCGCAGTCTCGGTGGTCAATGGGGTCTCCCGCGTCGAGCGATGATAACCCAGCGGCGCGCTACAACCATCCCTTGGAGCGTGCGATACGCGCGGCTTCAGTGCGGTTGGCTGCGCCCAGCTTGCTAATCGCTTCCGACAAGTAGTTGCGTACGGTGCCTTCGGAAAGGTTCAGCTCGGTGGCAATGTCGTAACTGGCCATGCCTTCCCCAGCCAAGCGAAGTACCTGGCGCTCGCGCTCGGTCAGCGGATCGGGCTCATTGGTCCAGGCTTCGGCCGCGAGTTGCGGATCGATGACGCGCAGTCCGGTATGGACGCGGCGCACGGCATCAGCAAGTTGTTCGGCGGGCATGTCTTTCAGCAAGTATCCCGAGGCGCCAGCCTCCAACGCACGGCGAAGATAGCCGGCACGGGCGAAGGTCGTCAGGATGATGACGCGCACCAGCACGCCGCGACGCTTGAGTTCAGCGGCGATTTCGAGACCAGTGCCGCCGGGCATCTCAATGTCGGTGATAAAGACGTCGGGGCGCGTCTGCTGAATGACACGCAAAGCCTCGTCGCCAGATCGCGCGCGCGCGACGACCTCGATATCGTCTTCCATATCGAGCAGGGCAGCCAGCGCGCCGAGTACCATGGCCTGGTCTTCGGCAAGGACTACGCGGATCTTGTCGCGCTTGAGGGCGCCCATGCCCTCAGTTTCGCAGAGTGGAGGCGGCTGAGGCGAGTGGCAAATCGATGATCAGGCGGGTTCCGTCGGAGGTGAGCAGACGGAGCGAGCCGCCGAGGGCTTCCAGGCGCTCACGCATCCCACGCAGTCCGTTGCCTTCCGGACCGTTGGCGCCGCGGCCGTCGTCGGCGATTTCAAGCGTGCACAGTGCCTGATTGCGCTTCAGGCTGACGTTGCACCGGCTGGCGTCAGCGTGGCGAACAACATTGGTGACAGCCTCGCGCAAGGCCAGCGACAGCACCGACTCCTGCGCCGGGCTGAGCAGTACCTGGTCGGTATCGCACTCCACCGAAACTCCAGCGGTCTCGAGGGCGGCGCGGGCGCGGGCCAGTTCAGCAAAGATGCCCTCTGTGCGGTACCCGCGGATGGCTTCGCGCACATCGGCGAGCGCGGCCCGCGATGTGTTCTCCACGTCCTGCATTTCCTGCTTGGCGCGTTCGGGATCGCGGTCCACCAGCTTACGGGCCAGCTCAGACTTGAGGGTAATGAGTGACAGCGTGTGACCGAGCACGTCGTGTAAGTCGCGTGCAATGCGTTCCCGTTCGGCGACCTTGGCGAGATGCTCGAGCTCTTCGTGGGCAAGTCGCATCTTCTCGTCGTGACAATGAGCAATTGCCCAATGGTGGTTACCAAACCCCACCAAGATGATCAGCAAGCACATCGAAACCCACATACTGGCTTCAAAATGAAACCGCGCCACATAGAACAGCAGAATCGCAAGCTCGATTGCCAGCAGCGCAACCACCCAGCGAAGCTTGGTATTGAATCCCCCGGCTGCGGCGGAGTAGATCAGCAATCCGATGGCCCCCCCATTCAACGGAATAAGAATCGCCGCCATCAAGACCATCAAGGCGATGCAAATGTTTCTGGTGCGGCCGAACCGCGAGAAAGCCTGCAAATAGAGAATGATGAAAAATAGACCGGCGGCCGTATTCCACGCCCAGTGCAGCAACCCGGCGTGCTTCCAGTAGGGATCGAGGAAGAACCAGATCATGAAGGGAAGCCAGATTAGCGGCATCCACTTATGCTCGTGGTCGGCGGGGTAGAGCTTTAGCCAGATTGCTTGTATCGTGTTCATCGCTTTCCTCACCTCGGCCCACCCTGCAAAGCTATTGTCGTCTGGAACGTGTCTCCGGCACAATGCCGTACCACAGCGCCGCCGCAATCGTCATGGCCAATGCCAGGTCGATCCAGCGCGCCGCCAGTGTCAGCCCGGTGAATAAGGTCATCAGGAGGGCCCAAACCATCCACTGCACGGTTTTGCTGCTCATAACCAACTCCCAATCCAAGCACCACGACTTCGTTTTGTGTCACCATCCGAAGCCGCGCGTTGCGGTGTGGTGGGTACCGGAACGCGGGCTTCGGTTCGTGTTGTCCCGAAAATCGCACCGTTGCGAACCTCGGGAACCAGTGAGTTTCGTCCGGCATCGGGGCGACACGTGATGGCGGACAATCCTCGCCGGGCCAACCGGTCTTCATCATCCGTACGAAGCTCCCTCATCGCGCCAGTATCCGTAGGTCGCGACGCCGAGGAACAACAGCGTCACTCCAATCAGCGCCTCCACGTGTCCCCAGGCCGGCGAGGGGTTCGGATTGACTCCGATTACATTCAGCGCCAGCTGGCTCATGTGATACGGAGGCAGAATCAGCGCCATTTTCTGTAGTACGTGCGGCAGCATGAAAATCGGAATCCACAGACCCGAGCAGAACGACATCGGCAGATATACCAGATTCACCATCGCTGGTGCCGAGTTGGGCCTGGCGAAATATCCGAGCGCCAGTCCCATCGCGCTGAACGGGATCGAACCTGCCACCAATACGGCGATCAGCTTCGCGGCCGTGAACAGCCCCAAGCGAACTCCGCCGAAGGCCTCACCCACCACGAGCAGCACAAGTGAGATGATTGCTGCAAAAACCAGTGCGTTGGCGATCTTGGCGAGAAAGTATGCCGGCAGCGGCATGGGCGAGGCCCGCTTCACTTGCAACCAACCCTGTCCGCGCTCCATGGCGATACCGACGCCGAAGCTAAACATGGCGACACCCATCACCCCGTAACATGCCATGGTCGCCAGCAGATAGGTGGCGGTTTCCGCGCGGCGGGCCCCCGCGGGAACCATCACGATGCCGAACAGCACATAAAACATGACCGGGAAGAGAACTGTGGAAAGGGCAAAGATCGGAATTCGCGCATATTTCAGGACTTCGTACTTCGCCTCTTTTGCGTACAGCGCAATCGTCTGGCCCGGTGAGCGCTGCGGAACGGCGTAGGTTGCGGGAAATGTGGTGGTTGCCATCTCAATTACTCCGTTTCGAATTCGATGAATGGTTTTGCGTCAGTGCCAGGAAAGCTTCTTCCAGCCCGGCGTTGGTAACTTCGAGGTCGGTGAGCCAGGAATCGCGCTGCAATAACTCGCGCACGACCGGTTCAGCGACGCTCACCTGTAACTCGAACGCGTTGCGGTCTTCTTTTACGCTGATCACGCCACGAATCTGCCGAATCTCATGGGCGGTCAATCGGCTTACACAGCGAATCTGCTTGCCGATGGCACGCGCCTTGATCTCCGCTGGGGTACCCTCGGCAACAATCGATCCTTGCTGCAACACGAGGATGCGGTCGGCCAACGCATCGGCTTCGTTCAGATAGTGCGTGGTGAGTAGCACGGTCTTGCCGCGCGAAATCAGGCTGCGGATTTGCGCCCACATCAGGCGCCTCGCCTCAACGTCAAGTCCCACCGTCGGCTCGTCAAGAAACAACAGGTCGGGATCTCCGCAGATAGCGATGCCGAACAGCACCCGCTGTTTCTGGCCGCCCGACAACTCGCCAAAGGGGCGGTCCTTGAACTCCTCCAACCCTGCGATCTTGAAAGTTTCAGCCAAGGGCAGCGGCCGCGAATAGTACGACGAGAAGAGGTCGATGTGCTCGCGTACTTTGAGGGTCTCGGGCACCCGGCCGACCTGCAGCATGGCGCCGCAGCGCTCCGCCACATTCGATTGGCGAGGGTCAGCACCGAACACGGAAATCCGGCCGGAGTCGGGACTGGCGAGTCCCAGCAGCATGCGGACCAGTGTGGTCTTGCCTGCGCCGTTGGGTCCGAGCAGTGCCAGCAACTCCCCTGCCCGCAGTTCCATGGTCACATTGTTCAGCGCAGCGACGTTCCCGTATTTCTTGGTAAGTCTGCGAGTGTGCGCCACGGCGGTGGGCCGGGCGTTTACGTAAGGTGTCAGTTCGGCGATTGCGCTCGACATCGTTTGCTCCCAGCGGCCCGTTCTTCTCGGGCACATTGCGATATTCGTCGATGTCAGAAAGCTGCAACAGTGTGGATTGTCAGTCGAGCGGAGTGACAAATGTCATGGCGGCAGGACTGCAATTTCACAACCTCACAGGTGTCCAGTGAGACCGGATAGCAGCACGAGTGGCAAACGTCCCGAAAGCGGGTCCTACGCGCCCGTGGGTGGGGCGATTTCCGCCATATGACAGCCTGATATTCCCAAGCCTTGACAGCGCTCGATCCACGCCTCGCGCGCGATCTTTCCCGCAAGCACGTCGGCCACGATGGTGAAGGAATTGATCTCGTCCTCATCTCGCTTCAGGCAGAACACTCCGGGCTGCGCGACCAGGGTCCAGCCGTGGTTGATCAGCACCAGGCCCAGCGCTACACCTATCAGTTCGACCGCACGCTGCGAGCGCTGTTCCCACGTCAACAACATTCCCTTGGGATCGGGAATCCTGGCAGCCAGGTTGTACACCTCTTTGCCCACATCGGACAAGGACTCCGCTGTGATGGGTGCGAGCAGATCGGCGGCCTGAGCCACGCGCTGCTTCCATTGGACGAGCAAATACTTTGGAACGAAACTGTCCCACGTCACAGCGGTAAAGCCCTCGGCCTTGAGCCCGGGATTCAGCGCCTGCAGCAGTTCAAGCTCGGCCCTGTCAACATTGTCGAGGAGGGTCAACGCGGGAGCGTTAACGGGCGCCCGTGGCGGGGAAGACCAGCAGCCGGCGGCAGCAATGCGATCGCGCAGCGGCGGGTGACTGTCATAGGGCTGGGTCTTGGCTTGGCGCAAATCATGGTCGATTCTCTGCTCGATGGCCTGCGAAATTTTAGGGGCCTCGACAAATCGCCGGAAGCCCTCCGCAATGGGAGGCCGCATGCCGTTGGCCAGCACGGGATTGACCTCGGACGACCAATACGCTGGAACAGCCAACCCCGAACCATGGATGGTGCGCAGGCCGCTCACCAGCGCCTCCGAACCCACCAACCGGCAGGCAAGTTCGTCAGCGCGATACTCCTGGCGACGTGAAATCATGTGCGTAGCGCGCAGCAGCAGCTTCCAATAACCGACTACTATGACTACCACCAGCCAATGGAGCAAGCTGGCGATGAAACCGGCAATTCCCAACCGCATTACGGCTTGCAGAAAAGCGGATGGTTGCGCCAGTGACTGGATGGTCCGAACCATGCTGGCGCGGGAATCGTAAACGAAAGGCCCTAGGCGCGTGTCACCACCATAATAGTGGCCAAATTCGTGGGCTAGAATCGCGCGAAACTCGGTGATGTTCAGAACCGAAAGCAACGGCAGGCCGATGCCCATCACCCGCCTGCCGCCGAAACCCATCGTCCCACCACGCTCCGCCACCCACGCGTTGAGATCGGGAATCAAGTACACTTCTTGCGGCAGGCTCTCATTCAGCGAGGCAGCCAGGTTGTCGATTTCGGCAAATAACCTGGGGTGGCGCGCACGCTGCAAAACCGCTCCCGGCGGGTGAAACTTGTCGCGCCGCGGTACGAGCGACCACAGCATCGAGATGCCGACGCCCAGGCTGCAAATCCCCAACACCAGAGTAAAGACGCTTAAGCCGGCGCCGACAACAAGGATGCAAAACCCTATGCAAGCGAGCGCTAGCACCAGCGTGAAGGTGTAGGAGACGATCACAATCGTCAGGGCAAGCAGCGCCCACGCCACAAGCGATTTTTGCCGCGCCATCGTAAGTTGCGGTACTGAGTTCATGACGAAAGTGGCGGAATGGTACCACGCTTTTGCAACGGCTTCGGGGAAATTCGCTCATTTTCTGCACGTCGCGTTCTGGTCACCCTCTGGGACGCGGTTCTCGGGTAGTGCCGGGATCCCCCGGCTGGCGCCGTTTGACGCCCCGGCTTACCCCCATTTTCGTCTGAGCCCAGGGTGAATCATTTGTTACAGTTTTCCAATCCGTGACTCTTATCACCCGCTGTAGTGACATGAATCACGGCTCACAAGCGGGAAAAAGCCGATACTTATCTGTAACTAAGTGAGGATTCCGCCCGTGCCTTGTCCCTCCTGCTACAGGCACGCGAGGGGACGAAAGAAGGTCAGTCATGTTGCTCGCATATCGGCTGGTGAAGCTGATCGAGACGCATTCCGACGGACTTGCCCGCAGCCTGCACTACCGTTACCGTAACGACAAGAAATGCTCGGCCTACGCCAACGTTTCGGACGCCGAGCTGACGTCGAAGGTTTACGAAGTGTATCGCCACCTCGGCGAGTGGTTGCTGGGCAAGACCGAAGCCGACATCGAACATCGCTACCTGGAAATCGGGGCGGAGCGTGCCGCCCAGGGCGTGCCAGCCAGTCAGGTAGTGTGGATGATCTGCCTAGTGCGCGAAAACCTGTGGGACTATCTGCAGAAACATGCTCAGTTGGAGAAACCGGCGGAGATTTTCGGCGAGATCGAGTTGCTGGAGTTGCTCGACCAGTTTTTTAACCGCGCTATCTACTACGCCACGCTCGGGCACGAACGAGCGAAGAACGGTGACCAGATCTGTACTGAGACTGTCAGCGTCTGACACAAAGGCCACTTATGTCATGGATCGATCCTTATAGAAGCAAGCTACTGAGCCCGCGCGAGGCGGTCAACTGCGTGGAGTCGGGCATGCGGGTATACATTCACCCCGGATGCGCCGAGCCGGAGGCGCTGGTAGAAGCCCTCATGGAACGCGCTCCATATGTGAAGGGTGTGGAGATCGTTCACCTGCTCACGCTGGGAACATCGCCCTATTGCGCTCCCGGGATGTCGGGGAGCTTTCGCCATAACGCCTTGTTCGTCGGCGGCAATGTACGCGAAGCCGTTCGCGATGGCCGCGCCGACTACACGCCCATTTTCCTGGGCGAGGTAGAATCGCTGTTTGAAAGCGGCGAGATGCCTATTGACGTTGCCTTCATTCAAGTGTCTCCGCCTGACTCTCACGGTTATTGCAGCTTCGGCGTCGGTGTGGAAACAACACTCACCGCGGCCAAGTTCGCGCATCGGGTGGTTGCACAGGTGAACGCCCAGATGCCACGGACTTACGGCGACAGCTTCATTCACGTCAGCGAGCTCGACGCCGTCGTGGAAGTCTCGCGCCCGCTATGCGAGATCAAGGAAAATAGGATCACGGACCTCCACCGTGCGATCGGCGCGCATGTTTCCTCGCTGATCGAAGACGGGTCGGTGTTGCAATGCGGAATTGGAGGCATTCCCGACGCGGTGCTGCCCAACCTGATGGACCGCAAGGACCTTGGCGTGCACACCGAGTTGTTGTCCGACAACGCGATCCCGTTGATCGAAGCGGGCGTGATCAATGGCCAACGCAAGAACTTCAAGCCGAGGAAGATCATTCTCGGTTTCGTGCTGGGATCGAAGAAACTGTTCGAATTTGTGGACGAGAACCCGATCTTCGAGTTTCATCCCTCAGGCTACACCAACGATCCATTTCGCATTTCGCTGAACGAGCGCATGGTGGCCATCAACTCCGCCATTGAAGTCGATCTCACCGGGCAGGTGTGCGCCGAATCGATTGGCTCGTGGTTCTACAGCGGATTCGGCGGCCAGCTTGATTTCATTCGCGGAGCAGCGCGCTCCAAGTGGGGCAAGCCCATCATTGCCCTGCCGTCCACCGCCAAGAATGATGCGGTATCGCGCATCGTGCCGCGCCTGGCTCATGGCGCAGGCGTACTGACAGGACGCGCCGACGTGCACTACGTGGTCACCGAATACGGCGTAGCCTACCTTCACGGAAAGACCATCCGGCAGCGGGCCGACGCCCTGATCCAGATTGCCCACCCTCAGTTCCGCAAACAGTTGGCGGAATATTGCGAGAAACAGCGCTGGTTTCAGCGCAACGAGTTAGATGCAGTGGAAGTGCGAGGAGAACATGGCATCACAACCACGCGGTGACGTCACCATCGATGTCGAAGAATGTAAGGGATGCGGGCTGTGTGTGGAGTCCTGCCCGCCCAAGTGCCTGAAACTGGCACCCGAACTCAGCAAGTATGGCGTGCATCCAGCAATGTACACCGGAGAAGACTGCACCGGATGCGGCGCCTGCTTCTATTGCTGCCCCGAACCCGGGGCCCTGACCGTGTACCGGTTGGTACCTCAGCCCAAGGTCGCGGCGGCCATTGCAAACGGAACAAAGGAGGCGGCCCATGCGGCAGCTCTGTAAAGGAAATGTCGCGGTCGTCAAGGCCGCGCTGCTGGCCGGGTGCCGAGCCTTCTACGGATATCCCATCACCCCCGCCAGTGAAATCGCAGAATACGCCGCCCTCCTCATTCCTGAAGTGGGCGGTACTTTTTTGCAGGCAGAAAGCGAAGTAGCCGCGATCAACATGGTGTATGGGGCCTCGTCGGCCGGCATGCGCGTCATGTCCGCGTCGTCGGGACCAGGCCTGAGCTTGATGCAGGAAGGAATGTCCTACATCGCGGGTGCCGAGCTGCCGTGCGTGATCGTCGATGTGGTTCGCGGCGGACCCGGGCTGGGCAACATCGCACCCGAGCAGAGCGACTACTTCTGCGTGGTCAAGGGCGGAGGCCATGGGTGCTATCGCAACATCGTGCTGGCGCCAGCGTCGGTGCAGGAAATGTTCGACCTCACCGTGCTGGCTTTCGAACTCGCCGACCGCTACCGCAATCCCGTGGTCATCATGACCGACGGCTATGTCGGACAGATGCAGGAACCGCTCGAGATCAAGCTGCGCGAGATTTCAATGCCCGAGAAAGATTGGGCGGTAAAGGGCACCCTTGGGACCAGGAAGAACCTAATCAGTTCGATCTTCCTCGAGCCCGATGATCTGGAAGCGCACATCCGCAAGCTGGAAGCGAAGTACGCGTTGGCCCAGGAACTCGAGAGCCGCAGCGAGAACTATCTCACCGAAGACGCCGACATTCTGCTGGTCGGCTTCGGTATTGTGTCGCGCGTTCTACGATCCACGGTCGATCAATTGCGCGCGCAGGGCGTGAAGGCGGGGCTGTTCCGGCCCATTACCCTGTGGCCGTACCCGTCACGCGAGTTGCGGGAAACAGCGAAACTCGTGAAGTCAGTGATCGTAGTTGAGCTCAACACCGGAATGATGGTGGAGGATGTGCGCCTGAGTCTGAACGGCAGCGTCCCGGTCGAGTTCTATGGCCGGGCTGGCGGCAACGTGCCCTCACCGGAAGAAATCACCGCGGAAGTAACGCTGCGTATGGCGGCCCTAGTTTAGGCGGGCGAGGAGGAATCTGTGAACGAATACGAAGTGGTCCACGAGAAATCGCCTGCGTTCTACGAGAATTACGACCGCAAGGCGGAACTACAGCAGCAAACCCATTACTGCCCAGGTTGCGGGCATGGCGTCGCGCATAAACTTATCGCCGAAGCGCTCACCGAGCTTGGGCTCCAGGACCGCGCCGTGCTGGTCAGTCCGGTGGGTTGCTCGGTGTTTGCCTATTACTATTTCGACGTCGGCAATGTGCAAGCTGCGCACGGCCGCGCCTCGGCTGTGGCCACAGCGATGAAGCGGTCGCATCCCGAAGCCATCGTCATGTCCTATCAGGGCGACGGCGACCTTGCGGCCATTGGCACAGCGGAGATCGTGCATGCTGCCAACCGCGGTGAGAACATCTGCGTGTTCTTCGTCAACAACTCGATCTACGGTATGACAGGCGGACAGATGGCGCCCACTACGCTGATGGGCCAAGTGAGCACAACCTCCCCATGGGGACGCCGCGCCAACAATGAGGGGCTACCGCTGCACGTCGCCGAATTGCTGGCGTCACTGGAGACGCCTACCTACATCGAGCGCGTCGCACTGTGCGACATGAAAAACATCATGAAGGCGAAAAAGGCCATCAAGAAGGCGCTCGAGATTCAGAAGAACGGTGGCGGATTCTCGCTGGTTGAAATTCTCTCGCCTTGCCCGACCATCTTGAAGATGGATCCGCTGGTCGCTCGCAAGTGGGTGGGCGAAACCCTGATGAAGACCTTCCCGCTGGGCGTCTTCCGCGATCGCAAACCGGAACTGCCCATCCCACCGGAGGTTCCCGTGAAGACCGTAGCCCAGGCGCTGGGCGTCGAAGATGGCGAAGGCGCCGAAGCCGCACCAGTGCGTCGCCATCACACCCGCGAAATCACCGCGAAGTTTGCAGGTTTCGGAGGGCAGGGAATCCTGCTGATGGGACAACTCCTGGCCGAGATGGGATTGCGTGAGCAGATGGAAGTGAGCTGGCTGCCGTCCTATGGCCCGGAGATGCGTTCCGGCAGCGCACACTGCCATGTGACACTCTCCCATGAGCGCATCGGCTCGCCGCTAATTTCGCGCCCGGATGTCCTGGTCGCGATGAATGAACTCTCCCTGCGCAAGTTCGCCTCCGGTGTCGTCCCCGGCGGCCTGATTCTCTACAATGCCGACAAACTGCCAGCTGACGTCAAAGTGACTCACGCGCGGGCGATCTGCATCCCCGTGTCGGAAATGGCTGACCAGCTTGGCTCTGCCAAGGTGGCAAACGTGATCATGCTCGGAGCACTGCTGGAAGAAACCGGCTGCCTGCCAACCGACACAGCCCTAGACGTGCTCGAGCACACCGTGAAGAACAAGAAGTTGCTCGAACTCGACCGCAGGGCCATCGCCGCCGGGCGCGATTACGTGGACAGCACCATCGAAGTCGGCGCCGTGGCCCAGCCTGACGGCTACTCGTATTGATTTTTCTCCTCCGGTAAGTCTTTCTTGCTGTCGCGTGCAAACCAGCACCGCGACAGCGGGCAGGACTTGATTCGTCGCGGTTGCCGCAAACTTGTTATTCCTCACCGTACTGCTAAGATGCGAATTGCAGCGACTGGAAGACGATCATGCCTTCAAAACCACGAAAACCCAAGCCCTTCAAGGCATCCGCCGCGGTGAAAGCAGCAGCCCGCGAGAAAATTGGCGCTCCTCCGCCAACTCGTACCGAGCGATCCGTTAAGAAATGCAACGCAAATTCACTCAAGCACAAGCCGACTCTAGAAAAGTTACTCAGCGAAGAGGAATAGGGCGGCGGCAGTGGCTCACCGCGATAAAGCTCCCAACATCACTCCGCCCTGCTTGAGTCGCGCATTCACCGCACGCGCGATGGCGACGCTGCCCGGCGTGTCGGAGTGAATGCAGATAGTATCGGCCGTGACCTTCAGTTCTGACCCATCGGTAGCAACAGCGACATGCCGAGTCGCGATGCCAAGAGCTTGCCGTGCCGCCATAGCCGGCTCGTCGAGCAACGCCCCTGCGAGGGTACGGCTGCGCAGAATGCCGTTAGGTTCGTAAGCCCGATCAGCGAAAGCCTCAGCGGCACAAGACAATCCCATGGACTCCCACAATGTCAGAGTCGAGGAGCCAGCCTGGCCGACCATGATCAGCTGCTCGTCGCTCTCCAGCACGGCACGCCCGATGGCCGCTGCAATTTCCGCGCTTTTGTTGGCGGCGTGATAGAGCGCACCATGCGGTTTGCAATGGACCAATGAAACCCCAAGCGGCTCCACGACCTCGGCCAGCGCGGCAATCTGATCGCGTACCGTGGCTTCAATCTCCGCCGCGGACATCGGTGACTCCAGGCGACCAAAATTGTCGCGGTCCGGATAGCCAGGATGGGCTCCCACCGCTACGTTCAGTTGCTTGGCAATGCGGACGGTCTCGCGCATGGTGTTCTCGTCACCAGCGTGCCCGCCACAGGCGACATTTGCTGACGTGATGTAGCGCATCAGTTCGAAATCTGTACCGTTGGCCAGAGATTCGTCCGACTCGCCCAGATCAGAATTAATATCGATCGACATCTCGCTCACTTGTATCTGCCTTTTTCAACGACCCGAGTCACCGCGTCATGCGAGGAATATCTCCTTCAACCAGTTCTCTTGCTCCCGGAGCGCCTCCACTGCCTCCGCGATGGAGACCTCGGCAAAACGCACTTGATCGCGCGGTCGGAGTTGCCCAATGCGATGCATGTCGGCGGCAATGACATTGGCAATTTTCGGATACCCGCCGGTAGTTTGCTGATCCACGAACAGGATAATTGGCAGCCCGTCCTGCGGCACCTGAATCGCACCCCGCGGAATGCCATCGCTCAGCAATTGGGTCTTCTGGCGCAAAGATATAGCTTCGCCTTGCAGCCGCAGACCGGCGCGGTCCGACTGTTCACTCACCAGATACGACGTACCGAGAAACCCCGCGTAGGCGTCGAGGCTGAACCAGTCGCACTGGGCACCTCTCGTCACTCGAACTGGTCGCGAGCCCTGCAATATTTCGGAGCCCCGGCCCCGCAGCCGCCGTGCTTGCGTTTTCCATGCGTTGCCAACATGCAACACATCGCCTTTCTGCAGCCTGCGTCCCTCGACGCCTCCGAAACTCCCTCGCACGTCGGTTGACGCACTCCCCATGATCACGGGAACGTCGAATCCGCCCCGTACCGTGAGGTAACAACGTGCGCCATCGGTTGTGCTCCCACATTGTAAGACAGCCCCGGAAGCGATCTCGACCGCCTGGTTCGCTGGTACCTTATTGGATCCCACCTTGCACTCGCAGCGTGCTCCGGTAAGGGCCAGAACCACGGGCCGGTCAAACGCAAGTGTCGCGCCCAGCAACGTCATTTCCAGCGCGGGAGCGTTTTCGTCGTTGCCCACTAGAAGGTTGGCGATACGCAGTGACAACGCATCAGCGGCGCCCGCCGGAGAGATCCCAAGGTGTGCAAAGCCGTAGCGCCCGAGATCCTGCACGGTGGTAAAGAGGCCCGGCTTGACGACACTTATCGTCATGCGCTTTCCATCCGCTGGAACGCTGCACGGCTAATCGGAGCGAAGCGAACTCTGTCCCCTGCCTGAACCCGAGTTGGCGGTTCCGCCCGGGCATCGAACATGCGCAGAGGCGTACGCCCAATCAGTCTCCAGCCGCCTGGCGTCTGCGTTGGGTAGATACCGGTCTGTCCGCCCGCGATCCCCACGCTGCCCGCTGCAACCGCGCGCCGTGGCGTCGCGAGCCGCGGCGTCTGCAACATCTCCGGCATGCCACCTAGATAGGCGAAGCCTCCAGTGAACCCGAGAAAGCAGACCCGATAGGTTGCGCCCGCGTGCAGGCGGACAACCTCTTCGACAGACAACTTAGTGTGCACAGCTACGTCAGCCAGGTCGGGACCGAACTCGGCGTCGTAGCATACTGGCATTTCGACAACCTCGGACTTCTCTTCCGTCTCGACGAAACCCGCGCTCACGAGCGACTCGACGAGCGTCACGACGTCTTCGTGGCTGATCGCCAACGGATCGAAGTCAACCAACAGAGACGCATATCCCGGATGCAGGTTGCGGATGTGCGCGTCGCGTTGCGCTTGCAGCGCACGAAACAGTCCCAGCACCTGGTCCTGGATCTCGGGCGTAATCACGGCGCCGAATTCCACCAGTAGCGATGAATCGCTTGCCGGAATGATCCTCATGCACCGCTCCCCGCCATGATGAGTTCGCCCTCTCGCCGCTATCTTCCGATAAATAGAGCAAGTGGATGAGAGTGTCAAACCGCCTGCCGGTAGTGGCTCGCGCCCGCTTCGTCCAGTATGATGCACCTTTGGCATGCTCGTCCCGATGTCCAATCGCGATTCACAATCCGTCCCCGCCCCGGTCTGCCCCTGGATCTTCGACCTGACGGCCAACGAGCGCGCCACTCTTGTCGCGACCTTTGGCGGATGGGCACTCGACGGCATGGACGTGATGATCTACAGCTTCGTCATCCCGACACTGATCGCAGTGTGGCACCTGAGAACCGGCCAGGCGGGAATGCTGAGCACTGTCGCCCTGCTCATCTCATCTGCGGGAGGGTGGCTCGCGGGCGTGCTGGCCGACCGCTTCGGACGCACTCGAATTCTTCAGCTCACCATCCTATGGTTTGCGGTGTTCACATTTCTCAGCGGATTCACCAACTCCTTCTGGCAACTGTTAATCACGCGAGGACTGCAGGGCCTCGGCTTTGGCGGCGAATGGGCGGTGGGTTCGGTGCTGATGGGTGAGGCCATTCGCTCCCGCTATCGCGGCAAGGCCGTCGGCACCGTGCAGAGTGGATGGGCTGTCGGATGGGGTGTCACCGCTGTCTGCTACACCGTTCTGTTCTCCCTGCTACCCGCGGCCACCGCCTGGCGCGCCATGTTCTGGATCGGCATTCTGCCCGCCCTGCTGGTCTTCTACATCCGGCGAAATGTGCCCGAGCCTGAGATTTTCCAACGTACTCGTACGCGCGAAGTCAGCCTCGGCGAGGGCAGCAGCTTCCTTGGCATCTTTAGTCCAGCGATGTTGCGAACTACCGCATTGACGGTGCTGCTTGCAGTCGGCGCCCAGGGTGGTTACTACGCCATTACGACCTGGCTGCCGACCTACCTTAAGACCACGCGGGGCCTGTCAGTACTCAACACCGGCGCGTATTTGTTGGTAGTGATCCTGGGCTCATTTGTCGGATATATCGTCAGCGCCTGGCTGGCTGACTTCTTGGGGCGCAGGCTAACGTTAATTCTGTTTGCTGTTTGCTCGTTCCTGACAGCAGTCGCTTACACATATCTGCCGATCAGCAACCCGGTGATGCTGGTGCTGGGATTTCCGCTAGGGTTCTTTGTATCGGGATCATTTAGCCCGATCGGAGCGTTTTTTACCGAGCTGTTTCCCACCCGTCTGCGAGGTTCCGGTCAAGGCTTCTCCTACAATGTGGGACGTGGTGTCGGCGCCCTGTTTCCGACTCTTATCGGTTACCTGAGTGCTACTTGGAGCCTCGGTCATGCCATCGCCGCCTTTGCCACCGTAGCGTATGCGATGATGACTGTTGGCGTATTGCTGCTTCCCGAAACTCGCGGACGAGAGCTACGAGTGTACGACTAACTCTGACAATGTGGGATACCGCTCGCACGACTTACCTCAATCGCGAGAGACGCCGGTTTGGCGGCCACTACTGGTTCTAGAGGGGTATTAGGCGCCAGGTAGTTTCATCGGCCGGCCTCGCGCGTAGGGGTACCAGTGGGCAATTTGGCCTTTCGCACACTACAATGGACATGGGACGTTAGCACGCCCTATTTACGCAATTCGAATCTATGGCAACTTCTGCGAAAGTAGCACCCACTAAAACACGCAGGTCGCCCCGTCGGATCGTTGCACTAAACAAATCGGGACCACGACAGCAGGCGACTCCGCTTAGCGATCCGAGCCTGTTTATCAACCGCGAGCTGAGCCTGCTCGATTTTCAGCGTCGTGTCCTCGAGGAGGCCCAGGACCCTACGAACCCGCCGCTCGACCGCGTCATGTTCCTGTCATTCGTTGGCTCGAATGTGGATGAATTCTTCATGGTGCGGGTGGCCGGGCTGAAGCGGCAGATCGAAAAAGGCGTGATCGACAGCGGCCCCGATGCCCTGACTCCTGCCGAGCAACTGCGGGCGATTCGCGCTTCGGTCATCCGCCTGAATCGTGCGTCGCATGATTGCTGGTCGAAGGAGTTAGTTCCCGCGCTGCGGAAGGCGGGGCTGCGCATTGAGAATTTCTCGGACCTGACCGAAGAGCAGCGGAACTTCGCCAACGCTTATTTTCAGGACACAATTTTCCCTACGCTGACGCCGCTTGCCTTCGATCCGGGCCGGCCGTTTCCGCATATCTCGAACCTCAGCCTGAACCTAGCGGTAGTCTTGCGCGACGCCCAGGGTGTCGAGCACTTTGCACGCGTTAAGATTCCAGACACCCTGCCGCAGTTAGTCCCGGTCACCACGGCTCCGAAGCCCAAGAGCCGCACCAAAGTGGTGGTGAAGGAACAGGTGTTCGTGTGGATCGAGCAATTGGTGACCGCCAACCTCGTTGCGCTCTTTCCGGGCATGGAGATTGTGGAAGCACATCCCTTCCATATCACCCGCGATGCCGATTCCGACATTCAGGACCTGGAGGCCGGCGACCTGATGGAGTCGGTTGAGGAAGGAGTGTTTCAGCGGCGCTTCGCCGACGTCGTGCGGGTGGAGATCAATGAGGCCATGCCTGCCTCGGTGCTTGAGATCCTGGTCACCAACCTCGAACTCGACCGCGACGACATTTACAAAATCACCGGCCCGCTTTCTCTGGTGCGGGTGCGCGGCCTCGCTCGGATAGATCGGCCCGACCTGAAATATGCGCCGTTCGTGCCGGCTTTGCCCGCGCCCCTTCTCAAGGACGAGGAGGAAGACATCTTCGCCACCATCCGCCGTAGCGATATTTTGTTTCATCAACCCTTCGACTCGTTCCAGCCCATCGTAAACCTACTGCAAAAGGCGGCAAACGATCCCAATGTGCTGGCCATCAAGATCACTCTCTACCGAGTGGGGCGCAATGCGCCCGTGGTGGACGCCCTATTAGAAGCAGCCGAGAATGGCAAGCAAGTCGCTGTACTGCTGGAGCTGAAGGCGCGCTTCGATGAGGAAAGCAATATCGGCTGGGCACGCAAGCTGGAAGAATACGGCGTTCACGTGGTGTATGGGCTGCTGGGACTCAAGGTGCATTGCAAAGCGGCGCTCATCGTACGCAAGGAAGGCGAGGTCATCCGGCGCTACGCACACCTCTCAACGGGCAACTACAACAGCGTGACCTCGCAGCTCTACACCGATGTCGGCATGCTCACCTGCGATCCCGACGTCGGCGCTGATTGCAGCGACCTGTTCAATTTTCTTACCGGTTATTCCGCGAAATCGAAGTACCGCAAGCTGCTGGTGGCGCCCGTCTCGCTGCGCGACCGCTTCGAAGGACTGTTGCAACGGGAGATCGACCACAAAAAGTCGGGCCGCCCGGCGCACCTGATCCTGAAGATGAACTCCCTGGTCGACCGCAAGATGATCCAGTTGCTCTACCAGGCGTCGCAGGCCGGATTAAAAGTGGATCTGCTGGTACGCGGCATCTGTTGCCTGCGCGTCGGAGTCCCGGGCGTCAGCGACAACATAAAGGTTATCAGCATCGTTGGACGCTTCCTCGAGCACAGCCGCATCTACTACTTCCTCAACGGCGGCGACGAGGAAATCTACCTGGGCAGTGCCGACCTTATGCCTCGCAACCTCAATCGCCGTGTCGAGACTTTGTTCCCTGTGCAGGACAAGGGCCTCATTCGCGTGCTCAGAGACGACATCCTCGCCACCTACATGAAGGACCAGGCGAAGGCGCGCCACATGCAGCCCGATGGCAAATACGTGCGCGACCCCAATGCGGGTAAGAAAAACGCACTTAACAGCCAGGAGACTTTTCTCATCCGGGCCAGCAAACGTTCCGGCAAATAGGCGCAAACGCCCCGCCGATTCCCGGTCGAGAGAAAGCGGGGGAGAAGAGCAACTCCCTTGCATCCGTTGGTGTCTATAGTGAGGAAGGCCCTGTGTGTGCAAGATCGCAGCGCCTTCGGAATCGGTCGATGCACAACGTCTCTCCAGGACTTCCAGGTTTCTCCCGTTCAGCTGGTGTTTCGCGCTCGGTGCAACTCAGGAAATCTCGCCGGCGCATCGAGGCGTTTCCCGTCACCCTCTGCTTTTGCGCGCTCTTGCTGGCCGCCCACGCGCACACTCTCGACGACAGCCAGGTTTATGGTGGGTCTGCCCCGCCCCCTGCGCAAACCCGCGTCGAGAGGTTCTCCGTCGCTGGCACGGTAATCAATGCCTTGACTGGAGAGCCGGTCCGCAAAGCCCTGGTGCAAATCAACGACCAGCAACAGCGCACGGCGTTCAGCGATGGCGATGGCCGGTTTCAATTCGACGCCGTGCCCGCTGGTTCGGTCTCGCTGTCCGTGCAAAAGCCCGGATACTTCGGGGAACACGAACTGCGATCGCCCCCGGTCCGGCAGTTCGAAGTGGGTCCCAAGTCAGACTCGGTTGTGCTCAAGCTCACTCCGGAAGGCGTGATTGCCGGCAGGGTGACAACCACGACCGGCATAGCACTTGAGCATGTCCCAGTCACATTGACCCACATCAATGTGCGCGAAGGCCGGAAGCATTGGGAACCCATGGGAAACACCTCGACGAGCGAAGACGGCCGATTCCGCTTCGCCAATTTACGGCCGGGAACCTACTTCCTCTCGGCCGGACCGATCACACCCCTGATGGAAAGCGTGTTCGAACTCCCTTCCGAATCGACGACGGGCTATTCCGGCGTGTACTTTCCGGGAGTGCCTGATATGGCGTCGGCATCTCCCATCGAATTGAGCGCCGGACAGGCCGCCGAAGCCAACTTCTCTCTGGACGAAGTGACCGTGCATAAGATTTCCGGAACCATCAGCGGATACGTGCCCAATCAGGGTGTCAGCCTTCAGTTGTGCGACCAGTCTGGAACCCAGATCCCAATGTCCTATGAGTTCAGCCCTGACAATGGCCGCTTCGACTTCCGCGGAGTGCCGGCAGGGGCTTACCTGCTGAAGGCATTCTCACAGTCGGCCCCAAACCAGCCAGTTCGCGCTGAAGCTCGCATTAACCTCGCCTCCGACCAATTCAACCTCCACTTGGCGCTGGTCCCGGCTACTTCAGTTCCCATCGCAGTGCGTACCGAGTCGGTCGCGCAAACTGGACCAGGCGCAGCGAAGTATCTTCGATCCATGCCGCAGGGCCCCCCACTCGGGGCCCGCCTGCTGTCCAGCCAACCCGGCGCATCCGAGACCTACGCTGGCGTCGAAGGTGCGCCCGGCCAGCAGAACTTGGTGTTTCGCAATATTGAAGCGGGCCGATACACGGTGGAATTGATGCCCCAGGCACCGTGGTACGTGCAATCCGCAGAATACGGCCAGACCAACCTGCTGACTGACGATCTCGTGCTGACCTCCGGCGCCCCGCCCTCGACCATCCAGGTGACGCTTCGCAATGACGTGGCCACGCTCACCGGAACCGTGACTCAACATTCGGGCGCCGAAGTGCCCGCGACGATCGTAGCGATTCCCGATGGCCTCGCCGCCGCAACACCGCAGATCGGTTACTACTATCCACCGCAAGACAAGAATTCCGCTCCCGAACAGTTCACCCTCAGCTCGCTGGCGCCCGGGGACTACACGGTTCTGGCTTTCGATCACGCGGAGGACGTTGAGTATTCCAACCCCGACGTGCTGCAGAACTACACTTCTCAGGCGGCTCATGTCACACTCGCGCCCGGACAACGGACAACGGTGACGCTGGAGCTAATCCGCACCGGGGAGCCGTCGAATTGATCGCCCGGCTTAACTTTTTCATCGCGACTGCGCTCGCGGCAATTGGGATGGTCGCGCAGACTGCACCTCCGGTCAAACCGCCGACGGGCTATCCGATCGTTGGGATCGTCGTGAGCTCGACCAGCGGGCAGCCCTTGTCCGGCGCGGCGGTGTCCATTACCCCCACTGAGAATCGCCACGCCACGCAAACCATGCAGACCCGTGCGGACGGGCGCTTTGCCTTCGCAGGCCTGCCTGCGGGCAAGTATTCCCTTACCGCCAGCGCTCGCGGATACCGCGCCCAGGGCTTCAACCAGCACAGCAATTTCTTTACGGGCATCGCGGTCGGTCCCGACCTCGACGGCAGCAACTTGGTGTTCCGGCTGGTTCCCGACGCAGCCATCGAAGGCATCGTCACCGACGATGACGGCGAGGCAGTACGAAACGCCAGCGTGCAGTTGTTTGTGCGGAACAACGATACAGGCCAACAGCGGACGCAGCCGCTCTCGAACTCGGGTACTGACGACCGCGGGTACTACCACTTTGGACACCTCGCGCCCGGTACTTACTTCGTCGCGGTGTCGGCCCGGCCCTGGTACGCGCAATATTCGAGCCAACAACGAAAGCAGTCGGATTCCGACAACGCCCGCTTGGCCGAAGAGAAGGCACAACTCGATGTCGCCTACCCTATGACCTTCTATCCTGCCGCCGAAGATTCCTCCGGAGCCAGTGCGATCGTGCTGCACCCCGGCGAGCAGGTAACGGCTGACGTTGCGATGCGCGCTGTGCCGGCTGCTCATTTGCGCATCAAAGGCGGCGAGCGTGGCGGTGACAACTCTGGAGTCGGGCCGCCGCAGGGAATGCCCCGCGTCTCAAAGCGCGTCTTCGACGGAACACTCGTGCCGGTGATGTCCCTGCAGGGGTTCGGTGACTCGTCGGGGGTCTTCGAGTACACCGGCATAGCTCCTGGACACTACGTGGTCGAGATGTCGTATTACCGCCAAGGCAGCCGCCAATCTGGCTGGTACAAGGAAGTCGACCTCTCCGGCACAGCTGATCTCGATCCTCGCGAAAGCCCACCGCTGGCTTCCGTGAGTGGCGCCTTGTTGTTGGAGGGTGCGACCCGGCCTCCTGGAAAGATGTATGTCATTCTCACCGACCGCATCTCGCGGGAGAACTTCTCGGCCGAGGTGTCGGACAAAGGACTCTTCGACTTCAAGGACGACGAAGTGCGTCCCGGGAGATTCGAAGTCGTGCTCTCCAACGCGCCAGGATTCCAGATCAAGAGCATGATCGCCAAAGGCGCGAAGACCGTCGGACAGACCATCGAGATCAGTGGCGGCAGCGTGCAACTGGTATGTACCGCAACACACGCTGTGGCCAAAGTGACCGGCGTCGTGTTGCGCGACGACAAGCCGTTTGCGGGCGCGATGGTGGTCCTCGTTCCTCGTAATCCGGACAGCAACTGGACTCTCTTCCGCCGCGACCAGAGTGACAGTGATGGCACTTTCACTCTCCCCGAAGTGCTTCCCGGGCTTTACACCGCAATCGCTCTGCAGGACGCCTGGGAGCTCGACTGGGCTAGTGCCACCGTTCTACAGCCGTATCTGAAGAACGGAACGCCCGTCGAGGTCACTGGCGAAGGCAGGCTCAGCGTCAAAGTGCAGTTGCAATAATTAGTTGTGATAGGGCGATTGTCGTTCGATCACCTGTGGCATGAGGCGAGTGCAAGGCGACAGATGACAAAAGGACTACTACGAACTGAAGGTTTAGCTGCCATCAAAGAGGTTGGGATGGCGTTTTTACGGGGGCATCTTGCTCTACGCCGCAGTTGTCATCCCTACGACGCTTCATTGGGCACCAACTTATTACTGGTCAGTCCTGTCGGCAGGTGCAGCAATAGGGCTTATACTACTTCGTTTTTGGGCGTTTTCGGGACGATCGTGGTTCTGGACAACCATCTTCGGCGGCGATACTTCAGATCCCCTTAATATTAGTCGCCCACAATATCGCTACCCGATACAAGGGTTCATTTGCCTTTTTCTCCATGCTGATAGACGTCATGTGCATCGACGTTGCAGTGAGAAAGATATCGCCGGAACTCAGAGCGATTCGCGACGGCAGCGCCTGACGTCACGCGAAGGAACCTGTGCTCGAAGTCGACTGCTAAAATTGAGACTTCACCATGCCTTCCAACACCTCATCCGCGCCGGTTTCATCCGTTTCGACCACCAAGCCTGAGCCTGTGCCCATGCTCGACCTTAAGCGGCAGTACGAGTCCATAAAGCACGACGTCGCTGCGGCCGTGGAGCGGGTGCTGACTACGCAATACTTCATCGGCGGGCCGGAGCTGGATGGGTTCGAGCGCGAGTCGGCTGCCTACCTTGGCGTGCGTGCCAGCCTGGGATGCTCGTCCGGAACTGACGCACTGTGGCTGGCACTAGCGGCTGCGGGAGTTCAGCCCGGCGATCATGTCATCACTCCGGCGTTCACGTTCTTTGCCTCCGCCAGTTCGATCACGCGCTGCGGGGCCGTTCCGGTGTTCGCCGACATTGAAGCTGCAACCCTGAACCTCGATCCCGTGGCGGTCGAGAAGCTGTTTGGCGATCCCAATCCCCTGCGGGCTATCATGCCGGTGCATCTCTATGGACAGTGCGCCGATATGGATGCGTTCGCTGCACTCGCCCAGAAGCACGGCGTCGCAATCATCGAAGATGCGGCGCAGGCTTTTGGCGCGAGCTGGCGCGGGAAGAAGGCCGGTTCGATGGGCTGGGTCAATGCGTTCAGCTTCTATCCCACCAAGAACCTCAGCGCCTATGGCGATGGAGGAGGTGTTACCACCGACGACGAAGAGATGGCGGACCACGTCAGGCGGCTGCGCAACCATGGCAGCCGCGAGCGCTACTACCATGAAGAGATCGGCTGGAACAGCCGCCTCGACGCGCTGCAGGCCGCGGTGCTGCGCATCAAGTTGAAGCATATCGACCAGTGGAACCAGCAGCGCCGCGCGATTGCCGCTCGGTACGACGCGCTCCTACGGGATTCAGGGCTGGTCAAGACTGGCGCGCTGACGGTGGATGGTCAGGCCCCGGTCGGTCTGTTGCAGACCCGGCATGAGGCCTTCCATACTTATCACCAGTACGTCGTGCGCGCCTTCCGCCGGGATGAGCTGCGCGCCTTCCTCACCACCCACGAGGTCGGCACGGAAATCTACTATCCAGTTCCGCTCCATCTGCAAGAGAGCTTTGCCTACCTGGGTTACAAGCCCGGGGACCTCCCGGTCTCAGAGGCCGCTGCCAGGGAGTCGTTAGCCTTCCCCATCTTCCCAGAGCTGCGAGATGACGAGCAGAAGAGGGTCGTGACGGCGGTTGCGGAGTTCTACAGCCGGTAAGGCAAATCAATCAAAGTGAACCACCCCTGCTTTGGTGTTATAGTTGACAATAACACTAAAATGCATTTTAACGCCTGTTTAGAATCAATGGTTTGGGCGGAAATTGGTCGCATGTGCTGTGCTCCACCCGGCGGTGGTCGGTGCGACCGGGGGATTTTCAAAGAGCGCTTCGATTCGCGCGCTGGGTGCGAACGGTCGGAGACACGAGTCCCCTGACCCACAGGCTGGTTGTATAGGGAGGAGAGATCACACGCCACAGGAATCTGCAGGGCAGGAAACTAAAGCAACCAACGGCGTTCCGAAATGGGATTGCGAGGTAGCGGCTCAGTTTGAATGTTTGCTGGAGATAGACGTCAGGCTAACTTCCGATTGCCAACGCAATTCTCCCCGCGACGAAAAAGAAAGCGGCAACAGCAAGGCGAACATAACCTGAGAGCTGGATGCCTGCGTACTTCTTTAGGACCCCCGCGGTTGCCGGACAGGCCGCAAGGCCGGAAAACAGGGCGAACCAACCGTTGGTCAGCGGCCATGGCCCTCTCGTCCAGAGCAGCCACAGGCCGCCACCGCCCGCAACGATGGTCCAGGCCCAAGCCGCGATGAAACCGAGGGTCGCAACCCATGTAGCGCGGGTGTTAGCCATTTGCTTTCCATCGACTGGCATAAACAGCATGTCCTAATTCTTTCTGCCAGATTACCTGAACACTATCGAATTTAGCGGCCGGATGCTGGGCTACGCTCGTTTGACAAATAGTGAAGGGGTCGGAGTTGGGGGTCGCGACGAAATGCAGGTCCTTACGCTCCGCCGCCGAAGTGGCGGCCCCGGTCGAGATGAAGAGAGCATGAGAAATGTACAGCGCAGCTAACTAAAGCCGCGCCCCTTCGCACGACAAGTTCTAGAAATGCTTCTTTTTCTTCTTGGACTTTGACTTGGGCTTGCTGCTGGCGGGCTTGGCCGCGGCTTGTTGATGAGCGGCTGCGTCGGAATCGTGTTTCGCCTTCTGCGCCGCGAGTTCTTCCGCGGTCGGCACGCGGCGCACGATGGGGCCGTTCATCTTGTAGGTGACTTCCTCGAGCTGTCCGTTGTCGTACATCTTGCGAATGGTAAAGGTCGGCAGGTCGCCTTCCTTATCGAAGACAGCGTGTCCGGTTGTCACCGGAAAATAGCCTTCCATATTGCGCTCGCGATAAGCCGTTTCATAACGGTGCTTGTTGCGATTGCGGGTGAAGACGCGGACCTGGTTGTAGTCCCAGGCGAGGCCATCTTTGGGCTCGTTGAGCAGCACCAGGTATTGGGGCATCTGCTTGGGTTGATCGTCGATGGTCTCCGGCACGGTGTTCAGGACGAAGTAGCCCATGATGCGCTGGCCTTCGGCGTACTGGGCGATGTCGAGCGGAACGTCGAGATCGATCATGCGCATCAGGACCCATCCAACCTGGCCAGCGGAGTTGCGCACGAGGTACCAGTCTTCCATGACGAGCTTGGGCGGCTCTGCGTCTTTACCCTTTGCATCTTTGTCTTTTACCTTGTCGGGCGCAGCAGCAGTTTTCGCACCTGATGGAGGAAGAGTCGCGCCCGGCGTTGGATTTGGTTGAGCAGCAGCAGGCGGGTTCGACGAAGGGGGGACTAGCGGGGGTTGGTTCTGGTTTTTGTTCGCGGGGCTCGCGGGTTGGCCTTTCTCTGGCGCTCCGGGCTTGGGCGGCGCGGGGGGCTTGGGAGCGTTCTTGTCAGTAGTGGCGCGCTTCAGGACTTCAACCTTCTCGGCGTCCTTGAGCTGGTAGAGACGTTCGCCGTCGCGCGCGGGAGTGAGATGCATGTTGAGTTCGGCGCGCGTCGTTCCGTGTGCCTGAACGCTCATGGCTTTGCCGTCTTGTTGCAACTTCTGAAATCCGTCGAAGACATCTTGCGATACCAGGCTGCGCTGTTCGATCCAACCTTCGACGCCGGCGTCGGTACGCACGCGGACGAAGCGCCGCTGGTGCTCGAGCACGTCAACCCGTTCCCCGTTGTGGACCGATCCAACCTTGGTGTAGAGAGTGGCGACGCGGTCGCGCAGGCTGGTTTCAGCGGCCGAGACATACATGTACTCATGCTTAGTAACGACCGAGCGTTTGCAGGCCGGCGCAACCGTCAGCAGCAGCAGTGCCGCAAACGCTACGAAAATCCGGAGAAAAGGAAGGCGGGAAGATTTCACCGATACCACGTTTCACTATAACGCAGGGTAGGCGGCGCAGAGTGTGATGTGGTAGTTGCAAAGCTGGTGCGGAGGAAAGGCAAAACCTACCACGGAGGCACGGAGGAAGCTGCCCTGAAGCAAAGCTGCGGAAACTATTCTTTCCGCAGCTCGTTCAGTCGGTACCGAAGCGCAAACCGCATTACCAAACGCGGCACGCCGGGTTGCGGACCATCGGCGCGTTGGGTTTGCAGCCCCAGGCTTTGGCGAAGTCGGCCGAGTTTGACACGACGCCGTTGACACGGTACATCGGGTCGGAGTGCTCGTTCGACAGAGCCTGCAAGCGTTCGGCCTGCGCAGTCATGTTTTCGCACCAGATCTGCGCGTAGCCGAGGAAGAAGCGCTGGTCCGGCGTAAAGCCGTCCATGGTTTTCTCCGGGTTCGCCGCCAGCACGTCGAGCAGGGCCATATGCGAGATGCGCAGTCCACCGTTGTCGGCAGTGTTCTCGCCCAAGGTCAACTTGCCCTTGATGTGAACGTCGTCAACGACCACAAAGCCGTCGTACTCCTTGACGAAGCAGTCTTCCAGCTTGTTGAACTGCTCCTTGTCCGACGCTGTCCACCAGTCGCGCAGATTGCCGTCAGCATCGAACTGGCTACCCTCGTCGTCGAAACCGTGGGTGAGTTCATGGCCGATCACGACGCCGATGCCGCCAAAGTTGGTGGCGTCGTCCGCCGTGTAGTCATAGAACGGCGGCTGCAGAATGCCCGCCGGAAAGTTGATGTTGTTTTCCAGCGGATTGTAGTAGGCGTTCACGGTGGGTGGAGTCATGCCCCACTCGGTGCGGTCGACGGGCTTGCCGATCTTGGCGAGCTGGCGGTTGAACTCGAACTGGTTGGAGCGCATGGAATTGCCCATGGCGTCGCCACGCACGATGTTGAGCGAACTGTAATCGCGCCATTTGTTGGGATAGCCGATTTTGTCGTCAATACGCGCCAGCTTCTCGAGTGCCTGCTTCTTGGTGTCGGGACTCATCCAGGACAACCCGCCGATGTCGGCCTTGAGCGCGGCTTCGAGCTCGTGGACCATTTGCAGCGTGTGGGCCTTGGCTTCAGGCGGGAAGGTCTCGGCCACATAGGCCTGGCCTAGTGCTTCTCCGAGGTCGCCATCGGTGTACTGTACGCAGCGCTTCCAGCGCGGACGGAGTTCCTTGGCACCGCGCAATGTCTTGCCGTAAAAGTCGAAGTTCTCATCGACGTATGCCTTGGGCAGTATCGGAGCGGCGGCGTGCAAGGTTTGCCAGCGAAGGTACGTCTTCACGGTATCGAGGTCGTTGTTGGCGATGACCTGGTTCATCGACTTCACGAAGTCCGGCACGGCGACGTTGATGTTGTCGAACGTTGGCGATTGGATGGTCGTGAAGTACTTGTTCCAAGTGAAGGCTGGGCTGTCTTTCTGCAGGTCGGCCACAGTCATCTTGTGGTAGACCTTGGTCGGGTCGCGCTGCTCGGTGCGATCGAGCGAGCCCTTGGCCAGGTCGGTCTCCACTTTCATTACAGTCTTGGCGTCGGCTGCGGCTTTGTCCGGCGATTCACCGTACAGGACGAACATCTTCGCGATGTGCTTCTCGAGCTTTTCGCGCAGCTCAACAGACTTCGCGTCGGTCTTGAAGTAATAGTCTTTGTCAGGCAGCGAGAGCCCGCCTTGATCGGCAGTGGCGATATCGACCTTGGAGTCCTTGAAGTCGGGCTCGGCGCCGAAATCGAAGAAGGCCTTGACGCCGCCGTGGTGCAGATTGCCCAGCACCACGGGGATCTGCGACTTGTCGGTCATGGCGCTGATGCTGTCGATCGCGGGCTTGACCGGAGCAGTGCCCTTGGCCTCGATTCCCGATTCGTCCATACAGGAGTAGTAATAGTCACCGATCTTCTGGTTGATCGCGCTGCGATTGGGATCGTTCGCCGACTGCTTGTCCAATATGGCGCGAAGGATGGTCTGGTTGCGCTCGTGCAGTTCGTTGAAGCGTCCCCAAGTCGACTGGTCGGCGGGAATCGGGTTGTTCTTCAGCCAGCTGCCACAGGCGTAATGGTAGAAGTCGTTACAGGGCTCGACTGACTTGTCGATGGCGGTGAGGTCGAAGCTGGAAACACTGGCTGCCGGCTTCGTGGCAGTCTGCGCGAGTGCGGAAATTCCGGCCAGCAGGACTACACCAGCCATCAGGATCAAACGTCTCATGGTTCCCTCGCTTGAAATATAAGAGCAGAATTTTTATTACTCTCGACTGCTATACGTGAAACAGACGGCCGCGGTTCTCGGGCATCCTGAATCTGGTCCGCGGCGATGTGCGGCCTCACCAGACACGACAAGCGTTCGCACTCACCATGGGCTGGCCGGCTTTGCAGCCAAACGCCTGCTCGAAAGCCGCCGAGTTCTGCACCGCGCCGTTCACGCGCCACTGTCCCGGCGAATGAGGATCGGTGAGCGCACGCTTACGTGCCTCCTGGTCGGTCACGTTCTGACACCAGATTTGGCCGTATGCCAGGAAAAAACGCTGCTGCGGCGTGTAGCCGTCGATCGGCTTTACCGGCGTATTACCGATGATTTCGGTGACGGCCATGTAGGCCAGCTTCAAGCCGCCGTTGTCGGCAGTGTTTTCACCGAGCGTCAGCTTGCCGTTGAGTTTCACTTCGCCTTTGTCGTCTTTCACGGCGACGAAGCTGGAATACTCGTCGGCGGTGCAGCCAGCGCGCTTCTCAAATTCCTTGCCGTCTGCGGGCGTCCACCAGTCAACGAAATTGCCCTGCGCGTCGTACTTGCGTCCCTGGTCGTCGAAGCCGTGCGTCAACTCGTGGCCGATCACGACACCGATACCGCCGTAGTTCACGGCGTCGTCCATCAGCTTGCCGTAGAACGGCGGCTGAAGAATTCCAGCTGGAAAGTTAATGTCGTTCATCGGCGGGCGGTAATAGGCGTTGACCGTCGGCGGAGTCATGCTCCAATCTTTGCGGTCGGTGGGCTTGTCGATCTTAGCGTACTGGCGTTTGATTTCGAACTCGCCTGCGCGCTGGGTGTTGCCGGCGTAGTCGTCAGACTTGATCACCACGGTGCTGTAATCGCGCCACTGGTCGGGATAGCCGATGTTGTTCACGATGGTGTTGAGCTTGGTGTAGGCCTGCTTCTTGGTGGTGTCGGACATCCAGGTCAACTGGCCGATGTCCTGCTGCATCGCGCTCTCGATGGCCCTGACCATCTTCAGAGTGCGTTCTTTGCCCTCGGGACCGAAGGTCTTGTCCACGTAGAGCTGGCCAAGGGCCATGCCAAGAGCTCATGTCGGAGGCCTTCACGCAGCGCTTCCAGCGCGGCTCCATCTCCTGCTGGCCCGACATGTATTTGCCGTTGAAGAGGAAGTCCTCTTGCAGGAACGCGTTGGTCAGCAACTGGGCCTGGCTGTTGATGGTCTTCCAGCGGAGATAGGTCTTCCAGTCGGCGACTGATACGGCGTCGAGCTGACTGTTCACCTGCTTGAAGAAGTCGGGATTGCCCACGTTGAGCGTGCTGAATTTCGGTGAGCCGTTGCTGGCGAAGTAGGTGGTGAGGTCGAAGTTGGGAGCGGCTGCTGCGATTTCCGCGACAGTCATTTTGTGGTCGCGCGTCTTGGGATCGCGACGGGCAGTGCGGTCCATGGAGGCCTTGGCAAGTCCGGTTTCGACGGCGAGAACGGTTTTAGCTTCGGCGGCGGCTACGTTAGGCTGGTCTCCCGCGAGCTCGAACATCTTCTGCACGTGTTCGAGATATTTCGCACGCGTCTCGACCGACTTGGCATCGTCTTTAATGTAGTAATCGCGGTCGGGCAGAGTGATTCCACCCTGGTCGATGTATGCGACGGTCACGCTCGAGTCGTGCATGTCAGGCTGCTGATAGAAGGCGAACAGAGCTGGCTGGTATCTCTCGTGCATATAGGCGACCTGCTGGATCACGTCGGCCCTGGTCTTCAAACCATCGATGCGCGCGAGCTGGGGAGCCAGGGGCGCGGTGCCTTTCTTCTCGATGGCGGTCTCATCCATACAGGAGGCGTAGAAGTCGCCCACTTTCTTCTCGGTTGCGCTGTGCTGGCCGGGGGCCTGCGCCTGGTTGAGGATGTCGCGCAGGATGTAAAGGTTCTGCTCGGCGAGTTCGTCGAAACGGCCCCAACGCGACTTGTCGGGCGGTATGGGATTGTTCTTCATCCAGTTTCCACAGGCGTACTGGTAAAAGTCCACACAGGGCTCGGCCGCCTTGTCGATTGCGGTTACGTCAAAGCTGGGGATTTGTTTGGGACCGCCGGTAGCAGAGGGAGCGGATTGGGCGGAACAGAAGATTGCGGCACACCACAGGAATACAACCAAAAGAACACGCATGGGCACAGTTGCCTCGCATCATGAATTGTCGTCCCGCGACACCCCGACGGCTCGCGCAGGACCTTTCGAAAGGTAGGGCTGGATCCGACTGGATGGAGAACGAAGCAGGAGAAGTCTCCAACCAAACACACTACTACAAAGTCTTTGGACGGGGAAATTCGTGGGACGTAAGCATCGACTTGAGTGGAGAGCATGTCGGTGGCGAGCAACAAAGCCGCTCCCGCACACAAGAAAAAGCCGCAGCGCGAGGGCTCCGGCGGTGGACCTACTTGGTGGTGGAAGTGTAGAACAGCTTGCGACGGACCGCGCCGGCGAGTCCGAGAACACCAGTGCCCAGCAGCATCAGGCTGCCCGGTTCGGGCGTCGTCGAGGCGGGAATCCATCCGAAGTTTGGACCCCAGAAGGCGTCACCCACTCCTAGGTTGGCTGTGCCGGTTCCGGTGAAAACGTCTCCGCAACCAAAGCAGTAGTTGTATCCCGCGTAGGTTACAGGCGCATACAAGGTCCAACCGGCGTCACCATAAGCGTAGTTGTCGATTCCGCTGACGCCGGTGATCTCGTAGGTCTGACCCGCTTGCAGGATTACCGGGCTGATCGGGTTATAGAGAAAGTGGGTGGTTGAAAAGGCGGAAGCAGCGGTGATGGTTGAAGATGCGACCAGTGCTCCGGTAGTGCCGTTCCAGATGCTGACGGGGTGAACGTCGACCATACCAGTAGTTTGGGGCCGCCGGCCGCGGGTCCATAGTGGGGAAACTTGGCAATCTTACGGCACGAACTATTGAACGGAGTTTGGGGCCCGCCTGCTGCGGGTCCATAGTGGGGGAAACTTGCAGCGACGGCACGAACTATTGCAGACTCAGCGGAGGCAAGCTCGACAGCTATGGTCGTTAAGATCTTGGTGCTCTTCGTGCCTGTCAGTAGTTTGACTACGGTTGATGCGGTCCATTGTTTGGTGGCGAGTTGGCCTTGCAAAAGGTCAAGCTGACTCCGCCGGGGAGCCTGTATCGTAATCGCCAACCGAGCCGAGCCTGGCCAATTCAAACAATAAGGAGAGTATGCCATGGCGAAGCGTAAGCAATCGACCTTCGAGCGACTACGCAATGGAAAGTTGCAATGGAATCGTAAGGAGCGCAGAGAAGTGGAGCGTCGTTTGAACTCCGCCGATCCGGGACTGGAGATTATCCATCCCCATGCCGCCGGTATTGACGTGGGCAACGAAAGCCACCACGTGGCGGTACCGGCGGGACGGGATGCGCGACCGGTACGCGAGTTTGGATCCTGGACAGCAGCCCTGGAAGAGATGGCGCAGTGGTTGAAAAGCTGTGGCATCAAAACCGTCGTGATGGAATCGACGGGGGTGTATTGGATTGCCGCCTTCGAGTTGCTCGAAAGCCGTGGCTTCGAGGTCAAGCTGGTCCAGCCCGGGCATCAAGAATGTCCCGGGCCGCAAGACCGACGTGTTGGACTGCCAATGGATTCAACAACTGCACACCTATGGGTTGCTGGAAGGCTTCGTTCCGCGCCCGAGAAGGACGTGGCTGTTGCGAAGTTACCTGCGGCAACGAGATCGGTTCGTCGGGATGCCGCGCGCTATCCAGCATATGCAGAAGGCCCTCATCGAGATGAACGTGCAGTTGCACCATGCCATCAGCGATCTCAGCGGGGTGACCGGGCAGGCCATTATTCGCGCCCTGCTGAGCGGCCAACGCGACCCGCGAAAATTAGCCCGAAGTTCCAAAACGTTTGGGACAGTATTTTGCTGATTCGCCGAGAGATAATTCAAAATTCAGTTTCCAGCTACTGGCAACAAGTTCAGCAACTCATAAGCCTTGGCTTGCAGCTGGCTGGGCGGCGGCACCTGCTGAAAGGTAGGACTGGTCGAGTCCCCTTTCAAGCTGTAGGTCACGCGCGCCTGGCTGGCTAGTTCCCCCAGTAGGGTGGCGAAACTGTGTACCGGTAGTCCGTCGGCGGTTTGCTTGCTGTGCTTCTTGGCTTGCGCCGATTCCGAGCCGGTTGCCGGCAGAATTGGGTCGCGGTGTTGACGCTCAGCAGGAAGCTCCTCATCCTCGAACAGCAGGGGCGCCCATACTCGTCGCAGATGCCATTCCACGTAGTAGGCCAACATACATAAGAAAATATGCGCCGGGACCCGCTCCTCGGTGCGATGGCGAATCGGCCGGATCAACAGATCCATGCCTTTCAAACTGCGGAAGGCCCGCTCCACTTGCGCCAGACTCTTGTAGCCGCGCACCGTATCGGCCGCCGATAACTGCTCGGCCGTTTCGCTGGTGCGAATCACATAGATCCCATCCAACTGCGCTTCCTGCGCGATCGTCTCTGCCCGCCGCGACCAGCTCAACTTGCCGTCCGCAATGGTGTGTTCAAAGTGCTTGCCCATCTTGTATCGGCCTACTACCTTGCCCACCTTCAACGCGATCTCGGTGGCCGTCAGCGGCCGCTTTTTCCGGCGCTCCACTTCCTTGCCGATTCGGCCCAGTCTTTGCTCCGTCGCCGCTAACAACTCCTCCCGCTTGCTCCGGCGTCGTTCTGCCATCAGCGGGTTGTAGCACACCATCAGCCGCTCTCCGGGATAGTCCGGCGCTTGCATCTCCACCAGATTCTGCTGGTCCAACAACGACAGTTGCAGAGTCCCTTGCGTCAGCAAACCGCGGATCGCCTTGCTGGTCAAGGCCGTGATCCAGCCCAACTGCGGATGGGCTTTGATCTGCTCAATCTGGGGCTGGGTCAGCATCCCTCGATCCCCCACCAACACCACCCGCGAGAGCTGAAACCGCTCGCGCAACTTGTTTACCTGGTCCACCACCGTGGTCGGATCGCCGGTGTTGCCAGGGTAAACTTCCACGGCGATGGGACGCCCTACGCTATCGGTCATCAGCCCGTAGACAATGATAGGTAATCCCGTCTTGCCATCGCGATCATGCCCATACTGGGCCAGGGGACAGCTGTGGCCTTCGTAGTAGCTGCTGCTGACGTCATACAGCACCAGGGCGCCTTCCTCCAGGTGACGGGCGGCGAGTTTTTTCTCGATGCGTCCCTGTCGTTCCAGCAACCAGTCCATGGCCTGATACAGGTCGTCTTCCGTGGCCTCGGCGACCCCCAACTCCTCGGCCAAGGTGGTGCTATGCCAGAGCCGAGTGGTGGCCAACTTCGAAGCCGGATCGAGCAAGCGTTGGACGATCATGGCCAGCACCAGATCGCGCTGGCGACCAGGCTTGGCAGCGAGCATGGAGTCCAGCCCGAGTTTGCGGATGGCCAGCAGGATGGCTTGGACGTGGCCGTGAGGCAGAGTCTTTTGGGTGGAGAGCAGATCTTGGGGCGAAACCAGAGGTTCATCTTGCAGGAGGCGGCGAAAGGTCTCGATCTTGTGTTGGGGCCAGTGGGAGAGATTGGCCAGGGTGCGCTTGTGGGTCTTGTTGCCTTCGCGCCAACCTTCGCGGAGGAGGATGGCGGGCGGGGAGTTGCGGTTGGGGACGGTCTCGATGTACATGGGAGCCATTATGCACGATACAGCATAACAGTAAAGCACAATAATGTTAATTACATGGGAACACATTGACGCCGATTAGAAGGGCTGCTCGCGCGCTACCGGCCTGTAAATAAGACAGTTGCCGGGAAATTCGGCCTTAATTCAGAGCGGAACTTCGGATTAGCCGCCTTGCGCGACCGGCGCATTCAAGCCACGGAAGAAGAGATCCTCCAGAGCCTGCAGGGGAACTGGAAACAGGACGTCCTGTTCGAATTGCAGCAAGCAGTCGACGCCTACGATTTCTACCAGAAGCAAATAACGGAATGCGACACTCAGCTGCAGTCGTACCTGGCCGCACTGCCTACCCGGGAAGCGCTTCCCACGACACCTGCGAGCAGCCAGCCGGCAGCCGACGCTGAGACGGGCAAAAAACGCCGTTCGCGCAAGCCCAAAGGCAACCAGCCGGACTTCGATCTGGCAGCGGAACTGGAGCGCATTCTGGGAGTCGACGCCACCCGCATCGACGGCATCGACGTGATGACGATACAAACCGTGCTGGCCGAAGTGGGGCCCGATCTGAGTGCTTGGAAGACCGCCGCGCGCTGGTGCTCCTGGCTGAACCTGGCACCCAAGCGCGACATCAGTGGGGGCAAAGTCATTCGTCACCGGCGGGAATACCGCACCAATCGAGTCGGCAATGCTTTTCGCATGGCCGCGCAGTCGCTGGTACGCAGTCAGAGCTATTTGGGGGCCAGGTATCGATACCTTCGCGCCAAGTTGGGGGGACTCAGAGCGGTCAAGGCCATGGCCCGCGTCTTGGCCTGCTTATACTATCGGCTGGTTACCAACGGGCAGGTTTGGATCGACCGTGGCACCGTGGAATTTGAGCAGCGCCGCCAGCAACGCGACCTCGCAAGCCTGCAGCGCAAAGCCCGCAGCCTCGGCATGCAATTGGTGCCGGCAGCGTAAACCCAGAACGATCAACCCCGAAGCGTCGCGGCCAACCCAACCCTCCAGAAACGGAGAGGGCGGACTGTTGACCAAAATAACCGCCCCCAACTCCCAATCACACGCAATCCCGGCTCATCGCGTCACGGGCGAGTATGGAGTTTCCGGGGAGAGGGATTAAAGTAGCCCAGGAAGTCGACTTGGATGTTCTGGGTGGAGTGAAGACCTGTCCAAAGGTCCAGTTGCCGTTGGTGAACTCGATACCAGTCGTGGTCCATTCCCACGCTGCTGTGTCAGCAAATATGGCGGCTGGCAACAGCAGACCAACCGTCAGGGCCAGGGCGAGTAGCGTCTTTTTCATTTGTTCTCCAATCCCGTCTTCGATTGCCTGCAGGCGTATAGAGCAGCCGGCATTTGATAAATTCTTCGCACGTAATATGCCAGTGAAGCAGTGGTGCTGCTACATCACTCTCTACGTAAAATCAGTAACTTAGATCTTCTAGAGTCTTCCCTAACGAAAATGCCAAAGTGCAAGAACTTGCGGTTGTGTGGTAATAACGGTTACCCAAAACTTGGTTTACATCACTAAAGTGGTAGAAGGCTCTGATCAGAAGATGTTGAGGGAAGCCACGCCGGTATCTGTCAAAGCTGGGGAACTGTCGCGCGCGGCTAAGGAATTACCACCTCGTAGTCAAACTACGAGCGCATGGGCGACGGCTCCTTCGAACACTCGACGCGTATGTCGTTGTCAGAAAATCTTCAGGTGGATCGTCAGGTAGGTCTTGGGGTCCTTCTTGATCGCTTCAATCAACTCGTGGGCCGAAGCCAAGGTAGCGTCGGCATTGTTGTACAGCGAGGGATCGACCAGCAACTTGCCTGCTGAACCTTCGCCTTTGTCGAGCCGATCGAGAATGGAATTCAGGCGGGTGACGGTAACGTCCAGTTTCTTTGCCAGCTCTTCGTCTTTGGCCAGTTTGCCCAGCGTTCCCTTCCCGGCGTTGATATCAGTAATCAGCTGGTTGGCTTTCGCCATGGTCTGATTGGCGTTGTCATAGAGCGCAGGATCTTTGATGAATTTGCCGATGGTGCCTTGACCGCTGTTGATCTGGTCGATGGTCTTATTCAGGTTATCGACTGCCAGATTGGCCTTGTTGTAGAGCTCATCGCTGTTGAGCAACTTGCCAATGCTGCCGTTGGTCGAGTTGGCCTGGGCCACGATCTGCTGCAACTGGATGAGCATGTCGTTGGCGCGATTGAACAGCGACGGGTCGTAAATGACTTTGCCGATTGAGCCTTGGCCACTCTGTATGTAGGTCAAGATGCTGTCGAGGCGTTTCACCAGCGTGTCAACGTTTTGCAGAGTGCCCTGGCTGGCGCGAACCACATCCTCCAGTTGCGCAACCTCGTCAGTGGGCAGCTCGGCGCCATTCACCAGCGGGCCGCCCTTGGCTCCGCGGCAGTCCACATCGACGAAGACCTCGCCGAGCACGCCGGCCGTGTTCAGAGAAGCCCGGCAGTCGGAGCGCATGGTGTCCTCATACTTGGTGGTGATCTTCATGGTGACTTCGACGGGAGCGAGCCGGCGCGCAGGGTCGTGTACAACGCGAATGTGGGTGACATTGCCGATGTCAACGCCCTCGAGGCGGACCGGCGCTCCGACGCGCAGCCCTCCAGCATTGTCAACGTAGGCGCGAATGAGGATTTTCTTGGTAAAGAGGCCGGTAGTGCCGGTCATCAGGAAGATCAGGATCGCCAGCGCGATGCTGGCAAAGATGACGGTTAGTCCAACCCTCAGTTGGGACCATTTGACCTGTTTCTCGCTCGGCACGTTCTAACGATCGCCCCTTCGGCACCGCGAATTTCGTACCACAGACGCTATGCAGGATTGGACTTCCGCAGGCACACGCATCATAGCATTTAGGTGTTACGAGCGTCACGAGGTACTGGAACCTGCATAGTCAGCTGCGAAAATCGCGGGTTCTGCGGGGCAACCGTGGGCCTTGAGAATCGTTTTCCCACGGATTCGCTCCCCGAACGGCATACGAACGGAGCGCGCCAACAGCTAGTGTGTGGCCAGCAATCCCGCCTGGCGCATCGCCGACAACATATCGAAGACGCTCCACTCTTCGCTGATTTTTCCTTCCTCAAAGCGAAAGAGCGTCATGCCATTCACCGTGATTTGTTTCCCAGTCGCAGGAAATCCCATCCCTTCCCCGGTGTTGGTACCCGAGGCGGTCCAAAATATCGCACACCAGGTCGCGTTCGGCGACCACCTGATTCACCTTGACGCGCATATCAGGCAACGCCCTGCGTTCTTCCTGGGCTGCGGCTATGTCTTCGGCCAGGGATGCGTCGTGATCGCCCGCGTGCGCCACGAAGTCGCTGGCGTGGGAGTCGCCGTACTTGTCCAAATGGCCCTGATCGAGCACTTGTTCGAAGAAACTCCGGGCGACTGCTTTGTTCTTCTCCTGTTGGCTGGGTTGCTGCCCGGTTGCGGACAGGCAAATCAGGACTACGACGATCGATAAGAATGCCTTGCGCATAGAAACCTCTCTTTTCATGCCGGACACGGGGCGCGGCGGCTTTGATTGGAGGCGCGAAGCCCACGCTTTCCGCCTCATTAATGTAACGTGTGTTACATTAATGAGAGTATATTCGCACTATGGCCAGACCGTCAAATCCGGAGATCCGCGCCCAGTTGAAGGAGCAGGCGATCGATTACGTGCTGACCCACGGCTTCGCAGCCCTCTCCCTTCGCCCCCTGGCCAAAGCGCTGAAGACCAACGCCCGCATGCTCGTGTATCACTTCGGCTCGCGCGAAGGCCTGATGCGTGAAATTCTGGCGGGCCTGCGGGAACGGGAAGACGCTCACATTCGCACTTGGTTTCGCAGGGGAAACAAACCACGGACGCTGTCCGATTTTCTACGCTGGTATTGGCGCCGGCTGAGTGCACCGCAAGCACGGCCGGCGGCGCTGCTGATCTTCGAGCTGTACGCGATGGCGCTTCGCGATCCTGAGGCCTATCCCGGCGTGCTCTCCGACCCTCTGACGTATTGGCAAACTCTTGCGGCGAAGGCCGGGGTGAACGCGAAGTCCAGTGAGGCCGAGACAACGCTGCTCCTCGCCGCCACTCGGGGGCTGTTGTTAGATTTGGGCGCGACGAACAACCGTGCTCGCGTCAGCAGGGCCGTGAGTTTGCTCGCCGATCTCCTGGATCCCGCCGCCGTAAGCCGTCGGCCGCAACGGAACTCAAGGTCGATCGCCCGCTGAGGGGTATCTCTGGCCACCGTGAAAAGTAAAGGCGTCGCGACCGCCCGCTACGCCTCTGGCAGATTCCTGCGAATAGCTCACAGATCCAATTCGGCGCGAATCATGTTGTCCTCGAGGCTGGAGTTCATCTTGAAGCCCAGCTTGACGCACAGTGCCCGCATCTCGCGATTCTCAGGAAGCATGTTGGAGATCAGCTTCTTGAGCTTGGCTTCGCGCGCGACTCCGATCAGGCGGGTGTAGAGTTCCGTACCCAGGCCTTTGTGTTGCGCAGCATCGATGGCTACCGCAGCCAACTCGCCTTCGTCGCGGCCGTGGATCTTGCTGAGGCGTCCGATCGCCAACAACTCCGGCTCACCGGCTGCGTTCTTGCGCTCGGCCACCAGCGCCATCTCGCGGTTGTAGTCGATGAAACAGATACGGGTGAGGCGCTCGTGTGCCGTGCGCTGGGTCAGCTTCAGCGGCTGGAAGTAGCGCAAATAGACGCTGCGCTCCGACAGTCTCTCATGGAACGGGATCATCAACGGCTCATCCTCGGGACGGATGGGCCGGATGACGACCTCGGTTCCGTCCTTCATCTTCCAGGTCGAGACCAGCTTGACCGGATAGGGGCGGATAGCGGGCTCGGGCAGTTCGTCGGGCGTGACCTCCGGCCCGTGGACGACCACGCGCGCATCCAGTGCCAGTAGGTGTTCCGAAGACGCCAGCAGCGGGTTGATGTCGATCTCCTTGATCCACGGCTGCTCGACCAGCAATTGACTGAAACGTACCAGCAATTCTTCCAGACCTTCTATGTCTACGGGCTTGCGACCGCGGACGCCCTTGAGTGCAGTGAAGATTTTGGTCTGCTCCATCATTCGGCGGGCCAAAGTGGAATTCAGCGGCGGCAGTGCCAACGCGCGGTCTTTGAAGACTTCGACGAGTTGTCCGCCGGTGCCGAAGAGCATGACCGGGCCAAACTGCGAATCGAGACTGCTGCCGATGATCAGCTCGTAGCCTTCCAGCTTAATCATGGGCTGCACGGTGACGCCCTGGAAATGCTCTGCGCCAACCTTCTCGGCGACGGAAGCCTTGATCGTCTGGAAGCCTTTCCGTACCGCATCGGCATCCTGCAGGTTCAGCAGCACGCCGCCGACGTCGGTCTTGTGCGTGATGGTCGTCGAATACAACTTGATGACGATGGGGAAGCCGATCTCCTGTGCCGCCTGCACGGCTTCTTCTTCGGTGATGGCAATGCGCGTCTCGACGGTCGGAATGCCATAGGCCTCCAGCAACTGCTTCGATTCGTACTCGGTCAGGATGGTGCGGCCTTGCTGGCGAGCGTCGCGAATGATGCGTTCGGCTTTGCCGCGCTGCAAGGCGGCGTCTTCGTGGGCCGGAAGCGTCGGCGTCTCGTACAGACCCTTCAGGTTGTAGGAATAGCGCCACATGTAATTGAAGGCGCGCACTGCGCTGTCGGGAAACTGGAACGTAGGAATGCCGGCCTGGTTGAGAATTTGCTCGCCAGCCGCGACTTCTGCTCCGCCCATCCAACTCGCCAAAACAGGCTTGCCGAATCCTTTGGCGTAGGGCTTCAACTTTTCGGCGATCTGCGTTGGGTTGGTCATGTCCTGCGGAGTCAGGATCACGAGCATGCCGTCGATTGCGGGGTCTTTCGCGGCGATCTCCAAAGACTTGGCGTAACGCTCGGGTTCGGCGTCACCCAAGATGTCAACCGGGTTGTTGTGGCTCCACTGAGGCGGCAGGATCTCGTCGAACGCCGCCATGGTCTGCGGAGATAGTTCGGCAAGTTCGCCTCCACCGGTGACCAGGGCGTCAGTCGCGAGCACGCCGGGTCCGCCGGCATTCGTCAGGATGCACAACCGGTTGCCACGAGGACGCGGTTGCTTGGCCAGTACGTCGGACATGAAAAAAATGTCGGAAATGCTGGCAACACGCAACACACCGCTGCGACGGAAGGCGGCGTCGAGTACTTCGTCGCTTCCGGTCAGGGATCCGGTGTGCGAAGCCGCGGCCTTGGCAGCTTCAGCCGTGCGTCCTGCCTTGATTACGATAATGGGCTTGGTGAGGGAAACCTCGCGCGCCGCTGACAGGAAAGCGCTGGCATCGCCGATCGACTCCATGTAGATGACGATGCTGTGGGTGCGGGGATCGCCGCCGAAGTAGTCGATCAAGTCGCCCCAGTTCACGTCGAGCATCGATCCGGTGGACACAAACGAACTGAAGCCCACGTTTTCGCGCAAGCTCCAGTCGAGGATGGCCGTGAGCAGCGCGCCGCTCTGGCTGATGAAGGCAACGTTGCCGGGTCGCGCAATGGCGTGGGCGAAGGTGGCGTTCAGGCCACGAATCGGATTCATCACGCCCAGGCAGTTGGGCCCGATCAGGCGCATCTTGCCGCGAATAATCTGCGTAATCTGCCGCTCCAACTCTTTGCCGTGTTCGCCGTGCTCTTTGAATCCAGCTGAAATTACGATGCCGGCGGGAATTCCCATTTCCACCGACTCCGCCAGCAGGTCTGGAACGGTGTCGGCGGGCGTGGTCAGGACGACCAGATCGACTTTGTCTGGCAGGTCGGAAACCTTGGGATAGGCCTTGATTCCCAATACGTTGGAACGCTTCGAGTTCACCGGAAACACGGTTCCGCCAAAGGGGCTGCTCAACAGGTTCCAGAGCACCGACCGGCCCACGCTGCCGGCTCGCTCCGAGGCTCCGATCACGGCGACACTGCGGGGCGCGAACAAAGGATCGAGAGGGTGGCTTTCGGACCGGTAAACGTCGGAAGAAGGGTCGGCTTTAGCGGCTGGCTTGCTGGATTGGACGGCGGTAGTCATGAAATTCCTCGAATGTTGGCATGAAGTTTCTAGTTTAGTCCGCGGAAGTCCGCTTATCGAGTGATTTCGATCACGTTTTTGGCTCGGAATCGCGGTCTGCGGCCCTCCATCGGCGTAAAGAAGCAGTAATGGTACAATCACAGTTCCCTGCACTCAGACCTGCGGCGACACGCCCTCTGGATGGGATCCCGACTCTTGGCACAGCATACGACTGAAGAACGCCCCATCACCTACGCCGATGCCGGTGTAGACATCGAGCGCGCCAATCGCACCAAGCAGCGCATCAAGTACCTCGCCCATAAGACCTTTAACCGTGGTGTGCTCAGCGAGATCGGTGGGTTTGGAGGCCTTTTTGCCATCGACAAAAAGCGCTACCTCGACCCGGTGCTGGTCTCCAGTGTGGACGGCGTTGGCACCAAGCTGAAGATCGCTTTCGAGATGGGCTTGCACCACACTATTGGGGCTGACCTGGTCAATCATTGCGTCAACGACATTGCTGTGCAGGGCGCCGCACCCATGTTTTTCATGGACTACTTCGCCACCGGCAAGCTGCGCTCGGAGGTCGTCGAGAAGGTGATCAGCGGGATCGCTGACGCCTGCAAACAAAATGGTTGCGCGCTAATTGGCGGCGAGACTGCCGAAATGCCCGGCTTTTATCCCGACGGCGAATACGATCTGGCGGGATTCATCGTGGGCGTAGTCGACCGTCCCAAGATCATCACCGGCAAAGACGTTCAGGTGGGCGACGTACTCATCGGCGTGCCTTCGACCGGGCTGCACACCAACGGATATTCTCTCGCCCGCAAGCTGTTCTTTGAGAAGGCCCGCTACACGCCCGAGTCCTATGTAAACGAGATCAAGGGAAAGGTCGGCACCGAGCTGATGCGGACCCACAAGAGCTACTGGCCCATCATGCGCCGCATGATCGAAGCGGAAGCCGTGAGCGCCATGGCCCATATCACCGGTGGAGGCATCACCGAGAACCTGCCGCGCGTGCTCCCCAAAGGCATGAGCGCGATCGTGGAATTCCATTCATGGCCAGTGCTGCCAATCTTCCAGCATCTGCAAGCCATCGGCAATGTTCCCCAGGAGGACATGCTGCGCACCTTCAATATGGGCATTGGCTTGGTCCTGGTGGTTCCGGCCAAGAAGTTCAAGAAGGCGCAGACCATCCTGGAGCGCTGCGGCGAAAAAGGCTACACCATCGGGCGCATCGTCAAGGGCGACCGGCGGGTTACCTACCAGTAGCTCCTGCGGTTGGCATCTATATAAAAAGCGGCTATTCTTAGCTCACTATGGCACGGCAAGTGAAACTCGCTGGGAAATTTGCCACGGCCGACGACACCGCGCGGGCGCTGGGAGTACCTCCTTCGCGCTTGGACCAGTTAAAAGCGTTGGCTCGCGAAATGACCTCCAAGCGTGCTCGGAAGACTGCGTCGAACGGCACCAAGCCTGCTGCCTCAGAGCCGGGCGCGAAGTTAGCTGTGAAATCCCGGACCAAGAAGAGCTCCCGGAATGCCCACACGAAAAGCAGGGCAACAGCGACATCCTAAGCGGTCGGACGATTACGTCTTTCTGAATCTGCCCTACGACTCAAGATTCGAGCCGCTGTTTCTTGCCTATATTGCCGGCGTCAGCGCTTTCGGGTTGCTGCCACGCACGCCGATCGAGATTCCAGGCGGCGGGCGCAGGCTGGACCATATATTCGATCTGCTTCGCGGCTGCCGCTATTCCATCCACGATCTTTCTCGAGTTCAGGTGAGCCAAGCCGCCCCCCGCACTCCCAGGTTCAACATGCCTTTTGAACTCGGGCTCGCTGTGGCTCATCAGCAATCCGGCGGGCAGCATACCTGGTTTGTCTTTGAAGAGGTCGGGCATCGGCTATCCAAATCACTCTCTGACTTGGACGGATCCGACGTTTACCTTCATGAAGGCACAGCGAACGGGATTCTCGCAGAACTCAGCAACGCCTTCGTGCGATCGGATCGACAGCCCACCGTCGACCAGATGCGCGCCATCTATCGTGGCCTGAGAAGAGCGAAACCACTCATTCTGCGTGACGCAGGCGCGAAAACTCTTTTCGCCGCGCGACCCTTCAAGGATCTTTCCACCTTTGCCAGCGCCTTGGCTGACGAAGTGATTCTGGGAAGTCGTCTCTAGATTGCCCTTTTCGAAATTTCTCGGTATGACTAATTTGCTGGGCATCGTCGAAACCTCGGCGTTATGGTATTGCCTATGAAAAGTGTCATCGCATTCCTCGCGCTTATGCTCTGCTCTCCGGTGCTGTTCGCGGCTGACTTGACGGGAATCTGGTTGCATTCCGCAAAGCAGGCTGACGGTCACACCAGCCAGATGGTCCTGGCCTTGCAGCAGTCCGGCGATACGCTTACCGGCAAGATCGAGCACCCTTGGGGCGCCCTCATCATCAAGCAGGGCAAGGTTGACCGCGACCACTTTTCCGTCTCCGCGATAACCAACGAGGGCCGTTCCTATGTCTGCGAAGGCGCGTTGGAGGGCGACAAACTTCGCTTTACTGTGCATGATGGTGACGGCAAGCCTTACGAAGTTGTGGCTGCTCGCGCGAAGTCCGATCCCTTCCAGCCGGTCGGCCCACCGCTAACGCCTCCTGCCGTGCGCGTGTTGCCGGCCAACGGACTCGCCAAAACTCCACCGATGGGATGGAACAGTTGGAACCTCTTCGCCGGCCGCGTCGACGACAAGATCGTGCGCGAGATGGCCGACGCGATGGTTTCCAGCGGCATGCGCGACGCGGGATACGTTTACCTCAACATCGACGACACCTGGGAAGGCGACCGCGACGCCAACGGCTTGATTCAGACCAACAACAAGTTTCCCGACATGAAGGCCCTCGCCGACTACGTGCACTCCAAGGGACTGAAGTTCGGCATCTACTCTGGGCCCGGCCCGTACACCTGTGCCGGATACGAAGGCAGCTATGCTCACGAAGCACAGGATGCCAAGACTTATGCCGCATGGGGAGTGGATTATCTGAAGTACGACTGGTGCAGCGCGAGTAATTTGTATCCCGACTCAGCCATGCGCGCCGTGTACCAGAAGATGGCCGAAGCGCTGCGCGCTACCAACCGGCCTATCGTGTACAGCCTCTGCCAGTACGGACGCGCCAATGTGTGGGAGTGGGGCGCGGAGGCGGGCGGCAATTTGTGGCGCACCACCGGTGATATCGACGACAGTTACAAGCGCATGATGGAAATCGTCGACACACAATCCGCGATCACAAAATATGCCGCGCCCGGGCACTGGAACGATCCTGACATGCTGGAGGTCGGCAACGGCGGCATGACTACCGACGAATACCGCACCCACATGAGCCTGTGGGCCGTCTTTGCGGCGCCGCTTCTGGCGGGCAATGACGTTCGCACAATGTCAGCCGACACCCGCTCGATCCTGATGAATGAGGACGTCATCGCGATCGATCAGGACCCGCTAGGCAAGCAGGGCCAACTCGCACTCAAGCGCGACAATGTGGACTACTGGAAGCGATCGCTCAGCGGCAATGGGGTGACGATCGCGGCGGTCAATCGCAGCAACACGGCCGTATCCGTGAAGATTCCGTGGAAGGATTTGAGCATCGAAAGCACGTTGGTTTTCAAGGACGTGTGGAGTGGCCTCGATGTGAAGGCGCCTTCGGAGTCGACTTTCACGATTCCACCTCACGGTGTGGTGCTGCTTCGCACCAAATGACGCACTGAGTTTCGCATGAAATTCGGCATACAATGGTGGGTCTTCTAAGTCAATAATGTCCGTAGGAGTTCGGCATGCTCAAGGTCATTCTCAGGATTTTCATATTTGCAGTGTTAGCCGCCTGCCTGCTTCCGGCACAGACCAGCAAACCCAACTCCCGGCCGAGCGCCAGTTTTGTTGGACGCTGGCAGTGTGGCCTCGGCGCTGGCGGCCAGACGTTCTACATAACTCTGGAGAAAGACGGTAAGGCGACCAAAACTCATGGAGCGCCGAATGGCAAGTGGACCGTGTACGGAGATGAGGCGCGAATCACTTGGGACGACGGCTGGCATGACGTGATTCGCAAAGCGGGCAATCACTACGAGAAGGCCGCGTATGGGCCGGGTAAGTCGTTCACTGACTCGCCGGACAACATTACCGACGCAACGAGGACAGAGCCGCTCTAACGTCCACACCAGTCCTCGCACTTAAAGGCGCCCACTCATCCGCGGGTTACGAATGAGTGGGAAAGCTCGTGCACCGGGATCGCACCAACCAAGCGAATCTCTACTTCTTCGTTTCAGCGGGCACGGGTGCTGGTGCCATCGGCAGGTCGGAGTTGAAAATGTCGGCAACGACTTTCCATTTGCCGTCCGACTGCTTCTTCCAGACTTCTACGAACTTGCCTTTGTCATTCACCGGATTGCCCTGCGGATCTTTCATGGTCAACTGATAGGTGCCCTCAATGTAGGCAAGGTCGCTGGAACGCGCGACCTCCACTCGGTTCGCCTGCCAGGAAATCGAGGTCCCCGGACCGAGCAGCCCGGCCCAGATGGCATGAATCGCCGGTTTGCCGGATGCTATAGGAGCGTTAGGAGCCAGGAGGGAGGCGTCCTCGGCGTAATACGCGACTGTGCCCTCCAGGTCACCGGCCGCGGCGGTCTTGGACCACTGAGTGTCCGCCTGTCGAATCGCACCTTCATCTGCCGCCCGCGTGTCCGGCGGCGCCTGATTGCAGGCGGATGCCGGAAGCAGCAACGCAACACAAACGCATAGTGCCAGCTTGAATCCTTGTTGTTTCCTACGACGAGTGCTCATTGGTAAGTCCTCCTATAGGGGCGAACCAGAATATCACTCTCGCACTGCTGCCTGATGTGCGCCACCGAGCCTACTTCTGGCTGCGAAGTTCGTCGGCACGCGCTGCGCCCTGCAACGCACCGCGCCGGCCAGGTGCACTGACCAGTGCTACCTGAAATTCTTTCAGCGCCAGAGCCGGGCGATTCTGCTCCAGCAGCAAGTAGCCGAGCTGTTCGCGGGCCGGAACGATCGGCCCCGGCGTTACCGGAAGCTTCTCGATTGCGTCCTCCTCGTCGGCTGCCGCGCGCATGGAAGCCACGGCCTCCTCTGGTTTCTTGTCCGCCTGGGCGGACCACGCCGTGACTTCGCGCCTTAGAATCTCCACCTGGGTAGCCCAATAAGTGTCGCCTGTCGTGTGAAGTTGCTCTTCCAGCTGCTGCAATTTGTCGATCTCCGCACGCGCTTCGAGGGCACGACCACTGCGAGCGAGTCCCATGCCGCGAGCCCACACGGCAATCGCGACGACCTGAGGCGAGGCTCCTGCCGGAGGCACAATACTCGCAGCGTCGTGCCATTGATTCCGCTCAACCGCGTGACGAACGGGCATCGCGATTGCGGCGTAGGATATTTTGAAATTGCCTTCGCTCAGCCCAGGCATGTTCTTAAGTTGCTGAATGACCTGGCTCGCATCTTCGTCGTGCCCACTCTGCAGATAGGCGTACACCAGATAATCCATAGCATGGAGCTCTTCTCCGGTGTCGCCCTGCTTTTGTGCCGCTGCCTTTGCCGCAAGGTTGGAAGCGATGGAATCGCCCCATAGGCCGAGTCGCGTGAATATGTGCGACGGCATGTGCAACGCATGGGGCGCTGAGGGAGCGATCTGGGAGTAGGCTTTGGCCGCCGCAAGGCCATTCGGCGCGAGCTCCGCATTGTCGTAGGCGTGGATGAGGTAGTGAGGAATTCCCGGGTGCTCCGGGTAGGTGCGATCGAGCGGCTCGAGCAGAGCGGCTGCCTGTTTCTGCTTGGCGTGAGTTTTGTCGGTCGGAGGCGCATTCGAGATCAGCGCCAGCGCATAGAAAACCTGGGCCTCAACATCTTTGGTGTTCTTCGCAGCTAGATCGCTCATGGCGTCTTCGTAGTTCGACGCGCGCGTGCCGTACAGAACGGCAGCGGGGTCCTGATAGATCAGGCTCGCCGCATAGATGAACTGGCGCTCTTTTTCGGTGCCGGACCCAATCTGTTGCGCTCGCTGGATCTCCTTTTGCGCAATGGAAATTGTGGCGGGTGCGAGGTGCGGGTCCCAGAGCTGGTGAAAGTACGTCATGGCCATTCCCCAATGTGCCATCGCACATTGGGGATCGAGTTCGGCCACGTGCTGAAATGCAGTTTCGGCGGCGGAATAGGCGAAAGAGTGCAGCAGAGCCACGCCCCGGTTGAATTGCTCCTGAACCGCGGGTGCGCAAGAAATCGGAAAGGATACTTTTCCCAATCTTTCAGGCGCCGGGTGGTCATGCGTTTCCTGGGCTGACGAGTAGGGAACGATCAACAGCACGGTCAGCAATATTCGCCATACGTGGGGCACACGGATCTCCAATGGCGACGGGCGCGTTTGCGGCACCCGCATTCTACATTGGAGTCGAGGGCGAGCGGTTGGGGTTGGGCGGAACTGTGGCCCGGATTTGTCCGTGATGGATGTCACTAAACCCACCCAGGACTGGACAACCAGCTCGGGTGGGCACCCGGCAGGGAACTATGGGAGGGGTAGCTTCGTATTCCTTGAAGAACAGATCAATTGAAAACTCGGCTGGCGAATTGAGCGGGCCCGTTCGCTCGACGGTTCCTGCAGTTCGAGGCTCAGTTTCGGTCGCGCCGAGCCACGGTCGGAAGCAAGCGTGGCAAACTCGTGCTACAAGAATTTTGCTAGTAACGGAGCACCGCCACTCATGAAAGCTATCGTCTCGTTTGCACTCATTGGATTGCTAGCCGTGGTTTGCGCGGCAGCGGATAAAGAGCAGCCGCCAAAGCCAGCGCAATCCATCCCTGAACTGCAGCAGCAACTGGAGAAGATCCTCAAAGACAATCACGTGCCGGGAGTGTCGGTAGCGATCGTGAAGCGCGATGGCCCGGAATGGGTTGCCGGACTCGGGCTGGCCGATGTTGCGAGCAAGGCTCCGGCGACGGCCGACACGCAGTTCCGCATTGGATCAACTTCGAAGGCGTTTGCGTCGTTGTCGATCCTGAAACTGGCGAATGAGGGGAAGCTGTCGCTCATGGACTCGGTGCGCAAGCTGGCGCCGGAGGTTTGGTTCGAGAATCCGTGGGAGGCAACCAACCCGGTGCTGGTGGTGGACCTGCTGGAGCACACCACGGGATGGGATGACATGCACCTGCGCGAGTATGCGAAAGACGCGCCCGCGTCGATGGGGTTGCACGAAGGGCTGGACTATGACCACACGTCACGGGTGTCGCGGTGGCCTCCGGGCACGCGGATGGCGTACTGCAACTCGGGACCGCCAGTGGCGGCATACATCGTGGAGAAGATCACGGGCAAGCGGTTCGAAGACTATGTGACGGAGAACTTCTTCCAGCCGATCGGGATGAAATCGGCCAGCTACTTCCAGACCTCCGCGCCGGCGACGACGCTTTATCACGACGACGGCAAGACGCCGTTTCCGTACTGGAACATTCTGCTGCGTCCGGCGGGGTCGATTAATGCATCGGCCAACGACATGGCGGCGTACGTGGCGTTCTACCTGAACCGCGGTACGGTGAGCGGCATGGAGGTAATACCGGCGGCGTTGATTGACCGCGTGGAGAACCCGACGCGGACATGGGCGGCGCAGGAAGGGCTGAAGGCGGGATACGGGCTTAGCAACTACTGGGCGGTGAACGACGGATTTGTGTACCACGGGCACGACGGGGGCGTGAACGGCGGCCTGACGGAAATGGCGTACACGCCGGAGTACGGCGTGGGGTACTTCTACAGCATCAATGCGGGGAGCGGAGATGCGTTCGACAAGATCGGGAAGGCGATTCGGGCGTACATCACGCGCGATCTGACGAAGCCGCCGGTTCCGCCGCAGGGACAGTTGCCGGGCGATGCGGCGGCGTATGCGGGATGGTACGAACCAGACTCGCCGCGAATGCAGATGTTCTACTTTTTGGAGCGCCTTACGGGCATGGTACGGGTGCACTTTGGCGATGGAAAGATGCTGATATGGCCGCTCGTCGGAATGAAGGACGAGGTGTTCCTGCCGGTGTCGGGCAGGCAGTTCCGCAAGGTATTCGAGAAAGATCCGCCGAACCCGGTGGCCACGGTGATGCTGTTGACACCGGATGTGGAAGGACGGTTCATTCAGACCTCGGTCGGGACGAGGACCCTGAAGCGGGTATCGACCGGGATGGCGATGTTGGAAATCGGGCTGACCGGGTACGTGGTGCTGGCGATGTTGGCGGTGGTGTTGTATGCGCCGTTCTGGATGCTGGGAGGGATCAGCAAGAAGAGACGGCGTCCGCGGGAGCGTGCGATGCGTTGGTGGCCGCTGATCGCTGTGCTGAGCCTGGCTGGTGCAGTGACGCTGATTGCGGTGTCGGGCCCGGACATTATCGCGCGAATGGGAGAGCTAACGGCATGGTCGGGCGGGGTGTTTGTGTGCACGATACTGTTTGCGGCCGCGTCGGTGGCGGGTGGGGTTTCAGTATCGCGGGCGCAGGAGGCCCGGAAGTGGGTGAAGCGTTTCAGCGCGGCCATGGCGCTGGCGTTGGTGATTGCGACAGCGTATCTGGCGTATTGGGGAGTCATCGGGCTGAGAACTTGGGGGTAGCGTTCTTCTCACCCTGTCAGCAAAGAGCGCGGAGGAGGGTGGGGCACCGGCTCAAGCTGCGCTTGAACGGTGCGTCCGGCACCCAATTCTTTCTTGCGTAGTCGTCCTTAGTCGTTGCGGTAGTTAATCAACGGCTTCTGCTTTGCCGGAATCGCCGTGTAATAACTCTTCCCCGCAGTCTGCTTCTCGAAGTCGTCCTTGGCCGCCTGCACCAGTGCCGGGTCAGTGAACAAATCGAGCGCCGTGAGAGCGATGGCCTTCGCCGCAACTACCATGCCCTGCTGCCCGATGCTGGTGCCCGAGGTGGCAGCCGCCTGCCACGTATGGGCTGCGGTACCCGCCGGCCAGGTTGCCGCGTCAAATCCGATAGTCGGCACATTCCAGCTCACGTCGCCCACATCGGTTGACGCAGCCGGCTGGTTAGGGTCGAATTTTCGCAGCGGCTCGATCTCCTTTGACGCGTCAAGGCTCGGCGGAGTTTCCATCCCGAACGTCTTCTGCAATTGCTCCGCAAACTTTTTCTGGTCGGCATCCAGGGTATAGCCGCCCACTTCTTCCAGGTTCTTCTGCGCTATCGCAGCCAGCGCGTCATTGGGGATGATGTTGGCGTCGCTTCCGATGTCTCTCACTTCCAGCGTAGTGCCGGTCATCAGCGCTGCTCCTTCTGCGATCTTTTCGATACGGCCCCACACGTCCTTCAAGGTCGTGTTCGACGGGCTTCGCGCCATGAGGTCCATTTGTGCGAGGTCGGGTACGATATTTGGCGCCACGCCGCCCTTCGGAATGATGTAGTGAATGCGCGTGTTGCTGGGCACATGTTCACGCAGGAACTCAATTCCGTTGCCCATCAGCATCACTGCATCCAGCGCCGAGCGCCCGCGATCCGGAGCCATCGCCGCATGGGCGGCCACGCCGTGAAACGTGAACTTGGCCGAGACCACCGCCAGTTGTCCGCCGTTGGTCACTCCATTTTGGTCTGCCGGATGCCAGTGCAGAACCACGTCCACATCCTTGAACGCACCTTCACGGACCAAATACACCTTGCCCGACCCGCCCTCTTCGGCCGGTGTGCCGTAATAGCGCAGCGTTCCCGCTATGTGGTGGGCCTCCATGTACTGCTTCAGCGATACGGCGGCCAGCGCTGCGCCTGAGCCGAGCAGGTTATGCCCGCATCCGTGTCCCGGCGCACCCACTTTCACCGGATCCCTCTCTGGCACCGTCTGCTGCGAGAGGCCGGGCAGCGCATCGAACTCGCCCAGTATCCCGACCACCGGTTTGCCCTCGCCATAGCTCGCGATGAACGCCGTCGGTTCGTCGGCCACGCCCGCCTGCACTTGGAAGCCTGCCGCTTTCAACTGCTCCTGCAGCAGCTCCGAGCTTTTGGTCTCGTGATAGCCAAGCTCGGCATAGTCCCAGATTTGTTTCGAAACCTGTTGCCAGTGTGCGGCATCCTGGTCGACCAGTTTCAGCAGTTGCGCATGGGCACCCGAGGAAGCCTGGGCTGCCGCTATGCCTGTCAACAGCGCCACAATCGCGACAGTCCACAACAGCGTTCTGGGCTTCAGCGGCAAAGATGGCGACAACGACAAAGAAAACGGGGAACACTTCTCCATGGCAGACTCCTCACGTGATCGACACGACGGCTGTCAAGTTGAGCAGAGTGGAAATCATGCCACACCGGTGGCAATGTATGCGAACCGGCTCGGGAGCGGTTATTCCTCTTCTTCCACTTCCTCACCGCGTTCCGCCTTGGCTGCCGCGATGATCTTCTCCTGCTGCAGCGCGGGGACATAATCGTAGTGGTCCATTTCCATGGAGAAGCTGCCGCGGCCTTGCGTCATCGAAGTGAGGTCGGTGCCGTAGGTGAGCATTTCGGACATCGGCACCACGGCTTTCACCACGGTCTTGCCCGCCTTGTTGTCCATGCCCTGAATACGGCCGCGACGGCTGTTGAGATCACCCATGATTGATCCCGCAAATTCGTCGGGAATGGTGATCTCGACGTTCATGATGGGTTCGAGCAGCGTGGGCTTGGCCTGCTCCATGGCCTTGCGGAAGGCGATGCGGCCCGCGGTCTTGAACGACAATTCGTTTGAGTCCACGTCGTGGTACGAACCGTCATAGAGGATCACGCGGAAGTCGACAACAGGGAAGCCTGCCAGGTAGCCGCGCGCCGCCGCTTCCACAATTCCCTTCTCGACCGCGGGAATGTAGTTCTTGGGAATTGATCCGCCGAAAATCTCGTTCACGAACTCGAAATTCCCACCGTGCGGCAGCGGCTCCATCTTTATCTTGCAGTCGCCGAACTGCCCGTGACCGCCCGACTGCTTCTTGTGGCGTCCCTGCACGTCGGCCTTGCCGCGAATAGTTTCGCGGTACGGCACCTTCGGCGCCTTCAGGTTGACCTCGGTGTGGTAGCGGTTCTTCAGTTTCGAGACCACGACTTCAATGTGCTGTTGCCCGGTACCCGCAATCAGGAACTCCTTAGTCTGGGGATCGCGGAAGAAGCGCAGCATGGCATCTTCTTCCATCAGCTTGTGAATGCCATTGCTCAGCTTGTCTTCATCGGCGCGCGTTTTGGGTTCGATGGCGAAGGTGATTGCCGGCTCGGCGAACGTCACCGGCGGATACTGTATTGGCGAACCTTTGTCACCCAGCGAGTCTCCGGTCAGTGTGTCTCTAAGCTTGGCCACTGCGCCGATGTCTCCAGCATGAAGTTCGTTCACTGGGATAGCGGTCTTGCCCTGCATGGTGGAGAGATGGGCAAATTTTTCCGAGCCGCCGCGACTGAAGTTCTGCACCGTCGCGTCGTTCTTCAGCACTCCCGAAACAACCTTGAAGAAGGAGATGCGGCCGGAGAACGGATCGCTGATCGACTTGAACACATAGAGCGACAGCGGCTCGGAGTCGCTGATCTTGCGCTCGGCCGGAGCGCCGTTATTGGCGGTCGCAGCGGCTTTCACCGTACCGCGTTCCACCGCGGTCGGCATGTAGTCCACCAGGAAGTCGAGCACTTCGTCGGTGCCCATGTTGCCTAGCCCGGAGGCAAACAGGACGGGGAAAATCTTGTCTTCGCGGATAGCGTTGTGCAGCCCGGCGATGATGTGCTCTTCGTCGATGGTTCCCTTCTCGAAGAACTCCTCCATCAACTTGTCGTCGCCTTCGGCCACCAGTTCGACCAGGCGCTCATGTGCGGCCTTGGCCTCTTCTTCCATGTTGGCGGGAATCGGTCCGATCGTCGCCTTGCCGTTGCCACCCATCTGATAGGTGTAGGCGTGCATCTTTACCAGGTCCACTACTCCGGTGAAGCTCTTCTCCGATCCTACCGGCAACTGCACAGGGACCACCGTTCGCCCGAAAGCTGTTGTCAGGGAATCCATCACGCGGGTAAAGTCGGCGCGTTCGCGGTCCATGCGGGTACAAACAATCGCGCGCGGCAGCAGGAACTTGTCGGCATAGTGCCAGATCCGCTCGGTGACGACTTCCACTCCGCTGACCGCGTCCACCACGACCAGCGCGCTATCGACGGCAGGCAGCACCATCTCGGCTTCATGGATAAACATGTTGAAGCCGGGAGTATCGATCATGTTGATCTTCGTCTTGCCCCACTCCAGAACGCCGGTGGTGGCCGCAATCGACATGCCGCGCGAGATTTCTTCCTCGTCGTGGTCGGTGACGGTCGAACCTTCATCGACGCGTCCGAAGCGCTGCGTGGCCCCGGCGGTAAAAAGCATAGCGGATGTAAGAGAGGTTTTGCCCGAGTGTGAATGCCCCACCAGGACGACGTTTCGGATGTTAGCGCCTTCGTAAGTCTTCACGTAAGACTCCTTGTATAAATGAGACGTTCCGCCATCGCGACAGGTCGGGACTCCGCACCGTCTCAGAGGCGCTATTCCCCGGTGGCACGAACTGCAAACGTGCCTGACATCCCCGGGTTGCCGGTGAGGCAAACAGGGTCACCCCCAACTACGCAATATCCGCGTCGCTCGGGGACCCCGAAAGGCGGGGCACCATGCCGGCCTGCGCACGGTGGAACAAACTCAGAATCCTAGCACACGCGGTTTTTTGCCTCAAACCGGGCTGGATTTCTGGCGTAGGGTGGGTTAGATTCCTGCCCTACCCAGTGGAGGGATTTGCATGGACAACCTCTTTCAGCCTAACGCGGTCGATACCTTGATTTCGCGGATTGACCAGCTACAACCGACGTCGCAGCGGCAGTGGGGCAAAATGGACGTCGCGCAGATGATGGCGCATTGCAGTGCGGCTATGGAAATGGCCTCCGGCAAGCTCGTTATCAAGCGAAGTCTGATTGGCCGGGTCATCGGTCCGCGGTTTCGCAGTTTAATGACGAACGACAAGCCGTTCGGCCGCGGCGCGCCAACTGCGAAAGAGCTGAAGATCGTCGACCCCCGCGCGTTCGCGAAGGAGCGGGATCGGCTCAAGCAGTGTGTCCGGGAATTTCAACAGGGCGGCGAAGCGCGGTGCACGACGAACCCACATCCCTTCTTCGGCCCGCTCACTCCGCTGGAATGGAGTACCGGAATGTACAAGCACGTCGACCATCACTTGAAGCAGTTCGGCGTGTAACTGCTCACGCGCTAGGCGAACACGACCGTCTTGTTCTGATAGACCAGGATGCGATTCTCCAGGTGCCAGCGTACGGCGCGGGAGAGCACAACTCTCTCCAGGTCGCGGCCCTTGCGCATCATGTCGTCAACCGTGTCGCGATGGGAAACCCGCACCAGATCCTGCTCGATGATCGGGCCGTCATCCAAGACCGCGGTGACATAGTGACTGGTGGCGCCGATTAATTTCACTCCGCGCTCGAAAGCCTGGTGGTAAGGTTTCGCGCCTACAAAAGCCGGCAGGAACGAATGGTGGATATTGATCATGCGCAGTAGATATTGGCCGACGAATTCCGGACCGAGGATCTGCATGTAGCGGGCAAGCACAATCAAGTCCACGTCCTGACCAAGCAGTTCAAGCATTTCCTGTTCGGACGCCCGCTTGTCTTCAGGATTGGTTAACAAGTGAAAAGGCACACCGTAAAAGTTGGCCAGCGGTCCAACTTTTGCGTGGTTGCTGATAATCCAAGTCAGTTCGCATGCCAGCTCGCCACTGCCGTAGCGGTACAACAGGTCGGCGAGGCAGTGATCATAAGCGGAAACCAGGATGGCCACTTTGGGGCGGTAGTCCGAGAGCGCGAGGTGGTACTTGATCTGGAATTGATCGACCACCGGCTTGAAGTGCTTCTCGAAGTCAGCGATGGGGACATCGAAATCATCGAGTGCCCACTCGACCCGCGACAGGAACAAATCTCGACCGCCATCCACGTGGTCATCGCTATGCAACATACTTCCGTTGTGTGCGATCAGCAATTGTGCGATCGCCGCCGACACCCCTTTTCGAGCCAGTGCCACAGGACTACTAAAGAGCAGAACAGCAGTGCGTCTCATCTACAGAAATCTTATCCCATGGTTACCGCATACGAGACTCGGGCGCGCGATTTCCGTTACTATGTGATGTGTACGGTGACCTTCGAGACGGGTTCCGCCATCCAACATTGCAATGAAACGTAACCTTTTCCGCCAAGCTCTGTTGCTCTCTACGTGCCTGCTCCTGGCCAGTGCTGCTGTCTGGGCCGGTGACACCTCCGTGCTGCGTCCACCCAAGGGATCCAAGGTTGCCATCCTGGTCTTCGAGGACCTGCAATGCCCTGACTGCGCCCGCGCCGCCCCGCTGCTACACGAGGCCGCGAAGAAGTACAACATCCCGCTGGTGCAGTACGATTTTCCGCTGCCCATGCACAACTGGTCGTTCGAGGCTGCGGTCAATGCACGCTACTTCGACACCAAGTCGAAGAAGATGGGCGACGACTACCGGCTTTTCATCTTCTCCAACCAGCCCCAGATCACGCCTCAGAACTTGCGGGGCATGACTGAGCGCTTCGCCGCCGATAATAAGGTGGTGTTTCCTTTCGTTGTGGATCCCTCCGGCGAACTGACAGCCAAGGTCAAGGCAGATTACGCCATGGGTCAGCGGGTAGGACTTGACCACACTCCCACCATCTACGTGGTAAGCGACACCACGCGCGGAACGCCGTTCGTCGAGGTAGTAAATCGCGACCAACTCTACCAGTTGATCGACAAGGTCATGAAAGAGGCGGGCGCCACCGCGACGCCGCAGAAGGCCACAGCGGCAAAACCGGCTGCAGCGGGCAAGTCTGCCAAGCCGCAGACGACGGCTAAGACTGCGCAAATCAGCGATTCCAAGTCGCAATAGTGTTACTATCACTTTTGCGCCATTGAGTCCCGCCCAAACCGGGCGGGCTTACTTTTTGGAACCGCAGCAGTCTGACAGTGGAAGTACTATTAGAAATCGCCACTCTGTGCCCGGGGACCCAAGAACGCTGTACTGATCTCGTTACTGAACCTGCAACGTTAGACCGGTTCAGTTGTGTTACTACTGCCCAAGCCGTCATGAGAATAGGAGTTTCTAAACCATGACAATGAAGACGACCTCTACACTTTCCTCCCACGACCGTATTTTGCTGGCGGCCAAACGGCTGTTTGCCAGAGACGGTTATGAAAACACCAGCACCGTCGCGATCGCGCGCGAGGCGGGTACCAGCGAATCGCAGTTGATGAAACACTTTGGAAGCAAGCAGGGCCTGCTGATTGCGATCTTTGATCGGGGATGGGCCAGCATTAGCGAGCGGATCAAAGCAATTCCCAACGGTTCCCCTGCCAACCGTCTGCTGGCTGTTTTCGAGGCCATTACAGTTGAACTGGAAAATGATCCTGACCAGAAAACTCTTACCATGTTGGAAGCACGGCGCGTTCGCAAGGACAGCACCACCGTGCTGATGGGCCAGGGTACGCGTCAGTTTCGAGAGATGCTCGACCGCATTCTGCAAGACATGCGCAACGAAGGCCAGATCAGACCCGACATCAACCTGCACGCTGTTCGCGCGGCGATCATCGGAATGGCGGAAGGTTTGTGGCGTGATCAGGTGGTGGCCAATCGCTCCGACCTGCGCGCTGATTACGGATTCGACGACGTCCGGCAGGTCATGGAACTGTTGATCGGGGCCTTTCAGGAGCCGCCCTTTCAGCAGGCCAAAGCCAGTTAATTCCTCCGGACCTGCGAACCAGATGAAACCCCGCTGAGTGGGGGTTTCATCTTTTCGGTGCTGGATGTCCGGAACGCCAGTCGAGGCCGGCCCTTATAGCTTGCGCAACACCTCGTAAACTTCCTCCGTATCGGGCGGGCGATCAATGGGATAAACCTTGGCAAAGGCCACCTTTCCCTGCTTGTCGATGACGAAGACCGCTCGCTCGCTAATGCCCGGGACGGGCTCTCCTTCTCGCAGAATACCGTACTTGCTGGCCACCTCACCGTGCGGATAAAAATCGCTGGCCAGGGGCAAACTTAAGATGCCAATTTCCTTTTTCTGCCACGCAATGTGACTGGGAATGGAATCCACGCTGAGGCCCACCACTTCCGCTCCGTAGCCGGCAAATTTTTCCAGCTCGGCGTTGAAGACAGGAAGCTCGGCCGAACAGACTGGCGTCCAGTCCGCCGGATAAAAACACAGTACGACGTTTTTCTTTCCCCGGTAATCGCTCAATTTAACGCGTTGCTTAATATTGCCGATTACCGCCGGCAGATCAAAATCGGGCGCTTCATCACCTACGTTTACCACTGGCATTCGCTTCCTCCAGTACAAGTGGCGATTCTAGAGTCCGCTGCGAGGTCTCGCAAGTCGGCGCGCGCTAGTTTCATCGGGTTGTAACTTCGCGCGCGATCGGGACTCTCATCACTCACCGGTCATTCTTCCGCTCCGTCAGTTGTTATCCTGTCTGCAGTCGACTTGCAACGATGGTTGGAAGTTTATGAGATTCAGGGTCGAGAGCGAGCGCCCAAAGCCGTGGAAAATCTACATCGCCGGTAGGCCCACGTGGCTGCTGCCCTTTCTGGCGGTAGAGTGGCTATTTGCCGGGGTCGCCTACGCCCTCAGCCACTGGTCTTTCCTCGAAGTCCTGGAATATCTGGGCAGCCTCTCGGTGCTGGTAGCTGTGGTGTTCTATTTCAGCGAGTCAGGGGACCGGCTTAAGCAGAAGCACTACCAGGCGTGGCAGGTCATCAACACAGCGCAGCACATGGGCGGCAGCGGAGGCCGCATCGAAGCCCTTGCCGAGCTGAATGCTGACGGCGTACCGCTGGTCGGGGTCGATGTGTCGACGGCCTTCTTGCAAAGCGTACAACTGCCCAAAGCGCGGTTGTTACGCGCCAACTTCAGCAACGCGGATGTGCGCAACAGCTGCTTCGAAGCGGCCGACCTCTCTTACGCGTCGCTCGATGGAGCGAACTTCCGACTCAGCAACTTGCGGCACGTCTTGCTGGTTTCGGCGAACCTGAGCGACGGCGATTTCTGTGGCGCGCAGTTTACCGGCTCTGACTTCTCAGGTGCAGCGCTAGACGGTGCCGACCTCGGCAATACCGACCTCAGCGAAATTCAGTGGCAGAAGATCAAGAGCATCCGCAACACCAATCTGGCGGGCGTGAAGAACCCGCCTCAGGGCTTTCTCGACTGGGCGCTGAAGAACGGCGCAGTGCAATCGGATTCCGACCCGACGTGCCCGGTGGGTGACGTCGCGAAGTAGCGGCTAAGTCTAATTGTCAAAACTGAATTCGCGGGAACAGTGCTCCCGTGGTGCGGCGGTACTCCTCATATTCAGCGCCGAAGGTTCGCGTCATGAATACCTCTTCCATTCTGCTCTTGATCGACCACGCGATCCAGAGCAGGACCACAGCCACAGCGCCACGAGTTTTTCCGTTTGCCAGAAACGTACCCGCCATCGCCAGCAGAAGTCCCGAGTAAATAGGGTGGCGCACGAACCTGTAGGGACCGCCCCGGATCAGCTGATGCTGCTGCTTGATGGTGGGTGCGCTGCTCCAGTTGCGTCCCAGGTACACTCGCGCCCAGACGGCTAGAGCCATTCCAGCAAGAGTGATCACGATGGCAGCGATAGCCAACTCCAACGTTTTTGGCAGGATGCGCTTCTGCAGCCACAGAATGTCGACATCCATAGAGAACATGCTGTAGTACGCCAGTACCACCGGAATGCCGTAATAGAGTCTGTGCCCCCAGTCGACCTTTTCCGCCGCGCGCTTGGTGCTCAGTGCGGCCAACATCCAGAGAATGAAGAATGTCAGCCACAGATACGCGCAAATCTGCATGCCGTTGATCATGTCGCGGAGTTTAACGCACTTCGTCGAGACTGGTGTACTGCGCCCGGAATGCCTTTGTCAGCCTGGGTTCGCTCACCCAGACCAATGTGCCGGGTGCAACTTCCAATGGCAAAATGGGTTAGAACGGTTTCGAGCTAATCCAAAGCTGGATTTCACTCTGCCCCAAGGAAGACCATGCAATTCCCCTCTCGTGCGAACAACTCGCACGTCCCAAACTCAGGCTTATTCTCCCTACCGCGACGTATCCTGATCCTGCTCCCGTTTCTCTTGTCAGGACTCATGCTGCACGCCCAACAGGCGCAGCCCACCCAGCAGAACCAACAGGACCAGCAGGAAACCACCACCATCAAGAAGGACGTAAATGTAGTCAATGTCCTGGCTACGGTGCGCAACAAGCAGGGCCAACTGGTCAACAACCTCACCAAAGACGACTTCAAGCTGGAAGAAGATGGCCGCCCGCAGACCATCCGATACTTCGCCAGGGTGACGGACCTGCCACTGACGCTGGGCTTGCTGGTTGACACGAGCCTGAGCCAGCGCCGCGTGCTCGAGCAGGAACGCACTGCCAGTTACACCTTCCTCGAAGACCTATTGCGGGAGTGGAAAGACAAGGCGTTCGTCGTTCACTTTGATAGCGAGGTCGAGTTGCTGCAGGACCTCACCAACTCGCGTCCCAAGCTGGAGGCCGCGCTGCAAAAGCTCGAGGTCCCCACCCGGGACCAATCCCAAGGCGGTGGACCTACGCCGGCACACATGGGCGGCGGCACCTTGCTCTACGACGCCGTGTTTCTGGCCTCTGATGAGCTCATGAGCAAGCAGCAGGGCCGCAAGGCCATCATCATTCTCTCCGACGGCGTGGACCAGGGCAGCAAGGTCAGCCTGAACCGCGCTATTGAAGCGGCGCAACGCTCTGACACCCTGGTGTACACCATTCTCTTCGCCGATCCTCAGGCCTATAACAACCAGGCGGCCAATTCCGGACGTCATGGTGGTGTAGGGTTTCCCGGCGGTGGATATCCGGGCGGTGGATATCCGGGCGGTGGGTACCCCGGAGGGGGACGTCATGGGGGAGGCTACCCCGGAGGCGGCTATCCTGGAGGCGGAGGCGGAGGCGGGGGAGGCAGATCGCAGGGTCACGCCGACGGAAAAGCGGTCATGCAGCGGTTAGCTCAGCAAACTGGCGGGCGCTTTTATGAGGTTTCCAAGAAGGAGTCGATTGAGCAAATCTACACCAGCATCGGTGAGGAACTGCGCAATCAGTACAGCCTCGGGTTTACTCCCGACCAAGCCGACACCGAGGGCGGCTACCACAAGATCCTCGTCACCACGACTCAGAAAGATATGACGGTCCAGGCCCGCGACGGCTATTACTCCGGGAAATAGCTCAGGTCTGGCCGCTGGGATCGGGATTGGCCTTAGGCCTTCCCGGGCCCGAGAAAAAATCCTGTGTCCACTGTCTCGCCGATAACCGAGCGGTTATTATGGAGTGCACGGGGTGAGATACGTGGGAACCAAGCGGCCTTTTTCGGATTTTAGATATGCCAGGATGGCATTTCTTAACCGCGCGATCTTGCTGCTCGGCCTGATTCTTTTCGCATCAACCGGTCTTGCGGCGCAAGAAACTCAAACCGTCGCCGCAGTGCTCCCGAATGCTCCCAGTTACAGTCAGAAACAGGAGCAATCTTCTTCCCGACCCGGCGATGCAAGGTCCCAAGAGCCCGGGCCCGATGCCAAACTCCCGGATTCGGCGGTTCCCCAGCAAAACTCAGCCCAGACACCGGTTGCCAAGGAGCAGCCTAAGCGAATCCTGTACATCATTCCCAACTATCGCGCGGTGAGTGCCGATGCCGTCGTCGGCCCGCTCGATGCCCGCGGAAAGTTCAGACTCATGGTGGATGACAGCTTCGACTATTCCACCTTCATATCAGTTGGGCTGCTCGCCGGAATCGCCCAGGCCCAGCGCAGCGTTCCGCAATTCGATGACGGTGCTCTCGCCTATTCGCAGTACTACTGGCACATTTTTGTCGATCAAGCCATTGGCAACGCCTTCACCGAGTACTTGCTTCCCGTGGCCTTCAAACAAGACCCGCGCTACTTCACCAAAGGGCATGGTGGATTCTTAAACCGCACCGGGTATGCGCTCAGCCGCCTGGTTGTGACACGCACCGACAGCGGAGGATCGCAAATCAACGCTTCTGAAATCATCGGCAACGGGGCCGCCGCCAGCATCGCGGCCCTCTATTACCCCTCCCAGGACCGCACCTGGACGAAGATCGGTCAGCGCTGGGGCGATCAGTTGCTACTCGACGCGACCTTCAATGTGATCAAAGAATTCTGGCCCGACATCCGGCACAACGTGTTGCACAAGGATTAGCGTCACGCTATTGCAACCATCCGCGCAATAAACAAGAGGTTGGACTCTGCGTCCAACCCTGATCACGTCCTGCCGTCGATTAATTGTTCTGCAGCAATTGCCGCAACACATACTGCAAAATACCGCCGTGCTGGTAGTACAGCACCTCTTGCGGCGTATCGATACGCACCGTCGCGTCGAGTTCGGTCACCGTGCCGTCGGCCTTCTTCGCCCGCACTTTCGCTGTCTTCCCGGGCGCGAAGTTCTCAAGCACATCCGTGAGTCCCACAACGTCGTACACTTCCTCTCCAGTCAGTCCGCTGGTCTCGGCGTTCTCGTCATCGAGGAACTGCAACGGCAAGATGCCCATGCCTACCAGGTTCGAGCGATGGATACGCTCGAAGCTCTCCGCCAGCGCGACACGCACGCCCAGCAAGCGCGGACCCTTGGCCGCCCAGTCGCGCGACGAACCCGAGCCGTATTCCTTGCCTGCCAGCACCATCAGCGGAGTTCCCTCTTTGCGGTACTTCACTGACGCGTCGTAGATGAACATCTCCTCCCCATCGGGCAAGTGACGCGTGAAAGCGCCTTCGCGCTCGGGCGTCAGTTTGTTGCGCAAACGCACATTGGCAAACGTCCCGCGCATCATCACTTCATGATTTCCGCGACGCGATCCATACGAGTTGAAGTCTCCCACCGTCACGCCGTGCGCAATCAGGTACTGTCCCGCCGGACTGTTGGGCTTGATCGAGCCTGCGGGTGAAATGTGGTCCGTCGTGACGCTGTTGCCGAGGTAGCACAGCACGCGCGCGCCCGAAATATCCCCCACGGCGGCTGGAGCCTTGGGCATGTTCTCGAAGTAAGGCGGGTTCTTCACATAAGTCGACTTCTCATCCCACGTGAACGTCTCGCCCTCAGGGACCTTCAATCCTTGCCAGCGCTCGTCGCCGCGGAACACGTCTTTGTACGCAGACTTGAACAGATCGCCAGTGATGTACTGCTTCAGGACGTCGTCCACTTCCTTCGCTGTCGGCCAGATGTCCTTGAGGTAGACCGGCTGGCGCTTGCCATTCCCGGTGAAGCCCAGCGGCTCGTTGTACATGTCGATGTCGGCCCGGCCTGCAAGCGCAAAGGCCACCACCAGCGGAGGAGACATCAGGTAGTTGGCGCGCACTTCGGAGTTGATGCGTCCCTCAAAATTGCGATTGCCGCTCAGCACCGACGCCACTACGAGGTCCTTGTCGGTGATCACACTCGACACTTCAGCCGGCAGCGGCCCGGAGTTGCCGATGCAGGTCGTACATCCGTAGCCGACCACGTGGAACTTCAGCTTTTCCAGGTACGGCAACAGTCCCGAGCGCGTCAGGTATTCCGTCACCACCATCGATCCGGGGGCCAGCGATGTCTTGACCCACGACGGAACCTTCAGGCCTTTTTCCACCGCCTTTTTCGCGACCAATCCGGCGGCCACCAGGACGGACGGGTTCGAGGTGTTGGTGCAACTGGTGATGGCGGCGATGACCACGCTGCCGTGCTTCAGCGCCCGGTCTAGCACGACATGCTCCTCTATGGTGTCGTGCTGCGAGTCCATTCCGGCCGGATGTCCACCTTCACCCTCCCAGCGCGCTTCCTGCTTGGGCGGAACTTGCTGCCCCGGCTTCAACAGGCCCGGCAGCGCCTGCTCGAACGATTCTGCCGCGCGCGACAACGCAACGCGATCCTGCGGACGCTTCGGCCCCGCGATGCTCGGCTCTACCGTCGCCAGGTCGAGATCAAGCACATCCGTGTACTCGGCCTCGGGCGTGTCTTTCGTGTAGAACAGTCCCTGCTCCTTGTAGTACGCCTCAACGAGTGTGACAAGCTCTTCGCTTCGCCCGCTCAAGCGCAGGTAGCGCAGCGTCTCGTCATCCACCGGGAAGATGCCGCAGGTCGCGCCATACTCAGGAGCCATGTTGCTGATGGTCGCGCGATCCGCCAGCGGAAGAGCATGCAGTCCCGGCCCAAAGAACTCGACGAACTTCCCAACCACGCCTCTCTTCCTCAGCATCTCGGTAACAGTCAGCACCAGGTCGGTCGCAGTCGAGCCCTCGCGCAACTGGTTCTTCAGCCGCACACCCACGACTTGCGGGATCAGCATCGACACCGGCTGTCCGAGCATCGCAGCCTCGGCTTCGATGCCGCCCACGCCCCAGCCCAGCACGCCAACGCCGTTGATCATCGTGGTATGCGAGTCGGTGCCCACGAGCGTGTCCGGATACGCCATCGGATTCCCGCTCTCCCCGTTCGCTCCGACAAACACCACCCGCGCCAGGTACTCCAGGTTGATCTGGTGCACGATGCCCGTATCGGGAGGCACGATGGCAAAATTTTTGAACGCCGTCTGCCCCCAACGCAGGAACGCATAGCGCTCCTTATTGCGCGAGAACTCCAACTCGGCATTAAGTTGAAACGCCTGCGGCGTGCCGAACTCGTCCACCTGTACCGAATGGTCAATCACCAGCTCCGCCGGCTGCAGCGGATTGATCAGCGTCGGATCGCCCCCCAGCGTCTTCATCGCGTCGCGCATCGCCGCCAAATCGACCACCGCGGGCACACCGGTGAAATCCTGCAGCAACACGCGGCTGGGCATGAACGCAATCTCCTGCGAGGGAACGCTCTTGCCGCTCCACCCCGTCAGAGCGCGCACGTCATCGGCCTTCACCGCTTTGCCATCTTCTCTTCGCAGCAAGTTCTCCAACAGGATGCGCAGCGAGTACGGCAGATGCCCAATCGAGCAGCCATGCGCCTCAACAGCGCTCAGGCGGTAAATCTCATAATGTTTGGAACCGACACGGAGGGTGGAGCGACTGCCGAAGCTATTCATGAATGAATCCCTTCTTTATTGATGCAATTGGACGGCGGAGTAATGGAGCGCGCTTTCGCACAGCGCGAAACTATACATCTTAAATCGCCGGGCGGGCCCGAGGATAGTACGTCGCTCGCAATTGGGGGCCGTTCACAGCCAAGTGTTTTCGTTGTTTCTTCTAGACATCCTCAATGCCCGAAGCGTTCGGCTGCTCGGGCCTTTGCCTTGGCGGCTTCCTCTTCCCGATTTCTCGGGGTCGCATTGGTTTCGAGGGAGCCCAGAAGGTTGATCGAGATCGTGGCTATCTCATTCACTGCAACCAGGAACATAGCTTCGTTGGCCTTCGAAGGCTTGTTAAATCCCGTGATCTTGCGAACGAATTGGAGGGCAGCCGCTCGAGTCTCTTCCTCTGTTACGGGGGGATCGAAGTTGAAGAGGGTTTTGATGTTCCTGCACATTCTGTGTGGCCTCAACAGCTAGAGTTCTGCTCGCTGAGATTGTCTCAAACACCGATCTCTACCGTCATATTTTTATGGATTTGCATGTTGCGCGCCTCCTTTGTTTTCATGGGGTTAAGGGGGATTGTTCGTACGTAGTTCATTTTATTGATAGTTATAGCGTTCTATGTTTAGCCCTGGGACTGAATCCGGCGGAGCATTCCAGCGGAGGGCGGCAGCATCTGGGCGGGATCAGCAAGCAAGGCAATCCCCTGCTGCGCAGTTTGTTGGTGGAAGCGGGACAGAGCGCGGCGCGCTGGGTCCCAGAGTTCAAGCGCGCTTACCAAAGGCTGAAGCTCAGGAAACATTCCGGAGTCGCCAAAGTTATGATGGCGCGCAAACTGGCGGTGCGGCTGTTTTGGATGTGGAAGACGCAGCAGCCCTATACCGCCGCTCGCACGCAGGGCAGCCCGAGTCATTCCTTGGTAGCTGGTTAAGACCGGCCGCGTGAGTGGGCACCCTGCCTCCCGGACGGGTCCGGGAGTTCGAAGACAAGAATCATGGTCGCCACTGTCGGCGATCGAATAGATGGTTGGTGGAGTCGAAAGGCTGCCATCGGTGATTCAAGCAGAGCGCGAGTCTTGGTCCTTATGCAACGGGAACGAATTCAATTAGAGCGAACTGGCGCAAGAATAAAACCTCGCGCGTCGATGCTGAACTTTACCCTTGACAACGCCGTCGTTGTTATAGACGGAATGACAAAAATAAAGGGACTGTATCGCACAGCTAAAGCTGCGCCCCCTCCCAAGACCACTGGGACGCGGCGCTGTAGCGCCGCGCTACCCCTCTCAGGATGACAATCGAAAGATGTCGCTTACTTCGCGCGCAGGAGCAGAACTGGGACGCTGATGTTGTGCTGGACGCGGGTGGCGGTGGTGCCGAGGAAGATGTCTTTGATGAAGCGGTGTCCGTGGGTGCTCATGGCGACCAGGTCGCAACCCTTCTGCTCCACCCACTTGATGATCTCGGTCGGAGCGTCGCCGTAGGCCAGCTCGGACTCGGCGGGAATGCCGGCCTCCTCGAATTCGGCCTGCACCTTTTGCAGGTAGGCGAGGTCTTCGGAAATCTCGGGGCTGATGGCGTCGGGACCGTAGGTGCGGGCAGCCCATCCGTCGGCCACGTGCAGCAAAACCAGACGGCTGTGCGCCAGGACGGCCAGCTTCTTGACGTGCTCGATGATGGGCCGGTCGGTGGGGGTGCCGTCGAGCGTGACCAGGATGGTGTTGTACATGGCGGTTAGTTTCCGCGGCGCGAGATGGTTTCAGAGTTCTTGAAAAAACATGGAGAACTCACTTTGTCCGTCACCAATAACTTCAGGGCCTTCGACTATGCTCTCGCCCGACCCGCACAAAACGCGGGTCAGAAAACCAAGGCGAGCGCTCAGGATGACAAATAAATAAACCACATTTGGCACGGCTGAAGCCGCTCCTTATTCTTTACTTCGGCGGACTTACCTCAGCGGCTAAAGCCGGTCGCCGTGTGAACTCTCACATGCACCGCTAAAGCGGTGCTCCCCCGATGGTCCCGCTTCAGAATTCTTTATCCTCCGGCGATCACGTGCCAGGCGGTTTTGAGCGATTCGGGCAGCCCGAAGACGTCCATGGCGGTGATCAGCATAGCACTCGCCCATCCTGCGGCGAGGAGAAACCAGCCGTTCTTCCACTTGCCCATGCGTTTGCGCGAGCTGGTGAATTGCAGCAGGGGGAACATGGCGAACGGGAGCTGCAAGGCCAGCACGACCTGGCTGAGCGTGAGCAGGTCGGTGACGCTGCTGTCGCCGCGAAGGCCGATGACGAACACCGCGGGCAGAATGGCCAGAGTGCGCGTGATGAGGCGCCGCACCCAGGGCTTGATGCGCCAGCGCATGAAGCCTTCCATGACGACCTGGCCGGCGAGTGTGCCGGTGATGGTGCTGCTTTGTCCACTGGCGAGAAGGGCGACGGCGAAGAGCGTGCTCGCGGCGGTGGTGCCCAGCAACGGCGCCAGGGTGAGGTAAGCGACGCGGATCCAGTCGCTGTTGGCGGTGAAGTGGGCGATCTGGCCTCCGGGGAGGGCGACGCTCTCTTTGCCGAAGAAGACCATCGCGGCCAGCACCAGAATTGCTGAGTTCACGAAGAAGGCAATCGTCAGCGCGACGACCGAGTCAATGGTGTTGAAGCGGACGGCACTGCGCATGGAAGGCTCGTCTTTTTGGAGCTTGCGGCTCTGGACGAGCGCGGAGTGAAGGTACAAGTTATGCGGCATGACCGTTGCGCCGATGATTCCGATGGCGAGGTAGAGCATTCCGGCCTGCCGAAAGTGAGGCGAGACCAGCGCGCGCGCCATTTCGGCGAAGCTGGGCTGGGTTTCGGGCAGCACGAAGATCTCGATGAAGTAACAGACGGCGATGGTTCCAATGAGGACGAGGACGACGGCTTCGATGGTGCGCATGCCGAAACTTTGCAGCGCAAGCAGGAGGAGGACGTCGAACCCGGTGATGACGACCGCCCAGAACAATGGGATGTGGAAGAGCAGGTTCAGAGCTACGGCTCCGCCGAGGACTTCGGCGAGGTCGCACGCGGCCACGGCGAGTTCGCTGAGCAGCCAGTTGGGCCAGCGCGTCCAGGCGGGATACCAGTCGCGACAACACTGGGCGAGGTCTTTGCCGGTGACAACGCCGAGGCGCGCGGAGATCACTTGCATGAAGATGGCCATCAGGCTGGCGAGGCCGACGACCCACAGCAGGTTGTATTTGAACTGCGCGCCCGCCTGGAGGTCGGTGCCCCAGTTGCCGGGATCCATGTAGCCGACGCTGATGAGGATGGCGGGGCCGACGAAGGCGCGCCACTGTTCCCAGAAACCGGCCTGGTGGTGGGGAACAGCGATGGTGCTGTGTACGCCTTCGAGAGACGGGTGGCCTGCGGCCGCAGTTTCGCGGAGATCGCGCAACGCTGCGGGATCGAGGGCGGCTTGCACGCGATCTGGGGCTCGGTCTTCCATTTGGTCGTTCGGCGCCCGGCGGCGCGGGGGCACTACCGTATTCTATTGCGCTCCGTCGAAGGTTTGACAGGCCGTGCGTAACAACCCTACTCTTTCCTTTCGCATGGTTACTTGCAAGCTGCTGGCAGGAGTGTGGGTGAAGCTGTCTTTATGAAAGTACTTGTCCTCGGAAGTGGTGGCCGTGAGCACGCGATTGCGTGGAAGCTGCGGCAGTCGCCGCGCATCAAGAAACTGTATTGCGCGCCCGGGAGCGGCGGGATCGCTGGCGACGCCGAGTGTGTCGCCGTGGACCTGAAGAGCCTGGATTCCATGGTGCAGTTGGCGAGCCGGCTGAATCCGGATGTGACGGTCGTGGGGCCGGAACTCCCGTTAACCCTGGGCGTGGTGGATGAGTTTCAGCGCCGAGGGTTGCCCATCTTCGGTCCGACTCGGGCGTCGGCGCAACTGGAGTCGAGCAAAAGCTTCTCCAAGGAATTCATGCAGCGGCACAGGATTCCGACGGCGCACTACGCCATCTGTACGAAGAAAGAAGAGCTGAAGGCAGCGCTGGCGCACTTTCATACACCTATCGTGGTGAAGGCCGACGGGTTGGCGGCGGGCAAGGGCGTGGTGATCGCGCAGACGAAAGCGGAGGCACTGCGCACCGCCGAAGAAATGCTCAGCGGCAAGATGCTGGGCGAGGCCGGATCGCGTGTGGTGCTGGAGGAGTTTCTGAAGGGCGAAGAGTTATCGTTCCTGGTGCTGAGCGATGGTGAGCGAGTGGCTCAGCTGGTGGCGACGCAGGACCACAAGCGCGTGTTCGACGACGATCAGGGGCCGAATACCGGAGGCATGGGGGCTTACTCCACCGACGAGATTATCGACATGCAGATGCGCGAGTGGCTGGTGACGCACGTCGCGCGTCCGGTGATTGCCGGGATGAAGGCGGAAGGGGCGGAGTACAAGGGCATTTTGTATTGCGGAATCATGATGACGGCGCGCGGACCGATGGTGTTGGAATTCAACTGCCGCTTCGGCGATCCCGAAACGCAGCCCATCATGATGCGCATGGAGAGTGATTTGCTGGAGGCGATTGAGGCGTCGATCGAAGGGCGCGTCAGCGATGGAGATTTTCGCTGGTCGCCCGATCCGGCGGTGTGCGTGGTGATGTCATCGGGTGGGTATCCGGGGGCGTTTGAAGCGGGCAAGCTTATCACGGGCATTGAAGACGCCGACCGCACGTATGGCGTGAAGGTGTTTCATGCGGGGACCAATCAACGCGATGGCGCATACTACACTTCGGGCGGACGCGTGCTGGGCGTGACCGCGCGCGGATCGGACCTGCCGGAAGCGGTGGAACGCGCGTATGACGCGGTGATGAAGATCCGCTTCGACGGCATGCACTACAGAAAAGATATCGCCGCGCGGGGGTTGAAGCATTTGCGGGAGAAGAAGTAAGCCGAAACAAAGAGCTCGAACATGCCAGCTAGCACTCAATCAGACTTCGACGTGGCAAGGGAGCGATACCAACCCAATCACATTAGGTATCTGTTGGTGGCCGAGGCCCCTCCGGCTCTTGGTTCGGCCCGATTTTTCTATTTCGAGAAGGTTAAAAGTCACGACGCGCTGTTTTGGGAGACGATGAGGGTGCTGTACGGGGTCACTAAACTGGAACGAAGCCGCAAGGCCGAGTTCTTAGTGCGTTTCAAAGAGGATGGGTTCTTTCTGATCGATGCCTGTAGTCTGCCAATCGTCAAGGGCGTCAACAAAAAGGTAGAAATAAGAAAGTCGCTCGAAGGTCTCAAAGGCAGAGTGGCCGACTTGGTCGTGCCAGACACCAAGATCATCCTCATCTGCAGAACGGTTTACGATGAGTGCTTCCATGTCCTGCGGGAAGCGGGCTTTAATATAGTGAACAAGGAAATGATCCCGCACCCAGCAATTGGGCACCAGAGCGACTATCGCAACAAGCTAGGGAAGGTTTTAACGCATGACTGAAAACCCGAACAAGAAGCCTCTCGTCTCCATTGTTATGGGCAGCGACTCGGATCTCGAGATCATGAACGACGCCGCGAAAGCGCTGTCTGAGTTTGGCATCCCCTACGAAATCGACATCACCTCGGCGCACCGCTCTCCGGCGCGCACCAGCGAGTACTCGCGCGGGCTAAAGGCGCGCGGAGTGCAGGTCGTGATCGCAGGTGCGGGCGGAGCGGCGCACCTGGCTGGCGTGATCGCAGCGGAGACTATATTGCCTGTGATTGCCGTGCCGATTCCATCGACGGCGCTGCTGGGTCTCGACTCGCTGCTGGCGATGGTGCAGATGCCGGCGGGCATTCCCGTGGCGACGGTGGCGATAGGCAAGCCCGGTGCGACGAACGCGGGAATTCTTGCGGCGCAGATGATTGGATTGCACGACGCGGAAGTGGCGAAGAAGTTGGACGCGCACAAGGAGAAACTGGCGGCGGGCGTGGCAGCGAAGTCGAAGAAATTGCAGGAGAGCCTGAAGTCATGAGTGGCGGCTTGGCGGTGATTTCTTTTGCCGATTTGCTGGCCGCCAACGAAGCCGAAACGCAGAAGTGGCGGAAGTGGTTCGACGAGCAGCCGGCGACGGTGCTCGATGTTCCATTAAGCATCGCGCTAGCCAAGAATGTGCGCGAGTTTTTGCTGCACATTTTCGCGGTCGAGTTGCGCTACGCCGAACGGCTCGCGGGCCTGCCGATCACGGACTATGAGACCTTGCCAACGGGGAGTGTAGCGGAGTTATTCGGAATTGGCGACCGGGCGCGCGGCATGTATCGCGATTATCTCGCTAAAGCCACGGACGATGACCTCGCGTCGATCATGGAGTTCCCGACGCGGACGGCGGGGATCATTCGTTCGAGCAAGCGCAAGATGTTCGCGCATGCCATGTTGCATGGAGTGCGGCATTGGGCACAGTTGGCCACGGCGCTGCGCGAGGCGTGTTATCCAACGAATTGGGGGAAAGATTTTCTGTACAGTCCCGTGATGGAGTAGGGGGACGCAACGTGGCCGGTATGTGCGGCCGGGTTTATCGCGGGGATGGGGGTCCTTCGACTGCGGCGGCAGGGCCTCCTCCGCTCAGGATGACAAAATGCGGGTCGCTCCACTGCGCCGCCGAAGCAGCGGCTCCGGTCGGGATGACAAAATAAAGAACGTACGGCGCAGCTGATTGAAGCTGCGCCCCTGCAAGCCCGCCCCAAGCGTGAGTTTTTCCGCAGCCCTGCAGGCGTGCCCCACCCGCTCCACATCAATCGATTGATCGATCCTTACACCTTCAGCGTCTTGAGGTACTCGCGAAAGTCCTTTCCCAGGTCTTCGCGCTTGAGGGCGAATTCGACGGTGGCTTTGAGGAAGCCTAGCTTGTCGCCGGCGTCGTGGCGCTTGCCCTCGAAGGTGAATCCATAAATTTTTTCTTTCTTGAGGAGCTTGCGCAGGCCATCGGTTAGCTGCAGTTCGCCACCGCTTCCCGGTTCGATGGTTTCCAGCATTTCGAAGATCGTCGGCGTCAGGATGTAACGTCCGATGATAGCGAGGTTGGATGGCGTCTCTTCGAATTTGGGCTTCTCGACCAAGTCGCGGACTTCGAACAGGCGCCCATCGTTGCGTCCGGGTACGGGCTTGGCGTCGAGGACGCCGTAGGCGGAAATGGCGGGGCCCTCGACCACTTGCGTCGCCAGCACGGAGCATCCGGTCTGGTTGTAGATTTCGATCATCTGCTTGAGGCAGGGCACTTCGGCGTCGATGATGTCGTCGGCGAGAATGACAGCAAAGGGTTCGTCACCGACCAGCTCTTTGGCGGTTAGCACGGCGTGGCCCAGTCCCAGCGCCTCTTTCTGGCGGACATAGGCGATGTGAATCATGTCGGAAATGTTCTGAACGATCGCCAGCAGGTCGGACTTGCCGCGCTCCTTGAGCATCATCTCGAGCTCGTAGCTGACGTCGAAGTGGTCTTCGATGGCGCTCTTGCCGCGGCCGGTAACGATGATGATCTGATCGCAGCCGGAGGCCATTGCTTCCTCGACGCCGTATTGGATGATGGGCTTGTCCACCAGCGGCAGCATTTCCTTGGGTTGCGCCTTGGTGGCCGGCAGGAAGCGCGTACCGAGGCCTGCTGCCGGAAAAACTGCCTTACGAACTTTCTTTTGCATAAGTGCCTTTACGTACAAAGTTAACGTGTGTCCCGAAGCGAGTTCGGGCGAATCCTGCCGTACCTACGCGACTCGAATCATTTTGCCACGTTACCCAGCATTCCGGCCGCGGCGGCCTGCACGCTGGGCTACACTGAGTCGCCCCTCCCCCACGCACGAAGCGCAAAATCCGCGCTTCGCGGACCCGGCTGCGGGGCCGGTCTTCTGAGCGTTTGTACTACCATCACAACCCAAACTTTTATTGCCATACAGACTTTATAGCGCGGGGCTGTCGTTCCCGAGCATGGCGCGACGGACAACGGGAATTGGCGGCGCACCCTGCTTCATGAATTCATCGTGAAACTCCTCCAGGCTGAACGCTGCGCCGGTCTTCTGCTTGTAATCGGCACGAAGCTTCAGAATTTCCAGTTTGCCCAAGGTGTACACCAGGTACGTCGGGTCAGAGGTTCCGCGCTGCGCCTCACGCTCGGCGACGGTTGAAGTCTGATGTCCCTGCTTGACGAAGAAGTCGGTGGCCTGCTGCAACGTCATCTGGCCAGTGTGCATTTGGATGCCGACGATGTAGCGAGCGTCACGCAATAGTGCGTCCTGTAATTGCCCGATGCGCAGTTTGGGATCGTTGTTGCCATAGCCCTCGTCGAGCATCATCTGCTCGGTATAGTGCGCCCATCCCTCGATGTTGGTGCCGCAGCCAGTCAGCTTGCGCACTTTCGAGGGATACTGTTTCTCCCATAGGAATTGTTCGTAATGGCCGGGATAGGCTTCGTGCACGGCGGTGCTGACGATGGTCCCACGGTTGAAGCCTTCCATCCACGCTTTGGTCTTGTCGGCGGACCAAGATGCGTCGGGAAGCGTGACGTTGAAGAAGGCCTCGGTGGCCTTGCTTTCAAAGGGACCCGGCGTATCCATGGAGGCGGAAGTCAGGGCACGCGCGAAGGGTGGCGTCTCCTCGACGAAGGGCCGGATGTCGGACGGAATGGTGATGATGTCCTTTTGTTTTATGAAGTCGATCAGGCTGTTGAAGGTGTCGCGGAAGCTTTGCAGTAGTTGATCGGGCTTGGGGTGGTCCTGTTCGAGGGACGCCAGCACTTGCTCGGGTGTCTTGGCCGGATCGATCAGCGCCGCGACTCGCTTCAGTTCCGCCTGATTTTTGTGCAGGTCGTCGTAGCCAATTTGCAGCAGGCGCTCGAGCGGGATGTCGACCATTTCGTCGTAGTGCAGCTTCTTGCGATAAAGGTCGGGCCCGAGGCGGTAGTCGCCCCGTGAAATCGGTAGGAGATCATTCTTCAGGAAGTCCTGGAAGCGCTGCATCTCGGCGATGACCTTGTCGTTAGATGACTTGAACTGCGCGAGAACTTGTCCGTCGGTGACGTCTTTGAACGCTTGGGGCACGTCGTTCTGGAAAAAGCTGATGATGCCCGGCATCTGCTCGATGGCGATTTCGGTGTAGATACGCGGAGAGTTTTTCAGGTTGGCCTTGCCGGCTGCGAGATTGGCGGGGATTTTTTGCTCGCGAGCGATTACCGACTTCAGACGGTCGGCCGGAGGTGCGAACTTGCGGCTCATCAGCCCAAAAATGCTGGCCGTCGCGCTGGCGGAGTAGATGTTGGGGTCCTTTTGCCACATGCGAATTTCCTGCAGCTCGAGCAGGCGCGAGTTGATTGCGTTGGAAAGCAGCTTCCAGTCGGTGCGCTGCTCTTCGGTAAGGCGATCGGTGTGGTAATAGCCGGAGGCCTGCTTGGCTTCCAGCAGAAAGGAAAGCTCAGCGTCGCGCCCCTGTCGCGACAGATCTTCCAGGGAGGCGTCGTACTGGTGAAAACCGGCGGCCGTGCCCTCAGAGGGATGAAACTGAAAGTAGTCTTCGAAATACTGGTCGACCATCGCGTTGTACTCGGCGGTGGAGGCGGCCTGGGAACCGGGGGCGCCAGCGGCGGGGGCTTGGGCGAATCCCGCAGCAAGTAATACGAATATGGGCAGCAGCAGTGCCGCAGATCTATACATCAACCAAGCTCCTTTCGCGGACACAAAGTGATCATGTTATCGCATCGAGTGGCTGCGACCGTTAGGGGCAATCTTGCTGATGACAAAACGAACACCGTGGCTTAAAGTCTGCGGTATGCCTGACCCAGTGATGCCGCCCCTGATTTCTCACGCGCAGAAATACGGTGCGAAGATTGCAGTCGTCGATTTCGTGGGCTCCTACACATACGACGATCTCATGGAAGCTTCGGGGCGGGTCGCGGCTGGGCTGCTCGCGGGGCGCGACGATCTCTGCGAAGAGCGCGTGGCCTTTCTGGTTGCGCCGGGGTTTCCCTGGGTGGCTGTGTTGTGGGGCATCTGGCGCGCGGGAGGAATTGCGGTTCCGCTGCCGCTGGGCTCGCCGCCGTCTGAGCTCGAATACTTTGTCAGCGACACACTGGCCACTGCGTTGATCGCCGATGATGCCAATCTCGACGTTCTTGAGCGAGCGGGTGCCGTGTCGCAACATCAACGTGCGCTCGTACAACGAGCTGCTTGCGCATTCACCGACGACGTTGCCCGATGTCGGCAGCAATCGGCGGGCGATGATTCTGTACACCAGCGGCACTACCAGCCGTCCCAAGGGCGTGGTCACTACACACGAAAACATCACGGCGCAGATCACCAGCTTGATTGAAGCCTGGGAGTGGTCGGCCGATGACCGCATCGTGCTGTGTCTGCCACTGCACCACGTCCACGGAATCATCAACGTGGTCTCGTGCGCGTTGTGGTCGGGCGCGGTGTGCGAGATGCTGCCGCGCTTCGATGCCAACGCCGTGTGGGAGCGCATCGCCAGCGGGAGGCTGACGCTGTTCATGGCGGTGCCCACGATTTACGTCAAGCTCATCGCAGCATGGGAGGCGTCTTCGCCAGAGCGGCGTGCGATGCTGAGCCGCGGCTGCGGCGCAATTGCGGTTGATGGTGTCGGGGTCGGCGGCGCTGCCGGTGAGCACGCTGGAGCGGTGGCGCGAAATCACTGGCCATACGCTGCTGGAGCGATACGGCATGACCGAGATTGGGATGGCGCTGTCGAATCCTTATCGCGGTAAGCGCGTGCCGGGATCGGTCGGAACGCCTCTGCCGGGCGTTGAGGTGCGACTGGTGAGCGATGGCGGCGAGGAAGTGTCGCCGGGCACGCCGGGCGGCATCGAAGTTCGCGGCGCGAATGTGTTCGCCGAATACTGGGGCAAGCCGGAAGCCACGCGCGCAGGCGTTCCGCGATGGCTGGTTTCGCACCGGCGACACGGCGGTCGTCGAGAACGGTGTCTATCGCATTCTTGGCCGCACTAACATCGACATTCTGAAGACAGGCGGACACAAAGTCTCGGCGCTGGAAATCGAAGAGACGCTTGCGTGAGCATCCGGCAGTCGCTGGAGTGTGCGGTCGTCGGAGTGCCCGACGACGAGTGGGGCGAGAGGGTGGCAGCGGCGCTGGTGATCAGAGAGGGGGAGGCGCCGGATCTGGAAGCAACTACGCGCCTGGGCCAAGGAGCGGATGGCGGTACATAAAGTTCCGTCGCGCCTTCTGTTGCTGGACGCGCTGCCTCGCAATGCCATGGGCAAGGTAACCAAGCCGGCCGTTCGCGCGCTGTTTGAAGATGCCAAGCAGCCGCTGAAACAAGCTACTGTCCGCACCGCGGGTTGACCTGCCGTGATATGCTGCCCGACGAATTGTTTCCTATTGTGGTGTGGACCCTGTGGGAGGAAGCACCATGTCAGAGATCGCGGTTTCGTCATCGGGAACTGTGACCCGAACCAAACTCAATCCGTCACAAATCACCGGCTTCTGGGCCGCATGGGCAGGCTGGACCCTCGACGGCATGGATTCGGTCATCTACGCGCTCGTGCTGAGTCCGGCGCTGACCGAGTTGTTGCCGAAGTCGGGAATCAAAGCTACGCCGGGCAACGTTGGGTATGCGGGATCGGTGCTGTTTGCGCTGTTCCTCATCGGATGGGGACTGTCGCTGATCTGGGGCCCAATCGCCGACCGCTTCGGCCGCACGCGCGTTTTGGCGGCAACGATCTTTGTGTACGCGGTGTTCACCGGAGCGGCAGCGCTGTCGCAGAATGTGTGGCAGTTGGCGCTATTCCGCCTGCTGGCGGGAGTTGGGATTGGCGGCGAGTGGGCGCTGGCCGGAACCTACGTCGCGGAAGCATGGCCCGAAGACCGTCGCAAGATGGGCGCGGGCTATCTGCAAACCGGGTATTATGCAGGGTTCTTCCTGGCATCCGCGCTCAACTATACGGTGGGCGCACACTATGGCTGGCGCGCCATGTTCTGGTGCGGACTGACACCGGTCGTCGTGGCCTTCATCGTTCTGCGACGGGTGAAGGAGCCGGAACGCTGGGAGAAGAAACACAAAGTCGAGCCGGTTAAGAAGCATTCCTCTCTCGCAACTATCTTCAGCGGCGTGTACCTGCGGCGCACGGTGGTCAACACGGTGTTGCTGGCGGCAGCGATTTGTGGACTGTGGGCGGGAGCGGTTTACGCGCCAACCGCGATCATCGCGCTGGCGAAGAAGGCCGGCATGCTGCAGGCGCAGGCTGTACGCACATCTTCGTTCGGCATGGGATTGCTTTCGCTTGGGAACCATCCTCGGGTGTCTTGCTGTACCGCCGCTGGCGGAGCGCATCGGCAGGAAGCGCACCCTGGCAATCTATTTCGTTGGGATGGCGGCGTGTATCCTGCTCAGCTTCGGCTGGGCGTTTTATCTGGCGGAAGGACTGAAGCCGTTCATCACTGCGCTGTTCTTCCTCGGCTTTTTCGGCGGCAATTTTGCTGTCTTCAGTTTATGGCTGCCGGAGCAGTATGGCACTTCAGTCCGCGCGACTGCTTTCGCCTTCACTACATCGTTTGGACGCTTCATCGCCGCGGGAGTCAATTTCGGGATTGGTTCCCTGGTCGGCCGCATGGGCACACTCGGAAAGCCGGTCGCGATCACCGCAATCGCGTTCGGGATCGGTCTGCTGGTGATTCCGTTCGCAGTGGAGACGCGAGGGAAAGTTCTGCCCGACTGAAGGGGCCGCGCGACGAGGAGAGTACATGTCACCGACGATCCGGCGGACGGCGATCAAGCAAATGCTCGGTACGGCGGCTGCGCTGACCATTGCACCGCACATTCCAGGGTTCGCCTTCGCTGGGCCACAGCAACGCAAAGTGCCCCAGGGTAGCTGAATCGGTCGGACGAAGTATTCGGCCCCAGCGGCGTGCTCGGCAATGCCTACGGGAAACCCGCCTTACAAGCAGTACGTCACGGACATCACGGTCGACTACCTGCTGACGCACACGTGTGGAGGGTGGCCGAATGACTCTACCGATTCGATGTTTCGCTTTAATTCGCGTCCCAGCACGCAATAACCAATATTGGAGTACGCCCAGTGGCTTATGACACTGACGGCGCTCGCCGTCGCGCAGGAACCGCTGCCCAACCATTGCTGCAGGTCAACGGTCTATTGCGCTCGAGCGTGCCGTCCCAGTTCTTTGCCGAGACGATCCAATGCCCAACGACGTTGACGGGCTGAGAACGGCAGCGAGATCAAAGGGCCCAATCAGTCGGGAGGTCTCCAGGGCAGTGTAAATGGTCATCACATCATGTTCCGCACTAAGACCAAGCATCCGCTTTCGTTTCGTGGACAGGTGGAAGGCGACAACATGCAGGGCAACTACCACGTTATGGGTAAGGAAGGCGAATTTCATGCGGAGCGGACGGGCGCAAACTAGTGGAGGTATGAAGTAATGGGCTGTCGCCAGCGGCAGGACGTCGCGAGTTCGCCGTAGAATATTTTTAAAGGAGCGGATTTATGGCACTCGATCCGAAGGTGAACGCATTGCTATCACGTCCTAACTTCGCACACCTCTCAACACTGATGCCGGATGGCTCGCCCAACACCACACCGGTGTGGATTGGAGTGCGGGACGACCGTCTGGTGATCGGAAGTGGTGAAGGGAGTCTCAAGGTACGGAACCTGCGGCGCGATCCGCGACTGTCGCTCTCAGTCATCGACTTCCACGACCCCTACGAGGAAGTGCAGATACGAGGACGCGCGGTTGAGTTTCGGGATGACTCGAAATTCGAAATCATGGACGAAATCTCGCGCAAGTACGTTGGCAAAGAATTTCCGTGGCGAGATCCTGCGGGACGCGTGGCGCTGGTCATCGAGATAGAGAAAGCGCGCTATACCAAGCTGCCGTTCGAACACACGCCACCGGCGTAATGTGGCTTCACCCCTCCAACTGCTTTGGCGGCCGAGGTCGCTTTAGTTTTCCCGCCCTCACGATTTCTCATCACCGGTCGCAGGACCGTGTATGCAGTCGGAAAGCGAATGCCCGGCGAAAGCTATGCCACCTAACTCCAACGGGCAGAGTTGGATACGTATAGAACACATATTTATCAGTGACATGCGAACGATTTCCGCCCAGGTCATTGCCGCAGGCGGCGGCAACTGAATCTGAAGGCTGGCAAATTGCAGTTGGAACGAAAGATGGTGAACCTAGGAGCTAGTCAACCTGTTCCGCGCTTACTTCTTCCCCGGCCAGCTGCTCTAGTAGTGACCTCAGGCGGGTGAGTATCTGCTCGGGCTGCTTTTCTTTCAACGTGAACTTGAGCACGCCGGCGGGAGTGAACTGGCTGCCGGGTTCGGCGTGAACCCAGCGCGCCAAGCGCTCGGGATCGACTGTGGCTTTCTCGGTGAAGCGGATGCTGACGGAGTCGCGGCGTCGTTCGATTTGCGCCACGCCGATGCGCTGCGACAACAACTTGAGTTCGGCGTACTCGAGTAGGTTGCGGACCGGGGGCGGCGGCGCACCGTAGCGGTCTCCGAGCTCGGCGGCGACGTCGTTGAGTTGGGCTTCGGTTTCCACGCCGGCAACGCGCTTGTACATGCGCAGGCGCTGGTTCTCTTCCTCGATGTAGTCGGCGGGAATGCGAATGTTGAGCCCGAGGTTGAGCTGGGTGTCGGGTGTGTCGGGCTCGAGTTCGCCTTTGAGCTCGCGCACCGTGCGCTCCAGCATGGTGGTGTAGAGTTCGAAGCCCACGGCCTCGATGTGTCCGCTCTGCTCGCCGCCCAGCAGATTGCCCGCACCGCGCAACTCGAGGTCGAGGGCGGCGATCTTGAAGCCTGCTCCCAGGTCGCTGAATTCCTTGAGCGCTGCCAGACGGCGTCGCGCGAGGTCGGTGAGATCGCGGTCGGGCGGAATCAACAGGTAGGCATAAGCACGGCGATCGGAGCGGCCGACGCGTCCTCGCAATTGGTAAAGCTCTGACAAGCCGTGGCGATCGGCACGATTGATGATGATGGTATTGCAGAGCGGGATGTCGAGCCCGTTCTCGATTATGGTGGTCGCGATGAGGATGTCGGCTTCGTGGCGCATGAAGGCCAGCATCACGCGCTCGAGTTCGGACTCGCCCATCTGGCCATGGCCGACGAGGATGCGCGCCTTGGGCACCATCTCGCGAATCTTTTCGGAAATGTCGTAAATGCTCTCGACGCGATTGTGCACGAAGTAGACCTGGCCGCCGCGCTCCAGTTCTTTTTCGATGGCGGAGCGGATGAGCGTCTGATCCCAGGCGGCAACGATGGTCTGTATGGCCATGCGATCTTTGGGCGGTGTCTCGATGACGCTCATGTCGCGGAGGCCGAGTAGCGACATGTGCAGCGTGCGCGGAATGGGCGTGGCTGACATGGTGAGTACGTCGACTTCTTTGCGAAGCTGCTTGAGGCGCTCTTTGTGGCGTACCCCGAAGCGCTGCTCTTCATCGACGACGACGAGGCCGAGGTTGTTGAACTTTACGTCTTTCGAGAGCAAGCGATGGGTACCGATGGCGATGTCGAGCTCGCCGGCTTCCAGTTTCGCCAAGGTTTCTTTCTGCTGCTTCGGAGTGCGGAAGCGGCTGAGCATGTCGATCTTGAGGGGGAACGCGGCAAAGCGCTGGCGGAAGGTGTTGTAGTGCTGGAAGGCGAGCACGGTGGTGGGCGCGAGCACCGCGACCTGGCGGCCATCTTGCACGGCCTTGAACGCGGCTCGCATGCCGACTTCGGTTTTGCCATAACCGACGTCGCCACATAGCAGGCGGTCCATCGGGGTGGAGGCTTCCATGTCGCGCTTGACATCGATGATGGCGTTCATCTGGTCTTCGGTTTCGGTGAACTCGAAAGCGCCCTCGAACTCGTGCTGCCATTCGCTGTCGCCGGGGAAGGCATGACCTTCGGCGGTCTTGCGCGCAGCGTAGAGCTTGAGCAGCTCCTCGGCCATGTCTTGCATGGCCTTCTTGACGCGCGCCTTGGTCTTTTGCCACTGAGCGGTGCCCAGCCGGTTCAGCACCGGCTTGACGCCCTCGGAGGAGCGATACTTCTGCACCAAGTCGAGGCGAGTTAGTGGCACGTAGAGGCGCGCGCCCTCGGCGTACTCGAGGACCATGAACTCGGCGGCGGCTCCATCTTCCTGTGGAACTTCTTTCAGCCCCTGATATTGGCCGATGCCGTGCTCGACATGCACGACGTAGTCGCCGACCGCGAGATCGCGGAAGTCGGAGAGGAACGCCGAGACCTTGGACTTTTGGCGCTGCGGACGCCCGAGCGAGACTTCGGGCTCGTCGAAGAGATCGCGCGATCCGAAGAGAACGAGATTCGCCTCAGGAAGCGCGACGCCCTCGGGGACATAGGCCTTCACGATGGTGGTGGCCGCAACGTCGTCAGTGAAGTAGGTGGACTCGTCCACGTAAACTTCCATACCGGGCTTGGCGGTGCGGCTGCCGATGCGGAAGGAAAGGTTGTACTCGTTGAAGACGTCGGCCAAGCGCTCGACTTCACCGGTGCTCGAGACGGCGAACATTACGCGCTTGCCTTCGCGCGTGAGCTTGCCGACCTCTTCCGTCATGGCAGCGACTGAACCGTGGAAGCGCGTGGTGGGCTGGGTCTGCAGGACGATGTGCTCGGTGTCGCTGAAGTCTTCAATGCCGAGTTGCTCAATTGCAATGGTTGGCAACTGTTGCAGCGCGTTCTCCCACTGCTCGGGACTGAGGTACAGATCTTCGGGTCGAACGAGATTGCCTATGAGGCTGCGCTCATGCGCTTCGGTCAACTTCGTCCACCAGGCGTCGTGCGCTTCGTTGAGGAGGTCTGGCTCGTCGAGTATGACGGTCGCACCCGGAAGCAGATCGAAGAACGATTGCTTCGAGCCAGCGACGGGCGCATAAAGCTCCCATCCGGGAAAAACGCTTACTCCGGAGTAGCGCACTGCGGCGTCGATCGCATCCTCGTCGCCGACAAGGCGGTGTCCGCTGAGGCGGGCGTTGATGGCGGCGAGGGTGTCTTCGTCCACTGGAGTTTCGGTCAGAGGGAGCAGCACCGCGTCGTCGGTGGCCGCCGCAGAGCGTTGAGTCGCGGGATCGAACTTGCGCAATGACTCGACCTCGTCACCGAACAACTCGATACGAACAGGGCGGTCGGACTCGGGAGGATACACGTCGATCAACCCGCCACGATGGGCGAACTCACCCGGCATCTCGACCACGTCGACCTGGCTGTAACCGGCAAGGCGTAGGTGCTCAATCAACCGTTCGGGATCGATCATCTCGCCGCGGCGAACGACACGCGCGAGGTCGGCGTAGAACGAAGCGTCACGCAGGCGCATGGTGGCTGCAATAAAGGGCGTGATGACGATGTTGGCTGCGCCGGTGGCGATCTTCCAGAGGGCGGTGGCGCGGGCTTCCTGGATTTCCGGGTGCGGCGACTGATTCTCGAAAGGCAACACGTCGTAGGCGGGCAGGCCTACGACCGACTCCGGCGCGACAGCGCCGGTCAACTCGGCGAGCGAACGGACGACGGGGAGCATTTCGTCCACGGCGCGGTTGTCACTGACGATGAGAACCAGCGGGTGCGCGATGGCACGCTGCAATAGCGAATAGAAGAGGGCTTTGCCAGTGGGGGTGAGTCCGGACACACGTGTCCGCCCGGCGCCGCCCTTGACCCGGGCTATGGCACGCTGCAGAGCAGAGGATTTTTCCACGTCCGCAAACACTTCGCGGACGAACGGGAGGATCACGCTATTGATTCTAGCAGCGCTCGGGAGGCAGGCGCCCAGCCCACCGAATTCTTCAAGACGGCGATGGCTTTGGTCACGGTGGCCCCAGGCTAAACCCCCGGCGCTTACCAATCGTTTGCGGCGCGGCTGAAGCCGCGCCCCTCCACCAGCGGTTCAGAATTCCAAATGCAGGCGCAGGCCTGGAACGCTGACGGGGCCGCGATCACGGTTGTAGCCGGGATTGTTGATGTGTTGATAGTCGACGGCGAAGTACAGTCCCCGCCAGGCGTGAACCGTATAGAAGGCTTCCTCGATGGTTTCGCGGCCGTAGTTCAACCCGCCGTCGCCCAGCAGGAATCCCAGCCCGCCATCCGCCAGATAGGTTTGATGGTAGGCGCCGATTCCGTTCGAGATGAACGTTGCGCCCAGGCGATCGAGGCTGCGATGCCAGCGGGTTCCCTTGGCATAAACGCCCAGCTGCAGGGTGCTGTCGGCCTCGGTGTAGGCGAAGGACTCGTGTTGGCCTTCGTTCCATCCCCAGCGGCCGAAGGCCCAGACATCGCTCGAGAACTCCTGCTGAAAGTTGATGCCGAAACCGTATTTGATGGTCCCCTGCTTGCGGGTGGCGATAATGTCAGGCGGCTGCGTCGGGTCTGCGAGGTAGATTGCGATGGCGTCGCGATAGGTGCCCATATCGGCGTGGTTCACGAAATTGAGGAAGCGGATCGACGTATCTTTGGTCTTCAGCAGCTTGTAGCGGAGTTCCAACTCGATGTTCTCGGCGCGTGAGCGAGCGACGTCAGCATCGAGGTTGGGACCGTTCGCGACCTTGGGCATGAGGGCTTCCGCAAAGCGCAGGCCCCAGTTGCGATCTTCATAATCGAAAATCGCTCCCACCGTGTAGCCGCGAGTGTCGGCAGCGTAATCCCACGCGCCGTTGTTGGCGGCGGTCCAGTTCAAGAACTGGTAATGGCTGTCGGATCCGCCGATGTTGTTGTCGAAGAAATCTGCCATGGAGAACTTGCCGAAACGGATTTCCAAACGCTGCACTGGAACTTGAGTCGCAAGAGTCAGCGGACCACGCGGAATCTCAATTTTCTCCTGAGAAAACGGAATGATCTGTTCGAACATCAAGCGCGCGATGTAGGGTGCCGCTCCGAGCTGCGGATTACGAACGACGTCGAGGTTGGTAAATCCCGCCAGCCCTAGGGCACCGCTGATACCGCCCCATCCCGCTTCTTCGACGTCAAGGTAAAGAATGGAGTTCGGGGTGAATTCGTAGCCAGTGAAGAGCGTGAGCACGCGCGATGTGGCATGTTCGGCAGTGTCGTGCAAACTATTGGTGCCGCTGTAGGCAGCATAGAAGTCTCCATGCGCCTGAAAGATGAAGTTGGCCTGTCCAGACACCCACCACTTCGCCGTGTCAGAGTGTTCGAAAAAGGTATCGCGCGGCGTTGGGGCGTCGGGCGTGCCGGCATCGGCGGGGGCGTCCTGCGCCCAGGCAGCAGAGGCCAGGGCGGCGAGGCAGACCAGTCCGACGAGAGCACGGAATGCACTTGGCCACCACCAAGAGGTTTCCATCTGCGATTTGCGCCGGATTGGACGAGGCTTTCTCACGGGATCCGATCGTTGCGGGCGCCGTTTCAGTGTCGCACGCCATTGTTACAGGCCGGGTACGGCCGTCGCATGGCCGGACGAAGCTGGGGTTGACTCCCAATCTTTGGCGATTGCATCGCCTTTGGCTTTTATAGCATACTGGGGTAGGGTATAGGCAAGTTCTATGACCAGGAAGATCGTCCATCGTGACCGAGACAAACAGTTAAGCCGGGTGCGGAAAATCAGGGGGGCAGATCGAAGCTGTGGAACGGGCCTTGTCGAACGAGCAAGAGGAGTGCGCGGACACGCTGCAACTGCTTGCCGCCTGCCGGGGGGGCCATCAATGGCCTGATGGCCGAGGTGATGGGGGAGCACATCCGCGAACACCTGGGTGGAGGAAAGGGTTCTGAAGAAGTCACGGAAGACTTGCTGGCGATCGTGCGAGCCTACCTGAAGTGAACGAACTCCGAGGCTGGCTGGAGTTCGGGGGCGACCGCAAGCGCTGGATGGGGCCGCCCTCGCCGGGGGAGCACTACGTCTTCAGAAAAGCGAAGGGTCGGCGTTGATCTGGTCTTTCTGGATTGAACACATGCCGTGCGGATAGCCGGGATAGACTTTCAGTATTGCTCCCTTACTGATCTTGGACGAAAGCATGGCCGCTGCGACAATCGGCACGATCTGGTCATCGTCGCCATGCAAAATGAGGGTTGGCACGTCGAACTTCTTCAGCTCCTCGGTGACGTCGGTTTCCGAAAACACCTTTATACAGTCGTAGGCGCCGTTGAACCCGCATTGCATGCCTTGCATCCAGAAGGAATCGCGACCGCCAGCACCGATAGGGAAAGGATGCCGACGATGTGGGACGGCAGAAGATGCTCAACCGGAAACAGAAATCCGGTCACGCTGGTCAGCACCGTCGTGGTTAGAAAGATCGGGTCCATCCGTTGAGCCGTTTCGCATTCAGCAGGCCGAACGGGACGATGAACCCGGAGCCGACTCCAGCCAGGCTGATCAATGTGGACGAGGGTTAATGTTGACAACGACATGTCAAGAACCATGGGGAGATCCTTTCGCGTGCGCGAATGCAAGGTGTCGAGAAACAGCTAGGGCCTGGGGCCGGCTTTCCCGCAGAGAATTCGGACGTCCCGCAGCCAAACGTCAACTGGACGCCACCGGTTTCATTGGGCCGTGCGTTCTTCAGTATTGGGCCGTGCGCTCTTCAGTCCGAAGACGGCGAAGAACGCGTCACTACGTGGAAGTTTCTATTACCCCGGAAAGTCTGGGGGGGAGTACCACAATTGTGACATCAGTTGGTTAATCCTGGCGAAATCCTTTGCGGCGTGACGTTGGAACTTGCACGCTGCGGCAGGTTCCGCCATAGGCGCGGTCTTTGCGCTTGTTGCGCAGTCTGGATTGCTGCGCCGACCGACCTGCATCCGCGCTGACACGCTGACGCGCCCTCATTGACAGGCCGAAATCGCAACTCTACTATTAAAGAAGGGCTGGACGCAGTCACGTCCGGCCTTTTGTATGGACGCCGCGAGACAACTTTGCGGCAGTGCAGGTTTCTTGCCTTTTAGCGGCATGTCAGCGCCGCTTCCAGCGGTTGGCGGTGTAGCTCAGGTGGTTAGAGCGACGGTCTCATAATCCGTAGGTCGTAGGTTCGAGTCCTACCGCCGCCACCAAGATCAACTTCATAAGTATCAGATGTTTAGCCTTCTCGCTCTGTCCAGGTCATGGCTTCTTGAGAACGTTAAGGGGAACAATAAGCCGCACAGATTCTTCAAGTGCCTGCATTGCCTTTACAGAATCGGCGTCCACATTCTTCACGTAAATGTTCATTGTGGTGCCAAGGTTGGCGTGCCGCAGGATTGCCTGGATGGTCTTGTCCGGCACGCCAAGACTGTACAAGTTTGTGGCAAGCCCTCGACGGAAAGCGTGCCATCCACGCCACGTGATGCGTGACTTATCTCGATTGAACTCATGATCGGCATCGTGATCGGCTCGGGTCTGGCCGCACTGCTCGCAATATTCAAGTTGGGGCTGGATCACGCGGTTGGTCAGATTATTCAGGCAGAGTGGCTTCCCCGCTCCGTTGGTGAGCATCGGACCGGTCACCGGACTGCCGCAACTGATACGGTACGCATCCAGCATTTTTCTCAGCGGTGCGATGACGGGAACAGGAGCTTTGCTCTTTGTCGTCTTAGGGGCGTCCACGATGCCCAGCCATATCGACCGCGTGACCCGAATCTCTTTGCCGGTATAGTCCTCCCACAGCAAGCCCTGGATCTCACCACGCCTTAGCCCAGTAAACGCTGCCGTCGCTACGATGGTTGCCGCTGGCCGGGGCAGCGTGGTGATGATGTGCATCACCTCGTCCAGCGAGTAGGCGTACGTTTCTCCTGCAGCGCGTGCCTTAGGAATTCCGACCCCGAGCACAGGATTGATCCCGTCGTGGTAGCCCATCCGTTTTGCGAAAGTGAAGACGCCGGACAACATGGCCTTGATGTGCCGCAGCGTGGTACCGCTGAGCTTGTGCTGCTGCGCTACGCCCTGCAGCAACGACTGCACGTCACAAGTCCGTACCTCCCGCATCCAGCGTGACGAACAGGGGGCAGCGAAGTATCTGGCCCAGATGTTTCGATAACCGTTGTGCGTGGAAGCTCGATTTTGATCGGCTATGTGTGGCAGATAGATGCCGGTGACGAAATCGCCCAAGGTTCCTGTCGTGGTTGCTGACTGCGGCTGGTCGTTGACAGGCTGTAGCATCTCTTCGACTAGATGACGCACACTCGCCTTGGTCTTGTGGTTGGCATCGACCTGCGCCAAGCGCTTCGCCCGCTGCACGACCCGCACTTCGCCGTCGCTGTCGCGCACCTGGACGCGGTAACGGAGAACCCACCACTTACCACGCCGACAAACGTGCCCCGTCTGCTGGCGGTCTCGCGTGCTCATTAATGTCCCCAGCAGGCCGTGTGTGGCGCGAGATGGGATTGCCTGCGACGGGGATGCCGTCACTGGCTGGCCCCATCTGCACCATGTGAATCGAAGCCAACCTTGTCGGCAGGTGATGCAGCCAGCCGCGTGGACCGCCTCAGGGACAGCACACCCTCGACCAGGTCGGTCGCCGTGATCTCGCTACCGCGCTCAAACGATTTCTGGCCGGCGATGACGAACGCTTCCCGGCATTGGGCGAAGCTGAAGGAACTGGACAACACAACAGCGGACTCAATTTCCTCCGGCGTGAAGCTGCCGTTCAACATCTTGTTGAAATAGGCTGTGCGCATTTCCGGTGTCGGGTCGAGGAACGGCACGACGCGATCGAAGCGCCCTGGGCGTCTCAAAATCGCGGGGTCCAGCAGGGTTGGCTGGTTTGCGGTGGCTACCACTACCATGCCGTCGCTGGTTGCCACGCCGTCCAGGCAATTTAAAAGCGCCCCCATGCTGACCTTGCAACGGGTACCGCCTGTTCTTGGAAAGCTTCGGTCCAGGTCCTCCAACACGATCATGGATGGCCTGCGGTGGCATGCTCTGTCGAACATCCGCTCCAGAACGTCGTCGTCGGTCTGGTGATCGAAAAAACGCAAGGTGTAAGCATCGATGTTCTGGCTGGTCATCATCGCCCGTATCGCACTCGACTTCCCGTTGCCTGCCTTGCCGTGCAGAAGATACCCACGCCGATATGGAAGGCGGTTCTGACGGAACCAGTCCTCGCGCTGGAAGAAGTTGGTGAAGTCATTCCGCAACAACGACACCACGTCGTCATCCAGCACGAGGTCGTCCCAGCTAAGCGGCTGTACGTCTCTGGAAACGCCCTGAAAGGTGCGGAGTCGCGGCTGGCTCTCCCTTTGTGCCAGTTGGTCTAGGAGGCCGACCACTTCGCCAAGGACCTGACGGGGCACGACGATCACGCGCTCCGATTCTGCGGAGTGGCTTTGAATACTCGGCAGAAATTCGACATTGATGACCACCAGCTTTGTGCCAGTACCGCACAAGCGGATGCAGATTGGACAGCCACCCCAGTCAAGAATGTGGGTATCGTGCCCGGGTGGCAGCGCATGAAACGGGTCCAGCCGTTCGAAATCCGGCTCAGTCTCGGCCGTAACCACGGCCTGCTCGTACGGAGGTATTTCGATTGACTGGATCTGGGAGAGGAGCTTGCCTACCATGCGCGAATCGGAGGCGAACTCGTTACGGTGCTCCAGGACGCGCTATACGGCGGTCTGGGTGATGGTCAGATCGGTAGTGATGGCGACAGTGGACGACACGGGTACGCCCAGGACCGCCTCAATCCAGCGGCGGTGCTTGGCGACAGATTGTCGGATGACCTCCGACCTCGGTGAGAAACTGACCGTCCGCTGAGATGACATGCTGTAGTCCCCTCCCACGATGGGCTGATGGAATCTACAGAGTTCACGCCTGTTGGGGGGAAATTAAATGCGGATGGTGAAAATAAACAGTGAGGTAGCCGCGACGTGGCGGGCTGCGTAATGGGGTCAGGGCCCAACTTAGGGTTCGATAAGGCCTGATTACAACAATAATTGTGAACTTCAGCGAAGGTTCGGCGTAAAGTGCTGGATCGGGTTGAGACCTTTTAAATAACATCATCGCCTATGAGACCTGCGTTAACTCTGCTGCTCGTTTACAGCCTATTTGCGCAAGCTGACGACCACGGCGAAGCGAAGTGGGCGACGTCGACGGGTCTGCCTGTCCAAACTGTTCATCGTTTATGGCGCTCGATCTCTCATTTTGCAGATGAGAGCGATGACGACTCCCAAATCGTGTTGGTTGATACTCGGAGCTTAGCTGACCGTAGTCAATTGCTGATAGTCACCGCTGCGGGATTGCCGACTTGCTTAACCATCGCAGTCTTCTCGAACCCGGTGGGCATAGCGAAGACGGTGGGAAACTCGCTATGGAGCGAATCGTCAACGCCGGATGGAAACGGTTTCTGTGAGGTGCTCGGAATCGAGCCCGAAGTCACTGTGTCCAAGGACGAAATTCTGATCACAGCCCCCATCGGGATGCACGGCGAAGATTCCTCCCACGCAGACGTGGCAACGTACACATACGCATGGACAGGCCAGACTTACAAGTTTGGCTACAGGAAGCTATCGTTCCAATTTGTGCCCGCATCGGAACGTCCCCACCCTAGATGACGACAGTTGGCCGGATTACTGTTGTGAAATCGCCAACTCGCAGGTAATCCGGCGGAGCGGCCGGTTGGATAGGCTACGAGTTGGCCTGTTCTCGTTACCTATCGGCGGCCATGAAAAATATCGCCGTGACCACGCTCAGGTTCGGCGATCCGGGCCATCAGCGAGCTTGAATCCAAGGAGCCATCCGATTTCTAGAAATCCGGCTATAACCAGGTAATCCAGCCATTACGACCTCCCCGAGAGCACGCTCGGTTCCGCTCCTCTGCGGGTTATGCATGCTATCTTTCGCGCAAGCCAGATGAGCGAAGAATATGAATCATAACTCCAAGCGGCAGAGTTGCTTGGCAGTTCGTCACTCGTGCGTGGTGACCAGGGTCACTGCGCGACTGATTACCCGTCGGACAAACTGTGGGTTCAAGCTTGCAGATGACGTTGTTGTTCCCACAGGCGAAGTGAGGAACAGACGGTCCGGTCGCCAGAGGAGTAGTTATGGCTTGGGTTTACCTGGTCGTCGCGGGATTGCTGGAAATTGGCTGGCCGATAGGTATCAAGCTAGCCGAAAACCCTGAGCGCCGGATCCACGGCATCGTTACCGCTGTGTTTTTCATGGCTGCAAGCGGCACGTTCCTGTGGCTGGCGCAGAAACAGATTCCCATGGGAACAGCCTATGCCGTCTGGACCGGCATAGGAGCGGTAGGCACACTGCTCACCGGAATATTGGCTTACGGCGAACCGGCGGGGGTCATGCGCCTGGGCTCAGCCTCGCTGATTGTCATTGGCATTGTGGGATTGAAGTTGGCCCATGGATAAACGCTGCAGGGATGCAGTTCACTTCATCTGGCTCCGCCAGATTCAAGGGGCATGTATGAAATCAAGTTGTAAAGCGTTTGTTTATTTCGCACTTATCGCGACTGTTCTCAGTTTGACCTTTATTCCAGTCTTTGCCGCCGAAAAGGCCGACTACGTTTTCAAGAACGGTGCGGTCTACACCATCGACAGCAAGAATCCTACTGCCCAAGCGATTGCCATCACGGGCAAACATATTTCCTACGTTGGAACCAACGACGGCGTGGAGGCATTCGTCGGCGACAAGACACAGGTCATTGATCTAAAAGGCCAGATGCTGCTGCCGGGATTCGTTGAATCGCACATCCACCCAACGATGGCGCTGTTAGCAGAAGGCGCCGATTTGCAGTTCGACTCGCTTGACCAGTTGCTCGAATCGGTGAAGAAGTGGGCCGACGCTCACCCTGACGCCAAGGTTATTCGCGGCTTCGGGTGGCGCTACTCGCTCTTTCCCACAACTGGCCCAACCAAAGAACCCCTCGACAAACTATTCCCCGACCGTCCTGTATTCCTCTTTGCGATTGATGCCCACAGCGGATGGGTCAACAGTAAGGCGCTGGAGATGGCAGGAGTGAACGCCAAAGCTCAGGACCCGGTGCCCGGCTTCAGTTTCTATGCGCGAGACCCCAAGACGGGTGAGCCGACCGGTTGGGTGGTTGAGGGCCCGGCCGAAACAGCCGTGTTTTTCAAACTGCAGCCCCCTTCTCCCGAACTCGCCATTGCGGCTTTGGCGGAAATGTTGCCGAAGCTCTCGGCGGCGGGCATTACGGCCGTGTTTGATGCCGGGATTTCCACCATGCCCATCGAGAACGGCTTGGATGGATACCAGAGCTTCGAGAAGAACAACAAACTGCCCATGCGGGTGGTTGCCAGCTACTACTGGAACAATCCTGCGACGGAAGATCCGGCGGGGATTGCGCTGAAGCTTCGGGACAAATATCACTCCGAGCTGGTGCAGTTCCGGGCATTAAAGGTCAACGCCGACGGCGGAGAGGCCCAGCACACGGCCGTGTTGCTGAAGCCCTACTTTGACCGCCCCGGCTTCTATGGCGACTACCTTCTTGATCCCAAACTCATGGAAGCAGCGGTCCTGAAAGCGCAGGCGAACGGACTGGATACTCACTGCCACTGCTACGGGGACGCCGCAATTCGCGCATACCTGGACATTGTGGCCAAAGTCCAGAAGCAATACCCCAATAGCCCCTCCCGGCACACCATTGCGCATTCCCTGCTGATTACAGACCAGGACGTGCCACGCTTTAAAGAACTCAACGTCACCATGCAGACATCCGCACAGTGGATCACCCCCGACCCGTACAGCGAGATGGTTGTGAAAATCCTCGGTCCCGATGTGGTCAACACCGAGTGGGCCCGCATGAACTCCGTGTTGAAAGCGGGAGGTCGGCTGGCGCTAGGTACGGATTGGCCGGCAGCAGGCTACGTTTCGAGTTATCGTCCGCTCGAAGCAATCCAGGTGGCGCTGACGCGTGCCATTCTCAAGCAGTACGGCGAGACGCAGTTCACCCCCATCATGCCGCCCGCAGACGAGCGCATCACCCTGGATCAAGCCCTCAAGGCTTACACCCTCGACTCGGCATATGTATTGGACCTGGAAAAGCAGATTGGCTCTCTCGAAGTTGGCAAGCTGGCGGACATCGTTGTGCTGGAGAAAGACCTGTACAAGATTCCTCCGACCGACATCAGCACGACGAAAGTGAAGCTGACCATGATGAACGGCAACGTGACCTACAAGGCGGAGTAAGTCGCTTGTTCAAGTATTTTTCTTCACTCCGAGGGAGAAATATGAAGTGGAGGAACACCTGGATGTATAACGCCCTATGCGTGAACGTGGCAGTTGGTTTCAAAGCGGATCGGCGGCAATTCGGAAACTGGCTTACCTACGGGATGTGTCGTACCCTGTCCGGCTGGGCGGGGCGGTTCCTGTTAGGGTTCGGAATGCTCTGTCGGCCACGGCATTCACCTCAAGGGCGAGTGGGGCGGACTTACAGAACTAACTAAAGGTGGATAGCCCTTCTACAAGGTAGGGCGGATCGCAAAGCTGGGTGAGTGCTCCAGATAGGCATGCTTTCACGACCTTGCAGATGGCAAGCGTTGTGGTAGCATTAGCCGCTTCGGCGTCAAAGAGGAGGCCCTTGGTGAAAATCTGTCCTAACCTCCTGCTTGCATGTACGCTTATTCTGTTGACGGGCTGCGGCGGCACTGGCGGATCGGTCAGTTCTGTACCAAGCCCTACGCCGAATGCCATCCCCACGATTGGCGCTTTATCTCCGAACAGCAGCACCCTGGGAGGACCAGCCTTCACTCTGAGCGTGGTTGGCTCGAACCTCCTCCCCAGTTCAACCGTTCAGTGGGACGGCGGTAACCTGCAAACAACTTTTGTCAGCAGTGAACTCGTCACGGCGGCGGTTCCTGCGACTAGCCTTTCCCCGCCGGGGCCCGATGCCGTTACTGTGGTCAACCCTGCACCAGGCGGAGGCACCTCAAACTCCCTGAACTTCGCCGTCCCTTGTGTCATCCCTGCACCGGCACCCCCCTCAACACAAACTCGGACACGGCTTGGCGCTTACTACTTCGACGGCTGGTCGAGCCCTCTCACCAACTTTCACTTTAACGGCCTGCCACTCGGACCCTATCAGGATCGTCAACCGCTTTCCGGGTGGCAGGACAACAGCCAATGTGCAGTCGAGCAGCAACTCGCTGTGGCGCACAACTTCGGCGTCGACTTTTTCGTTTTCGACTGGTATTTCAACACCGCAGTGAACGAGCCGGGTGATGATCTCAACTCGGCTCTAAAGATTACCCATTCTCTCTCCGACCGGCATGGCATGCAGTTCGCCATTCTGTATGTGGACTCGGCACCTTTCGTTGCCGGACCGGCGGACTGGACTTCGACGATCAATGAGTGGGTGGGCTACATGACCGATCCAGCTTACGTACTCGTCAACGGGAAGCCGCTTCTGGTTGTTATTGATATGGGGGCGATGAGGAGTGCTTTTGGCTCATCTGCTGCTGTGGTCAGCGCGTTCAATCAACTTCGTTCAGCTGCCATGGCGCAAGGGCTGCCCGACGTCTATATCGCAGGTTGCTTTGGTGCTACCTATGATGCAACAACCCAGATCGGATCGTTCCCTGACTTGTCGATAGCCGTAACCGACGGCTACGATGCCGTCACTATGTACAACTACCCGGTGTTCTCACTGAGCGGATCGCAACCCTTCTCGCTCCTCTCCGATGCTGGGCACTGGATCTGGTCTCAAGGCGCGTCGAAGAGTCCTGTCCCGTTCATCCCGGTCGCGATGGATGGTTGGGACCCGAGGCCATGGAACGAGGGCCACGTGTGGTTCAGCCGAGGCCCGCAAGAGGTGGCGGCGTTCGTGAACGACGCGATTACGTGGGCCGACTCCAATCCGCAACTTCGCCCAGAGCCCTCTCCGACCCCTCCTTTAGTGTTGATCGAAGCTTGGAACGAATTCGGGGAAGGAAGTCACTTGCTGCCGACCGTTGGCGAAGGCACGGGCTACGGGGATGCACTTGCAGCGATTCTGCAGGGGCCCTGACGCATCACGCCCAAGTAATCTCGGTATTCCAAAATCAGAGACATGCTTCCGCCCCAATACCGCAGCATTGATGTCTTGAAATCCCCATCTATTAGGCAATCCCGGCTGGGAGGGCCGTTCGGGTTAGGGTTCGAGATGGCCTGATCTCAACAAGTATCCGACTGATGCGTGGATCGTGGCTTCGGTGCGCGACTGGGCGCGGTTGGCACATTTCGCCGCAAACTGAATCTGTTGCACGATCGCTTTTTTCGATTCGTGAAGCCGGAGGCACAGCCGCCGACTTTCTTCTGTGCGCCGACAATCCTCAAACCCCTGGGTATTGGAATACGTGGGCGCCCCCACGAGCCAACAAGAGCCGTTAAGCACGCGGCGCGTCTCGATCGCTGCCTGAGGTGTACGCTCTGATGAAAGGGGCCGTCCTTCCCGGCTTCTACTGCGTTCGACAACGCAGTTGCGCCGGAAACGACGGCCGGTTCGAGCTGCAATTCCGCCCGCTGTCTACAACCAGCAAGAAATCGGTGTCACGGCAAGAGACTTAATACTCCGATAACGAAATTGATCCCGTTCGGAGTGCCGTTGCCAGTCACATTGTCCCAGCCCGGAGCTGCATCGAGTGACGAGTCCATTCCGTAGGCTTCGTCATACCAGCGTAGGCTCGAGGGGCTGTGATAGAGCGCGGTTGTGAATTTAGCGACTCCATCCAGAGGTGTCATCAACAGCGTCGGGTCCTGATATGTGGGAGGCCCGCCGGTAAAGGTTGCGCCGGCCACATTGGTTGCTGACTTGAGGTTAAGCACATCGTACAGCGAGCCGGAGGGGACGAAGTACGTGTAAGGTGCCGCCTGCCCCGCAGGCAAACCGAACTCCGCCTCTGTCACCTGGTCTACATCAGTCCAGAGACCGGAGAACATCGGGCAGGCAACGCTGGTTCCACCGAAGACTTCCACAGTCTGGCAGCTCGTGTCCCCGCAAGGCGAGAAGATGATCTCCACGCCCGTGTAGGGGTCGCCGATGAGCGCAATATCGGGAACCAACCTGCCCGATCCTGCCAGCGCACTCTGGAAAGCAGGCTTCGGGAAAAATCCGCTGACGCCGCCACCGGCACCGTAGATGAAGCCCTGGTGTAGAGGCGGAATTACGGGCGTATCGTCGGGATTAGCCAGCCTGGTGAGCTGCGTTCCCCAACCTGTCTGGAACTTAATGGAATCATCGGGATTGAGGAAGACACTGACTCCACCCACACCCGTGGCATACGGCGAGTCCGCGCCATAACTGACCGTCTTTACGCCGTTGGATGCCACGAAGTCACCCGAGTCGCCCGAGGAGAAGTCCACCGCAATGCCGAGCGAGGCTCCCAGCTGGCAAATCGCGTTCATCGTGTCGAGATCGGCGGTGTCAACCAGGGCCTCCGGCGCTCCGTAGCTATTGGAGATGACGTTGCCCAGTCCAGACTCAATGGCGAACAGCACTGCGTTATTGAGGGAGTTGAAGCTATTGTCGATTCCTTCCACCAGCGCGAGATTGGCCTCCGGGGCCATGGTGTGTCCCCACTGCAGGTCAATCGACTCCTCCCCGCCCCAACCCGAGTTGTCCGGGGGTGGGCCTTCGGGCTGGTAGATTGTCAGATTCGGAGCCGGCAAGCCGAAAAGGCCGGAAAACGTCGCCAGGTCCGCACCCAGCGTAGGCCAATCGAAGGCGTCGACAATTACGAGGGTCTGGCCCAAGCCAGTAGCTCCGGCTTGAAACAGGGGAATCATCTGATAAGCAGTCAACGCCGCCAGAGGTTCATAGCCGCAGGGAGGCAGGTGTCCTACGCCCGAACCTGGGTCCGAACCATAGCGGTTCCCCTCGTACACGCCTGCCGGCGGCTTGTTGTTCGTAGTGAAGGCCTGCGTCTGCAGTCCTCTCCAGCACTGGTCTTCGAAGAAGATGCCGGGAGTATGAACAACAGTCTTCGACAGCACAGACGGGGCGTGCTTAGCGAGATCCTGCCGCGTCAGTGTGTGTCCGGCCACCGCCTGACCGGTAGAAGGATCGATGGGTTGAACGGCGGTTGTCTTGGCGCCGAGGCTGTGCAGTCCGGTGACTGCGGCGACGTAGGCCCCTGCCGGGTGGTTGATGGTCGGAGTTCCAACCGCCGCATAGAACGTGGTGCCGTTGTGTTGATAGCGGTTGATCTGCACGTGGAAGGCATTTTGTGCGTCGCTGACGGTCCCGGTCACGCGCACCGCCAAATTCGACTTGCTGACCGAATCGACCCGCAACCCTTGACTAGCGGCGAAGCCCTTCACCATTTGAACAGCCTGATCTGTTGGGCCGAACTGAGACCTGAACTGCTCCGCCGTCAGGAACTTGTGATAGTTGGAAGAACCCTTGGTGTACATCTGTCGAGTCAGTGTGTCGAGTGGAGACTGATTACGGATCTGCAGCCAAAGGGTCATGTTGATGACTTTGGAACTACTTTCAGGTCCCAGGTTTTGGGCACTCGCAACCACTGCTGGCGTGCTGCTAGGGAGAGTGCTTCCCCCTGCTGCGAAAGCAGAGCTCGCCAGCACAAGAATCGTGAGGAGCGCAAATCCGGACGATAGCCCGGGTTGCATGCTAAGAATTTTCATACGCCTGTTCTCCTTGCGAGAAGTCGGGTTCGTGGTGCGAATGCACACCACTTGCGGTTCTCTGGCGCGGACGTTTTTGGCCGGAGCACCGCGTGTTACGAGTTAGAAAGGGAGGCAGCCCGCGCGGACAGCGTCCCGAAGCTAGCGCAAAAGCTTGCGGCGCAATAGGCCGGCAAATCCCAGAGCGCCGGAACCGAGAAGTACCATGGTGCCGGGTTCAGGTACACTGGAAAGCCCCGTCGTGCTCGCCCCGCCGTTGGTGGTCAAAACTGAGAACCACTCCGAACCTGCGCCGCCAGCAGCGGTCTGCGCCAGGACAATGCTGAGGTTGTAGGTGCCATTACCGACTATGGGTGCGAAGTTTATCGTGCCTGTAACGGTCAAAAGCGTCTTGCAGTAGTTGCAGTCTTGGAGCAGGAAATCCGCTACCAGAACGCCGTTGATGTACACGTCGTTTTCGTACATCGCACCCGGATTGCCGCCGTAGTCATCCACAACGCCCCAATTTGCGGTCAAGTCATTCACGAAAGGCTGACCCGTGAAAAACGTTTCGGTGACGAAATCGCCTGTCGTCCACATCGGCGCGGATAAGCCGCCATTCGCGCCCATGAAACCGCAACCATTGGTAGCGCTGCAATAGAAAGTGTTGTTGCTTGGGAAATTGACGGTTACATCAGCGTAGATAACGCCGACAGCCAGAAGGCAAAATGCCACCATCAGAAAGGACCTTCGCATTAGAATCTCCTTTTTTCCAGTTGCAAACGGACTTCTGATTCGAAGTGTTGGTTAAGGCTGATTTGCTGTAGGAGCGCTGCGAGAGGAACAAAACTTTACTACTCAAACCTGCACAAAGCAATATAAATCTCGCCTCAGTCGAGATAGTTGTGACACAGTCGAGCAGCTTGATCAGTTAACTTCCGAGGAGTGATCTGACGGCTTGAGATCAGGTGGCCTCTGGCGTTCGCGGCTCCGCCTCTCTGGGATGCTGCTGTCGCCCCACGTCCATCCGCACTCGCATTTCAGGATTTCTTTCAGGTTCTCTTTTATCAGGACTCGGTGACATTGAGGGCAGGTTCGATACCACACTGATTGGCCTACTTTCAGATACTCAACGCTGTCTTTGTCAGCATTCGACGGAATGCACAGGAATTGCTGAGGGGGGGACGGGACCGGTGGGGTTGCTCCCCGTCTGTTGCTATCGGCAGCAATCCCTGTGCATACGAGAGCAAGGAAAGCTGCGCCAAACGTTGGCGCAATTGCACGATCATTTCCGTGACGACGGTCACAGAAAAGTTGTTCAATTGGCGATCTTGGTTTGGAGGGAGTTGCTGTCACGAGGTTCGTTGCCCAAGAATTGAATGCAATGCTGACCGACGTTCCCCCACGCGACAAGAACCATGATGGGTTTCTCGAAAGTGACACTCGACCTGCCGCAGGACGGGCGTTTGCTTCCCCTTGCTAAATCCATCGAATGGGCAATGGCAGACGGAACAACTTTTTCAATGGCGAGCAGATGATGGCCGCTGGCACAATGCTATCGGCGTTACCCGCGATATCGGAATAGCTGGGCTCTTCGTCGAAAGTTCGTCGGTGCCGCCTGTCGATTCAGTTCTTGAGCTAACTCTAACTCTACCAGCCACACCGAAATTCGACACAAAGCTTCGCCTTAGCTGCATCGCAATTGTTCGCCACGTGCAGCAGGAGTCATGTCAGCCGAGCGGCTTTGGAGTCGTGGCAGACTTTTACCCGTCGCTACTGATGTCCACGAGATCAACCAAGGAAGAGCGGTGACGCTGTTCTTAGGCGTCGTTACGCATGTAGGTACTGGTACAGGGGTTTCACGACTAATGCCGAGCTCCCGCGCCAGAACAGCCCTCTTTCCTCCAGAAGCCAGCCGCTTGTGGAGGTCATCTGCTTGTTCAGCCGTCAGCGAAGGTTTGCGAGAACGGCACCCCCCAACTACTTGGTTTGCGACAATCCTGGCTGCACGCCCGATTGCGTTAACGACGACTGTACTCCGCCAAACACAGCGCTGCCTTATTAGGCTTGTCGCGTTAGGGTGCGACTTGTCCTGATATCGCTCGTTATCCGTCTTTAACCGGAAGAACCAAGCCAATCCGCGATCCATTGCGACGTTAATCAAGAACGGGGCGCAGCGAACGTGCATAAGCAGCCGGGAAACGATTTCAGGCTGCTTACACGAAACACAAGCAAACTAGAGGTTGATCTTGCGACGCAAGACGCCCGCAAGTCCGATGATCCCGCTGCCAAACATCAGTAGCGTACCAGGTTCGGGGACACTGCTACTACCAATGTCCAAAATGATCGTGTCACTGGGAAGAGTGAACGTATAGGTCCCAGGAATCAGGGTCATGCCGGCGATGGTCTCGCCCGCAATCGTCATGTCGGCGGAAATGGAAGTGCCGGAGGTGTAGCCGGTTGTCACTCCGACCTGCGGCTGTCCTCCATTAAATCCCCAGATGGAGATGGCGTCCCCAGAGGTTGAGGACGAAGTGAAGTAAGTGCCGCTCGTGCCATATGGCAGGCTAACGCCCGTCAGGTCGTACCAATCCATGCCCGCCGTGGTACCCAGCGCCACGTACCAGTTGGAACCACCCGGAATGATCCCGGTGGTGTAAGGTTGTTGGTGGTTGAACGTCGCACCGGTAAGATCGAGGCTGCCCGTCGCGGTCACATCGACGTTTCCGCCCGACTGAGTGACGTTGATCAGTACCGACGCATTCGCCAGTCCTGGGACGAGCACCATAACAGTGACGGCCGCTATCGCGCCAAGAGTCTTCACTAATCTGCCCATGTTTCCTCCAAGTATTTATTCTGCCCCCGCTCCTTCCCCGACACAGTGCCGCCAGAAGCTGAAAGCGGCCCCACGACCGAGTCTGAGCGGAGGCCTTGCCCGTGTACCGACATCGCGCAATACCGCGGGCCGTTCGAAACGGCAGTAGCCAGTAGTAGCGCGCCAGACGTCCTCCCGTCTTCACCAGCCGTTGCTGTAAATTCGTCGAGGACCGGTCGTACTTAAGCAAGCGTGATGCCAAAGCGGACGCTGGCTTGTCGTCTGGGCATTCTGCTGCGTTTGCAACAAGATGAGTTTTAGCCGCGTGCACCGACATGCTTCCCAAGCCGCTGGGCGGTATCCGATCCGATACCGGCGAGTAGCCTGTAGGTACCCGCATCAGCAGACTTCGCTAAAGAGCGCTTTGTGGCCCAAACGTGAGGTCAATTCCCAAAATCGTCTTCTATCCGCTATTTCGTGTTGTTAGTTCGGGAAGCAAAGCGGAAACCAGGAGTTGGTCGTTCAGGTTCGATAACGAAACTCTCTTGCCAGCATCCCGGTAAGGTGTCGTGACATCCCCATCTCGCAAGTAATCCTGAGCAACAGCCGATCGCCGAGTCCTCTGGAGTGTAACCAGAGTTCCCAAAAACCAAAACCCTCATAAAATCGGCGTGCGTTACAGATTCTCGCTCAGAGCCGGAAAATGAGTGTGGGTGGACGCATGAGATGAGAATGGGAACCCATAAGATGAGAATGCGGACCCTATGAGATGAGAATAGGACTCCATAAGGTGAGAATTGGACCCACCTGATGAAAATGGAGTCTCGTGTACCTATGTGCTGAAACTTCCCACAACGAGACTTCTGGACAACTTCGGGAATGCGGACCTGCCGATCGGTGTTGCTCAGGATTACTTACGGCATGGCGATTTACCACTCGCAATCGCATAAGCTCGGGGTTGCCACCGATCCCCTTAGAAACTCTTTGGCTTCGCGGAGCCCCGTTTGCGGCACGGCCTGAAGCGTAAAGAACACAGCGACCATTGAGTTTGATTAGTTGCTCACACCGTCGCCAGCAGGCTTCTCAGTTTTGTTAGACAGCAAACCGGCAAAGAAAGAATTCAGCATCCGTCCGGTTGGATCCATGCTTCGCACCCAATCAGAGAACTCCTGCCAGCGTGTTCCATACGCAGCTTCCACATGCTTGTGTTCGATAAACGGACTCTGATTCAACAGAGGAGCGCCGCCGTGCTGGTACGCGAATTCATTGAACTGCCGCAAGAAGTAATCCCACGCAGCATTGTTGGTGCTGGCGTGAATGGGATCGATCGAGAAGACGTCGCCGTCGTAACTATAGGACAACAGTGAGCTTTTATCTTTCCGGATGAAGTAAGCGCCGAGCGGCATATTGCAGCGGAAGCCGGTCACCTTGAAATGTTGGTCGGCGAAATCGAGATAAGCTCGCAGCGTATCCAGCCACTTTGAACGCGGAAAAGCCCAGAAAGTGAACGCGTACTTTGCCGAATCGGGCGTGCTGCGATAGTCGATCGTTTTGTCCGGAGCCAGCAACGTGATCCCTCCGAACGCATGCAGCGTTGAGTACAGGAAGTTCTCAACATCGACCGCTCCCTGTTCGGCGGAGTCGTGAAGATCCTTGTCTGTGATGAACCGGTCCAGCAGCCTGCCGGTATGCGCCGCCTGGTAGTTCCACAAATGACGTCGAGCAGCAGCCTGAAGCGAAGCTAGAATGCCGGGCTGCGTGATGCGATGCCTGCTCTGAAAAACGGCGGTTCTGCCGATGGTCCAGCAAATCAGGCCTTCCGAACTGTCGATAATCTGATCCACTTCCGACTGCGTAAGTTCACCCACCGGTCGCGGCAGGTAGGTGAAGTGAAGCGCCTCAATCGGTTCTATGCGAAACGTGACTTCATATACGATCCCGCAAAGGCCGTAGCTCGAGCGCATGCGATACACCAGGTCAGGGCTCTCGGTGACCGAGGCTTCGAAGAGATCGCCGGCTGGCGTGATCCACTTGATGCGCGTTAGATAGGAACTGAATTGCCCGAATTCCACACCGTCCAATGCGTCTTTGCTGTGGCAACAGGCGGCCGAACCCAGTGTCATGTTGCCGATCTCGATGTTTGTCATAAACTGCAGGCCCTGTTCGCGCAGAGCCTTGGACGCCTCAATGATCTGCAGACCCGCCTGCGCCGTGATGGTCGAGTTTGCGGCGTCGATGTCGAGAATCCGAGCCATCCGCGACATCTTCACGACGGTGCCGTCGGACGAAGCGCACGGGGTCAACGAGTGATAGCTCCCCATTGCGCGCACCGGGCCTGGATACCTTCCCTTGTCACGCAGGACCGTTTGAATCTCCTCGGCGGTTTCCGGATAAACAAGCTGCTGGGGGGAGGTCGTGATGCTGCCGTCGTAATTGACGATCTTCTCGGGCATGACAACCTCCTTCCTTCCAGGATGAAAAAATGCAAACAGATGGGTTTATGTCGCAGTTTGGTCGGCATCGCCATCCCCAGGGGATGAAGGAGTATATATCCCGAGTGTCTGGACCAGGGCAATGCTAATCCTTATCGAAGAGTCTTGTTTATTGGATTGCCGGCCTGTAGTCCGATACGGGCTGTTTGGAAGTGGACTCAGTTGGCGAAAATGGGGCTGCGCGTGAACCGAGGTCTCCAATTCTCGGTGGCCAGCGGGTATTGGCCCGAAACCGGCTTCGAGGACATGTGCCGCATCAAGATCTCACTAATAACGGGATGTCCCATAACGCGACTTCTGGCCCGCGTGGATTGCATTCGTGTCCCTGGTGAACGTTGAGAAGATCGCAAAGGGCCTGAGAACGCCGTTCCCGGAGCTGTTTCGTCGCGTTTGAAACGGCTCTTCCCGCGTTGCTCAGAAAGCGTTTGAAGCACTCAGCAGCTCACGGCTTTCCTGCGTTACACGTCCCCGACAATTCCTTGACAGTCCTCACCTCCAGAGCAGGAAACTCTTCTACCGTCGATGCTGCGCGAATCATGGTCGTGGAGACAGAGATCACGGTAGGTTTCCCGGTGATTTCCACTTCATGCCCGACATAGTGGATGAAGTGGTTGGTACTGCCGGTAAGGTCATAAACTGTCCCATCCCTGCTTACGACTGCGTAATAAAAGCCAGAGCGTTCTAAGCAACCGCTGATAACTGGTGGGTACGTCTGGGAAGACATCAGGCCATCCCTGCCTGGGTCTCCCACTTGCGCCTGCAGCCAAAGCGCAGAGATGACTAGGACTAAGGTAAGCATCAGTGTGCCGCGCATGGATAGTTTGTCCGCTCTTGAATGGATGCCGGCGGAGTCGGCGGAGTCGCCGAGGGTGCTCAATTCCGGCCCGATCCTTCCGCGGCGTTAAAATGCCACCCTCGATGCGGCGGTTTGAGCTTGTTCCGCTAGAGACTCGTCGTGTAGGGTGAGCCGAACCACGGTCGCGCGGGAAGAATGGCAGCGTTTTCGTCCGGCCGCACTCGCGGCACAGCTTCGTCCCAGACAGTTCCGATATGTAGCACGGATGAGGGTGATCTGATTGCACTTCGCAATCCGTTGAAACTTCCCAGATGGAATGAGAAGGCCGGCTCGGATGCCAGGATGCAGTATGCTCCCAAGCAAGACGCACTCAAGGTGCAAAAGGAGACCGGCCATGAAGAAGAGTAGCACTTCTCAGCGAAGTCCGAAGTTGGTGGAGGAAGCTTTCTGCCTACAGGGATCAATAACGATTGGCATGGACCTGGGAGATAAGCACAGCTGTTACTGTGTGCTGAATGGCCAAGGGAAGGTGATACATGAGGGCAAAGTGGGCACGACGAAGAAAGCGATAGCGCAAGTGTTTGGTGCGATGAGGGGCTGTCGAATCGCGCTGGAGGTGGGGACGCATTCTCCTTGGGTAAGTCGGTTACTGTCGGCCTTAGGCCATGAAGTGGTGGTGGCCAATCCGAGGCAGGTGAAACTGATCAGTGCCAGCAGTCGGAAAGACGATCGTATGGATGCGCAAACGCTGGCCCGGTTAGCGCGGGTCGACCCCCAGTTGCTGCGACCCATCCAGCATCGGAGTGAGAGAGCGCAGGCCGATCTGATGGTCATCCGAGTGCGAGCAGCGTTGGTAGAAGCGCGTACCGGCCTGGTGAATACTGCACGGGGACTGGCCAAATCGCTGGGCGAACGATTGCCCCTATGCGACACCGATCAAATGGGAGTCCAGCAAACGGAGTCGCTACCGGCGGCCTTACAGCAGGTGCTGGAGCCGCTGTTGCAGGAAGTAGTTTCCTTGACCGAGAAGATCAAGGCAAGTGATCGAAAAGTGGAGCAGATCGCCCGGGAAGATTATCCGGAAACCCGACTTCTGCAGCAGGTGAAGGGAGTTGGACCTTTGATCGCTCTCAGCTTCGTACTGACCATAGAAGATAAGACGCGATTCCAAAAGAGCCGGGATGTGGGTTGCTATGTAGGCTTGCGGCCTAGGCGCGGCGACTCGGGTGAGAGTCAACCCCAACTACGGATCACCAAAGAAGGGGACGCTTACCTACGGAAGATGCTGGTGCAGGGAGCCCATTACATTCTGGGCTACCGCGGACCAGACTCCGACCTGAGGCGCTGGGGGCTGAAATTGGCGGCACGGGGTGGGAAACGGGCGAAGAAAGCAGCCATTGTTGCGGTGGCACGGAAGCTTGGCATCTTGCTGCATCGGTTGTGGGTGACGGGAGAAGTTTACGAACCCCTGTACAACGTCAACCGGCAGCAGGAACAAAAACAAGCAGCCGCATAGTCAGAGATATGGTTGATGGCAAATCGTCGAGTTCGGGTGACTGCGGGTCCGGTTCGGAACGTAGACTTCTGCGAGCAGAAGTAGTTCAGTTCGGTTCCCAGATGGCAGCACCCGTTTCAAAAAATTGAGGACACCAGCTGGCACCGGGGCAAACAGCTCCACCAAGAGTGCGGATGGAAGCGGGGCGATTCGACGATGAGTGCCTTGGTTAGAGGAAGGGATGCGAGCACCTTTGCGCCTCCCGTTGGTCGGCGATCAGCATTTCTGCTGGAGCGACCAAAAAACGTAACCAAGGGTTGACAGGCGTGGCCTTCTCATGGAAGAACCGGACTTCCCGGGAGTTTGGGCTGCCCACTTCTACGGAACGGGCGTTTCCCGTCAACTTGACGTAAGTGGACTTCACGAGCGGCCCAACGAAGCTTTCCCGAACCCCGTTTGTGGACAATCAAGACAAGCGGGGGATTCGCTGATCATTTTGTGCGGGACGAGTTCTCGCGGCCTCGGCTGCGACGAATCAAGGAACCCCGGGATCGTCCACGCGATTGGGAGGGTCGATGGTGACCTTGATTCCTCGCGACCTCGGGCGATCAGGGAAACGCTCCGTCGGGACCGCCAGTTCGCTGGCATCACGATGCGACAGAATCGTAGGCGTCATGATCTCGACACCGCCGTCAGCGAACGCGTCCAGTACATTGCGGCGAAGGTCAGCATAGGTCTCGAAAATCCGGTCCGCTGTCTTCGTCCACGCCCGCAGTTCGTATTCCACCGAATAGTTGCCGAAGGACTGTTCCAGCACTCGCGGAGACGGCTCCGTGGCGATCTGCTCGGTCCGCGTAGCCCCTTCGATCAGCAGCTTATGTACGGTTCGCCAATCGATGTCATAGCCGATCGTAGCCACCACCGACACCGCGACTCCCTTGTTCAAGCCATGCGTGCTGTAATTCGTCACCGAGTCCGTCAATACTTTGCTGTTAGGGATGGCGACGCGCTCGTTGCCCGCCGTGATGACCCTGGTGACGAGCAGCGTTTTCTCCGTGACTGTCCCGTACACTCCTTCGATTCGGACAACGTCGCCCACATTAAAGGCGCGTGCGTACGTCAACAGGATTCCCGCCAGTAGGTTTCCAATCAGTCCGCTGCTGCCGAAAGTAACAAGCGCGCCGATAAACACTGAAAAACCGCGGAAGAAGGCCGAGTTGGACCCCGGTAGATAGGGAAAACTTACCATTAGCACAAACACAAACAAGATCGTGCGGCACAGCTTGTAGGTCGGATCGGCCCATTCTGGGGGAAATTTCTCGAACGTGATGCTCCCGTTTCGAATGGAGTCGAACAGATACTTCAATCCCTTTAGAAAAACCCAGCCGAACGCAAGTATCACGAACAGGTATCCCACGTTCGGAACGTAATTCTCTACTGCCCGGGCTGCATCCTGCAGCGGCCGAGCCAGCAGCTTTCGCAGCGCGTTGGTAAATATCTCGGTGCGCGGGAAGTTCGCAAAGCCGTAGAAGAAGTAACCCAGAATCAGCAGAGCGGCTGCCAAGTTACGAAGCAAGAGTAAGCAGAGTCGAACAACTCGGCTGGCATGAAATCGAGGGTTGGATTCTCCCGCCACGACGCTGGCGCGCAACCGGGCTTGCCACGCGCCGATGCGTTCGTAGGCGAACCAGTAAACCTTACCCACGAGGTAGATCGCCAGCAGCAAAATCGCGCTGGCAATCACGACGTAATACAGGCCTACCAGCATGGCACTCAGCCAGACCAGTTCTGACTCCTGGCGCAGTCGACTGATGGCATCCCCCAGAGCGGTCAGTAGCTTTTCGGCGGGACCACGCACCAGGAGCAGTAAGACGAGGACAAGAAGAATTACCGCTGAAAATGTATTCCGCCAGCGATTAGACCTTCCTCCGCGATTCAGGAGGAAGGTGCGAATCCCCCATCGCGCGGTAGCAACAGCTGCGAAGAAAATCAGACCTTGGACGAAAAACCGGAATAGACGAAACGCCGATTCGGCCATGTTCCCGGTCTGATCCAACGCTTGCATGTTTCACTCCTTGTTACGGTTCCGGCAAAGACATTCAAGACGACGAGGAAGGACTTTTTCGCCTTCCTCGCCGCCGCCTTCAGCTGTGCGGACTTTCTCAAGTTCGCGTTTATGACCATTTCTGCGGTTTAGTCGCTCGCAGGAACTGCTTTCGGCATGTTCTTGGGATCCAGCAGTGGTAACGGGTTCTTAGGATGCTGCAGGTCCGGGATCAAGTCGTTCGAAGCGCCACCCGGGAAGCGCTGGATGCTCGGATACTTCATGATCGACTGGTCGAAGTCGAAGAGCGCCGCGGAGAAGAGTGCAGCCGTCCAGCCGTTGTCTTCGCCAGCGTACCGTCCCGGCGAGGTCCGCAATCCATTCATTTCACCTTCGGCTCCGTTGAAGATCATGTCGTATCTCTCAAACGGATCCATGGTGAGGTTGTACACCGCCGGGATTGAACCCAGACGGTTGACTGGGTCCCAGCCAGGAGTCTTTTGCAGTCCAGATGAACTTCCAGGCGATGTTCAACCGGGATTGTCGGGATCTCCGCCGATATCGGTGCGGATGGCGTTGAGATACTCGCCATTGATGTAGATCCAGGACTTGCGTGCGGAGTGCTGCGACTTGCCCAGGATGTAGGCGCTGTTGTCGATGCTGTCGAAGTAGATGGGCTTGCCGTTGTTGTCCTTCATTTCACCGGTGGGCGGAGGGGTGATGCCCGCCATCGCTGCCAGCGTCGACCAGCAATCGATGTGCGACATCATTTCGCCGTACTGCACGCCCGCCGGAATGTGTCCGGGCCACGTCATGATGGCCGGCACGCGCCAGCCGCCTTCAAACGCCGAACCCTTCTCGCCGCGGAACGGTGTGGTTCCGGCATCGGGATAGGCATCCAGCCAGGCGCCGTTGTCGGCGGTCAGGATCACGATGGTGTTGGGCGCATACTGGCGGATGGCGTCCAGCACCTTGCCGATGTCGGCGTCCATTTCCATCAGCGAATCGGAATAATCGCCGAGATGCGACTTGCCGCGGAAATCCGGGCGCCGCGTTGGTCGGGTTGTGCATCTTGATCCAATTCACGTCCATGAAGAACGGCTTGCCGCTCTTGGCGTGGGTTTTGATGTAGTCGACGGCGTAGTCGGCCTGCCGTTCGTCCATCGTCGCCATGTAGTCGTAGGTGATGGTGGCTACTTTCTTGGCGGGCTGACCGGCCACGCCTTCCCACTCACCCAGGTTCACCACGGAATCCCACATTTTTTCGAAGTCCGGGTTGTACGACGGGAACCAGGGATGAAACCACTTGTCGTGTATCGGGATAGGAATAGACGCCGGCGTAATAGGCGGCGAACTCCTTCATCTCGTCAAAGCCATGATTGATTGGGTACGCCACCGGCTTGTCGCCCAGGTGCCACTTGCCTGAGAAATACGTCGTGTAGCCGTTCTTCTTGAAGAACTCAGCAATGGTCGGGGTCTCGGGCTTGAGGTAGTTCTCGTCGCCCGGTGCAACCACGATCGACAGTGCAGAGCGGATCGGGATACGTCCGGTCATAAATGAAGCGCGGCCCGCCGTGCAGCTCGCCTGTCCGTACCAGCTGGTGAAAACCGCGCCCTCTTTAGCCATCTTGTCGATGTTGGGCGTGGGATGGCCAAGGGTTGCGCCTCCGCCCGAATAAGCACCGAAATCGTTCCATCCGGTGTCGTCGGTCATGAGCATGACGATGTTTGGTTTCTCGTTTTGCGCTGCCGATTGGGGCGCGCCAACCGCCAGCAAGAAGCTGCTGACGGCAAATGCTCCCAACGTCAGTTTTCGAACTCCTGCAAAATTCATTTTGAATCTCCTGTCGCATGCACTGCTGGTTGGCCTCCACGAGCGGAGGGTTGGGATGTGGCGAATCCGCGCGGTTAACACACCAAAGACATCATCTGCGATGAATCAGAGTCGCCCAGTGGGTACTTTCCCCAGTGCGTGGAAGTCTAATCGCACCGCCGACATCTCATCAAATTCCCGAATGTCCGTGGCCACGCGAAGTCTTGGCACTCGCTAGGCTAACCGGAAGCTGGCTCCTACCCTCGCTGCCTCGGATTGAAGTCGGGTTGTGGGAAGTCTGCCGGCCCGACCTGGTCACTCCCGTGACACGCCGGTCACGGAAATTATTTGGACGTACAGTCGGCAAACCGTCGAAGTGGTCCGTGAAGCTCCCGAGAAACCGGCTTCGGGGACATGTGCCACAGAAAGATTTCGCCAACAACGTAATGGACCAGAAGATGACTTCTGGACAACGTCGCGTCTCGATAGGGGCCGTCGTCCCGAAGGAAATTCTTCCCAAACCACCGGAGCGAAAAGGAGCGAAGGGCTTTCGCACTAAGGCAGCCACCAAACTGTTAAAACCTTGCAGTCGAACTCTGAGTGTCTAGCGCAAGGCAGTTGTGGGATCTACTCGCGTGGCGTTTAACGCCGGAAGGTAGCAGGCCACAAAGGCGACGGTGAGCAGGGAGAGCACGCCGGCCCCTAAGCTGAGTGCATCCAGAGGGCTGATGCCGAACAGCAACCGCGAGAGCACACGGCTGAGCACCACAAATCCAAGCAAGCCTGCGCCGAGTCCCCAGAGCACAGGCTTAAACCCTTGCCGTAGCACGGTTGCAATGATGGACCGCGCAGTAGCGCCGAGCGCCATTCGCACACCCATCTCTTTCTCGCGCTGCTTCACTGAGTATGCCATCGCACCGTACAGCCCGGCACTGGCGAGCAGCAGCGCCAGCGATCCGAAAACGCCTAACAGTCCAGCGGCCATCCTGGGCGAGAACAAGGTGTCGTCGACCAGTTTGTCGCCCGTGCGTGTGTCGGTCACAGGCATGGCGGGATCAAAGTCGCGAATGTTTCTTTGCACGGATTCAATGACCGAACCGCCGGCGCCCTTGGCTCGAACATAGAGGGTCATGCCGCCGGAAAACTTCTGGAGAAGCGGGACGTAGACGCAGTTTTGCGGTGCCTCTCCTAACTCACGGGTGGCCCACATTTGCTTGACCTTGGCAAATGTGGGTTCGCAAAGGACACTCGGATTCCTTCGTGCCCTCCGTGGTGAAAACGAATTTCCCAGAAAAGCGGGTGCGTTTCGCACGATGCTGACTTCAGCGTTTGATGCGGAAGAAGCAAAGAGGCAATCTCAATGCAAAAGACCAGGTTCCCAGAATTCTCAACGCCGTACGCTACCATCGTGCCCCCTCAGGCTTCACGTCGCCCGCTTCAAGCGCGTTTATTGTTGGTGCTCGCACTGACCGGCGCCGTCAGTCCCGCCCTGGTCGTCGCGCAATCGTATCTACCTCCAATCGGGGGCCCGGGAGGCGGCCAATTCAAGGCGCCCTGCCGACCAAACGAGTACCTGGCTGGGTTCGAGCTACGAGCTGGAGACGATGTCGACGCCATCCGGCCGGTGTGTGCGAGCTCCACCGCAGCGGTAGCGAATACCGCTTGGTTTGGCGGACCAGGAGGAAAGCCTGTCCAACTGCGCTGTCCATCGCAGATCCCCGCCGTGATAGCTCTCGTAGTGCTAGCGGAAGGTGCTGACACCGTGGTTGTCAATAACATCCACCTTTACTGTGGACTGCCTCTTCCTAACCAAAGACTGCCAGACTATCCTTCGGCCGTATTTGACGGTCCCACCGCAGTCGCATCGCGGCCTGCGGTCCCGGGCGCGATCGGTGGTGCGCCTATACAGACGTCCGGAAACTTTCAGTCGTGCCCGGCTGGCCAAATCGCGACCGGTATCCACGGCCGCTCCGGGATATGGCTCGATGCAATGGGTTTGATCTGCGGCGCGCCACCCCCGCCTCCCGCGAACGTGGTGACTCTCGGCAGAGTGAATACGGGTCCAACCTTACCCCCCGGGTCTGATGCACCAATCTGCAATACAGCCCGTTCAGCGCGGGCCCGGAACTCACCTGCGGCTCCGAGCTTGGACGCCCAGTGCAACGCAGCGAATGCACAAATCATCGCCAACCAAAAGGCAGCGAGCACGCAAATCGCTGAGAACGAAAAGAAGGACATGGCGTCCGGCGCATCCGGAGTTCCAACTTCGATCTGTGATGCAACCCAGACAGCACTGAACCACAACGCACCTGAATCCGCCGACCTGGCCGCCAAGTGCCGTGCCAGCGGTGGAGGGCAAAATCTCACCAGCGAAGCAGATCAGTATGCAGTCTCCGGAGAAGCGCTTGCCCATGGTGACGCGCTCATCGCCGCCGGCCGCAGCCAGCAACCCAGCGCTCCGCTTCGTCGAGGGTTCGACATCGGAATCGCCGTCACCGGTACCGACACGGTGTGGGGTCCAGGCAAACAGCGAATCCTCGACTCCCTCAAGCCGGCCGAACAGGAAGGATTCAAAGTAGCGGCTTCTTTTGTCCTGGATCGGAATCGGAACGCACAGTTGGCCGCAACCGGCGCGGCCATTGCCGCCGCAGATCCGATTGTGGCGCAGGCCATGCTCAAAGAGCAGGACTTCCGCTACTGGCTTGGATTCGAGATTGCTTCAGGGGTCTTCGGCGACCCCGCGCTGGGTGCATTGGGCAACAAAGCTACTGGCCCAGGTTCTGAAAGGATAAGGAATGGGTTGAGCGCCCCTGCACAGAGAGGTTACAACGCCTCAACGCAACTGCACTTGAGCAGGAGCTATTAGTACCCGCCGTGCATGCCGGTCGACGCCAATGAATGCCGTTTGGTAATTTGGGGCCACACATGGTTTCTGACGACTATTCTCCTTGTGTTTTGCGCGTTCGCGTCAATTGACGCAAAATCGTCTCGTGAACTGGTCTAATTGAAAATGCGCGCGACATGGAAGGGCATCTTGCATTTCCAGAGAAATCCCGAGTCGCGGTCGACTCTGAACAGACTCCGGTCGAAACGGGCCACAAGTCTGCTTCGGGGAAGTCACTTGGACGTGTAGTCGGCAAACCGTCGAAGTGGTCCGTGAAGCTCCCGAGACCACACTTCCCAGATGGAATGAGAAGGCCGGCTCGGATGCCAGGATGCAGTATGCTCCCAAGCAAGACGCACTCAAGGTGCAAAAGGAGACCGGCCATGAAGAAGAGTAGCACTTCTCAGCGAAGTCCGAAGTTGGTGGAGGAAGCTTTCTGCCTACAGGGATCAATAACGATTGGCATGGACCTGGGAGATAAGCACAGCTGTTACTGTGTGCTGAATGGCCAAGGGAAGGTGATACATGAGGGCAAAGTGGGCACGACGAAGAAAGCGATAGCGCAAGTGTTTGGTGCGATGAGGGGCTGTCGAATCGCGCTGGAGGTGGGGACGCATTCTCCTTGGGTAAGTCGGTTACTGTCGGCCTTAGGCCATGAAGTGGTGGTGGCCAATCCGAGGCAGGTGAAACTGATCAGTGCCAGCAGTCGGAAAGACGATCGTATGGATGCGCAAACGCTGGCCCGGTTAGCGCGGGTCGACCCCCAGTTGCTGCGACCCATCCAGCATCGGAGTGAGAGAGCGCAGGCCGATCTGATGGTCATCCGAGTGCGAGCAGCGTTGGTAGAAGCGCGTACCGGCCTGGTGAATACTGCACGGGGACTGGCCAAATCGCTGGGCGAACGATTGCCCCTATGCGACACCGATCAAATGGGAGTCCAGCAAACGGAGTCGCTACCGGCGGCCTTACAGCAGGTGCTGGAGCCGCTGTTGCAGGAAGTAGTTTCCTTGACCGAGAAGATCAAGGCAAGTGATCGAAAAGTGGAGCAGATCGCCCGGGAAGATTATTCGGAAACCCGACTTCTGCAGCAGGTGAAGGGAGTTGGACCTTTGATCGCTCTCAGCTTCGTACTGACCATAGGAGATAAGACGCGATTCCAAAAGAGCCGGGATGTGGGTTGCTATGTAGGCTTGCGGCCTAGGCGCGGCGACTCGGGTGAGAGTCAACCCCAACTACGGATCACCAAAGAAGGGGACGCTTACCTACGGAAGATGCTGGTGCAGGGAGCCCATTACATTCTGGGCTACCGCGGACCAGACTCCGACCTGAGGCGCTGGGGGCTGAAATTGGCGGCACGGGGTGGGAAACGGGCGAAGAAAGCAGCCATTGTTGCGGTGGCACGGAAGCTTGGCATCTTGCTGCATCGGTTGTGGGTGACGGGAGAAGTTTACGAACCCCTGTACAACGTCAACCGGCAGCAGGAACAAAAACAAGCAGCCGCATAGTCAGAGATATGGTTGATGGCAAATCGTCGAGTTCGGGTGACTGCGGGTCCGGTTCGGAACGTAGACTTCTGCGAGCAGAAGTAGTTCAGTTCGGTTCCCAGATGGCAGCACCCGTTTCAAAAAATTGAGGACACCAGCTGGCACCGGGGCAAACAGCTCCACCAAGAGTGCGGATGGAAGCGGGGCGATTCGACGATGAGTGCCTTGGTTAGAGGAAGGGATGCGAGCACCTTTGCGCCTCCCGTTGGTCGGCGATCAGCATTTCTGCTGGAGCGACCAAAAAACGTAACCAAGGGTTGACAGGCGTGGCCTTCTCATGGAAGAACAAGACTTCTGGATAATTTCGCAGAACCGTACCCCGCGGTACCGAGCACGACGGCGAAGGCGCAAGGAATAGCTGCGCATACACTCAGCGCTGGGAAAAGGAAGGCGCCTCAGCCGGAATCTCTGGGGGTTGTGTGAGTCTCGGCCAAGCACTGACCGAGTTCGACAGTTCCGCCCCAAAGACAACCAGCACCTGAGGAGCGAACGCCGCCAGCCACCCTACTCCGGACTGTCTCCGCGAACCACAGGTTGTTTCGCATCGCTCCATTCGCTGTACGAGCCGTCGTACATCGCAGCGTCGAAGCCTAGATAACGGGCAAGCATGTAGACATAGGAAGCCTGCAGACCGACTTCGCAATACGAGACAGCCTTCTTGTTGCCAGTGACGCCGGCCGCAGTAAAGAGCTGGCGAATCTGCTCGGGCGATTTCAGCAATGGTTCTTTCTCACTGACCAGCGCGCTCTCCCAATAGAGTGATTCAGCGCCGCGCAAGTGACCATTGCGATATCGCTTCGACGGGCGAGAGTCCACGATCACAACGTCTTGCTCCGGATGATCGACCAGCTTCTTCATGTAATCCATCTTTGCGATGATTTCCGGATGCAGATGGACCGTCAGGCTGCCTAACTTCCCGGTGCTTACCTCCGTCGATGTTGGCCGCTTTTCGCGGGTCCACTGGTCAAGGCCGCCGTCGAGCAGTGCCGCCTGATTGCCATGTCCCAGGTAGTCCAGGGTGAAGAAGAGACGGGTCGCCATCGGGTCCCAATCTGGCGCGTAATAGACGACGCGTGTGTCGTCGCCAATGCCGATCTCTTCGAGGTTCTTTTTCAGCTGGTCCGCCGGCAACAGCTCGGTCCCCGGCTTGGTCATATGGTCAGTGGCGAACTTGTCCATCGCCAGGTATCTGGCGCCCGGAATGTGGGCCGCGCGGTAGTCGCCCTCGTCATGGGCGATATGCACGATCACCAGATTTGGATCCTTGAGGTGGTCAGCCAGCCAGTTGGTCGAAACGACCAGTTCCGGGTGGACAGCACCCGCACTAGAGGAACCCTTGGGCGTGTCGTTCGCAGCGAAACTAACAAGGCTCGTCAGCAAACACGCGGCGACTATGGAAAGGATGGAATTGCGTTTCATGGTTGACCTCCGTCAAAAGTGTCGAGATTTCGTTACTGATGCGTCGAGCTCACGCGCTCGGGCGATGTTACGAGTTCGTTGTTCGCTGCATGAACCCACTCGTAGACCGAGCCGTCGTACATGGCAGCTCTATATCCCAGATACTTTGCTACGAAATAGGTAAATGACGACTGCATGCCGGTGCGGCAATACGTGACAACTGACTTGCCGGGCCAAGCGCCAGCGTGCGCGAATTGCTGTTGCAGTTGTTCGGGATCGAGCAGCAGCGGATTTGCGGCAGAATGAATCAGTTTCTTCCAATACAGGCTCTTGGAGCCCGCGATGTGCCCAGCCGCGGGTACACCTTCTGAACTTACGACGCCGTTGTATTCCGTCTCCGGCCTGGCATCGAGCAATACGTAATCCGGGACGGCCTTGTTAACACCGAGACTCAGTTCCCGCATTTGCGCGGTGCTGACAAGAATGTCTAGTTGAAGGTGTGGAGTGAAGTGCGCGCGTGCAACGGCCGTTTCTTCCTTCGACGTCCTTCTCGATTCTGCAATCCACGCCTCCAGGCCTCCGTCCAGCAAGGCCGCGTGATCGCCGTATCCAAGGTAGTCGAGGGTGAAGTAAGCGCGTGCTGCCAGGACGCCCCCGGTATCGCCGGTCAGGACGACGCGCGATTCATCTCCCACTCCCAGGCTTTCGAACGTCGCCTTCAGATCGTCAACCGGTGGTAGTTCATTCAGAGAGCCTTTGCGCTGCTCGACGAGTTCGTCGAGCCGTACAAAGCGCGAGCCCGGTATGTGTCCGGAATCAAATTGCCCTCGATCGTGACCGACGTACAGCACTACCAGGTCACGGTCGTTCAGGTGCTGCTCCAGCCACGAAGTGGACACCAGCATTTCCGAGCGCACCGCTGGTCGGCTGCGCTCTTGCGCGTAGAGGCGTTGAAACGCCGGGCCCAGGATTGCGGCACCGATCAACGCAAGCGCCGCCTTGTTAGTCACGTCTTTCAGCATCTCTTCCTTTTCGGGCATGGACTCACTCGGCCCTCAACAACACGACTGGATCGAGCCTGGCGATTCGTGTCAGCGGCACGAATGACGAAGCCGTTGTCACCGCGATCAGAAGCGCTGACGAGCCTGCGAAGGTCACTGCGTCGCGAGGCGCGATACCGGCGATGAGGTGCGACATCGACGTCGACATTACCCAGGCAGCTGCGAATCCCGCTCCCAGCACCCACCATCATGAGAACCAGGACCTGCTTCATCATTGCCAGGATGACCGTGCCCGGAGTTGCGCCCAGCGCCAGCCGGACGCCGATCTCATGTTTCCGTTCTCCCACGGCGAGTGCCATCATCCCGCTGATGCCTGACGCCGTGATACACAACGCAACCACCGCGAAAATGCTCAGGAACATCGCGGTCGTGCGCCGCGACGCAAGCCATTCTTGACGCACTTGCATCATTGGACGCAGGTCCACCACCACGGCATTCGGATCGATGTCATGCGCGATCCACCTAAGCTGCTCTCCGAGCTCCGGCGAGGTCTGCGAACTCCGGATAACCACGCTCATCGCGGCGTGGTCCGACTGCGCCAACGACCCGTACACTTCATCGACAGGATCCTGATCAAGACCGAGATGGCGGATGTCACTCACCACCCCGACTATGGGAAGCCACTTGTCGGATGACACAGCAATCTGCTTACCCACGGCGCTGCCACCCGGCCAGTAGTGGTCGGCCATGTGCTGGTTGACGACCACGACCGGCAGCGATTCGTTCGTGTCCTGATCGTTGAAATCGCGGCCTGCCAGGATGCTGGCGCCCAGCGTGCGGAAGTAATCCGGGGTCACGATTCGAATCACCGGAGGACTGGGCTTGGTTTCGCCGCTCTGGACAGCTTTCGCTTCGCGAACCTCGATCGGCACAGGCCCGTCCGATGCGGCATCGTGCAGTGGTATCGAGCTCGCCAGTCCAGCCGACACTACACCGGGCAGCTGTCGTGTGCGCTCCAGCAATTCCTTGAAGAACCCCTTGTTGCTTTCCGTTCAAAATGTATATCCGAGCGGTAAGGACTCCGCTGGGCTGGAACCCTGGATCAAGCCGCTGCAGGTGGAGCACGGTGCGCAGCGCCAGCCCGGCACCGACCAGCAGGATCACGCACAGGGCAAGCTGTGCCGCCACCAGCATGCCGCGGGTCCTCGAGCTGATTCGACTGGATACGCCGGCATTGCCTGCTTCCATTGCGAACAGCGGGGTGTAGCGCACTCCAAGCGACGGCACCATTCCAATCACGACCCCACACGCCACCGACAGCAGGAAACAGAAGGCGATTACCTGAGGAGTGAAGGTCAGTTGCGAGGCGAGACTGGTGAACTTCGACGTAAAACTCACCAGCAGTCCCACGCTCCAGTACGCGAGTACCAAGCCGACCATACCGCCCAGGATCGCGAGCATGACCCCTTCCGTAATCATGCCGCGCAAGATCCGCCTTCGACTCGCGCCGAGGATGGTCCGAACCGTAAGCTCGCGAGTGCGCGCCAGCATCCGCGAAACCATGATCCCCGTGACGTTCGCGCATGCCAGCAGCAACAGCAAACCCACGGCCGCCGCGAGGACGATCAACACTGGACGAATGTCGTGCGAAAGTTCTTCATGCACCGGCCGCAACCCGATGTCGTAGCCCTTCGCACTTGGGTACTCATCCGGGTACCAGTTTTGCAGGCGCTTGGCAATCTGGCTTAGGTCAGCTTGCGCCTCGCCCAGCGATACGCCGGGCTTGAGCGTCGCATACACGTTCATCATGTGCCATGAGCGTTCATGAAGCGCGTGCTCTCCGGAACGGGTAGGACATGCCACGGTCGGCATGTACACATCAACTTCTGCCGGGAACTGAGGGATCGGCGGCAGGATACCCACCACGACATGCTCTTTGTCGTTCATGGAATACTTCTGACCAACCACGTTAGGATCGCCGCCGAAACTTTTTTGCCAGAAGTTGTAGCTCAGTATCAGTACCGGACGGGCATTGGGCCGGTCGTCCTCGTCCATGAACGTGCGGCCATAGAGTGGCGTCACCCCCAGTACGCGAAAGAAATTCGCCGAGACCACACCCGTGTCCACGCGTACCGGCTCCCGGCCGCCGAGCAAGCTGAACGTCATCTCGTGGAACTCGACCAGCGAATCCAGGGTATAGTTCTGCGAACGGTAGTCTTCGATTTCCTTCACGGAGAACGCCATGTTCTCCACGCCAATCCCAGGCTTGCGCTGTTGCAGATGTATCAGGTGATTACCGCCGGAGAACGGTAGAGGCTGGATCAGAATTGCATTCGCCGCCATATAGGCCGCCGTGCTCGCCCCAATCGACATTCCGAGGATCACGATCACCACGATTGTGAACGACAGGTCCTTCCGCATCAGCCGGAGGGCGTCGTCTGCGTCCTGGAAGAGAATTTCCCGATGCTCGCGGAAGGCAGTGGCAATCAGGCCGCGGCACGTGTCCCAGAAGAACCGGGCGTAGGCCAGACGGCCTGCATCCCGAGCATCGCGCTGCTGGTCGCGGAAGAGTGTCCGCATCTCGCCCGCGAAACGCTCCCGGAAGTCCGCTGGAAACAGCCGCAGAAGCGTACCAATAAATCGCTCTTGTGGTCCCCGACCTGTATCAATTCTGTCTGCCATACTCGCCTCAGGCGTTCTGCGGACCCAGCACGTGCTTCGAGCGCGCCAGGGCCAATACCCGTTCCATCCGCTCAGCTTCGGCTTCGGCCACTGCCTTGCCCAACTTCGTCAGGCGATAGTAGCGGCGGCGTTGGTCATCCAGGCTGAAGTCCGGGCGCTCCGCCGATTCTTCAATCATCGAGTCGTCGAGCAGCCGCTTGATGATGCCGTACAAGGTGCCTGTGCTCAGCTTGACCTCGTTGTTGGTCCTCCGCGCAATTTCCTTGCTGATGACGTACCCGTGCTTCTCGCCATCGGCGAGCGCCAGCAGGACGTGAAAGAGCGCCGGAGTCAGCGGCAAATAGGATTCAACCGTTCGTTTCTTTCCCACTGGAGTGACCCTTCATTTCCGCCCGCGGGCGTTGTCTGCATCACGATTCCGCGTGCTCGTCATATTCCCGTTGCATTCATACGGCAGACGGTGTAATAGTACGCGACACGATATATATGCTCGTCTGCGGACTGAGTCAAGAAAAAAAATGGAGGCTTCCATGAATTTGCTGATTTCCCTGGCAATAGGAGTGATGATTGGAACGATTTCCGGGATGATCGGATTGGGAGGCGCCATCTTCCTGATCCCCATCTTGGTGTACGGCTATGGCATGGACCAGAAAAGCGCTCAAGGGACCTCGCTTGCGACGCTGCTGCTGCCGATTGGCGCCCTGGCTTTCTGGAAATACTACAGTGCCGGCCACGTCGACCTGAGGCTGGCTACTTTACTGGCTCTCGGTTTCTTTGTAGGTGGTTATTTCGGAGGCTCTCTGGCGCAGCTCGCGACCAGTTTTCAACTCCGCCGTATTTTCGCCGTATGTTTAGCCGGAATAGCGGTAAAGATGTTCCTGCAGAATTGACGAGTGCCTTTCACCTTGCGTATTCAGTGAGGCCGGACAGATGGCGGAGAGAAAAAACTGAAACTCGTTGCGCTTCGGTCGAGGCGATAGCGGTGCGACCCGGGCGCGGGGTGAGCCAACCGCGAGTTGGCCAGAAATCCTAGTGCTGTATCGGACGCGCCCAACAGCTACTGGAGTTGGAATCAGCAAAGGCAGAACTGCTTTGGTTGAAGTTGCTCGTGTGTCCTGCACATAGCTCGAAATGAGGTAATACATAGTAGGCATGATGGTTCGCTCCTCTCTTGGGGAATCTCGAAACACCCAAGTTCCACCGCGGAACGACTTAAGCCGGGATTTCCATTTTGTCCCGGCAGTTGGCAATTGTGCGCCTCTTCGCCTTGAGAAACGAGCCATTCTTACCCCGTTTGCGCAGAACGGGACCCCTCGACGGCGTGGTGCTGATCTGACACCCTCATTTCCTTCCAGGCACCAAAAGCGAACCGAGCTAAGCGCTTGTCGTAACAGCCCTCACGCCTCGCGTCGAAACCGTGACAATTCACAAGGGTGCAACTCGCTGATTCTCCGTGGAGCCCTTGATGGCCCCACGTGAGTCAAAACCGCATGGTTTAGGCGCAGCGGATCTCATGTTTTGGCTTGTCGATAAGCCGACCGCGACCGGCGGCTTTGGTCCGAGAACCACTTCAACGAGATGCCGACTTCTCCTCCAAGTGACCGCCGCGAAGCGGGGCGAGACCTTCTTAACAATCCGTTCTTGTTTTGTGGCGGTGTCCCCGATGTGATAGCGCATATCGTTTGTATCCTTCCACCTATGGTAATCATCGCATTTGCGAGTCCTACAAAAAGGAGGGATTATGAAGCTCACAGGGAAGAAGGCTCTTATTACCGGCGGCAACAGTGGCATCGGTCTAGCCACAGCCCGACTCTTCGTCGCGGAGGGCGCGCAGGTCGCCATTACCGGCCGCGACCAGAAGACGCTCGATGAAGCGATCGCCGAACTTGGATCGAGCGCGCGTGGCTACCGCGCTGACGTCACCATTGCGGAAGATCGCAAGCGGCTCTTTGCCGCACTGGCCACAGATTTCGGGAAGCTCGACATTGTCTTCGCCAATGCCGGCATCTCAGGCCGGACTCCTACGGGCTCGACCGACGAGGCCATTTTTGAGAACGTGATCCACACCAACCTTAATGCCGCTTTCTTCACGGTGAATTCAGCGGTGCCTCTGCTGAACGACAACGGCAGCATCATCTTTAGTGGGTCGGTACATAACTACCTCGGCCAGCCTGGCGTAGCCGCGTATGCAGCCACCAAGGGTGGTCTCGTCTCGATGGCGCGTAGCATCGCCGCCGACCTTGCACCGCGCAATATTCGCGTGAACGTCGTCGCACCCGGCGCGATCAAGACTCCCATTTGGAAGCGCGGGCCCCGCGCCTCCGCTTCGCAAGAAGATTCCGCTAAGTTGGCGAAGTTCTTCTCTTCTGCGGTTCCGCAGGGCCGGTGGGGCGAGCCGGAAGAAGTTGCCAAAGCCGTGCTCTTCCTTGCGTCGGACGATTCCTCGTACGTCAACGCGGTCGAGCTGATGGTGGATGGCGGAGCCACGGGCGCCCCGTTTGGAGCTCCCCTTATTCAGGCGGCATTTACGCCGCCCGGGTTGGCAAAGCCTCACGCGGAAGGAAACCCGCACTGAAGTGGATGGAGGACAACCCGGAAGTAATCCTCAAGTCCTGATTAACGCCCAACCCCTCTTGTGACCTACGGCGTGTCGGCAACTCTCGGGCGGCGGTTTGGCGACTATTCGTCGAGCGCCGGGATAAACCGGCATGTTGTAGGGGATGCAAGAGCCCTACAGGAAAGGAAGTAGCGAATTCATGGCAAAGAATCCCACCGGACTGTTCACGCCAGAGGTCATGCGGATAAAGGGATGCGGACGAGAGCGCCTGCTATGAGAGTCATGCCCGCCATCAGCATCATGGGTCGATGAATCCGCAGCCGCTTGCGGGCCAGCACGCCCCTGCGACGAACAGCGTAAACATGAGAACTTGATTCTCGTTCCCTCGGTGAAATAGGTTTTAGTTCTGGGAAGCCGCGCTTGACTTGTGTCGCTCACGCGCTTCGATGTGTGACAAGGCAGCCGGCGCCGGAATTGACTGAAAGCGAATTCCGGCGCGAGCAGCAGAAGCAGCCACCGCAGACCAGCTGCCGAAATGTTCTTGACGGTATTCATCATGATGCAGTTGTTCAGCACTTGAGCGTGTTTGTCCCAACCGACTCTGACGGATTGGAAGTGGGTACAGGAATGAGGCAACCCGTCACGGTGCCGGTCAGTGTCTCCAACACGTTTCCCTCCGCATCCAGCACTTGCGTCTGAAAGGTTCCCGTATAGGCGGTCCGGTTGTCATTTACCGTGATCGCCTTGTGCACATGCGCCGCCGCATAGGTTCCACCGGCGTCGAGGAACCACAGTGTTATGGCGTACTGTTTTTCGCCGCTTTGACCCCACGCGCCGTGTCCCTCGGCTGTAGTTGAACTTTCGAATTGATGTAGGTCGCAGTCGCTTCACCGCGGCTTGGATTTTTCTGATCCAAATCGCGGGCGAAGGTCAACAACACAGCAAAGGTGGTGCCATCTTCGCGCGTGTCGGTCTCGGCCCACGAGCCTTCGAGGCCACTGCGCACCGGCGTAGTAGCAGTCGCGGGCCGGGCCATCAACAAAATCAATGCCGCCGCGACCAGCAAGCGTGCACTGGCCCGAAGTTCGGGCGGATTTGTCTTCAACATCACATTCCTCCTGTTTGATCTACATCTGCGGCCGTTGAGAATCTGTCTGTATCCAGATCCTCGTCGTCATCGCGAGCTGGCTCCACTAGTGCGTCTTGCAACCGTTGAGGCGGCCTGCTCAGGCACTGCCAAAGGTGAGGAAAGTGGCGCGGAGTAGCCGATCGCTTTCTCCTGGGGCGCTCCGAAGAGTTCGGGATGCAGGTACTTTCCCCTCTCCTGCGTTGGCTTGTCCTCTTCGACTGGAATGCGGTGCGCCTCCGCGTAGACGTCATGGCGGATGCCGGTGACCTGCCACGAGACTTTCACGCCTGGCCGGCTGGTTTTGATGGTGAATCGTCCGTGATTGATCTCCCTCGCCACGATCGCCTGTGAGAACTGGCCGATGGGCGTGAGTTGATATCGGAAATCGCGGTTGAGGGCTTCGAAGTAGTCCGGCAGGACGACGACGGCGAGCGCTTGTTTGTTGGTTACTACGTTGCCGTTGTAGATGTTCATCATGTCGGGCGACTCGACGAAGGAGTGGGACAGATACTTATTCGCCGCATCGAGTGGGTGATCGATCCGGAAGGAACCTCCGCCTTTGGACACGGTTCCATCCACCTGCAAATTGGAGTGGATAAACACTGTTCCGCTGCCATTGAAATTCGAGTTGACGAGCGCCAGGTTGCCGGCGCCTTCGCTATTGCCGCTGGCCGCCGAGAGCAAGTACCAGGTCAGGCCTCCCGCACTGGTATTGGCAAGCTGGATCCAAGTGCCAAAGGTGTTCGGACTTTCCACTCGCAAGGGCTGATAGGTGTCGTTGCCGATCACATGCAACGTTGTGTTGGGAACAGTCGTGCCGATGCCGACGTGAGTATTGGCGTTCGCGCCATTGATTCCATTGATGCTACCCAGCACCATGGAGTTGTCGGCGCCAACCTGCGCGAAAGCTCCAATCGCGGTGGTGTTGTTATGGTTGCCCTGGTTAATGCCGGTCTGCGTAGGACCCGCGGCATATCCAATCCCAGTGTTGAAAGAGCCACCCGTGGTAACGCCGAGGGAGGACTCGCCGACTGCCGTGTTAAAAGCCCCGGTGAAGCCGTCGAATCCCAGCGCGTCCATGCCCACCGCTGTGTTGTCGTGACCGCTGAGGGCGCCACCCATTGCACTCAGACCCACTGCGGTGTTCTGAGAGCCCGTAGTGCTGCCGAACATCGCGCTCTCCCCTATGGCCGTGTTGTTTATCCCTTGCCTATTGGACATAAGAGCGCTAACACCCACGGCGGTGTTCGAGCTTCCAGTCGTGTTGGCGTGGAGTGCATCCTGGCCAAGAGCGGTGTTGTTGGGGCCTGTCATGGTGAAGTTCCCGGCGCCGAATCCCAGGAAGGTGTTGTCCGGTGTTCCATGGCCTGAGAAGAAGGCATGCATAAAAGGAGCGCCGCCCAAGCTGATCACACCGGCCGTTGCGCCGGTGGTCTGAGGAAGATTGAGATTTCCGTGAATGTCGAGCGTTGCGACAGGCGAGGTGGTCCCGACGCCAATCTTGCCGCTGGACTGGAACAGAGCCGAGCTGGCGAGCTGGGCCGTTGGGCTCTTCCCGATCCACAGCGGCACGAAACCGACTGTCTGGCCTGGAGATGCGGTTTGGACGTTCAATAGCGCTAATGGCGCGAGCGGGGCCTTCGGACCTGCGGTCGAAGCAGCCGAGGAACTCGAACCGCTGGGGGATTGTCCTGTCGCGGCTTGGGTCTCGGGATTGGCGCGCACAAATGCTGAAGGCGGCAAGCCTCCAATGGTTGAGGCATCAGCGGCTTTCAACGCATAGGGCACCGCAAGCAGCAAGACGCGAGACTGTTCGGCCTGTCCAGCGACCTGAATGCCCAGCCAGCGAGCTTCGCCGGAGGTGAAGTCATCCGTTGGCAGGCCATTTTGCGTGTTGGCACCCAACTGAGCGGAGTAATGCCCCTTGGCGTCCACCTGCACGTTTTGAACTTCCATCCACAACGGGGCGCCGCCCTGCTGGTCGCGATAGAGGAGGAAAGTGATACCGACTGTCCCCGTCAGGGGCTTGCCATCGGTATCTTTCGCGACGCCGCTGAATTGTACGAGGCGGGGCACCGCCGTGGGCACCGCCGAGGGTGTCGAGATACTTGCGGCGAATGTGTTCGACTCGCTCTGCTGACCGACAGCAGAGAGCCCCATGAAACAAATGACGAAAACTACCAACCGGCTGACTTTCATATCACCCCTCCTTTGTGTTGTGATCTAGCCACTGTGAACGCTTTTCCGCGTGCGAAAGCAGCGCACCGACTCGAGGACGGCTGCCACGATTGCCGGCAGCCGCATCCTCCGACTACGTGTGCGCTACTGGTTGATGTTGCAGACGTAGCTTGTCCCCTGCTTGATCGGGGCGGTGCATAAAGGGCCCAGATCAGTTGTAGCGTCAGGAAGCGAGATCATCGCGTTCGGTCCCGCTTTGTGCTGACCGTTAAATGGAGTGGGTTTGTTCGCGTTGAAACCACAGGGGGCGGCAGCGTTCGGATCGTCGAACCAGATACCAACGTGAAAGCTGTTTGTTGGCACCAGGTTGACTGCCGGATCGAAGCCGAAGATCTGATCCAGCAGAATCGTCTTGATGGCAATGTCGACGTTTCCGTTGCTGTCGGCCGTGAGGTCCGATTGGTACCAGGCGAGCCCGAAGTTGGTGAAGTACGGATTGATCTGGCCGTCCGCCAGCAGGTTGGAGTCCTGTATGGTGAACAAGTCGAAGCCGAGGTTTGGCTTGAGGTGTTGCGCGCGCAAAATGAGCACATCATTGTCGGCGCCACGTTGCACGATCACCTGTGCGGTAGGGGTGTAGCCCGGCTGGGCAAAGCAGGAAAGGAACTTCTGTTGCGGGGTGAGGTTAAAGACGGTCTCCTGGACCTGGGCCATCGAGCAAACGGCCAGTACCGTCACTAAGGCGGTGTTGAGGGTTATTGCAAACCAGCGTTTCACGTGTGTCTCCTTAAGCTGTTGATCGGTTCGCTATCGACAAAACCGGTCGGCAACTTTCTTGCTCCCGAGTCAACGCAGGTTAGAATCTGGCCACCACTTGGGAAGCAGGGCTGCACGACACGCCCAACTTGCCCCAGTTCGTCGCGGAAGTCCTCAAGGGACACAGGACTTTTTCCAAAAGAAAACTAAAGAGAATCCAAAAGCGGTAAGGATTTCCGCATGGGACTGAATACAAAGAGCTTTTATGAATTCGGTCCGTTTCGGCTGGAGCCCGACGAGCACCTGCTGTTGCGCGGCGACAAGTCTTTTCCGCTTTCGCCTAAAGCATTCGAACTGCTCATTTTCCTGGTACAGAACCCCGGCCGATTACTGACTAGGGAGCAAACTATGCGGGCTGTGTGGCCAGACAGCTCCGGGGAGGAGGCAAATCTTACTGTCTGGATATCGGTACTGCGGTCCCAAGCCTTTAAACACCGAGAAAACCTAAGAAGCGTTGCCCCTAGCCGCTCAAGGCAACCCTCTGGGGCTTCGTCGATCGTGTCCCTAAAGAAATTGACGTTCTTGGGACATGGCCGCTTGTGGACATGGCGCTGCGGTCCCCTGTTGCTTCACGCGCGATTCTCGGAAGACGTGTCGCAAATTCAGGAGTTGATAGTCTTACCCCTTCGTTTTGTAGGGAACCAAATAAATCCGCTTCGACTGCGTGAGGTTTTTGAAGAATCAAGCCTCTGACTTATAGGGCAATCTGTCAGGTTCCTTGGGCGGAGTTCGACGAGTTCCCGGCAGCCAACCGATTGCGCGTTATTTCTTACGTAGAGATCGACATCCGTGTACGCAATGGCGCACCAATTCTTTGACGGAAGGTTCAGAATCAGCCCGGTGGACTGTCGAGGGAGAGCCATCACTCCGGAGGCCCTTTCGGCTGCATACGCAATTAGCGGTCGAGCCCTTAGCCACGCCGAGAGGGTGCTCAAAGGTCCGGCTGTAGCCCTCTCAGCGTTTGAAGAAACGGCGGCCACGGTTTCTCGGATGCTCACCAAACAACAGGGGAGTGGCAACATCCCGAATCTCCCCGGCTATTTATTACGAGCCTTTCTTCGACTCGCAGATTCGTTTGGATGCCCGACCGTCGGAAGGAATCGAGAAGAACGTTATGCTCGAGACCAATCCAAATACACCCCTGTGACACGAAGAATGCGCCAGAGGAGTTCCAGCATCGGTTTGCGGGCGGTCGGCTAGCTTGAATCCGAGGCGGAGGTATTGATCGCGCAACGCGTGGCTGTCAGGCGCGGCCACAACAGTGCGCAAAAGGGAGCGTCATGGAACGAAACAACTCTGCCCCAGGCCGGAAGAGCTTGGTCGCGAGCCGGGAAGGTAGCTTAGGCAAGGCTACGGCCGCAATCACGATGGGCCAATGCCTCGAACTGAAAGAGAGCGGAACTCGCGAGAGAGCGCTTGAAATCCCGGGACCGCGCGCTTACGAGCGCAAATGGCGGAACCAGCGGCCGCGGTTAGCTGTGCTGCTCGTTGTCCTGCTGGGGACGTGCAGCGCTTTGCCGGGCAAGCCGATCGAGAAAGCCCTTAAGAGGAAGCCAGCGATCACCGCGACGTTGCAGCAGGGCACCAACGGTGAATCCATGGAGGACATCTTCACAGTACGCGAACGACTACCTATGGCGGCCGGGGTGACCATAGCTGTGATGGCGATTATTTGCGCAGTTCGGCGGTACCGGCAAATCCGTAGGGAGCTGAAACAGGTTAGCGCCGAAGCTGACCTGTTGCAAAGGAGAGTCGCCAAACTGCGTAATGAACGCGACGAGAAGGTGGGGCACCTCGCGAGTCAGAGCGGAGAGAATGCACGGCTGAAATCGGAGAATGCCAAGCTCAGAAGCGAACGAGACCATTGGCAGCGGGCCGCACAAGAAGCACGAGCCCAGGCCGCCGCGAAGCAGTATTCGGTAGAGGACCTACGAAAGGCACTGGGGAGCGATGCCGGGAAGGATGGGTGAACTCATGCTTCTGGTCATGACAAGAACTCGAAAGGAATGGAGATGCGATCGCCTGGCGTAACGACGAAATTGGCAGTTGGACAGCGCTGCCCCAGCAAAGTTATTCTGGAGCCCACCAAAGATCTGGCACTGCTGAAAACGGTGCGAGACTGCCGCTTCATTACCAGCTTCCAATTGTTTGAGTTTGCCAAGGCATCCGACATTGCCAACAGTCGTGGATCGTTCTACTGGCGTATCGGCCGGCTGGTGGGGTGCGGCTTGGTACAGACGGTCACGCTGCAAATCGGCAAGTACCGGATCTACACGATCACCAGGCAGGGGCTGAGGGAATTAGAGAACCGGCAAGAATGCCTCTTAAGTTTGACATCGAATGCGCGAGTGCTCACGAAACGGGATGAAATCTCGCACGCCCTCGTGCTGAACGACATCCGGCGAACCTTCGAGCAGCAGTTTCCGGTGAAGTGGTGGAGGACAGACCTCCAAGTACGGGCGGCGAACCTCGCGGCCCGCAAGTATGCCAAGGATTATGATGCGGTATTCTCGGTGGAGCATTCCGGCGCTGGCGAGAATTCTCTGACCGTAGCCCTGGAGTATGAGCGCACACTCAAGGCTGAAGACAGGTACACCCAAATTCGAAATACTCTAAGCGGCGAGAGCTCCGTTAGTATTCTTTTTTATCTGTGCGCGTCCGCCGACATGGTGCCGCTACTGGCACAGAGGATTGCCCTGAAAAACCTGGTGGTCGGCTTCACGGTCGCACGGAGTTTTGTCCAGCAGGGCAAGCAATGCCCAGTGTTCCTCTGGACCCAGCAGAAGCTTCAGCCGATACCCATGGGCGACGTAATCAATCCGTCCCGGTGACCCATCGCTCTTTCGATCACTGTTGCTGCTAGAGAACGATTCTAGCTAGACAAGGGCGCTATGCCCCACACCGCGTAACGCAGCCAATCTCAGCAAAACCGATGCGACGAAGCAGCCGACGAACAAAAGCAAGAGCAATATCTATCCGAACGGCCTAAGGTCGGGACTGGCGATCAACCTCACGGCCACCATCCTCTGGCGATAGCTTCCGAATTGCCGGTTTATCAAAGACTCAGCTGCTGTGAGCGTTCTACTTCGGCGCTTGTCCGGGTGGGTTTTCACTAGTCGGGGGCACAATCCCCTTGATTCGCAGATAGGTCACCATGTTCCCATAGTGCTCATCGGTGTGCGCCGTGTTGAGCGAAAACACCGTGAGCTTCGCTATGTCGAAGTTCATGAATTTCACCATCTGGCTGCCTTTTGCATCGGTCATGCTGTCGAACCCCTTGTTGCAGTACGCAACGGCGTCCTTAAGTGCGGCAACAAGGTCGGCCTTCGAGGTCTTTGTTTTTTCGATCCCCTTTGCTGGGTTGGATTCGCCGAGGCTTAGCGAGCAGAACATGTACGAAGCGTCGGCCACATGGCCAACGATCTGGCCAAAACTTCGAACCTCCGGTGTCGGTTTGAAGGAGTAGCCTTCTTCCGGCATTTTCTGGGCCGCACCGATGACGGCGTTGCTCACAAACGAGTACAGGCCTTTTTCGCTCGCAGTAATCGGGTTCACTGGCGGCGTGGCCTGCGCTTGTGACTTCTCCTGCCCGAGTAGAGCACCGGGAACCGCCATCAATGCAGCAAACGCAAAACAGAGTCTCTTGTTCACGAGATACCTCCTGGGAAATCATGCCACAACTGGAAGTGCGAAAGTAGGGACCCCTCAGTCGGATAGAGCGCGGCCCCAGACACGCGTTTGATTTGCTTCGATTATCTCGATTTGTCGGGGCGACCGCTGTTCAGTTTTGCATGACGATACTCGGGCTTAAAGGTGAATCCACAAAGATCCACACATGTCAGAGAGGATCGAAGCTCAGCCCACCCTCGAGCACGAGACGGCAAACGATCTCTCGGCTGTGAGTGCCGAAAGCGCCTTCGCAAACCTTGGACCGGCTGAGGTGGCCCTTACTCTCCGAGACCAGTCGTAGAGAGGACGTCGAAATAGCGCCTGAACGACGACTCAACGATTGGGTAGACAGCGGAATAGGGCGAAAGGACTCGACACGAGAGAACAACCGAGAATGAAAATCAAACGAGACCTGCTACCGAGATTGAGTACCTCGGGCGGCGGTGTAGTCTTGCGGGATCACTTCCGCGAACACCTGGGTTGCCGTGATTGTCGTTGCCATTAAACGTCACGTCCTTCTGGCAATTTCGCGAGTCCGCACGTCGTTTTCGCCGTTTCACTACCCGGTTTTCGGATCTGGGTGTTGGTAGATAACCGGGAATATTTTTTCTGTCAAACGGCCGCCTCCGGCTGCCTTCCGGGCACTACTACCCACCGCAAACCGGACCGCCAAAGGCCCGACCGCTCAACGAGATCGAGGAAGTTACAGTCCTTCAGGAGCATCTCGAACTGGCTTACGCTGTACCCGCCGAATTGTTCGTCCTCAAAGTCCACGGCGTACCAGGTTCCTTTCTTGCGATCCAGCACATAGACCGCCCCAGAATCCGGGTCTCCGGGCACCAGCAAGAACAGCAGGACCGACGCCGGCAACTCGATCCAGCGAACGATCTCGACGTTTTCGGCAACCTTTACCAGTGTGGCTATCGCTGTCTGCAGATCCACACCAGGGTCGAGCTGCACAACGGGTTCAACCATCATTTGTCCAAACATTGCAGTGATCCTTTCGGGGCAGTCCGCCCAATAGGTGTTGTGTTGAAGGCAAGACGAGTCCAATGGCGCACACCTCGGCTGACGCAGGAATCAGCAAGTGCGCTAAGGGTCTTGTTTCGTTGGCTGTACTAGCGTTGAGAGTGGGTGACAGCAGAAAGAAAATCGCTAAGCCGGACGATCACTATATATTTATATTAAGGATGCAAGTCGCACGCTCAGATTGGTCGCTACCCGGCGATGGCGCCGAAAGGTAATGTCCAAGCCGCCTACAATGCCGCTGGTGCCCCGGCTCGGCATCTTCCCCATGCCGGTTTCGGGACTGCCAGCAGAGCGCCGAAGCCTGTCGCTATTCCGTGCGTAGCGCCTTCATCGGGTCAAGCGTCGCCGCACGCCGCGCCGGCCAGATACAGGCGAAGAGCGAAATCAGCGCCAGGATCACGATGACCACCAGCAGCGTCAACGGATCGCGTGAGCTGCTTTGCACCACGTGGCCCACGATCTTGCTCAAACCGATGCTGACTGCCGTTCCCAGCGCAATACCAATTCCCACGGTTGCGGCCACCGACTGCAACACCAACCGAATAATGTCGAAACGTTGCGCGCCCAGAGCCATGCGGATGCCCACTTCCTGGTTGCGCTGGTTCACTGAGTAGGACACGACGCTGTAGAGTCCGGTGGCAGCCAGTATCAGTCCCAGGAAAGAAAAGATGCCGAAGACTCCGGCGATGAATCGTTCACGTCCCCAGAACATGGTGTCCAGAAACCAAGTCAGCGGATGCTGCTGGGTCACCGCTACTTCCGGATGAAGCGCCTGCAGCCGTTGCTGGACTGACCGTATTGCGTCGGCCTGATTGCCCTTGGTGCGAACCAGGAGCGAAATCCCGTCCGGTAGAACGACAGTATGGGGGACAAAGAGCGCAGGCTGGACGGAGGACTTGCTTGTGTTGCTGCCCATGTCTCCGAACCCGCCATTATTGAGGGCGTCTCCCACCACGCCGATGATTTCGAACCAGCCATCGTTGCCGTCGGCAGTCAACAGCATCGGCCGGTCGACTTTCAAGCCGGGGGCGCGCACGTGCTGCCCCATGGGATCCGTGCCTGCCAGAAACTTGCGCACAAAAGTCTGGTTCACTAGCGCGACATGCGCCGGACGCATCATTTCCGACTCGGTGAACACGCGACCCTGCAACACCGGTACTCCAAGAGTTGCGAACGTCTCCGGACTGGTCAAAACCAGCCCAGCTTGTATCCCAGTCAAGTCTGGTTTGCTCTCGATTTCAACCTTGTCGACGAACCCCTGCATGGGAGGAAGCCAGGTGGTCGAAATGCCGGCTTGCTCCACGCCGGGAGCACTAGCAACGGCCTGCCTTACGGCCTCGAACTTGTTGGCTCGGTCCTGCCACGTGGGATGCGAATTCTTGGGCAAGGAAAGTTCCAGTGAAGTGACGACATCGGCATCGTAGCCCAGCGGCACGCGGTACGCCGTCAGGAATGCCCGCGTGGCTGCTCCGGCGATGGCCAGCAGCACCATGGTGAGCGCGACCTGTCCGATGATGAGCAGCCGGTGTGTCTTGCGACTGGCTCCGCCACCGGAATGGCGGCCAGCACCTGCCTGGATCAACTCACTCAGGTTGGGCCGCGAAAGTTGCAGCGCCGGAGACATGCCGAACAAGATGCCGGTCACCACCGCGACCACGACCGAAAATGCCAGCACGGGTACGCTGACATGAATTGCGGCTTCATGCGGAAACGAATAGAACGGCAAGGTCGCCGTGATCGCCCTGACTCCCTGGTACGCCACCAATATGCCAACGGCGGCGCCGAGCAGCGCCAGCAAGACCGACTCAGTCAGCAGTTGCCGCATGATGCGCCAGCGCGACGCCCCGACCGACGACCGCAGCGCCAGCTCATGCATGCGCGCCGTCCCCCGAGCCAGGAGAAGGATGGACACATTGGCGCAGCCAATCACCAACAACAGCGCGACCGCGGCAAACAACATCAGGAGGGCTCCCGCAAACTGGCCTAACACTTGTTCGTTGAGAGTCACAAGCTTTACGCTCGCGACGGGCGGATAGTCCTTCGGCGACTGCTGGACAAATTGCTTCACCAGCGGCTCCAGTTCCGCCTGCGCCGCTGGCAGGGTGACCCCCGGCTTAAGGCGGATAAAGACCATCGGGAAGTCATGCGGATCGGACTGGGTAACGTCAGGCACGTAAACTTCGGAGTCGCCCCAGGTGAATCGCGGCGCGGCCACGCCGATGATGGTGTAGAGCGTGTGATCGAGTTCGATGGTCTTGCCCAGAACGTCGGGGCTGGCGCCGTACTGCTTCTTCCAGAAGAGGTAGCTCAGTATCGCGACTTTGGTGGTCTGCCCGTTGGCAGTGTCGGCGCCGGTGAACTGGCGCCCCAGCAGCGGCGGGACGCCCATGAAGGTGAATAGGTTGGGACTGTATCGCCCCAACTGGACCGACACCGGCAACTGACCGCCGGTGATGGTGGCCGAAGAGTTCCGCATCTGGAAGGCATCCTCCACGGACTTCGCCTGCAGGACCGCCTTGTAGCCCGGCCCGTCGGTGTACAGCAGAGCCATCATGGCGCCGTTCTTGTCGAGCAACTGCACATGCACCATGCGGTTATTGTCTTTGTACGGGTACGGATCGAGCAGGACCCCGTACACCACACTGAAGACCGCTGTGGTCGCGCCAATACCCAGGGCCAGGGAAAGAATCGCCGTCAGGGTGAAGCTCTTGTTCTTCAGCAGTTGACGGGTCGTGAAGCGAAGATCCTGCAGCACCGATTCCATTTGCTATACTCCTGCCGGCAGGGACCCAACCAAGTACCTGCATTCTTACCACCAACCGAAATCACTGATATAGACACCACTGCCGTTCAACTCAGGGCGGGAGTTGTCCGTAACACGAAACCAACGTTCGTCGCCGGACAGCGCTTCCCGGGACCTTAACTCCTGTAACGCCGGAGTTGAACTGCAAAATCGCCCCAATTCCGCCCACAGCGTACTCAGCTATTGATACGCAATGCCCGCGGAAAAGGTTCTCATCGTTGACGACGAGAAGCTGGTCCGTCGGTCGCTCTGGCAAAGGTGCGAAGAGTGGGGTACCACGTTCTAGGTCCCTATCGATTCTTTCGATGGAAGGTTAATCCTGAGGTTCTGCGAAATGGGGAAGTGGATTGCACAGGCGGTTCGCGGCCGGCTCGGCTGCTGGGAAATCTGCCGCGGTGAGGGCGGCCTTGCTGGGCGTGACCGCTGCAAAGCGAAATTACTGGGACCTGGGGGGACAGAAACGAATTCAGAATTCTCACGCGCGAATCAGGAACCCGCCGCCGCGGCCTTCGCCTGCTCCAGCATCTGCCATTGCGCTTGCTCTTCGGGGGCTTAGCTCCGGCGAGGTAATAAAACCGAACTCCGCTGCATCCGCGGCGAAGCGCTCGGCTGCGTCGGGCAAAGCGTCAGGGCCGCTGAGGCGAAACGAAATCGGCGCCAACGGACCAAAAAGCAGCGCACGCTTCAATTCGGGCCATCGCTCCAAATCGGGCTCGACGCCGGCCTGACGAGCAAAATCGATACAGCGTCTCGTCCATCCGCAGAGGAGCTTCACTGGGCTGCTGCGCGGCAATGTCTTTCGCCATGGCGATCGGATCCGGTGCAGGACACGCGCCGCTCCAAACATAGCTAATCCAGCGGGCCTGCAACTCCAGTGGCGGCCAATTCGGACCGCCCTGGTGAAATATGCCCAGAAACGCCAGTCCGGGAAGTTGCGGGTGAAAAGTATGGTGGTACAGCCGGAGCGCCGGTCCCTCAGCACCGACGACGTCGCGAATTGCCGGGCTGAGGAACGGCAGATGCAGCCGGAAGCCTGTGGCCAACAGGATGGCATCCACCTCTTCCGAGCTGCCATCTTCGAAGGTCACGCGCTGCCCCGCGATGGAGCGAATCCACGGCTTGGAAATGATCCTGCCATCGGCGACCAGAGGCAGGTAGAACTGGTTCTGCGTAATGCCTGCCAGCAGCGGATCCTCATTCGCGGGCAGTGCTCCCCACTGCTGAGGAGTGCCGCAGGTGCGGAGAATGAACTCCTTGAAATGATTGCGAGTGAACTCCAGTGGCAGTCTTTCTTTCGCCAGTACAGCGAATCGCGTAAACACCAGGAAATCGATGGGCACGCCGGCGACGACGCGCTGTAACACATAGCGCTGTCGTCTCATGCAGGAGAGGACACGAGCGGCTCCTGCAAACACCAGTTCAGGCGCAATCTCAACCGCGCTTATCGCACCGCCTGCGACCAGCACCCTCTGACCGGCATAACGCTTCGCATCGCGAAAATAGAATGTGTGCTCTACGCCGCCTGTGCCGGAGAAAGACTCCAGGCCGGGCACATCCGGCAGTCGCGGATCGTGGTAGCGTCCGGTGGCAACGATGACACGCGGATAGATTTCTGTCTTGACGCTTCCGTCGGATGTGCTGAAGGTAATCGCCCACTGGCTGTCGCCCGTGCTTTCAATCAAATTGACTCGATGCTGAAGGCGGATGCGCTCGCGAATGCCAAATTTTTCGGCGTAACGTTCAAGGTAAGCCAGCGCCTCCTGGTTCCGCGGGAACATCTTCGTCCCTGGCGGCCAATCCAGATCGCTGAACCGGCTCAACACCCGGTTGGTGTTGGTGAACATCTCGGGCCAGATGCCGCTATGAGGCGCGCCCTGGTTCCACTGCCCTCCCAGCCGCGAGCTCTGCTCGAACACCACCGGCTCAAAGCCGTGGGCAAGCAGGAAACGCGCCGCGACAAGCCCTCCCGGCCCTGCGCCGATTATGGCAACGTGTTTCGCGTCCGCAATGCGTTGAGTTCATGGGCCCGAAGAGTATAGCTCCGAAGCGCTAGGATGATGCGTTGTATCTGCGTCGAGTTGAGCGCTTGAGGAGCGATACTGCATTACGGCGTATTGGGTAGATTCGTAGCGGCAAACGCCCTTGCAACCCGGAATTCGCAGGAAGCGATCGATTTTCCAAACAAGCGCCGCATCGAACTTCCGCCGGTGCGCGCCGGCCATCAACTGGTTGAGTCGGGTCGTGATTCCTTTGAGCTGGAAACGCCCTGATCGACGTACTCGCTGGTGATGTCCAGCCGCGGCGTGCAGCATATTCCCGGAAGTTCCGAGAGCTGCATCTCGGGATCCTGCCGTTAAGCGTGGAAACGCGCGCATATAAAGCAACGCGAGCAATTGTGAGGGGTGGAGGCTTCGTTTGCTCATGGAACTCAGCAACGGAAATAAGGCGAAAATCCGAAACATCATGTCGGAAATTTTCAGCCACGCGGTTCGATACGAGTTCGCGGACAAGAATCCTATCACCGCAGTACGGCACTCCGGCAAGCGCCAGAATGTCCCGTTGATCTTAGATGTCGCGGAGCTGCATCGGCTGTTTGACGAGCTTGCATTGCGTGAACAGGCAATGATCATCTGTGACGCTCTGACGGGAATACGAAGGAGCGAACTGATGGGCCTACGGTGGCACGACCTGGATTCTTGGCGCGCCGTATCAATATCAGCCGTTCTGTCATTGACCAAGCAATAAACGACTGCAAGACGGAGGCGTCACGAAAACCTGTGCTCATGGATGAGTACATGTTTCAGGTGCTCATCGCCTGGCGACAGGAAAGCACATGGGTGTGGATGCGACAGTTGTGCAGGAACTCCTGCGGCACGCCTCCTTTAAGACCACCATGGATGGCTCTACGCAGGCGCTCGACGAGCCAAACGCCAGGCGCAACAGCGACTGGCGAATCTGATCCTGCGCACGGGTAAGTTGTTCACTCATGACGACAAGGAATCCTGGATCATCGATATCGTCGGAAATTTCTGCTTCGTGCAGCCGGCGAAGGCGGCGATTCATTCCAATCTGAATCTGATCACCGACAAAGGCAACATCTACTCATTCACGCTGGAGGACGTTTCCAGCCAGAACGCAGACCCCGACCTCAAGGTGATCGTTCAGCCTGCGGACGGCTCATCTATAGCGGCGTCCCCAAGGCCCGGCCCGCCAACCCGGGGTGTGTCTGCAGACAGAAAGCGAGTCGTCCCGAAGCCGCGAAAGAACGGAGCGACGGTTCGAAGCCTGCCTCATGAAGGCGAGAGGATACCTGCTCAAACCCCGCTGGGGACTCGGGCCAGCCGTGCAGAGCAGGAGCGGATCGCCGTCTTGGGGTCCATCATCGAGATACCCGATCTCCAACAGTTCGGTACCGATCTTCTTCGTATCGATACGCTGAGATGCAATTGCCTAGGTCTGTTCTGCCAGGCTTACAGAATGACTCACCAGCCCAGAGATCGGCCAAGCAGTGACCGCGACATCACATTTCCTACACGCCGATTTCTGGTTCGTAACAATTTCCCAGTTAGTCCGCCGTCGGAACCAATCCGGGGCGATTGATCTGTCTGTGCAGCATCGGTGTCGTTACGGCAACTTGTTGGTACTGATGCACGAACCTCGATCGAACTGTAAGTCGGATTGCAAAAGGATGTTTACGTGTTCATGGAATCCGCCGAATCAAGGTGCGTAATGGGTGAAAACGAAATCCCGAGCTTTGACGGGCTCGTGACAGGGGAAACAGGTTTTGAGGAGCGCCTCATCGGCAGGTTTGCCGTCTTTGAAATTGAGCGAACCCCCAACCGCCCGTTGCGGCGTATTTCTTGGAGTCCTTGACCATGAACTGAATATTGGTAAAAAGACGGCAACGAAGGACTGGGCACGCCCCAAAGACTTTATTGTTCTCCTCGGACGGGACGTAATTCCAGGCCAGTCGGGCAATAATCGTGCCGTCAGGGAACGGCCGTTTTTCCTCCCGATACGCCTTGATCGCTACTCTCGTTGCCCAGGATGGCGCGGAGATATCGTTAAGGTTACCTGCCTCGTGGGCTACGGGAATCAACCTCCAGTCACGGTATCCGGGGGGAATTGTGATTCCGAAGATCGGCGCAGCCTCTGCATCGGCGTATCCGGACACAGGAGCCGAGTTGGCGACAAATCCGGCCACAGCTGCAACTGCAACCACCAAGAACGTGATCCGTTTCATAATGTCCTCTTTCTGTTTTCGGCCGCAGTTTCTTCCGCTACAAATGTGAACATGCCCTGGGCGAGAGGCCAAGGGTTCGCATTGACCAATTCGATGAACATTCAGGAGACTGGCCAAGACGACTTCTATATCACTTCGCCCCGCCTAATCGATCATGAAGACGAACCTCAGCGCACGTCGACTAGAGTGATGCTTCAGCGGCTTTTTCGACACCGACTAACTTTAGGAACTTTGAGCTGCGCCTGTCGAAAACACGGGATTCTGCCCGGTAATGAGACGACCATCAACAACGGAAAACGGCTGACGGTCGGCGAGTTTCTCAAAGACAGCTCCCAGCCGCAACAATTCATCCTCAACCAGAAACGGGACAACGTGGGTGAGCTGCACCTCTCCCTCCTCGCCGTTGATAAAACCGGTCACGTGTTTTCCCTCGCCAGCGCTTCGCCCTGGTAAGGTCACGTGACGAAGCACGCCGGGGGGAATGGCAGACCAGGACGATCGGCTTGCCGGAAATGATACACATCGCGAGAAAGCGGAGGGGGCGAGTCGATTGCGAACACGGGGTTGTGGTTGAGCAGCGGGATTCTGAACTAACCCTTTGTTCTCACCTTACGACCATGTTCTGTAACTGGACGCCAGACCAAACATCCTCGACCTCCCTTGCATAGATGGAACCCTCTATCCATACTTCGGCCAGTGTTTTTCCTTTATTCGCCTCTCCTGATAAAGTTCTGGCAATGGCCATCAAGCTCTGTGCAGCAGCGAGCTGCTGCGTCGAATCAATCAGCTCCGTAACTTGCCGGCGAGCCAGTAATCGACACTGAACTTTCCCGGACCAGAGCAGATCAGCCAGATAAAGAAGAGCACGTACAGGACTTCTGGAAGGTAGAGAGGAAATCGTCGAGCCAGTTAAGAGGCGAAAGTCCTTTAGGCATGGCGGAAAGCTTGGTGGTCAGGATGGCGACAAGCATATCGCCCAATAAGGCCACGCAGGCCAGGCTCGAAAGAAACCCCACGGTCAGCAAGGATCCGCCAACAAACTCCACACCCGACACGAAATAAGTCATCAGATGAGGAAACGGAACTTTGGCCTCAACGAGCGTTTCGTACATGGTCTGCGTGCTGCCGGCGACAAACAATTTTCTTGCC
>CAVRMO010000002.1:0-283313 GCA_963722405.1 uncultured Acidobacteriaceae bacterium
CGGGTGCCAACGACTGTATTGAAGCAGCCCGAAGGCTCGTTCAAACTTAAGTATTCTTAATTTTGAATCACGCGAGAACTGGGGGCACTGCGCTGCCAGGCACCCCGTGAATCGTGGTGAGAAGTTCGATCACGACGAGCAGTCCGGGGTCCGCGTTGTGGACAGAAATCACGCCGCCGTGAATTTGCACGGCCCGCTTTGCAATGGATAGTCCAAGCCCTATCCCCCCGCTGTCGGAGTCTCGTGCTACTTGTGTCCGAAAGAAGGAATCGAAAACTCGTTCCAGGAACTCCGCAGGAATCCCCGGTCCGTAGTCGCGAATGGCAATGCGCGCGGTTTGCCCATGAAGCGCGAGTTCCACGTCGATCGGGCTGTTTTCGGGAGAATGCTGAATCGCGTTCCGCAAAACGTTCTCCACGGCACGGCGCAGTAACTCGGGATTGCCATTCACCACGATTCCCGGTAGACCAGAGACCTGAACTCGACCGCCACGTGCCTCCACTTCCACGCTCGCGTCGCGAATTGTCTCAGCAACAAGTTCGTTTACGTCCACCTCTTCGAACTCGCAACCTGCCGGACTGCCCTCGGCTCGGGCCATTTCAACAAGGCTTGAGACGAGTGTCGATAGTCGATCTACGTCGCGCTTCACGCGATCGAGAGCAGCATTGCGATCGGCAGCCGTGCGGGCCAGCTTCACCGAGAAATGCAGTCGCGCCAGCGGAGACCTCAGTTCATGTGAAACGTCAGCCAGTAGACGCTGTTCGCTCAGAAAAAGCGTTTGGATACGCTCTGCCATACTGTTAAACGCGTTGGCCAGGGTCCCGATTTCGTCATTGCGGCGCATCGGAAGTCGAACAGACAAATCTCCTTCCCCAAAGCGACCGATGCCGGCGGCAATTTTCCGGATAGGCGAGACCACGAATACGGCCGCAAGCCAGCACAGCAGAATGCTGGCGCCAGCCACGAGAAGATAGAAGCGGTAGAGCGGTGGTGTCTTTGGTCTCAGCGGAGACATGACTACAAACCAATACCGTCCGTCGCTGGATCGATGGGCAATGATGTGCCTTCCGTCCTTCTCTCCACGGAATTTAGTGAGGGGGGCTTGGGGAAGAAGTTCCGCGTGGCTTTGCCCGCTCACTACATCGTTCCCATCCGCATCGAGCAGGTAGTGCACGCCGCCAAATACGGAATCCAAACGATGCATGTAGGTCGTAACCGTACCAGGCCCCGTAGTCTGCAGCATCTCCGCCGCTTCCTGCACTGAAACTTCATCCATGTCATCGAAAATAGGATTGAAATAACTGTCTTCCATCGATTTTGTGATGGCGAGAAACACCACGACGGAGAGGGCCAGGATGACCACCATGGCGAGAACGATTGCCAGGTAAAGTGATTTCACGGGATTTGTCTGCGGTTGCTGGCGAAGAGGTAGCCCACTCCGCGGATGGTCTGGATCTGCCGTCCGATCGGCTCCAGTTTCTTGCGCAAATGGCTGATGTGCACGTCGAGAGAGCGATCAAAAGGCGTCAGGCTGCGCTCCAGGGTTGCCGTCGACAGCTCTTCGCGTGTGAGCACGCGGCCCGCTGAACAGACCAACAGATACAAGATATCGAACTCCACCGCGGTGAGATCGACGGGCTCCGACTTAAGCCAGACCTGACGAGTCTGGCCGTTGATTCGCAATTCGTCGGATGCAAAATGCAGCAGCCAATCAGAATTCGTCTTGCCCGCCCGCCTCAGCACGGCACGCACGCGCGCCAGCAGTTCATCGGGATCAAACGGCTTGGGTAGGTAGTCGTCGGCTCCCGCCTCCAATCCCTGGACACGATCGTGCGAGTCTGTCCTCGCGGTCAGCATGATAACCGGCACTTCCCGGCGCCGTCGCAACTGGGCGAGGAGCATGAACCCGTTCATTCCGGGCAGCATGACGTCCAGAATCACCAGATCATAGTCATGCTCGACGGCGCGTTCTAGCCCGTCAATGCCGTTGCGCACGCAATCCAGAGCATGTCCATTCTGCTCAAAGAACTCGCGCATCATCTCACAGAGTTCTGCGTCGTCGTCCACCAACAGAATGTGTAGGCCCTTAGATTCGTCAGCAGACACCATTCACAACCTCTTCGAAGCTACAGTCTTGCACTCTGATCTCGTCCAGTTCAATCGTGCTGGGCACAACTTAAGAAAACTTAAGGTTCGGTTATGCAGCAGAACCGATATTGTATTAGGTATTGCAGTATCACAGCCCCATACGGCGCATGGGAACGTATCTCAACCTTGCGGGGCCCGGAGACAAATGCAGAATCGCAGGCATCCTTACCTTTTTCTTCTCTCCCTCATTACAACCACGGCACTCATCGCCTCAGCCGTTAGTGCTGTTGCTCAGGATCCGGACCGACCATGGATGAATAAGTCACTCTCGGCGGGAGAACGGGCCGAACTGGTACTAAAACAGATGACGCTGGACGAGAAGCTGACGCTCCTGCATGGGAACGGAATGGCTAACAATCCAACTTGGACCATGCCTCTCACAGCAGGTGCGAATGGCGGCGCCGGCTATGTCGAAGGCATCAAGCGTCTCGGCATACCGCCTCTTGTCATCTCAGACGCGGCCTACGGGATCCGCGACAGCGGTGTGAACGGGAGATATGCAACCGCCATGCCCTCCAATCTGGGAGCGGCCTCGGGCTGGGACCCGCAATCGGCCTGCGAATACGGCGAGGTGATTGGTCGCGAGCTTAGGGCTCAGGGATTCAATATGACGTTGGGAGGCGGCGTGAATCTCACTCGTGAGCCTCGGAACGGGCGCACATTTGAATATGCGGGTGAAGATCCACTGCTGGCGGGAACGCTCGTCGGGAACATGATGAAGTGCGAACAGGCGCAACATGTCGTCGGCGACATCAAGCACTACGTAATGAATGACCAGGAGACTGGGCGCTTCGTTGTGAATGCCATCATCTCGAAGCGCGCCATGCAGGAATCCGACCTGCTGGCCTTTCACATTGCGATCGGTATTGCCAATCCTGGCGCAGTAATGTGCTCCTACAACCGGATCAACGGGGAATTCGGCTGCCAGAACTCGTATACGCTGACGGACGTACTCAAGAAGGACTGGGGATTCAAGGGCTTTGTGGTCTCCGATTGGGCTGGAACTCACAGCACGGTGAAAGCGTCTGCGGCGGGGCTTGACCAGGAGCAGCCAATGGCTGACTACTACGGCCCTAAGCTCAAGGAGGCGGTCGATGCCGGAAAGGTGCCACTGTCAGAGATCGACGACCATACACGGAGAGTCCTGTATGCAGAGTTTCTGTCGGGCGTCGTGGACGACCCACCGCAGAAGGGTGTGGTCGATGCTGCCCACGGACTGGAGGTCGCTCAACGAGTTGAGGAGAAGAGTATCGTTCTCCTGAAGAACAACCAGTCGGTGCTGCCAATCGATCCATCCAAGATCCACAGCATTGCGATCATTGGCGGGCATGCCGATGTCGGAATGATCTCCGGCGGAGGATCGGCGCAGGTGGACCCGCCGGGCGGCAACGCCATTATGCCTCCGGGCCAGGGCGCAACCCACTGGCAGGATCACATTTGGTTTCCGACCTCTCCGCTGAAGGCCCTACGAGCCAAACTGCCGAACACGAAGATTGAGTTTGATGCCGGGACCGACCTGAAATCAGCCGCGGACTTGGCAAAGAAATCGGATATCGCAATCGTCTTTGCGTACCAATGGTTGGCAGAGGATATGGACTTGCCGAGTCTCTCGCTGCCTGATAACCAGGATGTCTTGATCGAGCAGGTTGTAGCAGCGAATCCCCGAACGGTCGTTGTGCTGGAAACCGGTACGGCTGTCACTATGCCTTGGATCGACAAAGTGGCCGGGGTGGTCGAGGCATGGTACGCGGGCAGCGCTGGCCATAAAGCGCTAGCGAATATTCTGGTTGGCGACATCAATCCGTCCGGTAAACTCCCAATGACATTCCCAAAGAGCGAGAAGGACCTTCCACGTCCTGTCATTCCACCGCTGCCGACAGAGGACCAAAGGTTGCAAACGGGGAATTCCAGTACGCATGTTTCGAGCTACACCGTTCACTACGATGAAGGTCCAGAAGTTGGCTACAAGTGGTATGAAGCGCAGCACAAGCAGCCGCTGTTTCCATTCGGGTTCGGGTTGTCCTACACAACCTACGCATATTCCGGACTGAGCATCGATCCAACAGCGAAGACCGTAACTTTCACAGTCAAGAACACTGGTAAACAGACGGGCACAGAAATCGCAGAGGTTTACGCGAAGCTTCCGAAGGGAGCAGACGAATCATTCAAACGCCTGGCAGGGTGGAGTCGTGTCACGCTCGCTCCCGGCGAATCAAAGACGGTGACTGTTGCCATTGATCCAAGAGTCCTCAAGACGTTCAACGAAGTGGACAACCGTTGGAATCTAGCGTCAGGCGAATATGGAGTATTCGTCGGCCCATCCTCGGATAAGACGTTGCTCACAGGAAGTCTCCTGCTTCCATGAGTACGCGGTTCAGATGTCGCCAACTAGTTCGTGACTTTGGAAATTGGAGGCAGGCAAATGCATAAGAAACGTTTGCTCGCTTTGATCTTGCTGGCGAGCGCCGCTTCAGGCATTTGTTCCACCGTTTGCATTGCGCAACCGGCATCCGAAATCAGAGAGGATCAGTCTGCACACCAGCGTGCGGATGCCCTGCTGAAGCAGATGACGCTGGATGAGAAGTTACAGCTCATCGTTTCAAGGTATCCCAACAACGCGAGTCCAGGAGGCGGAGGGGGCTATGTGGAGGGCATTCCCCGCTTGAACATTCCCGCTATCAACATATCGGATTCGGCGACCGGATCAGGTAGCAACAAGCAGCCCAGTTCCACCTTTCCCGCGACGATTGCGGTGGCCGCAAGTTGGGACCGGCAGCTTGCCTTCGACTATGCCGTCCAGATTGCTCGAGAATTGAAAGCACAGGGATTTGGAATGGGCTTGGGTGGCGGAGCAAATCTCGCCCGCGAACCTCGCTGCGGACGCATCTTTGAGTATCTCGGCGAAGATCCGGTACTGTCCGGCGAGTTGCTTGCACAGCGCACCTTGGGTACGCAGAGCCAGAAGATTATCGCCTCGATCAAGCACTTTGCTGGTAACGAGCAGGAAACCAACCGCCTGGGTAGCAATAGCGTAATCGACGAGCGCACGCTGCACGAGTTGTATCTACTGCCCTTCGAAATTGCCATCGAAAAGGGTCACCCAGGCAGCGTGATGTGCAGCTATAACCGGCTCAACGGCGATTACGCCTGCGAGAATGCCCAACTGCTCACGGACATACTGAAGAACGATTGGCAATTCCAGGGATTTGTTCAGTCCGATTGGGGTGCAACCCACTCGACTGTGAAGGCAATCAACGCGGGGCTCGACGAAGAGGAAGGCTCTGAACCTGGGCCGACCTGGTTTAACCGAAGTGACGTGCTCTACGCGTTGGCCAATCACGACGTCACCGAAGCACGCATTGACGACATGGGGCGGCGCAAACTCTATGCAATGATCACGACCGGATTGATTGACAACGCGCCCAAGGGGGGCGAACAGATTGACTTTGCCGCCGCGACCGCTTTTGCGCAGAACGTCGAAGAAAAGTCGATCGTGCTCCTCAAGAACGATGGAGCGGAGCTTCCGCTGGTGGCCGACAGGCTGAAGAATATCGCCGTCATCGGATCTCACGCAGATGTCGCGGTGGGAACGGGCGGCGGATCGGGCGATACCATGAAGCCGGTCACCGGATCTCTCTCCGACTGCGGCGGGCTACGCTTTGGTATGCACGCCGGTTGCGATTGGTGGAGAACTCCATGGCTCAAGCTCGATGTTTCCATCGTTAAGGCGGTCCAGGAACTGGCACCCAATGCAAAGGTGATTTTTGGGGGCAACAAAGAACAGGCGGAGCCTTTCCGAACCTATTCGAAACCGGAGATTGATGAGGCTGTCGCGTTGGCGGCGAAATCGGACGTGGCAGTGGTCATCGTAAATCAGCCTGCTGGCGAGGATTTCGGTGATTTGCCCTCCCTCGGCCTTGCGAACCCAACAAATCAGGATGCGCTGGTCGAGGCAGTAGCAACGGCCAATGCGCACACCATAGTCGTTCTTGAAAATGGCAACCCTGTGCTGATGCCGTGGCGGAACAAGGTAGCGGCAATCGTGGAGGCTTGGTTCCCGGGCCAAGGAGGTGGACGCGCCATTGCTAATGTGCTCTTTGGCAAGGTGAATCCGTCCGCTAAGCTGCCGATGACCTTCCCCGAGCGCAACGAGGATATTCCCACCTGGGGAAAAGATGGAACGATAGCGAAGGACCCGGTCTATACGGAGAAACTGAACATCGGTTATCGCTGGTACGACGCGAAGAAGATCAAGCCCATGTTCGAATTCGGTTATGGTTTGTCGTACACGCATTTCGGCTACTCGAATCTGTCCGTGAACACAGCAGTGGACAACACCCTGACAGTCGGGTTCACGGTCAAGAACGAGGGTTCGCTAGAAGGTGCGGAGGTTCCGCAGGTCTATCTTGGAATCAATGACAAGGACGAGCCTCCATTGAGGTTGGTCGGTTTTAGCAAGATCAACCTCAAGCCCGGTGAATCGAAACAAGTCCGCATAACGATCTCGCCCCGGATGCAGAGCATATGGAGCGTGGACGCCAACGACTGGAAATTTATTCCTGACAGTCGGGTCTATGTGGGAGCTTCTTCCCGCGACATCCGACTCAGCAAGAATTGAAACCGCGAGTGTATACGCGTGAAGTAATTCGTACTGGTTCTTCTCGGCATGAAGTCGAGATGCTGCAATGCGCCGAAGAGAGATTCCTTCAATGAAAATTAAGTCGGCGTTTTCACTCCTTGACTTGTTGCACTTGCCCCGATTGCCCGCGACTGTACTGGTGTTGGCTGCACTACTGTGCTTACGTGTTTTAGCGTCAGCCGCGCCTCCGGAAGCCTCTTGGTCTGGCGTGCTGCGGGACAACTCGGGGACGCCAATCGTTGGAGTCACCGTAATCCTTTCGGACGGCGCCGGCAAGAGCGCTTATACGGCGAGAACGAAGGACGGCGGAGAGTTCGCGTTTTCAGCAATTGCGCCCGGCACCTACAAAGCCGCAGTGGTTACGCAGCAAGGGATCTACGAGGCGCCGCAATCCCTGGTCGTCACGGAAGGCGCCACACTCAAAACAAACTTGCAGTTGTCCATAGCGGATGCCAGTCTCGTCCTTGGGCAGGGGCAAGCGGCTTCGGCGTCGCAGGGAAGCGGGGGAGAGCACCTCTCTCGTTCAGAAGTATCGAGTTTGCCCCTCAACTCACGCGATTTCAGCAAGCTGCTCTTGCTGGCGGCGGGCACCATGACCGACACCAACGGAGCTGCGAATTTCACGCAGCAGTTTGCCGTCAACGGTCAGCGCGGCGTGACCTCGGTCTTTGCCATGGACGGAGCCGACACCACTGATCCTGAAATGGGTGGCGCTACATTCTCAACCTTCAATGTCGATGCCATCCAGGAAGTGCAATCGAGTTCCGGCGTGATGTTGCCCGAAATCGGTCACGGTGCCGCAAGTTTCACGAACGTGGTGACGAAGTCAGGAACGAATGCGATCCATGGCACCCTGTTCGAGTTCTTCCGCAACGCTGCGCTCGACGCCCGCAATTATTTCGACCATGTTGAACTCGACGGTCGCCGCATACCACCGTTCAATCGCAATGAGTTCGGCGGGACGGTCGGCGGCCCCCTCGTGCTGCCTGGTTACGACGGACGGAATCGCACCTACTTCTTCGGCGAATACCAGGGGTTCCGGCAGGTCCTTGGAACCACGCAGGTGCTGTCGGTGCCCACGTTGGCGGAACGCCATGGCATCGACACAACCAGTTTCCCGGGGGACACGCTCATCGTTCCGGTGAATCCGGCGATCAAGCCGATACTGGATGGGTATCCTTTGCCGAACGCCCCCGCTGGTCCCTTTGGTGCGCGCACCTATGAAACATCGTCGAAGGTTTCGACGGATTACGACCAATTTTCCGTGCGATTGGACCAAACTCTCTCCAGCAAGTCGCAGCTTTTTGGGCGCTTCAGTTACAACCAGATCACCGGTCCGGTTACCAATCCTGATCAAACCGCCATCAACCCGAGCTTCGGCATTCAGTTCTTTGATCACCAGCGCAGCGCAGACTTGAGTTACGCGCGCCAGATCAATCCCCACCTGACCTTGCAGGCTAATCTCGGATATATCCGCAGTACCCCCAATTTCCCTGCTGCCAATCACACGCAACCGGGCATCCTCTTTGGTGACGGCTTGTTTGAGGGATACGGCGCCCCCGCGGGATCGATCTTTGGATCCTACGGCAATCTTTATCAGTTCCGTTTCAATATGACGGGTGTGCGCGGAAATCACGCGATGAAATGGGGCGCGGAGATCCGCATAAACCGCGACACCACGGTTTTCGGCACTGCTCCCAATGGCGCTTACTCGTTTGGAGGTGGAACGGCGTATTCGCCGGTTGCGATTCAGTCACTGAGCGGCAAGCACAACATCAACGTTGGTGATCCACTGCCCGATTCGCTCACCGGCCTGCTCACTGCCACACCTTACTCATACAACATCAGCCTTCCGGCCGAATTCACTCCCGTTGGCAGCAAGTTCGACGCGGCGGGAGTCCGTCGCCAGGCCTACAACTTCTACTTTCAGGACGCGTGGAAAGCGACGTCGCGCCTGACGCTTTCCTATGGCCTTCGCTATGAAGTAGACAGTCGCATCGCCGAAGCGACAAAGCGTACGTCGTTGCCCGAGTTCTTTGCCAACGGCGAACGGGCTTCGTATTGGGACCATCAGGCCAACATGCTTTTCGTCGTGAACCCGCAACCGCCCTACCAGTTCGACTGGAACGGATGGGGTCCGCGATTGGGGGCGGATTATGCCCTTGCCAAAAACACGGTGGTACATGCGGGTGGAGCGATCACCACCGGCCTCATGAATCTCTGGCAAGAAAACTTTCTAACGGCTTCGGTACCGTATCTGTTCAATCCTTTTATCACCGCGCAGCCGGGCAGCGCAGTGCCGTTCCAGAACAGCGTTGCCGTCATACCCCTGCCGCCGGCTTACGACATCTCCGGCAACCTCATCTTTCCCAACGGCCAGAGCACCGACGCCAAGCCCAACACTGTGATGGATCTCCAGCGCTACCAGGATGCCGTCGCCGCCGAGGTTCCAGGTCATCAGGCGCAACTGCCGGCCTTGTCTGCAGTGGCCAACAATTTCCGCAACGGCTACATCGCCAGCTGGACTCTCTCGGTTGAGCACAACTTTCGCGACTTCGACGCAACCGTGGCTTACGTGGGTACTGCGGGAATACATCTTCCCTTTGTCTCCTATCCCAACAGCTACACCGGCGCCGATCCCGCGTTTGCTCCGTTCACCAAGTTCGACGCTGCCGGAAAGCCCATCGGTGGCGCCAGTACGATCTATGTGGTTTCCAGCGAATCGCACTCGTCCTACAACGCGTTGCAGGCCAGCCTGAGCAAGAATTCCGCGCGTTGGGGCACGGGTCTGCAGGTCAGCTATACCTACTCCAAGTCGCTCGACGATACCAGTTCGGTTCAGGGTGGATCGATCGCAGGCGCCGGAGTCATCTTGCAGACGTCTCCCCAGGACCCGTGGAATACGGCCGCGGAAAAGGGACTATCGACCTTCGACGAGACGCAAGTATTCACCTTTAGTTGGATCCAGGTACTCCCGCTCAATCAAGTGAGTTTTCTTCGTTCCGCTCCGCGTTCCTTGACCTACGGTTGGCAGTTTCTGGACATTACGACTTTCACGACAGGTCCGCCTTTCACCGTCTACTCCGGAGTGCAGCAGACGGGGGCAGGGGCCAGCGGAGCCGATCGCCCTGACATGGTGTCGATGCCGAAACTTTCGACCAGCGGCGTCGTGGCCGCCGACTACTTCGGCCGGGGAGCTGACAACGCTTCGTTTTTTACCATCCCTATCAACCTCCCAGGCGGTACCGGACCTAACCAGGGTTATTTCGGAACGCTCGGTCGCAACACGTTTCGTGGGCCCGGTTATCGCAATTTCGATATCGCAATGATCAAGGACACGCCTTTCGGTAGCCGCGGCGGCGCCGAACTCGGCACACTGGAGTTTCGCGCCGAATTCTTCAACGTCTTCAATTTCGTGAACTTCGGTTTGCCTTCGAATGTCCTGCGCGGCAGCGGGTTCGGCTACATCAGCAAGACTTCAGGAACATCACGACAGATCCAGTTCTCGTTGAAGATCCTTTTCTGAGCGCTTTACGAGCGTGATAACGCGGGCGATCGGAAATTGGAAGGGTGATGGTACTCCCTCTTCCCCGCGTTCCCCACCACCCACGCTTCCCACTCGTCTTCCTTCATTTCCTTCGCGGCGGCTCGCAGCACCATGGCCGTCTCTTCCACCTCGCCACAGTTCCAGGTGAAGCCGTTCATCTCCAGGCAAGTCACCATGGCCGCCAGCGCCATCCGTTTGTTCTCCTCGGCGAACGGACGGTTCGTCAGTATCCGCCATCCGTACCCCGCGGCCAGGCGCGCCGGGCTTCTCCAGTGCCGCTCACGCGCCATCAGCTCCGACCGCGCAATCGACAGCTCCAGCATCGGCAGCTCCACTTCGCGCGAGCCTCCGCCGTAACGCGCCAGCAGTTCCTGATGGATCGCGATCAACCCGCGCATGTCCAGCCGTCGCAGTCGTCGCGCCGTCATTTCTTTAACTGCTGTCATTTCTTTTTCCCTAACTCGCGATAGCTGTTGCGGTGCTGCGCCTCTGTCCGCTGGAACGCCTCCACCTGGTTGGCAAAGTCTGGATCGAACGGCGACAGCTCGATGCCCGCTTCGCTTTTGGTCAGCTCCAGCTCGTCTCCCTCGGACAGGCGCAGGTTGTCGATGACCTTCTTCGGCAACAGCACTCCATAGCCGCTCCCGATCTTGCGCAATTTTGTCTTCATGAAATGCATTATAACGAGTGTTATAAGTCAGTCCCATTCTCAGGCGTTTCTCCGGGTCGAGGCCCATCGGAAAGAAGCCCCACCCCGCCAACAAAAGGCGGGATGGGCCATCCAAACCCATTCTCCCAATTTACTGCACCGCATCCTCAGCTTTCCTCATCTAACACCTTGACACTAAGACACTCAAGTCTTATAGTGGAGTTGTTATAAAGTGGTTGCTGTCAGCAAATGGTATAAAAATCAGCAACTTACGCACTAATAAAGTTTAGGAGGCGGGCAAATGGGTAAGATTATCGGAATTGACTTGGGCACCACGAACTCCGTGGTCGCTGTCATGGAAGGCGGCGAGCCCAAGGTCATCCCCAACGAAGAAGGCGGGCGCACCACGCCCTCAGTGGTAGGATTCACCAAAAATGGCGAGCGTTTGGTAGGCCAAGTGGCCAAACGACAGGCTATTACCAACCCCGAGAACACGGTTTTCTCGATCAAGCGCTTCATGGGCCGTCGGTATGACGAAGTCAATGAAGAAATGAAGATGGTTCCGTACAAAGTAGTGAAGTCGGGTGATCACGTGGCGATCGTTGCGCAGGGACAGGAATTTACTCCGCCGCAGATTTCCGCATTGATTCTACAGAAGTTAAAGAAGGCCGCGGAAGACTATCTCGGCGAAAAAGTGACCGAAGCCGTCATCACGGTACCGGCGTATTTCAACGACGCGCAGCGCCAGGCCACCAAGGACGCGGGCCAGATTGCCGGACTGGATGTGAAACGCATCATCAACGAGCCGACGGCGGCCGCGCTCGCCTATGGGCTCGACAAGAAAAAAGACGAAACCATTGCGGTCTATGACTTTGGCGGTGGCACCTTCGACATTTCGATTCTTGAAGTTGGCGAGGGCGTGATCGAAGTCAAGTCGACCAATGGCGACACGCACTTGGGCGGTGACAACATCGATCAGCGCATTGTGGACTGGTTGATTGCGGAGTTTCAGAAGGACGAAGGTTTGGACCTGCGGGCCAAGGGTAACGAAATGGCACTGCAGAGGTTACGCGATGCGGCCGAACGCGCCAAGATCGAGCTTTCGACCACCATGCAGACCGAGATCAATCTGCCGTTTATCACAGCGGATGCGAGCGGTCCGAAGCACCTGGTGAAGACTCTAACTCGTTCAAAACTCGAGGAAATGGTGCGGGATTTGATCGATCGCTCTATCAAGCCGTGCGAGCAGGCCATGAAGGATGCTGGCGTCACCGCAGAACAGATCAACGAAGTGGTACTGGTCGGTGGACAGACGCGCATGCCCGCAATCCAGGCGTTGGTGACGAAGCTCTTCAAAAAAGAGCCGCACAAGGGTGTGAATCCGGATGAAGTGGTTGCGATCGGCGCGGCGATCCAGGGTGGCGTGTTGGGTGGTGAGGTGAAAGACCTGCTGCTGCTCGACGTAACTCCGCTGACGCTATCGATTGAGACGCTGGGCGGAGTGGCGACCCCGATGATTCAGCGCAATACGACGATTCCGACGAAGAAGACGGAAACGTTTTCTACGGCGGCCGACAACCAGGACTCGGTCGAGGTGCATGTGCTGCAGGGCGAGCGTCCGATGGCGAAGGACAATCGCACGCTGGGCAAATTTCACCTGACGGGCCTGCCGATGGCGCCCCGCGGCGTTCCAAAGATTGAAGTTACGTTCGATATCGACGCGAACGGCATCCTCAACGTGAACGCCAAGGACATGGCCACGGGCAAGGACCAGAAGATCACGATCACGTCGTCTTCTGGCCTGAGCAAGGAAGAAGTGGAGCGCATGGCGAAGGAAGCCGATGCGCACGCGGCCGAGGACAAAGCACGGCGCGCGGAGATTGAGTCGCGCAACCAGCTCGACGGCATGGTGTATCAGATCGAAAAGATGCTGCGCGAGCATGGCGACAAGATCTCGGGCGAAGAGCGAGGCGCGGTGGAGAACGCTTTGGGCGATGCCAAGAAGGCGCTCGAGGGCACCGATCCGAAAGTGATGGACACGGCACGCGAGCAACTGACGCAGGCTTCGCACAAGCTGGCCGAGGCTATGTATAAGGCGCAGGCAGCACCTGCGGGCGGTCCGGCTCCGAGCGGAGATGGCGCTGCCGGCGAGCCACAGCAGAAGAAGGACGAGGGTGTCATCGACGCCGAGTACGTAGACGTGGAAGACAAGAAGTAACTGGTTGCTGGTAATTGGTGATTGCGGAGGGGGCGCTGCGTGCGCCCCTTGCCGTAAGAGTTCAAATTTCGAAAAGGAGATTGCATTGCTTTCAGAGATGAACGAACATTCTTACTTTTTCACGTTCAATCACGAAGAGCGGCGCTGGTACGTGCTGACGCCCAACTTCGGGCACATGCAATCCGTCCGCGTGATTAACGATGATGACGCAGCGGTGACGGTTGATGTCAGCATAGATGGCGAGGGGCCGACGATCGTCAACTAAGTTGTCGTTATTCGAGCGCGATGCGCGCTCTGTTAGAGTTTCATTGGTTGGCAGTCCCTCCCGCCCGGAGGGACTCGCCACTTAGAAGAACAAGATGGCCACCACGGACAAGAAAGATTATTACGCGGTTCTCGGGGTGAAGAAGACGGCGTCGGCGGAGGAAATCCGCAAGGCGTTTCGCAAACTTGCGCGCAAATACCATCCCGATGTGAACCCGGGGGACAAGTCGGCGGAAGAGAAATTTAAGACGCTTTCCGAGGCCAACGACGTTCTCAGCGAACCCAAGAAGCGCAAGATCTACGACCAGCTCGGTTTTTATTCCGACAACATCGATCCCGCGACGGCGGAAGCCTATGCCCGCGGAGGTGGACGCCCGTCCGAAGAAAATGGCGGACGCGGCGGCCAGCAAGAAGTTCCCTTCGACTTCAGTGGGTTCGATTTTAACGACTTCGCTGAAGGCGCGGGCGCAGCGGGACGCCGTGCGGGCGGAGGTGGCGGCTTCCGCGACATCTTCTCCTCGATGTTTGGCGGTGGTGGACGCGGGCAACAGGAACTTGAGCAAGAACCGGGCAGCGACCTCGAATATCAGATGAACGTGGGATTCTGGCAGGCCATCCAAGGCGCCGAGTTGCAGCTCAGCGTGCCGCACCTGGAGAGTTGCGCGAATTGTCATGGGCGCGGCTACTTTGAAAGCGCTGAGCCGTGCCCGCAATGTAAGGGCAAGGGACAGATCACGCAGAAGAGCGGCAGCATGAAGTTCAATATTCCGTGCCCGCGCTGCGGTGGCAGTGGACACAGCCGGACGATCTGCAATGTGTGCCACGGAGCCGGACGCGTGGAACGCAACGAGGCGCTGAAAGTACGGATCAAGCCGGGCACGCGTGACGGCCAGCGAATCCGTCTCGCCGGACGCGGCAACGCCGGAACCATGGGCGCGCCCGCCGGCGATCTGTACATCATTGTGCGCGTCGGGGAGCACCCCGTGTTCAAGCGCGACGGCGATGACATTTATCTCACCGTGCCGGTGACGGTTACGGAGGCCGGGTTGGGCGGCAAAGTGGAAGTGCCCACCATCGACGGGCGCGCGCTGCTCAAGATTCCTCCGGGGACACAGAGCGGGCAAAAGCTGCGTCTGCGGGAGAAAGGTGTGGCTTCCGCTGTGAAGGAAGGCGTGCGCGGCGACGAGATCGTCGAGGTGAAGGTGATGGTTCCGACGTTACGCGACGAGAAGTCGAAGGAGATCCTGCGTGAGTTGGCCAAGCTGAATCCGGAAGATCCGAGGGAAGAGTTGTGGAACCAGGTGCAGCATTAAGTAAAAGAAAAAAAATTAGCAATTAGCAATTAGCAATTAGCAATTAGCAATTAGCAATTAGCAATTAGATAGACGTCGGTAACCGGTGGCTGGTTGCTGGTCTTTCCACATTGATGACGGTCGAGATAAAAAGCGCGAGCCACGATTTGGTGCTGGAGACGTTGCGGCTGCGGTTGCGGCGGTTTCAGCCTGATGATTGGGAGGCTATCTTCGCGATCATCGGCGATGACGTTGCCATGCAGTACTATCCGAAGACGTTCAACAGAAGCGATGCCGTGCAGTGGATCCAGCGCAATTTGCGACGTTACCGCGAACACGGCTATGGCCTCTATGCGGTCACGTTGAAAGGGAGCGCTGGGGTCATCGGCGACTGCGGCATCATCCGGCAGGAGGTCGAGGGCGAAGTGCAGATGGAAATCGGCTATCACTTCCGCCGCGATCAGTGGGGACACGGCTACGCCACCGAGGCGGCGCGCGCCTGCATGGGATTGGCGTTCCATGCCTTCGGAGGCGGCAAAGTGATTTCGCTGATACGGCCGGAGAACATGCCTTCACGGCGGGTCGCGGAGCGCAACGGAATGATGTTGGAGCGGCAGGTGATTCATTATGGATTGCCGCATTTGGTGTATGCCATGAGGCGAGAGGAACTCGAGTGAGTCTTTGGAGCGAGGAGAGAAATGCAGGCCCCTCGACAGAAATTAGGTACGTTGCGGCACGGCTAAAGCCGTGCCCCTTCAAAACGGGACGCGAAGACTATGGGCAAGCGTAAGAGACAGGGCGCGTACATGATCAGCTCGGTTGCCGAGATGTACGGCATCCATCCGCAAACGCTGCGCCTCTACGAGCGCGAAGGTCTACTCAAACCGTCGCGCACCGAGGGCAACACCCGCCTCTACACCGACGAAGACCTGGAGCGATTGGAGCTCATCCTGTCGCTGGCGCGCGACCTGGGCGTAAACATCTCCGGGATTGCGATCATTCTTCAGATGCGCGAGCGCATGGAGGAAATGCAGCGGCAGATGTCGGAGTTCGTAAGCTACGTGCGGACTGAGGTCATGAGTCGCGCACATAACGCCGAAGCCTCGCGTGGAGCGATCGTGCCAGTTGCGCATTCCATCGTGGTCAAGGCGGAAAAGAAGCGCTAGCAGTGTAGGTGCCATTTTACCCAGGGCTTCCGTCCTGGGCTAATATTGTTTCGCCCTATGGCTGGGGTTCGCGCAATTCGTTGGAGACTGCCAATTCAAAGCGAGCCGTTACACTCGGACTAAAACTGTCCGATCAGGATACACCGACTCCGGCACCCGACCCGGTGCTCAATGGACCACCATCATCTGCTCGACGGCCTGCAGCCTTTCTTTGAACATCGGATTCTCCGGATCCAGGTGAACGGCCCGTTCTAAACACGACTTCGCTTCCGGCAGTTGGCCAAGCTCGGCGAGCGCCGTGCCAAGACTGGCTTGGGCTCCCGCGTCGGATGGATCGAGGCGGACGGCTTCGCGAAATTGCTTAACTGCCGCGCTCAAATCGTCGGTCGAAGCCAGCGCGATACCGAGGTTGTAGTGCGCGTCGAAATAGTCGGGGCGGGCCTTTAGCGCGGTATTGAAATAAGGCAAGGAATCCTGCGGTTGTCCCTCGGCCAGCAGAATCGTGCCGAGCGAGTTGTTTGCCACGGCGTCGTCCGGATGAATCTCGAGCGCCTTTGCATACTGCTCTTGTGCGAGCTGCAGATTGCCTCGCGTCTGCGCGACCGCTCCAAGGTTGTAGCGCGCTTCGAAGTCCATGGGGCTCTTCTCGACATGGTGCAGCATCAGCGCTTCTTCCAGTGCCAACCGAGGATCTCCCTGATCGAGCGGATAGTTCACCGGCAGAACCTGCAGCCAAAAATGCGCCATCTCGTCGCTGGCGCGATTGCCCGCCTTCACCCGCTGTGGCGGATGGTTGGGATTGGCGGTGTTGTCTTCCGAATTGTCGTACGTGTACCGCATAGTGACGGAGGTACCTTTCGGTAGCCTCACCGGCTCGACGTAGCGGAAGACTTCCTGCCAATTCAGGTCCCACTTTTTGATGTAGAGCAGCGTCTTCGACGATCCATCGGGCATGGCGGCGGTGGCAAGAATCTCCCGCGCGAGATAGTGTGCGTGAGGATAGACCGCCAGCAAGTCCACATCGATCGGAAGCGTGAAGGTATCGCTTACAACGAAATTCTTATCACTGGGCGGGATATCGAGTTGCTGGTCAGCGTCGAGCTGAAGCAGCATTGGAACGAGAGTCGCAGGCTGGTCGGTGAAGTAAATACCGACACTGGGCTGGATGACTTCGGCCTTGCCCGACGGTTGCAGATGCACATTGAGCACGAAATCCGTGCCAGGATTGAGCTGGAGTGCCATGCCGTCAGGAAAGGGAGTAACGACTGTGCCTGGCTTCAAGAAGAGAAAGTGAGTGTCTGGTTCGAAGTGCTCGGAATCGATCTGCAGTTCCATTCCGCCGAATCCAGCACCTGGTTCGGCTTCCCTGCGGCGCGACGAGCGGTAACGGTCGATGATCACGTTGGCATGGTGAATCAGTTGCTGATTGTTAGTGCGGATTTCCACCGCGCGCACCCAGCGCGCGCGATCTACAGGGATTGGCAGAATGAAGTTCCAGTACGAGTCGCCACCGCCGGCTGGCACGGTATAAGGTTTCGCGGCGGTAACGATCAGGTCTGGCGTTCCCAGTTGCCAGCCTTCCACAAAATGCGGTCTAGGCGGAAGGTCGCGGGGGTTGCCTTCGACTGCACCCTGCGAAACCCACTTCTGAATGAGTGCAATCTGCGCGTCCGGCAGGCGGCGCTCCTGCTGGAGCTGCAGGTCTCCGGGTTCAGGAAGCCACGGAGGCATGAATCGCGTGTGTGTCACCGCGACGATCTGGTTAGCGTGTTTCTTGACTTCGCCGTAGGTCAGAAGCGGAAATGGCCCCGATTCTCCGGGACGGTGGCAGCTCGCGCAGTTTTGGTAGATGATGGGCGCGATGTCGCGACTGAAGGTTACGTGGGTGCCAGGGCCTGGACTCCCCGCTGAAGCCATCTGTGGACTTGGGCTGCCGCCAGCCAGCAGGGCCATCGCGAACGCCATCGACAAGAGCGTGATTGATCCGGTTCGCAATGTTTTGCTCATCGCAGTTTGGATATGCAGCATACGAGCACTTCGCTGAGTCTACTGGTGAGCGCTTGTAGCCCGCAACGAGCTCGAGGCAACCGTCGAGCCTCCATGGGTATAGCGGTTCTCACTGGCGCATCATCCGCATAGTTAGTGCTGATAAGGTGTTCCCTTCACGGCCTCGATGTGTGACAATCGCCGGACAGCGATTTCAATTTACTCGGCTGGATTTCGACAAGGCAGGTAGCAATGTCCGACGTGACAGTCGTGCGCACTCTCACGGTTGCTGTCGACCGTAGCGGAAGCGTTCCCATTGTGCGATGCAGTGGCAGGCTAGTGGCGGGCGCGACGGACCGCTTCTATGCTGACGTGAAACAACTGGTTCCGGAACACAAGTGCGTCGTGCTGGACTTCACCGAGGTCACGCACATGGACAGCATGGGTCTGGGCACGCTGGTGCGACTGTATGTTCATGCCAAGTCTGCGGGTAGCGTTCTGGACCTCTTCAACGTTGGGAAATCGGTGCGGCAGCTGCTTGGTATCACCCATATGATGTCGGTGTTCCAGGTGATTGGGGAGAATAATATCCGGATGGGGTGAAGAGGAGTGGATAGTGGTTAGTGGTTAGATTAGGACACCACAGTCTTTCCGCCGAAACCGAGAGATCAACGGCTAGCCACTGACCACCATCCACTTACTTTGCGCGCTCCCAGACCAGCACTCGCTTCTGGATTGCCGGATTGGAAAGACCACGCGTGGCGGTGATGATGAGCCGGTTGCCTTCGAGGCGAAAGGGGCGCGGCTGGGTTGAGCCGACGTATGCGGGCGTCCATGCAACCGAGGGATAGTGAGTCACGGTTGAGGTCGCGCCATCGAGCTTGAAGGTCCCGCAATAAGCGATGAAGGTGTCGAAGTAAGCGATCTTCTCGGCGTCGGTGGGCTTGACTGTGTCGCTCCATTCGGGGCGATCGCCGTTGGCGATGGTGGCGCACATGTGTCCGTCGGGTTCGTACATGATGAAGCCTTGTGGGTGCGATCCGAACTGGGCGGAAGGCTGCACCTTGCCATCAGTCATGGTGTCTTCGATGGAGACCAGTTTCCAGGTGCCAAGCAGTTGGGCGACCGTAGGAACGGGCGTGCTGGTTTGAGCCAGCGAAGAAGCGGCCAGCAGCAGGACTGAGAGAAAAAACTTCATTGAGAATCCCCCGATTAGGCTAGGGTCCCCATGTTAGCGGCCAAAAGAACAGCGCGAACCTGGGGCACCCGAATTTCTCACTTGATCTCGTACACAAACATCGAGCGATCGATCATTTCGTTCGGCGTGTAGCGCAGCAACCATCGATAGCTGTTGGGGTCGGGCAATACCTGACCGGATAACGCGCTTGCTGCTACGACGATTTTGCCCGTCACGCGTTCTTCCGACGCGAGGGGTGCAGCGCGCACGCCATACAACGCCGGATTCACTGAGCCGAAATACGCCAGCCGCAAGTTCTGGTCTGGATGTTTCGACTCATAGTCGCGCAGCGCTATTAGCCCCTGACCCCAGTCCAGGTTACTGTCTGTCAGATAGCGCCAACTGTTGGCCGGCTTCACCAGAATGTTGAAGTAGGTGAGGTAGTCGGGCGCGGCGCGCAAGGCATCGGCGGCGTTGAGCGCAAGCAGGACCAGAAGCACAATCATCGCAGCTCGAGGCGTTTTCACACGCTCCCAAATTGCTCCCGCAATCAGAAGGGCGAAGGGATAAAGCGGTAGAATGTGGCGCTCACCGATGTCGTATTTCGACTGAATCGCGAAAAACAAAAACACCGCGGCGAATGAACACATCGCCAGCAGATCCCGGGGAGCGCGGCAGACTCTGTGGACTCCCATCAGAAGGCTCGCAAGAAACAGCGCCAACAGAATAGTTGGCCACTTGAGCACGATAGCTGTCGGGTAATAGGTCTTGATTCCGCCCCTGGGATAGATATTGCCTAAAAACCATGCGGGGCGCCCATGTTTGTTGCTGAACGCCACCTCGCGCAGACCCTCGAAAAACTCCCCGGCGGGAACAAAGGCGCTGAGGTGCGCATTCGATCGCGTCGCCCAGGTCTTCTCGCCGCGGTTGGGGAACGACGCCACCACGTTTCCGCCGCCGATTTTCAGGTGCGAGATGTGAAAAAAGTAACCAGCCCACAGCGTGGCCAGCGCGAGGGCCAGCGCCGCGAGCATGGATTTCCAGTTCCATTGCGACGGCCGACGGGATACGCCCTCGGGTGTCAGTATCAGCACCAGCGCCAAGGCAAGCAGCACCAGCGGAGGCGCATAGAACTTGGCCAGCAGCAGTCCGCCAAGCACGAGTCCCATGAGCACGGTTTGCGGCCAGTTGGGACGGTGTCGCCATCGCACCAGTTGAAACGCCGCAAGAAAGATAAACAGGGTACCGATGCCGTCGGTCGTAACGACGGAGAAATGCGCGATCAGCGATGGGGTGAAAACGAAGAGCGCGAGCGCGATGTTCGCCGCTCCTTCGGAGAACAGCCGCCGCGTCGCGAACCACAACGCCACGCCCAGGGCGATACCGAGCAGGGTATTCATAGGACGGGTGCGAAGAGCGATCTCTTCCGGCCCAGGTTGCATGACTTCGACGCGATAGCCGCTGGGCAGTTCCCGCCAGGCGTACTGGCTGTCGATGCGCGCGATAGGCAGGGTAAGCCAGAGGCGTCCCAGTGGCGGATGGTCGTTCCAGTGCTCGAAACGCCCATGCCGCCAGGCGTCGATGCCGGCAATGATGTGCGCCGGTTCGTCGTAGGTGAGTGATTGCGTCTGGATGAACCACAGCGACTGCAGTGCGAAGACCGATAGTAGAACAAACGGAATCGCCGTGCGAGGATGGAGATTGCGGCGACGACCGAGAAGGCTTTGTGGTTTGGAGGACTTTTTCACGAGCAGCCTCCACCATATAAGAGCGTGTACTGCAGACTCAACTCGCGATTGCGCGACACGGCGGAGAAATACAGACCCCGGCGGACTAAAGCTTTCCAGGAAGATCTAGAAAAGACGACCTTAACGGCACGCCTGAACAGGCCGCTTAAAGCAGATTCCTCGCGGACTAAAGTCCGCTGGGAATTAAAAAGATAAGCGACTTGTACGGCACAGCTAAAGCTGTGCCCCTTCAAAACATGAGGCGAAATCGACTTTTTCACCAACCTGTAAAGCCGTGCCCCTTCCAGGTCCACCTAAGGCAAAATTCTTAGCTTGGCTTGGGCGCGGGCGGGGATGTGGTGGCACCGGCCTTTGACTTCAGCCGGTCGATTCCCTGTTGCGCCTTGGCGGCGTACGGTCCCTTGGGCAGGATCTTGATGTAGTCCTGGTAGTTTGACAGCGCGGCCTTGTAGTCGCCGTTCTTTTCCTGCGATTCCCCCAGCTTGAAGGTGGCGTCGGCGTCGCGCGGCTTCCAGTCCAGCGCCTCCTGGTAACGGCTGATGGCACCCCGGTAGTTGCCCTCTTTGAAGTAATAATCGCCGACTTCGATGCACTTGGCAGCCTTGTGGGGATCGAAGGGGTGAAACTCGCCGAGTTCGCTCTCGTTTGCACCGGGATACTTCTCGTCGCCCGCAGGGGCCGACACGTCGATCTCGGTCTGCTTGCTGGAACTTTCGTCTGGCGCCAGCGTGTCGGAGCGCGGTGGGGCCTTGCGATTGTCTTTGGGAGGAGGAGCGGACTTGTCGACCGGCACGCGCGTGATGGGCCCATCGTCGGGACTCTGCGCCACGGCGGCGCCACTCAGGCACAGACAGAGAGCCGCGAGAATCGCTATGCGCAATCGCACATTCATATTCTATTGCAACCCGGAAGGTGTGTGGAGGACTCGCCGAACGGCGGAAACGAAATGCCCCACCCCGGAGTATCCGGGATGGGGCGTTGGGTGAGGGTCTGTCTACCTACCAAAGTCAGGAGCCTTCGGGAGTCCTGAGGTTATGGGATACCGAAGAAACGGCTGGCGATTGCTTTGCCGTTCGGTACACCGAGTCCAGTGATCAGGTCAAACTGCGGTCCAGCGTAGTAGCCGTTGTAGCCAACAATAACGTCGTAGAAGTAGTAGCTGTAGTTGTATGCGGCCGCCGGGTAGATCTCGCCGTTGAAGCTGGTGTAGGTCAGTTTGGTTTTGCCAAAGCTGACACGAGCGGTATCCATATCGGCAATCAAGCCGGCATTGATCGGGGTCGCGAGGCTAGTGCCTCCCACTCCGTAATAGTTACCCGAGTAGTTGGGTCCGCCGATGTAAACGGCGAAGGCGGTATTCGGATCAGCGATGGCACTGATATCGGGCGCCGCACGGTTGGGAGCGCACACATTAGAGCCGACGAGGCCCTGGTAGCTCGGCAGCGCGAAAATGCCACTGCAGCCGCCACCGCTGCCGCTCCAGCCGTACTCGGCATTTCGTGTCAAGTTAGGGTTGAGGTAGAGCGAAGTTCCACCCACGCAGGTCGCCAGAGGCGACGTGCAGGGATAGGCGACGCCCTCATACGGGAAGGCGCTGCCATCACCGGAAGCGAACAGTGTCGGCGGTCCCTGACCCAAAACCGGGCCAAAGATGGGGTCGACGCTCTCTCCAGCGTTGAAGGTCCAGCTGTTGGAAGTCGCGTTACCCAGGGACTCGGCGGTCAACTCTTCGGCCGTGCCGTAGCCGTAAGGGTCGCCGCCGATGAACACAATTTTCGCGTTAGGAGCCATGGCGTGCACAGCCTCGACGTCGAGCATGGTCTCGACCTCCCACCCGTAGCAGTAATCGCATTCGTTGCCATTGCTCATGTCGATGAGGGTCAGGCAGCCATTGGCCACAGTGCAAGCCGGAAGGTGCATATCCGAGTTGTACTGCGCCAGCGCGGATTCCACCCAGTTGTAGTAGAAGTAATCGACGATGGCGATGGTCATGCCAGCGCCACCATTGGCTCCGGGGAAGTTCGTCGAATAGGCGGTCTCTACGCCTTTGGGGCAAACCAGCACCTGAGAGCCGTTGTTATAGTCGCAGAACCAGGGCTCGGTGGGCACGTTCAACGGCTTGATTCCACCACGGACGGTAACTTTCTGACCGGAGAACATTGCCATTGACTTAGCGTGCGTGCCTGGCCGCGCCATTGGCATCACCAATTGCGGCTTTCCGGTCACCTGGGCCTTATTGAACTGCTGCAAGGCGGTCTGCGCGAAGGCCAACTGGCCAACGAGCAGCACCAGGAGAGTGATCAAGCAAAATTTACGCAGGTTCATTTCAGCACCCCCCCATGCGGCGGCGGAGATAGCCCGCCAGTCCAAGAGCCGAGCTTCCGAACAGCACCAGTGTGCCGGGCTCGGGTGTTGTGTTGATTGTGTTGATCCACGTGGTGCCGATGGCCACATCGTTCAAGCCGAACTGATCTTGGACATCGAACTGTATTGCGTAGATCCCCTGGCTATCGTAGGCGCCAATGAAAAGGGCAGTTCCCGGACCAAATCCGGAGTTGCCATCTTCTACCCATGTACCTACGACCTGGGAGTTAATGTCGTAAATTGTGACGAAGGCAGTAAACGCGCCGTAGTAGTCAGACTGAATGTAGGTTCCGGCTGCGAGCACGGGCATATCGAAGGTGACGACGAAGCCTGCATCCTGGTTGCCGAGCAGCCTGCCGTTGTACAGAATGCCCTCATTGTTGGCGAACTGTCCGCTCCAGGTCACGCCTTCCTGCAGGTTGTAGAAGCTCTGGAAGCCGCCATTGAGTCCGACAGTTCCAGTGACACCAAAGATCTGCGAAGTGATCGGCTGAGGGGTGGCGTACTGCGTATAGTCGTTCAGGCATCCAAACTGAATGCACCAGTCATAGTAATCCTGGTTGATCTGTGCGGGATTGGTGATGAGGCCGGTTCCCGCCCAAGCGCTGCCGACCGCGAAGACGAGGCAGCATAGAAGTAAGGCCAGTTTTTTCATAGTGCTCCTTATATGACACGCTCAGATCTGAGTTTTCGGGGGAGGAGTCCACTATAGTTCCGACCGGAAACAATGAAGCAAAAAATGTGGAAGAGTTCGACCGCGATTTCCCAAATTGAAAATCTCTGGACGGGAATTTGAATCCGCGAGGCGCGGGTCAAAGCTTACGAGGAGAGAAGGAGACGTCCGGAGAGGATTGCTGTACAATCGGGATAGGGGGGACGGTCGCCCGTCCTCCCCTCCCACACCACCGTACATGCGGGTCCGCATACGGCGGTTCGGCGGGTTGAGCTAAGACCGTATGACCATGGCCGGGAGTCCCAGTGAGGCAAAGTAGGCATTGGGTAGTGCCATGGCTAACGCCGGGGAGTTCGCGATTCGCCACGGACCGTGCGCACTCCCAGCGGTTTGCGCCGCCAGATCTTTGCTCACGCCCCGTTTGCGAAGTTCTTTGAATCGCGTCCGTCCGCGCTTCCATTGCTTCCACACCACCGACCTGAGTCGGCGGCGTAACCAGGACTCAAGGCCCTTCAGCACCGACGGCGTTTGACACTCCCCGAAGTAGCCGAGCCACCCGCGCAAGTAGGTTGCCGTTTCGGCAATCATCTTGGGCAGGCTGATGCCTCGGGTTCGACGCGTCAGTTCCCGTATCCGCTCCTTGAAGCGGGCGATGGCCTTGGGGGCAATCCGCCGCCTTGGTTCGCGCTCGCTGGTAAAGCTAAATCCGAGAAACTTCCTCTGCCACGGTTGGGCCACAGCGCTCTTTGCCTGATTGACCTTGAGTTTGAGTCGTTGCGTGATGAAGCGCGTTACGCTCTTCATCACTCGCTGCCCCGCTCGCTCGCTGCCCACGTAAATGTTGCAATCGTCGGCATAGCGCGAGTAGCGGTGACCGCGCCTCTCTAACTCCCGGTCCAGTTCATCCAGCACCAGATTGCTGAGCAGCGGGGAAAGCGGACCGCCTTGCGGCGTTCCCTCGTCGACCGCCGTCACCAATCCGTTCTCCAGCACTCCGGCCTTCAGGAAGGCTCCGATCAACCGGAGATTCAGCGCTTCTGCAGAACTTGCAACACCGCTTGCTGGACAAAACGGTCCAGCACCGGTCGGCCACTCGCTTGGCGACCGCCGCTAGCAGGCGGAGGAATGCCTAACTTTCGCATTCCCCCGTCCGGCTTCGGGATTTCCACCCGCCTGACCGGTTTCGGTTCGTAGTTCCCCGTCAGCAACTGCTCCCGAATTTCTGGCCCATGCTGCTTCAGGTAGTCCGGTAGTTGCTGGACGGTCATCCCGTCCACTCCCGCACTCCCTTTGTTAGCCTTGACTCGCTGTAATGCCTGCTTGCAGTTTTCCCACTCGCAGACCTCTTCCATCAGTCGTTCGGTTTCAGCCAGGTTTTCAGGCCTGCGCTTCGCCACCAGCGTTTCGGTCCCTTTCTCCACGGCCTTCGGAGCTTCACTCCTACTCTCCGTCGGAAAGGCCAGCACCCCTTGTTCGGGCCGGTTTTTCTGCCGCTGTCCGCTCATGAGTCGCGCTGCTTACTTGCCCTTCCCTTTATTCCCCTTGCGGGGTACCGTTCGGGCCTTTCTCCGCTCTTCTGGAGTAATACGCCCTCTGCTGACTTCTGCCGCACGGTCAGAGTGAATCGCTTCACCCTCAGTCACGTTTTGTGACATGCCGCAGATCTCCCGAGGTAATTTCGACCGCCTTCAACGCGCAACCGCCGGATTTACCACCAGTGCACTTGATGGATATGGGCTTCGCGGTCAGTTGCCCGATCGCCCGTCACTGTAGGCCTCGTATCCGTTGAATTGTTCATCAGCTCGCGTCTTTGCTCCACGCTTCTTTCAGGCCCCGCCTCGCGGCGAGTGTTATTTCACCCTTGCGCTTCGCTAACCCTTCACCTCCATCAGGTTGGGTAGAGGACTCGCACCTCCCAGCTGTCGACCATGCTCGGCACACAACGAAAAGGCCGTCCGCGAAGCGAACGGCCTGAGGATCGCGGACGTTAGTCATGCGTCCGCATCTGGAGGATAGGTAGCCGCCCTATTGGCGGTCAGAAGGATTCTGCGAGGGCGACGACGGCGACTTCGCCTCAGCCGATGCGGATTCCAAAGAGTTCGTCATCAACTGCACATCGACCCGGCGATTCTTGGCACGTCCAGCGCGATTGGAGTTCTCCGCGACCGGTTTTTCCATTCCCAAGCCAATGATGTAGACGCGATACGGCGGAACGTCATGCTTGGCAGCGAGGTACTGAATGACAGCATCAGCACGCCGCCGACTCAACTGGTCGTTATATTCGACCGAACCGACACCGTCGGTGTAGCCCTGCACCTGAACGATGTAATGCTTCTGGCCGGCAATCTGTTGGGCGAAATCATCAAGCGACTGCTGGTCTGCCTTGGTCAACATCGCCTTGTTGGAGCCAAACAAGATGGTCGTGTTGGCGGTTGCCTTGTAGTTGTCGAGGTTCTCGACGGTTCCCGCGAGACCGTTTAAGCCACTGGCCACGTGTCCGGCTTTCTCGTTGGCCTGTTGGGCTGACTGTCCGGCAGACGCAGCTTTCTCATCAGCCTGGTTAGCGGCTTGGATGCCCTGCTGAGCCTTGCCATCAACGTCTTTGATGTCGCGAGTGTTCTTCGACGTGATTTCGTCGAGCTCGCCGATCTTGTTGTTGATAGGCGTTACCTGGCTCTGTACATACTTCTTGGTTGCGCATCCGACAGTCGAGAACATGCTGCCTGCGACCAGCACTGCGACAAGAGAAACTCTGTTCATTGCATTAACTCCTGCAAAGTGGCTTCCACACGCCCTAAGATGTGCAAGTGATGTGCCAATTGACCGGCGAATACCTGGGGAAGCTCATCATACTGTTTTCAATCACTTGGAGGGCTGACCGCTAAGTTGTGGGGGAATGCGCCGGATAATCCTGACGCAGTAGTAAAATTTTTACAGGGTAGTAACGTCGAGCTATCGGTCCGCCAAAGCGGTATTCTCGAAGTCTCCGTCTTCCTCAGCATGGATTTACATCAGAAAATTCGCACCTTGCCGACTTCTCCCGGCGTGTATCTGTATAAGGATGCCGAAGGCCGCATCATCTATGTCGGCAAGGCGAACAACTTGCGCTCGCGCGTGCGTTCGTATTTTCTTGAAGGCGCCGCAGAGAACGCCAAGACTGGCACGCTGGTGCGCGAGGCCGTCGATCTCGATTACATCGTGGTCGATAACGAGAAGGAAGCGCTTGCACTTGAGAACAACCTGATCAAGCAGAAGAAGCCGCGCTACAACATTCTGCTGCGCGACGACAAGTCTTATCCGTACATCAAGCTGACGATGGGTGAGCGGTATCCGCGGGTGTACGCGACGCGACGGCTGCGCAAAGACGGCTCACTTTACTTCGGCCCTTACTTCCCCACCAGCCTGGCGTACCGCATCGTTGATCTCATTCATCGGAACTTCCTCATTCCCTCATGCACGATCGACTTGAACCGCAACCATCCGCGTCCCTGTTTGCAGTACTACATCGGGCGCTGCCTGGGGCCGTGCGTTGCAGGACTCACTACCGATGACCGTTACGCCGAGGCTGTGCACGACGTGAAGCTTTTCCTGGAAGGCCGCGGCGCCGATCTGTCGCGCTCGCTGCACCAGCGCATGAATGCTGCCGCCCAGCGCGAGCAGTATGAACTGGCCGCCAAGTACCGCGACCTTATCTCCACGGTCGAGTTGCTAGGGCAGAAACAGCGCATGCACGCCGTCGAAGGCGACGATGCCGACGTCTTCGGCTACCACTACGAGAACCACATGCTGGCGGTAAATCTGTTCCACATGCGCGGCGGCAAAATCATGGACAAGCGCGAATTCTTCTGGGAAGACATGCAGGAGATCGTGGGTGAAAACGGATTCAATCCCGGCGAGTTTTTCTCAGCCCTGCTGAAGCAGGTTTATCTCGATCAGCAGTACATTCCGCACAACGTCTATGTGCCGGTAGATTTCGAAGACCGCGCCATGCTGGAGGAAGTGCTCTCTGAAGGACGCGATCGCAAGGTGCAGATCCACGTGCCGCAGCGCGGTGACAAGCGCTCGCTGGTGGACCTGGTCGGGCAGAACGCGAAGCAGGCTTACGATCAGCGCTTCCGGGTCATGAAGCCGGCGGCGAAAGTGATACAGGAAGCGCTACAAGACGCGCTCACACTGCCCGAGTTGCCACGCCGCATCGAGTGTTTCGACATCTCGCACATTCAAGGCGCGGAAACCGTGGCTTCGATGGTGGTGTGGGAAGACGGCCAGATGAAAAAGTCGGACTACCGCAAGTTCATCATTAAGAGCGTCACCGGCGTGGACGACTTTGCTTCGATGCGCGAAGTAGTGACGCGCCGTTACTCGCGCTTGCAATCCGAAGAGAAGCCGCTACCCAGTTTGATCCTCATCGATGGAGGCATTGGACAGTTGCATGCCGCGGCTGATGCGCTGGAGGCGTTGGGAATCGTAAACCAGCCGTTGGCGTCAATTGCGAAGCGCGAGGAGATCATTTACGTGTACGGCCAGGAGGACGATCCTATCGTGCTCGATCGGCACTCGCCAGTGTTGCACATGGTGCAGTTGGTTCGCGACGAAGCGCATCGTTTCGCCGTGACCTTTCATCGCAAGCGCCGCGAAATGCGCGACCACAAGACCGAGTTGCTGGACGTACCCGGAATCGGCGCCCAAACGACGCGCCGCCTGCTGCAGCACTTCGGCAGCCTGGAGGCGGTGAAGCAGGCGGACGCGGCAGCTCTGGCGTCGGTGGTCAGCCGCCCTCAGGCCGAGGCGATCCTGCAGCATTTTCACGGGAAACCAGCGGTCAGAGAAGTAGTGCCGGATGCAGAATAAGCAGCGGATTTAGAAGCCTTTGGCGCAAATAAGTCGCGAAATCTTGCTTCCTCGCCTTCGACTCGGGCGTCTAAGTCTTGGTATAGTAAGCTCACAGCTCCCGCATGAACGTCATTCGCCAGTTCGAACGCCCGCTGCTCCGTAAATGGACGGCCTTCGCCTTCGTGCTGGTGATGGCGGGATTTGGGTTCGTGCAGGCCGTTCACGTGCACGACGCCCTGGCGAGTCAATCCTCTCCGGCTTCGCACTGTTCGTTGTGCGTGGTCGCTCACAGTGCGGCAGTCGTCACCGCAATCAGTACTGCGCCTGCGCTAGTTCAGGAGTCCGCACGGCTCGCGCTGTTGGAGCCACAACTTCAATCTCAGCTTCACGTAACTTCCTCGTACATTCGGCCTCCCCCGCAAAACCTCTAATCGACGCTGAATTCCCTTTGACTCTCGACTCGTGCAATTCAGGCGAGCGGATCAGTCATTGATCTATCGGAAAAACCGTTTCCGCTGACGCTTTGTATTTGCTTCTTGCGGAAGGTGGCTACAGCTATTGGAGGTTGGGATGTTTCGCAATTTTTCTTTGCAAGATGACCATGGCGCACAGGCATTTTCACCCGCAGTATTAACCGAAAAGGGCTGGCGAGTTGCACCCGGCAGCTCCCCATTGCCGAAGTTCTGTTACGCCCTGGCAGCGCTGCTGATGCTGACGACCGTAGCTTTTTCGCAGTCCACTGGCAATGCGGGTAGCATCACCGGCACAGTCACCGATGCAACCGGCGCGGTGGTGCCGAATGCAACGGTCACCATCCAGAACCCGGTCAGCCAATATAGCCGGTCCGCCACGACTGATAATGCCGGTAAGTTCAGCTTCCCGAACATTCCACTCAATCCCTACCACGTAACTGTCAATGCCAAGGACTTCGCGAACTATGCCCAAGAAGTCGATGTCCGTTCTTCCGTGCCTACCTCGTTGAGTGTCAGCCTGCAGATCGGCGTATCTGGGGAAAACATCACGGTGGTGGGCGATGCCAGCGACCTGTTGGAAAACGATCCCACCTTCCACACTGACGTAGATCGCAGCCTGTTCGACAAACTTCCTTTGGAGAGCAGTTCGTCCGCGCTCAGCTCGTTGGTCACTCTCTCCACCCCGGGAGTCGCCGCCGATTCCAATGGCCTTTTTCACGGCATGGGTGACCACGCGGAGAATTCTTTCTCGCTCGACGGCCAGCCCATCACCGACCAGCAGAGCAAGGTGTTTTCCAATCAGATCCCGCTTGATGCGGTGCAGTCGATGGAAGTCATCGCGGGTGCTCCACCTGCTGAATACGGCGACAAGACGAGCCTGGTGATCGATGTGACCACCCGCTCGGGGCTTGGGTCGACCACACCGCACGGCGGCATCACGACTTCCTACGGCGCGTTTGGCAGCTCCAATGTCGACTTAAATTTCTCCTACGGTGGCAAGAGCTGGGGGAACTTCATCGCGGCCAACGGGATGAACTCGGGCCGTTTCCTCGATCCCCCGGAATTCGTCGTCATGCATGCCAAGGGCAACATGGAGAACGTGTTCGATCGGTTTGATTACGTGTTCTCTCCCGATGACACGCTTCACTTGAACTTGGGATTCACGCGCTCGTGGTTTCAGACTCCAAATTCGTTCGACCAGCAATTTCACGATGTCAACGGTGAGTTTCTCACCAACCCGCTGACAGGCGTTGTTCTCGGCCCCTCGGATCAACGCTCGAAGATTCTAACGTTCAACATCGCACCAACCTGGACGCACATGATCGGCTCTACGACGGTGTTTAACTTGGGCGGGTTCGTACGAAAAGATCAATACAACTACTATCCCAGTGGTGACCCGTTTAACGATTGGTCTCCGGATTTACAGAGCGAATCGGTAGCCCAGAATCGCAGTCTCACCAACGCCGGCGTCTTATCCAACATTACCTACGTAAAGGGTATTAACAACGTCAAGGCTGGCATCACGTATCAACAGACATTTCTCAATGAGAATGACACCGTTGCCATTGTCGATCCGACCTTGGTTCCGTCGATTGCGCCCTCGTGCCTCGATGCCAGCGGTCATCCAATCCCCGGTACGCCGTGCGCAATCCTGGCTCCGCATGACCTCACCATGGGTGGAACGCCATTCTTCTTTCACGGTCATACTGACGTCAAGCAACTGTCGCTCTATGTGCAGGACACAATCACCAAAAAGAATTGGTCCTTTAACCTGGGAATCCGGGGTGACGTCTACAATGGCCTGACCACCGCGAGCCAGGCAGAGCCGCGTGTGGGGATCTCCTACAACGTTCAGAAGACCAACACGGTGCTGCGGGTGTCTTATGCACGGGCCATGGAAACACCGTTCAACGAGAACCTGATAATCGCCAGCGAAGGCTGCAGCATTCCCTTCCTGGCTACGCTGGTTCCGCCGTCCGGGGTTCCTTGCAACCTGGGAGCGATTCAGGCCGGCATGCGCAATGAGTTCCACGCCGGACTCCAGCAAGCATTCGGCAAGTACCTCGTGATCGACGGCGAGTACATCTGGAAGTACACCCACAATGGGTACGACTTCGGTGTCGTGGGCAGCACGCCAATCGCCTTCCCGATTGAATGGCAAAGCTCCAAGATTCCGGGATGGGCCTTGCGTGCGAGCGTACCCGTTACGCACGGCTTTACGGCGCTCGCGGTAATGTCCAGCGTCGCCGCTCGCTTCTTCCTGCCGCAGGTCGCGGGATTGCCCATCATTCCACCCTCGACCGGCGTTTTTCGAATTGACCACGATGAGCTTTTCAATAGCACCGTTCACCTGCAGTATCAGACTCCGTGGAAACGCGGACCATGGTTCGGATTCAACTGGCGCTTCGACAGCGGTCTCGTGGCGGGTGCGACGCCATGCTACAACCCGCTCACCGCAACCTGCGCGGGGGCCTCGACGACGATTGGTGGCCTTCCTGCCATCAATCTGATTAACACCATCTCGGGAGCGCCCCTGACTGCAGATCAGCAGTTCCAGGGTGGATTTACTTGCAATGGTGTGCACGCAACCCCAACCTCTCCGCTGCCTTTTACGTGTCTTGCGTCGCAGTTCGGATCAACGCTCATCTCCATACCCGCGCCTGGTACGGAAAACGACGACCATAATCCTCAGCGCATTGCGCCGCGAAGCCTCTTCGACGTGGCGATCGGAGATGACAATCTGTTCAAGACCGACAAATACAAGTGGAGCGCGCAGTTGAACGTCATTAACTTGACGAACAATTACACGCTGTACAACTTCTTATCGACGTTCAGCGGCACGCACTACGTCACCCCACGCGCAATCACGGCTACACTCGGTTTTCACTTCTAGCGATACGAACACCTGACCCGGGTCGTCCAGCGTCAGGACGGCCCGGGTGGAGCACGACCGTCTCGCCCCCTTTTGTAGCCAGAGGCGCGGTGGCACAATAACCGCAGCAGGTCGTGATTTTCCATCCGAGTGCGCCCGCCCAGCGGATTGTCGTTGCAGTGCTGACCGTGTTGGCATTGGCGCCCGTTGCTGCGGCGAAAAGTGCCAACATCAGTGGTGTCATCTTTACCCTCGACGCGAATCATCTCCAAACAGTGTGGCCCAATGCGCGGGTCACGCTGAAGAACCTCGCCACGAAGACTGAGGTCTCCACCGTGTCGAGCGATCTCGGGGCCTACAGTTGTGCTGGTGTGTTGTATGGCGAATATGAAATCACGGTCACACTGGCGGGTTTCGACACGGTCACGAAACGCGTCACGATCAAGTCAGCCGAAGCAGCAAAGCTCGACTTCCAACTTAAGCTGAAGGGACAGACCCAGAACATCACGGTCACGGCCGATTCGCCGGGCGTCGATCTGACATCCAGCCACGGCGGCACACCAACGCTAACAGCGACAATGCTGAAGTCGGTGGTCGAACTCAATCAGGATTTTCAGGACGCTCTACCTTTGTTGCCCGGCGTTGTGCGCGGACTCGACGGACTGATTCGCATCAAAGGAGGACGCACAAACCAGGCGAATACGCTGGTGAACTCGGCGAGCGTAACCGACCCTTTCACGGGACAGGCAGCGCTGAGCTTGCCGGCCGTCGCGGTGCAGTCGGTGCAAGTGCTCTCAAACCCCTTCTCCGCGGAGTATGGACGCTTCGCCAGCGGTGTGGTGGATGTCAACACTCGTAGCGGCACCGATGAGTGGAAGTTCCTGTTCGAGGATCCGCTGCCGCGCTTTCGCTGGATCGACGGCAATATTCATGGAGTGGAGAGTGCGTCACCGCACTTCACCTTTGCCGGCCCCCTGAAGAAGGGAGAGTTATATCTCTTCCAGTCGGTCGGCTACGGCTATGACACCGTCAGGGTGTACTCGATTCCTGATCCAGACAATGTTCGCATCGTGGAAAAGGTCAACTCGTACACGCAACTCGACTGGAACCCCACGGCCGATCAGCGCTTTTCCCTGGCACTGGCACTCGATCCGCAAAACACCGACTACGCCAACATCAACACGTTTAACCCGCAGCCGGTCACGGCCGACCACCGCCAGCGCGGCTATTTCATTTCTGCATCGCATCGCTGGATTCTGGCGAATGGGGGATTTCTGCAGTCGTTGTTTTCAGCCAAACAACTCGACACACAAGTCTACCCGGCCGACGCGCAGGCGCGTGAAATGACGCTCGATCCCTATTCCAACTCCGGCACTTATTTCGAACAACAGCAGCGTAACACGAACCTCTATCAGTGGTCGCAAGCTCTGCATTGGCGCCCGATTGAGGCAGGCGGCAGGCATCTTCTAACGGCCGGCTATTCGTATGCTTACTCGTCGTACAGCGGGGAGATTTCGAACTTTCCGGTAGCAGTTTTAAGGCAGGATGGCACGGTCAGCAGGATGATCAGTTACGGCGGCGCATTGGCATCGCAAGCCACGAAGAACGATTTCGCGATCTTCGTTCAGGATAACTGGCAAATCCTTCCGCGGCTAACCCTGGATCTCGGCCTGCGACTGGACCACGACAGCCTGTCATCGCAAGCGGTCAACGTGGCTCCTCGTATAGGCTTTGTATTTGCGCCAACGCGCGACGGACGCACGGCCATTCGCGGTGGCATCGGCTTGTTTTACGACAAGATTCCACTCAATATTGCGGTATTCACGAAGTATCCGGCACAAACCATCACGGATTACGCCGGCGATGGATCGACGATCGTTGACGGACCTGCTACCTACCTTCACACCCTTGCGACTCCCGGGCTTCGCGTGCCCTACAGCCTGGGATGGACGCTGCAGGTCGACCGCGAGCTGCACCGCAACCTGCTGTTGCGCGTTGGTTACGAGAGCCGCGAGGTACATCGCGAATTTTACGTGAATCCGTTTCAGGCGCTCAACGGAACGGCGCAGCTGCAATTGTTGAATGATGGCAGCCAAAGCTATCGCGAGTTCCTGACGATGATACGGTGGCAGTTTGGGGAACGCTCATCGATTCACGTCAGCTACGTGCACTCACGCGCATATGGCGAGCTCAACGACTACAACCAGTTTTTCGGGAACTTCCCTTACCCGCTGATTCGCCAGAATGAGTACGGCCCACTTTCGTCGAACGCGCCGAACCGTGGCCTTGCCTGGGGAGTGATCGCGCTGCCCTACAAGTTCGACTTCGTCCCAATATTCGATGTGCATACCGGATTTCCCTTCTCGGCGCTTGATCAGAACTGGCGATATCTCGGTCCGGAGAACCAGGCGGGACGATTCCCGACATTTCTCGGGTTCGATACAAAACTTCAATATCCTGTGGACTTCAAGTTTCATGGCCACCGGATCCAGTTTCGCTTCGGAGTGACCGTTTACAACGTGCTTAATCACAATAATCCGCGTGACGTACAGGAGTACTACCAGTCGCCTTATTACGGAGTGTTCTATAACTCGGTGCCACGGCTGTGGCGAATTGACGGCGATTTCGATTTCTAGGTGTTAGCGACCCTGAAGATGATTGACAGTCCTACGAAACCTTTTTCCCTCCGTAACCTTTTCTCCCTTCGGACGGTTTATCTTAGTGAACGCGTTATGCGGAGAGCTGGGTGAAGGCGCTGAACAACGAGGCGGACGAGCGGCTTCTGGTCGAGGCTGCCCAGCGCGACCCTGCGCGTTTCGCCGAGCTCTATACGCGCAACTTTCATGTGGTGTATGCCTACGTGGCTCGGCGGGTGGCCAGCCGTGAGGAAGCCGAAGATGTCACTTCGCAGGTATTTCACCGGGCGCTGGCAAATCTGAATCGTTTCGAGTGGCGCGGAGCTCCTTTTGCCGCGTGGCTCACACGGATCGCAGCCAACACGCTTGCCGACCACTGGCGGCTGAGGGCGCGAGAGTCCGGCGATCCTCCTGGCGAGGAATTAAGCGACGACAGCATGCCAGACATCGAACGCCGCGCCGCTCTATTTCAACTAGTCGAGAGGTTGCCGGAAGACCAGCGCCGAGTGATCGTCATGCGCTTCGTGGAGCAGAAAAGCATTCGCGAAATAGCTCAGGACCTCAAGCGAACCGAGGGCGCAATCAAGCAGCTTCAGTTCCGCGCCCTGGAGAAGCTTCGCGCAAGCATGGAGCGTGCCAATGCCTAAGCGCTCTCTGTTCGACCAACTAGACCAGGCAATCACGAACCTGCTCGCGCGGCCGGATGCGCCGGTGACTGCGGTTGATCCCGAAATTGCACCACTCGTTCGCATCGCCAGTGAACTGCGCAATCTTCCGCGCGAAGAATTCAGGCTACGGCTCAAGTCCGATTTAGAGAGGAGTACTTCGATGTCAGCAACAACTGCACCCACTGCGGCAACACGCACGACGGCCGCACCGAGAATGGCCTTCAAGAACGCCGCCAAGGCGATCGAGTTCTACGAGTCTGCGTTTGGCGCGAAGGAGACGATGCGCTTCGAGATCGGGGATAAGATCCCGCACGCCGAGCTTATAATTGGCGACTCCGTCATCTTGGTTACCGAGGAGTGGCCCGAAGGCGGCCGTTTCAGCGCGGAAACATTGGGCAATTCTCCTGTCGGCATTTCGCTTTCGGTGCCGAACGTCGACGCCTTCGTCCAGCACGCAGTAGAGGCCGGGGCGACGATTGTCCTGCCGGTGAAGGATCAGTTCTATGGCCGCCGTGAAGGAACCCTGAGGGATCCATTCGGATACCAATGGAGTGTGTCCACGGTCACGGAGGAAATGTCGGTCGAGGAAATGCATCGCCGTATGGGGGCGCATCAGCCAGAGCAACCGCACCCACCAGCCGTCGATCCGGTGCCCAAGGGCTATCGCACAGTGACGCCGTACATCGTGGCGCAGGACGCTGCCAGTCTCCTGGACTTCGTCAAGCAGGCGTTCGGGGCAGAAGAGAAATTCCGCAGCGTGGGAGGGGCGGGCGGCATCCACGCCGAAGTCCGAGTTGGTGATTCCATGCTGATGGTTGGAGGCGGAGGCCCAGGGCTCAAGTGGAGCGGCAAGTCGAAGCAATTTGGGTTCCATTACTACGTGCCGGATTGCGACGCGACTTATAAGCGCGCTCTCGAAGCCGGAGGGACCTCGATCGCCGAGCCAACTGACCAGTCCTACGGCGAACGCTCAGCGAGTGTGAAGGATGCGGCGGGCAATTTCTGGTACATCGCCACTCGAACCACCGGCGACTACAAGTGGGAAGGCGCGCCCGACATTCAGCCTTACCTGCATCCCAAGCGCGCCGAGCCGGTGATCAACTTCCTCAAGCGTGCTTTCGATGCCGAAGATCTGGGGCGCTTCACCGATCCCGAGGGCGTGGTCCATCATGTGACCATGAAGATCGGAAACTCGCACCTGGAGATGGGTGAGGCCCACGGCCAATATCAGCCGATGGAGGGAATGTTCTATCTCTACGTGCCGAACTGCGACGACGTGTATCGCCGGGCCATGGCGGCGGGAGGCAAGTCGATTGCCGAACCGACAGACCATCCTTACGGCGATCGCAGCGGCGCGGTCCAAGACGCATTCGGAAATGAGTGGTGGATTGCCACGCACATCAAAGATGTGACTGAGTAAGACCGTCGGGGGCGCACCTTCCCGTGTGCCCCTGTATCATCTGTAGCAATAATCTAGAGCTTCGGTGCGATCTTCTCTGCTGCCTCTTTCGAGGTCATCACTGGATACACTTCGAACTCTACGAGGTCGCTCCACTGCGCCATCCATCTATCGAGCAGTCGGCGGTCATAGGTTTCCATCAGCTGATAACAACGCTCAAACTTGTCGTCGGCCCAGCTAGACACGTACCCAAGTCCCTCGGGTGCCATGCGCCCGTGATCACGAAAGCGGCGATAGACCGGGATGGCATCGCCGTTCTTGAATTGCTCAACGACCATGTACAGTGTCTTTGGCATCGGTCATCTTCCTTCGGTTTGGCACTCGTAACCGTATTCGCTCACGACGTTACATCGCTTGCGCCGCCCAGTTTTTGACGACCGATTGGCCTCGCGGGGAGTGAAGCCATAGCGCCACCACTACAGTGTTGATTGAGAACCCGATCCAAAACGCATTGCCGAAAAACTGTTCGGGCTCGAGATGCGTAAAACGACTGGTGGCGAAGAAGACTCCCATCACTGGGCGCGTGGTGGCGATGCCAAGAAGTATTCCGATCGCCAGAATCAGCCAGCGCAGTTTCAGAACCGAATCTCCGCGACGTGCATACCAGAAAGCGCGGGCCAACGAATAGAGAAAGAGCGTATTAAAGAGTAGCACTGCCGAGCGTTCCACCCACCCGCCCACGGAATAGACGCTCATCGCATAAGCAGTTCCGCCCACGACGGTGCCAAGCAGAAACAGCAGCCGCTCGGGCCACACCGCGTTCGCGAATCGTCGCATGAAGACCAGCGGCGTCAACCCGACGAATGCCAGGGCGGGAAGAATGTGGGCCAGCGTGAGCGCGGCGTGCGACGCGAAGACGGCATCAAGCGCGGCCAGTTGCGGCGGGGCGGATCGCGGCGGATAGGCCAGCGCCAACACCCGCCGGATGACCACCGCAACGGCGATCACAGTGCAAATCCAGAAGCCGATCCGAAGGCCTAACGGCCAGCTCTGCGATCCCGCCCGTCGTTCGGCACTGCGTCCGATCTGAGCCTTCGTACTCATCACAGCTCTTCTTGATCCCTACGATGCACGAGTAAGAACGTTGGCTTCTATAATCAGCGAGGAAGGCCGAATTTCGGACACTGACGCAACTCCGCCGACATTCCGTGTTCTGTTCAATATGCCGGACGAAACGGTGACCGTCGAACGCGGCGGTAGTGAGTACATCTGGGATGTAGCCGCGCTACCAAGCTCAATCCGATAAAGTATCTGCCGCGCAGCGAACCATGTGAGGACCTTGACTGACGGGCACAAGCATCGAGCAGCCGATCGCATACGGGTGGAACTGATCGAGGCCGATGTGGAGATCGGCTTCGCTCTCGTTGACTCCGCTCTCGGTGAGTTGCATGCTGGGAATCTCCCCTTTGCTCGGCGCGCGCTGCAAGATGCGGAGAAAGTGCTGATCGACATCGAGCAACGCCTGCAAGAACTCGACGACGAACACAGCCGTCCTTTCGGGCCCCTGGTGGATGAGCTGTGCAAAGCAGTCCATGCTGCCGAATCCAAATGCACGTGATACGCTCGAAGGTAGAGTTGATCGATCAATTTTAGACTCGGCAACACGCTTGTACTCCCCTGTGCTGGTCGGTAATATTCTTTTTAGCTCTCTCTTGCCAACAAACCCATCAGGAGGCCCATGTCAGCCGGCGAAGAACTCAACGAACTCAAGGAACACGCTGAAAAAGCGAAGGAAGACCGCGGCCTTGCTCCCGTGAGCCTCACCATGGCCATCGTGGCTGTGCTGGTGGCGACCATCTCGCTGCTGGGACATCGCGCCCACACCGAGGAGATCCTGCTGCAGAACAAGACCACCGACCAGTGGGCGTACTACCAGGCCAAAAATCTGCGGCTGAACAACCTTCAGGCGCTGAATGATGTTTTGAGCGCCCTTGAGAGTAAGAACGAAAAGGCCGAGCAGGTGCAGAAGCGCTTTGAGAGCAACATCGAGAAATACACGGAGGAAAAGACGGAAATCCAGAACGAAGCCCACGCCCTGGAGGCCGAGCTAAAACACGAGACGCAGCGCGCCAACCGTTTCGATCTCGGCGAGGTGTTTCTGGAGATCTCGCTGGTGGTCACGTCGATAACATTGCTCACCGGACGCAAGCACTACTGGATGTTGGGAATGGTGCTGGCTGCCGCCGGCCTCGTCACCGCGGCCACCGTGTTCCTGCTGCACTAATAGGTTAGTGTGCCCACCCTTCGGCGCCTATCAACGGCACGAAGCAACAGAGCACCTGGCGCGAAACAACCATTTTGCCCCCGATTTTTTCTGCTACTTGCAACTGCTGCTGGCCGCGATCGCCCACCGGCACCGCCATAATACCGCCTTCCGCCAACTGCGCCACCAGGCTCGGAGGAACCTGCGGAGCGCCAGCCGCAACCACGATCTTGTCGAACGGCGCCTGCTCCGGTAGACCAAGACTGCCATCGCCCTGCATCACGTGCACAGTTGCGCAGCCGAGTTCCGACAGGATCTGGCGCGACTTGTCGGCAAGTTCCGCGTGCCGCTCGATGGTCCACACCTCGGCGGCGAGTTCTGCCAGCACGGCGGCTTCATAGCCGGTGCCAGTGCCTACCTCCAGTATGCGATCCAACGGCCGCAGCTCCAAGGCCTCTGCCATCGCGGCCACCATATACGGTTGCGAAACCGTCTGACCTGCGCCAATCGGAATTGGACCGTCAGCGTAAGCCTCGCGAGCGAACTCTGGAGCGACGAATTTCTCGCGAGGAACTCGGGCCATCGCCGCCAGCACTCGCTCATCGCGAATCCCGCGCTGGCGCAGCTGCTCCTCCACCATGCGAGCACGCTGTTGTGTAAGGTCCTCGAGATTGTGGCTGGAATGCATTTAACTGCAGGTTTAGAAGACTCGAAGTCAACGCACTGCGCTTGTCCGCTACTTTTTACGCTTCCGGATCAGCAAGTCGAAACTCACTACGCCGTTCTCGTCGCGAATGCCCTGTACCGTGTATTCAGTATTGATGTTGTATTCGAATTGGATGACCTGTTGGGCCGACTGGGTCAGGTTAGTGATGTACGTCAGCGTGACGTTATTGGAAACCTGTTGCTCGATAGTGAGTCGCGCGCTCGGGTTGTTGTCGGCTCCTCCTACCGAGGGATTGATGCGGATCGAGCTGACGCCAAAGAGTTTCGAGACCCGATTACTGACTGCCTGGTTGATGAGTTGTCCCAACACCAGGCCGCCAGCGCCCTCGCCCAGACTGGTGGTGCTGGTACCGCCCGAAGCGTAACTCTCCTCCTGGGTGCGGCCAAAGGCGAGCAATGCGATGATGTCATCGCTCGACAACGGCGGGTCAGAACGGTATGTGGTGGTCAGCTTCTCAATCGTGCCATGCAATCCAATAGTAATGTCGAAGTCGCGCACCCGTGTCGTGGCTTCCATATCGAGGATGGGATCGATACGAATCGGGTTGGCAAATGTGACGTCGCCGCGGTCCAGGTGATACTTCGTGCCATTAAGGTTGATGTCCCCCTCCGCAATGTTGATGCGGCCCAACAACACTGGCCGAATACCTGTGCCGCGCAGGCGCAGGTCGACGTCGCCCGACAATTTTGCCAGCGAGGTCTGCACCGTCAGTTCGGGTGCCGAGACAATCCGAACATCCAGACGCAAGTTGTTTAGCGGCGACGACGGGTTAGGAATTTCGACGGTTTGGCTGACGAACGCGCCCGCAACATCCATCGAGGGGACTTGCGCAAAGCGGGTGATGGTAATGTCGCCGCTCAAGGTCGATCCTCGCAGCGTGCCGTTGAGCCGCAGATTCTGGTCCGCCGTCACGCTCACTCCGCCATAACGGAAGCGGATGTCGGTGCCCGTGGTTGTCAAATCGAAGCCGATCGTGTTGCCGTAGGTAATGTAGCCGGACACGCTGACCAGACCGCCGCCCACGCGCCCGGCGAGATGCTCGACTTCCAGTCGATTCTGGTTGAACACCAGGGTTCCGTTGAGTTCGCCCAACGCGGCGGGCAAGTCAATCAGCGAAAAGCCGGCGTGTGCGATCACTACTCGTCCGTTCATGACCGGCTTGGCCATGGTGCCACGCACAGTCACGTCGGCGTCGGTCGTGCCGTAAGCGGTGATCTCGGGATCAAGCACTCGCAGCAGCGCGAAATTGACGTGACCCTTGGCATAGAGATCCAGCGGACGTTCTCCCCTGAGGTCCAAAGTACCGCCCAGTGTGAGGTTCGAGTCCCGCGATGCCATCGTCATTCGCTGCACGCTCACCACTTCATCGACCAGCGCCAACTCGACGGGGCCATCGCTATGAATGGAGATCTTCTCCACCTCCACTGAGAAAGCGTCCACTAGCATCGCGCCCTTGAGCGCGCGCGGGTTACGCAGCGGGCCGCTGATGCTCGCTTGCCCGGCTAAAACAGAATGGCTGGTAATCCGTCCCTTAAGTTCGGCACTCAGCAGAGGATCGACGTCGAAGTCAGTGAACTTCAGGCGCAGATCACTCTGCATGTCGCCTTTCATCTCGACCGTGCCATCAACCGCCAGCGAAGCCTGCGCGAACTTCGACCGCGCTGTCACCTGCAGGGTGGTGCCGTGGCTGACGGCATCCAACACCAGGCCCCCGGCCGCCTCATCGTTGAAGACCATGTTGGCTATTTCGAGGTGGGCGTCCACCACGGGCTGATCGGGCGTTCCGGAGGTCTTGAGAGCGAAACTAGCGGTGCCCTTCTCCTGTAACCGCGCGCTCTGCAACTCTGTGACCTTCTCCAGGTCGATGTTGTCGCCACGCAGGTCGGAACGAATCTGCCGGGTATTGAGGTTGTAGGCGGCTGAGCCCGCCACGGTTCCTCCTAAGGCTTCGAGCCTGACGTTCTCCAGCCCAGCTTCGTGGTTCGCCAGAACGATGTCCGCGGTCAGCGTCTTAATGGCATGCCCATAGGCTTGGCCTCCCGTAAGCGACAACTGGCCTCGCCCGTGCGCGTCATTCTTAGTGCCGGTACCTTGCACGGTAAAGTTCACGGTCCCCGACACCGGATAGTCAGTGCCGACTGTTCTTTGCAGGTCCGCTACGCTGCCATTGTGAATCGCAGCCCGTACATCAAAGGGCGTGTTGGCGGTGAAGGCTCCGTCGTCCAACGTCGCCGATCCATCTACGTTCAGTTGCGCATTGCCCTGTTCGATCACACCGTTACGTAGCGCGACTCCCGTTCGCCCGTACTGAATATCGCCCACAAAAGAGTCAATGTGAATATGTCGCGCCACCGGTTGCGGTTTCGGTTCGGGCGGAGACTGTCCGAGATGAAGCAGCGATTCCACCGTGTGCAGTGGCGTAGGTTGCGGCGTTACCGTGGGCGGCGCCTCCGGCGTATACACGTAGCTGAAGTCCGTCGCCAGCAGGCGCCCGGCAATATCGGGATGAGCCAGCTTGCCGCTCAACGTGCCGTTGAAGCTGGCCGTGCCATTGAGCTCAACCGGCAGCGCCGATTGTCCCATTGCATTCAGCAACGGCTGGAACTCCTGCAGGCTGGTCGTAGTGACCGCCACCTTCAGCTGAGCGTCGGTTGATCCCATTTCCCCTGAAGCGTTCGCCCCGCTGTGTGGTGTAGCCAGATTCATTTGCGCGATGGTGAGAGATCCAGAACGCAGATCGTAGCGGCCGTGCAGTGCTCCGCTCACTGGCAACTGGTTGGTCTCTGTCTGCGCGGGAGCCTTGGCATCCAGCGCAAGTTCGGCGGTCGCGCGCGAAATCGATTCCCGCCACGCAATCCCCACCGTTCCGTTCACCGCACCGGTGGCGTTCAGTTTGTCGAGGGGTAGCGCTTTGCTTGACAACAGACTTACGACGTCAGCGAGGGACACGCCGCTCACCTTCAAATTCGCATTACCTTGCTGCACTGGCAACGCGCCTGGCTTGCTATTTGGCGCAGCGCCAGACGACTTGGACGCGACGCTCGCGGAAGGCTTCATGCCCTTCGATGGTTTCCCGCTGCTGACTTGTTGAGTCGTGACCGCCAACTTGGGAGCGTAGTTCTTGACTTCCGCATCCCCACTTACAGTCCCGCCCAACAAACGTCCATTGATCTTCTTCAGCAGAACATGATCGCGATCGAGCGAGAAGTCGGCGGCAGCGCTGGCATCGCGCAGGACGACGCCCGCGTCTTCGTAATCGACGCCCCGCGCGCCAATTTTCCCGGTCGCCGAGTAGTTCTCCTCAGTGATGCTGGCGGAACCGCTGACGTTGAGGCCACCTCCGCGCAGCTTATACATGCGGGTGATCTCGCCCGCCTGCGCCAGGTCAATGGTGGCGCCATAGTTGATTTGCATTCGAGGGTGATCGAAATTATCAATCGTTCCGCTCAGCTCCAGCGACGAGCGCTGCGAAGTCAGATTCAGCGACCGGATCTCGACGCGGTTTTGCCAAAGGCCAAAGGCTGCATCAGCACTGGCGGCGACGTCGCGATAGTTCTGGTACTGCGCGTCCATCTTCCCTACGTGCAGGCTGCCATCGTAGCGGCGATCGAAACGTGCATAGTTCATGTCCGCAGCTACGTCGCTGGCGCTGAAGTCTAAGGGAAGTTTCCGCTCATTCACAATCAGCGAGCCGTCGCGTAGTTCTGCACGGTTCGTCGCCAGGTCAAACAACTGCTGCACGGCGCTGTGATTGGATCCAGTCTTTACTTTCGGCTCCGGAACATTGGTTGAGCCGTCGGGGTTCACGATCAGATGGATCACGGGCCGATCGACCCGCAGCGCCCTCAGGTTCACTTGCCTATCAACAAACGAGATGATGCGCACTCGCGCATACACCCGGTCTGCATGCGCCAGCGGAACCTGTCCGGCGGGCTCCAGCCCATGAATGGTGAGGTTGTTGGCCTCGATCTCTAGCCGCGACAGTCTCCAATGCAACGACTCCAGCTCTACTTTTCCACCGGTGACTTCCTCCAGCACGCTCACCAGGCGGTGCCGCACCAGTTCGTCGAACTGCGGACTGCGCAGATACAGAACGCCCCCCACCACCATCGCAAGCAACACGACAGCCACCGCCATCCCAACAAGGAGGCGGGTGCGCGAGCGACGGACTGGAGTCTTCTCGGGCATGCTACTTTCCGCCGGCAACTCCACGTTCCGATGTCGAGGTCGGCGCCGGCAAAGGCGTCAAGTTCTGAATCTGCGTCTGCTGTCGCAAATTGTGAAGCCACGCGTCTAGCAATTCGTCCATATGCTGCTGCACTAGCAGCTCGCGGATCTTGGGCTCGACCTCCTGCAGCGTCACGACCTTAATTCCGGCTTTCTCCATGTCTGGCAACACCTGGTTGCGGTAGTACGCCTCAACCTCCTCCGATTGCACGTGAACGGCGGGCCGCAAACGCACTTCGATGAAGTTCATCATCTGCATCTCATGGTGCACGTTCTGCTCCATCTCGCGCTGCGAGAACCCGTACACGGCGATCAACTTCTCCCAGCCTTGTTCGGTTCTCGCAGCGGGAATTTGGTCTCGCAACTTGGCGAGGTTGGCACGCACTTCCTCGCGCGACGGCGCCAGGTAGTTCGGGTCGGCCATCTGGATTTCCAGCAACCGCCGGTCGATCAGCCTCCGCAATGCATCAGCCCGGTCAGCCTCGGTGACGCTGCGCAGCGGCTTTTGCTGCATCAAAGCTTCAAAGCGGACCGCGTCGTCCCAATCGCTTTGCAACAAAGGTTTGCGATTCACCGTGGCAATCACGGCGTCGATCACCTCGCCGGCAAAAGTCGACATGGGCAACAGCAACAGGATGTAAGTCGTGATGTGAAGTAGTCGTCTCATTAGAAGGTTTGTCCAATGCTGAAGAAGTAGTTGACGTGCCGCAGCGACTGCACGGTGCTCTGGTCGCGGACGGGATACTGAGTGGGGCTGAAGTTGTAGCTGATATCGCCACGTACCGGTCCAACCGGCGTTTTGTAGCGAATGCCAAAGCCAACCGCCTGCGGGTTGTAGCTGAAATTGCATCCGACCGTGCTGGTAGCCGGTGCGCAGGCAGCGAGCGATGGCTGCTGGAAGCGCAGCATGCCGCTCGCGATCTGGCTCGCGTTGGCGAACACGTTACCCATATCGTGAAAGAACACGAAGCTCATGTTGTCGGCGGCGTACGGCAACAACACGGGCGGCGTGCGGATCTCAAAATTGTTAACGAACAGTCCTTGCCCGCCAATCGGATAGCCAGTCTGCAGGTCGCGCGGCCCAGCCTGGTTGATGGCGAAGCCGCGTAGCGAATTGCCGCCTCCGGCAAAGAATAATTCCGGCAGAGGGATGGCCGTCGCCGATCCGCCGGGGTAATAGTTGGTTCCATACGGATGCTCGATGCCAATCTGCGTATTACGCGCCAGCACCCACCTCTTGTGAAATGTGTAGTACGTTGAGTTCTGGTAAAGCACTTTCCCGAAGTTCGACTCCGAGCCCAGCGCGCTGGTCGCGAGCCCCATGTCCAGGAGGTTGTAGCTGCCCTTGTGGGTATCCACGGGATTGTCGCGCCTGTCTTGCACCCAGGTGAAGCTGGGCATCGCAATGCGCACGGGACGCGAATACAGCGGAATCAGGTTGGGATCGATCACCAGGCTGGCGGGATCGACCCGCACGCGCTGGTAGCTCATCCGGTACAAGAAAGTTGTAGTTCGGCTGTAACGCTCCTCGGCGGCAAATGTACCCTCCAGACGCTCCGAGGTAAAGGTGTTGACGTTGATGGTATTGTCGTAAAACGCGCTCATCGTAAAGCGCCATTTTTCGCTGTTAAAGAGCCGAGGTGCGTCGTAGCTGATCAATCCGCGCCGGGTCAACAGGCCGACGCGGGCCCGCATGCTCAGTGTCTGATCGCGTCCGAACATGTTGAGCCGCGTGATCTCAAGCACGCCGTTGGGACTGACGCTCGACGTGCCCTGCGGGTTGTTGATGGCCGGCGTGTTGCCGGTCGCAAATTCAATGCCGCCGCCGTATCGGAACGTCCAGCGCGGGGCCTCGGTGAGATTGAACAGCGCATTTTTCAGCGGCTCGATTCCCTCGGGGTTCTGTATCGCCATGTCCACCTGGTTGAAGATGCCCAGGTTATACAGGCGGCGCTGCGACTCGACCATCGCGGCCTGGCTCAGTGGGTCGCCGTCTCGGATACGAATCTGGCGGTCTATGATGTAGCGGCGAGTATGCTCCAGCCCGGTAAGAATCAGCCGGTCAACGTTGACGCGCTGCCCTTCTGCAATTTGGTAGGTCAAGTCCATGCGATAGGGTCGGCCTTCAACCGGCTTGACTAACGACTCGAACTGCACGTCGGGATATCCGTGGTTGTAATAGAAGTAGGTAATCGCATCCCGGTCGTTCATGATGTCGACTTCGCTGAACGGCTGGCCCGAAACACTGCTCAGTAATGGCGCGAGCTGTTCGGTTGTAAAGCCATTATTGCCTTCTATCACCAGGTTCCTCACCAAGGTCTGCGAACCTTCGGTGATGCGAAACACCACAGACAGTTCGCCTGCGTGTTTGTCGTAGTTGTCGTCCAGCGAGGCGTCCACCTTCACGTTCTGGAATCCGTTCGCCTGGTACAGGGCCTTGATCGATGACGCATCGTCGGTCATCATGCGCTGGCTGAACCGCCCATTACTCAGGACCCAATTCCTGGGCTGGATAGTGAGGCGTTCGCGGATCGTTTCCTCGTCGAAATATTTGTTGCCGACGATCTTGATAGCTTCCAGTTCGTGACGCTCGCCCGGGTTGATCTTGTAGACGATGTTCACTTGATCTTCGTCGGGTACTGGCTGCCGCTCGACCTCGACCAAGGCGTCGAAGTATCCCTTGGTCTGTAGATAGTTCCGCAGGTTGCGGCGCCCTTCGTTGAGCAGGTCATCGTCCACGGCATTTTCCTGGTAAACCGGTACCAGCTTCTTCAATTGTCCGTTCGGAATCTTTGCGCCCTCGGCAGTGATGACAACCTTTGACCCCTGTTCCACTTCGAAGGTGTAGTCCAACGTGTTCGTGTCGGGGCGATAGTCGCGATCGGTAAGCGATACCTGCGCTTCCAGATGCTGGTTCTTCTGGTAGTGCTTGCGCAGCCGCTCCAGCGCCCGCGTCAAGGTCTCGCTCTTCACCTTCGAACCCCGCTTCAGCTTGGTAATGTCAAGGACTTGTTCTTGTGCGATGCCGGTGTCGCCCTCGATCTTTACATTCCCGACGCGCGCCAGTTCTCCCGGCGTGACGCGAAAGACCATGTCCATTTGTCGGGTGTCTTCGTGCGGCTTCAACTCATAGGTGATGCCTGGCTCGTAGTACCCGTTGTCGCCCATCACCTTCTTCATGCGGTCCATCGCCTGCTTTACGTTGTCCTCAGAGAACAGCTCCCCGAGGTCGAGTTTGCTGGCATTAATCAACTGGTGCGGCTTGGGAAGGGTCTTGGGATTCAGGCCATCGATGTTGACGTCGCCATTGAAGTAATTTTCCGTTGCCACAAAGGTGAGGACGATGCCGCTGGATTGCGCCGCCTCGGCCTCCGCGTGCAGGCTGGAGAATCGTCCCGTGGAATAAAGTACTTTGATCGATTCGCGCAAGGAGTCGCGATCCAAAGGCTCGCCAGGCTTCACCAGCAACAGGCTGCGCAACATTTCAGGATTGGTCCCCGCAATGCCGCGAAACTCGATCTTGCTCACTGTTTCGCCCTGGTACTTGCCCGCGCCGTTGAGCTCTGGAGCCGGGTGCTCCTGCGTATTAACCGTCTCGTTTTCAGGGGCTGGTGCTGGTGGAGGGGTTTGTGCCCAGCCCAGCGGGACGCCCAGCGTCAACGCGGCGCCCAGCAAGCCGATCCCGAAGATGCATGGCGTCGTTGGCTTCCTCAAACTTGTAACCCTTGCTGGACCTGCCAGTTCACGGACGCCACGTTCGCAGTTGCCTCGTCCGTCCTGCACCCTCAACCTGCCGGTAACGCGCGCGCCACGGCTGACCGTCCCGGTGCGAGTCGCAAGACGAAACCCTTGTGGCGTTACCTATAATAACGAAGGATGCATCCCGTGAGCAGGTAGCCCTGTTGGAATTCACCGAGCGGTACTCCCGCCAGATCCTCTTTCAACCCGTGGGACCAGCAGGCCAGCGTCGGCTTGCCGCAGCGCGAGTCGCGATCGTTGGTTGCGGCGCCACCGGTTCGGCATTGTCTTCCCTGCTGGCGCGTGCCGGAGTCGGCTATCTGCGCATCATTGATCGCGATTACATCGAGCCCAGCAATTTGCAGCGGCAGGTGCTCTTCGACGAAGCCGATGCGGCCGAATCGTTGCCCAAGGCCATCGCTGCCGCCCGCAAAATCAGCGGCTTTAACTCCGAAATCGCAGTCGAACCGCACGTCGCCGATCTGGTACCCGACAACGTCGCCGATCTGCTTGGAAACGTCCATCTCATCCTCGACGGTACTGACAATTTCGAAACTCGCTATCTCATCAACGACTACGCCGTGAGCGAAAAGCTGCCTTGGATCTACGCCGCCGCAGTCGGCACCTATGCCGTGACCATGACCGTGCTGCCCGGCGAGACCGCCTGCCTCGCCTGTATCTTTCCTGGTTCCCCCGAAGGAATGGTCGAGACTTGCGACACCTCGGGCATCCTGAATTCAGCCGTAAACCTGGTGGCATCGATTGCCGCGACCGAGGCCATGAAGCTCATCGTAGGTGCGCGCGACAAGATTCGTCGCACCTTGCTCTCGTGGGACGTTTGGAGCAACCAGCACGCGGAGGTTAGCGCGGCCCAGCCTCGCGCCGATTGCCGCTCCTGCCAGCAACGTGACTTCGTCCATCTCGCTGGCGAGGGCCGCCCGCCCATCTCGCTATGCGGCCGCAACTCGGTCCAGATTCACGAGCGCCTGCGCCCTATCGACTTCGCTGAGACCGCCCGTCGCCTCGCTCCCCATGGGCAGGTGAAGCATACTGAGTTCGCGCTGAAGTTCTGGCACGATCCCTATGAGATGACCCTCTTTCCTGATGGCCGCGCCATCATCAAGGGCACCACCGACACCGCTATCGCCAGAAGTTTGTATGCCCGGTATGTGGGCTCCTGAAAAGCCTCGGTCTGAGCTTGTTTGTGACGAACGGAACTTCAGTTTTGACCCGCAGTCAAATTAGCGGCTTCACTACCGTTTTACCCTCAGGTTAGTAACTGATTTCCTACGGTATGCAAACTCTTGCACATTGGATAAGGCTCTGTAGCTGTAACTGATTGCTTCCTATACACCGCCGAGTGGTATCGAACGTGCAGCTTGATGCTACAATTGGGCTCAACCCACTGAGGGTCGAGCAGGACTCTAGTTCCCGCCACTTGGATCCCGATTTTCTGGCCTAGGATCATTTGGAGGTCTCCGATGTCTTTTGGGACAGGTGCGTCTCGACCGCTTCTGCGGCTCGCATGCTTCATGGCGATGGCTCTGTTAGTTCCGCTCAGCCACGCTTCCGTACTCGGCAACGGTAATTCTGTGCCTCCGAGCCCACTGTTCCCCACGGGGACACTTCAGGTCTCGATATCTGGCACCATAACAACCCCAACCTTCACCGCTAGCTACACCGAGTGGGTCTTCGCCGACCCCGCGAACACCTGGTGTTCTGGTTGTCTCGACTTTGTGTATCAGTTTACCAACAACGGTGGGGATTCCAACGAGCGGTTCTCGATGTATAACTTCGCCGGTTTCCTCGTCGATGTTGGAACTGACCCGTTTGGTGTGCACGATCCGACTACAATTGACCGCAGCACGAGCGGTCCGGTAATTGGTTTCAACTTCCCAGCATCCGACGAAATTGCTCCAGGTCAGACCACGCCGATGCTGGTAATCGAAACCAATGCACTGAAGTACACTCCCGGCTACGTATCGGCACAGGATGGCACGGCAGGTTACGGCCTCGGGTATTCACCTGCCTCCCCGATTCCGGAACCTTCGTCTCTGGCTTTGTTGGGCGGTGGCTTGGCCGTTGCCGGAGCACTGCTGCGCAAGTCTCTGGGTAAGTCGTAATAGCGGCGCGAGGGAAGCGTTAGCGACAAGTCAAGCTCTTGTCCTGCGCTCCGTCGCGGCGCGTCCCTATCTGGGGGATATTCTCCTGACTCCGGCGAATGTCGACCTCTACGGCTTCCAAATCGGCTGCCGTAGAGGGGATTTCTTGCGAGTAATGGGTTCCTTCTCCTACGTAGCTGACTGCGGTCACTATAGCTGAGTCGTAGTTTTTGTAGTTGTCTAACTATCAAAGTCCGGCGATTTATTTCCATACGTAGCTCTGCTGCTGTCGCGACTCCATCCCCTGTCACAGTTTGTCATTACCGGATTTTAATCGAACATGATGCCCACCATCGGGAGGGAAACACTTAAGTAACCACATGCATTAGCACAATTGACTGTCCAAGACTTGCAAGTCACTGAAAACAAAAATTGAAGAGGGACATATTACCCCGCATTCAAGACTAACTCTTATTTAGGTACTATCGTGGTATTGGCATTTTCCTGTTTGCAGTTAATATTGCCGTTCCGGATGGCAAAGTCACTCTACCGGTTCCGGAAAATCTAAACAATAAAGGTTTTAATCGATGATAAGCTATGAGTGTGCTGTTCCGCGCCACAGGCCTGCCTCCTGGAAACGACTATCGTGGCTAGGTTCGATAAACCGGCCGTTTATCAGCATAGCACTACTGTTTGCAGCGCTCAGTATTCTTGATTCGTACTCACTTCTTGCTTCTGACGTTGCCCCTTTGGCCAAAATCGCGCCGCGGCTTGCATCCGAGATAGCCTTCGGGGGCAGCAGTGAAGCGCTGATTGTTTTTGAGGAACAGGCTGACTTGAGCGGTGCTGCAAATCTGCCAACCAAGTTAGAGAAGGGCCAATACGTATATAACGCACTGCGCGCGGTTGCGGAACGCACCCAGGCTCCCATGCGCAAGCTCCTGCAGGAACGCGGTATTCCTTTCCAGTCTTTCTATTCAGTCAACATGATTAAGTTAACTGCCAGCCGCGATGTGTTATTCGAATTAGCCGGCCACGACGAAGTCCTGCGGATCGACGCCAACCCGAAAGTGCAGAGCTCGATTCCTGCACCCAACCTTGGTTCTCCAAACAGTCTCAATTCATCCCAATCAAACAATCTCAATTCGGCCATCATGCGACCGACAGGGATCGAGTGGAACGTGGCGCGTGTCAATGCGCCGCAAGTATGGGCATTGGGATTCCGCGGCCAAGGCATGGTCATTGCAAACGCGGATACCGGAGTACAGTGGGATCACATCGCCTTAAAATCGCACTACCGTGGATGGAACGGGACTACCGTCAATCATAGTTACAACTGGCATGATGCTACTAGCGCCCACTCCCCGACTCCGGTCGATCCCCAGTTTCACGGTACCTTCACCATGAGCGAGATGGTGGGTGACGACGGCAAGGGCAACCAAGTCGGCGTAGCGCCGGGTGCCAAGTGGATTGCTTGCCGCAATATGGATAAGCACGGCGTCGGATCTCCGGCGCAATACACCGAGTGTTTTGATTTCCTGATGGCGCCCTATCCCTTCGGCCATCCCGAACTGGCGAATCCAGCCATGGCGCCCGATGTCATCAACAATTCTTGGGATTGCCCGCTGAGCGAGGGCTGCAATCTTACTACCCTGCAGGCGGTCGAAAGCGCGGTGACCGCGGCTGGTATCTTTCAGTCAATGGCGGCCGGAAACTACGGACCGGGTTGTTCCACAGTCAGAACTACTCCTGCTGTCTACAGCAGCGGTGTAGGTGTGGGAGCCACTGACTCCTACAACTCTATCGCCAGGTTCAGTAGTCGCGGTCCAGTAACGGTAGACAGCAGCAATCGGCTCAAGCCTCAGCTCGTCGCACCCGGCTACAACATCAGGGCGGCCATCCCGTACAAGAACGAGTATCAAGGATATTGGCAAGGAACTTCGATGGCGTCACCTCACGTCGCCGCCGGCGTGGCCTTGCTTTGGCAGGCTAGACGATCCTTCATTGGGCAGATCGCCTCAACCACGACGCAACTGACCAAGACCGCGCTTCCGCTAACCAGTACCCAAAGCTGCGGGAGTTTCCACGGTAGTTCGATTCCCAACGCCGTCTTCGGCTACGGACTGCTCGACATACTGAAGGCAATCCAGACTCCTTAGCTCTGCCCTGCCTCGAGTTCCGAGCCAGGGTACAGCCTTAGGCCGTCTATCGGACCCCCTCACGATGGAAGAGAACCAGCCGTTCCGCGTTGAATTACGTTCCTGTTGTGAGCAATATTGAACAGTTTTTCCTCCTTCCTTCCAGCACAATTCAGTCTGGAGGGTTCCAACCAGTTTCGACGCCTCCGGGTGAAAGACATGGCACTCGCCAACAAATCGCGTGAATTCAATCCCCGCACTTTCCTCTCAACCATCGGAAAAGGCAGGCGCATGCTGCCCTTTCAAAAGAAGGCCGTAATCTTCGCTCAAGGGGAACCTTCGGACGGGCTGTTTTTCATCCAGGAGGGAAAGGTTCGGCTCAGCGTTGTGTCGGAAGCCGGGAAAGAAGCGACCCTTGGCGTTTTAGGAGAAGACGACTTCTTTGGCGAGGGCGGTCTTGCCGGCCAGCTTGTTCGCATGTCGTCTGCGACTGCCATGACCGACTGCGTCCTTCTGCATGTCGACAAGAAAGCGATGCTCCAGGCCATGAGCCTGGAGCCTAAATTATCAGCGACCTTCGTCAAATATTTGCTGAAGCGAAACATTCGCTATCAGGATGATCTGGTCGATCAGCTTTTCAACTCCAGCGAGAAGCGTCTGGCACGAATTCTCTTGTTGATGGCGCACTTTGGCAAGGAAGGTATTGTGTCCGACATGCTGATCCCCCGACTGAGCCAGGAAACCCTGTCGGAAATGGTCGGGACGACACGGTCACGGGTCAGCTTCTTCATGAACAAGTTCCGTAAGCTCGGCTTCATCAAGTACGACAACGGAGAAAACTTACTGATCCATAGCTCGTTGCTCGGTGTCGTGCTAAACGACGACACTGGATCCGTCGCTTCCGATACTGAGACGCCGAACGCTCGCGCCCGCCAAAAACTCGAGCCGCCTGCGCGCCCCGGAGGACCGCTCGAGACAGAGCGGGCCAGGAAGCCTCCCCTGCTAAACCCTTGAGTGACGTGCGCCGGCCAATCTAGCAGTGCAGTCCATGCGCTCACCACTAACTCAGGTGGTCCATCGGCGGGCGACTCGGGAAAGAGCTGGGACGCTATTTCAGAATGGACGGCGCTTCTCTAGGTATCGGAGCTTGTGTTCTGAATAAACAGCTCTCCTCGTGCCACCCGACGCAGTGCGTCCACGATGACTGGCCCATCCATCGAGCGATAGACGACCCCTCGGGCTCGCAACCATCGCGTGTAAGCAATCCGGTCGTTATCCTCGGCAAGTACCAGCAGTGCAGTCTTGCGCCGCCGCAGCGCTCGTTGGATCCTCGACAATGCCGGCATGAAACTCGTCGACAGAACTAATACATGGGGATTGGCTTGCTCAACGTGCCTAGCAACAGTTCAGGAGAATGCGGCTGCCCTACGATGCGAACGTCGTCCGCGACCGCCAGCATCTCCGCCATCCCAATATGAAACAGCTCCTGATCGTCGGCGATGAGTACGTCGATCATGACCATACCTCCCGCTTCGGCGACCTGCTAACCCAAGCGTGTACGCTCCACGACTACTTTGGTTCCCCAGGGGATGCTGTTCAAAATTGAACGCCTGCTTGAGCAGCCGCCTGACCGTTTCCAATCGGGAACTTCCGGCGGATTCGGATCAGTCCCGATCCGCTAGCCAGCATCTGCTTATCTGGTGGCTTCAACAGACCCTAAGCCTTAGACGGGTCATACCAAAAGTTGACCCAACATATGGTGCTTTGCTGAATTAACCAGACAAGCAGAAGCCAGCAAATTGCCGAACCGGTAATCAGCTTTCGGTTACGACTGATTTCCACCCGTGTTCAATTTTGCTCAGTAATCACTTTCGTGGCGTGACAGGATTGCACTTCGAGTAAGCACCCTTCTTCTCGGAAAAACAAGATAGCTGCATAGCCGCTTTAGAATCTCTGGAGATCAGAATGCAAAAGAAGATCAGCAAGACCAATCTGCCCTTAGCGCTAGTATGCGCGCTAGCCATCGCCCTTCTGGCGCCGCTCGCTAACGCTTCCGTGCTCGGCAATGGAACTTCAACGCCTCCTAGTCCGCTCTTTCCAACTGGGACGCTGGTGGCCACGACATCCGGCACCATCACAACCCCAACCTTCACTACGACATACACCCAGTGGGTTTTTGCAGATCCGACCAATTCCTGGTGCTCGGGTTGTCTGGATTTTGTGTACCAGTTCACCAATACCGGTGGAGATTCCAACGAGCGGTTCTCGATGTACAACTTCGGCGGTTTTCTCGCCGATGTCGGAACCAACCCGTTTGGCATTCATGATCCGACGACAATTGATCGCAGCGTGGCTGGTCCGGTCATTGGCTTCAACTTTCCCGCGTCTGACGAAATAAGTCCGGGACAGACAACGCCATTGCTCGTGATCGAAACCAACGCGCTGCGCTTCACCGCTGGCTTTGCATCGGCCCAGGACGGCACCGCAGGTTACGGCTTCGCCTATGCGCCGGCTTCTTCGGTCCCTGAGCCTTCTTCGCTGGCCTTAATGGGCGGCGGCCTGTCCGTTGTTGGGTTGCTGCTGCGCAAGTTCCGTCTTGGAAAGTCAGTCTAGAAGAGCGATCAGGAGAAACACATCCGTCGACGGCCCTGATGAATGTGCTTCTCCGATCGCATTCGTTTTGTTTCATTGACTCCGACCGCTGCGCTGATCGTGCTGACGATTGGTTCAGTCGAATCGGTTTTGTGCCATTGTGTCCGCTTGTCCAGCGGGTTGCAGACTGTTGTCTGATTTTTTGTGCCAGCTCGTTCTACACTTCGCAGTTGCTTCCGCCGATTTGCCGCTTTCTTTCCGCAACTTGACGCGGCCCGCGTGGGCCGCATTCCCCTCTGATTGTGTACGATCTGGCGCCTATTTTGTGCCTCCCCAACATCTCACTTGCCTTCGTGCACACTTTAGTAACCAAATAATATGGCTATATTAGATTACTGTAACTACCCTTAAACGATTGAAAACAAGATGGCTCTTCTCTCTCCGGTAACCTTGAAGTACTATCCGCGGCAAAAAGCTACCTTCATTCCGCTATGTATTGACGCTAGCTACGTTTAGTATCTCCCTTCCGGATTTCTAGCTGGCCGGCGAGGTCCGGAAAATCTCAAAACTAAGGCTACTCGATGAAAACATCGGATTCTGTACGTCCGCACCGAAAGACTGCCTTCTGGGGTCAGCTGACTCAGATACGTCGCCAGCTTTTCAGCGCACTTGTATTCTGCGCTGCTTGTTACATTTGCATTCCCGCGTCAACGGCTCATGCTGCTGATACTGCTGCCCCGGCCAAGATCGCGCCGCGCCTGGCTTCCGACACCGCCTTCGGCGGCAGCAGTGAAGCACTCATTGTTTTCGCCGAACAGGCCGACTTGAGCGGCGCCGCAAATCTGCCCACCAAGTTGGAGAAAGGACAATACGTCTACAACGCTCTGCGCGCGGTCGCAGAACGCACTCAGGCACCTCTGCGCAAATTGCTGCAAGATCGCGGAATTCCCTACCAGTCTTATTACGGCGTCAATATGATCAAGATCACCGCGAGCCGCGACTTGTTGTACGAGCTGGCCGGACGCAACGAAGTTGTGCGCATTGACGCAAATCCCAAAGTGCAGAGCTCGATTCCTTCGCCCAACCTTAGCACGCCAACTGGCCCCAATTCGGCCATCGCGACCCCGAACGGGATCGAGTGGAACGTGGCGCGCGTGAACGCACCGCAGGTGTGGGCGCTGGGCTATCACGGCGAAGGCATGGTCATTGCCAACACCGACACCGGCGTGCAATGGGACCATATCGCCCTCAAATCGCACTACCGCGGCTGGACTGGAACAACCGTGAGCCACGACTACAATTGGCTCGATACCACCAGCGACCAATCCCCGACTCCCATTGATCCCCAGTTTCACGGCACCTTTACAATGAGTGAGATGGTGGGCGACGACGGCCTGGGTAACCAAGTGGGCGTGGCGCCCGGCGCGAAGTTTATCGCCTGCCGCAACATGGATAAGCACGGCGTCGGCTCCCCCGCTCAGTACATAGCGTGCTTTCAGTTCATGATTGCACCCTACCCCATCGGTCAACCCCAGCTCGCAAATCCAGCCATGGCGCCCGATGTCATCAACAACTCGTGGGACTGTCCGGCCAGCGAAGGCTGCAATCTCACCACCCTGCAGTCGATCGAAACCGCGGTGACGGCGGCCGGCATCTTCCAGTCAATGGCCGCAGGAAATTATGGTCCGAACTGTTCCACCGTCAACACCACTCCAGCGATCTACGGCAGCGGCGTGGGTGTGGGCGCAACCGACTCCTATAACTCTATCGCCAGGTTCAGCAGCCGCGGTCCGGTCACAGTGGACGGCAGCGGTCGCCTGAAACCCGAACTCGTAGCACCCGGCTACAACATTCGCGCCGCAATACCCTACATGAACATGTACCAGGGGTATTGGCAGGGGACTTCGATGGCATCCCCTCACGTCGCTGCCGGCGTGGCTTTGCTGTGGCAGGCAAGGCCGTCCTTCAACGGACAGATCGCCGCGACCACAACCCAGCTCACTAAGACAGCGGTTCCTCTGACCAGCACGCAAAGCTGCGGCAGTCTCCCCGGCAGTTCGATTCCCAACGCCGTCTTCGGATACGGACTGCTCAACATCCTGAGCGCGATCCAAACGCCGTAGCCGCCGCTTGGGTGAACAAATCCGGTGCATTGGGTGCCCCGTTCCGGCCGGTTTTGCCGGGGCGGGGCTTTTCGCTGCGCGCCCACACAATCCGGTTTTGGTGGGTGGTGCACAATGCCTGCCGTCGGCAATTGTGGGGGGGCACAGCCCATAACTGACTTCATTTCGCAAGCATTAGGATCAAAACTGTACCTTTTGCTTCTCCACGATTCAATCTCCACACCGCAATCCTCGCCGCTGGCATGGTGACGGTAACTACTCCATTTCCAATCTTCTGTTCAGGCATAGACTGGTTCGGCTTCCTGGCCGCGCCACCCGCCGTTCTTGAAGCAAGCGGAAACACCTTTAAGCAAACGTGCGAGAAGTACATCCTCTACTCGCTTGCAAAGCGTTGACGGTACTAAAATCACGTCAGAGGACCTGTGGGCCGCACGATGCGGCGTACTCCACACTTCAACTCCGCTTTCGAAGTTAGAGCGTGACGGTAGCGCGCCTCAAGTTTTCTACCAATTCAAAGACAAAACTCTCGTCAATATGATACTGAACGCGCACCAAATGCCAGCTCGGATCGACATTGCAAATCTCAGTTTTGCTTTCAAATAGGGTGGTACTGCTTTTCTTACTGATACCACCGAGCGTATCGACCCTGACGCAGCCGGAATGATTCTCTGGGCCATGGATCTCACCGCCAACGCTCTCCTCGCAGTGCCTGCCGCGCGTCAGCGCCGCGCCGATAACTCCAATGTTTCCGATCATGTACCTCTAAACTCTTAGTTTGCCGGAAAGCTGCATCGAAAACCCCTCGCAAGTACCTGAAAACACGCGGGAGCAGGGGAGGGGGTACACCTCGATGGCCCTCGCCGGAAATTCCCTGCCCCCAGTTGTTCTATAACTAGAGGCGCGATGTTAAGAACCTTATGAGTGGCGATTCGTTCCCGTTAAATCTGCCGCTCCCGCGCTTTGCGAGCGATTCGTGCGAGGCGACCGCCCTGTATCGCGAACTGCGCAAACCTCTGCTGCGATACCTGGTTGCACTTGGGCTGTCGGCGGACGAAGCCCAGGATGTGGCGCAAGACGCCTTCCTCAGCTTGCACAAGCATTTGGCGGCTGACGGGTCGCAGGACAACATTCGCAGTTGGCTATTTCGAGTTGCTCACAATGCCGCGCGAAACTGTCAGCAAAGTTATACCCGGCGCATGGGACAGCCGCTCGATCCGACCTTCGACGTCACTTCGAGCACTGCTACACCCGAGCAAACCCTCTTGGCGCAGGAACGGTTTAGGCGACTCGATACGGCGGTCCGCGCGCTGGCTGCGCACGAGCGTGAGTGTCTGATGTTGCGCGCCGAAGGTCTGTGTTATCGCGAGATTGGAGAAGTGCTGGGGATTCCAACCTCCACGGTGGCCGACACGGTAGAACGCACGATCAAGAAGTTAGCGGAGAAATGCAATGTGTGACTTTTCTGAATGCCTGGTTGCCTGGATGGATGGCGAACTCGGCGCGAACGAGGCCGCTGAAGTCGAGCAGCACGTTCAGGCTTGCGAGCACTGCCAGAAGCAGGTCGCGGCATACGAGGAAGCAAGCCGCGAATTCGCTGCTTACTACAACGAGACAACGCAGACGGCGATTGCGGCAAATCGGCATCGCAAGCTTCCCCGCTGGGTGCCCATTGTCGCTGCCACCGCAGCGGCAGCCGTAATCGTGTTGCTCGCCCTGCTGCCACGCTCCGCCAAACCGGTTTCGGCTCCTCTACAGTTAGCGGTGGTTCAGGCGCCGATCGCGCTGGAACCTGCTACCGAGCCGCTCAAACCAGTCCAACGGCGGCACATTCCCGCGCACCGAAAGGCCCCGAGCACGACTTGGGCAATGGCTGATCCCGCCATCCAGATCGCCATTCCAGCCGACGCGATGTTCCCTCCCGGCGCTGTTCCCGAGGGGGCCGCCTACATTGCGAACTTGAGTCTTACCGATGGATCAGTGCAGGCAATCCGTCTGCAACCTTAATTTTCGAAATGAGATCGAGAAGGAGAACCGTCCAACCATGAAACGTACTTTGATTTTTGTTCTCGCAGTGTCCTGTTGCGCCCTGGCTCAAGACAATGGCAGCGGCAACATGACCTATCGCACGGTTGGTCCGGCAGGTCCGGGCGGTCCTATGACCGCAGTCGCCTTCGGCGCAGGCGGAGGTTCCGGCGGCGTGGTAACGGGTGCGCCTTACTCCGCCACCATTACCAATGAATCCGTGCAGACGCTTGCGGATGGCACTCACATCACGCAGAGCAGCAGCGGAACCACCTCCCGCGATTCCCAGGGTCGCACCCGGCAGGACGCTCCTCTGCCGGCTCTCGGCAACCTTTCCGCTACCGACGCCCCACATCTTGTTTTCCTGCAAGATCCAGTCGCGGGCGCCTCCTACACCCTGAACTTGACCGAGAAGACTGCGTGGAAGGGCCCCGCGCCTCCGCCGGGGGCCGGTGCGCCCGGTATGATGCTCTCGACCAATACTTTCTTCGTTCACTCCGCCAGCGGAGCACCGCTGCCGCCTCCTCCTCCCCCGCCGGATGCGCCGGTGGCATCCACAATGCTCATCCAAAAGCGTCTTGCTGAATCAGAGGGCGATGTCACTACGGAAAACCTTGGCTCTCAGACGATGGAAGGTGTGCAGGTTACAGGAGTGCGCACCACTCAGACGATCGCTGTCGGCAAGATCGGCAACGACCGGCCGATTACGATTGTCACTGAGGTGTGGACCTCGCCTGAACTCAAGATGATTGTCCTGAGCAAGCGGAACGATCCCAGGATGGGCGAGCAGACTTTTAAGCTGACCAATATCCAGCGCGGGGAGCCCGACCCGTCGCTCTTCGTCGTGCCAACCGACTTTAAGATCACCGAAGGCGGCGCTAAGACCGTCATCTATCGGACTAAGCAATAGTTCCCGCCGGAGCCTTGGAAATGCTCATCCCTACGGCTCCGGCGCGACATACCCTTGCTTGAAGTGCAGGTACAGAGGGGTAGCCGATTTTGTCAGCATCACCTGGACCTTGTGCCACTTGCCGTCGCGAGCGACGTTGGTCGGACGGTATCCCAGAACATACTGGTTGCGCAGTTCCTTGCTGATTATGGCAGCGATCTCGGGAATCTGTTTGCGGTCATCGGCAGCAATGGTGCGGCCCCCAGTTGGATCCGTGATCGAGCTCAGCCACTTGCGGCCCCAGCGCTCTTCGAAGGTCTTGAACAAGTGCACGGGCACATCGTCGAAAATGCCGATGCCGTAAGTCAGCACGTCAGCCTCCTGCACCATTTCGCGGGTCTCTCTAAGGCTATAACGGCTGCGATTGTCGCCTCCATCGGTGATGATGACCAGCGCTTTCCGTTGATGCCGCGCCGACTTCAGCCGCGAGATTCCCAGGTACACCGCATCGTAGAGCGCCGTCCCCCCTGCGGATCCGTCTCCCCGAGCTTCGCTTGGATCGTCTCAATCGACTGCTGTGAAGTTGCGATAACTTCAGGATGGCTGGACACGGAGACAGCGAAGTAGTCGTCTTGCGGATTCGCGTACTTGAAGAACTCGGCTAGCGCTTCCCGTTCGTATTCGATCTTGTTACGCATGCTGCCGCTGCAGTCCAGGATCAGCCCCACGGAGATCGGTGCGTCTTCGTTGGAGAAATATCGGATGGGCTGCGACGACTCCGCCTTCATACAGCGTAAAGTCCTGCTGCGGAAGATCAACCACTGGCCGGTTGTAGGCATCGGTGACCGTGACGGGAACGAGCACCAAGTCCACATCCACGCGCATGGGTTTGGTCCGGGTGCGCAAGGCGGGATCGCTAATGGATGCCGCCGACTTACCGGCTTCAGGCGCGATGTGCGGCGCCACATGTGGATCGTTGATCGAGCTGGACTGCGCCCATGCCGCACCACCCAGCATTGACAATCCGACCCCGAGAGAAAGAAGACGGGCAATGTTGGCTGTTTGAATTGCACTTCGCGCGCTCATACCGCCTCCGCGAGAGTTCTGTAAACGACGGCTAGCTGGAACTTGCATTTAGCAACGAAGTTTGGCGCCCGGAAAGTGCGTCCCGCCCAATGCGTGATGCCGGCTTACATCCAGAAAGTTCCCCACAAGCGAACTTCGCTAGCCCGCTTTGATGCAGGGAACTATAGACCGAGTTGCAGAGCTTGGCGAGAAAAATCCCGCCCGCTGATTCTGTAGGGGATTCCCCTACTTCACCGGCGGCAGATAAGGCAGCGTGCGCGCGAAAAACCAGCAGAGGAAAAATACGATTGGAATGTGCACTGCGAGCTGTAGCATCCCATAGCCCACCAGGTCGCGTGCCTTCAGGCGAAGGATTCCGAGGAGCGGCAGCATCCAGAAGGGATTGACCAGATTGGGCAATGCTTCGGCGGCGTTGTAGATCTGGACCACCCATCCCAGGTGGACTTGGTGGAGATTCGCAGCCTGCAGCACATAGGGAGCTTCGATCACCCATTTGCTGCCGCCCGACGGGACGAAGACCCCCAGCACGGCGGAATAGATGGCGACCAGCAGCGGAAAAGTGGCGTGCGTTGTGACCGCCGCGAACAGCCGCGCCAGCCAATCAGAAATGCCGGTGCCGACGATCATGCCGAAGATCACGGCGTAGAACGGAAACTGAATCAGCACGCCTCCGGTTGCAGGGACACACTCGCTCACCGCTTTCATGAAGCGCTTCGGCCGCCAGTGCAGCAGAATGCCAACCGTGAGGAACATGAGGTTGTAGGTATTCAGGTCGAGCGCGGCCAGCGCTCCCTGTGGCGAAGTACGAAAGACGTCGATCAGATACCAGCCCAGGAGTGCCGCGACCAGTATGTTGAGCACCGGGCTATATTCCAGCCACTCTCCGGGCTTGGTTCGCACTTCCATAGCTCCGGCCGTCGGTTGGAATTCGATACCATATTCGGCGGCGGTGCGGGCCTTCTCCGCGGACGGCGCCGAAAGATACGCGATCAGCACCGACACCACGATCAGCACCGTCGTCATCGCGATGCTTTGCCACAGAAACAGCGTGCTGGTGAGCGGGATCAAGCCACTGACGGCGAACAGCGAAGGCGGAATAGCGGACTTCGTTGCCATCAGCATGGCTGCCGACGAGGACAGCCCCATGGCCCAAACTGCGCCCAAACCGAGGTACGCTGCGGCTCCGGCGGCGCGGTAGTCAAGGCCCTTCACGCGTTGCGAGAGCTCCCGGACGTATAAGCCGCTGAAGATCAGGCTGAGTCCCCAGGAGATCAGCGAGGTCAGCATGGACAACAGCGCCACCAGTGCGATGGCCCCGCGGGGCGTCTTGGGAACCCCGGCCAGCCAGCGAATGGCGCGGTAAACCAGCGGAGTAGAGGCCACGACATATCCACCGATGATGATCATCACCATCTGCATGGTGAACGGAACCAGCGACCAGAAACTCCTGCCGCCGGCGATGGCAAGCTTCGAGGGGCTCTCGTGCAACAGCAGCCCAGTCAGGAACACGACGACGATGCCGATGAAGGCAAACACCAGGGGATCGGGAAACCAGCGCTCGCTCCAGTTGGCGAGTACCAGCCCGGTGCGAACCAACGCGCCTTCGCGGCTGTCCCCAGCAGTGTTTGTGACGCGATCCAGCCGTGACGACATCATCGTTCATTCCTCCGTTCGCAGTAATGATGAACTATTGTGCGGAAAATGCAACGGGTTCGCGATGATAAATATGGCGACCCACCGCCACTCGCCACCCTCCCACCGTGTCTGTTATCGTTTGTCTTCGCTGCCGGTGTGCACCGCACGGCTGCCTTTGCTGGCATGGGTGCGTCGTGTCGCGAGTAATCAAAACAAGAATGATCGGGCGAACTATTTCGTCCACGAGGCCCGTAAATGTCTGGTAGCGCAGCGCTGATGGAGGACCTTCCCCGACCCAGCCAACTCTACCGTTGGCTGGTGCTGATCTTTGTCAGCCTGGCCATGTTCGGCAATTACTACGTTTACGACAGCATCAATCCGCTGGAGCGCATCTTCCTAGAGCAGCTTGGCTTCTCGGCCTCGATGTTCGGGTGGCTCAACGCCAGCTACAGCGTCGCCGCCCTGCTTACGCTTCTGATCGGTGGCATCCTCATTGATCGCTTTGGGATCAAGAAATCTCTGCTGCTGTTCTCCATCCTGATTCTGCTTGGCGCGATTCTGACCGCGTTTCGAGGAAGCTTCTACACCATGGTCGCGGGCCGTACCTTGTTAGGACTGGGTGCAGAGTCGCAGATCGTCGCTGTCACCACCGCACTGGCCCGCTGGTTCAAGGGTAAGGAACTCAGCTTCGCCTTCGGCATCAACCTCACCATAGCGCGAATGGCTTCCATCGCTGCCGACAATTCGCCCACGTGGGCCAAGTTCGCCTTTTTTCCTAACGGGGTGAACGCCCTGCCGAACTGGCATCGTCCCCTGGTATTGGCAGCGGTCGTCGGGTCCACGGCCGTGATCGGCGCGATCGTGTATTGGGTGCTCGAAAGCTATGCCGACACGCGCTACCACTTGGGCAAGTCCGGCGAACCCGACAAGCTGAGCTTCACCGAGGGACTCAAGTTCAATCCTTCTTACTGGTACGTGGTGGCGCTGTGCTTCACCTTCTACTCGGGCATCTTCCCTTTCCGCACCTTCGCCATTGACCTGTTCACCAGCAAAATCCTTTCGCAGATGGGCGCGGCCGCCAGTTCGACAGCAGCGTTTGCGGCTGCGGAAGGGCGCGCTGGATTCTTCAACAGCATCCTGCCCTTCTCCGCCATGATCGCCACGCCGCTCTTCGGCCTGCTGGCGGACAAGATCGGCAAGCGCGCGACGCTCATGGTAGTCGGCTCGTTCCTCATGATGCCGGTGTATCTGATGATCGCGTACAGCAACGTTTCGTTGATGGTGCCGGTAACGCTGATGGGCATCGCTTTCTCGTTGATCCCGGCCGTGATGTGGCCGTCGGTCGCCTACATCGTCAACGAGCACAGGCTGGGCACCGCCTACGCCCTGATGAGCCTGCTGCAGCAGATCGGCTTCTTCATCTTCAACCTCGCCATCGGACAGGCCAACGACTACAGCCACGCCGGGCCGGAGAACTTCCACGGCTACGCGCTCGGCATGTGGATCTTCTCGATCCTCGGCTTCCTGGCGCTGTTCTTCGCCCTGCTACTGCGACAACGCGAAACCGGCCCCAATGCGCACGGGCTGGAGACCATCACGACAGCGACGGGGGCTTAACCGTAGAATTCTCGAGCTATCGTAAGGACGGCTCGGGTTGGACTTCCCACATGCGGAAAGATCGGCGCCTGCACTGCCGATTTGCCGGAACCGCGTCCCAGAAAGGTGTATAGCTTGAACCGGCAGAATATTGCATCCTGCTTCGCCGCTTTATCGTCTTTTTGGACTGGCATTGCCGCCGACCTTGCGGCTATTATGTCGAAAACTGGAGGAAGCTGTGCCCCCCGGAACTGCTACTTCCCCTTTGGATAGCAAGCTACTTGCTGCTTTGCGCTCTCGGCTTGGACCGGTCCCCATAGCGCTGGTTCTGCGCGACACCGAGGACCTGCCTGATACCGACTCGCCTCTGGTCGGGACGGTGCGCATCTCCGACCGCTCAACCCTGCTTTCACTCGCCGTAAGTCCTGAACTGGGCTTTGGCGAGGGTTATTCCGACGGCCGGATCGAGGTCGAGGGCGACCTGGTGCGGAGCCTCGAATGTGTGTACCAATCTCCCGGTATCCGGACTCGCTACACGCGTCTGCGCTCGAAGTTCATGGATTGGACCCAGGCCAACACCCACCGTGGATCGAAGCGCAATATTCACCGCCACTACGATCTCTCCAACGATTTCTACCAGCGTTGGCTGGATCGGCGAATGTTGTACACCTGCGCCTATTTTCCAAACGAGAACACGTCGCTCGATGAGGCACAGGAGGCAAAACTCGACTTGGTGTGCCGCAAGCTTCGCTTGCAGCCGGGTGAAACTGTCGTGGAAGTCGGCTGTGGCTGGGGCGCTCTCGCCATCTACATGGCCCAAAACTGCGGCGTGCACGTCAAGGCTTACAACATCTCGCACGAGCAGATCGTCTGGGCACGCGAGTGCGCCCAGCGTGCCGGAGTCACCTCACAGGTGGAGTTCATTGACGACGACTACCGCAACGTCACCGGCCAGTTCGACGTGTTCTGCTCGGTTGGCATGCTGGAACATGTCGGGCGCGAAAACTACCCGGAGATGGCACGCGTGATTCATCGCACGATCGGCGACACTGGCCGCGGGTTTCTGCATTTCATCGGCCGCACCCGCCCGCAGCCGCTTAATGCCTGGATCAAGAAACGCATTTTCCCGGGAGGTTACACACCGACACTGGCCGAATCGATGGAAGTGCTCGAGCCCAACAATTACAGTGTGCTCGACGTGGAAAACCTGCGCATGCACTACGCCAAGACGCTGGAGCACTGGCTGGCGCGCTTCGAGGCGGCATTCGACACCGTGGTGCGGGAGCGCGGCATTGAGTTCGCGCGCATGTGGCGCCTCTATCTCGCCGGATCGGTCGCCACCTTCCGTGCGGGCAAGATGCAATTGTTCCAGGTGTTGTTCGCTGGAAATCGCTGCCAGTCGATTCCCTGGACGCGCGAACATTTGTATGCCCCATTCAGTGACGAACAAGACACCGAGCTATGGACGCGTGCGATGTAGCGATTGTCGGCGGTGGGCCTGCCGGATCGTCGTGCGCCTGGGCGTTACGCGACTCCGGCCTCGATGTGCTGGTCGTCGATCGCGCCACCTTCCCGCGACGTAAACTGTGCGGCGGATGGATCACGCCGCTGGTGCTGGACGAACTGGGATTCACTCCCCGGGATTACTTGCCGGGCCGCACCTTGCAGCCCATTACCGGCTTCCGACTGAGCGCTATTGGCGGACCGCAGGTCGAGGTTGGTGGCGATCACGTCGTCAGCTACGGCATTCGCCGCTGTGAGTTCGACGAATACCTCCTGCGTCGCAGTGGGGCACGCATTCGCGAAGGTGTGCCGCTGACCTCGATTGAGCGCCTCGACAGCGGATGGCTCATCAACAGCGACACTCGTGCCCGAGTATTGATCGGCGCAGGCGGGCACTTTTGTTCCGTCGGCCGCTATCTCGGCAACAAAGGATCACCCGCCCCGGTGCTGGCGCAAGAAATCGAGTTTGAGATGGATGCGTGGCACGCCGCCCAATCCAAGGTTGCCGGCGAAATTCCTGAGCTGTTCTTTTGCCGCGACATGCGCGGGTACGGTTGGGTGTTTCGTAAGGACAACTACCTCAATGTGGGACTCGGCCGTACTGACTCCCGCGAGATCTCGCGTCACATGAAGAATTTCGTTGGCCACCTGGGAAGAACCCGCTCCGTCGAAACGCCTGACACTGGGATCGCGGGTCACGCCTACGGATTGTTTGGCCGTTCGCAGCGCAAGATCCTTGACGACGGCGTTCTGCTTATCGGTGACGCCGCCGGCCTCGCCTATCCCGAGAGTGGTGAAGGCATCCGCCCTGCCATCGAGTCGGGGTTGATTGCCGCGCACGCGATCCTGGCAGCCGAAGGCAACTACAGCGCGACCAGGCTTTTGCTCTATCGCGAACTGTTGAACTCTCGCTTGCGGCGTGAGCATAGCCGGATCGATACACTCTCGCAGATGCTTCCGCACGCCATGAAGGAAATACTTGGGCGGCAACTGCTCCGCAGCCACGCCTTCTGTCGCAATGTCGTGATGGACCGGTGGTTCCTGCGCGTCGCCGAGCAGCGCCTGGCGCTCTCGCCGCAACCGGTGCAACGCGAACTCGCCACCAGTTGATTCCCTCCCCTTCCCATCCGCGCCAATTTCAGCCATGCTAGTTACATTGGAGAATCGCATGGGTCAGGCAAACAGCAACTGGACGACCACGGTACGGCAGCATCCCGAACGCTCCGTGCCGCAGCGCGCGCAGGAGTTCCTCGCGCAAGGCCAGGTCGCCCACGTCGGCTTCGAGCAGAATGGCCGCCCTTACGTCATCCCAATGCTGTATCACTATTCACCCGAGCGCCCCGACCGCATCTACCTTCACAGCGGACTCGCCAGCCGCACGCTCCAGCTTTTGGCTTCGGGCATTCCGGTCTGCGTCACGGTCACCCAACTAGACGGCCTGGTGTATTCGCGCGACGCCAAGTATCACTCCGCGAATTATCGTTGCGTGATGTGTTTTGGCCGCGGCCGCATCTTTGAAGATGAAGACGCCAAGCGCGCGATGTTCGAGGCCATGACGTCGCGTTACTTTCCAGGACGCACCGCTGGACGCGACTACACCGCCGCCCCGTCGTCGCATCTGGCTTCGACAGCAGTGGTAGAAGTGACGATTGAAGAGATCAGCGCCAAGATGCGCGAAGGCGGACCGAAAGGCCCGCAGGACACACAGGATGATGCGCCCGGCACCTGCGGCATAGCTGAGGTATAACTACTCCGTCTCCATCACCAGGTACGACAGACCGCCCTCGCGCTCGATTTGCAGCACTACGGCGTCGCCCACTTGGACTGATCGCAGCGCCTGTTTCAGCCCGGCAAGATCCGTTACGGTAGTGGTGTTCACTGCGTGGATAACATCTCCGGGCTCGGGCCCGTCGCCCAGCAGCGTACTGGCTGGCGTGCGCGCAGCCACAATCACTCCGGAAGGAATCCGCAAATCGGGCAACGCTTTCTTCAAGTCATCGTTGATGGTGATGCCGACAATGCCCAAGCGGTTCACCACATTAGCGGGTCCGGTCACCATGTCGGCGAAGCGCTGCGGATCGTCGGGCCGCTCCGACACCGCCACATTTACGGTCGTTTCCTTGCCGTCGCGCAGCACTCCAACGGGAGCTGTCTGCCCAATTTTATAGGTGAACAATTGGGTGGCGAACTCTTTCACATCGCCCACGGGCTTGCCGCCGATGGTGACAATGACCTCGCCCACCTTCAGGCCCGCTTTTTCAGCGGACGAATCGGGAGTAACGTCTTCCAGCAGAACTCCGTGGTCGCGCGGCAGCTTTAGTCCTTCGGAAAGATCGGGAGTGATGGTGCGAAGATACACGCCAATCTGTCCACGATGCACGTGCCCTTCGGTCTTAATCTGATCATAAATGTTGCGCACCACATTGCTGGGAATCGCAAAGCCCAGCCCCTCGCTGCCGCCTGACTCCGAAAGGATGAAGGTGTCGATGCCCACGACGTGGCCGTCCACATCGACCAGCGGGCCTCCGCTGTTGCCGGGATTGATCGGTGCGTCGGTCTGGACATAGGTCGTGGGATTGTCTTCGCTCACTTGGCGTGCCGTAGCGCTCACCACTCCCATGGTGACGGAGTTTTCCAGCCCTTGCGGACTGCCAAAGGCGAACACCACTTGTCCCTGTTTGAGCTCGTCGGAATTGGCCAGTTCCAGCGCAGGCAGATCAGTGGCATCGATCTTCAGGACTGCCAGATCCGATTGCCGGTCGAGTCCAACGATCTTGGCGGTCACCGGGCCATGCGGCTTCGAGCCGTCGGGTCCGGGTTGCTCTAGTCCCGGAAGCCGCACGCGAATCTTGCGGGCACCCTGCACCACGTGTGCGTTGGTCACGATGTATCCGTCGGCAGACAGAATCACACCCGAGCCGATGGCCTCCTGCGGTTCGAACAACGCCGTGTTGTTCGCATCTTTTCCAGAACTGAAGCCATATCCGGTGGCAACAACTTGTACCACGGACTTGGTCACGCTGGCGCTCAGGGCCTGAATCGACTGGCTGAAAACATGTAAGGGATCGGAACGTAATCCTGCGCCAGTTGCTGGCTTTTCCGTCTGGGCGACGGTGGCGCCAGGAACCAGCGCAAGCGCAGTGAGCACGACTGCAAGGGGAAAAAAACGGGATGAAATCAGCTTCATTGTTAGAGGATTCTCACTGGGATGGTCCTTTTAGACATTACAGCAGAAAAGTGGGCCAACACCCATCGGTAGATACCTGTTGGATGATCGCAAGCACAGCCACGGCTCACGTATCCGGAATTGATCGTAGGCACACGCTAAGTATTCATGTTTGGCGAGGTTTGCGTTCCACGAACATCGTGAACGATGCGCTAGTGCCCGGTATACAGATCCGCGATCTGATCGGCCAGCTTTGCCGGCCTTAGGTCGTCACGATTACAAAGGATGATTATGGTCAAACCTTCATCCGCGAAGCGCTCGATGAATGTGCGGAAGCCCGTCGTCGTGCCCGAATGCCAGGTGCGCCTGCGGCCTTTGTAGGGATCGAGAAACCAGCCGAAACCGTACTCAGTTGGGTCGCCATCATCGGTCTTCGCGCCACCAGGAACTTTCACAGGCGTTAACGCCGCCTGCATTTCCGCTGCGGTCAATAGCGTGTGCTCGCGCAGTGCGCGGTCCCACTTAGCGAGGTCCACGACATTGGAGTAGATCCCGCCATCACCCAGCACCGCTGACGTCGAGCTCTGGTCGGCCTCAACCCATGCGCCATCTCTGTTGGTGTATCCCAGCGCCCGATGTAGCACTTCGTTCTCGCCTTTCTCGTAGGCCAACGTGTTCTTCATGTCCAGCGGGGTGAAGACGCGCTCGCGCAGAAACTCGCCAAACGGCCTGCCGGCAACCTTTTCAACGATCATCGCCTGTATGGCATAGCCAGTGTTGCTGTAACGCCACTGGGTACCCGGCGGAAAATCTGCACTCGTCTCCTTCTCAACTAATGTCAGGATCTGTGCGTCTTTAATTTGGGGAATTTTGCGGTCATCGACGCCGGGAAATTGTGCTGCATACAAATCTTCGTAGTCCTTCAGCCCCGATGTGTGAGTCAGGAGCATGCGCACTGTGATCGCGCTGCCGTAAGTGGGAAAGTCCGGAAATATCTTCGTCAGCGTGTCGTCGTAGCTCAGCTTGCCATCGTGCACCAGCAGCATGATGCAAGTGGCAGTAAACTGCTTGGTGAACGATGCCAACCGGAAGTCGGTGTCGGTCGCGATAGCCGCGCGGGTCTCGAGGTTGGCCAGCCCATAGCCATGCTGGAACACCACCTCGCCATTCTTCAGCACAACCATCGCAAGGCCGGGCGAACCGGGCGTCACCAGCGGACGAAAGATCGCGTCAATTTGTTGGGACGTGGGATTCTCCACGACCATTGAAGTCGCGACCAACGAGTTCGCCGCAAGCAGCAGACCGGCAACAGCCATCTTCTTCAGCAATGAGTTTGGCAACCCTTTTCTCGCAATACCTTACACCGCGCAGGTATACCCCGGAGCAATGGCCTTCTTGAGGCCGGGTGGATTTGCCTAAATCGGCACCGCGTTTAGAATACGTCCTGCCCGCGACCCATGCACCTGGAGATTGTATGGAAATCCATCCACCGGAAGGACCGATTCACTCCTTGAAAGACTTCCTCCTGCATTTGAGCATGATCGCCATTGGAGTGCTCCTGGCTCTGGGTGCCGAGGGACTGGCCGAGCATGTCCATAATCGTCACCTTGTGCGCGAGGCCAAGGAAAATATCCTTGGGGAAATTCAGGAAAATCATAAGACGTTGCAGGACAACCTGCCCAAGCTGGCGAGTAATGGACAGCAACTGAAGACCTTGCTCGAAACCTTGGCGAACGTCCGGATCGATCGACAAGTCCAAGTCCCTGACGTAGACCTCAACCTCAACATGCTCATCTTGGACGACAGCAGTTGGAAGACCGCCGGGACCACTGGTGCGTTGGGTTTGATGTCGTATGCCGAGGTTAAGGATTTTGCTTCGGACTACGAAGTCCAGGACAATGCCAACCGGCTGTCGCAACAGTTGATGGACTACTGGCTCTCCATGACTGCCGTCAATGGCGACCTCTCAAAACTCAGCGATCAGCAACTCGACGACTTGACCCATCGTATTCAGCTTTCGTTGTCTCATCTCCAGGCGGTGGAAAACATTTGCAAGTCTCTCGATGAGGAATACGTTAAGCGTCTGCATCAGAAGTGACGGGACCAGATCCGGCGCGAAAATGCCAAGCCGATCACCTAGTGTTTCAGGATTACCGGTTAGCGACGGCCGTGGGCGTGGCCGCTTCGGTTTCGGCCAGGGTGCGAGCGATGGTCGCCGCGCTGGGCCGTACGAGCACCATACGTCCACCTGCCTCGAGGCGGTACCAGTCGCCACGCCATTCGATCTCGCGACCGGTGTAGCTGGCGCACCAGAAGAGGAAGCCCATAAAGGCGCGCAACGGATAGAGCCACGCCAGCCGCAACGCTTGGGGATCGCGCACCACGCCCCATCCGGCAACCACCGCCATCGCAACGCGGTTGAGGTACGCCGCCGCAAACAATCCCACGCCCAGCACCCAGTGATCGAGCGCACCGGCGGCTATCAGCGACAGTAAGCCGAACGGCATAGCGAAAGTCAGCATCGTTCCAGCATGTCCCGCCCGGCGCGAGAAGCGCGTGCTCTTCATCCAGCGAATCTGGTGCCGCATCGAGCAGTCATACTTACGGTTAATCACCACGTGATCGATCACGTGGTGCGACATCACCACCTGCCGGCCGCTCTCGGCAACCTCGCGGCCCAGCACGTAATCGTCAGCGCAGTAGTCGGCCAGTGACTCGAACCCGCCCACGGCGTCGAGCGCATCGCGCCGTACCGCCATAGTCGGACCCAGAGCAAATCTCATGCCCTCGATCAGGTTCGCCACGATTGCGCCCGACGTCATCTCCACGCTCATTCCCAGCGCTTCTAGTTGCGACCAGAAACCACCGGTGGGCACACCTCGATACAGGCACGTCACCAACCCGTTTCCCGGATCTAGCAGCGGGCGCACCACCTCAGCAATGTAGTTGGGTGTGACCTTCACATCGCTGTCGCTGATGATGAGGTAGTCATGCGCGGCGCGTGTGTACATTTGGACCAGCGAGCACACTTTGGCGTTGGGACGCCGCGGCTCGCCGGTGGTCACAATCTTGACTGGCACCGATGGATACCGGCGGCTGATGCGTCGAACCACCTCCAGCGCAGGGTCATCGCCGCGGCGCGCGCCGAAGATGATCTCGAAACTTGGATACTGCTGCCGGAAGAAGCTCTCGAGGCGAGACTCAAGGTCAGGCTCCATGCCGCAGACGGGCTTTAACAACGTGACCGGCGGAAACGCGCAGCCGTCGCTCGTCTCGCGCCTCTGGTTGCGGCGGAAGCGGGCACTGGCGATCACCACCAGCAGCAGGTACGCGGTACTCGTCACCAACCCTGCCGCTCCGACTAGCAGCATGAGTCGCCAAAACATCATTGCTATCTCCCGAAGGGCGCACCTTCGTATAGGGCCGCTACCCCAGGCGGAAACTCCGGCATCGCCAGAGGCAATCGTTGGTCACAGCGCGAACCCGATCCTCCGCACTACAAAACGGGCTGGAGCCCGAACACTGTGGCTATACTGGTACTGACATTATAAGGGAGTCCCCCATGCCGGTAATCCAGCAAAACGCTACCGTATTGAGTGAAGAAATCTCCATCCATCCCCCAAAAAGGCTATTGTTCGGGCCCGGGCCCACACAGGTGCATCCCCGCGTGTACCAGGCCATGGCGCAGCCCATCGTCGGCCACCTCGATCCCTACTTCTTCGAGGTCAGCCAGGACAACCAGCGCATGCTGCGCCACGTCTTCGGCACAGAGAACGAATGGACGTTCGTCATCTCCGCCACCGGCAGCGGCGGCATGGAAGCCGCCATCAGCAACTTCTGCGAACCCGGTATGAAGGTCGCCGTCTTGGCTAACGGCTTCTTCTGCGACCGCATGACCGACATGGCCAAGCGCAATGGCGCCGACGTCATTCGCTTCGAGAAGCCCTGGGGCGGAGCCTTTGGCGACTCTGAAGCTGCCGAGTTCATCCACCGCGAGAAGCCCAAGGTCGTGATGTATGTGACCGCCGAAACCTCTACGGGGGTCTTCCAGCGCGGCGACGCCATTTGTCAGGCCGCGCACGAAGTCGGGGCCCTGGTCATCGCCGATTGCGTAACCTCGCTCGGCGCTATGCCCGTTAACGTGGACAAGACCGGCATCGACATCGCCTACAGTTGCACGCAGAAAGGACTGAGCTGTCCTCCGGGACTCTCGCCCATTACGGTCTCGCCGCGCGCGGCCGAGTGGTTGCAAGCCCGCAAGACGACCAGTCGCTCTTGGTACTTTGACATCAAGCTCATCTCTGACTATCTGTTCGTCTCGCATCGCTATCATCACACCGCCTCGGCAACGCTGTTCTATGCACTGCATGAGGGCCTCACGCTCATCGAGGAGGAAGGCCTCGAGCACCGGTGCGAGCGCCATCGCCAGGCGCATCTTGAGTTCGTCAAGGGTGTCGGCCAGATGGGATTGGAGATGCTCGTACCCGCCGAGTACCGCATCTGGAACTTGAATACGCCGCGGGTGCCCGAAGGTGTGGATGACGCCAAAGTGCGTGCCACACTGCTCAAAGAACATGGCATCGAGATCGCTGGGGGCTTTGGCCCGCTTGCAGGAAAGGTCTTCCGCATCGGACTGATGGGCCCACTGGCCACCAGCGACCACGTGCACGACTTCCTGACGATGTTCGGCACAGCGCTGCGCAGCGCTGGATACAAGGGCTAAGAACGTATTCACAGGAGGCACGGAGATCACGGAGAATTTAGGATTTAAGAACTGATTTCCTATGTGTCCTCCGGGCCTCCGTGGTGCATCTATATGTCTGCGATGCCCGAAATGCGACATACCGCCGAAACCCCCGTTGCCGTAACGGCTCCCATGCTGGTCTACGACGGCTCGTGCGGATTCTGCAGCCGCTCCGTGCAATTCATCCTGCGCCATGAGCGCCGGCATGATCTATTATTCGTTCCTCGCGACTCGCCGATCGGCAAAGAGTTACGCCGCCAGTTTCATCTCGAAGCACTCGAATCGATGTTGTGGGTTGACCGAGACAAGGTCGCAACCGAGTCCAGCGCAGTGTTGCATGCGGCACGGTATTTGGGAGGATTCTGGTCGGCCCTCGCCGCAATCGCCGCGCTAATCCCGGCCTCGATCCGCAATTGGGGATATCGCTTCATTGCGCGCAACCGGCGGCGGCTTTCTGCCTCGGCTCCAAGGTGCCTGCTTCCTGCGCCAGAGCAGCGGGCACGGTTCCTGGAATGATGTCCGCTGGCTGGTCAATCCTTCCTTTCTGAAACACAACCGTAGTATCTTCCAATACCTGTCCTGGAGTCGGCAGCTTCGCACTTGTGGGATGGGCGTTGACGTACTTGACCACCAGCTTTGCCACCTCGCCCACGGTGACGTCGGGAGCGTCAAAGAACGGGGTCTTGCTGTTGGCGTTGTAGGCCTGCAGCCCGTCAACGACGCCGGTCATCCAGACGTTCTGCACACTGCCGCGTAGGAACTGGCCTGGCCCTGCGCGGTCGCCCCGCAGATGCGCACGTAGTCCGTTCCGGAGTTCCGCAACTCCACGCCAGTGCTGGATTGAGCCAAAGCGATTGCCGGCAGGCACAAGAAAAGAATGAGGAGTGCTGACTTCATGATGAAGAGTGTAATTGCACAGCCCAACTGTTCCAAGCGCGCGGGCGCCAAACAGCCTGCGGACTTTCCCAGTACCTCAGTGTCTCTGTACTGAAATCAACCGGCGCGGTAGCCGTTGGGGTGCGATTTATGCCACTCCCAGGCGCTTGCGATGATGCCCTCCACGTCCGAATATCGCGGGGTCCAGCCCAGTAGGGTGCGCGCTTTGTCGGAACTGGCGATGAGCACGGCGGGGTCCCCTGAGCGCCGGGGACGCTCAATGACGGGAATCGCATCTCCAGAAACTTTTCGGGCGAGGTCGATGATCTGCCGCACGCTGAATCCCTCGCCACTGCCCAGGTTGCAGATCAACTGTTCATGATTTTCTAGGCCCTGCAGTGCAAGAAGATGAGCGGTGGCCAGATCATCCACGTGGATGTAGTCGCGCACGCACGTGCCGTCTTTTGTGGGGTAATCAGTGCCGAAAATTGAGATGGCTTCGCGCTGCCTTAGCGGCACTTGCAAGACCAGCGGAATCAGGTGGCTCTCACTGCGGTGCGCCTCGCCTCGCGCAGCTGTCGCGCCTGCCGCGTTGAAGTAGCGCAGGCTGGCATAGCGAAAACCGTGCGCGCGATGAAACCATGCCAGCATCTGCTCGACGATGAGCTTCGACTCGCCATAGGCGTTGGTGGGCGCGAGCGGGTGGCCCTCGGGAATGGGCACGGTCTGCGGCTCGCCATACACGGCCGCTGTGGACGAGAAAACGAACCGCGAAACCTTGTGCTTGAGCATCACGCGCAACAGCGTGAGCGTGCGCAACGAGTTGTTATCGAAATACTGTTCAGGAACTTTGACCGACTCGCCCGCCTCGATGAGCGCGGCGAAGTGCATGACGGCGTCGAATCCGCGAGCGGTGAAGAGAGCGTCGAGCGCCGTTTCGTCGCCGGTGTCGGCCTGGACGAATTCAGCTTGCGGAGGCACCGCCTCGCGCCATCCCATGATGAGGTTGTCGAGCACCGTCACTGCGTGTCCGCCGCACAACAGGTGGTCTGCGACCACGCTGCCGATGTAGCCCGCTCCGCCAGTGACCAGGACGCGCATGTTGCTCCCGCGAAGAAATGACAGATTTTAGTGTTGTAGCGTGACGCAGCGGGAGATGCAAATCGGAGGCGGGAAACCCTTACGCTGCGCGGATTCGCAACCGCGCGGGTCCCGCGTCAGGGCATGACTTCAGTCATGCCGGTAGGTCGGTTATTTTTGACCCGCCGAGCGGACTTTAGTCCGCGTCTCTCTCTGCCTCTTCCGTAGCCTATGGAATCAGCTCGGTATTTCTATGCTTCCACTTACTGGGTGATTACGCCGCACGCAATGCGATCGCCGGCATTGCCCGCGGGATCGGTCTTCATGTCGTCGGCCTTGGCATGGATCATCAGCGCCGTGCCTCCGTTGGCAAAGAGCGAGTTGGCTTCACTACCCGTTCCCAGCACTACGTCCGCATCCTTGATTGTGGTTTTCGCAGTGCCGTTGGGTTTCACCGTGAAGTTGGCCATGTCGCCATTGTGGTGGCCGCTTGGATTCAGAAGACCGTGTTGCTTCTGGTCAGGGTTGAAGTGCGGGCCGGCAGACTTGAAGTCGGGAGGGTCGCACTTCGCGTTCTGATGAAAGTGCAACGCGTGCTCGCCCGCAGGCAAGTTCTTCACGTCGAGCTTGACTTCCACCCCCTTCCCTGACGGCTTGATAGTGGCCGTACCGACGTCGGTTCCCTTCGCGTCCTTCAACGTGACGACCTGTTTCTTGATTGGCTTCGCGGATTTGTTCGACTGTGCAAATCCATTGAGGCTGACTGTGCCAAGGATGGCAACGAGGAAGAGTGAACCTACCAGAGTTCGCTTCATATCAGCAGAGTTTTATCACAAACCAGGAGGCCTTGGGGGTCGGGAAGCCGCCCGAATCGAAAAACGTTGTCCAAGTTTGGGTGCTTTCCCCTTGCGAATTCTATAAATTGGACAGGCTCGGATTCCGATGTCGAAATGGGAATCAACCCGCGATCGCAGACGACTAAGAGGTTGCCCGATCTGGCGAGTTTTGGGGCGTCAACGCTCTAATCACGCTGAGTAGCGCTTAAGAGCTATCCTGTCTGGCTTTTAAGTGGCCTATAGGTGGCCAGGGTCGCTACCGTTGGCAGGAGGCTGGGGCGATTTCCGGAGTTGATACAGGAAGGACGGACGGGGCTGCTCGATCCAATGAGCATGAACGAGATGGGCACAATGGCGCGGAGACGCTATCTGGAGCAGTACATCGCCGATCAAGGATATGAGGAGCAGTGTCTTCTATAGGTCAGTATCGGCTGAGTGGAGGGCGGAGTTCTTGGAAGAGGGAGCTGTGGAGTGAGGGGCGAGTCGAGATCCCCAAACAGTTAATTGGAATCTCGGCGGCATAGCCTCAGCGGCCAAAGCCGGCTGTTTGTCGGCAGTCTCTATGCGCAGGCGAAAAAGCAAACCCCTCGATGGCTGAAGCTCACACGGAATAAACAACAAATAGAAGGACCCGTCCGGCGCACCGAAAACTGCGCGCCTTCAACGCAATTACGCAAGGGCCCGAAGGGCCCCCGCGCAGGTAAGATCGGACGATCCGCACTTACTGATCAGCAATTACTTGAGGAGTTGCATGGGGTTTCTGCCCTGGGCGCCCATCGCGTACCAAGCGGTGGCTCCGATGTGCTGATAGGGGAAATAGTTGAAGCCGAAGCCAGTGTTGAGAATACTAGTGGAGGCGGTCAGTCCCTGTCCGACGGGCAGCGGTTGACTGTTGACGGTCTGCCCGCCGCCGAGGCTGTTCTGCGCCACCTGGCAGCTCTGGATGAGCAAGCTCGCGAGATTTACGTCGCCGGGGAAGCTGGGGATGTCCTGGCATTCGGGCAGGCGGCGAAGCAGCAACGCCGCGATCAAGTGGCCGGTGCCTTCCAGCCAGACGGCGTCGGCATCGACGCTTCCGTCGCCCAGTACTGTACCCAGCTTACTGAGGCTGGCATAGGTCATGCCGGAAACTCGCAGACGCAAGCTGCCGTACGTACCCCAGCCGTTGTTGTAGGCGAAGGTGGTATCGGTGGTGGCGAGATTGGTCTTCACCCAGTCGATGGTCACGGCGTAGTTCGGGTCCTGCATGGCGAGGTACGACCAGGTCTGGCAATCTTCAGGACTATTGTTGTAGAAGATGTGCGTGGCATCGGATGTGCCCGTCCAGAAGTGGCCAGAAGGTGCGTCGTACATGGCCTGGACGAACTGCAGGGCATGCTGGGCGCCATCCAGCCAGAACGGGTTTCCACTCAACTTGGCCAGCATGGTGTAGAGGGCGTACACGTCAATGTTGTGTTCGGTGGACTTGTTGGTCTGGCCGTTTCCGTAATAGTAGCCGCCGGGCGGCACGTTGACGTTGTCACGCGTGGTGGTCTCGATGAAGTTGGCAGCCCATAGAGCGCCGTCGAGGTACTTCTTCATGCTGGTTCGCCGGTAGAGCTGGGCGAGCGCGATGGCGGGCCAAGCGACGTCGCCTACGGCGCTGCCCTGAAAGAAAGACAGGCCAGTAGTGACGTACACGCCGTTGCTGTCGGGAACTCCGGCGAAGTAGGCCTGGCGGAATCGCCCGTCGGCCGCAGGATCGTTCTTCTGGGCGTACAAGAGAGCGTCGCCAACGATGCGGGCGCGATCAAGGTCTCCCTGTTTTGCGCGCTCCAAATAAGCCAAGGCCAACAGTGCGTTGTCGTAAACAAACGCCGTGCTGTAGAAAGTGCCGCCCGCGATCTGATCACAGTAGCTCTGGCACAAGCGGATGGTAGGGCCTTGAGCATAGGCATCCATCATCTGGTCGAGAAACAGGTAGGCGTTGTTGATGGAAGTTTGTGCCGACGACGGGCCTTTAGCAGCAGAGTCGGAACTGGGGGCACCGACTTCCGAGGCGTTGGCTAGCGCGATGCCGCCGGTGGAAACCAGGCCCGCGGTAGCGGCGGCCCCCAAACCTAATTGCATTACCTCACGTCGAGAAAGTCCCTTATCTGTCATCGTGGCTCTCCTTTGCAAGTTCGATAGCGGAAATAAAGCAGGTGATCGCCGCACCTATTCCGGCACCTCGGCTGAATCAATTGACCTGGCAGACGACGGTGCCACATAGCTCATGGCCCGAAGGTCTCTAGGGAGATCACCTATTTATCCCACCGCCGGGTAATTTTGTGCCTCACCAAAGTATTAGGCAAGAGATTTCTGGTTGTTCCGCAAGAATTCGCGCAGCGGGTATGCGCATGCGGATTTCGCGCAGTTCGCTGTACAGCAAGTGCAGAACAAAGAGGTGGGGCGGGCAGTTGTAAGGGGAAGGATTCTTACTTCTTACGCACGGGTCGGCGAGCGGCTACACCAACGGTGAGTTGTAGCTACTCGTAGGCCAGGGCGGCAATCCAGTAGGTCGGGGCCTTGGCCTCGGGCGATGGAACGACGCACGTCGCGACCGAAAGCCTCTGGAAGCGACCGACTTTTAGTCCCTGTAATTGCTCCGGCGCAAGGCTTGGGTAGGTGCCCGTGAAAACGACCACGGTGCCACTGAGTTGCTTCATTCTCAAGAAATTCTCAAACGGACCGGTAGCCAACTCGTTGCTGTGGGCCATTTCACACGTCATATCTTGCAGCTCCGCAATTCCCTGCCAACGCAGGATCCTGGAGCCATGTCGGGAGCGTTCGTCGTCAATCTGGGCGACGATGATGCGGTTTACTTCGTCCATGGTGAAGACGGGGGCCGCGGTCTTTTGTTCAGTGGTCAGCGGAGTGATGGTCGATTTAGGAGAGGCGCCGCGATCCACGCGATCGAGATCGAGCAAGAATACACACAGCAACCGGTAGGTGTTGTAGTACTCGCTCGCGACGAGTTTGTTCAGAGGCGTGTAACCGGCGCTGAAAGAGCGAGGCACACGCTGCGGTGGTGACGAGGCGGTGATGGCCGGTACTCCCGCTGAGTGGAAGGCCTTGGCCTCGGTGAAGTCAACGGCGTCTCCTTCGTACGTAGGCCACAGGCTCGGCAGGCCCAGGGCAAGTGCCGCCGTGGCGAGCCAGTCAGCCAAAGAGCGATCACGATGGCTGACGTCGTAGGTGGTTCGTCCACGACCGATGCTGGAGATTTCCACTGCAGCTTTGATCTTCTTGCGCTGTTCGTCGTTCAGATGCCGAACGTACTCCGCGGCGGTATGGTGGTGATTGTCACCCGGGAAGGCGATGAAGAGAATGGTGCTGTCGGTGCTGACTGCGTTGAGTGATTCGGCCAGCAGTGGCAGCATTGCCAGCGAGGCCCAGGCAACCGCCGCCGCATCTTCGTCCTTGGGACGCGCCAGGCTGCCGCTCACCACGATCACTCTGTCACCGCGCCCCGCGATAGTGCAAATCACGAGCTTCTGCGAGGAGCCCGGCACGGTCTGCTCGACGATCTGATAAGCAGGAATTCCGGCCTTTGCGTACAGCTTACGAAGTGCGTCGGACCAATCCTCGGAAGGCGCCGGAAGTTGCGACCGCTGCTCGACCAGTTGTTGACCTAAACGAAGGTACGTTATCGACTTGGGGCTCTGGGCTACGCAGGAAATGGCCAGCGCCAGGGAAAGCAATGCGCGATGGGGTGACATCTGCGCCACGATGTATCAATTCTTGCATTGTCGAAACCTCGCTTACTAGGAGGAAGATCACGAGCGCCGGTGACGCCTCCGCCGTCATTCAAGCTATTATGAGTGGTTTGGCGAGTGGGCTAAGCGCCAGCAGTTCGCGGTTGAACCAATTCATTCGGTACGAATCTCATGGCTGACGCCTTTATTTGCGATGCACTGCGCACACCTTTCGGCCGCTATGGCGGAGCTCTTTCTTCCATTCGCACTGACGATCTGGCGGCGATCCCTATCAAGGCGCTGATGGAGCGCAACCCCGGCCTTTGGTGGCTGGAGGTGGACGACGTTCTCTTCGGCTGCGCCAACCAGGCGGGCGAAGACAATCGCAACGTTGCGCGTATGGCCCTGCTGCTGGCGGGCATGCCGCAGGAAGTTCCAGGAGCTACCGTGAACCGGCTGTGCGGGTCAAGCATGGAGGCGGTTGCGACGGCAGCGCGGGCGATTAAGTGCGGCGAGGCCGAACTGGTGATTGCGGGCGGGGTGGAGAGTATGTCGCGTGCGCCGTTCGTGATGGCCAAGGCCGATGCGGCGTTTTCGCGCGCAGCCAAGCTGGAAGACACGACTCTGGGATGGCGCTTCGTCAATCCGGTGATGAAAGAACGCTACGGCGTGGACCCGATGGCCGAGACCGGTGAGAACGTGGCGGAGATGTTTCACATTTCGCGGGCTGATCAGGACGCACTTGCGTATCGCAGCCAGCAGCGTGCTGCGGCCGCCATCGCGAGCGGCGCAATGGCAGAAGAGATTTGGCCGGTAACGATTTCGCAACGCAAGGGCCCTGCGGTGGTGGTGGAGAAGGACGAACAGCCGCGACCAGACACGACGCTGGAAGGGCTGGCCGCACTGAAGCCGATCGTCAAGCCGAATGGCACGATCACGGCGGGAAACGCTTCGGGAATCAACGACGGTGCATGCGGGTTGCTATTGGCTTCCGAAACCGCGGCGAAGAAATATGGACTGACGCCGAAGGCGCGAGTCGTGACTTCAGCGGTGGCGGGAGTCGCGCCGCGCATTATGGGAATCGGGCCGGTTCCGGCGTCGCGCAAGGCACTGCAACGCGTGGGGCTGTCGCTTGGCGACATGGAGGTGATCGAGTTGAACGAAGCCTTCGCGTCGCAGGCTCTGGCAGTCTTGCGCCAACTGGATGTGCCCGACGATTCGCCAAAGGTCAATCCCAATGGGGGCGCGATTGCGCTGGGCCATCCTCTGGGCGCGAGCGGAGGACGCTTACTCGCGACGGCGATGTATCAGCTACGTCGAACCAAGGGCCGCTATGCGCTGTGCACGATGTGCATCGGCGTCGGCCAGGGGATCGCCATGATTCTGGAACGCGCCTGATGCGCGGTCGGCACAGGAGCCAACTACATGGAGATTTTTATCTTCACACGTTTTCATGCGCTGCCGGAGACCGAGGTATCGGTGGAACAAGCGTTGCATGAGGTCGCGGCGCCCACGAGAGAAGAAGACGGCTGCCTTGGCATTCATGTGTTTCGCTCGATCCGCGATCGGCGGCTTTTTTATATTCACTCGCGCTGGAAGGATGAGGCGGCGTTCGATCTGCATGCGAGCCTGCCACACACGGTGAGGTTTATCGAACATCTGGAGCCGTTGCTGGATCACCCGATCGAGGCCCACAGGTGCGAACGCCTGGCCTGACACCGGGCATTACGCCCGCCAGTTGTAGGCGAAGTGTCGCTGATGGGACGGGAAATCCGCGGGAATGCCGTGACGCACGTTATGCTCGTAGGTGACCTCGACGTTGAGCGCCCACAGGGCGGACGCAATTGCCAGCCACAGGAACATCCAGAGCACGCGTTTGCAGTTTCTCGACATCGCAGTTTGGGCCAATCTATTTCTTCAGGTACTGCGCCAGGAAATCAGTGGTCAGCTTCCAGGCTTGGGCAGCGTCGTCAGCGCGGTAGCCAGTCTTATTGTTGGGGTTCTCGAAGGCGTGTCCGGCGTCGGGGAAGATATGAACGTCCACGGTCTTGCCCAGCGCCTTCATTTGAGCTTCGAACTTCTTCACATCAGCAGGCGGGATGCCGCGATCCTGTCCGCCAAAGATACCGAGCACGGCAGCGTTAATTTTTTTCAGAGTGGCGTCATCGGAGGCGAGGTGGCCGTAGTTGATGACGACAGCCTTCAGTTTGGGATCGTTGACAGCGAGGTTAAAAGCATAGCCGCCACCCATACACCATCCAATGGAGCCGACGCGCGCGGAATCGACATTCTTCTGGGAGCGCAAATATGTCGATGCTGCCAGCAAATCGCGGCTGGCGCGGTCTTCGGGCACGCCGCGCATGATCTCATGCGCTTCGTCGGGAGTGGTTGCTACCTTGCCGCGGTAGAGGTCGATGGCCAGCACCACGTATCCCTGGTCCGCTAGCTTCGAAGCTTGTTCCTTCACCCAGTCGTTGAGTCCCCAGTACTCATGAATCACGACCAGCGCGGGGAACGGGCCCTTGCCAGGGGGCGTGTAAAGCAAGGCATTCACGGTTTCTGTGCCGCTCTGGTACGACACGGGCTTGCCGTCGGCGGCGAAAGATGAAGCTGGGAGCATGGCGATCAGGGCGACGGCAACGATGTATTTCATAGCTCTCTCCTATAGACACCAGCACGGGAACGAAGGTTCTATTTCTTGGGCGCGCCCAAGGCTTCCAGCAGTTGCTTACCGACCTTCTGAAGTTCGCCGAAGCGCTTCTGGTAGTCGACGAAGAGGCGATTGTATTCCAGCGAATGGTCGGCATCGAGATGCGCACGCAGCATCATGTCGCGCAGGTGGACCGGATTCGGCAGGACGGCGTCGTCGTTCAACTCTTCGAGGGCGGTGGCTGGGTCGTAGTGATACATCGGGGAGTCCTCGGTGTTGAGTGTGATGATGCATCGCGAAGCGGGAGGGATGCAAGGGTCAGGTGGCCGACGACGAGGAACGGGACGCGATTCCGGTAGAATAATCGTTTCCCTATCGCTCGATGGAAGCAGCTAGAAAAGGCACTCATGCACCGTTGGTCCAAGCTCTTTATTCCTACTCTTCGTGAGGCCCCGGCAGACGCCGAGGTCGCCAGCCATAAGTTTCTGGTCCGCGCGGGATACATTCGGCAGCTCGCGGCCGGGATTTATTCGTTCCTGTTCCTCGGACATCGATCGATGCTGAAGATCGCCGACGTGGTGCGCGAAGAAATGGACACCATCGGGCAGGAGTTCTACTTGCCGGCACTGCATCCGCGGGAAATCTGGGAGGCGAGCGGGCGCTGGCAGGTGATGGGCGACAACATGTTTCGCCTGAAGGACCGCAGTGGACGTGACCTTTGTCTGGGCATGACCGAAGAAGAAGTCATGACCGAGATCGCCCGCAAGGAACTGCGCAGTTATAAGCAATTGCCGCAGATCTGGTACCAGATCCAGCAGAAGTTCCGCGATGAACCGCGTCCGAAGTCAGGACTGCTGCGAGTGCGGCAGTTCACGATGAAGGACTCGTACTCGTTCGACGTGGACGCCGCAGGCTTGGACGTCAGCTATCAAAAGCATCACGACGTCTATTGCCGGATCTTCGAACGTTGTGGATTGAAGTTCGTGGTAGTTCACGCTGATTCGGGTGCGATGGGCGGATCGGGCTCGCAGGAGTTCATGGTGTACACCGACGCCGGTGAAGACCTCGTCGCGAGCTGCTCGGAATGCGGCTACGCGGCGAACATCGAGAAGGCGACGTCGCGGCTGGATCCGGTGGAGGACCTTGCGCCTTCCGGCGACGGAAGGCCGGAGCTGGTTCACACGCCGGGACAGAAGACGATTGAAGATGTGGCGCGGTTCCTGGGAGTGTCGCCGAAAAACAAGATAAAGACGCTAGCCTATACGGCAAGCGAGGTAGCCGATCCCAAGACCGGCGCGGTAAAGACGCGCGCGGTGGTCGTACTGATGCGGGGCGACCACATGCTGAACGAGGCGAAGTTCTCGGCGGCCATTGGCGGCAAAGAGTACCGCCCGATGCAGGAAGAAGAAATCCAGCAGCTGTTTAACTCTCCGGCGGGATACCTCGGGCCGTTAAACGTGGAGTGGGCGAAGACGGCGGGGGACGCAACCAAGCCGTGGCTCATCGTGGATGAAGCGCTGCGTGGCCGGAAGAACCTCATAGCTGGCGCTAATAAAGAGGAGTACCACGTCAAGAACATCACTCCGGACGAGACGTTCCAGCCGACGACGTGGGTCGACTTGCGCAACGCGGTCGAGGGCGAGGGTTGTCCGAACTGCGGGCATCTGCTGAAGATCGGCAAGGCGGTGGAGATCGGACACATCTTCAAGCTGGGCTACAAGTATTCCGAGTCGATGGGCGCGCGTGTGCTCGATGAGCACGGCAAGGAAGTGACGCCGATCATGGGAAGCTACGGCATAGGACTGGAGCGGATCCTGACTGCCTGCATCGAGCAGAACAACGACGAGAATGGCTTCTGGATGCCCGCGAACATTGCTCCGTTTGAGGTTGTTGTGACACCGACGAACACCGCCGACGAAAAGATCAATGCCGGTGCCGAAGATATTGCGAAGCGGCTTGAGGCTGCTGGACTGGATGTGTTGCTGGACGATCGCGACGAACGTCCGGGAGTGAAGTTCAAGGACGCCGACCTGATCGGAGTTCCCTACCGAATTAACGTGGGCAAGAAGCTGGGCGAGGGCATCGTGGAAGTTGTAACGCGCGCCGGCAGCACGCGAGAAGACGTTGCAGTAGGTGCGGTGGTGGAGCAGGTGAAGACGCTGCTGCGAGGGTAGAAGGGCACTCAGTGTAAGGCTCGACTTTAGGGTAAGTAAATTGGTTTGACTTGAGGTGACCCGAGAGATGCTCATCCTGAAGGATCGGCAAATCGCAGAAATAAGAAAAGCTGTTGGTGAGGCGGATGCGGGCGACTTCGCCACTCCAGCGGACATGGCTCGCGTCGTCAAGAAATGGACTAGAGGAACGGCGAGCGGGCCAACCCTTTAACGGCGATGGCTCGATCCTCGACTGAGAACTTGTCCCTCAGGATCACGGCAGGAATTGCAAGCGTGAGGATCCAAGTATCCGCACTCTCCATCATGCGTTGAGTGAGTGTGCCCTCAGTAGTCCTATAGTTGGGTCGAAATCAGTCCGACCAACGCTCCTAATACAATTAGAGCCATGGCTACAATGCCGAGTGATTGCAGGCCACTCAGCTTCCGTTTGCCTGTAATCACGTTGCGCCGGAATCTCGCTTCGTTCGCCGCCGTATCCGGAAAAGCGGTGTTGCGCTGGCGGTTGGCGTCGCGATTCTTGTGTGTCATGGCGGCCTACGGTAGCACTCTGAACTCGTTCAGTTCGCGGTCAATTCTTCCCTGCTAGTCCCAACTCCGGCGCAATGGCCTTCATGGCCTCAATACAAAACGCAATGTGCTCGTCGAGATCGACCCCCATCTCGGCGGCACCGTTGATAATGTCATCGCGACTGACGGAGCGGGCAAAGGCTTTGTCCTTCATCTTTTTCCTGATGGATTTGGCCTCAACTTCCGCCAGCGACTTATTGGGCTTCACGAGCGCGGAGGCGGTGATGAATCCCGCGAGCTCGTCGCAGGCAAAGAGAGTTTTTTCCAGTCGGCTCTGGCGCGGCACGCCGCTGTAGTTCGCGTGCGACAAGATCGCCCGGCGGATCTCCTCTGACACGCCGTGCTCTTTCAGGATCTCGCTGCCCTTGAAGGGATGATCTTCGGCGGCAGGATATTTTTCGTAATCGAAGTCGTGAATGAGGCCAACGAGGCCCCAAAGTTCCTCGTCCTCACCGAACTTGCGGGCGTAGGCGCGGAGGCACGCTTCCACAGAGAGAGCGTGTTTGCGCAAACTTTCCGACAAGGTGAACTCAGTTAGTAAACACCACGCATCGTCGCGCGTCATTGCGGTTTTCTCCGGTATTTATCGGGGTATCGTCCGTCCGTGTTGGCTGCGTTCATCTTATTTGCACAGATATTTCGGGTTTCGTCCGTCTGCCCCCTTGACTCTATCAAACCAATGCCGCAAAGTACCTATAGTTTCAATGGATCGGTGGACAGTTGAACCGGTTCGTGGGGAAACGGTGCCTGCTCTGGCACTCCCAACACCTGAATGGCAACGACTCTCGCGCCCGTAGAAAACCGGGAAGTGGTGAGATGCGACCACTGTCATCTCGTCCAGTTCAGAACCAGCAATAACCTTTGCCGCAAGTGTCGCACGTCCCTGGATGAGGACGAGCCGGAGCCGATCTTCGCGCAGCCGTTGCCAGTGATGGAACCGGTCAGTGCGAGCCGCTCGGAAGTGCAGGTGGCGCAGGCCATCCGCAGCCTGCGGCAGCACCATGGGCTGAGCCAGCGCCAATTGGCGTTGCGCATGGGAGTTCCCCGCACCTACGTCTCGAAGATCGAGAACGAAAAGGCGACCCCGACGCTGTCGTCACTGGCGCGACTGGCAGAAGCACTGACGGTCTCGGTGTCGGAACTGTTGCGCGCGTGCGCTCCGGCGCGGCAGGAGGAAATCAGCGAGTTGATGTCGGACCCGTTCATCGCGGAGATGGCGGCGTTCACCAAGCAGCTCGACGACATGCAGCGCACCAGCGTGCTGGCGCAGATTCGCGACCTGGTTTCGCATCCGCGTCGTATCGCTTAGTTCGCACGAATTGCGCTGCCGCTCAGCGGTGACCAGCAGCGCAAAATTTCTGGGCCCCACTGCGTGGCGAGGTCCCGGCACAACGTCCGTACTCCGACGGCGGTGTGGACTCCGGGAAGACCGCGTGAACCAAAGCCGACCGGAAAACGCCGAGGTCTCGTGCCTCGGCGTTTTCTTTGTGGCGGAATCTGTGGCGAGCGAGTCGGTTTCTATCTGGTCTTGAAGTAATACGTCCAGCTCAGGGAAATGTACGACTTCAGTGGAACGCCTACCACCCGGTCGAGGGGCTCGGTTCCGATCGAGTAAGCGAGGGATTCGACGGTTTGTCCCGTGTAGCCGTGGGCGATCAGGAAATTCGCACCGATCGACATGCGGTCCTCAAGAAAAGGCCTGATCAGCGAACCTCTTATCTCGGTGACTGGCGTGCCTACGAATCCGTTATCCAGCGGCTTGGCCTTCACGAACTCAAACTCCCCACGGGCCCGCAGTCGAAACGGCAATCGGTTGTAAGAACCCACGGCATCCCAGATCATGCGCGGCGCTTCAGGAATCGGCAGCCCCGTCTCACGGTCGCGGGCATCGGCCTGCGCGTACGACGCGTATACACTGCCCCGCGAGAAGTTTCGCTGCATCGAAACTGATATGACCTTATTGAGCGACGGACCGACAATCTGTTGCAATCCGGTGTCGGGATCGATCTTTGCGAGTTCCAGCGAATTTGAGACGCGCCGAAGCGTTACATAGAACTGCGTCTGCTTGATCACCTTGGAAAACACAAGCTGATAGGCACGTGAGGGAGCGAGCAGCGTGGGCTGTCCGGCGCCGGTCCCGATGCGCGGATCGTTAGTGTGAAACGATTCGCCGTAACTAAGAGAGATGATCGGGAGATAAGGATCATCAGGCGGAAGCAACGTGATCGTCGCTTTGGGTAGTGTCAACGTGGCGAGTTTGTTGAACGAGTTCTGCGGATTCAGCAAGTCCTGGTTGTCCATCCAGACTTCTTCCTGGCGGACGCCCAGGTTGAAGTGCAGATAGCGGCTGGCCTTACCGTCGAACGAGACAAACGGTTCAACGAACGACAGGGTCAAGCTGTTGCTCGTCACCGGCTGGAAAACGCCGTTGTCGTCGATGTGCTTCAGGTCCAGATTGCGCGGCGCATCGCGGCGGAGGTCAACGCCGGCCATGAGTGCCAGCCAAGGACGAATGCTCTGGATGAACATCGTCTCGCCTCCAAATACGTTGCGTGTCTCGCTCTGCTGGATTAATCCGTCGCCAAAATTGGAACGGAGGGTGAGGGCGTAGTTGCGGAAGAAGCCGGAGAACGATACTTGACGCTGTTCGCTGAGCTTCCAGTTGTCGGTAACCAAGGCCAGGAAGTTATGTGTGTAGTCGAGTTGGCGGTTGTCGATGGTGTCGCCGGGAACTGGCACGCCAATGGGAATCAACCCTGGGATGTAGGAAGATCCGTAGTAGCCGGTTCCGAACAAGTTGAGTTGATGACGGCCGAGATTGTACTGGCGAAATCCGTTTAACTTGTATTGTTGGCGATGTTCCAGCCGATCGAGGAATCCGTTCCCGAAGGCAACCTCAGCGGCGATCCAGGCGTTGGTCTCAGGATTGCTGGGACTCCAACCGGCGATGGCGTCAGCATCGCGATAGTCGCCAGTAAGTTGAAAAAATGTATTCACCCGCTGCCTGGGAACGTAAGTGGCAGCGAGGTCGATGGAGTTGTTTCCCTCGCGAACGTTGAAGGCTCCGCCATCGACAGTGACACCTTCGATCGTCAAGGGAATCAGGGTATTCGGGTCGGCGTAACCGTTGCCATGAGCGTTGGCGGGCAAATTATTCGGGTACAGAAAACTGCCGATCTGAAAGAACTGGCCGATGGGCTCGCCATGATCTCCGGCAACGCCGGGCGCGAAGTACTGTGGGGCCTTGATTCCTCCCGAGGCAGTTTCGATGGGGAGGCCGGGGATGGAGATCGGAGCACCCGGGCGGCCGGGATTGGCGTCGAGCACTTGATCATGGATGATGATGCTTTGCGCGGGATCGGGCGTGAGCGACGATGGCTCCGATGCGACAACCGTGACGTCCTGTCTAGAGGAAGCAATCTGCTGGAATTGCACGTCGATGTTGGTTGTCTGACCGGCGGCGACCGCAACGTTGGAAACCAGGGTGAGAAATGACGTCGCTTCGGCGTTCAATTGGTATTGGCCCGGATCGATTCCGTCGAGAATAAAGTTGCCTTGCGCGTCGGTTGTAGCTTGGCGAACAGCGGTACCGGCCGCATTGCTCAGCGTAACTTGCGCTGTTGCGACGGTTGCACCTTTGGGATCGAGGACCCTCCCGGAGATTCGGCCCGGGTCAACAGCGGAGAGGCTGCCACAGGCCAGCAGGAGCCAAGCCAGTACCCGGGCTGCCATGCGACCATTGGCCCGCCAAGTTGGCTTCGACCCGTACATCCAGTGTCTCCGGGGGGGACCCTGCAAATCCTTCGAACCGCATCGGTAAGTCCCCGCATTTGTAACACGAAATCAACATTCGTGCCACGTCTAATGTTACTCTCTGGATGTACGTACCAGGAAACGCGGTGGATGTTGAATCTGACGGATTATTTGCGCTGCCCTGCCGAGATGAGCAATTACCATAGAACCGGGGTCAAAGCGAAGAATCCGACCCCGGGGGAGCCGGCACATTCATGGCGGAATTAACACGAACCGGAGTTTCCATTGAGGAAGACCTGTTGCGGCAATTCGACCGCGTCATTGCACGCCGCGGCTACAAGAACCGTTCGGAAGCGATTCGCGATCTGATACGCGAGAGCCTGGTTGCTGAGGCGATCGACAAGAACAAACCGGTCGTCGCCACGCTTTCCATGATTTACGATCACCACCGTCCCGGTCTGTCCAACAAGCTCAATGAGGTGCAACATCAATCCCATGGCAACGTGCTGGCGGCGACGCATGTTCACCTTGACCACGACAATTGTCTCGAAGTGGTCATCATGAAGGGCCGCAGCAGCGAGATCCAGCACATGGCCGATCACATGCTGGCCATGCGTGGCGTTAAGCACGGAAAGCTTGTCCTGACGACTACTGGAAAAGACGCGAAATGACCGATGTGCCGCGCGAACAACGAAGGCTCAACATGGGGGAGGCGATGTGCCACGAGCGGTAATGCAACGTGATTTTTTTTCCTGTCGACGTCGCCTGGTCGGGTTGCTGGTGTTCCTACTGGTTGCCGGTGCCGCCGCGCAAACATCTCGCAAAAACCTCACCGGGAAGTTGCTCATTGCGTCAGACATCCACTTCAACCCGATGGCAGATCCTGCGCTAATGACCGATCTGGCGGCAGCCGAACCCACACAATGGGAATCGATACTGCAGCGCTCGAAGCTGACGGCGTTCAGCCCATACGGTCAGGATTCGAACTGGTGGCTGATGCAATCGGCATTCGATGCAATGGCACGGACGGAGCCTCACCCCGCGCTGGTAATCTTCAACGGCGATCTGCTGGCCCACAGTTTTCCTAAGACGTTCAGGAGCATCGCGCACGACAACGATCCCGAGCACTATCGCGCGTTCGTGCTCAAGACGTTCGACTTTATCGCTCTGGAGTTCCGCAAGCGCTTTCCCGACGCGAAGGTGCTGCTGACCCCCGGTAACAACGACGAAGAGTGTGGCGATTACAGCATCGCGGAGAACGGCGTGTTCCTGAGCGACACCGCGGACCGGGCCGCAGCTCTCGCGCGCGAGGGCGATCAATTCGCAAAGACCTGGAAGTCGCTGGGAAGCTTCACCATTGAGCACCCTACACTACACGGCGTCCGGATTGTGTCGCTCAACACGATCTTCTGGTCGAATAAGTATCGCGCGTCCAGCTTCGCCAAGGGCTGCGCGACGGTCTACTCTTCGCCGGGACGTGCGCTGCTCGCATGGCTGGAATCGCAGTTGGCAGAAGCGGAACAAGAGCACGAGAAAGTTTGGCTCATGTTCCACATTCCTCCGGGTATCGACGGCTGGGCGTCGACGCATCCCAGTGGAGGTGGGAGTGGAGCCAGCAACGCTCCCGCGAAATCGTGCGCTGATTCAATTGTGCCCATGTGGATTCCGGAGTGGACGGCGAGTTTCGAGAAGCTGCTGGAGCGATACCACGGCACGGTATTGGCCAGCTTCGCGGGTCACACCCATGTCGACAGCTTCATGCTGATTGGCGCCGAGGGCGAGGCCCGGCAATCAGTGCTGATCAACCCGCCGATTTCTCCTGTCTATGATCAAAACCCAGGGTTCCGAATCGTGAATTTCCGGGGCGACGGCACGCTGGCCGATCAGGCCACCTATTACCTGACGAATCTCACGACGGCTGGCGGCAGCGCCCGCGGACGTTGGAAAAAAGAGTACTCGTTTTCGCGACAGTGGAAGACTCGGCAACTGGACACTGCGAGTCTGACGAAAATCTACAACGAGATTGCCAGTGAAAGCGATGCGCGTGCGCAGTGGCTAAAGTTCTACATGGTCTCGAGCACCGACGCGCCGATACCCCCCACAGATGTGAAAGGCCTGTATTGCGCGATGGGCGCGCTCGATCCCAAGAGTTACGCCACGTGCGCCTGCGGGGCGCAGAACCAGCCCTGACGGTAGCCAGAAAGATGGGCGGGATTGTCCAGGCGACAAGAAACCGAAGCATTGGCGGACAATTGCAAAATTGCGGTACCCTCTTTCCCATGACTTTCCGCTTCCATCTCGCCCTTTTGCTAGTTAGTGTCTCCTTCTCCAGCGCTCTGCTCGCACAAAGCGGGCCATCGGCGTCGCTGCTCGTCCTCTCGAAGCAAGACCACACGCTCGCCATTGTCGATCCGTCCAGCTTGCAGGTCACTGCGAAAGCGCCTGTCGGCAACGATCCGCACGAGGTGATCGCGTCGGCCGACGGCCAGACGGCTTATGTCTCGAATTATGGTTTCGGCGCTTTCAACACGCTTGCCGTCATTGACCTGGTTGCGGCCAAGGCGCTTCCCTCAGTCGACCTGGGTGCCCTTCGCGGTCCGCATGGTCTCACTTTTGTCGGAGGCAAGACGTGGTTCACCGCCGAAGCCGCTAAAGCCATCGGGCGCTACGACCCCGCGACTCAGAAGGTCGACCTGATCCTCGGTACCGGACAGAATCGCACGCACATGATCTACGTCTCCGATGACGAGAAACTCATCCTCACCACCAATGTCAGTTCAGGAACAGTGAGCATCATCGAACAAAAGCCGGTCAGCATGCCCAGTGGACCTCGGCCCCCGGGAATGCCGCCGCCGGGTGGGCCCGGCGCGCCCGCGTCCCGCACCGACTGGGATGAAACCGTAGTCCGCGTCGGGAATGGCTCCGAGGGATTTGATGTATCGCCCGATCATAAAGAAGTGTGGGTCGGTAACGCGCAGGACGGAACGATCTCCATCATCGATCTCCCCAACAAGAAAGTTGTGCAGACGCTCGCCGCCGACGTTCACGGCGCGAACCGCCTCAGGTTCACACCCGACGGAAAGTACGTCATGGTCTCGACCCTGGGTGGTCCGAACCTGGTGATTCTCGATGCCCGTACCCGCGAAGTAATTAAGCGTCTGCCGATTGGCCACGGAGCGGCCGGCATCGAGATTGAGCCCAACGGCGCGCGCGCGTTCGTCGCCTGTACTCCCGACAACTACGTCGCGGTCATTGACATTAGGTCTCTTGATGTCGCAGGCCACATCCAGGCTGGAGGTCAACCCGACGGCATGGCTTGGGCAGTGCACAAGTAACCGTAGTCACGGCTGATTTCCGAAACGAGAATTGCGGAAGCACCATTGCCGGGCACGATTCGTTGCAACCCACTACTGCGTGTGCTACTTTCAATACTTTGGAAGAGGTGAAGCCTTGCGCACAAAGGTGCCGGCCGGGCTGAACCGCAAAGAGGCTGAGACCTACTCCCGCCTCGATCCGGAGCGGTTACCCCACCACATAGCAATCATCATGGACGGCAACGGCCGATGGGCCAAGCGCCGCCACCTGCCGCGCATTGCGGGACACCGCTCGGGCGTGGCCGCCGTGCGCTCGACCATCGAAACCGCCGCGCGCATCGGCATACCGGCGCTTACGCTTTATTCGTTCTCGACGGAAAACTGGAAGCGTCCCAAGTCGGAAGTCAGCTTCCTGATGAATCTGCTACGCCGTTACCTGATGTTGGAATTGCCCACGATGATGGAGAACAACATCCGGCTCCAGTACATCGGGCGTCAGTACGAATTGCCGCAGGAAGTGCAGGAACGGATGGCGTGGGCCCGTGAATCGACCGAGAAGAATACCGGCATGGTGCTGACACTGGCGCTGAACTACAGCTCGCGCACAGAGCTGGTGGACTGCTTCAACGCGCTGGCCAAAGAAGCCTCGCGCAACGGTGGCATCGATCACCTGCGCGTCGACGAGAACGGTATCGCGCGACATCTTTACACTCGCGGGCTGCCTGAACTCGATCTGCTCATCCGTACCAGTGGCGAGATGCGGCTTAGTAACTTCTTGTTGTGGCAAGCGGCCTACGCCGAGATCTTCGTCACGGACACGCTGTGGCCTGATTTTCGCGGCAGCGAATTGCTGGAAGCGATTGAGGCCTTCCAGAAGCGAGAGCGCCGCTTTGGTGGACTCGTCGGCGACGGTCACTCCTCGTGAAGCGCGTCCTGACGGCAGTCATTCTGATTCCCCTCGTCATGTTGGCACTCTTCAAGGCGCCATTGTGGCTCTTTACGTTGTTGGTATTTGCAATTGCCTGTCTGGCCGCGCATGAGTACTTCGGCATCGTGAAGGCGCAGGGGTTTCGGCCATTCAGAGCCATCAGTTACGCATTCGTGGCGCTAGCGTTCGTTCTCTCCTACAGAGTCGCCGATCTAGTCCGGGAGCTTCCTCCCAACGCAAGTCCCGGGTATCCCTCCCTCATCCTGGTGACGCTATCTCTGTGGACCGTGCCGGTCTTAGTCCTTTGGGCTCCTCTCTTTCTACTGCTGGTGAGCCTGCGACGCGAACCATTGTCTGAAGCACTGCCGGACGCCGCCATGTCCTTTATGCTGCTGCCTTACGTGGCGTTTACTCTAGGCATGCTACCCGTGATGCGCGCTCCACGGAACGGCGCATTGTTTGTGCTGTATCTCATGCTCGTCGTATGGTGCGGTGACATTGCCGCTTATTACGTGGGCCGCGCCATTGGCAAACATAAGCTCGCCCCGCGCGTGAGTCCCGGAAAGTCGTGGGAAGGCGCGATTGCGTCGGTGCTCGGCGCCGTCTTCGTCGGCTGGTTGTGGTTTCTTTTGCCGAGTATTCGTATTGCGCTCGTCTATTTGCCGATACCGGGCAGAATGCTTGACCAATTGATTATGCTGCTCCCACGATGGCGATTTCCTCCACCCTTTTGGACCGTTACGCTGTTCGCAATTTGTGTGAACGTTGCCGCCCAACTCGGTGATCTCGTCGAATCGGCACTTAAGCGTGGGGCCGGAGTAAAAGACTCCGGAACACTATTGCCAGGTCACGGCGGAGTACTTGACCGGATCGACGCGCTGCTCTTCGCCATGCCTGTCGGAATGGTCTTCTACCTCGCCGGATTGAACCTGTACTTTAGCGCAGCCTAATCGCCCACCCTGCTATACCATTGTCTTTGGCATCCATGAAGCGCATCGCCATCCTCGGATCGACCGGATCCATCGGCAAAAGCACGCTGCAGATCGTGGAAGCCTATCCCGATCGCTTCTCGGTAGTCAGTCTTGCCGCCGGGGGAAATGTCGATCTGGCATTCGAGCAGGCGCGACGATGGCATCCCAGGATCATTTCCATGGCGTCGGAAGAATCTGCCGACCACTTGCGCGACAAGCTGAAGAAAGTCGGGCTGGGGCACACCATTGAAGTCCTGTCCGGCTCGCCAGGCACAGTGAAAGTTGCCACTATCCCAGAGATCGATTTCGTCGTCAGCGCCATCGTCGGCGTTGCCGGACTGGAAGCGACCTTCGCAGCCGTGAAGGCGGGCAAGACCGTCGGAGTCGCGAATAAGGAGTGCCTGGTCACGGCTGGGGACCTGATCGTCACCGAGGCGCACAAGCAGGGCAAGCCACTACTGCCGATTGATAGCGAGCACAACGCCATTCACCAGTGCCTTCGGGGCGGTGAGCGGGGCGAAGTGCATCGCATCTGGCTGACTGCCTCTGGCGGCCCCTTCCTACATACCCCGCGCCGCCAGTTTGCCCACATCACAGTAGAGCAGGCGCTGAACCATCCCACGTGGAAGATGGGAAAGCGCATCACCATTGACTCGGCCACGCTGATGAACAAGGGGTTTGAGGTGATTGAGGCATGCCGCCTGTTCGATATGCCGGCTAGCCAGGTGAGCGTGTTGGTGCATCCGCAAAGTACGATTCACTCGATGGTGGAGTTCATCGACGGTAGCCTGCTGGCCCAACTCTCGGTGACAGACATGCAGCTTCCCATTCTCTATGCGTTGACCTATCCCGAGCGGATTCAGTCAGATCTGCGCTTCCCGGTGTCAGAACTGCGGCAACTGGATTTCAGCCCCCCGGACTTGGACAAATTTCCCTGCTTACGTTTGGCTTACGAAGCAGTCGAAGCGGGAGGAGCAAAGACCATAGCCCTGAATGCAGCCGACGAGGTGGCAGTGGCCGCCTTCCTGGATGGCGCCCTCGGATTCGAAGACATTCCAGCTACAATAGAAGCTGTACTTCGTGAAACGCCGGCCCACAAACCCGAATCTATAGAACAGGTATTGGATTGGGACGCCGACGCGCGTCGCCGGACGCGGAAACGCATCCGGCTTTCGGGTCGTGAGAGCGATACCGCTGCTGCGCATCCAACCGGCAAACACGAATAGCTCCCCGAGTAAAAGAGGTTTATGAATTCGTTTTTGATTGCTGTGGCGTCCATGGCCGTGGTGCTGGGAATCATGATCCTGGTACACGAATTCGGCCATTATGCCGCCGCCAAGCTTTTCGGCGTCAGGGTTGACGTTTTTTCCATCGGATTTGGCAAGCGGCTGATCGGCTTCCGTAAAGGAGAAACCGATTACCGTATCAGCGCACTACCGCTGGGTGGCTACGTCAAGATGGCGGGCGAGAACCCGCTGGAAGCGCATAGCGGCGCGCCCGACGAGTTCGTCTCGCATCCGCGCTGGCAGCGCTTCGTTATCGCGTTGGCCGGGCCGGCCATGAACATCCTGCTGGCCGTCGGACTGCTGACCGGCGTGAACATGGTTCACTACGAGCACCCGGTGTATCTCGACCAGCCCGCTGTCATCGGCTGGGTCATGGAGAATTCACCCGCCGAAAAGGCCGGCATCCAGACGGGCGACCGCATCGTTCGCATCGACGGTACCCAGAATCCCACCTGGGAGGACGTGCTGCTGAAGACGGCAATCCAGGGCAACAAGCCGTTGGATTTGGCAGTCCAGCGCGGCAATCAGACGCTCGAAAAACAGATCGCGCCCCCAGGCAATGGCACCGATCCTGAGCAAATACGCAACATCGGATGGGTGCAGGACGAACCTATTGTCGTCACCCAGATTGAAGCCAAGATGCCGGCTGCGCAAGCTGGCATGCACCTCGGCGACCAGATTGTCGCGATCAACGGCGTGCCCATGCGGTCGCTGTTCTCGGTGATCCAATTCCTGCAGAAGAATGGCGACCAGCCGGTGGAGATCTCCTCCCTGCGCAACGGGCAGGCAATGAAGGTTACGGCGACACCGGTGATGACCGCTGACAACGGGCAGAAGCGCTACCGCCTGGGCTTCCAGTCAGAGCCGATGCGGGTCGATAAGCTGCCGTTCGCACAGGCTCTCGACCGCTCCATCGACGAGAACAAGAAGTACTCGCTGCTGATCGTGGACCTGGTGCGGAAGATGGTGCGGAACGAGACCTCGATCAAGCAGATGGAAGGCCCCATCGGTATTGCGCGCGCCTCAGGACAGGCCGCCAGCCAGCCGGGTTGGACGCCTCTGTTGAGCCTAATGGCTGGCATCAGCCTGAACCTCGGCATCTTCAACCTGCTGCCGATACCGATTCTGGACGGTGGGATGATCCTCATGCTGGCCATCGAAGGCCTCATTCGCCGGGACATCAGTGTGCGCATCAAGGAACGGATTTACCAGACGGCGTTTGTGTTCCTGGTCCTGTTCGCCGTGGTGGTGATCTTCAACGACATTGTGAAGGCGGTACCGGGATTAGCGCAGCGGTTGCCGTAGTCAAAGTGTTGCAGTTTGCGACGGGGCGCCCTGTGCGCCTCGTTTGTATTGGTGGGGAAGGCTACGCGACTGCTACAGCCGCTGCGGTTTGACAGACCTTCAGACGTTACCGGGCGGCGTCACGCGTCAGGAACGAGTTTTACTGCTGACAAACTCGATCCTGAGGGCTTCGCGTCAAGGCACGACTTTTAATCGTGCCGGTAAGTCGTTCTTTGTTGACGTCCCGGGCGGATTTTAGTCCGCGAGGCACTTACTGCCCTGACTCCGGCCGCAGTCGATCGCCCAAAAAGAAAGGCTCCCCGCCCGGGAAGCCTCGCCGTTTATAACGGAAACTAGCCCTTAATCGCTCGATGAAGAAGAAGACGAGGAAGAGGAACCGTCATTGCGCTTCAGGGTCGGACGGTCGTCGTCGTTCTGGGTTCCAGTGCCGGTGCCGTTGTTGGTCGGATTGTCGGCCGTGCTGCGACGCAGCGTCGGACGGTCCCCATTACTTTTGTCGTTCTGGACCTTGTGCTTGTTCTCCAGAGACGCAAGTCGCGACTTCACCTGGTCGAACTCCGAGGTATTCAGCACGTACTCCTCACGCGGAGGCAGCACAGTGGCCATCTCCTGTTGCGCGTGAGTTACGCGATCGGGGGTCATCGGGTGCGACGAGAAAGCCTTAGCGATTGCACCCGGCTTCTTCTTTTCCTGCGCCTCAATCTTCTCGAAGAACGAGATGAACGATTGCGGATCGTAGCCTGTCTTATACATGTATTCCATGCCAAGGAAGTCGGCTTCGCTCTCGAAGTTGCGGGAGAACTTCATGAACGTCAGGGGTACGCCGATACTCATGGCGGCCTGGGTTGCCTCATACACGGCCCACCCGCCAGGGACAAAAATCAGCGGGATGCTGGCGAGGTTGACGATGTTGCTGCGGGTCTGCTCGCGGGCCACATGGCAAGCGGCGACGTGGGCGATTTCGTGGGCCATCACGCCAGCCAATTCAGCTTCATTGTCAGCGGCGAGAATCAGGCCGGAATTGACGTAGAAAAAGCCGCCAGGCAACGCAAAGGCATTGATCTCGTCGGTATCAATGACCTTGATGGTAAACGGAACTTTGGAGTCTGAATTGCGCACCAGGTTCTGGCCAATGCGGTTCACGTATTCCGTGACCACCGGATCGGTGACAAGTTTGGCGGCGTGCTCAACCTGCTGGGAGTACTGACGCCCCATTGCGACCTGGCTGTCCAACGAATACCAATTCCCTGCCCCACGGCCGCAACCGACATTGCGATTTCCGATGGAGTCTATCGCGCTGAGGGTCTGGACGCTGGGAGCGTTTTTGTCTGGTTTAGTGTTTGGCGGAGGTGCGTCATCCGCAGTGGCAGCCGGCGGCGCGGCTTGTGTCTGCGGTGCCGCAGAAGGCGCGCCTTGTGTAGGATCGGCAGCCGTCGGCGCTTGCGCCGAAGTCCCTGAACTTTGACCGGAGGACTGTGTAGGATAACCCTGAGCCCATGCCGGCAACGACGCAACAAGCGCCAATGCGAAGATCCACAAGCTGGCATTTCGCAACTGAGAACGCATAATCGACACCTTCTTTGCGGCCGGCGCCTGCATGAGAAACACGGCAAAGCGTTTTCGAGCTTTCCGTGTTTGTAACAACACGATTCGACGTGTTTTGTTTCCCACCCGGCTCTATTCTACGCCTACCGGGCACGGGAAAATCTAGCAACTTGAAAAGCAGGGTTTCTCTCTTGTAGGTTTCCCCTCTCGTGGGATGGAAGTTCCCCTATCTAGCCGTAAGCTCCTTGGCAAGCACCGTCGATACCAGCGAACGGGCGAAATGCCGAAATCCGCCCGAGTTTTTGAAGATGCCTCGCATTTCGCAGATGGCAAAGAAGTTCGCGAGCTGGGGGGTGTTTTACGAGGGATCTGACGTCTGTCGTGGAGCCCGGATAGCGCGTCTCCGCGTGGTAAACTGGAGTTTACCTGTATGGCTCAAATACAACGCAGAAAGACTTATACGGCTACAGTCGGCGGCATCCGGGTGGGCAGCGATGCACCAGTTGTGGTGCAATCGATGACCAACACCGACACCGCTGACATCGAAGGCACGATCCGCCAGGTAGCCGCGCTGGCCCGGGCAGGATCGGAACTGGTGCGCGTCACAGTGAACAACGACGCTGCCGCAGCCGCCGTGGCCCCGATCGTTGACGGCCTCGACCGGCTGGGCATCCGCGTGCCGATCATTGGCGATTTTCACTACAACGGCCACATCCTGCTGAAGAAGTATCCGGAGTGCGCGCGGGCACTGGCTAAGTACCGCATTAATCCGGGCAACGTGTCTATTGGCAAGAAGGATGATGACAATTTCCGTACGATGATTGAAGTCGCGATCGAGAACGACAAGCCGGTGCGCATCGGCGTGAACTGGGGATCGCTGGATTCGGCGCTTCTGACGCGGCTGATGGACGAGAATTCTAAGCTGGCAGAGCCCAAAGACGCCCGCGACGTCACGATGGAAGCCATGGTGCAAAGCGCGTTGCGATCGGCGGACTTGGCAGTGAGCTATGGACTGCGCAAAAACCAGATTATCCTGAGCGCAAAAGTCAGCGGCGTGCAGGACCTGATCGATGTGTATCGCGAGTTGGCTCGCCGCTGCGAGTATCCCTTGCACCTCGGACTCACCGAGGCGGGCATGGGCGCTAAAGGAATCGTCAGCAGCGCGGCAGCTCTGGGCGTCGTTTTGCAGGAAGGAATTGGCGACACGATTCGAGTGTCACTCACGCCCGCTCCCAATGGCGACCGCACCGAAGAAGTGACGGTCGGACAGCAGATCCTGCAGTCCATGGGAATTCGCAGCTTCACACCGCAGGTGACCGCGTGTCCCGGCTGCGGACGCACCACTAGCACTTTCTTCCAGGAAATGGCGGAACAGATCCAAGCCTACCTGCGTGAACAAATGCCCAACTGGAAGATCCGCTACTCCGGCGTCGAGGAGATGAAAGTCGCGGTGATGGGCTGCGTGGTCAACGGACCGGGCGAATCGAAGCACTCGAACATTGGCATTTCGCTCCCGGGAACGTTCGAGGAGCCGAAGGCTCCGGTCTACGTCGATGGACGCCTGATGATGACCCTCAAGGGCGACCACATCGTGGCCGAGTTCATCAAGATTCTCGAGGACTACGTGGAGTCGCATTACACCGCAAAAGAACAACTGGTTTCGATCCAATAGAAATTCAAGTCACCCCAAAGACACCAAGGCACAGAGGTTCTGTGCCTTTTGTCTTGCGGCTTAAGAGGAAGACCGGCGGCGAAAAATTGGCGGAATCACGACGATGCCTGCTTTTCCACCGGACAATGTCCTACACTCTTGTCGTACCGTGTCTCCCACCTCGCAAACTGTCGGCAAACGCTTTCGCCTCAGCGACGACGCGGACGTCACCAAGGCCACACAGAAACTGCGTCTGCTCAAGAAGCTGAAGTGCACGCTGAACTACGAGAAACTCGCCTGGGCAGCCGGCGCACAACTTGTTGCAGGAGTCGATGAAGTTGGCCGCGGATGCCTGTTCGGCCCTGTCGTGGCGGCCGCTGTAATCCTCAAGCCTGACTACCGAATTCGTGGACTGCGTGACTCAAAGCTGCTGGATCGTAAGACGCGCGAGAAACTTGCACCGCGCATCCGCGAAAACTGCCTGGCCTGGGCGGTGGCGTCCGTGGATGTTGCCATCATCGACCAGATCAACATTTACTGGGCCTCGAAGCGAGCGATGGAGGAGGCGGTTGCGAAGCTGGCACCCGCACCCGATCACTTGCTGGTGGATGCGCTGCGCCTCGGCTGTCTGTGCGACCAGACGGCCATCCTTCACGGCGACGCAGTCTCTGCTTCCATCGCGGCCGCCTCCATCGTTGCCAAGGTCGCGCGCGATGCCATGATCCGCGAGCTTGACGCCATCTATCCTGGATACGGGCTTTCCTCAAATGTAGGTTATCGCTCGCCTATACACTTAAAAGCCCTGAAGGAGAAAGGCCCTACGCCGCTTCATCGGATGTCGTTCGCGCCAGTGTGGATGTCGGCGGAGCCGCAGGAACTGCTGGAATTTATGGCGGAAGAATCACCGACCGAAAGCGATACAGCGAGTTAACCCTAGCACTCGACACCCAGAGGACCAGCCAGTTAGCCGTCGGAAGATGCCAGCTCCACCGCTTGGGGTTGGAAGGCGCTCCGGCGAGTGACCAGGAAGTACAAGCTAACGAGCGACAAGCTCATTCCTGCAACCGTGCCGCACCGCAACACGGAAACCGAAGCGTCTGCCATTTTCGGCATCGTCGGCCATTGAGTTGGCAATAGCTGTTGGATTTTCAGTTCGATCTCGCTGAGACGTTGGTTCGACATAAGCATAAGTGTTGCGGCATTGATGAGCCCGTAGCAGTTGAGTAAAATTCCGGCGGTTCTACCTGATTTCCACAACTTCAGCAGCCCGACTCCGATGAAAATCTGTGCCAAGCCAAAGAGGATCATGTAGGTTGCCGCTGACTTCCCTGTGATGAATTGGCCGATCACAAGCACTGCTGGGAACCACACTGCCAATGGAATTGTGATGATCGCTCCAAACAGGTTGAAACCTGCAATCACCGTGATGCTAACAGGAACCCTCCGGCCGCCAATCAAAAGACCCGGCTTAGCCTGGAGGCCGCCTTCATCAACTCGGGCAAACGCCTCTCTGACAACGCGACGGTTGAAATAGTAGAGCCACACGCCGCCCAAGGCAGCGACGGCCAACCAGATTGACGTCATGACTCTTAGGGCGTTGGAAGCTGTTGAGCCTGGATTACCGGTGGGAAGGGGCATTACAACAAGAATGAGGGCGCCAATGATGCCAACTACAACGAGACCTGTCGCAAATACAATCGTCGAGTATCGCGACCAGTTCTTCAGGCGGAACAGTCCGACGGCAGTTAATATCCCCGCTATCCCGAGCACACCATACGCTGTCGCGGCAGCTGCAAGAATCCCCGAAGGCATTGGAGTTGGCGGCGGCGCAGGTGCGCGTCGCATAATGCCTGGCATCACCAGCATGAAGATCGACAGCAGTAGAAAGAACAGGCTGCCCAATATTTGGAAGGCGGCAGTTAGCGTGACACCTACGGGGCGCGTCATAAGTGAATCTTGGAGGCAGTATAGCCCGGGAACGAACGAAGGGATGCGCAACAATTTAGAATTCCTTGAGCCATGAACACTTTCCTTCTTGATCTTCGTTACGGATTGCGAATGCTGGCCCGGTCTCCGGCGTTCACGGCGATCGCGGTCTCAACACTGGCGCTCGGTATCGGCGCAAACACCGCCCTGTTCTCGGTAGTCAACGGTGTTCTGTTGAACCCGCTGGCCTACCCACGATCCAGCCAGTTAATCGCTATCTATGAAAGGTCTATCGGATTCGACAAAGAGCCCATCGAATACCTGAACTTCCTCGATTGGCAGGGCGAGAGCCGCTCCTTCGCTTCGATGGCCGTGTACCGCAACGAGGACTACACTTTCGTCGGCACCAGCGAAGGCGAGCGCCTGAGCGGCTACATGATTTCAGCCGACTTCTTCAACACGTTGGGCGTCGCACCAATTCTCGGCCGCACCTTTCGCGTCGATGACGACCAGATTGGAGCCGCTCCGGTGGTGGTCCTCAGCGGCGGATTCTGGAAGCGCAAGTTCGGGTCTGATCCGGACATCATAGGTAAGCCGATCGTCCTGAACGGCACTGCGTACACCATCGTGGGCGTCATTCCCGACAGCTTCAGCTTTTACGGCAACATGCGGGATGTCTACACGCCGGTCGGGCAGTGGAGAGACCCATCGTTTCGGGACCGCCGCGTCTCGGTGAGCGCGCGCGCCTTCGGCCGTTTGAAGAAAGGAGTATCACTCTCGCAAGCCAGAGCCGAGATGGACGAGATTGCGCGAAACCTCGCTATCGCCTACCCGGAGGCTAACAAGGGCAGGGACATCACGCTATTCAGCATGAAGGAAGACCTGGTCGGCAACGTGCAGCCATTGCTGTTCGTGCTGCTGGCGGCGGTGGGGTTCCTGCTGCTGATCGCCTGCGCCAACGTCGCCAATTTACTCCTGGCCCGCGCAGTGGGAAGGTCGCGGGAGTTCGCGATTCGTACGGCACTGGGCGCAAGCCGGGCGCGAGTGATTCGCCAACTTCTCACGGAAAGCGTTGTGCTCGCGGGATCGGGCGGTATGCTCGGCCTGTTGCTGGCTTATTGGGGCACAAAGGCGATCCTCAAGGGCCTGCCAGCTGCGTTGCCGAGAGCGAACGAAGTTACGATGGACTCGTCTGTCCTGCTTTTCACGTTGGCGCTGTCGATGATCGCCGGAATTGTTTTCGGCCTCGCCCCGGCGCTGAAAGCGACCCGCACGAACCTGCAAGAGGCCATGAACCAGAGCGGACGCGGCTCAAGCGGCTTCCGCCAGAGGCTGCAGGGAACGTTCGTCGCGGTCGAGGTCGCGATGGCGCTGATACTGCTGGTCGGAGCCGGATTGATGGTACGCACCCTGGGCGCGCTCTGGCGAGTCAATCCCGGATTCAATCCCAAACACGCCATCACGTTTAATTTATCGTTAGCGGCGACTCCGGCCACCACCTCTGCCGACACGCGGGCCCGTCTGCGCAACTTTGACGACAGGATGCGGTCGATCCCAGGCGTGCAGGCTGTGTCCGTCACGCTGGGCTCGCGCCCAATGATTCACGACTCTTCCGTACCGTTCTGGATCGAGGGCGAGCCTAAGCCCGCCCACGATACCGATATGCCCGGGTCGATGTTCTCTCTCGTCGAATCCGGCTTCCAGCGGGCGATGGGCATCACTCTGGTGCGCGGCCGCTTCATCAGCGACGAGGACAACGAGAATACGCCTGTCGTAATCGACATCGACGACTCGTTCGCGCGTACCTATTTTCCCAATCAGGATCCAATCGGCAAGCGGGTCAATCTCACGCAGATCAATGCGCAAGCTGAAATCATCGGTGTGGTTGGACACGTGAAGCAGTGGGGGCTCGATGCCGACCCCAAGGGCGCCCTCCAGGCGCAATTCTTCTATCCCTTCATGCAGCTTCCAGAGAAGATGATGCCACTGGTAGCCAAGTCGGTTGCGGTGGTGCTGCGCACGCAGGGTGATCCGACCGCAGTGATGGGCCAGGTTCGCGAGACAGTGAAGGAGATTGACCCGCGCCAGGTGATCTACAACGTGCAGACTATGGACGACGTTGTGGCGACCTCCTATGCCGCGCGCCGGCTTACGATGATTCTGCTCGCCGCATTCGCTGTGTTGGCGCTGGCTTTGGCATGCGTAGGAATCTACGGCGTGATCTCCTATTTTGTCGGGCAGCGCACGCAGGAAATCGGCATTCGCATGGCGCTCGGAGCACAACGAAATGACATCTTGCATTTGGTCCTGGGAGAGGGCGCGAAGATGGCGATGCTGGGAGCGGTGATTGGCATCGCCGCGTCGCTGGGCCTGACGCGTTTGATGGCGAAGCAACTGTTCGGGGTCAGCGCGCATGATCCGCTGACCTACGCGAGCGTCGCTCTACTTCTGGTGCTTGTGGCGCTTGCTGCTTGTTACGTTCCTGCTAGGCGGGCGGCGCAGGTTGATCCGATGACGTCGCTGCGTCGTGAATAATTCGAAGCAAGTTTCCCAGGGGCAAATTTTTTGCGGCTGGTGGCTGTCTTCTACATTCCCGGCATTTTCATGCCAGCCATGCGGCGGGCGAAGCTGGGTTTGCCCATTCCCTTGAACATTTTTCGCATCTGAGCATACTGGCGGAGGAGGTGGTTGACTTCCTGCACGCTGGTGCCGGAGCCGCGGGCGATGCGTTTGCGGCGGCTGCCGTTGATGGACTCGTGATGCTCGCGCTCGTAGCGCGTCATGGAGTTGATGATGGCTTCGACGCGGTTAAGTTCCTTCTCGTCCACGTTGTCGGCGGCCTTCTGCATGTTGGCGAAGGGGCCGATCTTGGGCATCATGCCCATGATGCTCTTGATGGAACCCAGCTTTTTGACCTGGCGCAACTGATCGCGGAAGTCTTCGAGCGAGAAGCCTTCGTGGCTCATCGCCTTGGCCGCGAATGCTTCGGACTTTTTCTTGTCGAGGGTGGCATCGGCCTTCTCGATGAGCGACAGGATGTCGCCCATGCCGAGGATGCGTCCCACGATGCGGTCGGGATGGAAGGGCTCGAGCGCCTCATATTTTTCGCCGACGCCGATGAACTTGATGGGCTGTCCGGTGACGTTGCGGATGGAGAGGGCTGCGCCGCCGCGGGCGTCACCGTCCATTTTGGTGAGCACGACGCCGGTGAGCGTGAGCTTCTTGTGGAACTCGTCGGCGGAGCGGACTGCATCCTGCCCGGTCATGGAGTCAGCGACAAAGAGGATCTCCTGCGGATTGAGGATCTTCTTCAGCGACTGCATCTCGTCCATCAACTGCTCGTCGATGTGCAGTCGGCCGGCGGTGTCGACGATAAGGACGTCGCAGCCGTTGCTGATGGCGTCGCGGCGTGCTTCTTTCACCAGGCGCTCGACGTTAGCGGTGTTGGCTTCGCCGACTTCTCCTTCATACAAATGGGCCTTGACGGCGTGGGCGACGACTTTGAGTTGCTCGCGCGCGGCAGGACGATAGACGTCAACTGAGACGAGCATGGGGCGGTGTCCACCCTGCTTGAGCCAGTGCGCCAGTTTCCCCGAAGTAGTGGTTTTGCCGGAACCCTGCAGGCCCGCCATGAGCACGACGGTGGGCGGCTGAGAGGCGAATTTCAGCTTGGCGGTGTCCTTTCCGAGGATCGCGATGAGCTCGCTGTGAACGATCTTAATGACCTGCTCGGAGGGCGAGAGCGCGGTCATGACTTCCTGACCGAGGGCTTTCTCGCGAATGTGCTCGATGAGCTCCTTGACGACGGTGAGGTTGACGTCGGCTTCGAGCAGCGCCATGCGGATTTCTTTGAGGGCGTCGCCGATATTCTCTTCGGTGAGAGTGCCTTGGCCGCGCAGGTTCTTGAAGGCACGCTGGAGCTTATCTGTAAGATTCTCAAACATTTAAGTAACTCAAAATGCCGCGGCGGTGAGGTACAAGCCGCGAATTATGAGGATAGCATGCGGAAAGAAGCCACTCAACGCTTGTGAATTTTCGCTGCTTGCTTTTCACCATCGCTTGAACGCCAAATGCCATCAAGCGCGCGTGCGCCACTTAGCGCACATGTGCATCGACCGTTTTATTGCTGTTTTGGTTGATTTGGTCCATGCAACCACTAGCAGGCTGCGGAAAAAAGTGAAGGACACACTCCGCGGACAAAGTCCGCTCGGCGGATCGAAAATAAACGACTTCTCGGCACGACTGACTAAACAGGCTGCTGAAAAAGTCGGAAGAGCAGATTCCCCATTGGCTGAAGCCCGCGCGAATGACAAGAATGAAGAACCTACACGGCGCAGCTAAAGCTGTGCCCCTTCAAATCGAGAACCTATATACGGCGCGGCTGAAGCCGCGCCTCTTCAAAATCGGCGCAACCAAGACCATTCAACTACGAATCCGTTAGGCCTGGGCTGCGAGCGGACGGAAGACTTCGGCGGCAGCGACGACGGTATTGGTGTGGATGGTGACGGTGTCCTCGACCCGGGTGGCGTATCCACCGGCAAGAGTGACCATGACGGGGATATTGCGGGCGCAAGCGGCGCGGAAGACAAGTTCGTCGCGCTGCTTGAGTCCTTCGATGGTGAGGTTTAGTCCGCCAAGCTGATCCTCGCGAAAGGGGTCGGCGCCAGCCACGTAACAAATGAGGTCGGGCTCAAACTGGCGGAGTCCCGAGCTGAGCGCGTTGTCGAGCCAAGCTAGATAGCTGGCGTCATCGCATCCGTCGGGCAAGTTCACGTCGATCGACGAGGGCGGCTTGACCATCGGGTAGTTGTTTTCCTGATGCAGTGAGATGGTGAAGACGTCTTTGGAGTTTCCGTATGACATCTTGCCGCCTACGAGACCGAACACCGAAGCGTGATGGCCCGACGGTAAGTCTGAAGGTTGGGAGCGAGCGCTGCCGAAGATTGCGGCAGTGCCGTTGCCCTGGTGAACATCGCAGTCAACGGTCATGGCACGCTGAATGAGCTTGCGTTTCTGCAGACTGCGGATGGCGACCGCGAAGTCGTGCAGCATGCAGAATCCCTCGCCGTGGTCGGGATAAGCATGGTGAAAACCGCCACCTATGTTGACGCACACGCCGTCTTGCAAAGCGAACTCGGCGGCGAGGATCGAGCCTCCGGTGTGTATGAGGAAGGTGTCGACCACCTGGGGCGAGTAGGGAATCTCCATCTGCAGTTCTTCGCGCGCGCTGAGGCTGCCTTCCATGAGCTTGTTGACGTAGTGCGGGGAGTGAACCAGCATCACGTCGGATTCGGAAGCGGGCTGGGGAGCGATGAAATCGGAGTCGTCGACCAGGCCTAGTGCGAACAGGCGCTCACGAATCAGTCGGTATTTGTCGGCGCGAAAGACATGCTCGCCGATGGGGAGGAAGTACTTCTCGCTATAGACGAGCTTGAAGGGCAACATGGGCCGAATGCCTGGATGCAGCGGTCGAACCTGCAAACAGATGATTCTAGTAGGCTGAAGCAGGAACGCAACGAAGAATTTTGGCGGGCGCTAATCACCTTGGGGCAGACTTCCACCCCCCTTCGTGGTGTCAGAGCCGCTTCCTCTGTGGCGTATCGGAAGTTTCCGAAATGCGCTAGACTCGTTCGACTTTCCAAACTCAACCTATCAGGAGAATCTACGAATGAGGCGAGCAATTTGTCTTGCGGTTGCGGTGTTGTGTCTGACGTTCCTGGCGCTGACGACTGCGTCCGCGCAAGTTCCATACAAGGAAGGCGCGGTCGAGCGCGTGGTGTTGATCCATATCCTGCCGGGCCACAACGATGCGTTCATGGCCGACATCAAGAAGAACGTGATCCCCATCTGGGAGGCTGAGAAGGCGGCGGGACTGATTGTGGATTACCAGATGTTCCTGAACCAGACGCGCTCCAGCGCTGACGAATGGGACTTTGGCTATTCACTCACCTACAAGAACATGGCCGCATTGGACGGTCTGCCGGACAAGGTGTTCGAGTTTCGCATGAAGCAGTATGGCGATCAGTCGGCCGAACAAAAGGTGATCGACAAGCGCGTGGACAATGCGCATGCGGTGAGCAGCTACCTGATTCGCAACATCACGTTGCGGTAGCCATTGAGTCATTCGGCCTGCGGCGTCGAAACTCACGTGGCGCCGCAAGCCTGGTTTAGCCACTACTCCTCAGGACTACGACCCGCCTTCCATGCGCCGTGATTTAAGATGACGCTGCATGGCAACGGCCGTCCAACTTGCATCTATTCAGCGGATAGCGCGCCACAATCTTTTGGCAACCGCGGGAGCGGCGCTGATTGTGGTCTTCGTGACCTTCGCGCTGTTCGCGCCATGGATCGCTCCGCAAGATCCTTACTACATTGATCTGCCATCGCGATTGATGAAGCCGTCGGCGGGGCACTGGTTTGGCACAGACGAGTTGGGCCGCGACATTCTTTCGCGGGTCATCTATGGCGCGCGCGTTTCAATGCTGGTGGGCAGTTGCGTAGTCGCGGCATCGCTCACATTGGGGTTGATCCTGGGATCGATTGCCGGATATTACGGCGGGTTTGTCGACCGCTTTCTGAACGTGATTGTGATGAATGCGTTCATGTCGTTCCCGGGAATCCTGCTGGCGATTGCGTTCGTGGCGTTCCTTGGGCCGGGACTGTTCAACCTGGTGCTGGCGCTTTCGATTGGAGGCTGGGTGGGCTATGCGCGGCTGGTGCGCGCGCAAGTACTGGCGGTGCGGGAACGGGAATTTGTGGAAGCAGCGCGGGCGCTGGGCGCGAGTGATTCGCGGATCATCGTGCGGCACATTCTGCCGAACATTATTCAGCCGGTGATCGTGCAGGCGGCGATTGGAATGGCGGGGGCGATCCTGGCGGAAGCGACGATGAGCTTCCTCGGGTTGGGCGTACCGCCTCCGACGGCGACGTGGGGCGCGATGCTCAACGACGCGCGGTCGCACTTGTTCGACGCGCCGCACTTAGTGCTCTTCCCTGCCGCGGCGGTGATGCTGGCGGTGCTGTCGTTCAACTTTATCGGAGATGGGCTGCGGGATTATCTGGATCCGAGGTCGAGGATTGAAGTTGGGCTGTAGGGAAGTTGTCAGTGGCCAGTTGTCAGTTGTCTGTGGTCAGAGGGTTGTGATGCATTTTTGGCGATTCAGAATTCAAGCGGCTTCCATCCTTATCGTGATGTTTACGGTGGCGGTTGCGACGTCCTGCGGGGGACAGGCGACGCAGTCCAATAGCACGCCACCGGCTACGCCGACGTATCAACTGGTATGGTCGGATGAGTTTAGCGGGACGGACGGGTCGGCTCCTGATGCGACCAAATGGGCCATCCAGACGGGTGGTGGCGGGTGGGGCAACAATGAACTGGAATCGTACACGGCGCGTCCGCAAAACGTGCAGGTATCAGGCGGCAACCTCGTCATCACCGCGAGCAAGGAAGATTACACCGGCGCGGATGGAATCGCGCGACACTATACTTCGGCTCGCTTGCAGAGTAAAGGGTTGTTCTCGCAGCAGTACGGTCGGTTTGAGGCGCGGATTCAGATTCCGAAGGGACAGGGCATGTGGCCGGCGTTCTGGATGCTGGGCAACAACATCGATACGGCGGGATGGCCAGCGTGTGGCGAGATCGACATCATGGAAAACATCGGCAAGGAGCCATCAATGGTGCATGGGACGCTGCATGCACCGGGGTATCCGCCCGCGGGATTCACGGCGGCTTACACGCTGCCAAACGGCCAGAACTTCGGCGACGGGTTTCACGTGTTCGCGGCGGAGTGGGAGCCGCAACAGATTCGGCTGTATGTAGACGGCACTCTCTACGCGACCGACACGCAGTCGGGGTCGCCAGCACCCAATGCGTGGCCGTTCGATGGCCAGCCATTCTTTATGCTGCTGAATTTGGCGGTAGGCGGAGGGTGGCCCGGGAATCCGGATGCGACGACACAGTTTCCGCAACAGATGCTGGTGGATTATGTCAGGGTGTATCAGAAGAAGTGACCAGTGGCTGGTTGTCAGTTGTCAGTAAAAGCCGGCGATCTGCCGTTTGCTGGCTAAGGTGAACATTTTCCGCGAGCCGTGCATCCAACTGTCTATGGCTACTGAAAAAGCAATTTTGGGCGGTGGATGTTTCTGGTGCGTCGAAGCCGCATTTGTCCAACTGGAAGGCGTGGAGTCGGTACGCTCGGGGTATATGGGCGGACGCCGGCCGAATCCGACGTATGAGCAGGTGTGCTCCGGGGTGACGGGACACGTCGAAGTGGCGGAGATCACGTTCGATCCGGCGAAGATCAGCTACCGCGATCTGCTGGACGTGTTTTTTACCGTCCACGATCCAACGACGCTGAATCGCCAGGGCAACGATGTTGGCGAGCAATATCGTTCGGTGATTTTCTATCTCGATGAGTCGCAGAAGAAGACAGCTGAGGAAGTGATCGCCGAGTGGACACGGGAGAAGGTGTTCCCGGATCCGATTGTCACGGCGGTAGAACCGGCGCAAACGTTTTACGTTGCCGAGGATTATCACCAGGACTATTTCAAGAACCATCCTTTCCAGCCGTATTGCATGTTCACGGTGGCGCCAAAGGTAAAGAAGGTGCGGCAGAAGTTTGCGTCGCGGGTGAAGGCGGAGGTTTAGGAAAGTTGTCGGTTGTCAGCAAGAGCAGAAGTTTGCGTCGCGACTGAAGTTGCGGTTTAGTTGCCGGTAGAACGGGGCATCGAGTCTGGCGGGGAAGGGCTATAAAATACGGCGATGGCGGACTCACTCAATTTCAGTTTGTGGTTTCCGAGCTTTCACGAGGCGGAGATGCTGCCGCGCGCCGTAGGGGTGATGCGGCAGTTCCTGTATTCGGAGGTGCGCGAGGGCATCACGTATTTGTCGGTGCATCCGGTGGCCTGGTCGGAGCCGACAGTGCTGGAGCGCCGCTTCAACCCGGGGATCTCACCCGAGGAAGCGGCGGAGGTTGCCGACGAGTTTGCGCACGACGATTTCGCGTTCGTGTTCGAGGCCTTCTGGGACTTGTGGGTCCCGAATGACGGTGAAACCGGCGACGCATGGGTGCAGCGTCCGGTGGCGGTGCGATTCATCGTGCATGGCGTGCAGTTCGATGAGGGGATTTACGCCGATGATGGCCACATCGAAGTGGATTTCGGGTTAGATACGCCATTCCTTTTCGAAGGACTCGAGTTGTCGAAGGCCAACGAAGAACATGTGCGGGTCAATGTGGCGAAGCTGGTCGCATTCACACTCGCCGTGCAAAATAATTGCGGATTATCGGGGCGCATCCTGTGGTCGGAGTCGGAAAATAATCTGGCGCAAAAACTCATCGCGCAACTGCAGCAGACGCACTAAATCAGTGGATAGTGGATAGAAAAGGCCCGGGGGATCCGGGCCTTTGGTGTCTTGACGCCGCGCGGACTGAAGTCCACGCGGGATTTTCTTCATGCCCTTTTTCGGCACGGCTGAAGCCGTGCCCTTTCAAAGCAGCTACTTGGTGCGGCCACCTTCAATCTTCAGCTCTGCGCTGGCGCCGGCCTGGGCTGCGGCCAGACGCGCCGTCAACACGCGGAAGGGCGAGCAAGACACGTAGTTGAAGCCGTTCTGCGCGCAAAATTCTACGGAGGCGGGATCGCCACCGTGTTCACCGCAGATGCCTATCTTGATCGTCGGGCGAGTTGCCCGACCTTTTTCCACTGCCATCTTGATCAGCTGACCTACGCCTTCCTGATCGAGAGTAGCGAATGGGTCTTGCTTCAGGATGCCTTCGGCCAGGTACGCTGTCAGAATCCTTCCGACGTCGTCGCGCGAGAAACCGAAGGTGGTCTGGGTGAGGTCGTTGGTGCCGAAGCTGAAGAACTCGGCTTCCTTAGCGATCTCATCAGCCACCAGGGCCGCACGAGGAAGTTCGATCATGGTTCCGACGAGGTACTCGACCTTGGTCTCCTTCTCGGCGAAGACCTCGTCGGCGACGCGACGCACGATGGCCGCCTGGTTGGCCATTTCCTTCAGGCCTCCGGTGAGCGGGATCATGACTTCGGGCTTCACCTTGACGCCTTCCTTTGCGACCTTGACAGCGGCCTCGAAGATGGCGCGCGCCTGCATTTCGGTGATCTCGGGATAGGTGATGCCGAGACGGCAGCCACGCAGGCCCAGCATGGGATTGACTTCGTGCAACTGCTCGACGCGATTGAGCAGAGTACGCAGTTCTTTCAGCTTGGGTGATTTGGGCTTGGTCAGTTCAAGCTTGGCAATCTCGACCATGAGGTCTTCGCGCCGCGGCAGGAATTCGTGCAAGGGGGGATCGAGAGTACGGATGGTGACTGGGAAGCCGTCCATGGCGCGGAAGACGCCGACAAAATCGGCGCGCTGCATGGGCAGGAGTTTCTTCAAGGCGGCCCGGCGGTCCTTTTCGTTGTTGGCGAGAATCATGGTGCGCATGAAGGGCAGGCGGTCTTCGGCGAAGAACATGTGCTCGGTGCGGCACAGTCCTATGCCTTCGGCGCCAAATGCGCGCGCCTGCAGAGCATCGCGAGGAATGTCGGCGTTGGCGCGAACGCCCATGCGGCGGAACGGCTCGGCCCACTTCATCAGTGTGACGAGTTCAGGGTCGTCGGGGCGAGCGGCCACAGTGTTGAGCTTGCCGTTGATGACGCGGCCGGTGGTGCCGTCAAGCGAAATCCAATCGCCGCCCTTAAGCACTTTGCCTTTCACGCGCATCTCGCGGGCCTTCTCATCGACATCGATATCGCCGGCTCCGGCAACGCAGCACTTGCCCATGCCACGGGTTACGACTGCCGCGTGGCTGGTCATGCCGCCGCGGGAAGTGAGGATTCCGGCAGCAACTTCCATGCCTCCGATATCTTCGGGAGTGGTTTCGCTGCGGACGAGGATGATCTTGGCCTGCTTGTCTTTCTGGAACTTCTCCACCGCTTCTTCCGCGGTGAAGACGATCTGTCCGACGGCTGCGCCCGGAGACGCTGGCAGTCCGGTCGCGAGAACTTCAATGTCCACGCCTTTTTCAGCGAGGCTGGGGACGAGGAAGTCGTATAACTGGTTGGGCTCGACGCGGAAGATGGCTTCTTCCTTGGTGATCAAACCCTCTTCGACCATCTGGATGGCCACGCGGACAGCGGCGCGTCCGGTGCGCTTGCCATTGCGCGTCTGCAACATGTACAAGCGGCCGTCCTGAATGGTGAACTCGAAGTCTTGCATGTCGCGGTAGTGTTTTTCGAGGCGCGTGGTGATGTCGCGCAACTGGTTGTAGGTGTCGGGCTGAATTTTCTCGAGCTCGGAGATGTGGACCGGTGTGCGAATGCCGGCTACCACATCTTCGCCCTGCGCATTCATCAGGAACTCGCCGTAAAACTCTTTCACGCCGGTAGCGGGATTGCGAGTGAAGCCGACGCCGGTGCCGCTGGTGTCGCCGAGGTTGCCGAACACCATGGCCTGCACATTGACGGCGGTGCCGAGCATGTCGTCGATGTTGTTGATGCGGCGGTAGGTCTTGGCGCGATCGTTCAACCAGGACCGGAATACGGCATCGCGCGCCATCACGAGCTGATCGTGCGGGTTCTGCGGGAACTCGGATTTTGTGTGCTTGACCACAACTTTCTTGTATTCGGCGATGACTTCCTGCAGGGCCTTGGCGTCGAGATCAGTGTCGAGCTTGGCTTTCTTCTGCTTCTTCTTGCCGTCGAAGACCTCTTCAAATGCAGGCTTGGGAATGTCGAGCACGACGCTGCCGAACATCTGAATCAGGCGGCGATAGGAGTCGTACGCGAAGCGCGGATTGCCGGTGAGCTTGGCCAGGCCTTCGACTGACTTGTCGTTGAGGCCAAGGTTGAGGATGGTGTCCATCATGCCGGGCATGGAGAACTTCGCGCCGGAGCGGACGCTGACCAGCAAGGGATTGTCGGAGCCGCCGAGCTTTTGACCCTGGAGCTTTTCGAGCTTGCCGAGGGCTTCATCCATCTGTTTGTCGACTTGGGCTGACGTCTTGCCATTGCGCATGTACTCGCGACAGGCTTCGGTCTGAATGGTGAAGCCGGGAGGAACAGGCAACCCGGCGTTGGTCATCTCGGCGAGCCCGGCGCCTTTGCCGCCCAGGTCGTCTTTCATTTTTCCGTGGCCTTCGGCATGGTTGTCGCCGAAGAAGTAGACATACTTCACAGCTTTAGTTTCAGGGGTTGCCATTTTTTCCGTCTCAATCGTTGAAGTGCTCATGGGATGAGTCCTTTGTGCTCCGGGTTATGAAGATTTGTTTTCGGTTACGATCTCGCTGAAATCGGCGATGGTAGAAAATTCCTGCAACAGCGTCTGCAGCAATGCCAGACGATTGGCCCGCACGCGTTCGTCGTCAACCATGACCATGACCTTGTCGAAGAAAAGGTCGATAGGCCGGCGAAGATGGCTGATCTCGGTCAGAGCTGCCGGGTAGTTCTTCTGCTCGCGCAATTGGCGAACCTTGGCCGCGACTTCAGGAAGACGCGTGGCCAGAGCCTGCTCGGAATCCTCGGTCAGTGCTGTGGGATCGACTTGGTCTGCGATTTTCTTTCCGCCCTCGCGAGCTTGGCGGAGGATGTTCTTGGTCCGCTTGAACGCCACTGAAATCGAGGCAAAATCGTCCGAGCCGCGTACCTGGGTGAGCGCTTCGGCACGCAGAATCGCGTCGACGATGTCGTCACTGCCAGCGGCGAGAACGGCATTGACTACATCATAGGCGAATCCGCGGACATCGCGCAAGTAAAACTCCGAGCGCTCGCGCATGAAAGAGGCAATAGAAGCGTCGAAGTCCAACTTCTTGTCGAAGCGGGTTTCGGCGTTGGTTCCGCTGTATTCAGCCCGAGCATCGGCGAACAGTTTCGCGATTGGCAGCGGGAGTTTGTGCTCGGCGATGATCTTGACGATTCCGTTGGCGGCGCGACGCAGGGCGAAGGGATCTTTTGATCCTGTGGGCTGCCATCCCAACGCGAACATGCCGGCAATGCTGTCAGCCTTGTCGGCGATCGCGAGTACCGCACCTTCGAGCGTCGGTGGAACCTGGTCATCCATCGATTCGGGCAGATACTGGTGATAAATGGCGTCACCGATTGCGGCGGCAGTCGCGGCCGATAGATGGGGATCGAGTTGTTGCGCCTTGGCATAGAGTCCGCCGACGATACCTTGCAACTCGGTGAACTCCTTGACCAGATCGGTAGTGAGGTCCGCCTTGCAGAGTAAAGCTGCCTTAAATACGACTCCGGGACGCACAGCGACACCCGCCTCGCGAATGACCTCTGAAATCAGGCTCGAGAGTTTCTGCACGCGCATCGTCTTGTCGAAGTAGCTTCCCAGGTCTTTCTGGAAGGTCACTGCCTTCAGCATTTCGACGCGATCGCGCAAGGATATCTTCTGATCGGTGTTCCAGAAGAAGCGAGCGTCGTTGAAGCGGGCACGCAGCACGCGTTCGTTGCCGTGACGGATTAGGCCGTCGGGATCGCTGTCGGTATTGAGGACGGCCAGAAAATGCGGCAGCAATTTCCCTTCGGCGTCCTCGATAGCAAAATACTTCTGATGGTCGCGCATTACTGTGACGAGAACTTCCTGCGGGAGAGTCAGGAACTCGGGATCGAAGCTGCCGAGAACCACCGAAGGACACTCGGTGAGATTGACAACCGTGTCGAGGAGAGACTTGTCTTCGCGCCAGCGCGCGCCGGGAATGGTTCGTGTGACGGCGTCCAGCGCTTTGCGGATGCGGTGCTGGCGATCGGTGGCACTCACCGTCACGAAACTTTTCGCGAGGTCGGAAGCGTAGCCGGACGGGTGATGGATCGTCACGGAGCCGGCGGAGAGAATGCGGTGTCCCTGGCTGGTGTCGCCAGCGGCGATGCCAGCGAACGCAACCGGCACGACTTCATGGTCGAGCAGCGCAACCATCCAACGGACGGGGCGAACAAATTTCTCAGCGGATTTGCCGCGCCAGTACATGCTCTTGGCCCAGTAGAGGCCGGCGATTTCTTTGGGGAGCGATTCGGAGAGGATGTCGCGGGCGGTGCGACCCTTCTTTCGCACGGTTGCGGCGAGATACTCTCCCTTGGGATTGGTGACTTTCTCTAGTGCGCTGACGTCCACCCCAGCCTTGCGTGCGAAGGCTTCGGCAGCGGGAGTCGGAGCTCCGTCTTTGTAAGCGATCTTCAGCGAAGGGCCGGTGAGCTGCTCGGTTACCTCGGCTTGAGATTCCAAGACTCGGTGGGCGAGGACAGCCAGTCGGCGGGGCGTTGAGTATGCCTCGACGGCGGGCGATTCCGCGAGCCGTTCGCGGTGGAGCAACTCGACGACGCGGAGTGCGAGTTCCTCGCGGGCGCCGTCAATCATGCGCGCGGGAATCTCTTCAACACCGATTTCGAGAAGGAAGTCTGCCATGAATTGAAGTGTTCCTAATATTGTGCCGTAAACCGTGTTGCAATCGTGTGACTCGGGTCACATGGGATTACTGGTAACTGGCCGAGGATGCGCTATCCCACCGGAACCTGGTCCGGCTTGCTGACCGACTGTGCTTCGCCCTTCGTATCTGCCACTTGCTGGTCGACGTAGGCCTTCGCGACACCGACCGCCAACGTCCTGATGCGCGCGATGACACCGACTCGCTCGGTGACGCTGATGGCACCACGCGCATCGAGGATGTTGAACAGGTGCGAACACTTCAGGCAAAGATCGAATGCAGCCAGCACCGGGAAACGGCGCCGTTCTTCGCTATTCGCCTTTCGCTTGTCGCCAGATTCTCCTTCCCGGGGCTTGGTCCAGTTGGAGTTGTACTCGTCCAGGAGTGCCTGACACTCTGATTCGTACAGCCGCAGATGCTGCCATGCTTTCGCAACATCGGCGCGCTCGAAATTGTAGACGGAGAATTGCAGCTCATCCTGCAGACGAATCTCGCCGTACTTCACAGGGCGGCCGTCGGGCCCCACGACCCACGTGATGTCATAAATGCTGTCCACGTCCTGCAGAAAGGAGGCGATGCGCTCCAGTCCGTAGGTCAATTCGGCCGAGATGGGGTCGAGGTCGATACCGCCGCACTGCTGGAAATAGGTGAACTGGGTGATCTCCTGACCATCGAGCATTACTTGCCAGCCGATACCCCAGGCGCCCAGAGTGGGCGATTCCCAGTTGTCTTCTTCGAACTTGATGTCGTGCTTGCGCAGGTCGATACCGATGGCACTCAATGACCCGAGATAGAGATCCAGCACATCGGCCGGAGGCGGCTTCAGGATCACCTGGTACTGCATGTGCTTAAAAAGGCGGTTGGGATTCTCGCCATAGCGTCCGTCGGCAGGCCGGCGCGACGGCTGAACGTATCCGACACGATAAGGCCTGGGACCGAGCACGCGCAGAAACGTCTCGGGAGCCATGGTTCCAGCGCCGACTTCGACATCGTAGGGCTGCTGCAGGACGCAACCGTGGCTGGCCCAGAAGTTTTGCAGACGGAGGATGAGTTCTTGAAACGTCAGCGCATTTTGTGAAGATGGCAAGATTTGTTCTCTCGCGGGCTAAAGCCCGCTCATATTCAAAAAAGAGCGCGATCCGGCACGCCTGAAGCCGTGCCCCTTCAAATCACTACAACTTGTTCAGCATTACCGCCGTTACCAACTTCTTCTCAATGTGGCGCTCAATGATCTGCAATAAAAATCGCCGCAAGTCCACACATTGCGCGGACGTCCACGAGTCGTCCGCAAAACTCTCGAGCGGTCTGCGAAACATCTGAGCCGCACGCTCTCGCGATTCGGCAGTCAACTCCGACGAGGCCAGCCGCTTGTGCCGCGCGCACATCAGGCCGTCGGCCAGCGCGTGATAAAACGCCTTGTTACCGTTCAGCGATTGCCCGCAATTGCCACACGCGCTGAGCTCAGGTAAAAACCCAACCAACCGCACCAGCCAAAGCTGGAAATACGTCAAAGGCATCCAGATGGAGCCGTTACGCAAGCGGCGCAGTACTGAGACCGCCAGGCGATAAATCGCATCGTTGGCTTCGCGGTCCGGCAAAAGCTCGTCGAGCGCCTCGGCCACATGCTCGAGAGCTACGACGCGCGGGTAGTCCACGCTAGTCGAAAGCGGCGATTCCAAAATGTCGCACGAGTCCAGCCGCGCCAACTCCTGCCGCTCGCGATCTTCGTAATGCGCCCGCACGCAGGTAAGCGGTTCCAGTGCTCCACCAAAACGCCGCCTCGACTTCTTGGCCGCGCGCGCCACGCCCTTAACCTTGCCTTCTGTCCGGGTAAACAGGGTGACCAGAAGATCGGCCTCACGCAGCGGATAGGTTCGCAAAACGATCGCTTCCGACTGCTTCAGAGACATGGACTATCGCCTGACTACCAGGGAACAATCGGGGCGGACGTGCCGAGATTTCGCCGCGAAGCTTTACTTGAATTGCAGGCTGCGATGGAACCGGCCAAGCCACTACGCCGTAATTAATGATTCTACTGGCAGGGGTTCGCTTGTGCAAAGTACCGAGGAGGAAAGGACTGATGACCGTCTCGACGTAGCTTCTTGGAGTCGGCATTCTCCCTTTGCCGGCTGACGAACATCAACAAGCCTGCGGTGGGGGCGAGCATCGAGGAATGGCTGCGTTCCTTACGGCGTTGGCCCCAGAACCCCAAGGCGGGTCTCGAACGGGAGAGGCGGGGCCGGCAGCAAGAACCACTTCGTACTTAGGGCCGCTTTCCCTCTGACACTGTCGGCTGGGACGGGTGGCTGCTCGCCGGGCGGTATACCGTGAGCTGGCCGACTTCTTCCCCCGGTTCGTAATTTTCCTTAATTGCACGCGCAATCGCGGGAGAATACCTGTCGGGGTCGTCGATGTCGTGGATGAGCATGACTGAAAAAGCTCTCTTGCGGATCATGTCGACGAGCGGCGTTTCATCCCACACTCCAGTGGCGGCCAACTGGGTGATAATTGCGGGTTCAAACGGCACCTGCTTTCCTGCCTGGTAGAGCAACGTCATGTTCTCCGACATCACTGGTTCTTGACTGGATCGGAGAATGCGTAGGAGCGCTTCTGAATTTCGGACGTTGTCGGCGTATTCCTGGCGTAGAGAGACGCTCGGCACGACAAAGCGAATGGCCGCCGTGGCCTGCTGAGCCATCATCAGCAGGGGGAGCAGGTATGCCACCGCGGCTGCGGAAGATACTGGGCGTCTGGATTGCCAACTCCAGATGAGGCGTGCCATCACCAACCCGGCGATTGTACAGGCGCTCAGGTTCCATTCCAGAAGGTAGTTGCTGTTAGCGCCTGCCTTGCCGACCGTGAGGGACACGACCCCAGAAACCACGAAGTGAATAGCGAACGTGAACAATGCCAGCCGGTAGCTACTCTTGAGGAGCCGAGCGCGGAGTGGCGCCAATCGGCGTCGTGAGAATGTTCTCGCAGCATCGGCCAGAGGACTGAGCGCGCCGGCGCAGGCCAGCACTAGCAGCGGGAGGGTCAGTTGAACATTTTCATCGATGAGGCGAATGGCGCGCCAAAGAGAAAATGTGTTTTGGTTGTAAAGAAAGAGATGCCGAATTACCTGTCCGTGCGTCGCGAGCACAAGCAGCGTCAATACCAGTGTGCCCAAAACCACTGTGAATAACAGAAGCTTGACCGCCTGCCTACTGTTCAGAATGGCGGCGACGATTAAGCAAGCCAGCGCGCCGGCGATCAGCGACTGCTTTGTATACATTGCCGCGACGAACAGAACGAACGCGGCATAGCGCATGGCGGCGGTTCTGCTAAAGATGAAAACAGCCAAACCAGCGAAGGTCAGGCAAAGTCCGAGCATGTCGACTCGCATCAATAGCGCCCAGTCCATGTTGTCGAGGCCGCACGGCAACGCGCTCGCGAAAACTGCACCTCCGATCGCCGCCAACCTGGGTGCTCGCGCAGGAACGGACCGGTAAACGGTCAATCCCACAGTGAGGCACAGGACCAAGGTCGAAAGAAAGGTCACCAGGCGCCCGGCAAACAACAGGTTGCCCGTTAGCTTCGATAGCATCCAGGAAACCAGATGGTAGAGCGGTGGGTAGTGAAAAACGATGTAAGGATAGTGTGAGATTGAGGAATACGCAGATGCGAGCCGGGTGACGTGCGCGGCCTGCCAGAGCACGATACCCTCGCCGTAATCGAACTCGAAGGGGTATGTCGTCGCCTTCGCGACCCAATAGAAATAAGCCACAGCAGCGAAGATGGCCGGAAGACAGAGGACTGCGACATACAGTCTCGCTGTCAGGAAGAAGCGGGTGTGCGGGTCGCTCGTGTCGGACGCGCGACGATTAACATCTGCTTTCCCAGCGGCTTCACGGGCGATCGCAAATAAAGCCATATCAGGAAGGAGTATATCTTCAGGCGGCTTTTTACCGTCAGCGGCATGAACCTGGGTCTGCAATCGATAATGTCGTAACCGTGTGCGCGAAGAAAATCGCTCATTGTCAGATGGGAATATACCGTGACGTGTGTGTAGTCATCGAAGTATTCCCGATACGCGTATCGATAATTGGGTTGCAATAAGCAGAGCAGGCCGTTGACTGACAACTTGTCCTGAAGTTGATGGAGTACCTGCCCTAACTCGTCCTGCGTGATGTGTTCGAAGAGGTTACTGGCGAACGCGAAATCCACAATTCCGTCTTCAAGAAACGATAGGTCGGTTACGCTCCCGACATGGGATTCGATGCCAGGTTGAACATGTTTGGGCATCTCGGACCAGAGGTCTAACGCAATGCGCCGCCGCGCCACTATGTTGTTGATGAAGTGGCCGTATCCGGCCCCGAGTTCGAGCACGCAGTCATCTTCCCGAATCCAGCGCTTGAAGAAGAATTTGTATAGAGATCGCCACAGCGTCTCTCGACGGGCATCGTATTCGAAGCGAGTCTCGTGGTAGCCGGCGTCTACGCTCACGAAGGCCGGCCCCACCCAAACGTCAGTCCCCAGATCATTCGCAATCCGACTTTGAGTGCGCGGAGGTTATTCACATTCCCTCCCTTGCTTACACCGACACGTGGGTGAAAGGTTACTGGGCATTCGACGACCGAAAAATTGTGTTGCAGGGCAGTGTCTAGGAAATGGGCGTTGAATTCAAGGTTGATCCTGGGTTCCACGAACCGAAGAATGCTGGCTACAGTGCTGCGCCGCATTACCTTGTATGTGGTTCCCACATCGGTGAAGGTGCCTCTGCCCAGATGCTTCGCCTCGAGCAGTTTTCCCGCGAAGAAGTTTCCATAATACATAAACGTGCTCAATTGGGTGTCGTATTCCCGTAACTGTTCGACAATGCGGGTACCATTGACAATTTCCGCGTGGGAAATATAAGCGACAAACTTGTCCAAATCGGCCGCCCGGAAGGTCATATCGCCTTCGCAAAGAGCAACTATCTCGGTGTCTTCCCACTGCATAGATTCGATGAGACAGCGATAAACACAGTGGCCATAGCCCTGATGCTCCTCATTCACAGCGATTGCACCTGCGTCTACGGCGCGATCCATTGTGCGGTCTTTGCTGTTGTTACTGACGACGATGACGCGCTTGACCATGGGGTGGCTGAGGAAATCTTTAACCGCCGTTGCGATGCTCAACTCATCGTTGTATGCAGTTAGGGCAACGGTAACCATAGGCTCGTCGCCGAGCGGAAGGGGGACGCTATGAATACCTCGGCGCTTGCGCGGGAAATACGCTCCCAGGTCGACCGCAATTAGTATGACGCCGATTGTCGTTGGAAATCCGCTGATCCAAAGCAGCTTCGCAATCAAACCAACAAACAGGTTCGGATGAAAAAGCGCCAGGCGCAAGATAGAGAGGAAAATCGCCCCGAAGTATATTCCAAGGCCGATTAAAAGCGACCAGAGTCCCCAGTAGAACAATGGAAGCTCCGCCGCAGCGGACTTCCGAGGAAGGCGCAGATCGGAGTCGTCGGGTTGGGATGGCCTTTCCGCCGTGGTGAAGCTCTGACGCATTTGGGGAGATTGAGGCGCCATTCAATAAACCTAAGTTGATGGGACAGCTATCTTGTCACCATAATGTATCGGTGCATCACCAGTCGCAAAGGTCTCAACCAACAGTGCACCAACAAGAAGAAACGCACTGACAAAATGCCGGAGGTCACTTGAGTCCGCTCACCGAATACAGCACCGTCAATTTCTGCCGGTAACCATAGGCATAACCGGTGCCATCAGCAGTCACATCCACGAGTGCGACTTCACTCGACAATGTAGTGTTAGGGGCTTGCAGGTGCCATAGCAACGACCTCGTCCCGTTCGTCAGATTAACGCGATAGAGGTTGGTTCCCGGGACGCCCCTTACCGAGTTTCGTACGAAGATATCCTTGCCGTCGGAACTGAATCGGACCGGCCGATCGCCCGCTTGCAGATACGGGAACGGTGCCGGATCGCCGCCGCCCACTGGATACAACTCGAAGTTTCCGTTCGTCTCCCGTACCAGCACGGATTTTCCGTCCGCCGTCGGCAGGTATCCGCTCGTGCCGGTGGGAGTGAGAGGAATGTCTTTCCCTTCCAGGTCGAGCAAGTGTGTCTGGCTATCGTCGCCGACGTAGACAATGTGCTTGCCGTCCGGCAACCAGTCAGCCGGAAGGTCAGCCCGAATCGCGGTCTTGGGAGCATGTTTCCCTGACGGGTCCGTGGCCGCCGTGGAAAGTGACAATCGGCGAATTTCCCCGGCGCCGGTAGGCAGCAAGACCAGCTCGTCCGGCGGAATACGCGATAGCACCCACTCCCCATCCGGAGAGAGCGCGATGCCGTCCCCCTCGCCTACTCGTACCGCCGAAGATCCGTCCACGTTGCGTAGAAAACTGGCATGATGGATCCCGCTGGCACTGCTTTCGTCGCCCATCAGAATTTGCGCCCCGTCCGCCGAAAATCGGAAAAACTCCGTATTGTCGAGCCAGGCAAGGTTCTGTTCTTCGGGATGTCGTCGCGTTGAAACCATGACGATAGTGCGCTCGCTGGCGTGCGTTAGGAGTACTTTTCCGTCCCCTGCGATGTCGTTGAGCACCACACCGCCCGGTACGGTCAGCACTTGTCGCGACTTCCCCGACTGCGTCGCGGCGTACAACGCATAATTGAAACCGACGTCGGTGGCTGAGAACCACACTTCGCCCTTGGGATTCCACGCCAGGCCCCGCACGTCTCCCCACAGGCGGCTGAGCCGCCGCACCGCTCCCCCAGCGCTCGGAATCAACGCCACATACCCCGCGTCGTCGCCAAACACCGGGTGATCGATGAATACTATGGACCTTCCGTCCGGGGATACCCGCACTCCTGCAATCCAGCCCGCTGTTTCATACAGCACCTTGCCGGTTGGATATTCCAGTCGATACACGCGCTTGTCGCGGATGTAGCGTGCGGTGGCCAACTGCTCTCCGTCCGGAGACCAGTCCGCGGATTGTACGTCCTTCAACACCATCTTTGGTGCGCCGCCGCCCAGCGGCACCCGCGCCAACAATCCCACGCCCGTTGACCCGGCCAGCGACTGCCATGCCTGCAGCACCGCCGCCTCGCCTTTCGACGAGATGCTGAGTACCTCGTCAGCCTCTACTTCAAGTGGCCGCACTCCGGTGCTGTCGAACCGGATCGAATACACTTGGAAGCCTTTGCTGAACCGGGCCGAGCACAGGACGGTCAGTCCGTCGGGCGAAATTCTCGCCGACGTCACCACTCCCGGCTGATACGTCAGCTGCTCGTACTGCGGTGTCACGATGCGTGCCTGGCTCAAACCGAAAAAAAATGCGACCACTCCCAACGCCACGGCTGCGGCTGCTGCCAGCACAACCGTCGCCCAACGTGGCTTCGGCCCGGGCACCACCGCGCGGCCCGCTCCCGATGGTGCAGACCCCGTGCTGGACAGCGCCTGCAGGCTGAACGCAATGTCACCCGCCGACTGAAACCGTCGCTGGGGTTCCTTCTCCAGGCAATGCCACACGAGTTGTTCCAGCCCTGGCGGAACACTGCTGTTGGTTGTGCTCAAATGTTGCGGCTCGCCGCGCAGGATCTCGGCTTGCGTGTCGGCGTCCGTGGTCGCCTTGAACGCCGGCTTGGCCGCCAGCATTTCATACAAAATCAGCCCGAAACTGAAGATGTCAGTCCGCGCGTCGCATGGTTGTCCTCGTATCTGTTCGGGCGACATGTAGCCCACTGTCCCCATGACGACACCCGGCAGCGTTCCGCCTTGCGGTATCGAGATCGTCTGATCACCCGCGCCTGCCTGCGGCACGTCCATCAGCTTGGCCAAGCCGAAATCCAGGATCTTGACGTGTCCGTCCCGCATGACAAAAATGTTTTCCGGCTTGAGATCGCGATGGATAATCCCCCGCTCGTGCGCAGCCGCCAGGCCGCGTGCGATCTGGCCCCCATAATCGATCACCTTGTGCAGTGGAAGCCGGCTAGCGCGCAGGTAATGGCGCAGGGTGAATCCTTCCAGCAACTCCGAAACGATATACGGCGCCCCGTCATCGGTTGTACCGATGTCGAACACCGCCACGATGTTGGGGTGGTTTAACGCTGCTGCCGCTTCGGCTTCCTGCTGGAACCGGCGCAGCCGGTCGGGATCTGCACTGAATGCCGGTGGCAGTACCTTGATGGCGACGAAGCGCCCTAGCCGGGTGTCCCGCGCGCGATACACCGCACCCATCCCGCCAGCTCCAAGCGGCGACAGGATTTCATACCGCCCGAAACGTCGAGCAGGTTCGGCGCACATCTGTCCCTCTCCGGCAGCACTTCGAGACGCGCAGCAGGTAAGCGGTTCTGCGGAGCATTATAGCGCTGGTGGATTGCGGGAACGCCGCCTGCGGGCGAGCACTCGGATACCGTGCCGATCTGGCCCAGACTACCGGAACTAGCTGTTCTTTACGACGCGTCTTGCAGGATACCGGCATGGCGCAGGTCTGCCACGACTCTCTGCCAGATGTGCTCCAGCAGCTCCAGCAGGTCGGCGCAGTACACACTCGGATTGCCGATCCCTGTCGCCTGCCGGTAGCGATGTGGCAGGTAGCCGCCACCACAGATTTTGCCGTACGCACATGCCCGGCATTGCGGTGCCAATAGCTCCTCGTTGTGCAGCCCCATCTGATACAAGGGCGATTTCCAGATCGACTCCACCTCGTGGCGGCGCACATCGAGTCCCGTTCGCGTAATCCCATTGCCGCAGATGCGCAGCGTGTCCAGCGGTTCCCACGTCCCGTCGGACTCTACAATGATGTCGGCAACCGGGTGCAATCCCAGCGCGTCGCATTCCGATGCGCCCCCTACCATCAGGCTCATTGCGCTCTCGAAGAAGCGCATCTTCGGCGGCGACTGCATCTCGTCGAACCAGTAGTCGAACAGCTCGCAGAAATACTTCGCCAGCATACCCTTCGGCCACGGAGGAGGATGGTCATGGTTGAAGTCCGGCCAGATGAAGTCCACCCTTTGGACCCCGAGGTCCGCCAGGTGCTGTAGTACCGTGCTGCCCTTCGCCGCCGGGTTCACCACCGTCAGCACCCCCCAGCGCGTGCCCGGCGCCGCTGCCAGCAGCTCCAGGGCCGCTCTCACTTTCTGGTACGAACCGCGGCCGTCAAACCCTATTCGCTGCAGGTCGTTCCACTCTTCCGGCCCGTCGCAGCTTACGCCAATCGTCACCCCGTACGCGTTGAGCAGCTCGAGCCACTCGGCGTCCAGCAGGGTGCCGTTGGTTTGCACTCCCACAACGAGTTCCGTCCCACAGTTCCGTTGTACCCGGCGGGTCTCCTCCAGGAACCACTGCACCCACTTCCGCCCAACCAGCAGCGGCTCGCCGCCGTGCAGCGCCAGTGTCACTTCTGGGAGATTGTGACGCACGGCGTAGCTGGCAATCCGTTCCAGCGCAGCCGCCGCAATCTCCTTTGCCATGAACTTCGGCCGCCGGAGATACGACGTGTCCCCCTTGTTGTACATGTAGCAGTAGCTGCAATTGAGGTTGCAGCGTTCCGCAACTTTCAGGACGAACGTCCTCGCTAGCGGGGTGCCGTCCGGAGCGAAGCCCGGCCCTGCATCGTGCTCTCGCGCCAATGCACCCTCACTCAAAGGTCAGTGTTTGCAGATGGTGATGTTGTGATAGTTGGCGACAGCAAACTCCTGGCCAGGGTACTCCTTCTTACACCTCTCGGAGGCTTCGATTACCTCCTGCAGCAGCGGCCTGAGTTTCCTCAGTAACGGCTGTAGCTCCGGGTGCGAAGAATTCAGGTCAATATCTTTTTCCCCTGGATGGGCCTGGACGGTGTGATGCCTTATGGCAGCAGCCTGAGTGTGGTGGCTTCCGGCAGCGGCCTTGGTCGGACGCTTTTTGGCAGCAGTCGTGGGGGGCTGTTTTTTGGCAGCAGTCATGATGTTCGCAAAGCCTTCTTTCTCTTTCAGGTCTTTGGGCCCTTCAGCTGTTAAAACTCGGTTAGGACGGCCAACCGGCCCATATTTTTCTTCCCTTCCGAGCACTGTTATTCGTAGATGGCCGACGAAGTTACCATCCTCGCCGCCCGAAAGTCAACCCTTATCTGTTTCACCTTATCTGTTTCAATTGTTTCAATGTCAGAAGCACATGATATGTCCGGTTGAGACAGCAAGTGATCTGTCCGCTTTGCGCGCGGCGAGAGTAGGAGACCATCGGAGACATGGACTGCTACTCGAAGGCTGCGATGGAGCGGGAAATGAAGGTGCAAGAAGTGATCTTACGGGCGATGGCGAAGAAGATAACCTGGTGGCACGCGGCCGAGATTATCGGCATCAGCGATCGGTCGATGCGGCGCTGGCACGAGCGCTACGAAGAGCACGGCTATGACGGGTTGTTCGACCGGCGGCGGGGACAACCCTCGCCCGAGCGAGTCCCGCTGGCAACGGTGGAGCAGGTGTTGGGCCTATACCGGGATCGCTATTTCGATCTGAACGTGCAGCATTTTCACGAGAATCACCGTCGATCCGCCCAGCGACGGACTCGCTCAAAAAAGACCTGTGCGATAGATCAGCCACCAACTGACAACCAAAGCCACCAGCGTTTCTACGATTCCCCAACCAATCGGCAGCCACAATGCACCAAAGCTGAGGATCGTGAACAAAACCCAAAACGATTTCGTCTGGGTGCTCACAACTCTACAGTGCCTTAGATCCTGCCTTCTTCGCCGCAGCCCAACGTGCCTTCGCAAGCGCCGACAACTTCCTTCGCGCTGCAGGGCTCATCGGCTTCCGAGCAGGAGCTTTCTTGGCTGGCGCTGCAGCCGTTTTCGGCGCCGGCTGAGCCTTTCTCTTTGCCCAAGCCAGTCTCATAGCCAACCCGATCCTTCTGCGGGCATCTGCGCTCATTTTGCGTTTGCGTGACGCTGGTTGCGACGACTTTGACTTGGGTGGGCGACCCCTGCGGGGGCTTGGTGACCCTCTCAAACCTAGAAGGGCTGCGATAGCATTTTCGAGTCGGCTAACTTCGGCTCTTAGCTCAGAAACTACTTGGCTGATGTCCATTCAGAAACCTCCAATGCGGAATAGTGTAGCAGAGTAAAAATGGCGAGCGTCTTTTGGGTTCTTCTCTGAGAAGACATTCTCATGGAAGCTACCCATGCCATTCCAATAGCTGTTGTTTGAATACTAGTAGTTTTGCGCTGAATTAACACCTAGTCACCACTGAATGTTGGACGACTGCTTGGATAGGTAGCGGTTAGCTACAAAATCGGCACCATTGAAAATATTGACGTCAAAAATAAGGCAGTAAGGCTGTAACAATCGACAAAGCGGAGGATTTAAGGTCCTTCGCTTTTGAAGCGGTTGGAGCGGCCAGAAGAAGTCGGCAGGGCGACGTCGAGAAAGTAACCAGCGCTTCCCGAGACGGAACGGAATTTGAGCAGCACACGCCAGCCATTGCGAGCCACAAGGTCCCGGAGTTAGTCTTGCCGCAGCGCCGCTTTGGAAAGGAAGGCTACACCATGGGAAAAAACAATGCGGCTCGCATACGCTGCTGCGTGGCTGTTCTGTCTCTGCTTTTCGCAGTTACACCGCTCACTTACGCAAGTAACCTTGTGCCCATCGTCGACATCACCGGCGGCGGACAGGCAGTAGAGCCACTTGCCGACGCGGTAGCAGGCTGGGAGTTCCACATTGATACTCCAATCACGATTGGCGCTATCGGCCTATGGGATGAAGGGAAACTTCCCCTGCAAATTTCCCACGACATCGGACTGTGGAAGTCGGATCAGACCCTTCTGTCGGTGGCGACTGTGGACAACACCAGCACTCCGGTCCCGTCCGCTTTTGCTGGTGGGCAATGGCTGTTCACCAGTATTTCGCCACTGCAATTGCAGCCAGGCGACTACGTGCTTGGAGGAACTTGGGGCGATCCCATCATTGGAGCTGATCCGTTTCGCATCAACACGAACGCTGTGACGTTGGGCGTGAGTTACACGGCTGCCTGCGCCGTATTTCAGTTACCGAGCCCCGAGTTGGTGTTTCCCGATTGCGGCGGCGGTTCTCTCACCGATGCCAGCTATTTCGGGCCTAACCTTGCAGTCGTTGTCCCGGAGCCGGGAAGCCTCACGCTGTTGGCTTGCGGCCTGCTGGGTATAGCAAGTACGGCGCGGCGCAAAATACAGAAGCGTAGGTGAGCCGGGTGTGGGTTCACCCGCGTCATTTTCGATTCCCGAAATTGTCAAAGTGACGCCGACTCGTGCTCAGGTCTTCAGGAGCGCGCCGCACACAGCCAATCAAACCTGCTTCTTCGGCTAGCTCATACGCCGAGTGTTCGTCGCTTGTCTTCACAAGATAAGTTTCCAGGGCCTCCCGAAACACCTCGGATTCCGACTTTCCCTTCATCAAAGACCGTCGTCTAAGGAGTCTTCCAGGCGTGTTAGGAATCCGAATCGAAATGCGCTCTAAGGCCATCGCAGGTATCCTCACAATCTTGCTTCGTCAGACATCGTGCATTTGTCCGACTGCATTCGAAAGAGAGGGCGGAATCTGGCATCCGTTGGATGCGGGTGCACCGCCGCCTACTGGACAGAAAGGGCCAAGTTCACACGCACCATAAAGTTGCCACCGTCGCCGATGCCGGGGCAAGAAGACTCTTGCAAATGGCGCCGAACTTTTGATCGGCCGCAGGCCGCGGCAGCCTCGTCACAATTTTATTTGGAACCTGCTGGCCCGCTACGAGAGCAGGAGTGCGAGGTCGTCGGGACGCAGGTTCCGGATCAGGCCGTTGTCCGCGCCGATGATAGCGTCGGCCAGGTCTCGCTTGGTTTTCTGTAACTCGAGCACTTTCTCCTCGACGGTATCACGCGTAATCAGCCGATAGGCGAAAACCTGTCGCGTCTGTCCGATGCGATGGGTGCGGTCCACGGCCTGGGCTTCCACGGCGGGGTTCCACCAGGGATCGAGCAGAAACACGTAGTCGGCTGCCGTGAGGTTCAACCCCAGGCCGCCCGCCTTCAGGCTAACCAGGAAGAGGCGGCAACCCGGGTCGCTCTGGAAGCGCTCAACCCGGGCCTGCCGGTCACGGGTGGCGCCGTCCAGGTACTCGTAGGTTATGCCGCTGCTATCCAGGCTTTCTCGGACAATTCTCAGCAAGCTGGTGAACTGCGAGAACACGAGCGCCTTGTGGCCCTCGTCAAGCACCTCGCGCAATCGTGGCAGCAAAACATCCAACTTGGCGCTGGGATCGCTGGAGCGCTTCTTATCCAGCAGGCCGGGATGACAGGCCGCCTGGCGCAAGCGCAGCAGCGCTTCCAGCACCTGGATCTTGGACTTCGCCAGCCCGTCGGTTTCGATCTTCTGCAGCAGAGAGTTGCGGTAGTGCTGGCGCAACTCGTCATAAAGCTTGTGTTGAGCCGGTTCCATCACGCAATGAATGGTCTGCTCGCTCTTGGGCGGAAGTTCGCTGGCCACTTGGTCCTTAGTGCGGCGCAAAATGAAGGGCCGCAGTGCGTGCGCCAGGAGCCGGCGGGTATCTTCATCGGGATTACGCATGGCCCCACCAGCCAGTTTGAAGACGCTGGCGGCGCCCAGCATTCCGGGATTGAGAAACTCGAACAAGGACCACAGCTCACCCAAGTGGTTTTCCACGGGAGTGCCGCTCATTGCCAGACGGTGTCTCCCGCGCAGCAAGCGGACCGCCTTAGCCGATTCGGTATTGGCGTTCTTGACGGCCTGGGCCTCGTCGAGGATAACGTAATCGAACTTCACGTCCTTGAGACGCACGGCATCCCGGCGCAAAGTGCCGTATGTGGTCAGCACCATGTCACATCCGGCGAAATCGTTACGGTCGCGCGTCAGGCCCGTGTAATCGAGAACACGAAGCGAGGGCGTGAAGCGCTCCGCCTCCTCTTTCCAGTTGAATACCAGCGACTTGGGGACGACTACCAGCGACGGACCCAACACCTCGCCAGCAGCCCGCTTCGCGCGCCGCGTCTCCAGCAGCGCCAGTACTTGTGCGGTCTTGCCCACGCCCATGTCGTCGGCCAGGCAGCCGCCAAACGAAAAGCGCTGGAGAAAATGCATCCAGCCCAGACCTTCGCGTTGGTAATCGCGCAGGTGTCCCACGAACCCTTCAGGTTGCTCGGCAGCCTCCACCCCCTGAAACAGCCGCAACTCCTCACGGACGCGGGCGAAGGCCGCATCGCAATTGGCTTCGGGTTGTGCGGCCAGCAACGCATCGAGTAGCCCCGCTTGGCTTGGGCGGAAGCGAATGTGGCCGTCCTCTGCCGTTCCCATGCCAGCCACGGGACCGAAGCGGCGCAACCACTCCTCCGGTAGCAGTCCGTAGTTGCCGTTGTCCAGCCGAACCATCTTGTCGCCGCGGCGCAAGGCTTCGAGTAAAGCGGGAAGTTGTGCCGTGCTGTTGCCGTATTCGACTTCTCCGTGGAGTTCGAACCAGTCCACACCGCTGGAGACTTCGACCCGCACCGCTCCCGGACGCCGGAAAATCTTGCCCTCGGCTTCGATGTGCCATCCTGCTTCCACCAGGGTACGTACCACGCGGGGCAGCTTGCTAGGAGCGACTTCCCTGAACGGCTCGCGGGTCCAGTAGTTCGATGCACGAAGCTTGACGCCTAAATCGTCAAGCAACGCAGCAGCAGCTTTCTCCGCCGCGGAGTCACGGCGCACGAGGCGGCGATTGGAAGCCTCGTAAAAACCCCGGGCCGGATCGAGTGCCGACGTGATTCGGCCATCGTAATCAAACAACAACTCCGCCACTAGACGCTCTGACCCGTACCGAACTTCCGCTTTGCCAATTCGCAGACATGGACGAGGCTGCAGCATTACCTCCTCGTACCTCAATTCCTCAGGAAGGTCCAGCATCGGAACACCGGGCGAGCAGAGCAGGGCCGTCAAGAGTTCATCCGTGTCTTCTTCGGGTGCCTCGATGCAGCTCGTTTTGCGGAAATGCGATAGCCATTCGAATGGCGAGTCTTCGGCTAACAGCGCCACTCGCTCACGAGTGATGACGAAGCCGCCCTGCGTGACCAGCACCGTGGCGGCCAAGTCCAGACACTCGTTTCCCCGGCAGAGAACACTGGTAATGACCCAGCCGTGGGGCTCGCGCCGGCGCATCTCAAGTCTTACTTCCCAAGCACCGCCATCGTCCCACGCGAGCGGAAGCAAGCTCTCCGCTTCCCTGTTAAGCCGCAAGTAGCACCGCCCGGTGCGGGTCACCTGCGGCATGCTCACGCAGGCTAGGTCGTGCGGTACCAAGAAAGACTCGGGGAGCCTGTCGTAGGAGTCAATGTAGCCATATGCGTACTGCTGTTTGGCGCCGGCCAATACACTCAGTATTTCGCGATCTTCCAGCAACGGCAGCCGCGCAAGTTGTGCGCGTTTCAGGGACAGCGCACGTTCTGGCTTCCAACTGCCGTCGGCTTTGCGGTCGCGCGACTGGAGTGTAAGAACCAGGCCCCCTCTAGCCAGGCTGCTGGGAACATCCACCACATAGAGGATCTCTCGATGAACGGGCCACTCATCACTTGGCGCGGGAAACTGGCGATGGTTGAAGATCTCGCTGACCTGCGTCCGCCAAGCCGGCGGCGGTGGCGGCGGCGCCCTGAAAATCGGGGGAAGCGCGCGCGTTGGCTGCGGCGCCGAGGGGCCTGCACCATCAAGATCCCAATCTTCTTCGAAAAGTGCACATTCCAGCACCGGATCTATGGCCGCAGCGGCCGGCGCGAGATAACCCTGCGCATCTGCCGCCAGCATCGCGGCCCACAGGTGCTTACACGGAATTCCGTTATCGATGAAGTAGGGACACTCACAAGAGACGGAGAGCCGGTCGCGGCTCCAATTCAGTTGCAAGTAGTAAGACTGCGAACCGCGTACCGAGGCCGACACCTCGGTATCGGAACCGCGCTCGATTCGGACGCGACGCTGCTGGAAGTAGTCCTCACCGCGCTTCCGGATGGAGCTAATGAATTTTCCAGCAAATCTCGCCGAGAGGATCATGCGCCTGCTTCTTATTGAAGATGTCTCGCCATTCTATTCGAGGTGGTCGGTGGAAAACGCAGATGCATTGCTCCGTGGCCCGAAAAGCTTGCCGATGTGTTCGCACTATCCTCCGTCTGCGGCTCGGCGCATCGAGGAAGCTCGGCGATTGCGGAGCCAGGGAGCTACTCGCGGGTATCCGATCAGCTACCAATAGAGTGGCTGTTGCGACCGCCGACGAGTGGCTCCGAAGCGCATCTTGTTGGAGATTCAGCGACATGGCGAGGCCACAATGCCAGGGTGGACTTTGGCATGAGATTTGCTCTAGTACAAAGCGTCACAGCAAGCTGCCAGCGACGGCAATGCGAGCTTAGAGACAGATTCTTTCTAACCTTGAGTTGAGCGGGGCTTTTAGCTGGGTTAAGGATCGACCTTCAGGTAACCCATCACCGCTCATCGGCAGATCGCGTTTCAGCGCTGCCCGGCCCAGATACCCAAGTCCCATCAGTCAGCCCCTGTTAGAGGCAGCAGCCCGCATGGCTGACCAACCCCTCTACCTCGGACCGAGAAAAGAAGGCTCTCCTCTGAGCTTAGCAGCTGTCACGGGGGAGCATAACCGAAGTCTGCAACGCCGGCCTCAGTGACCGACGCGTCAAGGAGAAAGCGATGATAAGTAAACAAACACCTGAGGGCCGGACTGACAAGCTAAAACATTTCCTCCGCTGTTAGGGAGAGATCTTGGCATTCAACCTGCGATACCGGTTGCAGCCAACGAAATTTCTAGCGTTCGTAATGGGCCAGGGATAATGGCCGCACGTCGTGGGTAGCACCAGTACAGCGCCTCGTCGTTCATAGCACATCTTTAGCTCTCGAGAAGTCGATACGAGTTGCGGTGATCTTGGCTAAGTGAAGCGAGAGCAAACCGCCGACAACAGATAGCTCACACAACGCCAGTAACGCCTAAGGAGGGCGTGAATTATGGCTTACACCACTGACCGATTCACTAAAATGTTCGCCCGGAAAGAATCACCCTCGGGACGAAGCACAATTCAGCGCCCAGTTCTCGATCAAACCTCAATTTTAAACAGCAGCAGTGAGGTTATGACCAAAACCAGGTTATTTGCATTCGCGGTGCTTTTGTCCTTTGCTTTGGGTGCCTGCCCACTGGCGGTAGCTCAGGACGAGAGCAGGAGTCCAGAGCAACCGCCGGACCAACAGGTACAAGCGGCTCCGCCGGCCGGGATTTTTACGCCCCAGGGTACGGTAATCACACCCCCCATTAGCGATCCGCATCGGCAAGGAGTCCACACTAACTACAAGATTTTTGTTCCCGCCGGCCGTCCAATGTCGTCCGCGGTCGCGGATTACACGTTCGCCGAGACGCCGGCATCCATGGGCTGCGTTTACAAGGTCGGCCCCAATTACGCTGGATGCAGCCCGGCAACGGGCGGCACCAATCACCCCGGCGGGGGTTGGGGCGCCATTGCAGTGGTTGAGGCCTATGACGACCCGCATATCGCCTCCGACCTGGCGTTTTTCGACACTTATTGGGGCTTGCCTAAGGCAACGCTCCAGGTGGTTTACGCCAACAACAGCTTCGGTTCTCTTGGCGGTGGCTACGGTCCCGTCCTGAATGCCAGTTGTGCCGGCGTGCCTGTAAACGGAAACTTTTTGGGCTGGGACTTGGAGGAGTCTCTGGACGCCGAGTGGGCGCACGTGATGGCGCCTGCGGCGAAGATCATTGTGGTAGAAGCCTGCAGCCAAAACCTCGAGGACCTGCTCTATGCCGAGGTGGTGGCTGGTATAGAAGTCAGCAAAGCCGGCGGTGGCGACATCTCCAATAGCTGGGGATACCCTGAGGCCTGCGCTGCTAATCCCAACTGCAACGGTGGATTGGCAACCACCGAAGTACAGGATGACAACTTCTTCTACCGTTACTACTACTCGAACATCACCTATCTTGCGTCAGCCGGTGACAGCGGATCGGAAGTTCTCTTTCCCAGTGCTTCACCGTGGGTAGTCTCCGTGGGCGGTACCACCGTCAACCGCGACGTGAACGAGAATTTCTTAAGTGAGAGCTGCTGGGCGGCCTCAGGCGGCGGCTTCAGTGCCGTCGAAACCTGGCAAAACTCGCCGAGTATCCTTAACGGGATGGGACCTTGGTCTGACTATCAGTACGAACTGTTCGGCGGGGCTCCCTATGCTTTCCCGTTCCGATCCACCCCTGATATTTCATTTAACGCCGATCCAAACAGCGGCGTGTGGGTCTACGATACCGATGGAACCTGCACCGGCTTTTGCATAGTAGGGGGCACTAGCGTAGGGTCACCGTCAGTAGCCGGCATCGTGAATTCGTCCAACAACCGGTTAGGGCAGACCGCTCCGGGAGGCGGCTACTACGAAACCAATGAGAACAACCTCCTCTATTCCCAGCTCCACGCGAAAACCGCATACCCTGCTAACTTCTACGATGTCACAACCGGATCGAACGGCCACGCTGCCGGTACCGGCTATGATCAATGCACTGGCATCGGAAGCCCGCGCGGCCACCTGGGGAAATAGCCGTTCACAAAGTGAGAATGGCGGTTCTTCGAGAGGCCCCGTCTGTAGGGCCTCTTCTTTTTGTTCTGTTGTGGAGCGACCCGGTGTCGCAACCCGATATGGGTTGCTGGGGAGCGCCTTGGAGTGGCGTGTTGCAGGAAACTCGCGCCCGCCCGAGCCGCTAGCCTTACCGCACGAAGCTGTCGCAGTGTTCGGGAGCCGTTCCCACCCCTGATTGATTTCCTACTCCGCTGATGGCGTTGCCCTTTCGCGCAACCCGTCATAGCGGCACCCTTGGTTCCGAATCTTCACACTAATGGGTAATGATCTTGTCGCTCTGCGCGATACGTTCGACAATGGACGCAAAGAAGGTCTGGTTGACGTTCTGGGGGCTACCTGGCGCAGGCGACGCTGAGTCCGGCCCGCTCAGAACCATCAGCACCGGATCGCCAACCGCGAGTGGCAAGTTATCAGCCTGCTTTCCATCCGGTAACAAGACGCGGGCACGAGAGACGTCAACCTTAAAGGTAGGGCCCGCGATCACGAACTGCGGGTGGCCTCCCGGTCCGCCTGGGTAGCCGTCCGGCGTCTTCACCGTCACGAGGGTGCCGTGTACTCCGGTGATACGGCCTTGTATTACGAGGGGCTCGGCAGAGGCAGGTTGTCGGTGCACCTGGGCGTAGGAGTCTGCTTGGAGCCCGCGACCCTTCACGCTGGCGAGCGCTGTCAGGAGCATAGCCGTCGCCAGCAGCGCGTAAATCTCTTGGCTGCGCTTGCGATCTATTGCGTCGGGTCCCACAATACCGATTTACCTCTTCGGACCGAGATTAACAAGCGATTGTACTCGTCCAGTGGATTGGTGACACACAAAGGGTCGTTTACAGCAGGCGAGATCGCCTTCCAGGCAACATCGACAACTTGCAGGACACCAACTCCACGTTCCGCTGCCACGTTCATCGGTCGAAACGGTCACTTCGCTCAGCTTGGGTCTGAGCCGTTCAGACACCCTTCGGCGGTATATTTCCGAGATTTTGATCTTCGACTATTCATAATGGCCATCTCTCGTCCAACACGAGACTCCAAGGTCTGGTGGTACGAGTTCATCTTTCAAGGGCACCGCGTGCGGGAGAGCTCTAAGACTCGCTCCAAGACCGTTGCCAGGGATGCCGAGAAAGTCCGACGTCGCGAACTGGAGGAGAGCTATAACGGTATAAAATGCCGCGACCGTGCCAAGCTCTTTTCGGTCGCGGCCGAAGAGTGGCTGGTCATCAAGAGCCTCACTCTTGCAGGCTCTTCGCAGCCAATCGAGCGCGACAACTTAAAACATCTCCGTCCGCATTTCGAGCGGCGCCTTGTTACCGACATTCAAGCGAAAGATGTAAGTCGCTACCAACACGCCCGCTTGGCGGAAGACGCATCAGACCATAAATCTCGAAGTGGGCACCTTGCGCGACATCCTACGGCGCCATCGAGTTTGGGCGGATATACAACAAGACGTTCGGATGCTTCCCACCCTCGATGACATTGGACATGCCCTTACGCTAAAAGAGGAAGCAGCGCTGCTTACTGCGTGCCTCAAGAGCCGTTGTCGCTGCCTCTACGTTGTCGTCATGGTGACCCTGAACACCGGAATGCGGTCCAGCGAAATCCGCCTGCTACGCTGGCGACAAGTGGACTTTGTGGCCAGGATGTTGACGGTCGACAAATCCAGTCGCCCACAGGCACCGGGCGCGCAATTCCTTTGAACAGTCGAATCCCGAGTGTGCTGGAGATGTGGGCTGCTCGGTTCCCTGCCCGGCAACCGGCACACTTTGTCTTCGCGAGCGAGAAGTACGGCGCCGCTGGCCAGACGGATTCCTTCGGCTTCACCTCTGGCCTGGTCATCTACGATAAGGACCCGACTCGGCCAATCGGGGATTGGAAGGAAGCCTGGGAAAAGGCTAAGCAACGTGCTGGCGCGATTCTGAGCGGGAAAGCGGAAGATGAAGAGTCGGAACCGCTCCAGTGCCGGTTCCATGATCTCCGGCACCGCAGTAACCCGCCTACTCGAAGCCGGAATCCCCCTATCCGGTAGTGGCGAGCATCATGGGATGGCCGCAGCGACGGCGATTCGCATGTCGAAGCGCTACGAACATATCGGGAACCGGGCTCTCTGCGCCGCGGCCGACGTACTCGGAGGAGTGAAAACCCCCGCCGTGTCCCTCAAAAAGTCCCCAAAGTCGCCGGAGGTCGAAAATGGATTTATTCAGTAAGTGGTTGAAAAAGAATGGCTCCTCAGGTAGGACTCGAACCTACAACCCTCCGGTTAACAGCCGGATGCTCTGCCATTGAGCTACTGAGGAGTGTCTATGCGCTTGAACATGCGCGTTGCTGCTGCCATTTATTGTAACGGTGCCACGCGCTTGCGTCAAAGGTCGTCGGCAGGATGTCGCCAGCAGGATGGTCAGCATCACATGACAGGTCCGGTTGAGGTAGCAAGTGATCTGTCCACTTTTCAGGCGGCGAGAGTAGGAGACCAAGCAGCGCATGGTGCTTTACTCGAAGGCGCTGCGGGAGCGGCTGCAAGAGTTTGGCTATGACGGGTTGTTCGTCCGACGGCGGGGCCAGCGTTCTCCCAAGCGAGCCCCACTGGCGCGACGGTGACAGATTTCTGGCTCACGCAAAGCTGCAAAAAGCCGGGAACAGATCGGCGTTACACTTAGCTCTTGCACTAAGCTTGTAAGGTTGGGTCTGTTATGTCGTCCTCTAGCCCTACTAAAAGAATATTCCTGGCGCCCCACCCACGGGCTTTGGCGGAGATCTTCCACCCGCCGGATCTCGATCGGCTGCGAACGCTGGGTGAGCTCGTAGTTCATGAGGAAGCGGACCTCGCTGAAACTTTGTTCCAGAGCCTTGTCACGTCTGCTGACATCATCATCGGACAATTCGATCTCCCTCAATCTCGCCTGGAACGGATCCCCCAGTTGAAAGCGATCTTTAATGTAGAAGGCAATTTTCTGCCCAACGTCGACTATCAGTATTGTTTCCGTCGCGGCATACGTGTTCTCACCATCAGCCCTGTCTTCGCTGAGCCGGTCGCCGAACTGGCGCTTGGGCTAGCGATCGATTTAGGACGCTCGATCACGCGGTCGGATCAGGACTTCAGAGACGGCGTGGAGAAGTATGGCCTCGCGGCCAACCGTCAGGTTCAGAGTCTGTTCCACCAGCCAGTCGGCTTCCTGGGTTTTGGTGATCTCGCGAGGGCTCTGCTTCCACTGCTGATTCCGTTCAACTGCCATGTGCGCGTTTGTGATCCCTGGCTACCACGAGAACTGATCGCCCAGGCGGGCTGCGAAGCCTGCTCGCTCGATGAAGTTTTGCGAAAGAGCCGCGTTATCTTTATGCTTGCGACTGCTACGGTGGAAAATCAGGCGTTTGTGGGAGCGTCCCAGTTTGCACAAATGCAACCCGGAACTGTATTCGTACTGGTGAGTCGTGCAGCCGTTGTGGACTTCGATGCCATGATACAAGCTGCTCAAAATGGCCATATCCGCGTCGCGACTGACGTTTTCCCGGATGAACCGTTGCCGCATAACCATTCTGCCCGTCGCACCGAAGGTTTGTTGTTATCTGCCCACAAGGCAGGAGCTTTGGAACAGACCCTTAGGAGAATCGGAACAATCGTGGTTGCGGACGTCGAAATGATTATTCGAGGATTGCCACCGGTCATGTGCAAAGCTGCACAGCCGGAGACGGTAGAACGGTTTCGAGGTGAGCCGGTCGCCAAGAGCTGAAACTCGGGACATCCTTCGCCGCAGGGAACTGACAGTTCGACAGTGGAGATTGCGCTTCTCGCGGAAGGTCACTCTTAGCCCCGAGGCAATTCGTAAGAGCGTATTTCAAGAGCATCGAACACAATAATCCGAGTGCCCTTGGGGAGCGGGTGCTTCCTCGCCACCGAGCACGGCCGCAGACGTGGGAATTAGGTCGCTACCACCTACTCCTCGCCTTTCTGCATGGCATCGAGCACACGAGCGCGGAAGAACTTGTCGGTAAAGGGGCGCCAAGGCATCGCCGGCATGCGTTGTACCCGCGGCCTTCAATCCCCAGACCTAAAGTCGCTCCGAGTCGACTGGGTGGCTCGCCTGTTTGGGGCGATAAAGTTAACAGATGACATCGAAGCGCGGCACCCACCTCGTCCGCCTGCTGTGAGAATGAGTCCGGGAAGGAAGCCCATCCTTCGGAGTGGATAAGGTGAGGAACGGTAAGACCACCAAGGTCTTCTGATCCGTCCCCAGCTTGTGCGGTTTCCACACTCTCCGACGAGCTAGGGTAGTTTCGCGCTTTCGGTTTGAGTTGACTCTGACTTGCTAATAAACGCATCTACCTCAGCGGCCACGGTGGTCCAGGACTTGAAACTGTTTAGCGATTTGGTCGTCTTGACCCTTTGTGATGGTGCATGAGTCGAAGCCGCACACAATGTACTTGCGAAATTCGTACATCGTTTGCATGGCATTTGATAATGCTTTAGTTGTCCGGGATTGATCTTGACCGACACTTTCGCGTTGTCCCTGAGGCTCGCCGAAGCTCAAGCGGGTATCCGAAGACTCGGTCGCAAAGTGGCGTACATCCATTGTGCGCCTGGGGCGGTCGCCGCAATCCAGATATTACTGACATCCGTCCCAGAGGCCATGCCGAAGTAGATGGCGATAACGACAACAACGGCAACGAATCGCGACAACCGACACCGCTTTCGCGTTCTTGCTCATGAAATTTGTCTTCCTGGTAATTTCCACCGTAGACTACCGTCTGAGCAACGCCGGAATCGTACCGGAAAACAAATCAGGCTTAGGTGGAGAAGCGTTTGACGGATCAGAACGTCAGGAAGTGGTTCGCCAGGCAGGTCGCGCGGTCGCGTACTGTGCGGCGAGCCCTCAGTAAGGGCCACAACGAAGATAAATACAAGGTCATCCAGTTCATCGTATCCCGGCTTCCGATCGCAGAGACAACCAAGCGCAAGATTCTTGGTTGGTGCTTGAGCAGTTTGTTAGATAGGGAGCAGCGCACGCTGAGATCGCAAATGCAGCGGGCGCAGTCTGACTGGGATGCAAACGGACATCGGCGTCTCACGAAACTGCTTCGCGGAGATGAGACCCTTAAGGTTCCTGCATTCAGTGCACCAGTACTGTCCTTTATCGTCGTAACCAGGAACAAAGCCCATCTGACTGCGCTTAGCCTTGAATCCGTGCTGCGGTTCGCAGACTTGCCCTACGAGCTTATCGTCGTTGACAACGGTTCAACCGACTCGACTCTTGCAATGTTGGACAGGTTCAAAGGAGCTAAGGTCATTGGTAATCAAACCAATCTTGGATTCGGACCTGCCTGTATGCAGGCTGCCAATATCGCCGCCGGAGAGTTCCTTTGCTTTCTCAATAACGACGCGCTCCTGACGACCGGCGCAACCGCGGCTGTGCTGAAGAATTTCGAACGTGAGGGCGTCGGCGCTGTCGGAGCAAAGATCCTGCTGGCAAATGGGCAGTTGCAAGAGGCTGGATCGATCATATGGTCCGACGGAAGTGCTTTGGGGTATGGGCGTGGGGATGACCCGGAGCTACCGCAGTACAATTTTCGCCGCCCGGTTGACTACTGCTCGGCCGTCTTCCTAGTGACGCCAAGAAAAATGTTTCATCAGTTTGGCGGGTTCAGCGCCCAGTTTGACCCTGCGTACTACGAAGATACCGACTACTGCATGACACTTTGGCAGAACGGCCTCAGCGTGGTATATGAGCCGTTGGCACAGATCCTACATTACGAGTCTGCCAGCTCAGGAGGGAATGACCGCGCAACTGGCATGATGGCGGCGCACCAGGTCAAGTTCAAAGACAAATGGGAGGCAGAGCTAGACCGACACTACGCTCCTGATCCTGCAAATGTCATCGCGGCGCGAATCGCCGTTAATTCCCGGGCTCTGCGAATCGTCTATATCGACGACCGAATTCCGAAACGAACGCTAGGTGCCGGTTTCCCTCGAAGCAACGACATCGTGTCAGCGCTTGCCCGCATGGGTCATCACGTCGTCTGTTCGACTTCCACTTTTCCCGTCATCGGCGATGGTTACGAGGACCTGCCTCGGGAAGTCGAGATCTTTGACGGCTTCCGCTTTCGCCAGAAGCTGATTGATGAATATATGTCTTGCATGGATGTCGTGTGGGTAAGCAGACCGCACAATCTCAAGCTGCTTCTAAAGGAGCACCGCTCGGCGTTCACGTCCCGTAAATTTGCACTTGTCTATGATGCCGAAGCCATCTTCTCCCAGAGAACGCGCGACCGGGCGGCACTGCCTGGAGCGCCTATCGTTCCGACGAACAGTCTTGAGCCGTCCGGGCTGGCAGAGGAGCTCGCCCTCGCAAAGATGGCTGACACAGTTGTAGTCGTCTCAGAAGCCGATCGGAGGGTGATGCAAGAAGGGGGAGTACCCAGGGTGCACATTGTGAGTCACAGCATCTCGACCACCCCAACCCAGTCGTCGTTCCAGAAACGAGATGCATTTCTCTTTGTGGGCTCAGTGCACGGCTCCGACAACCCGAATGCTGACTCCATCCGTGAGTTTTGCAATACGCAGTGGGCCAGAGTTCATGGCGCAACCGGAGCCGATTTCATCGTGGCGGGCTATGGTACGGAACTCCTGCGCAGCGAAATCGCCGATCCCACCGTCCGGATCCTAGGGAGACAGGACGACCTGAATCCCCTGTACGACCGTGCGCGGGTATTTGTGGTACCCACACGCTACGCTGCAGGCATGCCGTTCAAGGCGCACGAGGCGGCCGGATTCGGAGTGCCGATGGTGGTCTCTCCTGTGATCGCCCGGCAAATGCAATGGGACGACGGAGCCGACTATTTCGCCGCCAGTGGTCCGGAGCAGATGGCAGAGTATTGCATTCGACTCTACGGAGACGAGAGGTTGTGGGAGATTTTTCGCGCCAATAGCCTGGCACGCGTAGCGGCGGAATTCAGTCCCGCAGCCTTTGCCGACGTTTTGTCTTCGATACTGAAAGAGCTGACCATAGCTCCGGCGGAACAAAGCCGGACGGCTCCATCGGTACATGCCACATAACCCTCCGACCAGCGCTGTCCGCAGACCGCATTGTCATCGGGACGCTAGCGCTTCGAACTTCACCAGCAAAGGCGGGGTTCCTGCAGAATTGACCATGTAAGCATCCCCCAAGAATCGCATCGGGCGGACCATTATGGCTGAAATGACCGAACCGGCAGCGTTGCGTGGCAGATCGAGGTCGGAGCTCCCGGTATACCGTGCAACTCTCCAACGCGATGTCTGCTCTCAGCTCGCGGGGGTTTCGCTGACCAACAGTTTCAACTCTGCCGTAGTCTCGGAGCGCTGATCCTTTACCGTTCTGACACCCACCCAAATCAACAACGCGACGCCAAGGACGAGACAGAACACATAAGTCGCGAAGACTCTCATCACGACACCCGGTTTTGGGGCATTCCAGAAACGCAGCATAAAGGACTGCGGTTGGCAGTAGTCGCGCAGGTTCACGCTTTTCCAGGGCGGCGCGTCCGACGGAGGAGTCCAGACCCACGTGTGCTTGGGAGTCCAGAGCACGGGCGCGGTCCCCTTATCCATCCAAACGTGGAACAAACGCGCGTTGAAAAGCACATGATTCCAATTCGTGTCGCTTGTGATCCACTCTATTGTGTTCTGACCGGCCCTGGTGGCAGCGATATCTTGTACGCCGTAATAATAAAACGCACCTAGGAACGAAATAACCAGCCCGAGGGCAGCCAGAGCTAACAAAGGAGTGTCTCTCCGCCATCGGAAACAAGGCCACGCGGCACCCACACACAACAACAACAGGGGGACAGCGGTGTGCAAGTAACGAGGACCCCAAGTTTCATCGACGGGAGTGGTCAATGGTGCAAGCAGAGCCAGAGTGCCTGCGACAACCAGTAGGGTGTAAATCACGATACTGCGATGTCGATGGAACGCTCGCGGGACTGCGTAAAGACTAACTAACAGCACCGGCGCATAAACGAACAGGCCCTTCGTGGGGGAGCCAAACATTCCAATCACGTTGGTAAAAAGTTGAAGGGGGGAGTCGGTCAACCAAGTGCGCAGACTGGCGAAGCCACCACCTCTCGGGGCCCAATAGTAATGTCGGCTCCATGCCCCGATTATCCAAATCACAGCCAACACCGCAAGTATTGACAATCCTTGAGCCCGCCTTGAGCGCCAATCGTCCCTGAATTGTGCGTAGATCAGATAGGCAATCGCGGGGAACAAAACTACTCCGGTGGACTTAAGAGTTATCGCAAGGCCGCAAGTCACGGCAAAGAGTGTCGCTCGCGGCCAGCTATGAATTTCTCCGAGGGCCAGCCCCATATAACCTGCCAGGAGTATGAAAAGAGTCTGCTTGGTTTCCAGGCTGATGTAGGCATAGGGCCAGAGCATGGTGCCAAATGCCCCTGTCATGGTCAGAAACAGGCTCTTGCCCGGCGAACATATCTTCCGGAGCCAAAGGTATAGAACGGCCAAGGTCGCCGCCGTCAGTAGTGCAGGCTGAAAAGAAAGCACGAAATCCGGGGACACGATCAGGTTGCCTAGTTGGATGAATGGAAGATCAAGAAGCACCGGTATCGGACCGTGGCGAGACCACTGCATCGCAGGCACTGGAAGGCCCTTCAGCAGCGCATTCAAGACCGCGAGCATTCGCGCGCCTGAATCTATTTCCTCGCCGGTATAGCCTTGGCCGGCGATGGCGCCCGGAGACAGCGACAAATAAACTCCGGACAAACCAAGAAACAAAAGAACCGCCGTCCGGCGCGCCGGGGTGAACTTTATCCAGAGGTCACGAAGCGGTAGCATTGGGTACTTCAGCCTTTCCAACCATTTGCCACCCCCAAGGGGAAGAGTCGACGTTCAGCCGGAACAGCCAGTGAAACGCAGCCATAGCCATGCGGGACGAGCGGGAAGCCGAGGGGTGCTGGCTTGCGCTCACGTCTTGAATCAACTTTTCTCCACGGAGCACGACGGCGCACCGATAGAGATTGAAAAACGGAAAACCTGCTCCTGTAACTTGCCCCGGAAGATACCCAGCGTCACAAAACAGCTGTTCAAGGTCGTAAGGCCGGAAGTGTTTGCGGTGGCCTATATGTTTGTCGAAGGCGGACATCGGACCGCCGGGAGCCGTAACCACTAGCTGGCACCCCGAACTCATGTAGTCGCGAGCACGGCGCAGCAACTGAAGCGGATCGTCGACATGCTCGATCACTTCCGAACAGACAGCGTGTGTAGCCCAACTACGCAGGTCTTTGGGCGGGGTGCTCTCCTCGAGCAGATTGCAGTGCACGAATCGTGCATCCGGGACCTTCCGCCGGGAGATTTCCACCCCTGATTGGCTCAATTCAAGTCCCACGATTGCTGCCATTGGGAACGCGGCGCGAACCGCTGCCGCCATGTCCCCCTGACCGCTGCCGACGTCGAGCATGCGAACACCAGCCCCTGAGTCACGCAGTCCCAAGAGTGAGAAAATTACCTTGCGGCGGTATTCCTGGGCAGGATTCTGTTGAGCAGCCCGGCTGTATTCATCCCAGTGCCGGTCCCAATCGTCGCGTGTTGTTGACGTCACGTTCTCTTCCGATCTTTTCATAGTCGACCGGCCCGCAAGTCCGGCAGCATCGCCATCATCGAATCGCTCAGGGCTTTTCGCGAACCGGCGCCGCAACTCCAACCTAGGTCGCGAATGCGATCTGTATTCAGCCGAACCACCGGCACATCGCCCTTCCACCCGCGGTTCCCGCCGGTGTACTCGAACTCGACGGATGCGGGCGCCAGACCGGCGCATTCCACGGCAAGATGCGCGATCTCGCTCACGGTAATGTAGTCTCCTGTGGCCACGTTATACGCCGCAAATCGTCGCGTCGATCGCTCTGCCGCCAGCAAGACCGCATCCACGACGTCGTGCACATGGACGTACGACTTGCTCTGAGTACCGTCGCCCAGGATCTTCAGTTTTCGCGGATTCTTTAACAGCTGCCGCAGAAAATCGAACCCGACCCCATGCGTCTGCCGCGGTCCGACAACATTGCCGAAACGAAAGACGCGACCCGTGTAATCGAACATGTGACAGTAAGAAGTGATCAGCGCCTCGCCGGCCAGCTTGCTCGCCCCATATGTGGAGATCGGTAGCAGCGGACCATGGTCCTCATCGGCTGCTTCTTCCCCCAGGTCTCCATAGACGCCGCTGCCGGAAGCGTACAGGATTGTCTTAGTCCCCGATTTCCGCATGGCCTCGACCACGTTGTTGGTCAGATGCGTGCCCTCCCGGAAATCGATGTCTGGCTCGCTTGCGGCGCGGGCAATATCAGGATTGGAGGCCAGATGGATCACGACGTCGTGGCCAACCATGGCTTGAGTAAGTAAGTCAATTTCTTTGACGTCTCCACGCACGACGTTGAATCGCGGATCCTCGAGATGCAGCTGATAGTGCCACTCGCGACCAGAGGAAAAGTTGTCGTAGAGCGTGACCGATGCCACGGAGCGGTCTGCCAGAAGGCGATCTGTAAAGTGGCTGCCAATAAATCCGGCGCCACCTACTAGGAAATACCGTTGTGAAATGCGAGGTTCGGAGTTCATTCGTGATGTAAGAGAGCTGCGTAGAGCTTAGCGCGCACGGCCCTTCAGGTGCTCGTCTCATCAATGGTAGCATTAGATCTACGCGAGCAATTCTTGGTTCAGAAACTCGACATGCAAAACAAGAACTCTCTTTCTCAATGGCTGGGCACATCGGCAGTGCTTTCGGTGCCACGGCGTGTAACTTGGCGCGTGATTATTTGGCTTCTCGCCCAGCGCAATATGACGGCGATTCCGGCAGCTGAGGCTTCGTACCGCGCCGTGGACCATGCTCTGATCCGTCAAGTCATTTCCGAGACCGACATGCTGTTGCTCCAGGACGAGGCCTACCAGGTCCTCTCTTGCGCCCGAGCCACGGCCAAAGTTCCTGGTGACATTGCCGAAGTAGGAGTGTATCGCGGCGGCTCAGCGCGCCTGATGTGTGAGGTGCAGGGTCATCGGAGCCTTTATCTGTTCGATACTTTCGAGGGTTTGCCAGACACTGCTCACCTTGACTCTCGCTTTGGTGCTGGACAATACGCGGCATCGTTCGAGAAGGTTAAAAGCTATCTTAATAAGTTTCCGAATGTGCACATCCACAAAGGCTTGTTTCCTGCGACCAGTGGGCCGATCGCCGACAAGCGCTTTTCATTTGTGCACCTGGATGTCGATCTTTATCAGCCGACCCTCGATGCTTTAGAGTTTTTCTACTCGCGACTCAGCGTCGGGGGAATGTTTCTGATTCACGACTATCTGTGGGCTGAAGGAGTCCGCCAAGCCGTTCAGGAATTCTTCGCCACCCGCGAGGAGACGATTCTCGAGCTGGCGGGCGCATACTGCGGTATCGTCAAACTCTAGTGCTAGCTTCGGAGCTGGCTACGTCAGCTTGCATACCGCAAATAATCCGATACCGAACTTGTATCTATAGCAGCGGATTTGATGAGGTAGGAATCCGGCTTGCACCAGAATCGGCCAGAAGTCATGGAATTCGTAGTACATCTTGTGATCGTCCATTTCGTCCGCCGGACTCGTCTTAAGACGGAACGCAGAGAACTCGAGAAACCACTTCCCACGCCAGGTCGGAACGCTAAGGAGGCAAGTACCCCCCGGCGCCAAAATCCGCCGTAATTCCTTCAGCGCGCCCAACGGGTTCCAGATGTGTTCCAGCACCGATATGCACATGACCACGTCCTGTGACTTCGATTCAACCGTCGCGAGCACCTCCGGTAGATAGCCTTCGAGTGCTCGAACTTTAGGATGGGACTTTAGAGCGGGCGACAGCGTGATATCAGTCAGCAATGCAGAGTGAACCTTGTCCAGAATCCTGCTCGTAAATTTGGCGTGATAGCCACAACCCACGTCGGCTACCCGCAGATGGTCGAAACTCTTGATGTAACGCCGGATTTCATGTCCCGACAACCAAATCCCGTAGCGATCCACCACGGTTTCTTTCCGCGTGCTAGCGCCGTAAGCATCTTTTCGTTCAGGTACATCAGGGCTTGGAGTAATTAGATCTGACATTGGTTTATCGAGGAGAAAGGAATTTCGGTTTGACATAGAGTGTCGTAGCGTGAAGCAACAAGGTAAAGGAGTAGTTTATGAATGCGGCACTGATGAGCAGAAGCCCCATTACCGCGAGATGACTGAGGCGAAATAAGGCTTCAGGCGGGAGACGTAAATTATGGCTCCAGTACTCGACAATCAGAGGAGCAATAAACGCCAGCCCTGCCAAGAATGCGATGCCGCTACACACGATTGAGCGGGAGTAACTAAAAATGCTCAGCCATTTCTTGGTGCGTTTCCCTGAATAGTCGTATAGCACTTGAGCTATACAACCGCAACAAAAACTCTGCATGCCGAAGATGGTCAATGCCAGACCGGCCAGCATCCAGTGAAGCGAGAAAGTAATCGGTCCCACAGTAACCGGTCCGCCCGCCAGCGGGAGGGTCAGTAAAAGCCCTAAGCCGAGCAGGATCAGACCAGGCTTCAGGACAAAAAAATCCACGCCGTTCACAAGCATGGCCTTCAGGTTTATCCAACCCGCATGCCACGGTGAGAACCAGCCGGAGCGCCTGTGATGGCTGAAGCGACCTTCTTGATCCTTATAAAACCGGACCGGCACCTCGGCCGTTTTCAGGTCCATGTGGACCGATTTGAGTACCATCTCCGACGCGTATTCCCACGATTGCGATTGTAGGTCCATCCGGCACAAGGCATTACGGGTGATGCCGCGCATGCCACAATGAATGTCGGAAAAGTCGCTCCCATAAAGGAGATTAAGCAACCAGGTCGTGAGGGGTGTGCCGAAGTATTGGTGCAGCGGAGGCATGGAGCCGGGCTCGATGTAGCCGCGGAAGCGGGAACCCATGACATATTCGTGGCCGCCATGAAAGCTCTGCATGAACGGTCCCAGCTCGCGGAAATCGTAGGTACAATCAGCGTCGCCCATCAGAACGTATTCGCCGCGAATAAACGGAACGGCGTCAATATAGGCGCGCCCCAGCCCACGCTTGGGCACCTTCAAGACCCGTGCGCCTTTCGCCACCGCGATCTCGGCAGTAGCGTCAGTGGAGCTGTCGATGATCAGCACCTCACCTCTTACGTTGGCGCGCTGAAGACCTTGCATGCACCAGTCTACGAACTGTGCGATCGTGAGTTCCTCGTTGAGTGCTGGAATCACGATGGATAGTTCCGGTTCAACCACGTCGTTGGTAGGCACCAGCAGCTCCACATCGCGGCCTTCCGCGCTGGGCGTTGAACTGGGACCACCGATCATGTAAGAACTCCCCACGATTGAACCTGCCTAGAGTTTGTATCCTGAATGGGCAGCATCGTTGTAAAACATCCGCACAGTCTCGAGCGAATACTCGTCGAGATCTTTGCCGACGGTCTTAAGCTTGCCAAGCACACTGTCGGTCGCGGTGATGATGTGGCAGCCAACGTCATTCGCCTGAAAGATGTTCAGTAGCTCACGCGGGCTGGCCCAAAGCAGCTCAATGGCGGGTTCAATGGAAACCAGTTGCACTGCATCTGCCATGATTGGCACTGGGTCCTGCCCCGTGTCCGCAATCCTTCCGGCGAACACCGAAACCACGGAAGGAGCCCCACCCGCCAGCGCTGCTGTGGCATCGCGGACCTGGTCCAACGTCAGAATTGCCGTCACGTTGACCTTGACGCCAGAGTGTGCCAGACGCCGAATCAGCTGCATCGAGGACTCGCTGTCGCGTATTGGTGACAGGAATCTTTACATAAACATTCCCAGCCCAACCGGCAATCTTGTGCGCCTGCCGCTCCATCTCGTCGAATTCATCGGCGAAAACCTCGAACGAGATAGGACGGTCGGTGACCACCGCGAGAATCTCGTGCACAAATGCCTCATAGTCCTTCACGCCGGCCGCGCGCATCAGAGTGGGATTGGTAGTAAATCCGCGAATCAGCGGGTTGGCTTGCGCCTGCACAATCTGCGCCTTGTCGGCGCCATCGGCGAACAATTTGATTTTCAGCTCTGCGACGCTTCTCAAGCGATCTCCGTGGTTGTCTTCAGGATCCAATCGACCGCGTCAGGCAGCGAACCGACGCGCGCGTCGGGGGCAGACTTCGGTGCCCGTTCCGAATATCCCCGGTCGATCAAGATGGTTTTGCATCCGGCGTTCGCGCCGGCATCGATGTCGCGCCAGCGATCACCGATCATGTAACTGTGGCTCAGGTCGATCCCGTGCTGCTGTGCTGCGCGCTTAATCAGTCCTGGCCGAGGCTTGCGGCAGTCGCAGTCATCCGCATCATCATGGTAGCAGGTCAACACGTCGTCCAACGGCAACTCAGTCCGCAAGCGGCGGTTGATCTCCTCAATCGTATCGCGCTGCTGTTTGCCTCGAGCGACATCGGGCTGGTTGGTGACCACCAGCAAAACGTACCCGAGCTCCTTGAGCCGAGTCAGGGCCTCGGCCGTACCCGCATGAATTTGCAGAGAAGCAGCGTTCGCAGGCGGATAAGGCTTGCCGTCCCGCACCTCCGCTTCGTTTATGACGCCGTCGCGGTCCAGAAATACCGCGCGCCTCAACGCGTTGGCGTTATCGATTCCCACTTCGTAGCTTTCTGCTGGAGCGCTGGATGCGACACTAGCAGGTGCCACACAATCGCCTGAAATGCCTCCGAGTGGGGCGTAATCCGGTCAGTATGGACCGTTGGAATAATTACGCAAACATCGGCGACTCGCGCAGTGTAGCCGCCGTCTCTCCCAACAATTCCCAGAACGCTCGCACCTACCAACTTTGCATAATCGAGCGCCGCCACGATGTTCGGGCTTACGTTCCGCTCAACGCTGCCTCCTCCCACGGAGAACACGAGAATCGCATCACGTGACTGCAGATGACTCACCCGCAGCCAGGCCTCAAAAACCGTCGGCCAGCCCTCGTCGTTCACCCGGGCTGTCAATTCCGAAACGTTGTCAGTCGGTGCATACGTCTCGATTCCCGCCAACTTACGGAAATCGTTGACGGCGTGCGAGGCGTTGCCCGCACTGCCGCCGACACCAAGGATGAAAAGGCGGCCGGAGCGCTCGCGAACGCCGGCTAGATGGGATGCCATCCGTTCGATTTCCGCGGCATCCAGGCGGCGCGCAACTTCTCCCACTTCAGCAAGAAAGAGGGTCGAGAAGCTCGTTGGAGTGTCAGGCACTTTCGACATCGGGGCAGTCAATTCGCCAGAATAACACGGGCGGAAGCAGGTCGACCTGGCACACGGTCAACGCAGGCGTCGCAACATCAGGTCAAGTTTAACTCATTTTACAATTGAATGGTCTTTAGTCACGTAACTGCTCTTTGCTGGCAAGAAACTCGGAGGTTTCACGCAAACCGTCTGCCGATCCGATTTCATAGAAGCGTTCAAGAACCTCGTAGGTTGCCAGCTTCCCGGTCTCAAGCAGATCTTGGTAAACGGTGGCGAGGTCGCGCTTGTCACCCGCCGGAATGGTGGCGAACACGCCGCGGTTGAACACCCCCAGTCCATAGTCAATATGCTGCATGGCTACCGTGCGATGCACCTTGTCATAGCGAACGATCTGCGCGCCATCGAACTCGACATTGCTAGAGTCGAAAAGGCCTTCATTGCGATAGACCGTCATCAGTCCAGGCAGCCCGTTGCGGACAAATGCAGCTTCGACCGCCCGATAGTCGCAAGTCAGATAAGAATCGCCATAGAGGACGAAAAAACGCTCTGGCAACAACGGCAGAGCTTGCCGAATGGCGCCTGCAGTTCCCAGCAGAGTCGGACCATCGAAGGAATATTCGATCGTAATTCCTTGCTCCGAACCGTTGCCGAATCTCTCCCGGATTTTCTCGCCAAGATAGCCCACTAGCAGCACCACTTTCCGGATGCCACTTCGTTTGAGGAGTTCGAACTGATGCCACAGAAAGGGCTTGCCGTTAATCTCGATCAACGCCTTAGGGATCGATTCAGTGAGGGGCCGCAAACGAGTGGCATGTCCACCTGCGAGAATGACTGCCGGCATAAGTTCCGGGGTGGAATTCATGTCAGTTTGACGAGATGACACGGGTGCCTTCAAAGTCGAAGCGGAACCTCACTTCCTTTAGGCCGTGTTCGCGCATGGCATGACGCAACTTGGATTTATCACCCGCATAGAACATCAAGAAGCCGCCGCCGCCTGCGCCAATCACCTTTCCTCCCACAGCACCATTCAACATAGCGTAGTTGTACAGTTCGTCGATCTTGCCATTGCTGATCCCGGTGCTGCGGCGTTTCTTCCAGTCCCAATGCACGTTCATAAGCCGGCCAAATTCGGCGAGGTCCCCGGCTTCGAGTGCTAATTTGCTGCGCATCCCCAATTCTTTGGTGAAATGAAGGTTATCGAGTACTTGGGAATCAGAGACCTTACTCTTTTGATCTTGTTCTTTGAGTATGGCTGAGGCCGACCGCGAGTAGCCTGTAAAGAAAAGAAGTAAGTTGTCTTCCAAATTAAAAAGCGTCTCCTCCGAAATAGCGAGTGGCCAGGCCTTTACAGAATCGTCAGTTCCAAATTCAAAACAGGTAATCCCGCCAAAGGCCGCTATGTATTGATCTTGTTTACCGATCGGTTCCCCGAGCACATCGATTTCCAAATGGCAGGCCTGTTCAGCCAGTTCATGGGGATGCACAAGGTTCTTGTTGTGCGCATGCAGCGCCTTGAGCAGTGCGGTGGTGAAGCTCCCTGAGGAACCAAGACCGGTGCCCGCAGGGATGTCGGCCATGCTCGTAATCTCCAGATTTCGCGCCTGCATGCCTACCTCTCGGATGGCCTCGCGGATTATGGGATGCTTAATGTCGTCTATTGAGGATACCTCCTCGAGATGGGAGTACTTAAGCAAGAAGCCATCTACGAATCGGGAGTGGATAGTGATGTAGACGTACTTGTCGATTGCGCCGGCGATCAGAAATCCGCCGTGCCGTCGTGAGTAGGATGGCAGATCAGTTCCTCCGCCGCCCAGCGAAACCCGCAAAGGAGAACGTGTAATAATCATCGCGTTGAATTTTAGCCGACTTTTCCCATGAGCGAGAAGTGCCAGCAGCGCCGCGGTGCCGGCAATAGTGGCAGGAAGGCATAAGGCAGATTGACCTTCAGCCAATTTCTGTTTCTGGATGAAAAAAGCCACCATGCAGATGACCCGGAAGCATCGCGGAGCCCCTGGTGACCGTGTCAATTTTCGGCGCACAAGCGCGACTAGCCAGAGCCGCAACAGGAGCTTCGCCTGGGCAGTTCAAAACGCGAAACTGATGCGGCTTTCACCACCGGGCCACGCGTGGCATCGTAGCCTCCTGCATCTGGTGGCTGAGGCGATACTTCTGCCCTGCTCGCGCCCTACTTAATAGCGCTGCGTGCAGCCCGAGTTCCGACTTCGCCCACCCCACGGCGCAGCCCTCGGCGCAGCCCTCGGCGCAGCTTGCGCAGCCCAGGGAGTTACGGAATGGCGTTATCGGCACCTCATCGCCCGACGCGTAGGCGATAGGCTATTATGCCGACAGCGACGCTGGTGGCTAATATCCGACGGATGGGCTGCGGGCTGGTCAGCAACAGTGAATCGTGTGCCACCGAGGGAATGTGAGCGGCCTTCTTCTATCCTGCCGTGAAGTTCGGACGCTGCGATATGGCTATCATACTTCAGACAAATGCCCCCTTGCTTTGGTTCGATTACCATGTCTCAGCTCGATGACAATGCTAGGCCGCCTCTCGAGTTTCCCGTGGACGCTAGTCAGGCATCGTCGGGCTGGTCTGTTGATACCGCCGGAGTCAATCCTGGGATTCGCAGTTCACCCCGATCGCCTCCTGTGGCAGAGGTCGTCCGTTGGCTCAGTATGCGTTGAGCTTGTCCGTGCATTACTCGGGGTTATATCGAATCAATCGAGGACCGGCTTACCATGTCGCTGACCCTGTCTTCGCAAAGCCATCAGGTTCAAGCCCTCGATACAAAGTCCGTCAGGACGGATCAGCGTGCAGGTGATCGCAAGCGGCCGAATGTCCAAGGTCCCAACACACATAACGCACGTTGAACAAGACTTTCATCTGTCACGGGCGAGACAGCATATATCACTGTCTCAAGACAAGACATTTTGCCGGAGAACGCAGGTAGGAGAATGAACTATACGTGGGATGAAGAATATGGCTTATTTCGGCGGGAAAATGGAAAGACGATCTCATATAGCGACGGACGAGAGGCGGAGGATAGGCTGGGTTCCATAATTCGCGCCGCCTCTGACCGTGGCACCTACTCCGTAGAACTGGCTCGCCAAATCCGAGATTGGCCATCGGAGTACCACCTTAGCAGGTGGCGCCATTGCCTGTTGCGGCCCCTCAATATCAAAGCGGGAGAGCGGGTACTTGAGATTGGGTGCGGCTGTGGCGCGTTGACGCGGTATCTGGGAGAGGTCGGGGCCATCACCGTCGCGCTGGAAGGAAGTCTGGTGCGAGCTCGGATAGCTGCGGCAAGATGCAGTGATCTGCAGAATGTGAAGGTCTACGCCGACAATCTCTCGGACTCTGAGATTGCCGGTTCGTTTGACTGGGTCTTGATGGTGGGTGTGCTTGAGTATGCGCCGGTCTATGTTCGATCGGAGCAGCCTCTCTTCGAATTTCTTCAGAGTGCCTCCCGGTATCTGGCGACCAGCGGTAAATTGGCTGTCGCGATAGAAAACAAGTTGGGGCTGAAATACTGGAACGGCTGCTCCGAGGACCATCTCGGCACGCGCTATCTGGGGATCGAGGGTCTCTACGGTCCCCGCCAACCTGTAACCCTAGGTCGCAAAGAGCTCATTGATCTGTTGGAAAGCGCTGGCGTACCGTTTCACCACTTCTACTATCCTTTCCCTGATTATAAGTTGCCGTCTGTAATCTTGACGGAGTATGGGGTCGCATGTCCCGACCTCCGCGTAGCTGACCTGTTGGCGAGAGCCCATGCCAGGGATTATACGGGCCTGAAGTACCGCAACTTTGACGATGCTTTAGTGCTCGACCAACTGGCACGCAACGGATTGCTTGCTGAACTGAGCAATTCATTTCTGGTAGTAGCCGGGCCGAAGTCGGCGGTCCAGGATGAAGAGCCAATGCTGGCCATGGCCTTTTCGGCGGATCGAATTCCAGAGTTTGCCACTGTAACCACTATTCGACGCATAGACGGAGACATGCGAGTCTCGAAAGAGGCAATGTTTCCCAACTTGCCGCGGGTAGCCAATCTGAGATCGGGTTTGACCCTGACAAATGTCACAGGAGAGAGCCCGTATATTTCTGGAAGGCAGCTGCTGTCGTCGATCTTGAGAGCCCGAGCCGGGTCGGGAGCTATACCGTCGTCCATGGCCGATGCGTTCATGCCTTGGTTTGAGTATCTGCTTGGTTTTGCGTCACTGCGTGGCAGCGCTAGCGTCTCAGACCCGGGGAACCGCCTCGCCGATTTCGTTTTGTCGCCCGAATTCATCGACTGCACACCGTTCAACATCATCGACGCAGAGGGAACGCTGCATCTAATCGACAAAGAGTGGACTGCAGACCGACCAGTCGCCTTGGGCTGGGTTGTTACCAGGGGAGTCATGTATTGCCTTATGGCGGGCGTGCCTAGTGCAAGTTGGTCGCAGTCCCTGGGCGAAACGGTCCAAGGGCTTTGCGCCAAGGTCGGGCTGATCGTCACGACACAAGAGGTCCAAGACTGGGCGAGCGAAGAGGCAGAATTCCAATCTCTGTTAACAGGGAAACAGTGCCCGCCGTTGTCGGTGGAAATATCTTCGAGTGGGCTCCGCCGCATCCAGGACGAAGTTGACTATCTCAGCGACCGCACGAGGTTATATCAGGAAGAAATAGCACGAATGCAGCAACAGTCTGAGACGGAGCGTCGGGGAATGCTTTCCCAGTTGCACGAAGCACACGTCAACCTCTCGGCATTGAGGACGGGAACTCGCGAGCTAAGTGACGCACTGCAACGGGCCAGAAAAGACGTGGTGGATGTCCAGTCCGAATCCGCAGCCCGACTCGCGGAGGCACGTGTGCGACTGGACTATGTCCAAGGGCAGTTTGAAAACCTGGTCACTTCGCGTTCCTGGAAAGTGACGCAACCGTTAAGATCCTTCATCGAGACGGTGCGCAGTGTTCACATCGGATTGTCTGGGGGAGTGAGTCAAGCGGAAATCCGTGCCAGCTCGGCAGAAGAGTCGGTCCGATCGTTTGATGTGACAGCCGGCAAGGAGGAATGGGACAGATATGGGAGGAGCCGACTCGCCGATCTGTTGCGATCGGACAGACGTGTAGTGTTCCCCCCGGTGGATCAAAGTCGGCCGGATGTCTCCATCATCCTCGTTTTGTTCAATAAATCTCACCTGTCTCTGCTGTGTCTCGAATCGATACTGGCAAGTTCGGACGTGGAATTCGAGGTCGTAGTTGTGGACAACAATTCAACCGATGAAACCCAACAGTTGGTTGACCGCCTTGACGGAGCGACAGTCATTCGTAACCAACAGAATGCAGGGTTTGGACCAGCTTGCATGCAGGGCGCAGCTATTGCACAAGGGAAATACTTGTGTTTTCTCAACAATGATGCATTGCTGGAGCCGGGTTGTCTGAGTGCTGCCGTAAAGAACCTGCGGGATGATCCAACGGTGGGTGCGGTTGGCGGCAAGATCCTCTTCGCGGACGGGCGGCTGCAGGAGGCTGGCAGCATCATATGGAACGACGGTTCTGCCCTGGGATATGGTCGAGACGACGATCCACGGCTGCCACGGTATGAATTTCGCAGGCCAGTGGACTATTGCTCCGCTGCCCTTCTGTTTACTCCGGCGCAGCTTTTTCAGAGGCTGGGCGGCTTCAGCGCCGAATTCTTCCCGGCTTATTACGAGGACACGGATTACTGTACAGCGGTCTGGGCCAGTGGTCGGCGCGTCGTTTACGAGCCATTGGCTGTCATTCGACACTACGAGTCGGCGTCTTCAGGTGATAACGAGGCCGCAAAGCCACGGATGGCGGCGAATCAACTGAAGTTCCAGGAGAAGTGGCGGAAAGTGTTGAGCTTGCATTCAGCTCCAGGAGCCGACAATGTGCATCGAGCGCGGATAGCGACCTCATCAAAGGCCCTCCGGATCGTTTACATGGACGACAGAATCCCACACCGGAATCTAGGTTCGGGCTTCCCCAGGAGTAACGACATCGTCAACCACTTGGCCGGGCGGGGACATCAAGTGGCGTGCGCGAGCCTGTCGTATCCGCTGGATGGCGGCGGATATTCGGATATAGCCCGGGGTGTCGAATTTGTCGACGCTAGCAGCGAGCCAGTTCAGGTTTGTCGAGAGTACTTGCAGGATGCCGACATTGTGTGGGTAAGTCGACCGCACAATATGGAGCGCTTACTTCAGTGGTTGGTCACAGGTGAGATAAGAGCTGGCTGTCGGATTGTGTACGATGCGGAAGCGATTTTCGCCTGCCGAGATAAAATGAAAGCCGCGGTGCTGGGATGGGAAACCTCCGGTGCAGTTATGGACGCCTGGCTGAGTAGAGAACTGGACTTGGCCAGAGCTGCAGATGCTGTGGTATGTGTTTCCCAGCGCGACTCAGCATCGATAGCTGGTGGTGGCTTGCCCAAGATGCATATTGTTGGTCATCAATTGGCGGTATCGCCGACTCCTGCAGCCTTCCACGGGCGCAAGAGGTTCCTGTTCGTGGGCGCGATGCATGGCCGCGACAACCCAAATGCGGACTCCATACGATATTTCTGCAAAGAAGTGTGGCCGATTGTGCAGGCGTCTACCGGAACGGAACTGCTGATAGCGGGATACGGTACCGACAGCATCCGGGAGGAGCTTAGTGGCCGCGGAATACATGTCGTAGGTCCCCAGAATGACTTGTTTCCGCTGTACAACGAAGCGCGCGTCTTCATCGTCCCAACCCGATACGCGGCCGGCATACCTTTCAAAGCTCATGAAGCGGCGGCACATGGTGTGCCTCTCGTTGTCTCACAACTGATCGGAGAACAGCTTGGATGGAGGAGCGAGAGCGAGTGCGTCATTGCTATTGGCCCAATGCAATTTGCTGACGCTTGCTGCCGATTGTACCAAGATGAAGAGCTGTGGTCCCGGATCAGGGCTGCTGCCCTCAGGCGTGTTGAACAGGACCTGTCAGAGGTTCAGTTTGGCGATTCTATTGACCAGGTAATCGAGTCGGTGAAATGCCGGAAGGGCTGACGTACGACGGCAGATCGAAGGAATTGCTGAACCGCTTGGCCGCGCAATCTCTCCGTTGGCGATGTATAAGCTCAAAGGGCGGTGAGGCACTTCGTCACTGAGGCGTTGGTGGTGCTAGGTCCATTGGCGGCGGCGGCGGCGGCGGCGCATTCTGATTGGCCGGATCCGCCATCCGCTGCGCGTGCTGTTGCGCGATCTGGGTCCAGCGCTGCCGTTTCGCGTTATCGATCTGTTCAGGTCCCAACTTTGTTGCCAGCGGCGGCGTCGGGGACGGACTGTTATCCTCCGCGCTGGTTACCGTGACCGATTGCGTCCTTTGCTCCACAGTCAGCATCAACTTTTGTACTTGGCCGGAATCGCCTGGCACCCCCAGGATTATGTAATTGAATTTCGAGCCACTTAGCAGCTTTGCCAGAACCTCGGTGGGCGTGCCCGGTCCCAACTCAGCCGCGACGAGTTCACTTGCAGCGTCGGCAGGGAAGTCGACGGACGCTCCGGTTTCCGCCTCCACCGCTCGAAGCACCTGGCCCAACGTCGAGTTGGACGCACTGATACTTAGCATTCCGTGTTGGTAAGTGACATATGGCGCCTTGAGCGGCATACTCTGCAGCCTGCGCTGAGGAGACTGGGTTTCTGGCATCCCATCAGCTGTTATGTTCGAGTCTTGGGCGGATAGTTTCAAGCCCGGTGCGGCCGTTCCATCCCGAGGGCTAGCCATCGGAGCCTGCGCCCTCAGTCCAATGCCGCCGGCTAGCACCAAGCCAACCATCAGCAGTGTGGTGTTCCATTTTCGCTGATATACCATTGCACTCTGACGGGCGTTTTCTGAGGCGATTCGCATCCTGCGTTGTACGATACTCTAAGTCCCACCCCTTGGCCAGTTTGTCTCGCACATCCGCCGCATCCGCTCGAGCGGATAGCATGCGCGTTGACCAGCTAAAAAAGAGGGTGCCCAAAACGTTTTCGATTCGCCAGTAGTCTCCGCGCTGCTGTTCCTTCGAGAACCTAGTCCACTTCATTCATGAAGGCGCTTGAAGTGGTTTTTGAATCGGCGAGGTTGCGTGGAAGAGGATGATCGCCGGTTGTTTCCTGGTGCCGGTGAGCTTGGTGGGCTTGCAGAGTGGGTACCGCGGCAATTCTCGGGCAGAGTTTTCCCGAGTACGCAGTTGCGTGAGGGTGTGAAAAAAGAGGCTTGTAAGGTGCGTCGAGGCTAATGCTATCCGGGCGACGCTCCCTAGTGCCAGTGCCACTCGCCGGAATGTGGGAAGAAACGGAAAGGACGCGGGTAGGTGCACCATCACGCACCGCACCGAGACGAGCACACGGGCACCGAGTTTCAACGAACGTTCTCGCAGTATCCAGATCTGAGCCCGCGCACAATCGGTGCCTGTGGCTCGCAGGCGCAACTATATCGCCGCGTTGGCAGCTCGACCTTTTCGTAGATCCACCGCGGGCTCTACTTGAGGTTGGTGATGACCAAGCGAGGTTGTCTTTGGGCTCTTTGGCGTCGGCCCGTACGACCTGGGATTGGTGAGGATGCGGCGTTCGTGCGGCCACGACCTGGCCGCGTAGTTGGCTTCCTGGCGGACGTGCTCGGTCGCACCGATGTGCCGCGAGAGCTGGCGCGCCTGGCGCATGGCCCGCTTGAGCCTTGCGCTTCAACACCGCGTTCTTGGCCATCGCCACTACATACTTGACTCCGGGCTAGGCATCCAGAAACGCCAGCAACTGGGGATGCGCAAAGCCGCCATCGAGACGGATGCGAATGCACATTCCGGGAAGAAAGCAGCGGATCAACTGCATCAGTCTGCGTAAAATCGCCACCGCACCGGCTGCCGCCATCACGTTGCCGGGGGCGGCGCACAGATACTGTTCCGACTCTTTTTGAAGCTGACGAAACCCATCATCGGCAGGTAGCACCAGGCGTCGTAATGATGGTTGAAAAACCACTGTTTCGCCCCGTGGGTGGGGTCGTCGGTCGGGTCCAGATCGAGGGTGACGCGGCGGACACGACCGCACAAACAATCGGCATGGCGCTGCATCACGCTGGCGGCCAATGCCTCACTCAGACGATAAAGCTCCTTGGCTCGGATGGCGTTCTCAAAACGCGACAGCGTCGGCTGCGAAGCAGATCGCGGTCCAGCAGCAGCTTGTCAATCGGATTGGTGGCGAGCCGTATCGTTGGCGTCCGGATCGCCGCACGCGATCGAGAATAGCGCTGCGCTGCGACGGCTCTTGAGCTTCGCAAACCCCGGTGCCCCCATGATTACTGCGTGTATGACAAGGTCTGCGTTGGAGCAGATTGCGCGCCGACGGCACCGGCCGCAGCATCCAATCAACTCTCGTGTTGCACGCGGTTTGATCCGTCCCAGCGAGACTCTGAACAAGTACTCCGATTTCCACCGGTCTGCAGACCCAGGCCCCAGGTGGGTTTGGAGTGGATGCTGCGAGTTTTCCAGCAATGCCTCAACCTGTCGGACCCGCCACCCGAGTGGCGCTTTTATGGGGGGCCCGTTGGAAGAACTTTTGTGGGGCCCCGTTGGAAGAATACTCCGGCTAAACAAATAAATTCCGCTTGACGGGTCCTACTTACCATCTGTATAGTTCAGTTGCAATTCAGTTCACATCTTTGAGGGGAGCAACGCACCATGCGTCGATTTGGGTTAACGCTTTTTGTGTTCGGGTTTTCACTGCTAAGCTTCACAGCGTGGGCTCAAACGCCCTTGTCCTTTGTACCAATCAATCCGTGCCGAATATTGGACACGCGACTTCCTAGCGGACCTAATGGTGGTCCCTCTATCGCAGGTGGAACTACTCGCACCTTCGTGCCCCAAAATAGCACCACGTGTGCGATTCCGAGTTCCGCACAGGCGTATTCATTCAACGTCACGGTGGTCCCGACAGGCAATTACCTGGGGTATCTGACAGTGTGGCCAGCGAGCCTTACGCAGCCCGTGGTGTCGACGATGAACTCCTTCGATGGCCGCATTAAGGCCAACGCGGTGGTGGTGGGGTCGGGCTCGGGTGGTGGCGTAAGCTTTTTCGCCACCGACACGACAGACGTCGTAGTGGATATCAATGGTTACTTCGTGAATCCGAGTGTCGCAGGCGGCCTTGTGTTTGTTCCCACTCCTCCCTGCAATATGGTCGATACAACGCAGCCACCGCTCAATCCCGATAATGGACTGTTGGGGCCGTCCCTGACTGCCTTCACAGCACGCTCGTTCCCTGTGAGCACGTCAGCCTGCGCTCAGGCATTTACTAATACCGCGCAGGCATACTCGCTCAATATTACGGCTATCCCGAAGACCACTTTGGGCTACCTGACTGTTTGGAACTCAGATTTTGTGCAACCTGTAGTATCGACTCTGAACGCCCCCACTGGGACCGTGACATCCAATGCGGCTCTTATCTTGGCTGCGTCGGGCAGTGTTTCTGCTTATCCGTCCGACGACATCGATCTGATGATCGATGTCAACGGCTACTTCACGGATAAAAGCGATGTTACCGGTTTGGCGTTGTATACGATGAACCCCCCGTGTCGGACGCTAGACACGCGGACACTGGGCACCGGCGCGCCCGTTCTCGGACAAGGGTCGGTGGATACTGACAACTGCCTGCCGGCGACCGCGGCATACGTGACAAATGCGACTGTTGTCCCCACAACATCGCTAGCTTTTCTTGACGTGTTTGACCAGGCGGTGGGGATTCCTGCGGTAAGCACCCTGCACGCTTTGGACGGAGCGGTTACCTCTAACATGGCTATAGTGCCGGCTCCCGCGGGAACTATTGGTTACGACGTATCCAGCCCGACGGCGTTAATCATAGACATCACTGCCTACTTCGGTTCGTCAGCCTTGGCAATTACGACCACATCGCTGCCGAATGGGTATGGGACCCTTCCTTACATTGCTCAGTTGAGTGGTCAAGGTGGAGTTCCACCATACACGTGGACTGAAACGGGACTGCCAGCTTCCCTGAAACTCAACAAGACCACAGGCGTAATCTCGGGTACTCCGGCTATCGCAGATGAAGGACCTGTCACAGCAGTCATTACCCTCACCGATAGTGCGAGCCCCCCCACCGTAGTTACGGAAACCCTAATGTTCACCATAAACCCGTTATTACCACTAACGATCAGTACGGCGACCTTACCGGGTGGAAACGTTGGCGTGGCCTACGATCAATGCGTGACCGCAGCGGGAGGGGTGACACCGTACAGTTGGCAGCTTCTCAGTGGCGCCTTGCCGGCTGGCTTGACGCTTACCACCACCACCAGCACCGGAGTTGGAACTTGTAATGACGCCAATGGTGCCGCCGAGATCAAGGGAACGCCCCTCTCAGCGGGAACCTCCGCTTTCCAGTTGCAGGTTAGCGACTCGAGAACCCCACCATCAAAGTCCTCCTCAACCTTTTCGATCGTGGTTGGGCCGTAGGATGGTGCAGGAGAGAAGCCGTTCTTCCATGTGCGGCTAGAGCGGCTAGAGATGAAACAGGCTCCCCAAGGAATTGGGGAGCCTGTTTTCTTTGGGAATGAGAATTACCAACAAGCCAACCCGTACTTGCAACGCAGTTGAGATCACGACCGTCGCATACCGTAGCCGAAGCGAGCGGGTTCGGCGTGAACGGGGCCCGTCGCAATCCTCCATGAAAAAGTGCGCTTAGGGTTGATCCTTACTCCTCAATAACTTGCCGTTCTTCTGAAGGAGGCATGCACCTGGTGTATAAGGTTCACCAGAAGAGAAGAGAGGCTGGCGCTGGAGCAGCAGCCCAGCGCAAGAGCAAGGCCGCGAGGCAGCGGGAGGATCGGTCCGTAGCGATGGCTCCGAGCCAAGCTTGGCTTGGCGTCTAGACTTTGTCGTGGATCAGTTTGCGGAACGGCAGATGGTCCGATCGCTGACGATCATCGAGGTCTCCAGGGAGCGCGTCCCGGAGAAGCCGAGCAGCGTCTGAAGGGAGATGATGTGGTGCGCCCGTTGAATCGGTCGAACCAGGAACGTGGACTACCGAAGTTGCTGTTCTACGACAATGGCAGCGAGTTCGCCCTCCAGGCGATGGATCTGTGGGCTTATCAGAATCGGGTCGAGATCGACTTCTCGCGTCCCGGCAACCCGATGGACAACGCGTTTATAGAATCGTCCAACGCAACTGTCCGAGCGGAGTGGGTGAATGCCCATTGGTTAGGCACTCTGCTCGAAACCAGGCAACGGATCGATGCCTGGAGGCAGAAATATATAACGTGGTTTCATTTCGCCTCACCTCGTTAAGGTGGTTGAGAACAAGCTGTCGCGCTCCTCGGATTGAAGAACTCCGGGCCGGCGCAATCCCCCTCCTATGAGTCTTTTCCGTCTTCTCAGTTTTGAACCGCATCACGTTGCAAGACATCCTTGGGCGCACGCTGAATCGCCGTATCCTGAGTTGACAAAAGCAACTTACCGCAGCACAGTAGGGGGAGAATAAATGGCCCACCCCAGAATGCTCGGAGTGCTTCTCTGCTATAACGATGGAGATCTCGTAGAAGAATCGATTGCGTGTCTTCTCGAGCAGAACCATCACGTTATCGTTTGGGATCACGGGTCCACCGATCAAACTGCTGAAGTCATTCTTCGGCTAAGCGCGCATCTGCTGGAAACTCGACTTGTGCCTAGATCGTTCGATTTTTATGAGCTGTACCCAGCCATGTCCCGCCACATTCTAGCCGAGTACACTCATCGCTATGATTGGATTTCGTGGCCCGATCAAGATGAATTTCTAGAAGGGCCTTCTCGCTCGCAGTCGTACTCAAGGTGGGTGGAAGAAGTCTGGGCATCTCGCTTTGACTGGATACAATTTCACAACGTTAACTACTGGTTTACCAGCGCTGACGATCCCAAGATTTCATCTCCGCGAAGGCGGCTTCGATACTATTCGCTATTCCCGGATTGTGCCCCGCGAATCAGGGCGTGGAGAGCTTCGTCCACGAACCTCCGCATCTTCAACCACAATGCGCCAGTTGGCATTCCCTATCCGACATTGTTCAATTTGCGTCATTACCCGATGCGGTCGAGGAGCCAGATGTTGGACCGGATTTTCCGCGACCGCGCGGGCCTCCGTCGTGGCGACAGTAATTATCACTATGAGAATCTTAAGCTCAATATCGATCGCCTGGAGATTGCACCCGAGCAACTCCACTACGACGACGGTGTTTCCGACCTGAAGCTGGAACCGATCTTTAATTGGAGAACAATTTACGGATTTGCACCACCTGAGCAAGTGGAGTCGTGAATCAAGTCCGCAAGGCAGAGGGTCAAGGCTTCCAGCGTATTTCCTACGGTCTCGGGCATTTCGCCAAGACGTTTCTGGTAATCCGCAAACTGCAGCGGCAAATATTCCGCAATATATTCCTTATACCTCTTTAGTGATAGGTCCGATTGAGATTGGAGGTTCCCTACGAGACACAATCCGGTGGGGCCAGTTCTGATCGTCTTAATCTTCAAATCCGGCCTGCGATTCTTGAGGCACATCGCCAGCTTCCAGACATCTCCGCTGTAGAAGTGCGTGCTGCGAGTCCTCTGAGAGGTGGTTGCGTCCAGAGGCAAGCAATCATGAATCATGATGATCGATGCAGGCGTAGCCAGTCTCTCCAAGTTGGCAAAGTCCAGCAGCGCCTGCTCGAATAGGTGGAGTCCGTCCACGAAGGCCAACGAGAAGGTGCTACTCCCCCAGATATCGACGAGGTTCTGAGACTCAAAAAACTGGTTGCTTGTCATAGCGAAGAGCTTTGTCTTAGGGGTCGGCGACTCTTGCAAAAGCGGCATTGGATCGATGCCGATGCACTCGGTCTCTGGCAGCGCGAGTCGCAGAGATTCACCCTGGCGGATTCCGACCTCCAGATATCTTTCGGGCTTCAGGATTTGGTGGATCCATTGCAATACGGAATAGTAGTCAGGTCCGGGCAGCGCATCAGCGGCCAGCGCGAGATGCACCTTGAGCAGTTCGTTGTCGTAGCTTGGTGCTGTTACCGGCTCCATCTTCGAGAAAATGATAGCACCGGCGTCGAAGTGGGCGCTGACTTTTGTGTCCCTGAAGACCGCGCCCGAAGGTCAGCCGGGCATGCAGTGGGTGAAATTGGCCAGCTCGCAGGTGCCAGTACAGTGGTTTCACACTCTCAGAAGCAATTCTTAGGGCCGGTTTAAAACGAAGCCGGTCTGGCTGGTTTAGAGGTGAGCCAGAAGGATGGAGGACGCTCCCGAGGCAGACCACGACGCTGACCGCGTGAACGAGAAAACAGCAGCCCTCGGTTCCGAGTTTTTTCCCTGCCGCAAGTGGCGTTCACTTCACCAGGGACCCTCCAGCGCCACCGCCGATGTCGAACTGCGGAATCGAGGCTGTGTTTCGTGTCCCGCTTGACGGACTCGATGACCAGGTAGAGCTTGTCGGCGCTGTTGACCTTGCCCGAGATGCAGTAGTAGCCGTTTGGCGAGATCGCATGGGCTTTAGTGAAGTCGTGCAGCCGATAGACCCGGTGAGTGGAGTCATCTTTCATGAGGAACACGACGCAGGAGCGGTATTCCGTCCGGGAGACAGTGCGAGATGATTGGCGCTGAAGTTGAACATTGTGGAATGAAGAGAGGGGGGCCGGAAGATTCCCGCCCCCATCGGCAGCGCCGTTGAGGGGTTACCCGGCGGACTCCTCCGGGCGGGATATCACCACAGCGCGGCGCCTGCTTGAGGCCGGCCGATGATTAGTCGGATGGCGGATTCTGATTCTTGTTGGACTTGCGCAGGCTGTCCCCGCCAAGCAGGAAGATCTCCGAGTTTTCGACAAGGCGGTCGGCAATGGCAGTGGCGATCGTCGTGTTGTACAGGATGTTGCCCCAGTCGGAAAAGGCAGTATTCGTTGTGATCACTGTACTGCGCTTGTGGCTGTGGCGCGTCGAGATCACTTGATAGAAGAGATTCGATGTCTGTTGATCCAGGGACAGATAGCCCAGTTCGTCGCAAACGAGCAATGTGGGTTCGGTATAGATCTTCAACTTGCGAACCAGCGAGTGATCGACCTGAGAGGCGAGCAGATGATTGAGCATGTCCATGGCGGTGGTGAACAACACACGTTGATTGGCCTGACAGGCCCGCCAGGCGAGGATTTTGGCGAGGAAAGTTTTTCCAACACCGGGATTGCCGATGATGACGATGTTGGTGCCGTTGTCGGACAAAGTCGAGATCCATGAGGCGAAGAATGCGGTTCTTCATCTGCAAGCGGGTTTTGTGGTGATTGAACTGGAAGCTGTCGATCGAGTAGCGGGAGCCGCAGACGGGCGGGCGGAACCGTCGTTCGATCGAGCGCGGCATTGCGGCTTCCAGTTCAGATCGACGAGCGATTCCAGGGCGCCGGCAAACTGAGATTCTGTGTGGCAGCCTCAGTCAGGAACTGATCCAGATTCTGGCTCATCGTCGTCAGGCTCAGTTGATTGAGTTTCTGTTGGAGAGATTCACGGGATCCTTTCGAGAACGAAGAATGAAAGCGTCGTAGTCGGCCAGCGAGAGCGGGTCGGTGGCCAGTTGATTCAGGGTCGGGATCTTTCAGACACAAAGGCGGCTGAACATCCCGGCGGGATTGTTGCTGGCGCAGGATATTGGCAATGTAGTCGGCGCCGAAAGCGCGGGCGGCATGAGCTTTGCCGAAGCGCGGGCGACCGCGTCCGGGCCGTATTCGCGGACGAGAGAGAGCAGCTCGCGAACCTGGCGGGCCAGGGAACGATCCGTGTCCGCCAGGCGGCGGAGATAGTCTTCCGCTGCCGGCCCGAGCAAGGCGACGAGCCGGTGTTGAGCCGCGGATCGATCTGCGGCCGCCATCTCCGCAAACAGCTCTTTCTGGAAACGCTCGGCGCCGAGGGTCTGACCGCGTTGCCAGCAGCGCGCATAGCGGACGATCTCCTGATGCTGGTCGTAAATGGTGACGGATGAAGAATCGGCTTTGACGGTGAGCCGGTGTCCGACGTAGCGTGGCGGGACGCAGTAGCGATTGCCGTCGAAATTAAGACGCAGATCTTTGTGGGCCAGAGCATCGGCGGAATCGCGATAATCGGGAGCGATTGCCGGCAGAGGCCGCAGCGATTCCGGTCTGAAAGCGTTCTTCCGGTGTCTGACCGGTTTCGCGATGACGGCGGCGATTGGCGATCTCGACGAGCCACTGATGCACTTGGGCGTTCACATCGGCAAGTCGGCAAAGGTTCGCAGAGGCCAGAAGTTTTGCCGGATATACCCGATCGCGCGTTCGACTTTTCCTTTTTCCCAGGCCGCCGCGCACATGACAAGCACGGGGAACGAAGTCGTACTCCCGGGCGAAGGCGAGAAAGCGCGGATGGAATCGCACCAACGTACCATCGTGCTCGGCGACGACCGTCGCGAGGTTGTCGTACCAGAGCTCGCGCGCCACACCACCCAGGGCTGCGAAAGCATGGATGTGGCAGCGCACCAGAGTCTCGAAACGTCTGACTATGCGTAAACTCGACATACATCTTCCGGCTGTGACACTCGACCAGACAGAACGCATAGAGCTTTCGCGCGCGGCTGTCATAGACGAGCGATCCGAAGTGGCCCCAGTCGATCTCGAAACGCTCGCCGGCGGCGGGCTCCATGCGCACAAAGGCGCGCCGCGTTTTGCGTTCTTGCCGGATCGCATGCAGGTAATCGCGAATGATCGTATGGCCGCCGTTGAAACCTTGCTGCCGAAGCCGCTGCTCGATGACAGTGCCCGGGCCTCCAGAATCTTGTTGGAGCAGTCCTGCAATAGTCGGCTTGAACGGATCCAGTTTGCTGGAACGGGATCGTTGAACAACGCCGGGCGCCGGGTTGGACAGGTACTTGTCGACGGTGTGACGGCCGATATGAAGATGGCGCGCAATCTTGCGAACCGTCCAGTTCTCGACAAAGCGCAAGCGATGAATCGTGGCGATTTGCTCATCCGTCAGCATCGTGTGCGAGTCGTTATACGGACGATCCGCACGCCGACCAGATGGATGTTCTTTTCAAGATGGCGGCGTCCCCGCGGTTGGCTGAGCAACCGGCTGAAAAATGAAGACTTTGGCGGAAGCCAAGTTGTTCTTTACAAGATCCTTCACCCCGGGTCCGACCAACCAAACTCTGCAGCCGAACGCTTTAGATCCAAAGCTAAGGTGTTCTTTGCAAGATTCTGGAGGCGTCGCCGCTGATCGCCGTTGTTGTTGCCGGCGATTACGCTCGCTCGCTTCCGGATGCTGCAGTCGATATTGTCGGGGATACGACGGGTGAGCCTCACGCCACTTCTTCTGGCTGTCGCGAACGATCTCGGCGTACTCGGGATCGTTAAGAACCTTCTGGCGATGGTATTCCGTTCGCCGACGGCGCTGGCATTCCGGCTTGGCTACAAACGCTTTGCTGTGGATGGTAGGTCGAAGGTCGGAAGATCTGCTGACAGTAGGGGCAACAACGAGTCGGCATCATGCGCGGTTCTTGATCTCCTCGGATTCGTCAGGCAAACTCCGAGCAGACGAAAGACCGGCGCTCCGCAAAATATAGAAACTATTATAGAGTTCTTACCGCCTCCCCGCCAAGATGGGTCTCTCTGGTGGCCTCACTGGTTCCGGCCAATCGGCCAAATTGGCTCCGTTTCTAACCGGCCCCAACACAATTCCGGGCACAACTGATGGGACGAGGGATCTCTGGCTCTCGGCTCGCGCACGATCGACGAAAAAATGATCTGAGAGTCATCGTTGAACCAGGATGGGAACAGATTGCCGATGACAGTCGAATTTCAACCGGCCGCCTTCAAACCGTGGCGGAAGAGCTTAATTCCTGCGATGCATGGCGGTGTCCTAGGGTCCGATCACGGACAGCCTCGCCTGCTTGCGCGCAGGTGCGGGACTTCGACAAAGTCGGTTATGATCAGCCGGTGCGTGAATGGTTGCCGAATCCGAGCGCGGTTCGCCGAAGCATTGCCCCGATCTACTCCGCACCGCGCTTCGTCTAATCCCATCTCCTCTTGTAACGGTTCCCTCATCACATCAACCCTACAGTATGTCGGCCAGGTCGCCAGCCGTACTAAGGACGCCGAGTTAGCCAACCGCAGCCCGTTGAAGAACCAATTCTTCCAGCATTACGGCCGAGATCTAAGATCTTCTACAGTGGTGCACCGCGCGAACTTCCAAGACTCCGTGTGTGTGGTGCTTCGGCAGACGGGGCACTGCAGCCTGGGTCGGGATTATCGCCAAACAGCCAACGGCCAAATTAGCATGGTAGCAGGGTCTTCGCGTCTCTGCAGTGAAGTTGCGGGTCGGAGCCTTCCTCCTTAACCCGTCTGGATTTGTTACCATGGAAAGCAGTTGGGCTGCGATGCGAACGGCTTCGCCTCCCGGCTACTGGAGTTCATCGAGTTGCAAGAGTTATTCCAAAGCACGTTTCGCTATCGCGAGCTCATCTGGGCGTTGGCGCTCAAGGAACTGAAGTCCGCTACAAGCGCTCGGTTTTGGGGTTCCTCTGGGCCTTGTTGAATCCGGCCCTCATGATGGTAGTACTGACTGTCGTATTCTCCACGATCATGCGGTTTGCCATTCCCCACTACGCCATTTTTCTTCTCAGCGTGCTGTTGCCGTGGACCTTTTTTTCGCAGTCACTGAGCTATGCGGTGGAGTCGATTGTTGGCAACGGCGAACTGATCAAGAAGGTCTCGGTACCCAAGCTGGTTTTCCCGGTTGCGGCGGTCGTTTCCAACATCATCAATCTGTTGCTGTCACTCATACCCATGGCGCTGCTGGTGCTGGGGATGCGCCATCCCTTCTACAGCACTTGGCTTTACCTCCCGGTGCCGATGCTGGCGTTGATCATCTTCACACTGGGCGTGACGTTTTTCTTCGCCGCAGCCAACGTCTATTACCGGGACATCGCTCATATTTTGCAGGTGGTTCTTTCGGCATGGTTCTACTTCACGCCCATCATTTACGCCCTTGACTTCATACCCGCCAAACCGGCAGTGGCTCTTCAAGCTGAACCCGATCATCTATGTGATCAACGGTTTTCGCCTGGCGATCTATTACGGCCTGCTGCCCAAGTGGCCGTCGATTGTCGCCTCGTTCGCTTGTGCCTTCATCGCGTTGTTCATCGGCTTCGCCATCTTCCGCAAGTATCAGGACGACTTTGTTTTTTATGTCTGATCTGCGCGGGTCTGGCAATCTGCCGTTGGTCAAGACTTGAAAACGTTACCCAGCGCTTCCGTGTCATCCAGGAGCGTCCCGACACACTGCGCGAGCTCTTCGCCAAATTTTTCCGCCGCGACGAGCTACCACGATTTCGATGCAATCGCGGATGTTTCGCTCGAAGTGCCGCAGGGACAGATGCTTGGACTGATCGGCCGCAATGGCTCCGGCAAGAGTACCCTACTGAAGATTATTGCGGGCGTCTACCGGCCCACGACGGGCAGGGTCCATGTGGATGGCACCCTCGCGCCGCTGATCGAGTTGGGCGCTGGATTCCATCACGAACTTACAGGACGCGAGAACATCCTGATGAACGGATTGCTGATGGGCTATTCCAGAGCCGACATGAAGAGTGGGGAGCAGAGCATCATCGACTTCGCCGAAATCGGCGATTTCATCGATGCCCCGATTAAACAGTATTCGTCCGGGATGCAGACCCGGCTGGCGTTTGCTGTCGCAACCGAAGTCGACCCGACATCCTAATCCTGGATGAGATTCTTGCCGTGGGTGACGCCGGCTTCCAGCAGAAGTGTTTTACGCGTATCGAGAACTTTCGCCAGGCCGGTAAGACCATCCTGTTTGTGTCTCCATAGATATGGATACGGTCGTTGAGTTCTGCGATCGCGCTGTCCTGCTTGAAAAGGGCTCAGTTGTAGCCGATGGCAACCCACCGAGGTAGTCGAGGTCTATCAGAACCTCGTGTCTACCCGGCTCCAGCCCCTGGTCCACGCTGCCGCCGAATAGCGGGCAATCATTTACTTGATACTCTGACGCCACGGCGACAATCTAAGTCGGACTCTCGCCTGCGTGCCGGGGGCAGGCAAGTCTGGGGTTTCCGCCACGGTTTTGGGTTCACTATAACTGGCGAGGGGTAAGTCATGGCGAGCGGCTTCACGGCGCACAACATCAGGCTCGACGATGGATCTTTCACCAAGCCGGAGCAGCCCTGGCAGATGGATGATCTTGTGCTGCTTAAGTTCACTAAGCAATTCCTGCGGATACTGTACTCGGAGGGCGCCGCTGGCAAACGGATTGTCGATCTTGGGTGCCTCGAGGGCGGCTATACCGTCGAACTGGCGCGTGCCGGTTTCGACGCCCTTGGGATCGAAGTTCGGCAGAGTAATTTTGAGAATTGCCAGCAAGTCAAAGCAAGGACGAATCTGCCCAACCTGACTTTCGCACAGGACGATGTCCACAACTTGGCGAAATACGGCTTATTCGATATCGTCTTCTGCTGCGGCCTCCTGTACCACTTGAATGAGCCGCGCAAATTCGTCAACCTGATGGCGCAAGTGTGCCAGCGAGTCGTCATCATCGATACTCACGTCGCCAGTACTCAGCCCAACGATAAGTTTGAGCTTTCCGAAATAACCGAGAATGAGGGCTGGGCTGGACGATGGTTTTCTGAGTTCGACGACGACCATGCGCGGCATACCGACAAGTGGTCATCCTGGAGCAATCGGAAATCATTCTGGCCGATGAAGCGAGACTTGATGCAAGGGTTGTTTCAAGCCGGCTTCACCATGGTTCTCGAATCTCCCACCTTCGAACCCTACCTCGAACTCACCCACCGGGTGACGCTCGTTGCCCTGAAGGATTGAGCGACTGGCCGCAGTGCCTGTTCGCTTGTGATGTTGGGACACGCCGCGATGGCCGGTGGTCGGCTGAGTGCGCTTTAGATAGTTCTGCGCTAGGTAAAGTTAGGATGTCAACTGATTTCCACCGGCCGCAAGAGGAATCGTATGCGCCGTCCCCGAACCTGCCCCGAACCCCTACCGGACTGCGCTGTCCGCCAGGTCGTTCATGCCGCGCAATAATTCGCGCTGCTGATCGTCGAAGCTGTTGCGGAACTCGTCCGAATTCATATATTGCGTGCGCTGCTCCGGCGTCATGCCGCGCAGTTTGTGATACGCCTGCGACAACTGGGTCTTCTGGTCGGGTGGCAGACCGTGATACTGCTGGAACAGCGTGCGCGCCTCTGCCTGCTTTTCCGGAGGAAGATGTTCGTACGTCTCCATTCGGTTGAGGATCGCCTGCTGTTTATTCGGAGGCAGGCTGTTAAAGGAGCGCAATCGGTTGAGCAGGTGCTCCTGTTTGTCGGCAGGCAGCGACTTGAACATGGGGTCCTGTTCCAAAGTCTTCTCCTGCTGACTGGGCGACATCCCGAAATACTTGCGCAACCAGTCACCCTTGTGCGGGCCCGGACCTTTCAGGTGCATCTGCGCATTACCGCCCGCGACCTGAGGAACTGCACCCGGAGTCATCGGGCGGGCTTGGGCGAGCATATCGAACGGAACCTGGTCGCCGGCTTGCGGCAGCGCGGTCGTAGCAGTCTGCGGATGGTTTCGCTTAGGCCAGAGCGCCGTGGCGGACGCCGGCAGCGTGCTCAAAGCCACTACTAAAGCGATCAGGATGGAAGACGGTGCGCGCATAGCTTTCAATTTGTTTCGGTCTGGCTGTCGTCCAGAGCGTCAAAGTCAGAGAACAAGTCGGCGTTGTTGTCGAGATACTGCAGGTCAGATACAGCACCGGCGCTCACCGTCACCGGAGTATTATTGGCTAGTCTTTCCGGATGGTCCGACCTCCAGTGTGCGCCTTCGAGCAGTCCGACGCCAACCGCAAGCAACGCAGCCGCCGCGGTCATCACCATCGGACGCCGCACCCAAGCCAGCCAGCCCACACTCTGCGTGGCGTGTTCCTCACGCATGCGCGCCCGGAGGCGCGCGGAGAAATATGGTGACGGCTCCGGTGTCTGCCAATCGTCCAGCAGCTCCATCGTCTGCCGCAGCGACGCTACTTCCCCGGCACAGGCTGAACACGTTGCCAGATGCTCCTGCACCGCAGGAGTAGCCAGTTCCGGCCCGTTCAGCACCGCCTCCATCAACTGTTCGCGAATGTTCCCGCACTTCATAACCGCACCCTGCTTCCTGCAACTGCTTATATAAACTTTTTCAGTGTCTCCCGCAGCGTCTCGTACGCCCGGAACAACAACGATTTCGTGGCCGACTCGCTCAAATTCAGTACCGCCGCAATCTGCTTGTAATCCATGTTCTGATACTTGTGCATGAGCACCGCCGCGCGCTGCCGTTCGGGTAACGCCTCGACCTCCCGCCGGATTGCCGCCAGTCTCTCCCGACGTAGGATGAGCTGTTCAGCATTCAGTCCGCGGTCCGCCACATCCACCGTCATGCCGGTTTCTGTGTCGGGCTCATCGATGTTGACGGTGTTCTCCGGACGCTCGTGCCGTGTGTCGCGCGCGTGGTTTACCGCGAGGTTGGTCGCAATGCGATACAGCCACGTAGTGAACTTGGCGCTCGCCGCATAGGTGTGGCGAGAACGATACACTCGCAAGAACACTTCCTGCGCCAGCTCTTCTGCCACCGCCTGGTTTCGCGTCATGCGGTACATAAAGCTGTTCATCGGACGCCGAAACTTTTCCACTAGATAATCGAAAGCGGCGTCGTCTCCCGCGGCCACGCGCAGCATGACCTCGGCATCGCTCAGCATCTCCAGAATCGGGGTCTCACCCACGCACACCAGCGCTGTATCTGGCAGCTCCGCAGTCCCCGCTGCCGATCCGCCCAAAAGTGCGCCTCGATCTAGTGCGATGCTGGCCACATTTCCTGTAACCCCCGTGCCTCCTGAAAGTTGTGGCAGGACGGGCCAAGTTTGGTCCGGTTTCTGCGGCTTCGCTTTCGTTCCTGCCGGGGCTGGAGTATGGCTTTCCCAATCGCTTTTTTTGCTGCCCGATGACATTGTGGCTAACTGCCCTGCCACACCAGTGTAAAACAGTATTATGCACAAGTCGCCCCCGGGCCGACAGTTGGAATCTTCGGCCGAATTCGGCTCAATGGCCGTGCGCTTCCGCCATCACTCTGGCGCGAGAGTGTACCTCGCCTTCCTGCTGTGGATCGCCGTGGCAATTCTGCCCGCCCACGCAGCCACGCCGCAGACCCAAGAGAGGCCAACGGAAGACCAAGCCCAGCCCGCTGACCAGCCCACAGCCCAACCCATCGACCTTTCCGGCGAGGTGGTTCGCGATGTGCTCGACCATCTTCAGCGCGGCATTGAAACCCACGACATCGATCACGTCCTCGACATCTTCGACCGCCAGAACATGAAAGACTTCGCCCAATTCCAGGACCAGATGGTGGCCTTCTTTCGACGCTACGACAGCGTCCGCTTCCGCTACCAGCTTCTGCAGGTCATGTCCGGCAAAGACGGCAGCTACGCCATCGCAGACATCGATATGGACGCGGAACCGAGCGACATCCTACCCACTCCGCAGCGCCGCAGCACCCAGATGCGCTTTCAGATGGAGCGAAGCCCGAAGGGCTGGAAGGTCGTCGCCCTGAAACCCGCCGACTTCTTCAACCAATAAAGTTCCGGAACTCCCCGGCAACACCAGACGCGAGAAATCGCCTCGGGCTGCAGGGATGGTATAACCGACTTGAAATCAGCTCCTAACGTAATTCAGCCGCGCAGCGGCGAAATAATCGTAGCCCAGCGCGTGAGCGCTGGGATAAAGCGAACAGAAGAAGCCGAGTCCCTTTAGGACGGCACAGTTCGCCCACTCAATCCTCTCCAAATGAAACGCGACTATCCCGACAGACCGATCATTGGCGTAGGAGCCGTCATCGTCAGCGGCGATCGTGCCCTGCTGGTCCGCCGCGCCACCGAGCCGCTCAAAGGAGAATGGTCGGTTCCAGGCGGCATGTTGGAACTCGGCGAGAAACTTCGCGACGGCGCAGCTCGCGAGGCCTTCGAGGAAACCGGACTCAAGGTCGAAGTCGGCGACGTGCTCGACGTCTTCGATAGCATTTTTATCGACGATGAGGGCCGCACCCAATATCACTACGTGCTGATCGACTACCTATGCCGTCCACAACCCGGAGAAGCCGTTCCAGGAAGCGACGTCAGCGAGGTGCTCTGGGTCGCAGAGTCACATCTTGCCGCGATGAATCTGCGCGCATCCATAGCGCAAGTGGTGCGCAAAGGATTGGCCGCTGCCAGGAACGCCGGATAGATGGTCCCGGGCCGGGCCGGTGGAAGCTCACACCGCAACAAGCCGCTTCGAGCCTGACTTGCGACTTGATTTACCAACACCAATCCCGAAGACCGTGACTACAATGGAGACTTCTAGCTACGGAGAGATGGACGTACAATCGTGCCGCTTTTGAGTCAAAAAGGAGCTCCCGCTTTGCATGAATCTCTGAGACAGGCCAACGAACCCCCAGCTGCAATTGCGAGGAATGGCTGGCGTTATCACCACATTGGTATTCCCACTCAAACCCCGCGTCCCGATGAGACTCACGTGCCCCGCCTGCATATTCACGTGGCGGGATTTGAGACCAGTCCATGTGGAGTTCAGTGGATGCGATTTGATCCCGATGCACCCTATCCCGAGGCGGTCAAGACCATTCCTCATGTAGCTTTCGAGGTAGACGATCTTGCAACCGCACTGGTTGGGCACGAGATTTTGATTCCGCCGAACAGTCCGAGCGCAGGAGTCAAAGTGGCCATGATCCTCGATCATGGCGCACCAATCGAATTAATGGAGTTTTCCCCACCCCAGGAATTGCAAAGAGAATAAGCGTCGTACGCCAAACCAGAGGTTTTGAGGCAGCCATTCAGCGCGGCGCGGCAAGAAACCCGCTGTGTCGAAGGGAGGCGACGCAGCTTGCATTCAAACGAGTTGAGTTTTAGACGAATGCTCAATGTTCCGGAGGCAGTTGTGCTGGTCCGGATTCAATTCTCTCTTGCCGTGAGGCTACAACGGTCAGTTGGCGAGACCAGCACAATTCGTACGTTATCCCGACTGGCGACGCTCAGAGCCGATCACTTACGCATGGCGATTTTGCGACTACAACCGCATAGAATTCTCCCGTTTTCAAAAAAGAAACTCCGATCTGCTGATTGGACTCCTCTGATTGGGACCGCGATAATGGATGTTGGAGTTCCTGGGAAGGAAGTCAAGTCACATGCCGAAGGCGAAAGAATTCACCGTAACCATCGCAGACAAACCTGGCGCCCTGGGGAACTTCTTCCTCGCTCTGGCGGACCGCAGAGTGAACGTTCTTGCGTTTCAATCGTATGTCGAGGAGGGCGAGAGTCTGGCCCGATTCGTGGCGGATGACATGGCCAGCGCCATGGAGGTGCTGCGCAGCCTGCGCATGATCTTCGAGCACACCGACGTCGTCGTAGTCAGGCTCCCGAACCGTCCGGGTGAGTTGGGCCGCGCAGCCGCGCGCTTGGGCGAAAAGCAAATCAACATTGACTACAGCTACTGCGGACTGGAACCAGGCTCGCCCCTCGTACTAGTGGTCTTCGGGGTTGACAACTTGACCAAGGCGGCGACCCTGCTGGACGAGCTAGCCGCCGAAAATGCGTAAACCAACTGGGGTACCCTCCCCTGAAATTTTTGTTTGCATGGAGATAGAGCGGGTTTCCGATGCAAAGTATCGGAGACAGAGATAGGTGCAGGCAAAACCTCAGGCAAATGTAGGCCGCCCGAGCGAATTGCTCCTAAGCGATTGAAAATATATGGTTTATACGTATCAATGTCTGCCGTGGGACTTAGCAACGGCTTCTTCGCTCATTTAAGATCCAAGAGCACGACATCCGAGCGCACCTGCACTCGTTCGAGCACGACTTCACGACCGTCTGGGGAGACATCGAAGTCAGTGATGTCGAATTCGGGCGCAAAATTGGTTAACTGCCGCTCGGCGCCCGTCTCCAGGTCGACGAGCCACAAATTCTTATGTTGAATCTCTCCCCTTAGGAGCACGAGGGTCTGCCCGCCAGGCAGGAAGGCCAAGTGTCGTGCGCCGCGAGTTAAAGTCAGTGCTGGCAGGGAATGTGGTACGCCGTCTGCTGTGACGGCCTTCACCGAAAATGTAGTGCCAACGTCAGGCCCCGAAAAGACAACGAAGCGGCCATCGGGAGCCCATGACGGGTCGATGGAGTACTCCCGTAGAAAGGGAGCCGGAGAGCGACCATTGACTGGCACGCTGAAGAGGTGTGGCACGCCGCGATCGGCGGCTGCGGAAACGATCGATTGGCCGTCGGGAGCCCATGCTGGACCGCCCTGCAAGTCGAGCGAGTCCGACACGATCCGGGCGTTCGTGCCGTCCGCCTGCATCACATACAACAGCGTTTTGCCGTTTTGTTGGACGGAGAAGGCGACGTGCCCCCCATCGCGAGAGATTGCCGGGCCGCCAAAGACGCGAGCTCCCAGACCACTCCACAACTGCGTTGCGGTTCCATTGACGAGCTTCCAGATGCTCTCGCTCGTGCCAGTCGCAGAAATATAAAGCAGGTAATTTGGACCCAGTCGTGGGGAGAACCCTGTGCTGGTCGTCAGCGAGATCGGAGCGGCCGGCGACCGCTCGGTCAATGTATCGGTGATCGGCAAACGCCAGAGCGTTCGCTTCGGACTTGCGACCGTGACTACCAGACGGTGACCATCAGCGCTGGCTGCCAGCGACGTGTAGCGGTCAACACCAGAACTCAAACGGTGGGGAATACGCCGCTCGACGTCCATGCTATACAGCCATGGCCCCGAACCACCGGGATCGTTGGCCAGGTAGACCAGCGTGCGCCGATCCAATAGAACCGGATAAGCAACGCGCGCGTTCTGCGACGTGACACGCTCCGGAGTCCCGCCGGTGGGAGCGATGCGCCAAATGTCCATTTTGTCCGGGAGAGAGCCCTGGACAAAGTAGATGTATGCAGCGTCGGGCGCCCATAACGGGAAATGAGAGTGCGTACCGGCTGGCGCGGTGTAGATGGGCGGGGCCTCCGATCGCTGGGCGCCATTTGACACGAAAAGCGGATCGCCGGGTCCGGGTGTGTGGTACGCAAGTCGGGCGCCGTCGGGCGACCAGTCGAACTCGGCGACGCCTTCCAAGTATGGCCTCGGCTGTCCGCCCAGCGTTGGCATCGCCCAGATGCTGATGTCGCCACCGTTCGAGCCGTCCGGCTTGCGAACCCAATATGTCACGAATGAGCCGTCAGGCGAGAAACCCAAGGTGCGGACCGATGGATTGACCAGCTCCGGCGCGCTCCCGCGGGTCAAATTGTGGAATTGTCCCGACCCGACCTGCGTGACCCAAACGTCCATTTGTCCATCCCGGTCAGACAGAAACGCCACGAAATGACCGTCGCGCGACACTGCAGCGGCCTGCTCCGCTCCTTCGAAGTCGGTCACCGTCTGAAATCGCGCATCGGCAACAGGGCTTCGCCAGAAGTACTCCGTCCTACGAAGCCAGAGGCCCACGGCAATTGCCAGTGCGATAGTCGCTCCTGCCAATGCCAGGGTCCACCTGGTCCGAGACGGCGAGATCACCAAACGCGGTGCCGCAGAAGGATTAGCAGATGGAACAGTGCGCTCGTCTTCCTGTGCAACCCGAAGGTTCCGGCCGTGTGACCATGCGTCCAACTCGGCGCGTGACGCATAAACCGAGCCCATCCTGTCATGCAGGTGACGGTGAACGGGCATTCCCTCCCGCTTCTCCCAGCGCTGGACGGTGGTGACGTCGCGGTTCAGATATGCCGCGATTTCCTTCCACGAGTCCAGGCGGTCTTCGGGCGGTCTGACAGGTGGCGTTGTGCCTGTGGATGGTGCGCCGATTGCGGCCTCCGAATTGGTTCAGTTGTTTCGATCCCAGGGAATCAAATTGTAGCGTCCTCGCCGAGTGACGGCAAAGCGCGGCATTCAACGGCAAAGCATCGGAACGGCTGCGATTCTGCGCCTTGCTGCTTGAAGACACCACCAAGCTATCTCATTGTGTTCACGCGCCTCAAGTCAGTCTTGAATTGGAGGTCTTTGATGAAGAGCAGAGCTTTCGGGTGGACGGTGAGCACCATCGCGGTCATGTTGATGGCGGTAAGCATCAGCGCCGTGGCCCAAAATCCCACACAGTTTAGCGGGATGATCAATGCCTATTCCCCCCAAACCGTTACAACCACCGGTACAACCGGTCCGTATGAGGTTCGCGGGCCATGGTCTTTGCAGTTTATCCCGACCTCTTCAGCCTCAGGGCCGGGCAAGGCGAGCTTTACGGCAGCCCTGAACATGGAGCTGTCGGATGGCTGGGTCTTGACGGAAAACAACGGGAATTTCGATCCGAACGCCAGGGGCGCCCACACTCACCATGTGGCTCTCGTCAATGTCGATGTCACGTGGCTGACGAACGGATTTCAGCTATCCGGTATGGCCACGATTACGCTCAATGGAAATCCGGCACCCGTCTCACCATCACCGTTGCTGATAACGGTCACCGGCGGCAGCGACCTCAAGTTTTCCAATATCACCCTGACGTTCGGGTCTCCAGGCTCCAAGCATTTTGGAAGCGAGCCTCTGCCGGGCGTCGTTCAAAGCGTGAAGTAACTCGACGATCTATGGAGCACTGGAGACAAGCCCTCGCGCCTCCGAAGCGGAGTCGCGAGGGCTGTGAAACCCAAGAAAATTCCGCTGAAGTTCAGAATGTCCGCCAGAATGACGCTTGTCGCACCGACGGCCGTATAGCCCAAGAAACCGCTAAGCCCCGCGACCACATCGATCGCTATAACCTCCAATAAAATGAATGGCATGCGAACAGCTCATGTCTAACTAGATGAAAACAAAGGGGCTCAACCGCAAATTGCCGAATTGCACCACATTTTTTCGGTATGGGCGAAACCTTTATCCTCCTCTGGAGTCCTATCTGACATTGCGCGGGGTTCAGACCGGGATCCTTCACTTTCGTGTGCGGCAGCCCGAGCCGCATCACTACGGGCAAAAAAAGGATTCCCTTAACGCGGGAAATCCGACAGAATGCTTCGCACGTATGTTGCATAGGGCCAAGTAGAGATCTGACGTTCAGGTCTTCCAACTAAACCTGTAGAGGAGAAAATCACCAATGACGAAATCGATGAAGTCACTCATGATGGGAGCTGCACTCGCCGGATTCATGGCAGGCAATACCGCTATGGCGCAGACACCGTCGTCCACCTCCAACGCGTTCTCCAGCAACCCGAACCTGGGCCAGTTGTCGACCTCCTTCTCGAAAGACAAGCACGCCTGCAAGGGACAGAACTCTTGTAAAGGCAAGGGCGGTTGTAAGACCGGCGACCAAGGGTGCAAGGGCAAGAACAGCTGCAAGGGCAAGGGCGGATGCGCGACTGATGGCTCCAAGCCACCGGCATCCTAACCTCGAACACGCTTTGATCACGAGGGCCGGGCGAGGAAACGTCCGGCCCCCGCGGTCGAATCTCCGTATGTTGCTTTTGATCTCATATGCCGGCAAATCGCTTTAATGGCTTCACCGAATACGGAGTGGGAATTGGACTGCGCATCCCGCACTACAACCACATCCTCGAGCGCAAGCCCCTGGTTGACTGGTTCGAAATCATTTCGGAAAATTTTATGGTGGACGGCGGACGCCCGCTCCACCTGCTCGACCAGATTCTCGAGCAGTATCGGGTGGTGCAGCATGGCGTCTCGATGTATTTTGGTTCGGTTGAGCCGCTGAATCGCGAGCATCTGCGACGGCTGAAGTCACTCGTACGGCGCACCAAAACTCCATGGCTTAGCGATCACCTGTGTTGGGGCAGCGTTGATGGCTCGTATTCGCACGACTTGTTGCCCATGCCGTACACCTTCGAGGCAGCACAGAAGACAGCGCAGAAAATCCGCGAGGCCCGTGATTTTCTGGAAGTGCCCGTCGTGGTGGAAAACGTCAGCAGCTATGCTGAGTTTCACGCTTCCGAAATGACGGAGTGGCAGTTCCTCACAGAAGTCGTGGAAGATGCGGACTGCGGAATCTTGCTCGACGTGAACAACATCTACGTTTCATCGCGCAATCATAGTTTCGATCCATACGACTACTTGCACAACGTTCCGCACGAGCGGGTGGCCCAGATCCACATCGCGGGACACTCGAAGTTCGAGAAGTACATCCTCGACACTCACGACCATGCTGTGATCGATCCGGTGTGGCGACTCTATGCGCGATCAATTGAACTCGTGGGTCCCACCGCAACCCTGCTGGAATGGGATGATCACATCCCGTCGTTCGACGAAGTCCACGGCGAAGCGCTGAAGGCCAACCGCTATGTGCCCGAGAAAGTAGTCGCATGATGGATCTCGACCACATCCAGCGCAGTATGTTCGAGGCTGTTCGCCAGCCGCTGACTGCCGAGGAAAACATGCGTCAGCGCACTCGTGACGGACGGTCGCTGCGCACGATCGCCGATGAGATTATCAAGCCGAACGATCGCCTTACCTCGTTCGAACGCCTTGAGATTTACAACCGGCAATACTGGTTCCGGGTACTGGCTGCGTTGGCCGAGGATTTCGAAGGACTGCGCCTGATCATTGGCGATCGTCAATTTGAAAAGCTTTCTATCGCCTATATTCAGGATTGCCCGTCGCAATCGTTCACTTTGCGGAACCTGGGGTCGCGACTGGAACAGTGGCTGCGTGCGCATCCCGAGTTCGTAGCCGGAGTCGAAGACATCGCGATCGACATGGCGCGTCTGGAGTGGGCAGAGATCGAAGCCTTCGACGGGGCGTCGAAGCCGAAGTTGACGGAAACAGACCAGGCCACGCTGGGGCCTGATCCGCATTTCGAGCTGCAACCGTTTATCCGCCTGCTCGATTTGCAATACCCCGTTGACAAGATGCTGCTGTCGATCCGTCATGAGCAGCGGGAGAACGACATCGTCAGCAACGCGGTTGCAAGTAGTGCTGCGCGCCGGCGTCCCCGCAAGCGCTCTCTACCAAAGCCCGAGAAGATTTTTCTTGCGGTGCATCGCGCAGAAAACTCGGTGTACTTTAAGCACCTCGATGCGGAGGCGTTCGGTATTCTCTGTGCCTTGCGCGACGGCAAGCACCTCTCAGAAGCAGTCGAATGTGTCGACTGGAACAGTCGCTCGGGCGAACAAGCCGCTGAGAATCTGCAGGCATGGTTCGCGCTCTGGTCATCCCTGGGGTGGTTCTGTAAAACAGGAAGCCATTCATGACAACGATCGCGGACAAATTTCACGGGGCGTACTCGGTCCTCGTCAAGAGCGCCAATTCCCTGCAACCTTTCCTTCTGTTGTTCGTACGGGTGTATTGGGGATGGCAATTCGTCGTAGATGGCTGGGGCAAGCTGCACAACTTGCCAAAGGTCATCGAATACTTCGGCAGCCTGGGACTGCCGATGCCCGGGCCGACCGCGTACTTCGTGTCAATTCTTGAATTGGTAGGCGGAGTCCTGCTGGCACTCGGATTAGGAAGCCGACTCATCGCGCTGCTGTTGACTTGCAACATGACCGTGGCGTACATCAGCGGCGATCGCGAGGCGTTGCTGTCCATCTTTTCCGACCCCGATAAATTCTCCGCCGCGGCTCCGTTCACATACCTCATGGCGTCGCTGCTTATCCTCATTTTCGGGCCGGGCCGCTTCTCGCTGGACTATCTCATCGCCCGCAATCGGCACTTGGACTCCGTTTGAGCGGAGCGCAGCGCGACATACGGCCCGTCATGGGGTTAAGATTCGACGCAGATGCAGTTCCGCCAATCCTCTCCCGCGCGTCTTCTACATCGCATACTCCCGGTCGTTGCAATGGCGATTGTTGCGCTGGCGGCAATTGTGTGGCTGGCGTCGGAGCGAGAGCAAGCAGCCGGTCCGGCCACGAACATCAGTATTTGCGGCTCTACCATCGACGTTCACTTCCTGGGCGAAACGACTGCGATCACTCAAGCCGACCTGATGAGATGGGTCCATCGCGCTGGCGATGCAGTCTGCACTTACTATGGCAAGTTCCCTGTTCCCCATCTCGGCCTCGATGTTCGAATTCGCGGAGGAGCTGGCGTTCACGGAGGAGTCACCTATCCCACGAGCGGCGGCTACATCAGCATCTCTCTGGGAGCGGACACTACAGTTGCACAACTCGATGACGATTGGATGCTGACGCACGAGATGATCCATCTGGCCTTCCCCGAAATGGACAGAAAGCATCACTGGATCGAGGAAGGGATATCGGTTTACGTCGAACCTATCGCGCGCGTTCAAGCCGGACAGCTCTCGGCTGAGCGAATGTGGCACGATGTCGTACGCGATATGCCGCAAGGCGAACCGGAACCGGGCGACAAGGGACTCGATCACACTCCGACTTGGGGCCGTACCTACTGGGGGGGAGCGATGTTCTGCCAGATGGCTGATGTTCGCATTCGAGAGCAAACGCACAACCAGAAAGGCCTGCAAGACGCGTTGCGTGGAATTCTTGCGGCGGGAAACATTACGCAGGACTGGGAGATCGAACGCGCGTTTGCAGTAGGTGATAAGGCTACGGGTACCACCGTGCTTACCGATCTTTATCAGGAAATGCGAGACAAGCCTGATCCCGTCGATCTCGCAGCGTTATGGAAGCAACTAGGGATTCAGCGGCAGAAGGATGGATCAATCGAGTTCGATTCCAGCGCACCAGACGCCGAGATACGCGCGGCAATCACTCGCCCCTACGCCAACGCACAGCAAGGACGACGGTGAAAGCTTCGCGCGAGACTAGAAGCTTACAGGTAGACGCGCTCCTGGGCGCGAATCGCGCGGTAACGCTCGAAGACTTTGCGATCACTTTCCAGACCAAGCGCCGATCGCAGGCTGCTTCCGCGGAAGGTATGCATTATCATCCGCGGCCAGTTCTTGAGTACAAACCACGGTTCCTTGGCGATGACGGAAGGCATGTGAGCGGTCTTCATCCAGCGCTCTTTTCGCCAGCGTTCGTATTCGATCTCTTCAGGAGCGAGGTGCTCGGTGGCAACTACGGCGGTGGTGCCGTCGTATTCTTCGAGCCGCTCGATCTTAATAAGGTTGCGGGCGCGAAAGTCTTTCGTCATCGGCGTACCGGGATAGGGAGTCGGATGCTGGATGTAAGGCCAGTCGACATACTTGCGCGCAAAGTCAAGGTTGGTGCGGATCGAGTCGAGAGTGTCATCGGGATTGCCGACGATCAGGCCGCCCACAACGTACATCTTGTGCTTGTGCAGAATGTCAATCGCGCGGATGCTGGCGTTCCCGGTGCGCTTGCCATCTTCGCGAAATGAGTTTTTAGCCGAAGCCTTCAAATACACCAAGTCATCTTCCAGGATGTTCTCGATCCCCAGAAACACGTAGCGGAAGCCGGCCTTCTGCATCAACGGAGCTAGGGTCTCGCCGTGCATCGCGATAGGAGAGGTCATGGCTTGAACGGTGTAGGAGATGTCGTTCAGCCTGGCATCGATGATGGCCTGGCAGAGAGCCTCGAAGCGCTTGATGTTCAGCGAAATGTTGTCGTCAACCAGGAAAATCGCGCGCGCGCCGTTGTCGCGGGCATCGCGAATATCGGCCAGCACGCGGTCGAAGGTGTAGGTGTGAAAATTACGCCCACGCATTTCGATGATGGAGCAGAATCCGCAATCGAAGGTGCAGCCTCGCGAGGTCTCGATCACGTCAACCTGCCTGCCCATCATGGTGTATCCATCGAGCACGCGCGATTTGCGATTGGGCAGCTTGATCTCGTCGCCTTCCAGCGTGTGCACGGGACGCGGAACATTTTCACGCCAGATCGCGCCATCGCGATACGTCAGGCCCGCGATACTATCGAAACCGCTTCCATTTTCGAGAGCACGCAGCAACTCGCGAAACGTCAGCTCACCCTCGCCGCGCACGATGAAGTCAATGCCAGTTCCCTGCTCGCGGTAGGCATCGGAGGCGAGGCTGGGGTCGTAGCCGCCCACGACGACGCGCACTCCTGGCTTCAGCGAGCGCACCAGTTCGATCACGCGAAATGCTGTCTTGCGCTGGAATGTCATGACCGAGAGGCCGACGATGTCGGGGTCAATTTCGCGCATCAGACGTTCGATAGTCTGGCGAACGCTGTTCTGTACGAGAATCAGGTCGGCGACAGCGACTTTGTGGTGAGGATCGACATTGCCCGCCAGCGAGGTCAGGCCTCCGTTCGGCATGCGCACAGCGACGGTGGGCATGTGCTCGAACGAATCGGGCATGGCGAGCAGGAGTACTTTCACGACGCGGCTCCAGCGGAAGATTCCGAGCGCCCCACAACGACCTGATTGCATAAATGGTACACCGAAAACCGCCGTCGCGGAGAAGACTGAAGCTGCACCGCAGTTTGCACTTCGTTTCGAGCAGGTTCACCTGAGCCTCTTACCTTATCTGCACAGGGCGAGGTGTAAACTTTCAAACAATACAATGTATTCTGACGAAGAAGTTACAGGCGGCGGAGCAGGACCATGCGCCACGCCCTGAATTCCCCAAGGAGGCTTATGTTTCGCAGAGTTTTGATCACCGCATTTGTCCTGATTCTGACTATTTCCGCGGTTGGCCAGAGCGCGTCGGGTCCGGCAATCGTAGCGGCAGCGGACCTGAAGAAGGTCGTGCCCGACAGTTACTTTTTCCGTGGTCTGAGCGCGACGACACAGTTGCGCAACTCTTCGGCGATCCACTATCCCGATGACTTTTACGTCGTCGTCGGACTGGTTGACACATCGGGATACTCTTCTGATGTGAAGGCGAAATACAACGGTATGTTCATCACCGAGAAGACGCTCAAGTTTGGCAGCAGCACGCTGGGTCCGGGGCAGTACGGAATGGGCTACACGGCCGACGGCAAGTTTCACATTTTGAGTGTCGACGGCAATGAACTGCTGGTGGCCGATATTGTTGTGGACGACAAGCTGGCGCGTCCGCAGCCGCTTAAGCTCGTGATGGATGGAGCGACGGCAAAGCTCTATCTGGGGAAGAAGTTCGTTACATTTACAGCGCAGTAGGGTTATCGATGCGTTGAAAAACATGGCGTTTTCTATCGTGGTCCTGCTGATTTTATCTGATGGCATGGTACTGATGCTTACACCTTCGACTCACGCATCCTTGGTGAATCGGTGGAACGCCTTGCTCGGCATTTCATCTTGCATACCTGTTGAATCGTGTCGGGGCGCCGGATGGAGATTGACTGGGATTGTGATGGTAGGACTGTGTGCATTTGTCCTCGTCAAGACCTGGCATATCGCATAGATCTGAACGCAGTTTCCGCGCACAGAAAGCGAGTGCCCCAGCCTTTTGCCGATCACGGAAGGCTGGGCACTCCGCTTGAAATGACTGCCCGCCACTGGATTGATACACCCGCTTCAAATAGTCCTTAAGGGAATCAGACTCATGCTCCGCAGATTTCTCTCATTATTGCCGGTATTTGCTGCCATTGTGCTTTCGCAGGCTGTCGCACAGACCAAGCCTGAGACTCCTGCGCCATTTGATGTACGCGAGCACTACACGAAGTATGAGTACTCGATTCCCATGCGTGATGGCAAGAAGTTGTTCACGGCGGTCTATGTGCCCAAGGACAGCTCAAAGGCCTACCCGTTCCTTATGGATCGGACCCCTTACAGCGTTGCGCCGTATGGCGTGGATAACTACCGCACGTCGATCGGCCCGTCAGAGGCATTCGAGAAAGCCGGTTACATCTTTGTCTATCAGGATGTTCGCGGGCGCTATATGTCGGAGGGCACGTTTATCGAAATGCGGCCGCACATCGGTCACAAAGCGTCGAACAACGATGTAGACGAAAGCACCGACACCTACGACACGATTGAGTGGTTGCTGAAGAACGTCGCCAACAACAATGGCCGTGTCGGAATCTGGGGAATCTCCTATCCTGGCTTCTATACATCGGCCAGCATCATCGACTCTCATCCCGCGTTGAAAGCGGCTTCGCCCCAGGCGCCCATGACAAACCTGTTTATGGGCGACGATGCCTACCACGGCGGTGCCTTTATGCTAGCAGCCAATTTTGGCTTCTATAGCTCATTCAAACCGCAGAGCAACCCGGCACTGCCGGCCAAGGACCGGCAGTCGTTCGACTACGGTACCTCAAGTGGCTATGACTTCTTCCGCGCCATGGGGCCACTATCGAACGCGAACGCTCTGTACTTTCATGGACAGACCTTTCTGTGGAATGACCAGGTGGGGCACGATACCTACGACGATTACTGGAAGGCGCGCAATCTCGCTCCCCACATGAAGAACATCCACTGCGCAGTATTGACCGTCGGAGGATGGTTCGACGCTGAGGATCTCGCCGGGCCGGTGCGCACTTTTCACGCCATCGATCAGAACAATTCTGGGATCTTCAACGCGCTGGTCGAAGGCCCGTGGGTGCACGGGGGCTGGTCGCGGTACGAAGGCCGGCGCCTAGGGTATGTGGACTTCGCCTCCGACACCGGTGAGTATTTTCGCGAGAAGATCCAGTTCCCTTTCTTTGAGGCGTACTTAAAGGGCAACGGCGATGCAAAGCTGCCCAAGGCCTACGTTTTCGAGACCGGAACGAATGTCTGGCGGCAGTACGACGTATGGCCTCCCAAGAATACCGAGGCGAAGACGCTTTATCTCAATGACAAGGGACGCCTCACGTTTGGGCCTCCAACGTCGGCGGGAGAGGCGTTCGACGAGTATGTGAGCGATCCCGCAAAGCCGGTACCGTTCGTGGGCTACACCACTATGGGAGTTCCCCAGGAATACATGGACGCGGATCAGCGATTCGCTGCTTCCCGCACCGATGTGCTGGTCTATCAGACCGAGGACTTGCAGGATGACGTCACGATCGCCGGACCGGTCTCACCGAAACTGTTCGTCTCGACGAGCGGCACGGATTCCGACTGGGTGGTGAAGCTGATCGATGTCTATCCGCCGTATTATCCCGAGCCCGATGCCGACAAGACGGAGACGCCGCGCAAAGATGTTGCTCTGCCGGTGATGAAGATGGCGGGCTTCCAGCAACTGGTACGAGGCGAGCCCATGCGTGGGAAGTTCCGCAGGAGCTTCGAGAGTCCTGAGGCATTTGTGCCCGGCAAGATGGAAGAGGTCAGCTTCGAGATGCCCGATATCAACCACACCTTCCGTCGCGGACATCGCATCATGGTGCAGGTGCAGAGCTCATGGTTTCCGCTGACCGATCTGAATCCGCAGACCTTCGTGAACATTCCGGATGCCAAACCAGCGGATTTCCGGGCTGCCACGGAGCGCGTGTATCGTTCGCAAAGTGCGGCGTCGGGAATCCGAGTGCTGGTCGTACTCCCTAGCCAACGGTGAGCGTCCGGAATGAACAAGACCCACTCAAGCAAAGGCAGCTTGAGCGGGGCACCCGCGTTCCCAGGCTAGCGCCGAAAGGGCCGGCGCGAACCTGGGGCACACGATCGACTTCATGCCTGGGCGGCTAAGCCGTTATTCGACATCCAGCGCGCGGGTAGTTGCGGCTTTGCCTTGGGGAGGATGTCGAGGTAAATGACTGCATAGCGGAAGGCCATCACGGCCGCCGCGATGACGAGCACGCTGGAGGCCAGCTCAGTCCACTTCGGGACGTAGTGAGTTCCCATCGCGGTCTGCAACGCATTGATGGAAACATTCAGCCGGTTGACGATGAATCCCGCGACTACGATGGCGCACGTCCAGTACAAGCCGTCCGGATTGTTGCGCACCCGTTCAAAGCTGAGCAGCGCGAGCGGAATCAGCATGAACATTACGACTTCCAGCCAGAAATAACCGGCTTCGGTGGTGCGTTGGAATGCGTAATGCAGGGCGTGGTTTCCTACCAGGTCGAGCAGGCGGAAGAAGACGAACACGATCAGCAGCATCTGGATCATGCGGCCGCAGTCGCTCAGGATGCTAAAGTCCAGGAGCACGTTGAGCGAGCGCATCGACAAGTACACGGCCATCACGGTGAGGGCCAACCCGGCAGGAATCGCCGACATATAGAAGATAGCGTGCATGTTGGCGGAGTACCACAGAGGGTGAACCTTGCCAGCCGCGATGAGGAAGAGGCCGCCGAGGAAGGACTGGTGCATCGATGACAGCAGAACGCCAGCCAATACGACTCCGATGAGGATCTTATGGTGGTAGCGCAGGATGGTTTCGCGCAGCCCTTTCCAGGGCAGCTTCTCGATCACGGCAGGTGCAAACTCAAAGGTCAGCACGGTGAAGTAGGTCATAATGCAGACGCACACGTCGAAGAGCACAGAGCGCTCATTCCACATCACGACTGGATGCCAGAAGCGCCATGGCAAACCAATCTCGTAGAGGTATCCAACCATCACGGTGCAGTAGCCAAGGAAGGAAATCAGGATCGACGCTCGCAGGATGGGGCGATAACGTTCCATGCCCAGCAGGTAAACTGCTGCGCTGATTCCGAAACCGGCTGCGGAGAGGCCGACGCCGCAGAGCGTGCCCAGGCCGACCCAGAGGCCCCAGGGCATCTGGTCGGAGAGGTTCGTGCTGGCGCGGAAGCCCTCGAAAAACCGCACGTAGGTGGCATACATTCCGGTGACAAAAATGATGGCTACAATGACGCGCCACAATGTAATTTCTGAACGAATACGCGCTGTCATGGTTAGCTCCTTTCCTCTTTAATTCGGTTGATGGTCAGTCTTTCCTCGGCTTCCGCAAGGGCAACTTCGCGGCGACGCTGGGTGATCCAGTAGAGGGCCGAGAGAATCGTTCCGCCCATGATCACGACCTTGGGCGAGTCGCCCATGGCAGCGGTGGTCAGCGATGGCACTGGCTGATTGCCCGTCGGCAGAGGTTTGAAGCCGAGCTTTTCGAACTCGACGTCAGAGACGAACAGCACCGAGCCTCCACCGGCTTCGGTCGTGCCGTAAATCCGCGGAACATAACTTGAGTCAGTGCGAATGCGGTTCCACGCGTCGGCGATCAACTCATCGCGGTCGCCGAAGATGCTGGCCTGCACCGGGCAGGCTTCGGTGCAGGCGGGCTGTCCACCGGCTTTCACGCGCTCGGAGCAGAGGTCACACTTCTTTACGAAAGGAGCCAGCTTGCTCCACTGATAGCGCGGGACCTGGTAAGGGCACGCCAGCATGCAATAGCGGCATCCGATACATTTGTCGGCGTCATAAACCACCGGTCCCAGCGCGGTCTTCTTGATCGCGCCCACCGGGCAGGCCGAAGCGCAGGCTGGATCGTTGCAGTGCATGCAGACTTTGCGCACGAATTTGTCGCTGCGGGATTCGATCACCGTGAAAGCGGTGTCCGAGAGTGTCGGCTCAGGATCGGTATTGAATCCGTGCAACTGTTTACAGGCAGTTTCGCAACTTCCACAGCCGATGCAGCGTTTGATGTCGATCAGCATTGCTTTCTGTTTTGGCATGGCGTTCTCCTTGGCGCTCCTTTGGCAATCAGGGCTATGTCAGGAAAAATTCCTTGACCAGCCGCTGTTGCACGCTGGCATCGACCTGAAAAAGCAAGCCCTTCATGGGGAGGCCGCCATCTTGCGCCAAAGCCGGGCTCAGTTGCTGCATCATTCCACCCAGGCGGGCGATGCTGTTCTGCATCCACGCCGGAACGATCGGTCCCTGCAACAAGTTCTTGGTATTGGTCGCCAGCTCCGGCGCTTTCACGACGCAGAGCCAGCCATTCTTGTAAGGGTCTTCGGTGATTAGATTGGGGTTCTTCAATACTTCGTGGTTGACTGAGATCAGTACACCTTCAACGGGTGACAGCATGGCAATGCTCTTGTCACCGTGCTTCACGCTGCACAATTTTTGTCCCTGCCGGACCCAGCGATTCAGGTCGGCAAGTTCGACGCTATCAATCTGGCCGAAGAGATTTCCGGCAAAGCCGTCAATGCCGACGCGCGCGTTCTGTCGCCCTTCGTCATGCACCCACGTGTGTCCGGGATGGAAGCTGTAGTTCTCGGGCACATCAAAACCGGCGGTCTTGATCATGGTTGGCACGCCCACTTTCTGGAATGGCGCTACCTGTACTGCTGCCACAGGCGCCTCGGGCCGACGGAAATACATAATGGAAAGAATCAAGAGGAAGGTAAGAAGCACAAACAAGATCGACATAAGACCCCCTTACTACAGGACGACAACCGTTAAGTAGCCAACCGCCGCAAACCGAATGCAGCACGAGTTCGATACGAAGTGCCTGGTTTGGCGGTTACCGCTTGGAATTAATGTGCCTGGATTCGTGGTCTCGTGCTCCACTCTTGCTAGAGCACGTGGAGTGCAATATGCGCGGAGCATGAATTTGTTGATTGGAAAGCTCTTAGCTTTGGGCGTGTAAGCTCAAAACGGGAAACCAATGCATTTCGCAGGGGTGGTCGTGCGTTTTGCAGTACTGCGAGACGCTGCTAGCTGGCTCCTTGAAGCTTCTTAAGGCGGCGCATTAGTGAGGTGGGATGAATTCCCAAAATGCGCGCAGCGTGGGTTTTGTTTTGGCCTGTGGCGTTCAAGACATCCTGAATGTAATGGTCTTCCAACTCACTTAGGGTGACGAACTGGTCTCCCGTGGGCGAAAGATCGTAGGCCGAAAGGGGTTCTATCTGGGGTGACGACGCCTCATGATCACGCACCTCCTCGGGAAGGTCAGCAGCATCGATCTCGGTTTCCTTGCAGAGGATCATGGTCCGCTCGATAACGTTGCGCAATTCGCGGATATTGCCCGGCCACGGATAATTCTTGAGCAGCTCCGCTGCTGCCGGGGTGAATCCGACGAAAGTTTTTTTCAGGTCCTTGTTGAACTGCGCAATGAAATCGAGCGCCAGAGGAACAACATCTTCCTTGCGCTCCCGCAGCGGTGGGATGAACAGTGGCAGCACGTTGAGCCGGTAGTAGAGGTCTTCGCGGAACTCGCCCTTGGCCACCGCCTCTTTCAGTAGCGTGTTGGTGGCGGCAATAATGCGTACGTTGGCCTGGATTACCTTGGTCCCACCCAGGCGCATGAACGTCCCTTCTTCGAGAACACGCAGCAACTTTGCCTGGAGACTGGGAGAGGTATTGCCGATCTCATCGAGGAAGAGCGTTCCGCCGGTGGCTTTCTCGATGAGGCCCTCTTTGCGGCGGCGCGCATCCGTGAACGCTCCGGGTTCGTAGCCGAACAACTCGCTTTCGAGAAGCGTATCGGGCAAAGCGGCGCAGTTGAGGCTGATCAGTGGCATCTGCGCACGCGGGCTGTTGTAGTGGATCGCTTTCGCCAGCACTTCCTTGCCGGTGCCGCTTTCGCCCTGAACCAGGATGGTCGTGCGCTCGCTTTCCGCGGCGCGGCGGGCCATCTGCAAGATTTCGCGCATCACCGGGCTCATAGTCACAACGCGCCCAAAGTCGTAGTGCCCTTTTGCGCTCTGCACGGTGTCATGAACGCGCACTCGCAAGGCAAGCATTTCGGCGGCGCGTTGCAACGTATTCACCATGTCGGTGACATGGAAGGGCTTGATGAGGTAGTCGTATGCACCAAGCTTCATCGCCTCGACGACACGATCGACCATGTGGTAGGCACTCATCATAAGAATGATGGTGGCGGGCGAGCTGACCTTCGCCTGTCGCAGGACTTCGATGCCGTTCATGGCAGGCAATACGACATCGAGCAAGGCAAAGTCAGGCTTCTCATCGGAGAAGATCTGCAAGGCCTCCTCACCGGTCATGGCGAGAAAGACTTCGAAGCCCTCGTCGCCCAGCGCGCGGCCGAGGGTCCGCAAGGTCAGCGCCTCGTCGTCTACGATGAGCACGGAATACGGCATGACTAGGAGATGACCTCCTGATACTCGGTCCCGAGTTTCGGCGGTTGATGCACCGGCAAGGTCACGCGGACCGTGGTGCCCATGCCGGGAGTGCTCTCAAGCTGAATCTCTCCTCCGTGACTGCGGATGTAACTTTGGCTGATGCTAAGTCCAAGCCCCGTGCCCTTGCCGTGTTTGGTGGAAAAGAAAGGCTCAAACACATGCGGCAGAATGTCAGCGGGAATCCCACTGCCGGAGTCGCGCACCCGGAGTTCGACGATGCCGGCAAACTGCTCCATTCCCGCCGAAATGGTAATGCTGCCGCCCGCCGGGGTTGCCTGCGCCGCGTTCAATAGCAGGTTCATCAGGATCTGCGACAACTGGTTGACGTCAGCCGTGGTCACCGGCAAGTCGAGAGGAACAAGATTCGCGACCGTGATGTGCCGGAACATGGGCTGATGCTCAATGAACTTCAGCGTCTCACTAACCAGCTTGAACAGATTGACCTTGCCCAACAGCGGCGGCCCTGGCCGCGCGTAGTCCAGTAGACCTCGGACCGCCGAGGAGATTCGCTTTGCGCCCTCGATGCACTGTTCGATCTCTGTGCGTTGCTCGCCGGAGGCGCCCTTCAATTCCAGCTCGAGGTGCGACATGATTCCGAGCAGCGGATTGTTGATTTCATGCGCCGCGCCCAGGGCGAGTTGCGCAAGCGAGGCGCACTTCTCGTATTCCGCCAGTTTGGAATCGAACTGCATCTTCTCCTTAGCTAACTCGCGCTCTTCTTCGAGCCTGCGCACAAGTTCGTGTTGCGCCAGATTGCGTTCGTACTCGCGATGGTCCGCCAGTTCCCTGAACTTCTGCAGTTCCCGCTGTGAAACTTTCAGGCGAGTACGGGCCAGGAAGGCAAAGATGAACAATAGGAAACATCCCAGGGCCAAGCCGCCCAGGAAACCGGCGCTGGTTACAGTGGAAGGTTGAGCGGGAGCGGCGGCGAGCGAAGAGGGATAGCCTACCAGTCCCAACAACGGGACACAGGACGACCAACCAAGAGCGCAACTCGCACGGGTGTGCGGAAGTCGAGGCCCTTCCTGTCGCGAATGCCAACCGAGCATGTAGCTCTCCCTTTTAGACCTTCGCGCTTTTGGCTGAGAAGAACAGTGATTGCAGTCACTTACACAGGTGATGCGCGACTGACGGTGGCGATTTCGGGAGAACTTGGCGGAGCTGGGCCCAGATCCAGACTCTATGTCCAGACTCTATTTATATAAGGATGCCGCCGACGATGGTTCGCATCACTTCGCCCGCTGGAGTGAACACTGCAATGTCGGCATCCGCTCCCACGGACAAACTGCCTTTACGCTTAGCGATGCCGAGCACGGTCGCAGGATTGAGGGAGGCCATGCGGATTGCGTTTTGCAGGCTGATGTTGGCGAACTTCATCATGTTGCGAACGGCACGGTCGAGTGTGAGAACGCTGCCTGCCAGCCTGCCATCGAACTCACAGCGGCCATCGTGCACCTGAACCGCGAAATCGCCGAGCATGTAGGTGCCATCAGGCATTCCTGTCGCGCTCATGGCGTCGGTAATCAACACTGCGCAGTCGACTCCCTTGGCGCGCACGAACAAGTCGACTATCACCGGATCCACGTGGATGCCATCGACAATAATGTCGGCAGTCACGGTTCGGTCGGTGAGCACTCGGCCCAACAGCCCGGGATCGCGATGGTCCAGCCGACGCATCGCGTTGAACGTGTGCGTGGCATGGCGCGCGCCCGCACTGATGGCCGCAGCAGTTTGCTGCGTCTCGGCATCGGAGTGCCCCAGGCTGACGCACACGCCGCGCCGGCTGGCTTCGACGATCAAGTCGAGAGCGCCGTCGATCTCAGGAGCGATGGTCATTACGCTGACGTGCCCACCAGCCGCCTGCCACATGCGCTCGAACAACTCGCGCGACGCCGGCTGCAGCAGCGTCGGGGGATGAACTCCGCGCTTGGCGTGACTCAGGAAAGGCCCTTCGAAATGCACTCCAAGGGGTTTGGCTCGCGTGCCATCGCCATTACTGCCGGTAGCACGCTGCACAGCTTTGCCGAGCGCTTCTAATGAGCGCAGCGTCACCTCGACCGGTGCAGTCACCGTCGTAGGACAATAAGTGGTGACGCCGTGCTTCGTCATCAAGCGCTCGATCGCAGCCAGGCTCTCGTCGGAGCCCTCCATGACGTCGTGTCCCGCGCCCCCGTGAATGTGAATGTCAATCAACCCGGGAGCGAGCACGGCATCGCCGAAGTCGATCACCTGTGCATTGGGCGGAATGGACACCTCGGGCCTCGTGCCGACGAAAGAGATGACGCCGTCTTCTATCATTAGTATTGCGTCGTCGATCGCTTCCGGCGGAGTGAACAGCCGCCGTGCCAGGAGAACCGTTAGCAAGTCTGAACCTCGTGCGCGCTTGTGCGCGCTCAGTCGTGCCGTCGCACTCGACGACACTGCGATTGCAGAATGAGTTTACGGTTTTGGTCGCAAAATGCCCAACTGGGAGTGAGCCCAAACGCGCTGCCTGGGGACTCCAGTCGGCCAAGTACCCGGGTGCAACTCTGTTATACTTGCGGTTGGCGCGCTGTTAGAGAGCTCACCCCTGTGAGCGACGCGTCGTACCGTTCCCGATTGCGGGGAGGGTTGCAAACATGTCGGGGAGTGGCTCAGCCTGGTAGAGCACCTGGTTCGGGACCAGGGGGTCGGAGGTTCAAATCCTCTCTCCCCGACCAATCTTTCTCGCCGTTCAGAATCTGAGCCTTGCAAGCGGACGTTCACTTATGAACTCCATCGCGAATTGGTTAAGGCCTGTTGCCAACACCAATCGCTTTCTCGGGCGAGCAGCCACGCACTGTTCCCGAGTGGCGATTTAACTGTGGCGAACGATATAGTGCTTCGCGTGTTAACACGGACGTAACAAACGCCTAACCCATCATTCCGCTTGCATACCGACGGCCCACCCTTTAGCTTGAATGGCACCCCCATTTGGCCCGTATTCGACTGTTTGCTGCGGCTGTGCTGTAGCTGCGCTTCGAGCAGTCCCGACTGAATAATCCGCAGGCCGACTATCGGCTCGCATAATTTTGGAGACAATGTGAAGCGAAAACTTGCATTCCTGTACTTGGTCCTCGCGGCCTCACTGCTCGTTATGTTGACCGCATGCACCGAAAACAAACCCGCCGAACAGGCCAAGAGTCCGGGCGTCGAACAGGCGGTCAGCACCGCAGTCGACGCTTACATCTATGGCTACCCACTGGTGACCATGGACATGACCCGCAGGCAACTGACCAACGTAGCCGCGCCTGATGCGACACACGCTCCTATGGGCCAACTCTTGAGAATTCGCACGTACCCCCCAGTGGACATGCACACAGTTACCGCTCCCAACGCTGACACGCTGTACACGACCGCTTGGGTGGATGTGTCGATGGAGCCGTGGATCCTCACCATTCCTGACATGGGAGATCGCTACTACTTGATGCCTATGCTGGATGGCTGGACGGACGTCTTCCAAGTTCCCGGCAAACGGACCACTGGCGACAAGGCCCAGAAGTATGCCATCACCGGACCGGGCTGGTCGGGGGCCCTCCCCGCCGGAGTAACCGAATACAAGTCTCCGACGGCCTTGGTCTGGATTCTCGGCCGCATTTACTGCACCGGCACTTCCGACGACTACGCAAAGGTACACGCCCTGCAGGACAAGGTCTCACTAGTTCCGCTGAGTTCGTACGGCAAGCCTTACTCGCCGCCACCGGGAGAAGTTGATAGCTCGTTCGACATGAAGACAGCGGTTCGCGACCAGGTCGACGCGATGGACGTGAACGCGTACTTCAACTATTTGGCGAAACTGATGAAGGCGAACCCTCCCGCCGCCGAGGACGCGCCTATGGTGGCCGAGATGGCGAAGATCGGCCTCGTGCCCGGGCAGGATTTTGATCCCAGCAAACTCGGGGCATTCGATAAGGAAGCCATAAAGTCTGTACCCAAGCTGGGCCAGGTGAAGATCGTAGAATTCGCCAAGAAAGTTGAGCCTGTAAATGGGTGGCTTATCCTCCCGAAGGCGGGTCTCTACGGTACCGATTATCTGGATCGGGCATTGGTCACCGCCTTTGGCCTCGGCGCCAATCGGACCCAGGACGCGATTTATCCCACCGGCCAAAAGGACGGAGGCGGCGAGCGACTTTGATGCCGCTTCCAAGAAGTACGTCCTGCACTTCGATAAGGGCCAAATGCCTCCAGTGAATGGCTTCTGGTCGCTCACTATGTACGATGCAAGTTATTTCTTCGTGCCCAACCCACTTAATCGTTACACATTGAGCCAACGCAACAAGTTCGTAGCCAACCCTGATGGTTCGGTGGACCTGTATCTCCAGGCCGACTCACCGGGGAAGGCGAAAGAAGCCAATTGGCTGCCTGCGCCAAAGGCCAAGTTCATTCCCATGCTGCGGCTGTACTGGCCAAAGGAGACTCCGCCGTCGATCATTGACGGCACCTGGAAGCCGCCAGCCATCAATGAAGCGAAGTAGGTGCAGATCGATTTCGACCGGGGCGATGATGACCGTCCCGGTCAATTCGTTGGTCGGAAGCTCAACTTCAGTTTCCTCGGTGCGTTCGCATCGAACAGGTGTTAGCTGACGGGAAATCGCCATTACACAATGTAATTGCGACAGATGATCCACCCGGCTTTGCTGCATAAAAGTTCGAAAATCGCCTGCTAGGGTCGACCCATCTAATCAAGATAATAAACAACTTACAAGCCCGCGAAGATCTATCTAGTCGTGCTGGAATACCGGAACCAGCGGATCGGCATGCCCACCGCCAACGAAGTCGAGATAGATCCTCGGGTTTAGCTCAGACGGCACATCGGCACCGGGATCCCACCCCAGCACATAGCGTTCGAGCTGCGATAGTCACGGAACCGAGGCGCAATTCCAAGTGGCCTCGGAAAGGAAGTCAGTCCGGCTGCCCAGCTAACGCTCTAATCAGTTTGCTTATGCTGTGAGCAACGCCAAATGAGTCTGCGACAGCGGACAAATCGAGCAGTCCGAGTCCACAGGTTGCCGTAATCATTGCGCGTCGAGCATACTCCTGGGGATCGCCAGCTTGGGACGCAGATTGCAACCACCGGATAAAGATCTTCGCTGAATCGAGCGCGTTTAGACCTGGCCGCGTGGGAACGATCCCATAAGCGACCATTCCTCCCTGATGCACGAAGTCGTATGCTTGCGACTGGGCAAAAAACAACTCAAGGCCCTCATGGGCATCGAACGACAGAATATCCGGCCTTGCGCGGAGCATGCGCTCAAACGGACGTGCAGCGCAACAATGCAATCCCGCGTAGGCACCTCGATGTCGTGCGTCCTGCAGCGTGACCGCCAAGGCGCTAAGTCTTTTCTCCTCGGAGACGGCGTTCGCGCTCGGCCCTTCCAGACACAGAGCCGGTTCATCAACAAACATCAACATGGGACGGCATGCGGATTTCAGGTGATCAATCTGCCAGCAAATGATCTGCGAGACATGAAATGCAATGGCTGCAAACAGAGCGGGGTCGGAAAGGAAAGGCCGATCGTGGTAGAACAGAAAAGCTGACAACGTGATCGGTCCCTCAATCTGTCCCTTTACGGCGACTGCATCCTTGAAGAGACCCGAGAACAATGCGTTCTCGAATGCGCCAAAACCCACGGCATTCGCCGGGGTCAGATCTCCGACACTGCGGTGAAGAATTTCAAGCAGAGAATCGATCCGGCCTTCTTTTACCTGGTATCCGTAGCCTTCGTTGCGCGGCTCAATCAGATCAGCAACGATGCCCAATCCCTGGCCGATGACCCTCTCTTGTTCAGACAGCTGTGGCAGTTGAGGCCAGAAAGGGACTTCCGGCGAAAAGTCGGCAACCGCCTGGATCGCCGACGCAGCAGAAGTGAGAGGCAGGCTGCCGATGCCGGTGACCGCGCCCGCCGGCGTGAAGGGCAGTCGATTGGTGTGAGTGGGAATCGTGGTGGGTCCTACTCTTTCTGGTCTCCGCAGAGAACACCTTGTCGTCGAGCTCCGAGGAGAACCTAGCACACAAACAGAGGCCAACTCTCTTTTCTCTTTTCTCTTTTCTCTTTACAGTGGCGGCGCCCAACTGCTCTGTGCACTTGTATCGCGTCTCGCTACCTTGCGGGTGTTCAGTGCATCCAAACTGTATAACGATCATCTTACCGATGCTGCGCGTCAAGCGTTGAGTGGCTGGCTGCATCGTTATAATTAGAAGAACGAGCCACGAAGACAAATGTGGCAAAGCTGAAGCGAAGGCGCGCAGTAGGGCGCGGTAGTTAGTCTCGGCCAGTGTCTTCGACTTCAGGTAGATAGCACCGGCACAGCATTGCCCAGGGGTATTACAGCAATATGACAAAGTTCAGCCGACATCCGCTGGAAAAGATCCTCGACAGTCGAATTGCCATTATCGATGGAGCGATGGGCACGACAATCCGTACCTATGGCATGACGGAAGCGGATATTCGGGGGGATCGCTTTAAAGACGCGACCAAGGGCCTGCTGAATAATGGTGACCTCTTTACCCTGACACGGCCGGATATGATCGGCGACATCCATCGCCGGTTCCTGGAGGCAGGGGCGGACATCATCGAGACGAATACCTTCGGTGCGACCAGCATCGCGCAAAGCGAATTCTTCGTGGATGATCCGCGGGAGCACGGTGGCCGCAAGGATCCGGCTTTCTACCAAAAGATTATCGATGATCCGTTCCTCGGCAGCCTGGCGGCGGAGATAAACGAGAAGTCGGCACAACTGTGCCGCGAATGGGCCGATCGTGTCGGAAGTACAACCTCGCGTCAACGCTTCGTGGCTGGAGCAGTCGGACCGCTGACAGTGTCGCTTTCGAACTCGCCTGACGCTGATGATCCTGGCTTCCGGATGGTTACGTTCGACCAAGTGAAGACTGCGTATGCGCAACAGGTGCGAGGTCTGATCGCCGGTGGATCGGATTTTCTTCTCGTGGAGACAATCTTTGACTCGCTGAATGCCAAGGCCGCGCTGGTTGCGATCCGTGAAGTGTTTGATGAGGACGGGAAGGAGCTGCCGGTGATGATTTCGGCGGCGGTGGGGCGTGGCGGCGAGACAATGATCTCCGCCCAAACCATTGAGGCGTTCTGGAACGCGGTGCAGCACGTGAAACCGTTGTCGGTGGGGCTCAACTGCTCGCTAGGTCCAGATCTGATGTATCCGTTCCTTGAGGAGCTATCGGAGAAGGCGGACGTGGCAATTTCGTGCTATCCGAATGCTGGGTTGCCAAATCCGCTCTCGGAAACAGGATTTGATTTAGGCCCGCAGGATATGGCCCGCTACCTGGGCGATTTTGCGCGTGCAGGGTTAATCAATATCGCTGGCGGTTGCTGCGGTAACACTCCCGAGCACATCGCGGCGATCGCCAACGCGCTCGAAGGGCAGCCTCCGCGAAAGTTGGAAGCGACGCTAGCGGTGGGATCCGGCGCCCGGAGCGAGGGAAGATCTTGAACGCAACCGAGGTCGTGAGCGTGGCCGACGCTGCGGATCCAAGGCCCCTCCGTCTGTCTGGATCACAACCTTTCACCCAGCAACGCGGCGTCTTCATCATGATTGGTGAGCGGACTAACGTGGCAGGTTCGCCCATGTTCGCGAAGCTGATCAAACAAGGTAAATACCAAGAGGCGGTAAGAGTAGCGCGACAGCAGGTTGAAAATGGAGCCAACGTCCTCGATATCTGCATGGACGAGGGCATGATCGACGGCGTCACGGCCATGACACGTTACCTGCAGTTACTGGGGAGCGAACCCGAGGTGGCCAAGGTGCCCTTCATGGTGGACTCTTCGAAATGGGAGGTGATTGAGGCTGGACTCAAGTGCCTGCAGGGCAAGGGCATCGTCAACTCCATTTCGCTCAAAGAAGGCGAAGAAAAGTTTCGCCAGAATGCTGGCACGGTTCTCAAGTATGGCGCTGCGGCGGTAGTCATGGCTTTCGACGAACAGGGCCAGGCCGCGACATACGAAGACAAGATCCGAATCTGCGAACGTGCCTACCGGATCCTGGTCGACGAGGTCGGGTTTCAGCCCGAAGACATCATCTTCGATCCGAATATCCTCACGGTTGCTACCGGCATGGAGGAGCACAACAACTACGCGCTTGATTTCATCAACGCCACGCGATGGGTCAAGGCCAATCTGCCGCACGCCAAGGTGAGTGGCGGCGTCTCTAATATCTCGTTCAGCTTTCGAGGCAACAACAAGGTTCGCGAAGCGATGCACTCGGCGTTTCTTTATCACGCCATCGCTGCGGGCTTGGATATGGGCATCGTGAATGCCGGAATGCTCGAGGTGTACGAAGAGATTGACCCGGAGTTGAGGGCACTGGTCGAGGACGTGTTGCTAAACCGACGTCCCGATGCCACCGAGCGGTTGGTTGAGTACGGGGAAACGCTTAAGGGCGTTAGCTCGGTAGTTAGCGAGAAGAAAGCAGAGGAATGGCGCAGCGGCACAGTCGAGGAACGTCTTTCTCACGCACTCGTGAAGGGAATTGACACATACATCGAAATCGATGCCGAAGAAGCACGCGTCAAGTTGGGGCGGCCACTCTTGGTTATCGAAGGGCCGTTGATGGACGGCATGGGCGTGGTGGGTGATTTGTTCGGGGCTGGCAAGATGTTCTTGCCTCAAGTGGTCAAATCTGCCCGGGTAATGAAGAAGGCCGTGGCCCATTTAACGCCGTACATGGAGGCCGAAAAGGCAGAGATGGTTGCGGCTGGACAGGTGGTCAAGGCACAGGGAAAGATTGTGCTTGCCACCGTCAAAGGCGATGTTCACGACATTGGCAAGAACATCGTCGGCGTCGTCCTTGCGTGTAACAACTATGAGGTGATCGACCTGGGGGTGATGGTCCCCTGCGAAAAAATTCTCGAACGCGCCAAGGCGGAGAAGGCCGACCTGATCGGTCTCAGCGGTCTAATCACTCCGTCTCTCGACGAGATGGTCCACGTAGCCCGGGAAATGGAGCGCCAGGGTTTCAAGTTACCACTGCTGATTGGCGGGGCGACTACGAGCCGCAGGCACACCGCCGTTAAGATCGCTCCGCACTACAGCGCGCCGGTGGTTCACGTTCTTGACGCCAGCAGGGCAGTGCCGGTGACGACCAGCCTGCTTAGCGACGACGGCCAATCGGAGTTCATCGCGCACCATCGCGCCGACTACGATGCAATTCGCAAAGCCCACTCCGCACCGCGTCTGCAGGTTGTCTCGCTTGAAGCAGCTCGCGCCAAACGGACTCCAATCAAATGGCGCGCCGAAGACCTGCCCGTGCCCGAGTTTACCGGCGTACGCGTGTTGAAAAACTTTCCGTTGGCAACGCTGCGCGACTTCATCGACTGGACCCCTTTCTTCCACACCTGGGGGCTGAAAGGAGTTTATCCGCGCATCCTCGAGCACGAGGAGCAAGGAGCGCAAGCGCGACAGATCTACACAGAAGCCAACGCCCTGCTGGATCGATTGATTGAGAAAAACTCGATCACCGCAAATGGCGTGTATGGCTTATTTCCTGCCAACGCCGTGGGAGACGATGTCGAGCTGTACACGGAAACCGCACGTGCAAATGTTCTCGAGAGGTTCCACTTCCTCCGCCAGCAGTCAGACAGAGAAGGCAGCGAACCGTGCCGATCGCTCGCCGACTTCATCGCGCCGAAGGACACAGGGCTGTCCGATCATATTGGCGCTTTCGCAGTAACCAGCGGGATTGGACTGAAGGAGTTGTGCGACCGATTCAGGGCCGAGAACGACGACTACAACGCGATTATGGCGGAGGCTATTGCGGATCGTCTGGCCGAGGCTTTCGCCGAGTGTCTCCACAGGCGGGTGCGGGATGAATGGGGTTACGGCCGCAATGAAGGCCTGAGCAACGCGGATCTAATCCAGGAGAGGTACCGAGGAATCCGACCGGCGGCAGGATATCCGGCATGCCCGGACCACACAGAGAAGGGCCCACTCTGGCACCTGCTCGATGTTGAGGCTAATACCGGCATGCGGATAACCGAGTCATTTGCGATGTGGCCCGGCTCCAGCGTGAGCGGGCTCTACTTCGCTCACCCTGAATCGCGATATTTCGGCCTCGGTAAGATCGATCGGGACCAGGTCGCTGATTATGCGGGACGCAAGGCGATGAAGGTGGCAGAGGTCGAGCGCTGGCTTGGGCAAAACCTAAACTACGACCCTTCGGAATAGCATTCCGGATCCGTTGCCACTCGCAATTATCTAACAAGTTCGAAATTCACCCCGGACATATCCGGCTTATAAGTTGCGCGGCACTTCCTCGAAGCTGGTTTCCGGGCCAATGTGACCGAATGAATGCAACTTGGAGCATTCTGTACGGCTGAAACTGGGTTCACACCGCGACACGATTACGAGTGAAGGATAGGCGGTAAAACGATTAACGTTGCATAGCGTATGGCTGTCGAGAACCTTCCGACTCTGTTCGTTAATATGTGGGGTGTCCCGCTACCCAGTGCCGTCAGGCAAACGAATCGGGTCAATAGTCCATCCCCGAGGGTGTCCCCCCGGGAATTTATTGATAGTTGAAGGCCCTCCCAAGTGCCGGTCCGGGCGAAAAAACCTGCGCTGAAATCTTGCTACCAGTACATAATGTGGGACACCAGAAGCTAGAATGGCGTTCCGACCTGAGAATTGGTTGGGACATATCTGGTAAGCAGTGATGCCGAGCAATCAGACCATTCCGTTTCGGTCGCAGCCAGAATCCGCCGCATGGTCGGAACGTCGTGACACGACAAGGGAAGGAATCATGGATTTGCCGCAGATGTCCGCCGTCAAGACTACACAGCCGTCGAAAACGCGAGTTACAAGTCTCACATTCGCACTGCTCTTGACTCTAATCGCATTCAGATTCTGCGAGGTGGCGAGTGCGGCGACCACAACTTGCACAACGGGTGCCCTTCCGAAGGGCAGTATGACCAATCCTACTGACTTGGTGGTGGCCACGGGTACCTGCACTGTTGGCGCCGGGCAGTACTACTTCCACAATGTCAATATTTTTGGCGGCGGACACTTACTGTTCGCTGACACTGTAACAGACTTCTGGGCTGAGTCGATCCTCGTGCAGAATTCTGGCAGTCTAACTGCAGGAACACCCAGCACTCCGATCGGGAGTGCCGGCGGACACCTCACCATTCATCTTTGGGGCCCCGATCAGGGAGGTACTGCCACCGGGCCGACGGGAAGCGGCGGCAAGGGCATCGACTGCCTCATGTCTGACGGCAACGGCGGTTATGCTATCGATCCTACTTGCGGAGTTCCCAGCAACATCTGGAATTCCAACAAAATGGACATGAGCGATATGAATCCGGCCTCGTGCACAAAGGCCTCCGCTCTCAGTACCCTGTTGCCTGGAAACGTGGACGATTGCTTCTATCAGTACGAGCCGCTCGTTTACGATGACGGCGATCCCAATGCCTACTTTGGCTACAAGGTACTCGCCCTCTCGTATAACGGCACGATTGAGCTCTACGGCAAGAGGGGCGCGATATATCCCGCCGCGGCCCCCTTTCCCGCCTGGTACTCCGGTACCAGTTGGGTGCGCTTGGCGCAGAACATCGATCCCAAGGATGCCCAGAAAAGCAACGTCCTCGTCGTGGACCGCCCGGTTGACTGGAAGGCCGGAGATCAAATTGTCGTCAGCGCCAGCGACTACTTGCCTGGCCATTCCGAGCAGATGACCATCGCCTCCGTCGACGCCGACCTAATGACGATCCACGCGACTAAGGCCTTTCAATTTGGCCACAGTGGCACCGAGATTGACCTGGCTGCGCACAAAGTTCCAGCCGATGTCGGACCGCAGGACGATCCCAACCTGCCCAAGGGCAACGGCCGTCTGGTGGACACCCGTGCCGCGGTCGCTCTACTGTCGCGCAGCATTCGCATCGTTTCCGGCTGCGACGGCGTCGGACAGCCATTCCCTGCCCCTGGCATGACCTGCTCGAACACACCTGGAAACAACTATTACTTCGGCGGACACACCTTGGTGCGCCAGGGCTTCAAGAGCCTGCAAATCCAAGGCGTTGAGTTCTACCAGCTTGGCCAGGGCGGCCGCATCATGCACTATCCCGTCCACTTCCATATGGCGCGCAAGACACCCCAGCCTGCGCTCGGCGGAAGACTGCCCGTCACGTTCTTGAAAGACAACTCGGTGTGGGATTCGATGACCCGCTGGTACACGCTGCACGCCACGCAGGGGGTCTCCATGGCACGCAATGTCGGCTACCTCTCAATCGGCCACGGCTACTATCTGGAAGATGCTACCGAAACCGACAACACTCTCTATTCCAATCTCGGCATCTTCGTCCGCGGCGCAGTGGAAAATCCGCAGAACCCGCGCAGTGTTCCCGGAATCCTTGCGGGCGGTTACAACAACACCACGGACGACCCGGTCCCGTATACGAGTGACGTAGACCACCCGACCGTGTTCTGGATTACGAACGGCTGGAACGATTTCGAATACAACTTCGCAGCCGGAGCCAACACTTGTGGGGTCTGCTACTGGTTCCAACCCTCGGGCACCAGCGGCTTCTCGCGCCTGCAAGCCTGGGAATCCTATGCCTCAGAGCAGAAAACCTTCAAGTCAACCTGCACCAGCAGCATCACCGGTCAGCAGTACACGTGTGACAACTATGCGAGCGCCGATACATCGCCGCTCAAGAAGTTTGTCGGCAACACCTGCTCCACTGCCATGGAGTCATTTCTCGCCATCAGCGTCACCAACGCCTGCGGCGGCGTAGTGCCCCAATCGCCGAACCTGACGGCTGTCCCCAACAACAACATTCCGCCTACGCCTCCTGGTCAGACCACGCTATCGACTGACGCCGACTACTACTATCCCAAAATTGATCCGGGTGGATCGCGCCTGGCGACCAGGTGTCCGGCGACCGGAGATTGCAATCCTTTCGTAAACAACTCGCCGACCTTGCTGAAGTGTGGTGCCGGGCAAGAAGCCGGATGCATGGTCACGGTTCTGGACCATTACCTCACCTCGTTCAACTGGTCGCAGCAGAACTTCTCGGCCCTATGGCTGCGCCCGCAGTGGTATCTGGTCTCCAACAGCGCGCTCACCGACATCCAGACCGCCGGACTCACCATGGTCACGGGTGGCGACTACACTGACTCGTCTGTGATTCCCGGCTACTGGGGACTCTCGCGCAACGACGTATTCATCGGCGTTACCCAACCTGGCAACTACTACGCTTCTGCAGCGGGCCCGTTTAACAAGAACTCGGCGCAGGCGGACCCCACTCTGGTTTGCGCTGGCAACGGAGGCAATGGCAGCTATTGCCTGAACGTCAACGAAGGCATGACCATGCCGTTGTCGAACTTTGCGGTGAACCAGCGCCTGTACAACATCTACGACGGTCCCGCATACCAGGATTCCAATGCGTTCCTCGATATCACCAAAACCATTTTGGAGGGATGTGACCAGACCTCTGGCGCGAATTGCTCGGGCAGTCCGAATTACTGGATGTACGGACTCATGGCCGGCATTCCCATGGACAGCAGCCAGCCCTCGGGTATGCAGTGTTACATGCCCAACGCTGCTATCGCCTGGAAACAGCCGAATGGCTTCTTCTATCCACCGGTGTTTCACCAGAACAATTTGTACTTCGACAACGTCGACATTCGCCATTTCGTGATCTTGCCGCAGTTCACCCAGAGCGACTACCTGCATCCGTTTACGTTCAACCAGACGGCGGCCAAGGCGCGCTATTGCACCTATAACTCGGCCATGTTTACGGGTGGATGGACCGACATTGACCGTCAGACCGAACTCACCGATGACGATGGCTCGCTCACCGGACTCATCAGCGAGCAGGTGCAAAACAAGGGAACCCATGAAGTGACGGTAGTGAATGAAGACAATTTCTTCAACGCGCCGTATCAGGATATAGAATGCGGCTCCGACATCAATACACCGCCGCTGTCAAAGACTGGAACCGCCCTCAGCAGTCCTTACGAGTATGTTTCCACCGTGATGTATCCCGCATGCGCCAGCAGTTGCGGCATTAATTGGTCCGTCGCCTGCACCAATCAGAGCTGTTACGGTGTGCCCCTTTATCGCATGGAGTTCACCGGCACGGAAAGCAGCGGCGGCGCGACTCCGTTCATCACCATGATGGGAGACTCCATCGCCCAGCGCAACACGCTCACCGTCAATAACGGCAACTACTACATCGACACCACCGTTTCGCAGTCGTCGCAGGCAGGCGCTGGCTACGGGAGCTTTACCAGCTTCGTTCCTAGCCAGACCTATTGGACATTCCTGCTGTACGCCAAGCCAACCACAGTCCAGACCTACCAGCTGTTCATCGGCACCGGGCTGGACCCGACCCTCATCACCAATGGAACCACGATCCTATCGGCGATACAGGTCAACAAGCACAATGTTCCGTTCACCGCGAACACCATCGCCTGGCCCTCGAACTGGACGAAGACTTACAACGCAACCACTGGCATCGCCACAGTGACCATGAACCTGGCAAACCTCGACTTCGCGGCAACCTCGAGCCAGTGCCAGCCCGCGAATTTTTGCACTGGGACGGCGAACTCATGCAATTGCGCGCTGAAGACGACCGACCCAACCTATACGGCCAGCATTTTTGCCCAGTGCCAGGCGGCCTGCAGCACTTGGGCGGTCAAGGACATCGACTGCCCCGACAGCGGTTGCTACGGCTTCGGTTTGACCATGCCCTCAATCTTCAGCAACATAACCCATATAACGCCGCCGACGCCCTCGTGTTTCGCCAACAATTCAAGCTGGAACGCAGGGTTTGCACCCTCGACCGTCAACAGTGGCGGATGCCAGTACACGACGTTGCCGAGCAGCGACTTCTGCTCCACCACCGGCCACAAGCAGCGGCCTTCTGCCGCGCTGGACCCGAAGCCATAGTTTGCGGTTGAACGGAGGAGGCCGCTCCCACCCAGAGCGGCCTTCGAATTCTCACGGCATTCGCCTGTTCAGCTATAGTCCCGACTATTTTTGACACCGCGTTAAAGCGACAGAACGTTCAACATCACGGTTCGTTACGGTTCGTTCTGGCGGCAGTTCAGCGGCTGCCCGCGATTCATACGTTTATTCCAGCTTAGTCACGAATCGCTTACAATCTCGCCGTGGGCCCGAAGTCCCAATGCCACCGTCTGAGCAGCCTTGCGTCTTCATCTCCTACGCCCGCAAATACGGAGCCGCGCTCGCGCAACGCCTCTATTTTCAGAGGCTCTCAATCTAATCGTCGCCGGCGACGCTGGCGGCCACTTCACTTCCTCCGCCTCGAAGAACCGAATGTGGGGGTCGATGTGCCGTTGCGCGAGCTTCTGCGATTGACGATTTCGCTGAGTGACAATGTGGCGACGGACTTTTGTTGCGCGTCGTAGGAGGCCCAAAGGCCGTCAACACGTATATCACTTCGCTCGGAATTCGCGGATTCCATCTTCAGGACAGTGAAGCCGTCCTTCATCAGGAGGTGTCAGCTCAATACCGAAACTGGTTTGAGCTTGCGGGAGCCGTCCAGCTGCTTCGCAGGATCAGCGACAACTCCCCGGTAACGATAGAGCATACGAACCTGCTCTTAGGATGGATGACAGAGGACGTGCGGACAAGCGCCTGGAAGGTGATCTGCCAGCCGACGTGCGGGTCGCCCACAGGTCGGGCACCTCCGATGTGGACGAAGGATTGGCGCACGCGACGAACGACATAGGGCGATCCCACTCCCGGCTGGTCTGAATGTAGCCGTATGAGTTGAGCACCTTTGGTGATTGCAGCACTCCGTCGTTAATCGCCCGCCTGGCGTCGCGTTTGCTGGCTGGCTATGTATGCAAATCGAACGTCGATCTGTCATTCTTAGCTCCCATCGACACCGTCGAATGGCACTTGCCCCCGAACATCGTTCGCTCAACACGAATCATCATCAGGCCATGCCCCTCTTAGCGAATACTTTAAGCACGCTGTTGAAGTGCGCGGTAAAATCGCTGCACTTGCGGCGGGGTTCCGTCCGCAATTGCGATTCGTGCCTAAACGTTCTCCAAGTCCTGAACTGAGCGCATGGATTCTTCTCGTCATGCTTGTGATGGTCGCCGTCCCGGCGGGCATAACATTGCACACCGTTCGCGCTCCGGCGATCGTGCAAATGACCAGCACGAACCCCACTCCTTACGGCTATAGCTGGAGCTTGCTGTTGTTTGTGGTTCCCATTGTCGTGATCGGGTGGTGGTTCCTGCCCAGCGAAGGGATACGCATTTCGCAGCGCGCCTTTTGGCGGACGATTTGGGTTCTGGTGCCATGTGGCTTCGCACTAGACTTCTTTTTCGCTAGCCAATTCTTCCTGTTTCCCAATACTCAGGCCACCATGGGGATCAGAGCCCCAGCTCTCGGTGGCGGTGTTCCCATTGAGGAATACATCTTCTATTTCACGGGGTTCGTCGCGACCCTATTGCTCTACGTGTGGTTGGATGAATATTGGCTGGAGGCTTACAAGGCGCCTGGCTACGCCGGTGAGGCAAGGCAAGTTCAACGACTGCTGACAATCCATCCGTCTTCTCTGGTTGTGGGACTGCTGTTGATCGTGGCCGCTATCCTTTATAAGAAACTGCGCTCCCCCAATCCCGAGGGTTTCCCGGGCTACTTCACAGTGCTTGTGATCGGTGGCGTGATTCCCTCGGCGACTTTTTTCCCCGCTGCGCGCCGATTCATCAATTGGCGTGCTTTGAGTCTGACTATCTTCATGCTTCTGCTCATCAGCATGTTCTGGGAAGCGACCTTGGCCGTGCCCTACGGCTGGTGGGGTTATCAGCAAAAACAGATGATGGGCCTGTTCATAGGCGCATGGGCAGGGCTGCCGGTAGAGGCCGTAGTAGTATGGATCGCCGTCGCTTACGCAACCACAATAGTCTATGAAGTCGTGAAAGCCTGGCAGACGTCAGGCAAAGACGCCAAACACGCGTTTCTTGGGAGATTGTCAGAGGGGGCAGATCAATAACCATTACTTGACTAGTAATCCCTTTGCGGCTTGGGACAGGCCTGGTGTGCGTCCGGAAGAAAAGCCAAGCTCCGGGTCGTCAGTTACGACGGGCACCTTCATGTTGAGCGTGTTTACATGTGCGAGCGAACCTCGGTGAAGACGTGCTTACCACTATCTTCATTTTATTGGAGCGCAAACGCAACGTAGGCGGCTCCCTGCGGGCCCTTCGGATTGCGCGAGCCACTGGTAGCGATTACGATGTATTGCTTGCCATCGATCATGTATGTGCTGGGAGTAGCGTTGCCGGCGTACGGGAGATTACCTTCCCAGAGCAGCTTGCCGGTCTTCGGGTCAAACGCGTGCAGCTTGCGGTCGAAGAGCGTGGCGCCGATGAACAGCACTCCTCCCGCTGTCAGGATCGGACCGCCGTAGTTCTCCGTTCCGGTATTAGCCATGCCCTTTGCGGCGAGTTCAGGATAGTTGCCCAGCGGTACCTTCCAAAGATACTTACCCGTATTCAGGTCGATTGCGTTGAGTGTGCCCCACGGTGGCGCGACCGCGGGATAGCCGTCCGGATCGAGGAACTTACGGTAGCCGGTGAAAACGTATTTCGGCATGGCGGAGGACGAAGGAGCGTTCCCAGCACGCTCCCGTTTGTTGCCCGCTTCGGCGCGTGACGGTAAGGGTTGCATCGGAGTACCGAGGAAGTGCAGAAGGTCCGCAGTATCAGCAGGCATGAGTGCGGGAAAGCCTGGCATGCGGCCTTTGCCGTTGCGGATGATCTCGGCAATCTCCGTTTGCTTCCTTCGCTTGTCGACGTCGATGAGCGAAGGAAATGCCGGCGGGCTGCCTGCGCGGTTGTCTCCATGGCAGATCGCGCATTGCGTTTGATAGATCGCCTCGCCGGGGCTGGCGTCTCCCTTGTTTTCGCTCAGTCCGCCGGTCCAGGCCAGGTCGTTGGCATTGATGTAAATTACGCCGGAGAGCGGATCGACCGCAGATCCGCCCCACTCCGCGCCGCCATCGAACCCGGGGAAAATGATCGTTTGAATATCAACGGAAAAAGGGACGAACAGCCCTCCGCTGCGAAATGACTTGAACTGTTCGACCGCCCACTGATGCGCTTCTGGAGTGCGTGTCGTCAGCATGTCTGCAGTAAGCAACTGGCGGGCGTAGGGAGCAGGAGCAAGAGGAATCGGCTGGGTCTTGCTCGCGACTTCACCCGGAACCGCTGAAGCCGGGAAAGGCTGCTCTTCGATTGGAAAGAGCGGCTTGCCGCTCACTCGGTCAAAGACAAAGACGAAGCCTTGCTTTGAGGTTTGGGCAACAGCATCGACCGGCTTGCCATCACGCCTGACCGTGACGAGTGCGGGTGGCGAGGGAAAGTCGCGATCCCATATATCGTGATGCACGCCTTGAAAGTGCCAGACCATCTTCCCGGTCACGGCGTCGAGCGCGAGCAGGCAGTTGGCGTAAAGATCGTTACCCACGCGGTCAAAGCCGTAAAAATCGGACACCGCGGATCCTGTTGGAACGAACACGAGGCCGCGCTTCGTGTCGACAGACATGCCCGCCCAATTGTTGGCTGCGCCAGCGGTCTTCCATGCGCCCTCGGGCCACGTCTCGTATCCAGGTTCTCCGGGGTGCGGGATGGTGTGAAAGCTCCACACTAGCTTGCCTGTGCGCACGTTGTAGGCACGAATGTCGCCGTGCGGAGCAGGGTTCGTTTCCGGAGCCCGGAAGCCGAGTATCAGGTTGTCCTTGTAGAGGACGCCGGGTGTGGTGAGCACGACCGAGTTCTGTGTGTAATCGGAGTCAAGATCCTTGCACATGTCCAGCCGCCCGCCTTCGCCGAAGCCGGCGATGAGCTTGCCCGTGGCCGGATCGAGCGCATACAGGAAGTTCATGATGTAGGCAAAGAGACGGGAGTCTTTGCCGTCTGTCCAATAGCTCATCCCGCGGCTTGGCAGGTGGGCGACAATGCCGGGATCAAACTTCCAGAGTTGTTTGCCCGTAGCTCCATCCAGCGCGTAGACCTGCAGCGTGGAACCGTATCCATAGACCACCCGGCCCACAATCAAAGGGTTCGCCTGCAGGCCGCCATCAACGCCCACGTCCACGCGCCATACCTGCTTCAGTCCGGCGACATTAGCTGGGGTGATCTGTGTGAGCGGTGAGTAGTGATCACCATTAACGCCGCCGTTATAGACGGACCAGTCCGTCGGAGCGGCGGCTCTAGCGGGCTGGGAGGCAGATGCGGCCTGCGTTGCACGCGGTTCGTAGAGCCAGGTGCCGAGTGTGAGCGCCATGGTCGAAAGCGCGAGAGGTATCGACTTGTACCGAACCATTTCCATAGTGGGGCCTGTGTCTCGTACGGGAGCAGTTATTGAACGACGCCATCAAACCATGCAGCGCCGGCAGAGTCAATTATTCGCCTTCGCAGTGGAGAACTGATCTCTTCCCACTAACGATTTTCGGCTGTGCCGCCGCAGGCCGCCGCGTACCAGAACCGTCTGACCGAGCGTCACAACCGGTGCTCATCCGATGTGGGTCTTATAGCATCCAGATGATTTACCTCATCCTCTTCATCCCCATGCGCCGATCGTAATTTTCGCGTCAGGAGTAAGAATTACATTCATGTAGGGACCCCTCGCCACGTAACCCCTTCGTTTTCTCTCTGAATTGTTTGGCTGCGCTATTGCTACAGGAACAGACAGACGAAGTGGCGCAATTCGGGTCACGCTCTTGGGATATCGGCCAGAGTCCCTGTGGTGTGACCCGGACTTTTATTGACCGGCGCTGCCAACCAGCATGCCGTTCTCCGTTGAACTGAAACGAGCTTGCGCTTTGCTGCGACTCGATCGCGCTCCGATACGTCGGACGTCTGCAAAGACAAAACTCTCGCGCTCGACCACCTCTCCGCTTTCGATGGGTATTGCTTCACGAAACATTGGCCCGTCCGTGACAGATGGCTTGCGCCTTGCGGACTGCGCCTGAGTCGCGGGCTTGAGTACATATCCTCGCCTCAACTCCGCGCACCGCGAGAACCGTGCGTTGATCACTCGTGGCTAAACACCATCCGTGATCGGGGATCGACCTTCTCATCCCATCTAGGGTTCCGGGCCAACTTTGTTGTTGGCACCGCAGGTCACAATCATCGGTCGGCTTGCAGAAGTCTTTTTTTGACAATACGCAGCTAGTTCATGCAAGGCCCTGTTTTCATCAAGTGACATTCCGAGGTGATTGCAATACCGGCAGAGCGAAAGAATGCGCACGGGCCTCACGTTCCGTCGCCTCGCGGGAAGACAGGGTCTCAGAAGATGAACTTCAATCCTAGTTGGAGGATGCGGGCTGGGTGAGCGACGCCGATGTAAAGGAAACTCGAAGAACCCAAGCAGCTCGGGTCGCCTGCAGAATTGTTGGGTCCTCCATAGCAGCCCATGGAGTTAGTGCTGGAGGAAAAGCCGTTCGCAGCGGCGGTGCCTCCTGCTGCTCCGCCGATTGGGCCCCATTCCGTGTGATTGAAGATGTTGAACGCCTCGGCCCGAAATTCAAAGTACATGTTTTCCTTCACTGCGAAGTTCTTGTACAGAGCCATGTTGAAATTCCAATAGCCGGGGTTACGCAGTGAATTTCTGCCGGCATCGCCGAATGTCAAACCCTGTGGGGCGGCGAATGCTGACGGGTTGGCGTTCAACGGACCAAAGCCGGCGAGTGGGACATTGGGTATGTTCGTCATGGAGTTTCCGATCAGATCTGGATACGAACCAGCTCCGGACACACTGTTACCGACGCCGGCATTGTCACTGTAATTGGCGGCGTTGGTCGGTGTATATGGCGTACCGGTCAGGGCAGTCAAGATGCCGGAATATTGCCAGCCTCCCAGGATCTTATTGGTCAGTCCGGGTTTGCGGAAGAGCGGCAGATCGTACACCCAGCCGAGATTCAACATATGCCGGATGTCGAAGGCCGAACTGGCACGGTTCGCCGCAGGATCATAAGTGTTTACGAAATCGCCGTCGTAGCGGTCGGAGGAATCGTCGATCGAGTGGCTCCACGTGTAAGCAAGAGTGAACTGCAGAGGGCCTGCTGTCTTCCGCGCTGAAACCTGAAAGGCGTTGTAGGTCGATGATGCGGCATTCTGTAGCTGGGTTATCGTACCCACTCCGTAGTAAGGCCGAAACGGGTTGGGATCGCCACCGCATGCAACACCGAGATTGATGGCCGCCTGACCGGTAACAGGCACTCCGCTTGGTGTCGTGAAGGTGGTGCAGTCGCCAGAACTATTGTTGGTGCCCCCAATTGGCTCTCCAGGCAGGTAAGGGTTCTGGGAAGCAGGCACCGGATAGAGCTGGTTCAGGTCGTCCTGCCGATTCAAATGCGTGCCCTTGCTACCCACATAAGCGAGTACGAGAACAGTGTTCTTGGTGAGCTGCCGCTGAATATCCAGATGCCATTGCTGGACGTAAGGCCATACTGCAGCGGTGGGGATGGAAATGAAACTCAGTGGAAAAATGGGTGTCGAACCGGTGGTGCCGCCGCCGATGTTGGGGTAACCGGAAACGTTATATTGCGTCACGTTCTGAATGAGTGGCGACGACTGTCCTTCCAGGCTTTCCGTGTTCGCTTCGTTTCCATTAGTGTGTTCGAAGAAGATACCGTAACCGCCACGGATGGCCGTCTTGCCGTCACCGAACAGATCATAGGCAAAACCGACACGCGGCGCGGGATTGAACAAGTGACCAGTCATGCAGCCCGCGGGAACTCCATTGACACCGCATTGCACGAGTCCGTTGAAGGGGTTGCCGGTTCCAGGTATCAGCGCTCCGGCAAAGCCCGTCACCGAACCATCGGTGTCGATTTGCGGAGCGCTGGCGGAGCTGTAGGCTGACGGAGTCCAGTTGTAGGCATGGTTGTACTTCTCGCGATAGGTGCCGAACATGCTTATCCGCAAGCCAAGGTTCAAGGTGAGTCGGTCGGTGATGCGCCAGTCGTCCTGGAAGTAGGGCTCAAAAATCTTGTAGCGGTTATAGAACTTGATGTTCGTGCTTGCCTGCTGAAAGGTAGCGATCTGGCCCATGAGCAGGTCGGCAAAGCTGTTCCCGGTACTCACGGAAGTTGCACTGGTATTGAAGCCGAGTGAACCGTTCACCAGTTGGCTGCTCAATTCATTCTTCTGCGCAGCAACGAAGTATGCGCCGAATTGCATGTTGTGGCGCCCGACGATTTTTGTGACGTTGTCCCGGTAGGTATAGGTCGGGTTGGCGTTGTACGGTCCTTCAGGCCATTCGCCGTTGGGATCTTCGTAGAACGTCCCGCCGTAGGCTGCGTTGCCGGTCAGGGTAATTGCCGCGAGCTTTCCGCCGAAACCATTGTTGAAGATCGCACCCATGGGCATGTTGGCGGGGCGCTGCCAGGCATTCGGGTTTGGAGTTCCGGTGGATGTGAACGTGATGTGGTCCGTGGTATAGCTGAAGACGAACTCATTCACCACAGACGGCGAAGGATTCCAGTTCAACCGGGCAACAATGCTCACCGCTGGACCGATGAAGTTGGTCTGCACAGTAGGGAACGCACTTCCCGTGAACACCGTCGTCGGCGTGATCGTATTCCACGAATCATGCGTGTAGCGGAACATGGCGGCCCATTTTGTGCCGAAGTTTTGATCGATACGCAGCAACTCTTCACGCCAATTCGTCGGCTGGGTGGGGGAGGCGTTATACAGCGCCGCACCAGGGACGCCCGCGTTGGCTACCGGGATGAGCGGGAGGAGATCTGCCCCTGCCTGGGAGACCGGCACTTGGTTATTTGGAAAGAACTGTCCCGTAGCAGGGTTAATGGGGCAGTCGGCAAACGAACCGGTTGTTTGATTAGGGCACAAGTCGTTGAAGTTCCCTTGCCGCTCGGCATTTGAGGGGACCAGCGTATTGAATACCTGTCCAGGAACGCTTTCTTTCCGCCATTCCTGCGACCAGAAAAAGAAAGTCTTCGTGCGATTCGTGTTGTAGTGATTCGGAATGAAGACCGGTCCGCCCAGGGTGTAGCCGAAATCGTTCTTGTGATAGGGCGGAACTTCCGACTCGAAATAATTGCGGGCATTGAAGTCGGTGTTGCGTACGAACTCGTAGAGATCGCCGTGGAAGTTGCGAGTCCCTGACTTGGTCTCGACTTCGACAGTGCCCGAACCGCTGCGGCCATACTGGGCACCGTAGTTAGAAGTCAGCACCTTGAATTCCGCGATGGCGTCAACGCTGGGATACACGTTCAGCGTCGAATTGCTGCCGTTATCCATGTTGTCGCCGCCGTCGAGTTCCCAGTTGTTGTACTCGGTGCGGCCACCATTCACGCTGAAGGCGACATTGCCGTTGATGCCTACAGTGCCTTCGTCCTGTCCGCTCTGGTTGTTGACCCCGGGAGTCAGAGTCGCAAGCTGGGTGAAGTTGCGCCCATTCAGTTGTAACTGAGAGATCTCTTTGCCCGTGATAACACCGGACATGTCCGACGATTGCGTTTCGACAGCACCGACACTTGTGCCTTCGACACTCACCTCGGAGGTTGATCCTCCAACCGTAAGCGTCGCATCCGCACGGGTTTTCTGCGCAACCCGCAAGACGATACCTTTGGCTTGATACTTCTTAAATCCTGGAGCCTCGACTTGAAGGTCGTATCTTCCGCCTGGCAGACCTCCGACAAGGTATTCTCCGTCGCCGTTGGTTTTGGTCGCGCGATTGGCGCCACCCTCAGAACTCGTCACGGCGACTTGGGCGTTGGCAATACTTGCGCCACTCGGATCACGGACTGTACCGGTTATCTGTCCGGTGTCTTGAGCCAATGTAGAAGACGCAACAATCAGGCAGAACCACAGAAGGCCTATATACTTCATTGCTGCCCCCGATCGTGTTTGGTTGGGATTCCAGTTGCAACCCGTTCGGCGAAGTGACGACAGAAGCCCAGATTTGAAACGATTTAATAAAAACAACGGTTACGTGTCAAGTGGAAAACCTCCTGGCACTAAACGGCCTGTGTGGACTGACGCACTTCCAGGGTAGGCTCGACCAACTTCAGATCGTCCTGACTTTCGGTAGTGGTGCCTGTGAGAGTTTGCCAGACAGTTTCGGATGCGAACGCGCCCATCTCCAGCATGGGTTGGTGGATAGTGGTCAGACTCGGACTGGCGAGAGTTGCCATTGGAATATCGTCGAAACCAACGACCGAGCAGTCATTCGGCACGCGGCGACCTTGTTCCGACAACGCCCGAATGGCGCCGAATGCTGTCATATCATCGAACGCGGCGATCGCCGTAAATCCATTTTTCACTCGCAGTAGCCGGCCGGTCAGTTCCGCTCCGGAGGTGAACCCCGAAAGAGGATCCGATGAAGCAGTCATTTCCATTACCAACGAGGATCGGATATTTAGACCCCTCTCCTTCGCAAACCTTTGCATACCTGCCCAACGCCGGCTGGTGTCAGCCAGTTGCTTCGGTCCGAGGATAAAAGCTATGTCACGATGACCGAGTTTGTAGAGGTGCTTCAGTGCCAGGTAGCCGCCAGCTTCGTTGTCCACCAGAATGGAACGAATCCCTAACCGATGAAAGTCGCGACCCACAACAACCGTAGGTAATCGTCGTTTGATCAGTCCTTTCAACGCATCGATCCGGACGAATAACCAATTCGCCACCACGATCAGTCCCTCAACCCGGCGGTCGATCAACATCTCCAGGTAACGTCCAAAACGATTGCGGTCATTGTGTGCGTCCATCACCACCGGGAGGTAGTTCGTTGGCTGCAAACGCTGGTCAATTCCTCGCAATATCAGCGTGCAAAACGGATCGGACAGATCGAACACCACCACGCCGATGGTGTTGCTGCGCTGACTACGCAGAGAGCGGGCAAAGACGTGCGGCCGATAGCCGAGCCGTTCTGCGACCTCGCGTATGCGACGCCTCGTATCGATCCTCAGGTGATTCGCTAATGGGGCTTCATTGAGGACAATGGAAACGGTCGAAGCCGCGAAGCCGCTCTGCTTGGCGACATCCATCAGCGTGACCGTCGTGGGCGGAGTGGTTCGTGGACTCAAAGCACCAACAAGATACCACTCTCTCATCCGCGGCCCCAGCTTAACCTGTCTGTAGTTTTTTGGCTCTGTACTCCCACCATTCCGAGTCGCGGGTTTACGAGCGCTGGGAGATTCGCTTGGCCTACCCAGAAACGCCGATTAACATTGTGCTCTGGCTCCCAGCGACGGAAAATCGATTGCTCCCGGTTAAGACCGGCGAGTCGGTAGTAAGTCGGGGACTCCCGGGTAAACCCGGCCGAGCCCAGCACGCACAGTGCTACCACGGTCCCTGTTTGCGGCCGAACCACCAGATAGCACCCACCGTCACCGTGTTCTGGTCCCTGCTGTACACATTTTGTTGACTGGTGAGAAAAATCGGCTGGTTAGACCAGTCGCGCCGGTATTCGTACTTCATTTCAAATCCGCTCCCCAACGTGAAGTCATAGGTCGCGGTGAACTCCTTCAGCGCTTCGGCGACTCCGCTGAACAACCCGCCGCGGTCGGAAAGGTACTCGCCACGGGCGGCGACATACGTCCGTGGTGTCAGCTGATACTTCGCCCAGCCGGCTCCCCCTGTCGTGTGTTTTGGAGCCGAGGACTGGTCCGGTCCGGCGCTGGCCCACACCCGTTGAATGACGTAGTCCCCCTCCAGTTGCAGGGTCAGCCTTGGAGTCGTCTGCCATGCCGCGTAGGTGTCGAAGATGTGCAACTTGCCGTCGGGAGCCGGGAGACCTTATCGAAACACAGGCCTGGCTGCACCGGTACGGGGCCGCAAACAGCAGCGGGTGTCGTGTCAGGCCCTTCCTGCCCAAAATAGTAATTCACCGTCCAACTGAGCGTTTTAACCGGAGTCAGTACAAAGCCAAACATCTCGTCCTTGAAGCCATTGGTAGGCTCGACCTGGTTAGTTCCATTCACCAGCCAGTAGTTCAAGGCCAGCTTCTTGTTGACCGCATACTGCGCACGGATACCCATGTGGTAGAACGGCAGGAAATTAAACCAATACCCGCGCGAATAATTCATCTGGAACTGGGTATAGTTGCCCTCCGAACCCAGCGAACTGGCCCACTTCCCAAAGTCAACCGTGAGGCCACTGCCAACGGGCACGACATAGGTACCGTAAGCCTGGAAGATGTTGCGGTAGATGTCAGGACGAGCTTCGTTGGAGGGGTTTCCTTGCAAGGTCGCGGTGGCCTGGCCAAATTGCAGATCGAGTCGCGTCCCATATCGGCGCCCGCCATCGACGTCAGGGGCGCGTTCGAAGACGACCGCCGCTTGATTCAGGCTAAAAGCGTTACTGCTGACATCGTAGGCGCGCAGAAGATTGACCCGGCCGATGGGATTATTAAAGTTGTAGTCGTAGTATCCATCGATCGACACATTGATGGTTGTGCCCTTGAGATAGCCGAGCACACCGCGATCCTCAGTGGACAATGACTCGCTCGTCGCCGCTGGTAGCGCGGCTGGTGTGACGTTGTCCGCCACCGTGTGACCTGATTCAGAAGCACCGAGAGGGGCTGTCGCTAAAGATGGGGCAACTGCGGACTGCATCTGCTTTACCTGCGACCGGAGCTCGGAGATTTCGGTTTCCAGCTCGGTCAGATGTTGTTGCAGCCGCTCCATAGTTTGCGCCGACACGGTCACCGTCTGCGCCGTTTGGGTAGTGGCTTCCGCCGCCGTCTTTGGGTCCTGCGCCCACACGGGCAGCGGTAGCAACACAAATGTCGCCAGTAGCAATTTCGCTTTCATATTGCACTTCTCCACACGCGTGCCTTAGCGCGGCGCGCGATACAATTGCAGCACTTTGGCTATGGCCTGTACCTAAAGAACTCGTAAGTGTTTTGTAAAGAAACCGCACGGCAAAGTGGTAACTAGACGACCGGTACATTAGGAACTCGAAGTAGTCGAACCTTCGCGCGACCCAGATGAACCGCTATCCTCGACCTCCTGGTAGCCGACTTCTTCCAATGCCTCGTCTTGTTATCGCACCATCGTCAGATGCTCTAACAGTGGACCTAACGCCAATGCAGGAAGATAGCTAAGTGCAGAAACAATCAATGCAGTCGTGGTGAGCAAGATGGCAAACGACCAGGAGTTCGTCGGCAATGTGCCGGCGCTGTCCGGAGTTGGTCGCTGGGCGGCGAATAGCCCCGCCAGCCCAAGCGCCGGGATCGCCAAGCCGAACCGGCCCACCATCATCGTTATCGCTGTTGTCAGGTTGTAAAAGGCATTGTTCACGCTTAGCCCAGCGAAGCTCTGACCATTGTTGGCATTGGCCGAGGCGTAGGCGTACAGAATTTCCGTGAATCCATGCGTGCCGGTGTTCGTGACGAGACCGGCGAGCCCCGCCTTTGTCAGGACGGCCAGAGCAGTGCACAACAGGACCGACATGGAACCTGCCAGCATATACAGCATAATCATTTTGCTTTCGGACCCCTGAATTCGCTTGCCTAAATACGCGGGCGTGCGGCCGATCATTAATCCGGCAACGAAGAGGGCGACCAGCGCTACCATGATGATGCTATAGATCCCGGTCCCCAGGCCGCCAAAGATAATCTCGCCGAGCAACATGTTGATGAGCGGCACTAATCCGCCGATTGGCGTGTAACTGTCATGCATGGAGTTATAGGAGCCGGTAGCGCCATTGGAAGTCGTTACTGCCGTCAATACCGAGCCGGTTATACCAAACCTGACTTCTTTCCCCTCCATGTTCCCACCAGCTTGGTCAGTGCTGGCACGGGTGTCGAGCGCATGCGGGAGCAGTGGATTCCCGTGCTGCTCCGCCCAGCCACAAATCAGTAGTCCGAGGGTAAACAGGAAAACCATGACGCCATGAAGAATCCAGCCATGACGCAGCCTGCCAATCATCAATCCGTAGGTGTGCGTGAAAGCGGCTGGGAGCACTGCGATGGCGAGCATCTCGACGTAATTCGCCAGTGACGTGGGATTCTCGTAGGGATGGGCCCCATTGGCATTGAAGAAACCACCGCCATTTGTCCCTAGGTTCTTGATGATTTCCAGCGCAGCAACCGGGCCCTGGGCGATGCTTTGCCGTGCGCCCTCGAGAGTAGTGGCCTGTGTGTAGGCATGGAAGTTCATAGGCACCCCCTGCCATACCAAAACCAGCGCGCCAAGAAGCGACAACGGCAACAACACCCAAAGTAATGACCGCAGAAGATGAACCCAGAAATTACCGAGAGTTTCGGAGCGATCTCGTGCCAGGCCACGGACGAACGCGACTCCCACAGCTAGCCCTGCTGCCGCTGCAAGGAAATTCTGCACTGTGAGGCCAATCATCTGGCTGAAGTAGCTCAGGGTGGTCTCACCGCCATAAGCTTGCCAAGTGGTCGTGGTGGCAAAACTGACTGCCGTGCTCATCGCCAGGTCGGGCGTCATCGGTGTGGTCATGTAAGCGGGGTAGAACCAGGGGAGGAAATGCTGCAGGCGGAGGATTGCGTAGAGAAAGAACGTGCCGACCATGCTGAACAAGACAAACGCGGACGCCTATTCTTGCCAGCCCATCTCCCCTTGCGGCTTCACACCAGTCAGCCGATAAATCAAACGCTCCACCGGACATAACAATGGGTCGAGCAGGGTTTTGTCGCCACAGAAAACGCGTGCCATGTAGCGTCCAACTGGCCGGACCAATAGGGTCACGGTCAATAGGAAGGCAGCATACTGCAGGAGCGCTGATGAACTCATGCGCGGACTTCCGAAAGTGAAGTAGGTTCAGATAAAGATGTACGCTTTGTGTGGGTCTCTCTGCACATCTGCAGAATTGTCCCAAAGACGATTAGTAGACATAGGAGGACCATCTTGGAAAGCACTCCGATTATCACGGTACACGGCCAAAATCTAACATATTGAAAGCACTGCGATCCTTGCTCGTCAGATGGCACCGTATGGAAGTGCAATGACTAAGTGGATCATGTATTGCGTCTTGAGTTGATGGCTAAATGGCGCAATGCAGCGCAAATTAACGGAGCCGAGAACCTCGCCAGTCATAGGGCCTCCTGCTAATAGAATATGGTTATTTTTATGCGAATTTCACGCGCTTTCGTATCAAATGGTTTCGGTTGCTTGATACTAGGCGTCGTTACAAGTGAAGGGCCAAGCCGGAATGCTGCAGATGTCCATCACAACCGCAATGACGGTGCTCCCGTGCGCGGCAGCCGTCGCATTTTACGTACGCTTTCTTGTTGCGCTATGCAAGGAGCGCAAACCAAGTTCGAGTGGATATTGGGTGCGTCTCCAACTGAGTTCTGGGGAAGACGCAATACCTGAATTGCAAGAGCACAATAAACCAGAATCCCTCGCTGCGTGAGAACGGGTCGAAACAAAACGCCATGGGAGCGAATCATGTTGAGGCGCACGGACATTGCGTGGTTTCTCTTGGCCATGCGGCTTATAGTGCGGTCTCGCCTCGTTCGTCGTTACGAATACGGATGGCTTCGTCGATGCGGGATAGAAATATCTTGCCATCGCCGATCTTGCCGGTGCGTGCAGCCGTAGTGATGGCCTCGACCGCAGCATCCACGACTCGATCTGGCAGCACGGTTTCGATTTTTACTTTGGGGAGCACATCGACAGCGTATTCGCGTCCACGGTAGAACTCGGTATGGCCCTTCTGTCGGCCGTGGCCGCGGACCTCCATTACCGTCATGCCTTCCACTCCGATTTCAAGCAGCGCATCTTTCACAGCTTCATACTTCGAGGGTTGAATCACAGCTTCCAGCTTGGTCATAAGTCCTCTGCGAATTAGCGATCTTAACAACGCCTCTACGTAACGCTACTCAGGTTGTTGAGCTTTCCCACTAATAACCTTCTTCGCCATGCTGCGTGAGGTCAAGTCCCTCGACTTCGTGTTCGGTGGGCACGCGCAATCCGATTACCGAATCCACGATCTTGAGGATGATCAGCGATCCAACGACCGCGAGAATAACAGCCATCAGCGTACCCACTAATTGGTACAGGATCTGGTGATAGTTGCCGTCCAGCATGCCGATGGGAAGCGCATTCCCTTGCGCATCCTTGTAAATGGGATTGATGGCCCTGGAGGCGAAGACGCCGGCAATGGTACCGCCCGCCCCGTGGACGCCGAAGGCATCCAGCGAGTCGTCGTAACCGAGAGCGATTTTCACTCTCGTAACCATGAAGAAACACCCGACACCAGCGACCAGTCCAATGAATAGCGCTGACATGGGCCCGACAAAGCCGGACGCGGGCGTGATGGCAACCAGTCCCGCGACGCATCCCGAAATGGCGCCCAGCGCGCTGGGCTTGCCGTTGCGAACCCACTCGGCGACCGACCATCCGATGGCTGCAGCGGCAGCGCCAAAGTGGGTGGCGACGAACGCGCTAGTGGCCAGACTACCAGCGCTCAAGGCACTGCCAGCGTTGAATCCGAACCACCCGACCCATAACAGGCATGCGCCAATGAAGCTGACCACCACACTGTGCGGCGGCATCAACTCCTTGGGATAGCCAAGCCGCTTGCCGAGATAAGCGGCGCAGACGAGAGCGGAAACGCCCGAGGTAATGTGGACCACTGTTCCGCCGGCGAAGTCGAGCGTGGGAAATCGTCCGCCAAGACTGGCGTTGAGGATTCCGCCTTTGCCCCAGACCATGTGAGCCATCGGTGCGTAGACGAACGTCGACCACAGGATCATAAACACGAGCATTGCGCCGAACTTCATACGCTCGGCGAAAGCTCCACTGATCAGAGCCGGCGTAATAATGGCGAACATCAGCTGGTAGATCATAAACGTCTGGTGCGGAATGGTGAGTGAGTAGTCGGCGTTGGGTTGCGCTCCCACACCGCGCAGGAAGATGTGACTGAAGCCGCCAACGTAGCTATTCCCCGAAGCGAAGCACAAGCTGTAGAGGACGATTGCCCAAAGCACCGTGATGACCCCCATCATGGCGAAGCTCTGCATCATGGTGGAGAGCACGTTCTTCTTCCGCACCAGGCCGCCGTAGAAGAGAGCCAGTCCGGGACCGGTCATCATCAGCACCAATGCCGAACTGACCAGCATCCAGGCATTATCGGCGGAGCTCTTCGCGTCCGCGACTTGCTGTTGCAACTGAGCGATCTGGCCCGCGTTGGTTGGTGCTGGGACGGGTTGTGCGGCGAGAGTGCCGAGCAAAAACAGAACGAGCAGGAATTGCAGAATCTTCCGGGCCAACAGCATTCAGAACTCCCGATCGGAAACGTAATGGTTTAGCATCGAACTTCCACTGCACGCAGTTTCACATAGATCCGTATTGGATCGAACACCGGAAATCCTCCGAGAACAAGCCTATACGCCGCCTAAGTTGCACAAACCCTGAGAGACCCGATCTTTTCTTCGATGTTTCGGAATTTTTCTGTACGCAGTCGATTACACATAGCGGCCCGTAAGGGTTGAATAATTCGTATGTAAAAAGTTTGTAAGGCATCCTCGAGCTGTTTCGCTGCCCAGGGTTAGGAGCCCTTGCTTCAATTCCCATCTGCGAATGCAATTGGCCAAATAAAGCAGTCCACTGGTGATTGCCGTGCGGATCTTAGTCGACTGTCGCGGAACGCAGGCGCAGTGTCGGCGCACCCGAGCGGTGAATCAGGCGGCGGACGCTCAACGGACTACTGGCGGTGAGAACCGCACTTGCAGGCGCTCCAACGTCGATTGCGATGAAGCCGTGGATAAGGCCCAAGGATGAACTGATGGGCGGCGACATTGAAGGACGGTTTCACGCCCACATTTGGAGCGGCAAATCGATGCCTTTCCGAAAGAGAGAGGAGGGCCCAAAAGAGCCTAAGCGACTAATGCCTCTCGACGCAGAATGCGATCGGACGAAAGCTGGTAGTGACGATTTCGGATGGACGGTCGGCTACTGGGAATCCACGAAGCTGCTTCCCCTAACGATTTGATGCAAGATCGCCTTCCCCGGATCGTATCGGGGCTTTTCCGCGACCGAAACGCGAAGCTCCCCCGAAGTCTGCTGGGAGATCTGGCCGAATTAGTAACGGGAAACGCCGATGGGTTCCGGAATCCACTCGGTCGTATAGTCGCCGTTCCGCCCTCGTGGTACGTCCAAGTGGATAGCTTCCAGATGACGTGATTCGGTAGGAAGATTGTTTGCACGGTTGCTTCGCTGACGAGTTGGCCGACACGCTCCATGCCGAGGTCCAAGATCCCCTCCACGACCTGGTGCGCGCGGGTGTCTGCGCCGTTCGAGCTGGCCGGACGCTTCTTGTACACGGCCTCCGATAGTAGGCAGGCCGGGATCAGCTCCGCACCAGGCAAACCGTGCAGTCGGTTCCTCTGCTGGCCGATGCTTCCGCTCTCCAGATATCTCCCCAAGAACTCAAGGCCGCCATTTTGCTTTTCTACAGCCTGCTCGACGAGCAGCAGCGTCGCCTGTTTGCTGGTCTGGATTCTTGAAGCTCGGACACGGCGGGGATAGCATTCTGGCCGAATTCCTCGGCCTGGATCCGCACACCGTCGCCGTGGACGTCAGCAACTGCTCGATCAGAATGTAACCGCAGGGCGGCTCGCCGTTCCGGAGGTGGACGTAAATCAGTGGAAAAAAAACTGCCGACATCGTCACTCTGATCGAGTTCCTGCTGGAATACGACACCGCCGGCGATCCCATCACCGGGCTGAAGTGGTCCGGCGAACGACGGACAAGATTGCCCTGGCGCTGGCTGACTTCGGGGTCATCGTCAGTCCCAACACCGTCGCTCGTCTACTCCATCAGATGGGCTATTCCCTGCGCGTCAATCACAAGAAACTTTCCACCGACTTCAGCCGGACCGCAATGATCAGTTCCTCTACCTCGGTGATCTTCGGCGCCGCTTTCAGCGCCGCGGCCTGCCTATCATTAGCGTCGACACCAAAAAACGCGAACTGGTCGGCAACTTCAAGAACGCCGGCTCGCGTTGGGATCTATCTGCTCGCTTGGTCAACGACCACGACTTCCGCTCCGACTCCACCGGCATCGCCATCCCTTACGGTATCTATGATCTGCTCGCCAATCGAGGCTCCGTCGTGGTGGGCATCTCCCATGACACACCCGCCTTTGCCGCCCACGCCATCGCCCATTGGTGGCGGCAAGAAGGATGGAGCCGCTATCCACGCTCCCGGCAACTGCTCATTCTGAGCGACACGGGCGGCAGCAATGGCTATCGTTGCCGCGCTTGGAAAACCGAACTCCAGTCGCAACTGGCCGATTCACTCGGCCTGACTCTCACGGTTGCCCATTACCCCACGGGCGCTTCCAAGTGGAACCCAATTGAGCACCGTCTCTTTTCTGAGATCTCCAAGAACTGGGCCGGCGAACCACCGACAGTTATCAAAAGATCCTCAACTTCATCCGTTCCACCAGAACTCAAACCGGCTTGTCGGTTACCGCTCACCTCGACCGCCGCTACTATCCTACCGGCACCGAACCAACCCCCCAACAGCTCCAAGCGCTTCGCCTGAAGCCGCACCAGGTTCTACCCAAGTGGAACTATACGATCTCACCCAATCTGTGAAGTTGTTTTGCGTCAGCCCTAAGCAGGCGCAGGTCACGTCATGGCAAGTTTCACGAATAGATTGAGGCAGGGGTGTAAGTGCGATATAAGCAAAGGAGGAACCCTATGTCGCCGAACGAATCCGCACCCCGCCAACACGCGTTCACCGGCCGAGCGTTGCAGCAACTCCCGGAGCCAACTCACGCAGAGCGTGTCCGGACTCTCCTGTCGCTCGTTTCTGTCGCCACTCTCTCGTCGCTATCCCGCAAGCATCCGGGATTTCCGTTTGGTTCTTTGATGCCCTTCGCGCTCGATTCTGCGGGTCGCCCCATCTTCCTCATCAGCAATATGGCCATGCACACACAGAATCTGAAGGAAGATTCGCGGTGCAGCCTCTTCGTCGGGCAGGCAGGTGCTGATAGCGACCCACTGGGCGCCGCACGGGCGACTCTCGTAGGCCGCGCCTCGCCTGTGCCTGAGGAGGAAATTGCTACGGTTCGCGAGCAATACCTCGCTCGCCATGAGAACAGTCGCTATTGGATCGACTTTTCCGACTTCAGCTTCTTCCGCCTCCAGCCTGTCGATCTCTATTACGTAGGCGGCTTTGGCGTGATGGGCTGGGTCGACGCAGAGGACTACGTGCATGCAGCACCGGACCCGCTGGCCAATGCCGCGCCCGGCATCCTCGCTCACATGAACGCGGATCACGTCGATGCGATGATCCTGCTGGCCAGGGCCCATGCAGGGATCGAAGCAACCGAGGCAACAATGACCTCGGTCGATCGTTTGGGCTTCTCGCTCAAATTGAAGACAAAGGATGGAGTCAAGGGCTCTCGTATCAACTTCCTTCGCGAGGTTGCCACCCCACACGACACGCGAGCGATGCTCGTCGAGATGGTGCAGCAAGCCAAGGCATGAAGTCGATTTTCAGTTCCGCCGACTTGGCCGTGCTGGGCAAATAGGTTGTCCCACCCGCACAAATACCGTTCCGTGGTGATCCTGCGAACTGACCACAGCCGAAGCAGCTAGTACATTGGAGATTTCCGAAGACGCCATTAAAGTACACTTGCACCGTGCACATGCCCTGGTGCGTCGTGCGCTATACAGGCAGTCGGGTCAGTGTGTTAGCGACTTGTTCACGTTTCCGGCGACGCGCTGCGATCGCGTTGTTGCCGCCGTTTTCAGCCGTATTTGATTGGGAAATTTAGTGGAGGGAGCACAAGTTCTTGCAGTTCGGCAAGAATGGATCGCTGCGCGCGTTGACTTTTACTTGTCATGAACCTGCAATGCGAGCTCTCCTGAAGTGTCAGTGTTATAAAAGCTCAAAATTGCCCGAATGACCGTTTCGTCCCCAGGTGCCGTATTCAGCATGGCGTGGTAAATCCACCGGTTTGGCCATTTGACGTGGAAGTACTTCTTTATGAAAGCGGCGCGTTCCCGGTCAACGGTTCCCACCAACGCCTTCGCCTCGGATTCGGTTTTACCCTCGTCCACAAGGCGCCGGACTTTTTCTCTTCCCGAGGCATATAGAAAGAACCGCAGCGTATCGCTGCGATCTCGAAGGAAATGCTGCGAACCTCTCCCGACAATCACGCAGTTACCTTCGGCCGCCGCTTGTTGCACCGCCCGCTCTGATAACTGAACGATACTGTCGGCATCCAACATCTCCACCGAGGCCGTGTTTGGGCTGCCTTCCCAGCTCCCCAGGGCGAAGGACTTGAGCAGTCGGTAATACAGTGGATCCCGACGCTCTTCCCGCCTGCGCACATCCGCCTGGGCAGAATGCGAGAGGCGGGCGATTTCTTCGGTGAGCCGCTCATCCCACAATTTCCAATCAAGCCGACGTGCCAACTCACGTGCGATCTCACGGGCCCCACAACCGTACTCGCGCTCAATAGTAATAATTCTGATCATCTCTTCTAAACGGTTGGATGCGGGCACTGGCATCGCGGTGGCTGTATCCTTGCGCTCAATGTCCGGTTTTCGGCAACGACCTAAGATACTCCACCCAGTCCGTGGTTTCTGACGAAGTGAGCCCCAGTGACATGCTCGAGTCATAGTGGTTAACGACATCCGTCAGCGTCGCAAAAAGGCCGTCGTGATAGAAGCCTCCCTTCATGTGGGTCCAGAGGCCGTTCAGGGGCGAGGTTCGGTATCTTCGGTGCGGCGCGCGATCCGCCTGAAAGTCGTCCACGCAGACATCCGAACCTGGGTGCATGTTCCAACCAGACTCAGTCAGCACGGGACCCATTTGACAGGTCGCGCACTTCGCTTTGCCAGCGAAGACGATCTCGCCTCGCTTCGCTGCCTCATGGTTAAAACTGTTACTCGGCGGCGCGGGCGCTCGAATTCCCAAATTCATAAGCATGCAATGCCGGCAGCTTGCTGGTGGTCAGGTCAGGCTCATTGTTGACATGTCCAAATCGGTTTGCGGCAGCAATTGGAAACTGTTGGGCATCGTCCAACCGCGGATCGAAGAACTTGCCTTTGCCGTGCATTTCCAGATTGGCGACGAACGCATTCCAGTAGGGCACGGAGCCCCAGCCTGTCCAGGTATGAAGGTTCACGCCAGACAGGCTGAAGGCCGGTGGGATGAGGGTGGACGCGGATTTTCCATCAGGCCGGAAAGCTTTACCATCCATGAATAGCTCGGCATCAAACTTTCCAGGTCCCCAACTGTTCAGTACGGTCAGCACGGTCGCAACATCGGTGCCCAGCAAGTCAGCGACCGGTTGCAGATCTGGCGAGGCGGCTACGATCGCCCCGACGTTGAGATCGCGGTTCGCCCACCCATCCAATCGATGCCCGATGCCTGGCGCCAAAGAGTTGTCGACTGTCGAATGGCATAGCGAGCATTGAATGCCTATGGTATTAAGGCCTCCGCGCGAGTTGGGATATCCGGTAATGTCGAGAACTGCATTTAGTTTCAATAAGGCAAGGGTGACAGCGGGGTCAAGGTTGACCTTGCCGTGCTTTAAGTCCTCCTGCAACTGCTCCGGAAGGGCGTCAACATCCACCTTCAAGCCGAGAGCGAGAGCCGTCCGCGGGCTTATGCCCGGTCCAACTCCTCCGAATCGAGTCCCTTCGATGGCTTTGTGGAGCTGAAGGGTTCCGCCCCAAAAGTCCTGATCGCCAAAAGTGTCAAAGTGGAATATCTGTTGTCCTTGGTTTGACGATTGCTGACCGCCTGCAGTTGAGTCGGCACCGAGAATCGCCTGTTGATCTTGGTCACCCGGCGCGGCATGGGTTACGTTGACGACGATCACTGCCAAGCAAGCAACCGCGGCGAAGCTGGCGAGAAGTCTCAGTCGGGGCATGATTTCTCCTTGCACCTACACTGAGTGCGCGAGGCCTCATCGGTTACGAGAGACTTGTCGCGGAATTGTCAAAGTTTCGGTGCGGGCGACTGGCTGGAAGTTGAGGGCTGCAGAAATGTGGCGATCAAGTTCACCGCTAGAGCGGTCACTGCTGCAAGTTCAAAAATAGCGGAATATGGCAGCCAGCCCCACGCCGCCGGCAGGATTTCCTGGTAAGCAAGGACTTCAGCACCAACGCGCACCGTGCATCCCATAGACAGAAATAGGAGACCGACAAACATCAGCCTCGGGCTAAACAATAATCTCATTCCCGAAAACGCAGGCAGCACTCGCTGACCAATGCAAAACACCATCATCGCGACAAATCCCACGGTAAGGGCGTGACGGGAAGCTCCCCAAATGCCCGCTGGATCCGTCGCGTTTGCTGCCCAGATGCCCAAGCCCGCCGCAACCAGAAGCCAGATATAGGCGCTCCGCACAAAGAAAGGAAAGCTGCTGTGGATACCCTTCGTCTTGGCAGCTTTTTCCGGTTGATCAAAAATGCGTAACGCTATCATCGCCAGCAGGGACGAACCCAATAACAATGCTGTGGTGACGCGAAAGAAGCCGGCGAGCGCCAACCCAATTCCTGTTACTTGGACCGCAACCGCAACTCCCAATAGCCGGTTCTGAGTCTTACGAGTGCCGAGAAACACCGGTAGCCACTTGGCGTTGAACCCCCATACAAAAGGCACCATGAATCCCCATGCGGCAAGTATCAGGAAGCGCTGATCGAAGTTGGGTGGAAACGCAGGCCCATCCGATCGAAAGGCAAGCCACAGGCAAGCTCCCAGATTGAGCACAAGGGTTGCGAGCAGCCCCACGGTTCCAGCAATCACAACCCAGACCCATGTCTCCAGCTTGGTTTTGCCGCTGTCTTGCGGTTTATGTTGCGACACCGCGCGAAAGAACATCAGGAAAGCGGCAAGTTCCATCGCAGCAGAAGCCGGCAGAAGGGTGCGCCAATGCCAGAGATACACATTCGCGGCCCAACGCAACAGTACGCCCGCCATCCAGAGCGTACCCGAGATCCACGCCAGCCTAAGCGCGAAGGGTTTTATTCCGCCGCGCAATTTCGGAATGGAGTAGTAGCCGATGCCGAGAATAAAGCTGCCAATCCAGCCGAGTACCTGGGCGTGCCCGTGCGCCTGTATCCACGCGGGTGAAATGCTATCCGCGGCACGGCGTCCGCTGATGGAGATGAGATTCCACACCCCGAGAAACGTGCCGGGCAGGAGCATGAACAACAGGCCACCCGATATAAAGAAGATCAACAGGCGCGAGAGCTGCAGTTCACGAGTGCGCGTGCGTTCGAAGATCTGGAGGGGAGTTTCCGATTCGGCGACGGATACCAAAGGTAGCGGTGAACGACTCATCTCTACTTATGACCCTCAATCATGCGACTTGCGCTCAGTGTCCACTGAGGAGGCTACCTATTCCCCGTGCGCATCACGATCAAAGCGAAACACGTATCGCAGCAGTCCAGCATTGATCAGGAGTAAGACGGTTGAGCCGGTGGCCGCGGGAATCAGAGTTTTGTAGGCTCCGCTGAGCAAAGCCTCCATCGACACGGTCAACAACCAGAGTTGCAGCACAACCGCAGCCCCCACAAATGCAAGCATGGCGGAGAAAAGGGTCGTTCCTTGCCGACGCAGACTCATAGAGCCTCCATGCCGACGGCAAATAGTTGGTCGCCTCTCTGCTCCAGTTGCACCCGTGGCAATGGCCTCGTAGGCGGACCGGCGATCGGCTGGCCTGCAAGATTGAACAGGCCATGGTGGCAAGGGCAAAAAAGACCATTCTCCGCCTTGTCATACACCACAGCGCACGACAGATGCGTGCACACCTGCGAGTAGGCGACCAGTTTCCCCTCTGGCGTGCGGATTGCGATACAAGGGTCCGCATCCGTGGGATAACGAAACAGCACAGAGCCCGCTTTCTCAAGCGCAGAGGCGGAGCCGATGAAGCGTTCGACGTGAGATCCACGGTGCAGCAGCCTGCTGGCAATGACTGTTGCCCAGTTCGCAGACGCCAGCAACAGTGAGCCCAAGGTCAGAAATTTCACCATCTCGCGCCGGGTTACGTAATGGTCGCCCTCCCACTCAATGGGAAAGTCCTGCCGCCACTTGGGCGTAGCTGTCGCTTTACATCCTGCACAGCCTTCTTCTTCGTCAAGCGTATTCATCCCACGTTCTCCAGCATCAGCGCTACGTCATAGGGGTCTTCGGACAGGGCGGACGGCGTCGGCGAAATCTGCACCAACTCGACATTCACCCGTTCTACCTCGCGAGGCACGATCACGAACACTTTCGTCGTCACTTCTTCCTTGCCGAACTTCCAGCGGTTGATGGCAACGCCCCGTCGCGTGCGCTGAATCTCTTCCGCGGTAGCGAAGGTCAAGCGCCTGGGAGGGACAAACCGTGGCGCACATCGGCTTCTTGTCGACACTGGTGCGGTCGTAGCACATGTCGCACTTCATCATCTGGTCGATCTGGACCTCGTACTTAGGAACTCCGAACGGGCACGACAGCACGCAGTTGGAGCAACCAATGCAACGCGGTTTCAGGGAGCTTTGCACTACACCGTCAGGCGTTTTCTTGATGGCGTCAGCCGGGCACACCCGCGCACAAATCGGGTCTTCGCAGTGCATGCAGACTTGCGGCGCGGTCTGCACGCTCTCACGGCGCTGGATGGTCTCCAGGTGAATCATCGAAACTCCACGGTGGGTGTCGCATTCAGCACAGGCAGCGACGCAGGACTGGCATCCGATGCAGCGGGAGTAGTCGATGTAGAAGGCGCGCTCGCTCAACGAATGCCTCCGGCCTCGGTTTCCAGTTGTGCGATAGCATCCGTCGGTTCTTCTGTCTTAGAGAGACGAACCGCGCAGATCTTGAACTCCGGAATATTCGATACGGGATCGATGGCACGAATCGTAAGGTTATTGGCGGAACGGTCAAGCGGCCAGTGATAAGGAATGAAGACTGTGTCAGGCCTGATCGTCTTTACCACCTGCGCCCGCACCACGACACTTCCGCGCCGGCTTTCGACTTTGACGAAGTCGCCATCCTGGATGCCGTACTTGTCGGCGAGCCTGGGATGCATCTCGCAAAACGGCTGGGGGCACTGGTCCAGTAGGGCGCCGATCCGACGGGTCTGTGTACCGGAGAGGAAGTGCGACACAACACGTCCTGTAGTGAGGATGATTGGATATTCATCGTCCGGCATCTCGGCGGACGGCCGCCACTCAATGGGAATGAAATGTGCCTTGCCATCCGGATGTCCGAACTTGCCGCCTTCATAAAGGCGTGGTGTTCCGGGGTGCCCGATCTCGGGACATGGCCAGAAGATTCCATTGCTCTCGTCAATGCGATCCCATGTGATCCCGTAGTAATCCGAGACGCCGCCTTTGGAGGCGACGCGCAGTTCCTCGAAAATATCGCGCGGCGAAGAGTAGTTGAACTTGTCGCCATGTCCGAGACGCTTGGCAATCTCGCAAATGATCTTCCAGTCCTCGCGCGCCTCACCAGGAGGGCTCACGACCTTTCGGTGATGGATAACGCGGCCTTCGACGTTGGTGGTCGTGCCTTCGTCTTCTTCCATCAGCGAACCGGCAAGCACGATGTCGGCGTAGCGGGCGGTCTCGGAGAGGAAAAACTCGATGTTGACGTAGAACTCCAGCTTCTCAAGTGCGGCCCGAACGTAATTGGCATCCGGAAGCGAAACCGTGGGATTAAAGCAAATGGAGATCAGACCCTTGATCTTGCCTTCGTGAATGGCCTCGACGAGCGGAACAGCAGAAAGGCCTTTGCCGGGAAGCGATTCTTCGGGAACTCCCCATACGCCAGCAATGTATTTGCGATGATCCGGATTCGCGATGTCGCGCGTGCCCGGCAACTGATCGCACTTTTGTCCCTGCTCTCGCGCGCCCTGGCCGTTGCCTTGGCCGGTGATCATGGCGTAGCCGCAACCTTCCCGGCCGATACGCCCGCTGGCGATGACCAGGTTGATGGCGGCGATGCAGTTGTCCACGCCTTTGGTGTGGTGCTCGATGCCGCGCGCATGCAGCAGGAAGCTGGTCGGCGCCGGTCCCCACATCTCGGCGGCCTTAATGATCATCTCGGGCGGAACGCCTGCGATCTTCGCCGAGTACTCGGGCGTGTACTTCTTCACTGCCTCGACTACATCCTCGAAGCCCGTGGTGTGCTGCGCGATGAAGTCGCGATCGATCCAGCCGCGTTCGATCATGATGTGCAGCATTCCGTTGAATATGCCAATGTCGCCGCCGGAACGTACCGGAATGAAGAGGTCGGCGTTGCGGGCAATCGGAGTCATCCGGGGATCGAGAATGATCAGCTTGCCGCCGTTTTCACGTGCCTGCCACAGATAGTCGGTGGTGATTGGGGCGCATTCAGCGATGTTCGCGCCCGCGACCAGGATGACTTTTGCTTTAGGAATGTCGGACCAGGGATTGGCGCTGCGATCAATGCCAAAGACCTTCTTTGACGCTGCGCCCGCGGAAACCATGCACAGCCGGCCGTTGTAGTCGATGTTGGCCGTGCGCAAAGCCACTCGCGCAAACTTGCCCATCAGGTAAGCTTTCTCATTGGTGAGCGAAGCGCCCGTCAGCACCGCGAATGAATCGTTGCCGTACGTCTGTTGAATGCGCTGAATCTCGCTGACGACTCGGCTGAGCGCTGAATCCCAACCGATGGGCTCGAAGCCCTTTCCCGGGACGCGTTGCAGCGGATGCTTGAGCCGGTCGGGATGCTCGTCCTGCATGTAGCGCTTTACGCCTTTGGGACAAAGCTTTCCCTGGTTGAAGGGAAAATCCTCCCAAGGCTCCCATCCGACAATCTTGTTGTCACGCACCCGCAACTGAATTCCACATTGCTGCCCGCAGAAGCAGCAATGAGTCTTGACCATCTTGTCTTCTTCTTCCGAAGCCACCCAGCCGCCGGCAGGAACTCGGTTGAGAGTCGGCCCGAACTGCTTCACTAATTCCGGTATGTCAACGGGGAGTTTTGCCATAGGTCAAAAGCCTTCCAGGCGCTCGCGCGCCGCTCCAGCTGTCCGCCACATCGCATCTTGCGTAAGGGCGAGATTCTTGCGTCTGCATTGCGGACAAATATCCTGGTAATGGGTGCCGTCTTCCATTCGATATTGAATACCGAGTGCGCTCTGCACTGCTTTCAAGTCGCCAATTTGCAGGTTGCTCGCAAAACCTTCGCCGCAACGGGCGCACGCTGCTTGTCCGCCTTCTTCTCCAGCGCGCTTATAGAAATCGATACCCATCTGCGCCGGGCGCTGAAAGATATGGAAGAACTTCCCAAACGGCAGGTAGAGCAGCGTGAAAATAACGGTCACCGCATGCAGTTGCGAAAGGAAGACATAGTAAAGTCCCCGCATGAGGTGTGTGGACGCGGTGAGGAACAGCCCGGTGACGGAGATACGCGAAGAGCAGAATCAGCGGCAGCAAGTCGTTGGAAAACTGCTGCACGCTCATCGCACCACGGTCACGGCCACGCCGCCACATCGCCGTAGAAGCACCCCAATTAGCACCATCACGGCGCAGATATCGAGAATGTTGAATGCCAGAGGAGCGATCAGGCTGTCGAGGGGAAAGCTGCCGACGTGAATGCCGAAAACGAATGCGCGATAGATTGCCTGATTGTCGGGCGCAGTCTCGAAGCGTATCCATCCAAACGATAAGGGAAACGTAACAGCCGCGGCGATCAGGCAGCCCCAGGCGAGAAACCAATGTGCGGTCCAGCGCGTCTTGGAGCGGCGCTCGATGAAGCGCTGCAGCATGACGTTGTTCCAGAAAATGACGGCCAGTCGGGCGATGTTGCCCGGCAGTCGTCGTGGTTGCAGGAATATCTGCCAACCGCGAAACCAGTAAAGACGGGTTGGAGGACGGCGCAGCCACATCGAGTAGCGATAGCCCAGACCAAACGCCGAGAACACGGTGGCTCCGGCATAGGAAACCAGCGCGGGATCGAAGTCCTTGAAGCCGCGGCTGCCGACGACGATGCCAACGATCAGCACGGCAGCGGCGATTAGCCCCCAGGCGAGGGCATGCGCCGTGTCCGAACCGCGCGGCGAAAGATCAATAGGCTTGAGACTCTTCATTGCTCAATTCGTGGCTAAGGCAATTCTTCGGCGAGCGCATGCTTAGTAGCAGCACCATCAGGCAAGCCAAGAGCGAAGACGCTCAGCAAGCACAAAGCCAAGGGTGAATGATCCGGTTTGCTGTTTGATCATGCCGAGCACGAGCGGAGGAAAGAAACCGCCGAGTCCGCCCGCCGCGCCAACCAGTCCGGTAACCCCGCCCACCGACTTGGGAAAGTATTCAGGTACCAGTTTGAAAACTGCTCCATTGCCGAGGCCGATCGATGCGGCCATGCCCAAGGCGCCAATGGTGAAGGTCGACATCAGTGGACACGCCAGGAAGATGGCGAATATCGCGGTCGCCGGGAAGACCCACTTGAGAATCGTGCGGCCACCTATCTTGTCGGCCAGCACTCCTCCCACAGGACGCAGGACGGTTGCCAGCACTACGAATCCGGCCGTGCGGAAGCCGGCATCTTGCGGCGTCAGCTTGAACACCTCGGTCAGAAGCGTTGGCAAGTAAACCGCCATAGCCACAAAGCCGCCGAAGGTAAGGAAATAGTAGAGGCTGAGCACCCAGCTGCGTTTATCGTTCAGTGGCTGCACGATCTGGGTAAACGATTTTGCCGATCCGCGGTTGGGAGCATTGCGAGCCATACTGACAAAGATCACCAGCCAGATGGCAAGCAGTACTCCGAAGGTCCAGAAACCCCACTTGAATCCGACTGCCGCGGCCAGCACCGGCGAGCCGTACGCCGCAAGCGACTGGCCGATATTCCCTGCGCCATACACGCCAAGCGCGAAGCCCTGCCGCTCCGGCGGATACCATCCATTCACAAAGGCGACACCGACCGAGAAGCTGGCCAGAGCGATGCCAATCAAGAATCCGTAGGTTAGTAGCTGGCCGTAACTGCTGACGCCGCCCATCAGAAACGCTGGGATGATGGAGAGCAACATGACCACGCTGAACACGATGCGGCCACCAAAACGGTCGGTTAGAATACCCAGCGGGATCCGCCCCAGTGAACCCAGAAGCACAGGTATCGCGATGGCGATGCTCTTCTGTACGGGCGTAAGAGCCATATGCCGGCTGATGATTGGCATCATGGCCGACATCGATCCAAAGACGGCAAAGCACAAAGCAAATGCGCCAGTGCCTAGCGCGAGCTGAAGTTTAGCGGAAGACGGCTCGGACATAGAATTCTTCGTGGTCATCTTACTCCCGGATCATTATTCGATGTCTGTGCATCAGTGAACACCTTCTCGACCACTCCTTAGGGCAGATCGATTGCAAAGGTTGTTAACGGTCGTCTCAAATTATCTAACTCGCGACGGCAGCGCCTTCATACTCAAGCAGTCGCCTTTCGCCTTGAAGAGCCCGGAGAGGAGACAAGTCTTGCGTCAACTCCACCGTTCCCAGATACCTTCCGTCCTCAGCGCGAACCGCGAAGTAGCGCACGTGAACGAATTTTTCCTGGAAGTTGATCCAGAATTCCGCCACGCTCTGTCGTCCGGCCTTGAAGTCACTCAGGATCTGGTCAACCGTTTCCACGCTCTTTGGCGGATGGCAGTTATGCACTTTGCGTCCGATGATGGCTTTGCTGCGCGCAAAGACACGATCCGGGCCCTCGGTGAAGAAGGCCACGCGATCATCGGCATCTACAAAGGTGAGATCGATTGGCAGGGTGCCGAAGATTCCAACCAGTTGCTCCAAACTTACGTTGCCGGTGGGCAACATGAGAGCGCCGGTATGCGGGACATTGATCGATTCAGCCGTTACTGAGACGGCAGGCACGTAGCCCTGCCGCGGCTCAACAATGCACCAGCCGTACTTGGGAGAAGCCGACCATATCTCAGCCCACTCATCTTCGGACAGGGTCTCGAGCGACATGGGAAGCAGGATGTTTTCTTCCTTGTAAATCATCTCCTCCACCGCGTTGAGCGCGGCGTCTGCCGCCTTCAACAAAGCTGCTCGCCACTCTTCGGTCGTCGCGGGGCCAGGATGGAGGCATTGCCCCAACTGCTTGAGTGAACTGCGAACATCGTCGTCCTTGGCCCACATCACCTTTGAGGGTCCGGCAATCCCATGCCGCTCCAGACAAGAAAACAGGGTGTGCTCTTTGCGCTGGTAATGCTTGTCAATGTCCATGAGGTCATTGAACCCTTGGCGAAGGCGGAGAACAATCGATGCAGGGTCGCTCGTTGGTGGAAGGTGCTGCAACTCACCCATCGCCGTATTCATGAGTGCGATTACGGCGCGCAAGGCTTCGTTCTCGCGGCGGAACGTGTCGATCGGATGCCCCGGGGCAATTTCCTTGCGATCAGCAATCTGAATCAGCACATCGCGGGTTACTTGCGAGTGGAGATCGCACATAGACCGGACTTCCTCCACCGGCATTCCCTCGGCCATCAATTCCTGTTCCATGGCCATGATTTCGGAAGCGTCGGTCTGCTTCACCAGTTCGCGCATTTGCTTCTGTACCTGTTCAGGTGCTTTGCCCGCATGCAAGTGCTTGATTATGTCTTTCAGGACTCGAATCCGGTTGGCTTTGTTGTCGATCAGTTCGCTCATTACGCACTCCTTGAAGTTCAAGAGTACGCAGGCGAATGAAGCAAGTAGATGACTTAAGTCACAGTGGCGTGGCCAGTGCCCGAAATAACTCGCTGTCGAAGCAGGGCGCCGGCCGCGCACCGCCCTGACCGCCCGGGCATGATCCTTGCACATACCTCTCCAATGCCCCAACTAACTGGCAGCGATTGCCGGCTCACACAATAAAAGACATCGTATAACGATATATATGCATCAGGGTAAAGTAAGAAGAGTGGAGCAAAGGAGTACAAGTCATGGAGGACGCGCAGCTACGAACCCGATCAACTTATCCCAGGACTTTCTCACGCCGAGGCACCTACTCGTGTGCAATCTGGGCGGCGTCTTCGTCTTCGCAGCCATTTGAACATCTTCGAATCGCTGACATTCACGATCTTCGGAGGCCCAACAGTCGAACCAACCTCCAGTCAAACAGGCAGGCCGGAATGGCCGTGTGGACCATCATTCTGACGATCCTTGCCATGTAGGTTGCCGGAAACGAAACCAGCAGGCTGGCCGGTTTCGCCCCCAGGCATGACGGTCTCAGCCACGGCATGATGATCTTTGGACTTGCCGTGGTGGGTGGGGTCGCGCCGGCGGTACTGGCTGGAAACAGCGTCGCGCTTGGCAGTTGAAAGTTGTCGGCACTCACAGCTACCTGACGAGCTTAGGGGCAGAGTGGACTGCCTTTATATCCCTGCTGCTGGGATGGCTCGCCGCGATGTGGGGAGCCTCAAGTGCGGTAAAGCAGGAAGTCGTAAAGGGTTGGCAGCTGGACTGGTTGCAGCCTGCAGCCTAAAGCAATTGCCGCTCCAGCCGGCTTGTTGCACACGCCATAACCGGCTGGAGATCGGCCAACGTCACTGTGGAGGAAAGACCATGCGTCGTTTGTATCCTTTCCTTTTCCTGGCCGCCTCACTGATGTCTTGTGCATCGTCCTTCGGTCAGGGCGGTACAACTTCGGGCGCCACCGCTACCTGTGATTTCGGTTCCAACAAGGAGATCGCGGTCGAGTACCAGCGAATGACGGTCAATGCCAGGAAGCCGGTTTTCGGCCAGGAGATCCCCTATAACAAGGTTTGGGCTCCCGGGGGCAAGCCGTTGACTCTTTTTCTGAATTCGCCCGCTACGCTTGGCGGTAAAGAGCTACCGACGGGTGCTTACACTATGTTTGTGATTCCATCGGACAAGCGTTGGACCCTGGTCGTCTCCAAGAGCACAGATACTAGTGGCAAATACGACGAAGGGGAAGATGTGGTTCGCGTCCCAATGGACTATGGGATGCTGCCGGCCCCCGAAAACGAGTTCAGTATCTATTTCGCGCATCTCGCTGCGGATCAATGCAGCATGCGCCTTGATCTGGAAAGGTCACGCGCCTGGGTCATTTTCCAGGAAAGGTAAATCGGCGCGGCTTGCTTTTGCCTGGCGGTTTTGGAAGCCAGCCACTCGCCCGGAAGGGCACGGCCGTGGGGAGGCATCTGTTTGTCAACTATGTCGTATTACGATATTATAGTATTCTCCAGCTCATGACCGGCATCAACAACCTCGAAGCCTCCGACTACAAGGCCCTGGCGGAGTTCCGTTACCAGATCCGCCGTTTCCTGCGCTTCAGCGAGGATGCGGCCCGCCAGGCCGGACTCGAGCCGCAACATCATCAACTGATGCTCGCCGTGAAGGGTGCGGGGAATGGGACAGCCCCACCCATCGCATATCTTGCCGAGAGCCTTCAGCTCCAGCACCACAGTGCCGTCGAGCTCATAGACCGGCTGGCAAAGCGAGGACTCATCCAAAGAATCCGCAGCGCCGAAGACCGCCGCGAGGTGCACGTGAAACTGACGCCCCGGGGAGAGCGAATTCTGAAGCAATTAACGTTGCATCATCGCGAGGAGTTGCGGACCCTTGCGCCGGCACTCGTCGGTACCCTGAAGAAGGTCATGGTCGCCACGCGCGGCAGCAACAAGGTTCCTGAAAATATGCGGGCCACAGCAGCGGTACCGAAGAGGTCTGCTTCAAAATGAGGCTTAGCGAAACGATCGCGGCTGTTATGGGCCGAATCAACCAGCATCACGAGGGACCTGAGGCGCTGGGTGACTTTACCACTACCCGCGATGTGATCCCGATTACCTTCCTGGCGATCGGCATCGGTATATTCAGCGCGTTCGTCGCTCTTGCCCTGCTGCGATTGATTGGAATTTTCACCAACTTGTTCTTCTACCAGCGCTGGGGCACCGCTATGGTTTCTCCCTCGGGCAACCATCTTGGCTGGCTGGAAGTTTTCGTGCCGATGGTTGGTGGTCTCATCGTCGGCTTCATGGCGCGTTACGGTTCGGAGCGAATCCGCGGTCATGGTATCCCAGAGGCGATTGAGGCAATTCTGCTCAAGGGCGGCCAGGTTGAACCGAAGGTAGCCATTCTGAAACCGGTCTCGTCGGCAATCTCCATCGGGTCCGGTGGCCCTTTCGGGGCCGAGGGACCGATCATCATGACGGGCGGCGCGTTTGGCTCGATGATCGCGCAGTTCTTTCATCTCACCAGCGCAGAGCGCAGGACCTTGCTGGTAGCGGGCGCCGCGGCAGGAATGTCGGCAACGTTTGCCTCGCCCCTGGCGGCGGTTCTGCTGTCCGTCGAGCTGCTGCTTTTCGAATGGAAGCCGCGCAGCCTGATTCCCGTTGCGTTGGCCAGCGCCGCGGCGGCCGCGACTCGCCGCTACATCATTGGCATGGGTCCTTTATTTCCCACGCCCCCTCATGCTTCCTTCATCGGACCTCATGGACTGACTGGGCTGCGTACTGGTGGGAATCCTGGCGGGCGCGCTGTCGGCGCTACTCACGCTGGCGGTGTACGCGGCGGAAGACGCTTTCGTCAAGCTGCCCATTCACTGGATGTGGTGGCCGATCATCGGCGGCTTTGTCGTAGGCATTGGCGGACTGATCTTTCCACAGGCGTTGGGTGTCGGATACGACACAATTGGAGCGCTGCTTCAAGGCAACGTGATGCTGTCAACCATCGCCGGCATTCTGCTGGTGAAGTCGGTCATCTGGGCGGTGTCACTTGGCTCAGGGACGTCCGGTGGCGTTCTGGCTCCGCTGCTCATGATGGGCGGCGCACTGGGCGGTCTGCTGAGCCCCGTTTTGCCCAACGAAGGAATGGGTTTCTGGCCCTTGATCGCCATGGGCGCGATTCTGGGCGGAACCATGCGCTCACCCTTCACCGGCGTTGTGTTCGCCGTGGAGTTGACGCACGACATGAACGTCATTCTTCCCTCTGCTGATCGCGTCGGTGGTCGCGCATGCCTTCACCGTTCTCACCCTGAAGCGCTCTATCCTGACAGAAAAGGTGGCGCGCCGGGGCTACCACTTGAGCCGCGAATACTCGGTCGATCCGCTGGAAATCCTCTTTGTACGCGAGGTCATGCGCTCGAACATAGCAGCGATTCCCGCTGACACTACGGTCGCCGACCTGGCGGCATCGCTGCACGATGGGCATAGCTCGCGGCGGCAACGACTTTATCCTGTCGTCGATCACGAACGGAACCTGGTGGGTGTGGTTTTACGGAGTGAGCTTCAGCATTTGGTTCAGCACGGAAACGGGCACGGGTTGGCAGAGTTGATCAGGCGCGATCCAAAAGTCGCGTATCCCGACGAGCCCTTGCGCGTCGTCGTCTATCGCATGGCTGAAACCGGGTTGACGCGCTTCCCTGTGGTGGAACGAGACGGCTCGCGCAAACTCGTAGGGATGGTTTCACTTGACGATCTGCTCAAGGCGCGGGCGCACACTCTCGACGCTGAACGCCGTCGCGAACGGGTTTTGCCTTTACGTTTGATGTTTCCATCCCGATGGGGAAAACGGAGCGCGGGATAGTGTGTGACATGAATCTCCGGCCTCGCTGAACCGGAAGCTTGATCGGCACTACATAGGGCGTGTCCGGTTTCAGTGTTTTTGCAACCTAGCGATCGTCGCAGGCTTCCCCTGTTTCTGCGTTTGTTTGTTCAGAGCCGCGGCCGGTCCCGACGTCGGTGGTACGTTCTCGATGTTGGGTGGATTGTGGCTGGGAGGCGGACCGCCGTGCAGGCTCAACTGTCCCAGACGGCACAGATTGATCGCGTCTCCAAGAATCCGCGTCGCTTCCTGTGGAGCATGGAAGCCCATCGAATTCTCCGACATCACGAAGTCAATCATGAACTGGCCTTTGCGCTGGTAGTTGCGGGCCTCCGCCAGTTGGGCATCCGTGGCGCCTTTCCCCTTCTCTGTCTTGATGTCCCCAATCAGGTCTACAAGGGCGTCTAACGCGGTGTTTCGCAGATTGAAGAAGCGGTCCTGGATATCCTCTACTCGCGCCTTCAGCTCCTCCTCGGGAAAGTGATGACACGTTTGGCAGGAGCGATTGATCTTGAGCAGCGGGCTGTTGATCTGGTGGTCACTGATCTTCAGCCCACCCTGCCGCATGTAGGGCATGTGGCAGTCAGCGCACGCCACTCCCGAGCGCGCGTGCACGCCCTGGTTCCACATTTCGAACTCGGGATGGCGAGCCTTAATTAGTCCCGCCCCACTGTCAGGATGGTCCCACTCTTTGATCTTCTGCTCGTCCTCTACCGCAATGATGTCCTCCACTTTCAGGCCCTTTGACCACGGGAACGTGAGTCGCTTGTTCGGCGGCTGGAAGTAGTACGTTACGTGGCATTGACCGCATACGTAGGAACGCATCTCCTGCCGGGTGGCCATGGTGTTGACGTCGTAGTTCTGGACTCCCTGGGAGGCTTTCAGAGCGCGAATGCCTTCCATGAACGCCGGGCGGGTGATGCGCAACTGCATCGTCTTCGGATCGTGACAGTCGATGCAAGCGACCGGATGTTTCACATTTTCGCGGATCTGAGCGTAAGTCATGTGCGAATCGCTAATAACGTTGAAACCCTTCGTCAGGTCACCGTCACCCAGCTTCAGAAACGTGGTGACCATGGAAGCGTGACAATTAATGCACATGGCAGGCGGATTGAACTTCTGGCGTCCGGTGAAGGTCTGGTCTTCCAGCATGTACGCATGGCCGCGACGCTCGCGGTAGTCCGCTGAGAAGGAGTACCCGGCCCAGACGGTCTTCAGCCGAGGGTCCTCTTCCAGTTTAGAGCGCGCCACAACGGAGCGCGGGTCGGCCTGAGAGGGCGAGCGCGGCATGGCCTCGCTTCCGCCGTACTTGGTGCGCTGCATATCTACGGTCCGTGTGTACAGGTCATACTGCATAGGGAAATTCTTGGCCCAGGTTGCCGGATCATCAATGGTGTCGTTAAGCTCGACCACCCTGTAGAAGGGATTCTTGGCTTCCTGTTTGCGCTCGAAGATATTGATCAGCAACGCGGTGACGGCAAGCGACGCGACCGCCGCCAAAACAATCACGCTTGCGAAAAGGCGCCGTGAATGGCGTCGTTCGGAATCAGTCGGGGAGGTAGACATTATGGCTCCGAGTAAGAAGAGGCGTGAGTCCAGCGGAGGCTGATTCAGAATGCCCCACGGAATTGTGGCAGCGAGTGCACTGTAGACCTTCGGCTTTGCCGTGGATCACGTAGCCGTCGATTTCGGCTGTGATGTTCTCGTGACAGCGGCGGCACGCGTTCTCCGCCACCTGTGATCGAACTTGGTGATCTCGATGGTGTCGGGATAGTTGCCGCCGGTGAAGTAAAAGGAATGCCAGAAGCCGTTGTTGGCCTTCACCGCGTATTTGCCAATGAGATTGTGCGGGGTGTGGCAATCGTTACAGGTGGCTACCGCGTGATGGCTCGACTTCATCCACGCTTCGTACTGTGCCTGCATGACGTGACAGTTGGCGCAAGCCGCGGGATTGTTTGTCAGATACGAATATCCCTTGGCATAGACGAAGGTGTAGGCGCCGAGCCCAACCACCACTCCTACCAAAACCGCCCCTACGATCGTCACTGCCGAGAATCGCTGCATTACACGTCCGATTCAATCGTCACAAGCATGTATCAACCTTGCAATATCAATTCTTGAGTCAACCTGGGCCGATTACTGCTCGCCAGGCATAGGATGATGCAGCCGGCTCGCATTCGGCACAAGTTGAAGATAAACCTGCTTCGGGAGCTTTGTATTCCATTGGCGCGTAATCTTGGCATAGCTCACCAAGCCAGAGAAGATGATCGCGATCCCTGCGGCCATGATCCAGGCCGGTATAGCGTGCCGCTTTCGCAAACCTGCAGGCACGCTCATGGCCAGTGCATCTTTGGCAGGACAAACTGCCACACACTCCAGGCACCCGGTGCACTCGGCAGATCGAATCTGGATGAGCTTGTCGACTGGCAGGATCGAGGGACAGGCTTTTGCGCACTTGGCACAGTCGATACAGGTATCTGGGTTGCGCGTTATCCGGGCTGGACTAAGCAGGGCGGCGAGTCCAAGGAAAGCACCGTAGGGACAGAGATAGCGGCACCAGCAGTTCTTAATGAAGATGGACGCAACAACAAGTCCAAGGACTACCAACGCTGTCGTACTGCCGAGGTAACGGAAGAAGTTCAGCATCCGCACGTCGACAATGAGCGCGTAAGGGCTACCGAGAAATTTAGCGATAGCTGCCGCCGACATGCTCGCCACCGCGTAGGCGAAGAAGCTCAAGAGGATGTACTTCAGCGAGCGCAGCGCAATGTCGGCCCAACGCGGCAATTGAAAATCGCGGCGGAAGGTCGCCCGACCTAGCTTCCAGAGATATTCGGAGACAGTTCCAACCGGACACAGCCAACTGCAGAATGATTTGCGGAACACGACCGACATCACCAAGAACGACACGAAAAGGAAGAAACCAGCAGCATGTACGCGTGGCAATTGTCGGGTAAGCAGAAAATACTTCAATTGCATGAGCCCTTCAATGGGCAGCCAGCCCTCGACTCCAGCCGGACGAGACACTTCCAGGGTCTGCCCACCGCTTTCAGCCCAACGCACCCAGAGATAGAACTGCATGCCGATCCATACGTTCAACGCCACCAGGAAAAGCTGTACGCCCAATCGCAAAGACTGCGAATACTCTCGATCAACTCGGCGAAAGAGCTTCTTACGAGCTGATTTGGAACTTGGTCCGGTAGCGGCCAGAAACAGTGGGGTGCCTCCAGAACCGTTGAGCATCTCATCCACAACGGACACCGACGATTCCGAACTGCTTTGCAATGCCACCGGCACGGTTGCGGTCCTCTCACTTGCAGAATACGAGAAGAGTAGGTAGGGGCCTATGACTTAGGTCACAGACGGAGAACTGACATCGGCGAACTGTCGCATCTCGGTTTCCGGGGCCTTTTCGACAGAACGAACACTGCTGGAGCGGTTTGACCCAGCAGTGCCGTTCTACGGCAGATTCTTGTCGGTTAACCCTTAGCTTCCATCGCGATAGCGCGCGGGAAGAGAATGTTGTTCTCCAAGTGAATGTGCTGATGCAGATCCGCTTCGTAGCCCTCTAATGCCCCATACAGCGTGCGATAGGTGATGCAAGCGTCTTCGGGAACCTTGTAGTCAGAGGTGACGGAGCGCAGCGAGCGCAGGGCTTCGCCCGCTCCATCATGTTCTTGCATCATCATGCGTACCGGGTTCGCCACCGTCCCGAACATGGCCGGGGGAGCGGGCTCTCCGGCGAGTGCACTCTCTTCCATGAGCGATATGTAGGGAAAGAGCATTTGCTCTTCTTTCATCAAGTGAACCCTCAGCTCCTCAGCGAGCGCAGAGAAGACTTGCTGCACCTGGAGGAGCTCCGGATGATTCTTACCGTGTACCCCAACCACCTTGGCGGCAAGTGCCAGAATGCGAGGACTTTCTTCGCGAACGAAAGTGTGGTGCGTGGTTGTTATATGACCGATCAAGTCCGCGAGTAGCTGCTTTTGCCAATCCCGATTGATTTCGGACTGAGTCGCCGCCAGGCTCTCTTCAAGCCTTGCAAGAGCCGCATCAACCGATATGTTGGCTTCGGCACACGCCTGACCCAGAGTACGGTTTCCCCCGCAGCAGTAATCGATTCCAAGCTTTTCGAATGCGCGAGTTGCGCTGGGCATCTCGACAGCGATTTCGCCTACGGTTTTGGTCGCTGCTAGTGTCATTTCCATTTCCCTCCGCGAGTGACGGAGCATAGCACCGTTTCCCGCCTATGAACGCAGACTAGTGCCTCGGCGGAAGGACACCTATGACTTTTGTCACGGAGAGATGAACTTGTGCGGTTTGCGATAAATAAGAGCCGGCTGCGCTACTGACGAGCAATTGCTGAAATGCCTCTATGAACCCCGTAAAGCTTGCCATCGATTTTTTCGAACGACCGTATATTGTCATCTGGGAAGTGACCCAGGCTTGCGACCTAGCATGCGTTCATTGTCGTGCCAGCGCACAGTCCAGGCACAATCCCCTTGAGCTATCCACCGAGGAAGGCAAGCGTCTGATCGACGAGATTGCGCAGATGGGGGTGCCAGTTTTCATGCTGACTGGAGGTGACCCGATCAAGCAGCCGAACCTGTTCGAATTGATTGAGCATGCCAGAACCGTTGGTGCGCGTGTTTCGCTGACGCCCAGTGCAACGCCCCTCCTAACGCGCGAGGTGATGTGCAGATCATTCTTGCATTGAGGATCGAGGAGCCCGTATGACAAACACAGAGTGCCGTGAGGCATTCGGTGCCGTTACGAACGCCCTGAATGAATCGGGACTCGGCTGGGTCGTGACACAAGTCTTAGAACAAATTCGATTGCACCCTAAGGATCTACCACGGTGTATGAGTCACCATTGGCAAACGCCGCTGCAATGACTCCGATCTCCGCGTCTCCGCCAACTACCGAGACCAAATGGGCTTTACCTCTTTCGTCTCCCACGAAGGGACGCGAAGGTTGGTTGCTGTTTTCTCGGTCTTCCGCCGATAAACGAGTTTGACGAATCGCTCACGAGCGTTCTTTACCTCATGCCCTCCTTTCGGTTTATTGCGATCAGTCCCCAGTCTGTTTGTCTAACGGAGTGGGAACGCAAGCGAGGATACCGGCTGCGGACAGGCCAGCGTAGTCCAAGATCAGTGACAAGATCTTTGGGGATTCAGATTGTTTCGATGACGAGCTTCGGGAAGGCAGGTCGGTAAATCCGCTCATCTAGAGTGAGCAGGCGGTGACCGCGAGTCCGCATGTGCACCAATCAAAAAGCCCGCCAGAATCCGTCGAGTTCCGGAGTCGCGTTGCTTGCGGCGCCGCTCGGCGTAACGTTGGAATGCCCGACCAGCGGCTCTCCAAACCATCTCATCCAGGTTCCAGTCGACGGAAACACCGGTAACGTCCAGAAATGCATCTACGAACGCCTCGGTGCGGCGAGGCGCTGCCAACAACTCGGCGAAAACCGGAGCCGCAATAACCAAGCCTCCCCGATTGAACGCCGCCTCCAGCGCGGCCTTGCCATGGTTGCCGTTGTGTCCTCTGTTCGAACCGACGCCCGGGTTCCTTGCATTGGCTTTTCCATTCCCGTTCTTGCCCGGCGGCCGCATCCCCTTGCGCCAGTTCTCCGGCAGTGCCCAGGCCGATAACACCGGTGTTTTAACAGGCTGGCGGTTCCTTAGTGTGTATGCTCGCGTACGGCTGACAAAGTAGCCCACGCCTCCTTGGGTGTTTGTGGGATCAATCCACCCCCGTCGTGGAATAAACGAAAAGAGGGTTGGTTGGGCGTGCGGTGACAAATCACGCACGCGTCGTCAATCGGGCAATATGGGTGCATTTTCGTTTTGAAGGCGGCCCGAATCGACGCCAACTCTTCCAAGACCCGCCTCAACCGCTCGCGCAACGACTCAATGCGCTTTGCTTCAGTCAACATCTTGGCTCACCCGGCAATTCAAGAAACGGAATTGTCCTGACAACTCAAGCATGCGCCATTACTTGCGCATATTCAACCATCGCCACGTGGTGTCTATGTCACAAGCCGTTTTGCATTGGAAAAGAATCAGCCCGCACGTCGCACCGTCTATCTGATCCCCCTATACTTCCCTGTCAGAGAGGAATTCGGTATGGATGCGAATAAAAACGGAGTCGTCGTCTCTTCGGGTCTCGACGAGTATCTCCGTAAGAGGCTCAAGCCCGTAGAGGGTGCGATCCCCCATCTGCCTGGAATCGAAATGTACGGGAACTCGATTCCTGCGGCAAATGCGGACGGGGATCTTTTTGAGTACATCAACTTTCAACAGCGCTATAACATCGATGCTCGCATCGAACGCGCAAACGATCTGTCAAGGAAGTACCTTGAGCCGCTGGCGAAAGGTTCAAGGCCGCGAAACGTGGTCGACCTTCATCGGCAGTGGCTGCAATCGAGACCGGATTACACTCCTGCAGAAGCGGCCCAATACAGGCAGGCGAAGAGCTCAGAACAGCTCAGGATCGCCGAAAACCTGCACGAGCTATACACCACTGCGGGTGTGCTTCTGGTCGATGCCCAAGGACACGGGAGCATCGCGGCCAAGATTGCGTCGACGGTGCACGACACCTTTCATACTGCTATGCTTTGCGAACTCGATTCCAACGGGAAAACTACGGCTGACGTCTTCGAAATAATTAACCTCAGGCTCGCACAGTCCGTTACCGCAACAAACGCGTTGGGCTGCGATGCCGAGGACAACTCCCGCGAGATCGCAACCATGATGTACGGGGAGATACGTCCTGACGGACTATTTCGCTTCGTAAGTTTCGGCCATCCACCGCCGCTTGTGTTCTCCGCAGAATATGAAAAGTTCATGGAGATTGGATGGTCTCGCATGGTGCAATTTCCTTCCCTCGGACTCGAGATTCCTGAAGACCATCCGGACCGAAGCAGGTATATATCCATCACGCTGCGCGAGAGTCAGATGACCTCTTTTGACTCGGATGAGATCACCTTGATGAGCAGGGGTGACATTCTCTTCCTCTATACGGATGGCGTTTATGACGGTGACGATGACTTTGAAAGACAGACAGATCGAACGGATTTTCCAAGAAAACAAACAGAAACCAACAAAGGAAATCTGCAATGAGGTCCTGGGATATGCTTTGCGAAATGACGATCACCTAACACAGATTGGCGAGCCTGATCGCATCGATGACAAAACCGTGTTCATCATCAAAAGACAGTAGGAGCCTCGTACATGTCCGACGTCAACCTAGCGCACATTGCTTCGGCTGATGTGATAGCTCGTGCCAGTAAGATCAAACTGTTTCTCATGGATGTGGATGGCACACTGACCGATGGCGGTGTCTGTCTGATTTCGTCGATTGCTGCTGACAGCACCGGAAATTCGGCTGTCTCCGAAATGAAGGTCTTCGACGCGCACGATGGGCAGGGATTGTCACTCGCCCACACGATGGGAATTCAGACAGGCTTCATCACCGGTCGACATTCTCCGGCCGTGGCCAAGCGCGCTGAAGAACTGAAAGTCACGTATGTATATCTGGGACAGGCAAAGAAGACGGAGGCTTTCGAGGAATGTATGCAAAAGGCGGGTGTGACCGAAGAAGAGGTCGCCTATATGGGCGACGATCTGCCGGACATACCTCTGGCGCAGCGAGCCGGACTGGCGGTGTGCGTAGCCGATGGTGCACCCGAGTTGGCGGCGGTCTGCCACTTCACGACTCGCAGGCTTGCCGGGCGGGGCGCCGCGCGCGAAGTAGTGGAACTTATCTTAAAGGCCCAGGGGCGTTGGGACGAAGCAGTGCCGCGGGCGCTTGCATAGCAGCTCATTGGCGGTTGCGCTGGGCAAGCAGGGGTTCTACACGCAGATTGATCTCGGACCAGCCAAAAGCCTATGCCTACGCTAAAGAAGTGATGAGCTTGAATGCGCTCGCCGCCGACGCGCCGGAAGGAATCTCGGCAATTCTGGAAAAACGGTGGGCGGGCGTGTTGGACGTTGTACTTTTGAAGCCTGTTCTGGTCGAGCTTTTTTCACTGGGTCAAGCACGACATCGACAAATTGACCCATCCGTTGGATAGTTGTTGAGATCAGCCCATTGCGGGCCCTATCCGCCGGAGACGACACAGCCGGAATTACCTCCTGGATGGGAATTTATCGCCAACAACCGGGGCGTCCGTCTTAGAATACGGGCCGTGAGCGTGGTGAGGACGAGGACTTCACCAGAGATCGGGTGGTAGCTTGTGAACGTGCTCATTCAATGGTTCCTGCACGTTCGCAGAGCACTGGCTCGAACGCTCATCGCAACGGTGACGATGGGCGCGACATATTTTCTGTCGGTGACGGTTGGCATTGTCATGGTCAGTGCGCATAGCCGGTTTGCACTGGACTATAGAGACAAACTGATTTCGAGCGCGGAAGCCGGATCTCAGACTCTGAAGTCGCTCCAGTCTGGACGCCATGTGGAGGCCGCCCTTCTGGATTTCGGCGGCAACGTTGTTCTCGGAGCCGTGCCAAGTACTGTCGCGGGCATCGGTGTGGTTACATCATATCCATTGGCTGCCTTTCGGGGTTGGGTCGGCGGCGTGGTCTCGGTCGATGACAGTCATCACAGTCGACTGGCGCATGCAAGATCGGCAGCGTACTACCTGCTGGTGCTGTTGCTGCAGCTTGTTCCGTATTCGCTGGCTGGCGGAGCCGGGGTCAGCCTTGGTCTGAGTTTCTACAGAACATGGAAGCGTTCCGGAATTGAGAGGTTGTGGTTCTTACCACGCGAGGCCATGACGGATGTGCTCTGGGTGTATTCCATAGTCGTGCCCCTGTTCCTGGTGGCGTCACTAGTGGAGTTTCTAGCGGTCTTCTGCTTATCTGGTTGCTTCAGCAGACCGCTATAGGTTGGGGTTTACCCTACTCAGCCAGGTCCCGCGCGCCGCGTATGGACAGGTACTCCGTTGATTTCCGCGCAGTTCCAAGTCCGAGCAGAGTTTGAAATGAAGCCGCAGGCTGCTTGCGGCGATTGTGCCGAAAGACAAACTCGTCCAGATAAACCTGGAGTTGAGCCCGGCTCACACCGTGGTAGGTGCCGATGAGCCATTGCTTGAGATTGCCAATGGCGCGATCAGCCAAAGGTACCGCCGATTTTGCACCTTTGCTTAGTTCCGATCGCAGCGGTTGAGTGCGACGGATGTGCTTGAAACCGGCCTCTGTAAGCCCGTCAAAGCTCTTGAGACCGTCGGTGTAGATGGTCGAGCCGGCAGAGACATTCTGGGTGAGAAAAGGGAGGATTGTTTTGGCCTTGAAGTCCGGGATCACTCTCATGCGGACACGCCCCGAGCCCTTGCCACGCTTCTCCACTGCCACCAGAACGAGGGCCGCTCGTCGCCCCTTGAGCTGTCGACTTCCTCGCAGACCAGCCTGCTCGCCGCCCACCCACGTGTCATCCACTTCTACCTCGCCGTACAGCGGATCTCGAGCCGTATTCACCATGGCCCGGCGGAGTTTGTGAAGCATCATCCAGGCAGTTTCGTAACAGGACAATCCGAGCTGACGCTGCACCAGCACGGCGGACACACCGCGTTTGTCAGTGGTCATCAGGTAGGCGGCCCAAAACCAATGGGTCAAGGGGATCTTGGTCCGGTGAAGAACGGTCCCAGCGGTCAGTGAGACTTGGTGCCGGCAGCCAGCACACTGCCGCCGTCGCTGGTTCACCAATTCGTAGGCTCGATGATGTCCGCATCGAGGACAAATGAAACCATCGGGCCAGCGACAAGCCGCCAAGTACTGCTCGCAGGCCTTTTCACTGGCGAAGTCGGCTTGAAATTGGCGTAGCGTCTTTGGAAACGACGGTCGTGGCACCCCCTCAACACTACCTATTGGGGCTTGCTGAAGCAACCAGATAAGCAGAAGCGGTCTAGACTTCTTCGATCCTAAAGCGCACCAGGAATTGCGTTCGTCGTTGTAGAACTTGAACTCCATCGCGGCACCGGCGGCTAGGATAAGAACTGGTGCAGCGAGCCGGAAATCGCGGGAAGCGGTGCGTCACACAAAAGAGGCTTCCGACCCACGACGCGAATTTGTTCCATATCAACGCGAGCTTCTCCATCATCCCGGCTGGCGAGCGTGCAGGCCTGGATACAGCAGGATTTGATGCGGCACGCCAACATCACCATGACCACGAAGTACGGTAGTTCCATGGCCGAGGGGATGCGGGCAGCCAACAGCGCAGTAGTCAGGATGGCTATGTTGAAAATATGGCAGAGAGACAGGGATTCGAACCTCCTAATGCACCGTAACCTTAACAATCTGCTGGAGCGGGTAGCAGCCTATACAGCCGATTGAAGCCCACCGTAGCCGTCGGAGTGCGAGGAACCGCGGCATTCGACTTCCCTGCTTTGGAGGAGATGTTGATCGAAATACGGGTTCGAATGTTGGGATCGGCCATTTGTTCTGGTGAACTGTGCAAGTCGAGGAACGTTGCGTGCGGGCAACCGACATAGTTCATCAAATCGGTCGCAGAAAACAGCAAACGTGAGTTGAATCGACGCATCTGACTCCGCTGCAAGAGCGGCAAATCTCACCGAAACACGGTAATCATACGCTGGGGCAGTTTCGACACTGATCACAACTCACCACCGACAACAGGCCGTGGGCAGATGTCGCTCACCCGTGACTCGGCATGACGGTCCACGTAATGAGGTACAGCAACCCACTCGTTCCGGCAAACAGGATCAGCAACAGCCAGGATCCGAATCGTGGTGACGTTCCATCCGTAAGACTCTGGTGTTGAGCGGGGCTTCGGTCCTCTTGAACCGTTTGCAGCATTTTCAGCGTGAGCCGCCGGGGTCTACTATCTCAGCGGCTCACATGGTATTAGCGCCGGTTACCCGATAGTTATCCGGGTTGGGAAGTCCTGACAGGTAGCGAGAAGTCGGCAAGGAGTAGCAGGTCAACGAAGAACGCCACCTCCTGGGCTTACAGCGTTAGTCTGAAAATGCAGATTCGGCTTCCGCATAGCTCAACCGCGAAGACCGTGGCAAGCCGTAAAGTTCGGCAAACCAGGTTTGCTCATCCCCGAAACGATGTAAGCTAACGCAATGCAAATTTACCCGCGTCTTGTACTGCGCCGCGCACTGATGGCTGTCTGTTTCGCGTTGCCCATCTCGGCCGCGGTGCACGCTCAAGCTTCCGCTCCAACGAAACCCACCGCGCAAATCCAGACACTCAAAATCACTGTGCTTTCCACGATGCTAGTAGGAGAGACGAAAGGCGTTGGCGAGTGGGGTTTTTCCGCGCTGGTCGAAGCCGATGGCCACCGTATCCTCGTGGACACCGGAGCTCGCCCCGAGACCGTGCTGAACAACGCTCGGGAACTGAACGTTGACCTCTCAAGTGTCCACGAAGTCATCCTCACTCACAATCACGGAGACCACGTCGGAGGCCTGATGACGCTGCGCCGCGAGATGATGAAGCAGGACCACGCAGCGCTGTCTGTTGTTCACGTGGCGAAGGGGATCTTCTATAGCCGCCCTTCACCTGAGGGCGAAGATAACGATATGATCCTCATCCGCAAGGAGTATGAAGCCACCGGCGGCAAGATCATCGAGCACCAAGATGGTAGTGAAATTTTTCCAGGGGCGTGGCTCAGCGGTCCCGTGCCGCGCAAGTATCCCGAGCATAACTGGAGCGTCAAAGGTAAGGTTCAGACGCCGGACGGCTTGGTCGAGGATACGATTCCTGAGGACCAGTCGCTGGTGCTGAACACTTCGCGCGGCCTGGTCATCGTCAGCGGATGCGGCCACGCCGGCATAGTCAACATCCTTACCTACGCAACTGCGAGCTACAGCAACCAGCCGGTGTATGCAGTTGTTGGTGGACTGCACCTGTTTCCCGCCACCGACGAGCAGGTCAATTGGACAGGAGACGAGTTCAAGCAGTTCCGTGTCTCTAACCTAGTGGGGGCGCACTGCACTGGCATCGAGGCCGTTTATCGTCTGCGCGATCGCGCTGGCCTCTCGCGCAATTCCGCCGTTGTGGGCACTGTCGGCTCAACCTTCACCCTCGCCGATGGAATTAAGACCGGCCCTTTGGCGAAGTAGCGTTCATGGCGCCATGTGGTTCTGGCACCGTCGGTACGTAGCCGGTCGGCTTTTCCTCTCGGAGTTCTTCGATCCAGTTCAGGACGACAGATTATGGGCGTTTCCCGTCAAGTTGATCGGGAACGACAGCTGATCGGGGATGAAGGTAAACGCTGCGCGGCTTATCGATGGCTGTTCGCGCGACGCTTCCCAAAGCGGGCACTTTCAAGAAGGCGACGCGCCGTCCGCGAACGCTGACACAGAGATTGGCTCCGATTGCGACGCTGCACTTCGGTCTCGCAAAGGGTAGGTTTTGCAACGTCCCGAAAGGGTTCCTTTGTGCGACCGCTTTCGGGAAGATTGGCGTGCAAGCTGAAATGCCTGTACGTGACCCAAAGCGGACCTGACGCGTCGGCGTAGTCCGTCGGGCGAGTCGCGCGATTAAGCGGGAACGTACGTCAACCTAATCACGTCCTCGCCAATTAGATCGCTGGTCACAAGGCGGAGCGGCGGCCGGGGGCCGGCGAAGAATGGCTTGCCGCGACCAAGCACGACAGGGTGGAGGTAGAGTCGATACTCATCAATAAGACCAAGGTCGGTTAGGCTTCCTGCCAAGTCTGGTCCGGCAACTTCAATCTCCCCAACTGGCTGTGCCTTCAGCCCACGTATCACCGCCTCGATGTCATCCTCGACAAGTGTGGCGTTGGGTCCGACCGACTTCAACGTGCGCGACACGACCCACTTCGGCTGGCTCCGCCACGCCGCCGCGAAGTCGTGTTCCTCCGCGCCCCAATCCGGGCAGTCTTCGTCCCAATAACGCATTACCTCGTACATGCGGCGACCGTACACACTGCCCGTCAGGTCGCGCACTTGCTCTATGAAGTGACGAAAGAGCGCCGGGCTTGGCCTAAATTCCAGATGGTCGACGTAGCCATCCAAGGACTGGTTCATTCCATAGACGAGCTTTGCCATGGTACAAAATCTCCTCCCCAGGTTCTTCAGAATAGCTTGAGCCGACGTTCCGCAGAAGTGAGGTTGGACACGATCTGCGCGCCGCATTGTCAGTGTAACCAATAACCCGAGGTCCGCTTTTGGCTGGGAACCGCCGGATGCCTTTTGAGGAAGCCGCCGTTTGCTCATTGACGGCTCCGGTTTCGATAAACAGTGCTCACCTGCTGATTCTGGTTCTTCCGTGTTCAAAACTGCTGCCGACTAAGCCTGGCGAGGAAAGGCAAAACAACCGGACCAAGGTATGGCGCTATACTTCGGCATCGCGATTTCCTGCGCCTTTCCAACTAGGGCGACCTTCCATCATGCGCGAGGAAACATTCGCATAGCCTATTAGTTGGTCGGAATCCAACATCCCCACACTTCTCCCCCCCCTCTATCACGCTCCCTCTGCTCGTTACCGTCGGCGTTCTTCCCCGAGCGCCCGGGAAACGGTCGAGCGAATGCTCAGACCAAATGGTCGAAATGGGCGTCGTTATATAGATGGTCTCCATTCGTTTCCAGACCGCCCCACCACCCTCGTCATTGCGTCCACCAGCACCGCGTCGTACTCGCCGAAGATTAAAGTCGACGTGATAGGGTCAAAGCCGAGCGCATCGCCGAAGGGCTTTGGCCGCTCGCCGACCATAGTCTTCCCCGGGGCCGTAAAAACGTTCACACTAAGCGTGTTCGACGTGACAGGCGCAGTCACGCGCGTGGTCTCTTTCAGTCCACTTGTGCGGTCCATTTGGTTCTCCTTTCGATGTCAAAGCGGGTGACTGTTCAAAGCAAAATTGGCAGAAGCGCGACGACGAATCCGTTGGACGAACGTATCGATCAAGACCAAAGTACTGGCTCGACACTGCGGCCCGGAACGCCTCAAGAGAACATCCGCAACCGTTTAAATCCGAATCCCATCCGGGCCGAACGCTAACCGTAGTTGAGCTCGGTGCTCTGTCCGACCTCGATAATATAACCGTCAGGATCGCGGATGTAGCAGCGAATCTCGCCGTACTTGGGTATTAGCTCCGTGATGAACTCGGCTCCTCGACTTTTCCACAATTCATAGCACGCTTGGATATCCGTAACGCGGATATTCATAAAGCCGTTGATCTTATCCGGGTCGGGGACGCTGAGCGTTACTGACGGCTTGTCCAACGTCACGGCTGGACGACGTCGGCAATGCGAAGCTATATCACCGATGTTGGCTTTGTGCGCGGACACCCGATTGGTAACGGGAGAACGCAGTACTACTGTGTTATAAACGAGATACCCCTGATCTGAAATATCGCTGCTGGTCTGCCATCTGCTTAATGCTACGTTGCGGGTCATGAGCGCCAACTCTATGGCGCCAGGCGCCCAACAGAAACGCTTCGCGGCCTATCTTGACCGCCTGGCGCAAGCCGCAGGGCACCTGGATCGGGAGGATCCTCTGAAGGCTTATTGCACGGGCTTGCTGCTTCCCGGGGAGCGCAAGAGTGTGGAACCGATGGCGGCTCGCTGTGTCCCGACAACGTGCGCCGGACCCACCAATCGTTGCACCACGTGGTGGCCGGATGCGCCCTGGAGCGACGAAGACATGCTGGAAGCGGTGCGGCAATACGCGCTGCCCGCGATGCAGGAGCAAGGACCGGTAGAAGCTTGGGTGGTGGATGACACGGGGTTCGTGAAAAAGGGCACGCACTCGGTGGGCGTGACGCGACAGTATTGTGGGCAGGTGGGCAAGCAGGAGAACTGCCGGGTGGCGGTGAGTTTATCGGTGAGCACCGCGCGAAGCAAGTCTGCCGATGGCCTGGCGTCTCTACTTGCCGGAAGTGTGGGCGCAGGACAAGAAGCGGCGTAAGGCTACGGGCAGTACCGGCGGAGATTCGTTTTCAAACCAAACCGGAAATCGCCTTGGAACAGATTCGCGGCGCCGTGGACGGGGGATCCCCACGGCTCCGGTATTGGCCGATGCCGGTTATGGCAACGATACCGAAGTTTCGCGAAGGCATCACGCGAATTGGATTTGCTGTATGTGCTGGGGATCCAATCTTCGATGAGGGTATGGAAGCCGGGCGAGGCACCGTTGCCGAAGCGGAAGTGGAAAGGAAGCGGACGTCCCCCCAAACTGCTGCGCCGCGATCGCCAGCACATGCTCCGCTGTCGGTGACGCGAGTTGGCGATGAGCTTGCCGCCGCGGGCGTGGAAAAAGGTGACCTGGCGGGAAGGAACTCGTAAATCCTTTCCGTTCGCGTTTTGCTGCTGTGCGGGTCCGTCCGGCGCATCGCGATGACTGGCGCAGCGAGCCCCGTCCGCGAGGAGTGGCTGCTGATCGAGTGGCCGCAAGGGGAAGCCGAACCCACCAAGTATTGGTTCTCGACTTTGCCGGCGGACACGAAGCTTCCCGACTTGGTGCGCCTGGCCAAGCAGCGCTGGATCATCGAGCGCGATTACCAAGAGCTGAAGCAGGAACTCGGACTTGGGGCATTATGAAGGACGAGGCTGGCGCGGTTTTCACCATCACGCTACCCTCTGTATCGCGGCCTATGGGTTCCTGGTGGCCGAGCGGAGCCGTTTTTCCCCCTCCGCCCGCGCCGGTCAAGTGGAATTATCCGTCCCCGAAATCCCGCCGCATTTCCGGCCGCGGGGTTCGCCCCGTGCGCGCGGAGCGGCATAATCCCTGGTCCATCGCAACGCTGCGCCAGATCATCGCCCGAATTCTGCTTCGGCAACTAACGGGTTGTCCTTTTTGTGGGACTCCATTTTTATAACACAGTAGTACTAGCGCAATGGGTCAAGACCACTGTCTTTTTGGAAAGCATGAACGCCTTCGCCGCGATGAACGAGGCTTACGGCCGCCACTTCTCGGCCAAACCGCCGGTAGGCTTCACCGTTGGGGTCGCCCGGCTCTCCCAAGGACGTGCTGGTGGAAATCGACGTTATCCCCATGCCGGGAAATAGCTGGTTTTCAGTACACCAAGATCGAACTTCCGCTAAGCGGTCACGCTCGCCCCAGCCGGTATGTCTTGGATTGCCCTGCCCACGGAAATAGGCCGCAACGACGAATCGCCTTAAGTGCCATATAGGAAAAAACAAGCCATGTGTCGACTCAATGTGGGAAATCGTGGGCCTAGTTCTGCAAAGTGTTGCACACGGAGCCGCCAGCAACCATCCAAGTTATTGAAAATACTAACGATAGTACTACTTAGAGTGGAACCACAATTGCTACTACGACTGTGCGCACTGCGGCCTTCCGTTTTGGGCCGCAGGATTTACCAGTCGTGCAGCCAACCAGCCTTACAAGTCAACCGGTGCGATTTCCCTTGGGAGGATGTATGAAAACCACTTTGAAATTGCTCACCCTGTTCGCCCTGCTGTCGATGACGCTTATGCTTCATGGCAGCAGCGTCACCGTGGGCAACTACGATAGCGGCAACTGCTATCCGTTCATGTGCAACGACTCAGGCACAAACGTCGGCCAGTCCATTGACTACCAGCAGGCCTACAACTCGGCTGCCTTCGGTGGGCCCATCACGGTCAGCAGTATCAGCTGGTACTACGCTCGGCATTCGGAGGACAACGACACGATCCTGGGCGGAGCTACAGCTTCTACTGGGGTTATTCGGCCGTTGGCCTTGGGCTTACCAGCAATCTCGCTAGCAACTATGCTGGCGCACCCAGCTTTATTGGTACAGCGACGGTACCTGCGGGCGGCGTTAACTATGGCGCCGTGCTTACCCTCTCGGGATTCGGCCCCTTCACCTACAATCCGGGGGTGGCGACCTGATCCTGGAGATCGTCGTCAACAACCAGGACAACGTCCCCAACGGATCGGGCAACGGTTACAACGAGGCTGACTACACAGGCGCAAACACGGATCGCGCGTACTGCCTCACCAACGTGGGCTGCTTTGGCGCCAACCTTGGTGGGCTGGTCACAACCTTTTCCGGCACCACCACGCCCGAACCAGGTACGCTGGTGATGTTCGGATCTGGCCTGCTGGCATCGCCGGCATCGCTCGCCGCAAGTTCAACCTGTAGTTGGTTTGGTTTCTAGTCTATTAAGCGGGGGCAATCGTCCCCGGCTTTATTTTGCCTGTTGACTGTGGCGTATTCCTCAGCAACGCCAGAGCGAATGGCGGATTGGGTACGGCTCTCCAATTCAAACCAGCATAACTATCGACATCAGGCTTATCACAAGTTTGCGCCGTCTGTTCGCATACGCGCAACAGCCGATTACATTCAAACACCCCGAAGCCAATCCCCAGCGCTGTCGCCATGCCGTCGAAAGCCGCATTTTTACCCTGAAAACCTGCAACTCGGCCTTGGCGCAGCCTATTAATGACAATGACAACATTAGCAGGACGCTGTTCACTACTAGTGTATAGATTTACTGGCATCCGCACACTCGCCTTTTTCGGCAGCGGCTCACCTGTCAGGGACTCCAGTCAAGCGATACTTTGGCACAGACAAAGGCTCTGCCATTGATGAATGTGCTTGAGGTCATCGGTGAGCGAGGTGAAGCAGAAAGCGAACAGCAGCACCAACAGGCAAAGGCACTCCTTAGCAGTGGCACAGGGCAGTGAAAGACAGTGGTAGAGCCTTCCGGCAAATCAGACATAAGCAAGGGATGCTGGCAGCCCTGCACTAGTAGATCGTCTCTAGCCTAGGGTCTAGGAACGCCGTTGGACGCATTTCGCGGCGGAATCCACTCGGTCGTATAGTTTGAATGTTAAGTCGAGTGAGGAGCACGGGTGTACAAAGAGCGGAACTCAACGAGAACGTTGATTCAGAGAACAATCACGGAGGCTCCTCATGGGAGTATGTATTACATCGGCCTGGATGTTCACAACAAAACGATCAGCTACTGCGTCAAGGATGCCAGCGGGCAGGTCCTGCAGGAAGGCAAGACCGGGGATTGCCTACCCATCAGCAGTAGCACTCGGAGCAGTCCAACGTGGGAACGCCAACAATGTTCTGAAGCTACGCGCCGCCTTCCTCGCTCGAATGAATAACGCGGACCTCGGACAATTCTTCCAAAATAACCTCTGGCCCTTCGGAGGGTATGTATGTCAAGCAACAAAGCCGCAGTGGTCATTGAAGCGCGGCCCACGTCCAATCCTCTCGATGTTGTCCCAGACCAAATGCCATTCGATGTGCCCTATGGACTCCCGATATCACTCGACCGGGCCGAGGCGGTGATTCACGCGGCCATGGCCGAGGCAAAGAAGCGGAATTGGAAGATGAACATAGCAGTCGCCGATTCCGGTGGAAACTTAGTTGCCTTCCAACGAATGGACGGCGCGATGCTTACCTCAATTCAGATTGCCGAGCACAAGGCACGCGCAGCCGCGACCTTCCGGCGCCCAACCAAGGCATTCGAAGACGGCGTCAACCTCATGCATCTCAACTACCTGCTCGCGTTCGATGGAGTCATTGCGTCTCGAGGTGGCATTCCGCTGATCGACCAGGGGGTGATTATCGGCGCAATCGGTTGTTCGGGAGGCACGGATTCCCAGGACGAGATCGTCAGCGAGGCAGGCGCGGCAGTCGTTAACCGACTCCGTCGACGAACAAGTAATAGGCGGGCGACCGCCGGGTCAGGGCCCTCCGTTCAGATCGATCATGTAGGCCAAGCTGAGAATTTGAAGCCACCGATTTAACGAGGAAGACAGATGAAAGCAGCACGAGTTCTACGATTTGGTCCGCCGAGCGTGATCGAAAACGATGAGTTGCCTCGTCCCGAAGCCGCCGCCGGGCAACTGTTGGTTCGCGTGAAGGCGGCAGGAGTGGGCCCCTGGGACGCGCTCGTCCGTGAGGGCAAGAGTGGGCTCCACCAATCCTTGCCTCTCATTCTCGGCTCCGAGCTATCGGGAATCGTCGAACAAATCGGGGCGGAAATTTCGGGGTTCAAGACGGGCGACGGAGTCTACGGGGCAACGAACGATCAATTCACCGGAGCATACGCAGACTATGCCGTGGCTTCGGCCAAAATGATGTCGCAAAAACCACGGACTCTGGACTTCATCGAGGCAGCCTCGGCGCCAATTGTAGCTGTCACCGCGTGGCAAATGCTCTTCGACTATGCCCACGTAACCACCGGGCAGACCATACTAATCCACGGGGCTGCAGGCAATGTTGGCGCTTATGCCATACAACTGGCCAGCCAAGCTGGTCTTCATGTAACCGCTACCGCCGCCTCCGCCGATTTGCAATACGTCCGAAGCCTGGGTGCCGAAAGAGTTGTGGACTTTCAAACACAGCGATTCGAAGAGTTGTTGAGTGGAATGGATGTTGTGCTGGATACAGTTGGAGGAGATACGCAGCAGCGGTCTCTGCAAGTACTGAAGCCAGGTGGGATTCTCGTCTCTGTCGTGTCACCCGTTCCCGACACGGAACAAAAACGTTATGGCGTTCGAGCGGTGTTCTTTTATGTGGACGTGACGACATCGCGGCTGAACAAAATAACAGAACTGTTCGATAGCCGAAAACTAATTACGGACGTAGGGACTGTGCTTCCGCTGGAAAAAGCGCAAGTTGCCCACGAGATGCTTGCAGGTCTGCCGCACAAGCGCGGCAAGATCGTGCTGAGCATCGCGGCCTGACAGTTGACTAAATTCTCGGTCCCCGCAGATCGACTTTGCGACTGCGGTTGATACGAACCCACGGGCGAAACCGTCGTCCAATTGTCTTGATTAAACATTGTCGGCTTCCATCAACCGGTTTCTGGGACTAACAAATACGACTAATACATACGGAGGAGAATTCCTTGACAACGATGAACGCACCTACCAACCTCGCACAAATGAATGCACCTGCGAAAACCGCACAGATTCGCCTGACCCGGCGGTCACCTGCCTACTGGCGTGTCACATTCGACAACCCGCCGATCAACGTTATGGGCCCGGAAATGGTCCGGGAGTTCCAGGAAGTCATCAACGCACTGGAGGCCGACGAGGATGTCAGAGTCGTGGTCTTCGACAGTGCGGTCGACGACTACTTCCTGAATCACTCCGATTTCACGGCCAAGCTGGAAGACCTGACCGCACTGCCGGCTGGTCCGACAGGCCTGCCACCTTGGCCGGACTTTCTCGTGCGTCTGACCCGCGTACCAGTCGTCTCCATCGCCCTCATCCGCGGCCGGGCAACGGGCAACGGCAGCGAGATCACTCTGGCCTGTGACATGAGTTTTGCCAGCCGCGAAAAAGCCATTCTCTCGCAATGGGAGGTGGGCGTAGGCATGGTCGCCGGTGGCGGTCCCATGGCCCGGCTGCCCCAACTCATCGGCCGAAACCGCGCCCTCGAAGTGCTCTTGAGCTCGGAAGACATCAGGGGTGAGCAGGCCGAGGCCTACGGCTATGTGAATCGTGCCCTGCCTGACGCCGAACTCGACGCCTTCGTAGAAGCCCTCGCGACCCGGATCGCCAAGTTCGACAAATGGGCGATCGCCAACACCAAGCGCCTCGTCAACACCAGCCTGCCGCCGGACGTCGAACTCGGCGCCGGGTGGGATGCCTGCATTGCGTCGCTGGGGCGACCCGCCGCTCAGGATGGGATCAAGGCGCTGATGGCGCGCGGCTTCCACAAGCCGGGGGATGTCGAAAATCGGCTCGGATACTACCTGGGCCAAATCCCGAGCTAACCGGACGAAGACCCGGGAGACCGAATCTACAACGAGAACTGTATCGGAATTGGAGTCGTCAATGAACAGCGTACAAATCGAACAGAAGAGCTATGAGATGCCCCCGCGCGAGGGGATCAGCATCGCGCAGTTTCTCACCGTCGCCGACATCGAGCGATCGGCTCGCTACTACGAAAAGGTCTTCGGCGCTCGCATTCTGAGCCTGGGTGACGGCAACGCGCCCGGGTACCTTCAGCTCGCGAACATCTGGATGATTCTGAACGTTGGGGGCGGGCCGACCCCGGATAAGCCGACGGTAACGCTCAGTGTTCCCGACCCGAATCACATCAACAGCTTTATGAATTTCCGCGTCGCGGATATTCAAGCGTGCTATGAATTGTGGAAAAGTCGAGGAGCCGAGTTCATCACGAAGCCAATACCTAAGTACGGCGAGATTCGCTGCTACATCCGCGATCCTGACGGTTACATTATCGAGGTCGGACAGAGCACTGACCTCACGTACGGTTGATGCTCGGCTAGGATGGGATGCGGATTTAAACGCTTACGGATGTCCCGCTTGATCGTGATGTAGCTGACAATTATCCCGTCCGGGGCCCGAACGGGAGCGATCCGCATCTCGTCCTCGTAGAAAGTCCCGTCCTTGCGTCGGTTGGCGACCCTTCCTTGCCAGGGCCGCCCTGACCGTATAGTGTTCCACATCTGTTCATAAAGCGCCTGGGTTTGGCGGCCTGACTTGAGAATGCGCGGGTTCTGCCCCAAAGACTCGTCCCTGGTGTATCCAGCAGCACATTGCTGAGATTCACGATTCGGCCCCGACTGGTCCATGACATGCCCGCGCTGCAAGGTTTGGGCAAATAGTATCGGCAACCAGTTTTGAGTTCTGGTCCAGATAAAGATATGGCGGATGGATATTTAGGGTTGAGTAGCTTCCTGAAAAGCTCGGCTGGGGTAAGAGTTTCCCGGCGAGCAACATTCTCTTCGCGCACATCAGCCCGGGTGTAAACATGCTTGGTTCGACAGCTCTCGCACATCTCCCTGAAATCTCTGCATCGTTTCAAAAAGTGAATCTTCGAAGGATCATTGTCGCCAATAACGGCCAGCACCAGAACTCCGCAATCCGCGGTCTTGCAACCTACGACCCAACAGCGCAGCATGCGAATGGCGGTCATAGCGCAGATTCTACGCCGCCCAAGCGGAGACGCGTAACCACCCCGTCAGTAGAATTCATAAAGCGTCCCCGTGACGTTCGTCACTTATTTTACGAACAGCGGTGCATATCGTTGTGGATAAACACTGGACGCCGATCCCATAAATGTCGCTGATCAACAGGGGTGAAGATTTGCAAGGCCAAAACAGCCGCTAAGTCGCTGATTCAAGACGTCTGTCTTGTCATGATTTTGCGGTCAAGAAAATATAGATTGCGAACCCCTTTTTCTAGAAGTGAAGGTAAGAGCGGTTACGTCGGGGTTCCATTCTAAAAGAACAGGCTGCTGATGGTTGTCAGCAGCCCGTTTACGGGCGATTGCAGCGCCCTCTTCCAATGGTCACCGCATCTTTCCGCCTAGCTAAACAGACGCTTCCGAGCTAGTCCAGCCAAACCGAGAACGCCCGAAGCCAACGTCAGCATCGTGCTTGGTTCAGGGGTTGCCGCCGCTGAGTATGTGATGTCCGCATAGAAAGCAACCGCGCTCGGACCACCGCCGCTATTGCTATCCGATATCACTAGTGTATTCACGCCCGACACGAAGTACGATCCGTTGTTGGTGCCGAGAGCAGTATTGCCGAACTCAGAGAATACAGTACTGATGACATGGCCATTGAGGAAAGCATATCCTCCATCATCCACGTTCGCTGCGCCAGTCATGGAGATACCTGAAAATGTGGATGGAAGCGTAAATGTCGTCATGATAAATCCACTCTGTCCACAGTAATAACCGCACTCGGGCGGAACCTGCACCACGATTGTTCCAGATGGTGCTCCCGGCGGTACGGCAGTGAATGAGCCTTCGTTATCAATCCCAACTGCCGAAAATGCCAAGCCGCTGATGTCGCCTGAAGCGAGTCTGGGGTCGGTGGCTGAGGCCACGGATGCTCCGACATTTGTGGCATCGCTCTTAACAGTGATGGTAGTGGCTAATAGCGGAGAAGCCACCAACACAACGCACAAGAAAAGAAGTATGACTTTCATCGTAATCCTTTCGAAAAGTAAAAGTGGGGTTGTTCATATAACCCTCAAAGGGTTAGGGCTAGCTCGACAGACGCCTCCGCGCCAATCCAGCCAAACCGAGAATGCCAGAGCCAAGGGTCAACAGAGTGCTCGGCTCTGGTGTTGAGCCGAGGAAGGTCTGAGGTTGCCCATTAGTCCACCCAGTTCGGTCGCTGGTGGGGACATACAGATACACGTTGTCGAATTCCCCTACCGTAAATGTTGTCGGCGCGGTAGCCAAAAGTGCCGTCGCACCGGGAGTTAATGTCGTTGCGCTGTTGAACAGGTACCACACCGCGCCCTGATAGTCTGGGTTCGATCCATCGCCAGCGCGGAGAAATAGCCACGCAGCCTGTTCTTCCGCCAGAGTTGTGACATCAAGAATATCCACATTCCATGTCTCGCCCGGAGCGATCCAAAGGTTGTTGTTGATGCACATTGCATCGATTTGATGGCCATCCAACGTCATGTGGTAGGGATAGCTGGGTTCTCCAAGATAGTTGTACGGCCCGGTTGAATTGAACGTGAGCGTTCCAGCGAATGCCATACTGGAGAACGCTAGAATAGCGAGAATGATCAGGAGCTTTCTCATTACAGATTCCTTTCTGGCGTGTTACTTATCGTTGATTTCTGTGGACGACGATGGCGACCTTCATTGCCCTTTCACTTTGTGGATTTCGGCACCTCCACATGGAAAACCGCCGACGCTCGGAAGCCAATTGTTGGGTATTCCTCCCGTCGCGCATGGCGCACCTAACCCGTGCCACAAGCTGAACAGATATGTTGGGCTTTGATTCAGAGGGGAGTATCGAGGTTAGCTTGAGTTGGGAGCCGACTTGCGGGATTGAGTCGCTCTCGACGAAGATCCCGCCTTTTCCAATATCGCGTATGATTGCGATGCCGTCATGCCACTGGCTATTCACCGCTTGCCATTCAAACCGTACTGTGCCAGAGATCAGACAACGCGCAGTCTTTCGTCTCTCCGCTGCGTGGGCTTTTGTGGTCGGATCTCGAGGTGACGTATCCACGCCATTTCCGCGCTTTCTTTGAAGTTCAAAAATAGGCCGAGCTGAAAATGTCCACAAGAGAACGAACAGCCCATCAACTGCCTTCTCCTGCATGGCTGGGGACAGCGGTACACGATGTCAGAGAAGCGGAACTAGGTGGGTGTGAGAAGATCGGCTATGGGAAGGTGAGAGTTGGATCGGAGTCCGTACGGGGTATAGGTGACAGTGGGGTGGTTTCCACCGTGATCAGCATCAGACCATCAACGAACTGGTGGAGCAGCCTCAATTCTTAGGCGATTGGCCTTCTCATCGCATCTTGTTTCAGAGTGCGCCTGGGTCTGAAGGCTTTCCGAGAACTCTGGTGTGCCATTGTGAAACTCCTTCTTTGACGGCCATTTCTTCGGCCATCGGCGGGGTGGCGCGTCGGGAACCCGCAGCTATTCGCCATTCGTCGAACATTACCGTTCTCCGCCCTCCGTGTCTCGTGGACATCGGCACATCCGCGTGGAAGGTTGCCGAGGCTCTGAAGCCAATCGCCTGACGTTACCTGCACGTGAAGCGATACTCGACCGCCCATCGCCGCCCAACCTTCCGAAGCCATCCCGCCTTTGTGAGGAGTTTACCGATTTCGCTTGGTGCGAGTCTTTGCCGCCGAGACTCCCAACCGCCTGTCCCCAAGGTTAGCAGCCTCTACCAGTCGTTCGGCAAGAGCACTTTGGCGAGGGTCGAGGTCGGCCAGCCACAGTCTCTCGCCTTCTGGGGACTCAACGTATGGGTAACGGAGACCGTTATCTGAGACCACCGACGATTCGTCCACCCCGTATTTCCAGCCCATAAATGTCATGCGTCACCCTACTTCCTCAGCTTGACATCGCCCATCTCGTGGAAATGTAGCTCATGCTGCCCATCCTCTCACCACTATCCTACTCATCCCGCACGTGAACAAGCATTATGATGTCGATACGTCCGCCCTAGAAATGCGCCGCTAGGCAGGTGAACTTGCCCTCAGCGTTTCGTCGATTTGCGCTACCGGTTGGCTACCAAAGGGTCCAACGCCATCGCCGGCAAATGCTCCACGCCGTCTTTGTCCGTGCCTTCAGGCGTCTGCATAGAGCGAGGCAGGGCGAGAGCCTTCTTTAGGGAGCGAATGGTGGCCTTCTGTGCATCGGTCGTCGTTGGCGCGATCATTGGACTGGCTCAAACAGATGATCACTAGCAACACAGGTGAGCCGTCTACGTAGCGTCATGGTCGAGGATGTCCGCAGCTTCCTGCAACAATTTGCTTTCGCGAACCTCAGCATCATCCCTGCTCGCTTCGGCAATGCGATCCTTGAAAACCTTGATCTTCTTATGTACGTCTGCAAACGAGTTTGTGTGCGGCTGATCTGCCACGATGTTTAACCCCAGACTCCACTCTTTGGAGCCCTGTTCCGACCTGATGATCGGCCTGCCTGGCTGCCCGTCCGAGGAATCTGGATTGCACGTCCTCGGAACATCCGTTAACGGCTTCGCAAAAATATCGTGGGGTCGCTCTCTTGGTTGAGACAGCGACCCAACCCGCATTGCCAACTGGCTTGTTCTCACCGCAAGAAAAGTCAGGGACATATGTCAACAGCAATACGGCGTACCAAGTCCAATTCCCTAAGACTCGACGATGAACACCATCTTTCTTCGGGGGATATGGCGCATCTCGAGATTTACACCTCCCGTGATCGGAAGCAAGCGACAACGTATTGATTTGCTTACGAGAGTAACCACCATGCTCCCTGTTTTGCACGGTCACAGGAAGGGCTGCTTCGCACCGCCCATCTTGATGGTGCGGCCAGCCTCTAACTCATATCGCAGAGTGACGGCATTCCGATCGGCTGAACAAGATCGGCTTGAAAACGGCAGTGGGCTTGAATTCAATGGAAAACACAGCGCGATGGATTGAGCGTACCCGCAGTCGTGAAAGATGCGTCGGCGGACTACTCGCAGGCGAAGACGGAATCGCACGGTGGATTGACGAGCGTTGCGTGGTAAGCGCGAAATGTTGGTCTTCATCGTCCGTGCTCTATGGCGACTAAGGGCTGGGGTCAGGAAGCCGGCGAACGCGAACGAACACAAAAGGCGTTCAGTCAGGCGCTAGAGGACCCGTTGCACGGACGCTCGTTTCTCGCATGATTCGAAGCATCTCGCTGTTGCTATCGAAGACGCGGCTTTGATTCACAGAGGAGAAATGCTAGTTATGACGAAATCGATGAAATCACTCATGATGGGAGCTGCACTCGCGGGATTCATGGCAGGCAACACGGCCGTGGCGCAGGCGCCGTCTCCCACCGCCAACGCTTTTTCCAGTGGCTCAAACCTGGGCCAGCTGGCGACCTCGTTCGACAAAGACAAACACGCCTGCAAGGGCCAAAACTCCTGTAAGGGTAAGGGCGGCTGTAAAGCGGGCGACAACGGCTGCAAGGGCAAGAACTCCTGCAAGGGCAAGGGCGGCTGCGCGACCGACGGTTCCAAGCCTCCGGCTCAGTAGTCCCCACCGGAACGTTCCCGCAAGGGCCGGAGCAAAAAGGCCATGCCTTGCGAGGTGTTCCTCAGGGGCGTTGGGTGGAGCAGCACTTGATAGCTGTCCGGACAACCGCCGTGCACACATGAAAGTGTGCTCCAACCCGACGACATACTTGCAGGCAGCTGCATCGTCAGCTGTCGAAAGAAACGAACCCAAGTACCATGCCCGCAAATCGATTCAACGATTAATACCCAGTACGGCATTGGGGTACGGTCGCGCGTTTGTCATTACAACCACATCGTGGAGAAGAGGCCGCTCGTCGACTGGTTTGAAATTATCTCTGCAGTCATCGTCGTACCAGCTGGGCTTCTCGCGTTGGTTCAAGGAAGTCTCCGATGCGTTCGACCAATCGGTGGCGAAGGTGAGAGGAGCCGCTGTTAGCACCTCTCACCTGCTGGACCGATCCGGAGCGTACGGCGCGTGACTGTCGTTCCTTCGTCTTCTAGTAGTAATCGCCACGGCGCTGGTGGAGTTGAGTCTGGTTAGGCGGCACTTGCCTGACTGGTCAGCTTGCGGCCGAGGAAATCGCGTATCGCTTCCGCAATTTCCTGATAGTGGGTTTCCAGCGCAAAGTGCCCGGTGTCGTAGAAATGCACTTCGGCTGTTCGGGTTGTCGTGCTTGAATGCCTCGGCTCCCGGCGGCAGAAAGAATGGATCGTTCTTGCCCCACACGGCAAGCAGAGGCGGCCGCTTGGTGCGGAAGTATTCCTGGAACTTCGGGTACAGCGCGACGTTGCTGGCATAGTCCAGGAATAGGTCAAGCTGGATCTCATCATTTCCGGGACGGGCCAGCAAGGCGGAGTCAAGCTCGTAGGTCTCCGGCGCCAGCAGTGTCGCGTCGGCGACACCGTGCAGGTATTGCCACTTGGTCGCTTCCGGCTTGAGGAACTCGCGTAGCGCCGCGCGGTTCTCCGCCGTCGGCTCGCTCCAGTACTTCTGAATCGGGTTCCATCCCTGGCTCAAGCCCTCCTCATAGGCGTTGCCGTTCTGCGAGATGATGGCGGTGATCCGCTCCGGATGTGCCAGTGCCAGCCGGAGTCCCACCGGCGCGCCGTAATCGAAAACGTAGATCGCGAAGCGCTCCAGGCCGATGGCCTGGGTGAAGTTGTCGATGACCTTGGCCAGGTTCTCGAACGTGTAGCGGAACCGTTTGCGGTCGGGCGCATCCGAGAAACCGAAGCCCGGAAGGTCGGGTGCGACTACGTGGTAACGGTCGGCCAGCGCCGGAATAAGGTTGCGGAACATGTGCGACGACGTCGGGAAAGCCATGCAACAAGAGAATGGTGGGGGCAGTTGCCGGGCCGGCTTCGCGATAAAAGATCTTGTTGCCGTCGACCGTGGCATGTTGATATCTGATCATAATGTGTCTCCTTGTAAATTCTGGAAAGGCAGCCTGACGGCGCGCCGTCCAGCGTCTTGCGCGTACACACGCATCAGATGTACTAACCGATAAAAAGATACATTAATCGGTGTTATAATTTAGTGGGCGCTGAAATATGACCCGGGCAAAAGCAAAACCTATTCGGATTGGAGAGACGGATTTCTCTTTGTCGGCAATCAGCTGGCACTGGATTTCCTAAACACGCGACCTGTCCAGGACGGCGAACCCATGGAGTTGCTGCCCGACTTCAGCGCGCTCTTGCGCTGGTTTCAGGCAGCCGGGCTACTCACTCCTCGCCAGAGGGCAAGTCTTCAGCGAACAATGGGAAGATTCGGCCCGGGCACGGCGGACTGTGGAGGTCTTGCGAGAATTGCGCGAGAAGCTCCGAAACGGGTCCATCGCCTGGGAGAATGGTGGGTCGCTTCATCGCCCCACTAGTGGACGAGCTAAATCAACTGATGGCGGACCATCCTATGCTTATCAGGCTAAAGGCAAGTGGAGACAGCCGCCTCGACGGAGATGTGGTTCGCGCCGCGCCAACCGGAAGACCTGTTTGCTCCACTGGCGCACAGCGCGGCAACGTTGTTCGCCCATGCCGATCGAAATCGGGTCCGCAAGTGTGGACAATGCGTGCTGCATTTCCAGGACACTAGCAAAAAAGGAACGCGGCGCTGGTGCAGCATGCAGCTATGTGGGAATCGTCTGAAGGTTGCAGCCTACGCAGCGCGCCAGCGCCATCACTAGAACCTGTCTGATAAATCCACTATCCCAAAAGGCAGGCAGCCTCGATTGTGGCTTTGGCAGCATTCAATGTTGCCTGAGTGTCGCGGGCGATCTTACGTTTTGCGATTAGGTTGAGGAGCTTGGCTTTCAGGGTTGTCGTCGAGTAACAGTGGCTAATTTCCACCTTGGTTGACCGAGGGCCGAGCGCGTGGAACGTCGTTTCTACTCTGTAATCGCTCAGAATCTTGCTGATACCGAAGGTGTCCTCGGGCAGCACAGTGACGATCTTCTGCAGCGGGATAATTTCGATGTCCTTCTCAATGCACCAGTGCTTCCCGCCCGAAAGATGACATTGATAGGACGCGCCTGGCTCGCGGAGGGTCTTGCCAGAAAGAAGGTCAACCTTGACCACGCGAGGATGGAACTCCGGGATCTTCGTGAGATCCATGGTGAACGACCACACCGCTTCCAAGGGCGCGTTGATGATGACTTCCTGCTTGGATCGGAACGGTGGCTGCAAATCTTGCCTCCAAATTACTCGTGAGCTTTCGCAGCACTATTTTCATACAGCCACGGCGAACCGTGCCGAGGAAGCTCTCAGCATGAAATTCGTAGCGGACAACCAGCCTGCGGAACCATTGCCCATCCACAGCAGTTCCGTAACGTCTTCTTCGGGCCTGAGAACCGAAACGGCGTCCGCGCTGGACAATACATCAACGACATGGGCGCGCCGTTGTTCGGACGTTTCGTGCAGCTCTTTTTCGATGTTGCCAAGGATGAAGGATTGCCAAATAGGGATGACACAGTGATAGCCCACACCTGGTGGTTTACGATCTTTGGCCTCGCCACACTCTTTGTTATCCAAGGGGTTGTGCCTGACTTGCCTGACCAGACTCTCGTGATCGAGCAAACGATCGCAACGCTTTGGGCGGGCGTTCAGCCTGTTCCGCGATTGCCGAAGAGAGCAATCACTAAGCGATCCGTCCGATCCAGTGCCTCGAAGCAATAACAGCTTCTATCTACTTAGGAGTCGTTGAAGATATGCCCGCGGAGTACTAGGACTCACCACTTTTCCAAGGCCCGTAGCCTTCTGGTGGCGCGAGAGGCCAGCAAAGCTGGAGACTTTGGGCGAAGGAAAGTCCCAGCGGGCGCTACCGAAGCCTCCTGAAGTCCAGTCCCATCGTTCAGGTGCTATTTCGACGTCCTCTCTGACATGGAGGTCGTAAGGCAATGGACATGGCAGTGAAGGACGGGAGTGCCACGTTAGCGCAACTCCTCTATGTGCGCGCTGCGAAGAAGCTTCGACTGCTGCCCGATCCGCAACTGGTAAGCAGCGGTGCGAATCTATTTCAATCTAGCGAGGACCTCGGCACCTTTGGCCAGGTCTCGGCCTTCCTGTCGCGACACGAGTTGGTAGAACTCACATGTCCTACAATTCGGGAGTTTGATGGCAAATGTGCCTTGTACTGCCCCCCCGCACAGCGTGCCTGCAAGATACCAACAGGTTCGGCCGGCGTTGTTGCCATGATTATTGCCGTCCAATCGCTTTTCCGTGGACGCCGGGCACAATCCGAGTTCACCGACCTTAGAGCCGCCGGCTTGTCGACCGCATTTCTTGAATTCCCAACAGTTCTCCGTTGCCATAGGTCACATTGCTCCCACATCCTCAACAACTCTCTGTATTAATCGGCATTGTCCTGGCAATCTTTAGGCAGCCGCTGACGGATGCCAGTGGAAACGAGTGATGCCTCACTAACAGCCCTTCCACGGACCGACGTGCTTTCTTTTTCTTTCTTCTTTTGTTGGTTGTTTTCTTTTTGTTCTGGATCTTTTCTACTTTTTTGGCCCTCAGCCGAGGCGGCGCCGAATCGCTCGCTCTTCTCGGATACTCGTATGCTCGACTAGGAGAGCGAAGCCAGCCGCTGCGGACGCTCGAGGAACTCAAGGCGATATCTAAAAAGAGCTTTGTGCCGGAAGAAGAACAAGAAAAGAAAAAGGTGTGCCCGGAGAGCGATTCTCCACATAGAGGCCGGATACATTTACGCGGACTGTCCCTTGCCCAACATCAAACCTCTTGCAGTACGACGGCGGACTATACATTCGGGACAGTCTTTGGGAGGCGGACTCGCCGATGGGCTGTCGCTCAGATTACTTACGACTTGGCGATATTTCAGCAACTATCTTGGACACCAGACTGCAGTCGACGAGCAGCGCAGCCGCCGGCACGAGGAAATGCAAGCAGCAGCGGCTCTCGCACGAATTACTTCAGAAAATAGCCATCATTTCGCCGGCATGTACCAAATGGGCGAGGTGTAGGCGCGGTCGGTGACTGTCATTGGAACCTCGGGAGCCATCTTGATACCAAAGCGCTTCCGGTCATAAGCCGTCCCGCGCGGTGACGGGATTTGGATCACCTGGATGTAATGGAAGGCGCCTTCGCTGGCATCGAACGCCGGGTCGTGCCAGTACGCCGAGAGCGTCGTGGCGCCAATGGTGTTGGTGTAGCTCGTGTTCGCCACGTCCACGGTGCTGCCGACCGACGTCTTGCAGCGCCCATCCGGGCCTATCTTGCGCCCGCCGGAGACCGCCACGTCGAAGATGCGCTCATGCGTCTTGCCGTCCTTGCCGAGCCAGCCCTTAATGATCTGGATGCGTCGAGGTTCGGGCCCTCCGGATCGCGTACTGCGTGAACCATGAAGCGGGTTGCTTGCCGGCGGGAGCCTTGAGGAGGTTGCCGCCCATAGGCACTCCGTGGGCGTAGCCGTTGGCGGCGAAGTCAGGACGATGGTTGTCTGCAGGCGCAAAGTCCCAACCCGCGAACACGCGCACGACCGGTCGGTCGCCGGTGGTGGCGTACGCTTCCTTGCGCTTGAGCGCGTCCCAGATCGCCTCGCGCGTGTTCTCGCGCCCACACGCCGCCCAGTCCAGCCGCTTGTTCCTGCCAGGCCGGTTTTTCTGGCTAACTTCCTGCTTGTCGACCATATCACCCACTATCAGTGATCGGCCTGCCGGAAGTCTTCTTTGTCTTGACGACGTATCGCTAATTCACGCAAAGCCCTGTCACCGCCGATTGACATGCAGTTTCAACTGGCTTGGATGAATCGTGAATTGCTACAATCGCGGATCGTTCTACATGCGGCACGGGAGTGGGGAAATGAGAGGCACAAGAATCCACTGGGGACGAATTGTGGTCGGTGGGCTGCTCGCAGAAGTAGCTCTGATTCTCGCGATTGTTCCTCTCGGCTTGCGTCTCGGCGACAATTTCCTACATTACACTGCTCCCCCAGGGTCCTTCGTCACGTGCTTCCTGGGAGCGCTCTGGGTGTGTCGACGGGTCGAATCCCATTTCATTCTGCATGGGACGTTGGTAGGAGTAGTCGCGGCGCTGATTTACGTTGCCTTGACGCGCGCGCAGCCCGAACCTTTCGCATACATTGTCGCCCACGCGCTGAAACTCGCGGGTGGTGCATGCGGCGGCTTCTTCTCCCAACGGCGTCGCACAACGTCTCCGGCGCAACCCGTTCAGGATTGATTCAAGTTCCAAACGGTAACGGCTCGCGTATCTGAGGTTTTGGAGCTCACTCCATGCGAAATCCAACCGGATAATTTCCGTCGCCCAGTGTCGCGCCAGTTGGAGAGTTTCGTTTTTTTCGTGGCCAGGAATTCTGGCCGAAGGTCGGCGAGCCCGCGGAGCTTTGGATGAAACGGTTAACACGCCTTCGGCGAGAAACCCTAGGGCGTAATTTACGGGGCAGGAAACCGGAACTCCGCACCTCATGCGGGTCAGTCTAATTATTGTCTGCATCATGACGCGCTACGGCATTGCACGATTCGTTGGCTCCTGGGTGTCCGCGTCCGGGTATCGCTTGCGCATCAAGAAAGTGCGCGAAAACCAGGCATCAGTGGACTTTCTTGATCCGCGCGGGGCTCCAGTTCAGCGCCCCTACATGAAGGGTGCCCCCTCAATGAAGATGATCGCGCACTACGACAGCTACAACGGGATCTTCGAAGTGGATTTGTGGGGGGAGGGCAAGGGGTTCATTTTGGATTTGACTCACGAGTACGATTACGAACTGGACCTAGAGCGACGCGAAGCGCTCGTGCCAGCCTCAGCCGATATGAGCGGGATCGTTTTCTGGATGAGTGTTGCTCGTTATTCGGCCCACTGGATCACTTTGTGCGAGGAAAAGAGCAGAACAAGCCGCTGCAGCCAATAGCCGCCGCACCGGCCAATTGACCGATTACGGAAACCTCGAACATCATTATCACAGGCCACGTACCGTTCCGGCGGCCTCGCCGGAGCTTGGTCGTTAGAACTAAATTCCGTTTGGGAAACGCCCTATTTGTTACAGTGCAACCCGCGGTGGCGCAGTCGGATCGCGATCAACTGATGAAAATGTCACTCAAGGGTGTGGTGGCTCCGAGGTTTCGAAATCCCGATGGAATTGACTGACTCCCCTGAAGTCGCGTTGTGGGAAGTTTGCTGCCGTCAAATGTCGAGCCAGCCCAAAGTTCCGCCGAGTCGGCCCGGGGAATTTCACCCCGAGCCGCTCACAGATCCGGACTTGAATCTCTCGATTCATCCGGCTCTGTGCCACCCATTGAAGACTGCCGCCTTCCGTCGAGACCAGGGAGTTCCTCCGGTTGCCCCGTTGACTCTGTTTGATCGCGACGCGGGTGACCTGCTCCCTTCGCTCCACGGGCATTACCCCGCTTCTTCACTACTACGGAGCAGTCCGTCCCTGGCTGGCGCCTCTGTACTTTCGGCCTCGCGGGGCTTCCGCTTGCGCCTTTTCCCTTAGCATCGCCAGCCAGGTTCTCAAGTTCCGCACGAAAGCCCGAATGAGAGTCATGCCGCCTGTACACCGGACACCGCATGAATAGTAAGTAGGTATCCTCCATGCTTCTCCCAGGACACTTCGAAAACCCCGGTTTTGGTGTCGTCTAAAAAACCTTTCGATGCTTCGTCAGCGGATCGTTTGCACTCATCTCTCCCATCCTTACTTGACGTGATCAGACCGTCACGCCTTTTAACCATAACGTTCACCACCATGGTCATTGGACCACAGCAGCTTATGGCAGTTTGAAGCCTCCTCCTACAAGGCGGCTCCGGAGGGTCCACCTCCATCTCTCGTACAGCATGACGATTTCTCGTCTTCTTGACACAATCGAAGCCGGTTTCTGGCCAATGTGGAAGGATGAATGGCGGTTCGAGAAGACGACATTGCTTCGGCCGTACCCGACGCTTTTTGGTTTCTCGCAGTGCTTTTCTGGCGCATAATGTGCCCGATGTTTGGCAACGGGCAAGCGACCGCGGTCGCCGCGTTCATCCTGATCTGCAGTGCGCTGCTGACAGTGCCGACGGCAGCATTTGTTTTGTGGTTGTATAGTCGCTCGGTGCGGCGCGGCATGACCGAAACCACACGCCGGGCAACCGTCCTATCGAGCCTTCCGCCGCAGTCGCCATCAATCAGGGCGGCCAGCCGATTGACGGTTCAGGTCTTCGATCCGAAAGATGACACGTCAAGTGAGGCCTTCCGCAAAGCCCAATACTCATTGCGGCAGGCGATCGCGGTGTACTCCATCGCCGGAGTTGGGTTCGCATTGCCGTTCGCCCTGGCGTGGTCGATGCAGATTGACGGAAACCTGCTGGCATGGCGGCGGATGATCGAGTTGACAGGCATCTACTATTGGCCAACCGCACTAGCAATATTGCTGCTGGCCGCAACCAGCCGAACCGAAGGCCTGAAGATTCAGCTGATGCTGTTCGCGGGGATCGCGGCGTTCAGCCTGTATGAGCTGGCGATCAGCCCGAAACTCACGGCCGGACAAGTGGCGCTGCTTTGGGTGGTCACGAATGGACTACCGACAGTTCTGATTGCAGCGTTACTGCTGCGCAAGCTTAGAGCGGTGGGCCCCATCGTCTTCTCCTTCATCGTGGTGGTTGTGACTGGGATGACGCTTGCACCCTTTATCGCATTCGGCAACGAGCGCGGCATGTCATGGGCGATCAAGATCGGCGTTGCGGTCGGGCTGGGTGGCACAGCGATCTTCTACGCGGTGTACGTTCTCGGCTTACTTTGCTGCGCCCTTCCTGCCTGGTGGCTATTGCGCTACATGGGTCATCTTTACCGCAGAAAGCGGCTGAGTGACCAGTCGGTCATGCTCGACGCGCTCTATTTCATCTTCGCTGTCGAACAGAGCATCGGATTGGACCCGCGGGGAAAGTACGTTTTCACCGGAGCGGTGTCCTTCCTGGCATACAAGGCGCTGAAGTGGATTGGCTTCCGTTATCTGAAATCCCGTCGCACCGACACCGATACGGCGCCGGTGCTGTTGGTGCTGCGGGTGTTCTCTCTGGGAGCAAAGAGCGAGAGATTGTTCGACTCGCTGACCAAGTGGTGGCGCCGGGCGGGAAGTATCGTCATGATTGCCGGCCCCGATTTGATCAAGAGCACGATTCAGCCGCATGAATTTCTCGAGTTCATCGGCGGCAAGATATCGCGCGGATTTGTCAGTGATGGGACAGACCTGGCCAAACGAGTGGCCGCAATCGATCTCATGCCGGATCCGGATGGGCGCTACCGCGTCAATCAATTCTTCTGCCACCCGGACTCCTGGCAGATGACAATGCGTGAGCTCGCACGGCACAGTTCGGTGGTTTTAATGGACCTTCGCAACTTCTCCCCCAGCAACCAAGGTTGCGTCTACGAGTTGGATCAGATTCTGAAATCTGTCGATCTGCGGCGGGTTGTATTCGTGGCCGACTCAACCACCGATCGCGCTTTTCTGGAACAGACGCTTCAGCGGTTGTGGGGGGAGGGCATCTTCGCAGAAGACTCTCCCAACGCCAAGGTCGCTGATCCGAAGGTGCGGTTATTCATGGGACACGTCGAAGATGCTGGGGACCTGCGCAGGCTCATTCAACGCCTGCTCCTTCCGCTGGCAGGCTCGACGGCCCCAGTAGGAAGCTGCTATCTCTCCGTGTGAATTACCGCCCGAAGATCAGACAACCTCGAAGCTCAGGGCATCAAGTCCATCAAGATGTCATTAGAGCTCAGCGCTCGACCCTGCTCATCAATATGCGAGAAGTTATAGTTAACGCCGTTCCGGAGGCGGACATGAAAACCTTCCAGGAAGTAGCCATTCTGCCCCATCGGCAATTTATTCTTCCGGGCTTCTTGAATGTCCTCCTTCCTGATCTGAAACCGATCCATACGGCCGTCATTTGCCTTACTGGCCTGGTAGGCAATGCCATCGCTTGAAACATAGAGGACACCCACACAGAAATAGGCCAGCGTGCCGACGCCGTGGTCGTGAACTACCAGGTAAGTCCTGGCTGGTGCCCTCGACGCCCCTGCGCTTCCTGCAAGTCCGATCCCGTTTCCTGCGACCGGACGTCCGCCTCCCGAACCCGCCCCGGCATTGGCGACTAATTCATCCACCGGTCGAATACCGCTCTTCGCGAGAAAGTCGGTTCCGAGTTGCGCGAGTTCGGGGTTGGGCACGCGGTCCGTACTCCATTCCTCCTCGACATTCACGAAGTAAAACACGCCCTGATTCAAGTAATCCTGAAACTCCTTCATGCCGTACTCGACGGCCTTGTCGAACATCATCCTCTGGTTACCGCCTCCCAAACCGGTACTCTCAACTGCCAGGAGCTTACCGCTGGGTAGGCGAATCACCGGGAAAGTATGTCCACTAACTACCATCAAGTTGGATTTCAGACCAACCGCTCCGGCAAGCGCTGCGTAAGTAATCGCCAGGTCGACGCAGGTACCCGTTCTGTCGCGAAACACGTCCCTCGGATACTTGATGTCCTGTCCATTGGACCTGTCGGGAGTGAGGAAGTCAGACGGCGTGGAGTACACGATGTCGTTTAGTAATTCCATCTCGTAGGCTTTCTGCAACCACACTACCGCTGACTTGTCATCCGAGGCGGCGGCTACTCCGCCGGCGGCATGGCTGACATATCCTGCAAACTGTTTGACCGGATCATCCAGTCGGGTCACGAACGCCGACAGCAGCGGAGCATTGTTGAAATGGTCGAACCAACTGTCGGTGCGATCGGCGTCATTCAGATTGGAAAATTCGAACTGGTTGATGCCGAGCATGTCCACCGTTTCGTCAGTTCGCCCGAATAGGCTTTTCCGGCGCCGTCGCGGTATTCATAACGCACATAAAGCTGCAATGGAGTCGTCGCCTCAACTCCGCCACTTTTGCCTTGATGATTGGGTAGTAGGTATCAACGGCACTCCCGCCGGCCGGAACCAGCGAATATGGCTCAGGCACGCTGGCGTCGGTATAGTCACCAAGGCGGTAGGTGATCTTCAGGTCGAAAAACAGGCGTCTTCCCGGTGTTGGTGAAGACGGTCTTGGCCACCCAGTATGCCCCGTCATGGGCTTGCTGGTCGGCATAGATTTTGTACACCGCTTACATCAGCCTTTCCTTGTAGCGGACTGCAACTTCCACCTCCGGTTCACTAGGTACCGCCACTGGCTTCGGCAGGATGTAGGTGATCAGGTGGTTCTCCGGGTCGAAGCGTATGTTCTGGGCTTTGGCCGGCAAGCTGTAGTTGTTAATGCTGATGATCTTGGAAGAACCGCTGCTCTGAGTAATGGTCGAAACGTGGGTGGACTCCTGTGACGAAAGTTGTTCATTTGGAGCGAGGCTGATCTGCCATCGGTTGCCTCTCGATACAGCAGCACCCAGTAGTTCCGCACTCAAGCTGATCGATCTCTGTCCATCATCGGGGACGCACTTGAGCGAGCCGTGGTTGATCTCGTAACTGGAGCGTGAGTTCCCTAAGTCACGAAACGGAACGTAGAGGTTGGGATAGAGCCGCCCTCATCCGGTCGTAGCCGCGCGGCGGGTTGAAGGTAATCGAGGCTTCGACGTGCGCATTGCCGTCGGATTCGACACGCTCCGTACCGGTGATTGTGGTGGTGATGTCCTCGCCCTGCTTCGCTGTAGACCAGGTCGCAAGCAACAACAGCAGAGACAGTACTGAGGCAGTTCGCAAGATTGGTCGTAAAAAACACCTGGGTCTCATGACGGTTCCCTCCTTGATGAATCGCAATCTCGCCTGATTCGCCAGGACCAAACCTGCTCGAGGTTATTCAGGTATGCCGTTGGTATGAGAGATGACCTGTGGCGCTTAAGTACTTTTTTGCTGTGCCACGCGTGAGATTGAGCAAGCGTAGTGCCAGACCAGTCTGAGCTTGCTTGCTGGGACCATTCTGCTCGTTTGCAACAACTTAATCTTCGGAGGTACTCAGTGGTGTTTTTAGTTGTGGTACACGACAGTAGCCGGTCGGTTACCCGCGAGTATCCATTTGGGTTCGCGGCGATGACGAGGTTTTTAAAAAAAAAAAAAAAAAAAAAAAAAAAAAAAAAAAAAAAAAAAAAAAAAAAAAAAAAAAAAAAAAAAAAAAAAAAAAAAAAAGGGTTCCCCAACCGATCGGCACACGTAGGCGTTGCGAAGTCGACACCTCACACCTAATGACGTCGAGCGCCCTGGTGCCATTCCTCAGTCGGGACGAATGAAAGGCAAACGGAAGCTAGGCCCTCGGGACGGACTCTCAACGACGCGGGCCAGAAGTCCTGTTCGAGGAAGTGTGCTGCTGAATGTTGCTGGCGCTCTGATCTCCCCGAACGTCGTATTCACGGACCACCTCGACGGTTTTGGCGACTTCTCGCTCAAGTGACTTCCCCGAAACAGGGTTCTGGGGGACTTCACGGCTTGCCGGCACGCCGAAGCACCAATGCAGTCACATTCCGGCTTTCGCCTAGCTTCTGGCTTGCCCGCCATCCAAGCGGATTCCGAGAGACGCGCTATTGGTTTGCTCTCGAGTCGCGCTACGCGCAAAGTATAGAAGCCCCCAAGAACCTGTTTGCTGTTATCGACAAGTTTGATGAAGATCCATTACCGGGATGCTATGCAACTGCACATTGGGGCGAAAAGAGAATGTTCTACGTGTGCCGTGGATGCGATTTGCAAGCAAAGGAACGGCGTGCACCCAGACAAGTGGATTGAGTGCAGCGACGGGGAGTTCTCCGGCCCTCAACCTCCATCCGTGCTGACTTCCAAACGGAACTAGTGCCTCCACCGGCCGGTCGTAGAAGGACGGTAACGTTGACGGCGAACCGAACGGCGCGCCCGTATCGCGGGGGCGCGCCGTCCCGGGTCGCCGCTAAGGCAGATAGTTCGTGGCGTACTCCGTGTGCACACTGGCGGTGTCGTAGCCGGAATAGATCGACGATAGCATTTCCCGAGGAGTCCACCGCGGCGGGTTCCGGCCCGATACCGCTGCCCGGTCCATAGATAGCCACGGGACTGCCCCAAGCCCCCAGTAGCGGTGTTTCTTATGGCGGCGTGAATCACGGGAGTCCCGCTGCTCGACAACCAAACGGCCAGCGACGTTCCACTCGGAGCGAGAGCGAAATACACCTGGCCGACACTCGCGTCGCTGCCGGACAGAACTACAGGCGACGACCACGTATTGCTGCGAATGGTTCCGCTGACCGCAAGCGCCTGCGACGTTGGGTAACTGATGAACTCGTAGACCAGAGTTACCTGCCCCGCATCGTCACTCGCCAGATCGCTAATAATCGTCGAACCCTGAGGATTTACGACGGTGTTGAACGGGCTCCACGCGCCACCGGAGCTGCCCTGGGTGGCAGAAATATATACGCCGGAAGCTGCTGAATGCCACAAGTATCGATCCCCCGGTGGAATCCATTGCCACTCGCGCGGCATGCGCGATAAGTCGGGCCCCGTCAGCGGGCCCGAGTCCACCCAGGAACTGGTACCCGTATTTTGCCGAGCGGCATGCAGAACGTAGCTGCTCGGCGAGCAACCATATCGAGTGGCAAACTGCAGTGAAGGTTTCCCAAGTTACAATCACCGCGCCATTCCTGCCGATTCCGGCATGATCGGCGGAAAGATCCACGCCGCTGGTTACTGTCTGTTGCGCCATCCAGGCTGATCCGGCAGGCCGCCGTACAACCATTACCGAGCCGCTGGTGCTCCTCGTCCCACCGCCCACAGTCCAGGCTATCGCGGCATCGCCTAGCGAATTCATTACAAAAATCGGATTTGACGCGCCGGGGATCAGAAGCTGAGGAGGATTCCAGTTCGAAGCAGGCGGGCGATCGGCTGTCCACACGCCGTTTTGTCGCTCCATACTGCTGTCGCAAATCCTGCGGTGCTGATCCGCACGGCCGGAAAAACAGACGTTGTCTGCAATGCCGGGGAGACCTTCGTTACGGCCCCCCAACTGCCTGTGCTCGCGTCGAGCGTGACCAGAGCTGGTCTTGGGTTGTGCGCTCATCCCAGAGAGCCAACGAGTTGCCAGCCCCATCTATAGCTGCGGCTGCCTCCCAGCCCTTACCGCCGGTACTGAGCACTACGGGTGAAGTCCAGGCGCCGGTCTGTGCGGACATCGACGCCATCAATGTAACTGCCATACAAACCAAAATACAAACCGACTGAGCTTTCCCACTCAATTCGTCCTTAAGGTTGTTCATATAGTTCTCCCTAACTTGTCTCGTCGACGACCGTTACTTGCAGGCCATTCCGCCTAGGGGTGGCGCGCCCGTAGAGGCCGAGTTCGACACGACTCGGCCCAGGCGCCGTCTGATTGGTACTTCCATGAGTTCGGCATGCGGCGGGTGGCAAATTGTACCGATTGTTCCTCAGAGTATTCACGGGCCCACGCTGCCGGACGCAGGCTCGATTTCCACAAATGGGCCCAGACCGACAGACAGGCTGAAATCGTGCCACACCAGCCTCCGCATGCATGGTAGACATTTGCGCCCCCACGAACGGTCGTCCCGTAGAAGGTTCCATTGGTGTGCTGGACCAGTGTGTTGGGAGAGCGCCATCCGCCCTGTCGAAGCTGTGCAGCGTCGTCAGCGTGCCGGTTGGCGTGATTTTGAAGACGTCCCACAGCCACCGGCGAAGTTGGTGCAATTCCCGCCCCCTCCCGTTGTCCCGTAGAAGTTTCCATCGCTGGCTTGGATCAGCGCTGCGCTAGGATTGGCGCCGTCCGTGTAGTCGAAGATGTGCAGCGTGGTCAGCGCGCCTGCTAGGGGTGATTTTGAAGACCGTGCCACACGTGCCAGTCGTGCAGTTACTGTTGCTAGCCCCGCCAGAGTAGGTCGTCCCGTAGAAATTTCCGTCGGTGGCCTGGACCAGCCCTGCGCCGGATTACTGCCGTCCGTCAAGTCAAAGCTGTGCAGCGTGGTCAGCGTGCCGGTTGTCGTGATTTTGAAGATCGTCCCGCAGCCACCATTACGCTACATGCGGGGTTCCCGCCCGCTGACGTTGTTCCGTATAGGTTCCCATCGCTGCCCTGGACCAGCGCTCCGGGCTCCTGGCCGTCCGCGCAACCGCTTTGGGAACAAAAGTTGTACAGCGTCGTCAGGGTGCCGCTGGGGGTGATTTTGAAGAGCGTCCCGCAGCCAAAGTTGGTGCCGCCATAGAGGCAGGAGTGGGTCCCGCCCTCCTTAGTCGTCCCGTAAAAGTTCCCGTCGCTGGCTTGGACGAGCGCGGCATCGGGGTAGGTGCCACTCGGGAGTGGGCCGAAATTATGCAGAGTCGTTAGCGTACCACTTGGAGTGATTTTGAAGATCCAGCCATGGCCGAGGGTTCCACCCGCAAGGCTCGTCCCGTAGAAGTTCCCGTCGGTCCCCAGAGATCAGCCCCGCCGCGAATGCGCCACCCGAGTGCAGAGTCGTCAACGTGCCGCTTGGGGTGATTTTGTAGATCATCCCATTCTGTTTGCCGGAGTACCCATACGTCGTCCCGTATAAGTTTCCGTCGGTGCCTTCGACCAGGCCCGCAGTGGGAGGGCCGCCCGAGCCGAACAGGTGCAGTGTGGTGAAGGTTTGAGCAGAGTAACGACCCGGAGGCACACAGCCAAAGCGCCGCTACCATCAAAAAACTTCTGGACTTTCTTGTCGTGGCAAGTAATGCTGTTACGCGAGCTGCGAGCGGCGCAAACGCGGCTCCCCAAATCATGGCGACCTCCGAAGGACGGCTGAAGGCAACCAGAATCCGTGTCGTCCTGGCGGTTCTGGTGGAATTACCGACGGCCCACAAATGTTCGTGGACAGTTCCGCAGATTCCTATAGGTAATACCACCAAGTCCGGGCTTGGCACTTGTCATCGAACTGTTCCAAGCAAGTGAATTTGTTGCAAACTCAGCTACACGAGAAGCGTCAACCTGTGCGCTCGGCCTTCCAAGGCTTCCTTTTGGCTCGAGCATTGCGAAGCCCCCGCCCGAACTCGCTCTTGGATGAGCGATCGCTCGAATT
>CAVRMO010000003.1:0-82145 GCA_963722405.1 uncultured Acidobacteriaceae bacterium
CTCCAGACTTGTGATGGTCATTGTGCCGCTGAATTGACCGCTGTTATAAACCTGCTGGTACTCACTTCCAAGTGTAGGCACAGCCGAACGGGAAGCAGTTGCCTGTTCCCCCATCTGCCGGCAGTCCCACGGTGACACCTGCCATGGCTGGTGCAGCCAAAAGCAGACAAAGAATGAATGCTACAAGTACATGTTTCATTTGGTTCCTTTCCTTTCAACTAAGTGAGGGGAGATCGCGGATACCCGTACCTCCCCCAGAGTTACTTAACTGAACAGCCGCTTCCGCGCCAGTCCAGCCAATCCAATAAGGCCAGAGCCTAAGGTCAGTAACGTGCTCGGTTCAGGTGTTGAGCCGAGGAAGATTTGGGGTTTGCCATCCGTCCAGCCAGTCTCGTCGCTGGTCGGCACATATACACGAACGGTTGGATACGTGTTACCAATAGCAAATGCAAAACCAGCCAATGCAGCATGATCGGGCTCTGGACTTGGTTGCCCTTCCATTACCCACCAGGCCTCGGCATTAATTGCGGGATTTGATCCACCGTCGGCCTTTGCCTGAAGATAGAGGTAAGCAACCTCTTGGGCTTTAAAGAGCGAGAGGAAACTCGGGAGGCCAAACTGGGGGATAGTCATTTCGGTTGCTTGCCAAGTTTCGCCCCCAGTGACGTGCTCATTGTAGCTGATGCACATCAGAGATTCGGGGGTGTTGTTTACGCTGACGTTGTAGGGGTAAGACGGAACCCCATTGTAAGAATTACCACCAGCCCCGTTGTACTGCATGGTAACAATGGTGCCAGCGAACGCCATGGATGAGAGCGTGAGAAACGCGAGGACGATCAAGAGTCTATGCATTTACAGATTCCTTTCTGAAGTGTTACTTATGGTTAACGTCGGTTGACGAAGATGGCGACTACTGTTGCTCGTTCAGTTCGGGGCCGGTGGCACCTCCACATGGAACACTGCTGAGGCTCCGAAGCCAATTGTTAGGTGCCCCTCCCGCCGCACGTGGCGCACATAACCCGTACCACCAAGCTGAACAGATATGGTGAGCTTTGAGTCAGAAGGGAGTATCGCGGTTAGTCTGAGCGGGGAGCCAACTGGCGGGATTGAGTCGCTCTCGATGAAGACTCCGCCTTTTCCAATATCGCGTGTGATCCCGATGCCGTCATACCACTGGCCATCCGCTGCTTGCCATCTCAAACTGAACCATACCAGTGATCAGGTACCGAGCACTCTTTCGTTTGTCTTCTGGGTCGGCAGGTGTGGTCGGATGCTGGTTTGACTCATTCACGTCAGTCTCAAAGCTTTCTTTGAAGCTCAAAAGTAGGCCGAGATGGAAACGTCCACAAGAGAGCGAACAGCCCATCACCTGCCTTCTCTCGCGTGGCTGGGGACTGCGGTACACGATGTTAGAGAGGCGAAACTTAGTGGGAGTGAGAAGATTGGCTATGAGAAGGTGGGGGGTGGACCGGAGTCCATGGCGCATTGAATTCAGTCGGAGTGTTGACACTTATGTGGTTCCGCAAATCCTAGTGCGGATGTGAGAACATCCCAAATACAAAGGTTCCCACCAGCCAGAGCGTCAGCAGCACCCAGACCCGTACCAAAAATCCGCCGCCGCCCCAACCCTCCTGCGCCGTCGCGCCTTTGTGCAGTGACGCAGAGCCGAGCCCATCAACTCCAAACTTCCCGTTAGTTTGTCGCATACAAAACCGTCTTTCTCCGTCAACTCTCAACGGACTGGCCAGACCAGTGATCGAGTCAACCTGCCCTCGGTATCTCGTCAATCGCACAGCTCGTTGCTCGCAAATGCTCGAGTGCCCTCCAGTAGGTAGTCAACGCTGTCCTTGTCCGTGCCCTCCAGTGTCTCGACAGAACGCAGGAGCGTGAGGGCTTTTTCGAGGGAGCGAACGGCGGTCTGCTGTGCTTCGGTCAAAAATACTGTGGTCTTCACTTGTTTCACGTGAACGCCGAATGGTCGGCGATATTGCTCCTCCTTAGAGGGAACGGGCATTGAAAGCGTTAACCGCAACCGTGATCTGATGTATTTCTGCCCTACTGAATCGGATCGCTATACTTTTCCGCTTCGGGGCACCTTGATTGCGCTTGGGCCTGAGTACCTTCCGAGAACCGTGGTGTGCCACTTGTAATCTCCTCTTTTGATGGTGCGACCAGACGGCCATTTTTTCGGCCATCGGCGGGATCAAGCGATTCGTAACTACAGATTCCTTAAAACTCCCAGCGGTATGGCAGAACGCCATTCCCACTGGGTTATCGAAGTAATTCCTTAGTTAAAGAGACGCTTGCGTGCCAGTCCAGCTAATCCGATCAGGCCAGAACCCATCATCAACAGGGTGCTAGGCTCTGGTGTCGAACCCATAAACGTCTGAGTTGCGACATCAGTTGGCACGAAGACCTCAACGCTCGAAAACTCGCCCGGATGATAAGTAAGCGACTGCGCGAAGTCGTAAAGGAATAAGGCGTTCCCGCTGAGAGCAAGGGAACCGGGTTCGTTCAACTCCCACGCTGCACCGTTGGCATCAGCCGCCTGAGAATTGTCGTCCCTTGCAATGGTAAACAGGAAGGCAAGTTGATCAGCCTTCTGCACATTGCCGATAAATGCGCCGTAGGCATCCACGCTCATTGCGTCTGCCGTCCACGTCTCGCCATAGCCAACATGCTCGTTGAAGCTTATGCACATTATTGACTCGGGGTGGCCGTTCACCGTGCCGTAGTAGGGATATGCAGCAACGCCTTGATAAGAATTGCCGCCAACAGAATTGAATTGCATGGTGACGTTGCCAGCGAAAGCCAGGGTTGAGAGAGTTAGGATAACGAGAGCGATCGCGAGTTTTAGAGATAAGCGCATTTGATGATTTCCTTTCAGTATTTATGTACTCGTACTGTGAAGCTCAAGAGTAGAGCGACATGGAGCCAGCCACAAGAGAGCGAACAGCCCAGCGAGTTCTTTCTCTTCTGCGAAAGGGTGAAGCGGTACATGCCGTTAGGGGAGAAGGTGTGCGGGGTGAATGAGAAGGTCGCCCATAAGAAGAATGGGGACGGCCATTCACGTCATGTGAGGGTACAGGAGAAGTTGCTGGGCGCCCACCGACGGCTGGAATCCGCAAACAGGCAATCCGATCCAAAGTTCTTTGTCGATTGCGCTATTTGTTGGCTCGCACGTTCTGATCTTGTCCCATCCCCATAGGTGGTGGCACCGCACCCCACCGGTCTCGCAGAAGTGCGCGAAGCTGCGCTCAACGAACTCGCCGGACCGCAGGTCGGCTTCACGGCCGATCTGTTCCGTCACCACCTACCCTGCCCGCCTCGCACAACGCCTGGTCCAGCGTCGTCGTGTCGTCCTGGAAGCGACGTACCCAGTACTGATTACGGATGGGCAAGTGTTAGGGCTAACATAGGTTTCGGGATGTGCTTTAACGGACTAATTCGCGAGCAGTCAAGTGCGATCAGCTTGAGGTCAGAGAGCTCTTGATTAGCAAGGGGTGAGGAGTCCTTTGAAACGATCTCTTTGAGCGCCGAAGACTGTTGAGTCGGATATAAGCTGTCTGTAAGTGCATGAAGCCGGAATCGCCATTACCGCATGGTGTATCCGGCTAGGTCCGTAGACCCGAAGCTGGGATGCGTTTAGATCAATATCCACCCCTGAAAATGCCTGCTATCTCAGTTTGGTCGGGAGAATCACGTACTCTTCTACTTCTTATCGTCGCGGTCGTGCATTGGATCCTCGGGCTGACCAGCAATTCGGATCGTTTTCCTTCGTTCGGCAGGTTGACAGATATGTCGAGATTCGAGGTCGACGAGATCGATTGCAGTTCTGCTCGCCCGACAACCAGAAAGCACCGGGTACAGATTGAATCAAATGTCCCCTCGGCTCTGTACTGACGAGCGAACTTGTTCTCCGCGAGAGGTTCGCGTGACATTTCCCACCCCGCAGCCTTCCAGTTCTATCTCCAACCCGGCAGGATTCGCTCACCGGTAATCGAGGACAGAATTTGACTCCTCACCTCCTCACCCGCTCTCACCTTCAACCCTGCTCTTGGAGTCTGGGAAGTTACAGGGGTCCCCACTTGCAAGTTGGATTCTGTTGCCACATTCGGGTGAAATCATGCCATTCGGCAGTTATCGTCTGTCAACTGTTATCGATCATCTGAAAACGTATTTTTCTGAACTTCCGCCGTCCCCCGCTACCTGATCTTGCCGCGGCGATGTGGCTCAGTTTGAGCCGCAGGTATTCCAGATAGTTGTCGGGCATCGGATGGACCAGCAGTTCATCGATGACAGGCTGGAAGTAGGCCAGCGAGCGGATCGGCGGCAACGGCGGAAGATCCGCAGGTCGGACCAGCCGGCGCAGTGAGGCCAGCAGCATAGCCGATTCGACGAGTTGCAACGGGATGCCGCGGTCATGCAGTCTGCGGGCCTGCCGCTGATCCTGAGGACTGGCCGACAACGGTGTCTCCGGGAGTCTCAACGTACAAAGGAGGACGACGAGCCACGTAGGCTGCTGGGATCGGAGTCGGCAGCCGAGGATTCATTTCTTTTTCCGCCGGGCCGCCGTTTCCAGTTCGCTTTCGCGGACCCGATAGCTGTCGCCCTCAATGACGGTTACGTCGGCATGATGCAGGAGGCGATCCAGCAGCGTGGCAATGCAGGTGGCATTGGGAAAGACCTCGTTCCACTCTTTGAAGGGTCTGTTGGTTGTAACGATCACCGGCTTGCGCTCGTAGCGGCGATTGATGACTTCGTAGAGTAAGTCGGCGGCCTTGTCGTCAAAGGACAGATACCCGACTTCGTCAACGCACAAAAGTCCCACGTTGGCATACCCGCGCAGCTTGCGGCGACGCCCTTCCGGAGTCTGGCGATGCAGCTCTTCCAGCAGCGCGGGGGCGGAACGAAACAGGACCGAACTGCCGGCCAGCACGGCGGCGTGGCAGATATTCTGAGCAATCATGGTTTTGCCGAGAGCCGTTGCGTCCCACCAGGACCAGATTGCGGGCGTCGTGCAGGAAGTCCAGCGTGAGGGCGCGCTCGATCACGTCGCGTTCGATTTGCGTCGGCCACGTCCAGTCGAAGTCGGCCATGGGTTTGAAGCCTTTGATGCCGGAGAGGCGAAGCCGCCGCTCCAGGCTGCGGCGGGAGCGATCGTCGACTTCGGCCTGCGCCAGTTGTTCGCAGCAAATGTGAGGAGACCAGCGGGCTTTCGTGGCCCGGGCCAGAAAGTCGTCCAGGCGGCGGGCATGGCGCGCAGGCCGATCTGCTGAAGTTGGGGCGACAGATTATTGATCGGGGTCGTCGTCGTGTGCGGGCGAGTTCATCGTAGGTCTCCAGATCGTGAGGCCGGACATCGATGGATTGGGCTTCGGGGTGACGGCTGAGATCGACCGCCATGGGCGCCGCGGAGGGACGATCCGCTGTTGTTTGCGCAGCAGGAAGGCGACCGAAGAGGCGCGCGGCGTATTCCGTTCCAGCGCTTCATGGATGGCGCGCCGCAACGCCGGCGGGCCATACAGGTCCAGCAGTTTGAGCAGTTGCGCGGTCTGGCTGCCGGCCGATTCTCCCTGTGCGAAGGCCAGATCGATCAAGTTTGCTCTCCGGCACGGCTAGGGCAAGACGACCGGTGGGAGTGGCGTCGAAACGCCTTGCGTTTTGTCCTTCATCAATGCCTGCGGATGAGCTGGATCCAGCACCGCTGGTGACGGTCATAAGTGCGGTGATGGCGGGCGATTTCCGCGGTTCCTTCCAGAATCCGAACCAGCGTGTCGGAAGCGACCAGGGTGAGTTGGCGGCCGAACCGCTTCGGGCGGAATGGAGTAATCGTTGAGATCGAAGCGGACATAGATCGTCTTGGCCGAACGAACCGGCAGAACGAGATCGGTCCCGGAAGGATGAGCGGGCGGAGGCAGCAGGCGCGGTTGTTCTTCGGCAAAGACCTCGGCAACGGTGCGGCTGTCGTCTCCGGGCCAGGGGCGCTGATGCGCGACCTGATCGCGCCAGAGCAGGGCCTGACGGTTGCATTCGGCAAGGTGGTGAAGGAGCGGCCTGCCCAGAAGGATTCGCGAACATAGCGAATGGCGCGTTCCACGCGGCCTTTCTGATTGCCGGCGCGCACCTGACAGGGGCGTGCCACGAAGTGATAGTGAGCGCACAACTCCATCAGTCGCGGGATTGAAGTGGATCTGGTTGCCTCGCCGTTCCAGCACGGCGCTGCGGAGATTGTCATAAAGAATGACGCGGGGCTGTCCCGACCAGTCCTCGAAGGCGTGGACATGGCCGCGCAGGAAGTTCTCCATGCGTCTGATCGAAGAAGAACTCCAGATACAGCGCGCGCGACTACGACAGCGTAGCCACAAAGCAGGACAGCTTGCGGCGAGCGCGGCCGACGGCGACCTGGCCGAAGTGCGCCCAGTCCACTTGGGCCTGTTCGGCGGGAAACATCTGCAGGCGCAGGAACGGTTCGCGCGACGATGGCGGGCGCAGCGGGGCCACGGCGCGCCGCAACTGTATCACGCTCCCGGTGTAACCGCGCTCCTGGATCATCTGATAAATGCGCGTGGCGCGCAGCCGCGGATACTGATGCAAGGTCTGGCGAACGAAGTCCAAATAGGGATCGGTGATACAGGGGCGCAGGGTTTGGGTGCGGTTGAAACGATCCGATTCGATGGCCGATTACGAACGGCATCGGGATGAATGTTCAGTTCGCGTGCAATGGTGCCGATTTTCCAGTGCTCGGCGTAAAAGCAACGGCGAATCTGCACGTGGGTTTCTGGGCTGATCATCGAAGTTCCCTCCTAAAAGCGCGGGATTTCGTGGGAAGGGATCGACGAAACGGCCGCGTGCGGCCACAAACGAGCGCAGCGCAGGAAGGGCGGATGGGGCTTTCCGGCGGCCTCCGCCACGCCGGCAAGGCCAGCGTTGGAGAACGGAGGCGAAGCCGGCAGCGGGCGCCTGATCCCACGTCCCACGACCGGCATTTTGCCCGGAGAGGAGATCGAAAGCGGAACCTTGATCCGTCACGCGGGCATGGATTCGTCGGCGACAGCGGTACTCCCGCTGCCGGTCGCGATGGTCGAGTCGTCCTTCCGGACTCCGCTGGTGGCGGCAGTTGGCGCGGCGGCGCTGCCCGCGCCGGGCTTGGAGCGGCAGGATGGGACTGCAATAGCGTTGTCCGCGGTCACAGTGCCGGCAGATCCAGAACACCGCGTGGCACCCGACGCGGCAAACCCGTTGACGAAGAACCACCTCGCCATGACGCGCCATGCGCGCCGCCAGGCGGGGCTGGACAACGGCGACCGATCATGGCAGGTTAGGACCAGTTCAATAGATGGTTACCTGATGAAGGTTGCCCGACGGGGCCTTGCCGTCGTTAGCGGCGAGGCCCCGCAGTATTTACCCACCTTCGAAGACGAAGGTACACCTCAGCCGATTCCAAGGATGATTGACGGATGATTGGCGCCTGCTGCGCCGATGATGATGTTGGTGTGTTACTCCGGCAGATGTTCAAAAACTACGTTTTCAGATGATCGATCACAGCCGGGCGCTAAGTGGACCATACTGCCTACGGTGTTCGATCAGTTCATCAATTGCGTCAGTCATGCCACGGGCAATGACCTCTTGAATCGGCTCCAGGTCAATTGTGTGGTCTTCACATTCACGAATCATCGAAACCCACTCGCGGGCAATCAAAGCCCTCTAGCGTGTTCTCCGGGTAACACTCAATCGGTAGCGGCGGAATCATTTCGCTTGTCCCTTCTGCTCGGGCTTAATAAGCGCGAGCAATTCGCTTTCGCGGACCATCGTGCGTCTTCCAACCTTGATTCGCGTGAGCAAACCTCGCCAAATCCAAACTCTGATTGTTGAGGGAGCGATACCACCAAGAAACTCGGCGGCGGATTCAACGCTGTGCAACCGGTCCGCGCTTGTCGCTCCCTTTTCTGGCCTCATGCTCAGTCCCTCTGCCGAATATTCCGGCCTGCTACAGAAGCCATTTTACCGATACGGGTAGTAGCACACAATACGGTTATCTGTTATCATGTGTGACAGAGGCGTCCAAATGAAAAAGCCAATTAAGACCGACCCTTTTATCTTTTCGTGGGGAGTGAATGAAGCCGGTTATGAGTGGGCCAAGGGACTCACAGATGGAAAGCCGCGCCTAGTTGCGCGATTTGAGCCGGGCAAGGGCATTCGTGTGACTGAGCCGCCCAAGGGCGCGTTTGCTGAGTTTGCAAGGCTAGACCCTACAAAGGATGGGATTCGTGCGTTTGCGAAAAGTCACGGGGACCTTTTCAACAGCTACAGCACAGAGAGCCAAGCTGCCCACGATGGCACCGTGAGCGGCGGCGCATCGCTCAAGACGTGGCAATCGGAGATTGGAGACATGCGCGTGCTGTTTGATTTGTGGGAGAACATTCAAAACCGGCGGAGCGCCGCATTGAAGAAGGTCATCCGATGGGAGAAAACGAAGGACGGTGATAAGGCGCTGAGCTATGTGCTACAGACTCCCAGGCGAGAGCACTCCCATACGCTGTGGCATTCAAGGTTAGCGAAAGCTGCCATAAGCCGATTCAGGGATGGCGACGTTTTGTTGCCCGCTCGCTTTGCGCTGCGGGAAGAGATCAATCGGCGCTTAGCCGAGCACCCAACCGTCCCGTCCTTGGCGTGGACGCCCGAATATGAACAACGCATCATCTTCAAGCCGCCTCACCTGTTAGCCGCTATGTGGCTGCAATTCGCGCAAGCTGTAACGGGAGAGTTTCAAGTGAAGAAGTGCATTTGCGGGAAGTTTTTCCAAGTGGGTCCAGGCGGGCGGCGGGCGGATGCCGACACTTGCAGCGATGCTTGCAGGCAGCGGAAGAGCAGAAATAACCTTGCGCCCAAAAGGCGCACGCTTTAGAATTTCACCGGGAGTTAGTCATTCGCGGAAGTTATTGATTTTAAATGGCGGAGAGACAGGGATTCGAACCCTGGGTACCCTTTCGAGTACACACGCTTTCCAAGCGTGCGCCTTCAGCCACTCGGCCATCTCTCCGTTCGGAAGCGCAGGTCGACGAACTCCTGCGGTGCCAACGTCTTTTCATTGTAGCGTATTGCGTGCCCGCAAGTAGCGGCGCCGCGGGCCCGCGCAGACAGCGAGCTTTTTGCTACTCTTCTTCCTTCAACTGCTGCGCCAGGTAGTTCTGATAGCCCATCTCGCTAATCGCGTGCAATTGTGCTTCGAGCCAGTCAATGTGATGTTCTTCGTCCGTCAGAATTTTCTCCGCCAACTCGCGCGAGCCACCGTCGCCCGCCGCTACGCACAATTGGATTCCATCGTTCAGTCGTTTCACCGCGTCATACTCCAACTGCAGATCATTCTTGTACTGCTGCTCGACGGTTTGGCCAATATTGATCTTGAAGTAGTCCGTCATGTTGGGTGCGCCATCGAGATACAGAATCCGCTCCATTAGTTTCTCGGCGTGTACCATCTCTTCGATCGATTCTTTGCGGATGAGTTTGGCAAGCCGCTCATATCCCCAGTTCTCGCACATTTCAGCGTGTAGGAAATATTGGTTGATGGCCGTCAACTCGGCTTTGAGTACCTGATTGAGAAATTCAATAACCTTCGCGTCACCCTTCATATCGCCTCGCAGGAATTCAACAGATTGAAGTAAATGCCGACCCAATCGGCTACACAAATCGACGAAGCACCCGAAGGGGACTGATCATTGTAGCGCGTAGCTGGCGCGATCACGCATCGGATCCGCTTCCGGCGGCGCTGATCGCGCTTGTCAGATGGCGCTAGTCGCGGCATCCGTTTCATGAATGGGGGTGGTTTACTGCTTCTTCTCAGCGCCGTTAGACCGCGACGCTGTGCTGGCGGGCGCCATTTCTGCACTCGCCCCCGCTCCGTTCGGCGCCTGCGACGGCAGGCTCTCGCGGCCGGAAGGCGGAACGTATCCGTCGAGCAAGCGGCGATGCATGCTATACAGCGCCAGCTCCAGTCGGTCGGAAACGCCAAGCTTGTCATAGATCTTGCGCAGGTAATTCTTGACGACCTGTTCGGTGGTGCCCACTTCCTGAGCGATATCTTTGTTCTTGAGCCCTTGGGTCACGCCACCGATAATCAGCATCTCTTTCTCGCTTAGTCGAAGCTGCTGTTTTGGAGTGGCTCCCTGCTCTGCCTGCGAGCGATAAGCCTCGATCACCCAGTTGACTCCCTGATTGTCGAGCCAGGTTTCGCCCGCTGCAACTTTTCGAACGCAGCGAACTAGAAGGTCCGGTGACACGGACCGGGTCAGGATTCCTCGCACTCCACGGCGAAGATAATCAACGGTCTCTTCCTCGCCAATCCTGTGGGCGATAATGATGACCTTGACGTCGGGTTGGGCCCGTCGAATTACGTCAGAAATCGCCTCGGGTGGGTTGGGAGACAACCCGGCTTCAAAAAGGACGATGTCGGCAGCGGTGTTCGACACCGCGCTCAAAGTCGCCTGCAATGTGTCAGTTTGGGCCACGACTTCCAGATCTTTTTCTGAGGCGAAAATCTTTCCCATTCCGACGCGGAAAATTGCTTCGGAGTCCGCAACAATAATTCGGACCGGAGAATGTTTTGCCTCAAGGGGGCCAGAGTGGATGGAGGAACCGGCACGAGTCGATCCGCGGTCCACATCAGGCCGCGGTACTGATGTCGCAAGTGGATCAGCCCCGCTCGAACTTGTACTCATCGATGACAACCGCAACACTCCGTCCGGAAGAATCTTCAGAACATCGAACTACGCGCCCCTGACACTTCACCAGCACATCGCGGTCTGAGCCCAGAACATCTCCCGGCATGGCGACGGTAAACTCCACTACGGAACCGACTTCAACATCGGTCTCGGTACGGAATAGGATCCCGCCTGCCGAAATGTCAATCGTCTGCGCCCGGTATTCCTCGGTAGACGTCTTGAGCGTCACCGGCAGATGGAGAGGAAACCGAACGGCGTTTCGCAAGTCAGGATGGGATTCGGTGGTCATAAAAAAGAGCTCAACTTACAATACATCCACTTGTAGCCCAACCTGAAGTTACTAAAGTACCACCGAAGTCACCTAGATCAAGAGAAATCATCAGTCCAGCACGAAAAGATTCTCGTTTCAGGACAATATTATCAGACACTTACGAATGTCCTACTGAGTCGCCCCCACTGATAGGGTAACCACCTTGGACTCCAGTGGCAACATAAACGACGCCTGATAGCCCTAAAGTGGTATCCGTCACCGATGATATCGTGATTTACAGCAACATCGCTCTTCCGCTAACAATGTCGAACCTCATCAAGATCGTGAATCTCGAGGACGGATTGCCCAGCGTCGAGCAGGCTCGTGTCCGCTTGAACACTGAGTTGAACGTCGCACGAAAAAACGGTGTGAGAGTCCTGAAGATCATTCATGGATATGGATCCAGTGGCGTAGGCGGCGACTTACGAATCGCGTTGCAGGCGACTCTGCGACAGATGGCCAACCGCGGGCAAGTTCACGCCTGCATTTATGGCGAGAACTGGCGCAAAGCGGACGAGGGTGCTTGGGCACTATTAAAACAATCACCCGAGTTGAAAGGAGACCGCGATCTGGGCAAGGGAAATCGCGGCATCACGCTGGTTGTGCTGTGACGAACAACGTGACCGCGAATGCGGCCGTAAGCTTTGATCGATCCAAGGGCCCTGCGACCGCCACGCTTCTCGCCTGCATGCTCGCCGGCATGTGCACTTTCTTAAATGTTTACTGCACACAACCGCTGTTGCCCTATCTGCAGCAGGTTTACAACTCCTCCATCATCGGGATCAGCCTTACCGTTAGCGCCACGATTCTTGCGATCGCGTTGATGGCGCCGGTCGTGGGACTGATGGCCGAATCCATCGGACGCAAGAAGGTCATTGTGCCTTCGCTCTATGCGCTAACGGTGCCCACGCTACTGGCCGCGACCTCACAGAGCCTGCACGCACTCATCTTCTGGCGCTTCATGCAAGGGCTTTTCGTGCCCGGTGTGATTGTCGTGATGATGGCCTACATTAACGAGGAGTTCGCCGGCCCCTATGTGGGCCGCGCCATGTCCGCCTACATCACCGGTACTGTGCTCGGTGGTTTTCTCGGACGGTACATTTCCGGACTCGTGGCCCATCACTTCGATTGGCGAGGGTCCTTCGTCGCAGTCGGCTTGATCAATCTCGCCGGAGCCATCGCGGTACAGCGCGCCCTGCCGACGGCGAGTAATTTCGTGCGTGCCACCGGGTGGCGCACCTCGATATCGGAAGGCCTTGAGCATCTGCGCAACCCTCGGCTTTTGGCCGTATTCGGCATGGGATTCGCGGCGTTGTTTTGCCTCGTGGGGGTCTTCACCTATGTGAACTTTTATCTCGCGGATGCGCCATTCCGCCTCAATTCTGCCCAACTCGGCAGCGTCTTCTTCGTCTACCTTTTTGGCTTGATCGTCACGCCCTTATCAGGACGATTTCTCGATCACTACGGCGTTCGCCATACCGCGCTATTGGCATTTGGATTCGCATTAATTGGGCTCAGCTTGACGCTGATTCAGAATCTCCCCCTGATCATCGCAGGATTGGCGCTGTTCTCCTCCGGCGTCTTCATCTTTCAGGCCGTCGGAACAGTTCAAACGGGAACCATAGCCCAGCGGGCGCGCTCGTCCGCCGCCGGACTCTATGTCACGTTCTATTACACCGGCGGGAGCCTTGGCGCAATCGTGACCGGCTGGACCTGGGTCGCCGATGGCTGGCGCGCCTGCGTAATCCTGCTGATGGGCGTAGCGGGACTGGCGGTCCTTCTGGCATACGGAAGTAGCCGCAAATAATACAGGCGTCCCGCACCCAATCGAGATAGGAGAAGGTCACGCGACCCCTCCCTCCCACACCACCGTACATGCGGGTCCGCATACGGCGGTTCGATGGGTTAATCCGCCGGTGAAACTGGTGGCCGGGCGTTGGCGGTTTGGGGACGCCCTATGGGCCTCACTTCTCTGGTCAGCATTCTTTGCCGCTCCACCGCGCCTTGCCTACCAAGGCCCGCCGAAGCGGGATGGCTAGTGCACTACCCTCATCGAGACCCCAAGCACGACTGACCCTTCCTATCGTTTAGGCTTCGTCGCTTGCGCGAATACTGCGCCCTCGGCTGACTTCTGCGGTGCGATCAAGACGCCTCACGGCGTCCTCAGTCACGATTCCGTGACACGCAAATCTCCCGTGACAAGCTCGACCGCTTTCTACGCAGGACCGCCGAATTTACCACCAGTGCCCTTGATGGATATGGGCTTTGCGATTCTTTGCCCGCTCTCCCGGCACCGTAGGCCTCATCATCCCGTTCTTGTTCATCGGCTCGCGTCTTTGCTCCACGCTTCTTTCAGGCCCCGCCTCGCGGCGAGAGTTTATCTTGCCCTTGCGCTTCGCTAACCCTTCACCTCCATCAGGTTGGGTAGAGGACTTGCACCGCCAGCTGTCGAACATGCTCGGCACACCAAAGAGAAGGGCGGCATCTCTGCCACCCTCTAACCATTATCCACTATCCACTGATTTTGTCTTATGTTCCTTCCGACCAGCTCGCCAGGTACTCTTCCTGTTCCAGAGTAAGGCGATCGATCTTGATGCCCATAGACTCCAGCTTCAACTTGGCGACGCGCTTGTCGAGGTCTTCAGGAACCGGGAAGACCTTCTTTTCGAGCGAGGCATGGTTCTTCACCAGGTACTCAACTGACAAGGCCTGGTCGGCAAAACTCATGTCCATCACCGACGGCGGATGCCCTTCGGCTGAAGCCAGATTGATCAGGCGGCCTTCGCCCAGCAGATTGATCTTGCGACCGTCTTTCAGCGAATACTCCTCGACAAAGGTGCGTGTCGTGCGCTTTGAGGATGACATCTTGTCCAGAGCCGGAATATCAATCTCGACGTTGAAGTGCCCGGAGTTAGAGATGATGGCCCCGTCCTTCATCGCTTCGAAGTGTTCTTTACGTAACACACTCTTGTTTCCGGTGACCGTGCAGAAGACGTCGCCGATCTTCGCGGCTTCCTCCATGCTCATAACGCGGTATCCGTCCATCACCGCCTCAATCGCCTTCGTGGGATCGATCTCGGTCACGATGACTTCGGCGCCCAAACCGCGCGCTCGGCTTGCCAATCCGCGACCGCACCAGCCGTAGCCGGCCACAACGAATTTCGCTCCTGCGAGCAGGAAATTGGTGGCACGAACGATGCCGTCAATCGTCGACTGACCGGTACCATAACGGTTGTCAAACAGATGCTTGGTGTCTGCGTCGTTGACCGCGATGATGGGATAGGTCAGCACACCGTCCTTGGCCATAGCGCGCAGACGGATGACACCGGTTGTCGTCTCTTCCGTACCGGCGATCACGCCTTCCAGAACTTCCTTGCGCTTGGTAAGGGCGATGGTCACTAGATCGGCACCGTCATCCATCGTGACGTGCGGCTTGTGATCGAGCGCCGCCATGATGTGCGAGTAATACGTGTCATTGTCTTCGCCTTTGATGGCATAGACCGGGATGTTGTAATCGCGCACCAGGCAGGCTGCGACATCATCCTGGGTGGAAAGCGGATTGGAAGCGCAAAGCACCACGTCGGCGCCGCCATCGCGGAGAGCGATCGCCAGGTTCGCGGTTTCCGCGGTGACATGAAGGCAGGCTGAAATTCGAATGCCCTTCAAAGGCTGGTTCTTGATGAAGTCCTTGCGGATAATCTGCAACACCTTCATCGACTGGTTTGCCCAATCAATGCGGTTCTTGCCCATATCTGCCAGTTCAATGTTGGCGATATCGCCCGCTGTTTGTGTGGTTGTCGTAGCCATACGCTCCCGTTCCTGAACAATGTGGTTGGTGGCTTGACCGATGCGCTTTCGCCGGCTGGCGCCCGCATGGCAAGAATGTGTGAAGGGGCACCCAGTTTACGGGCGCCCCAACTGAGACTACTTCGAGACTGTTGCTGTCTTTTGCCCTGCGGCTACGCCCAACCCCGACTGCTCACGGAGGGCGCCTGCCTTATCAGTCTGCTCCCATGTGAAGTCAGCGTCGTTGCGTCCAAAGTGTCCATAGGCTGCGGTCTTGCGGTAGATGGGGCGCCGCAGGTTGAGCGATTCAATGATGCCTTTCGGTGTCAACTTGAAGTTGGCCCGGACCAGGTCGGCAATCTTGGCTTCGTCGACCTTCGCAGTTCCGAACGTATCGACCAGCACGCTGACCGGCTCCGCGACGCCGATAGCATACGCGAGCTGCACTTCGCAGCGATCCGCCAATCCGGCTGCAACGACGTTCTTCGCGATGTACCGTGCCATGTAACAGGCCGAGCGGTCCACCTTCGTCGGGTCCTTGCCGCTGAACGCTCCGCCGCCGTGACGCCCCATGCCGCCGTAAGTGTCCACAATGATTTTGCGTCCGGTCAGTCCGGTATCGCCCATCGGACCGCCGATGACGAAACGCCCGGTCGGATTGATGTGATACTTGGTGTCGGCATCGAGCATGCTCGCGGGCAGCGCAGCCTGGATGACGTGCTTCAGGATGTCGGCGCGCAACTCTTCGGTCGAAACCGTCTCAGCGTGCTGCGATGAAATGACCACCGCGTCAATGCGGATGGGCTTGTGGTTCTCGTCGTATTCAACTGTGACTTGGGATTTGCCATCGGGCCGGAGATAAGAGAGGGTGCCATTCTTGCGGACTTCGGTGAGGCGCAGCGTTAGCTTGTGCGCCAGCGCGATCGGGGTGGGCATCAGTTCGGCGTTTTCGTTGCTTGCATATCCGAACATCATGCCCTGGTCGCCGGCGCCACCGGTGTCAACACCCATCGCGATATCACCAGACTGCTTGTTGATGCTCGAGATTACCGCGCAGGTATTGGAATCGAAACCATAAAGGGCGTTGTCATAGCCAATGGAGGCGACCACGCCGCGAACCAGAGCCTGAAAGTCAACGTACGCTTTGGTGGTGATTTCGCCCGCAATTACAACCAACCCGGTCGCAGTCAGGGTTTCGCACGCCACGCGGCTGTAGATGTCTTCTTTCAGGCAGGCGTCAAGTATGGCGTCGGAAATCTGGTCGGCAATTTTATCGGGGTGACCTTCCGTCACCGATTCCGAGGTGAAGAGGTAACGCTTCTTGGACAATGTAAGACTCCTATCGATTGCGTGATCAGCAACTGGGATCGCTTGGCTGGACACAGCAGCGCTATGCCCTGAAAGCCTCTTTAAAGAATACCAACGGACAGGGCGCGCTCCCTACATTTTAAGCCTTAAACGCATGAATCGGGGACTGAATGGCGCAAAATCGCAGTGAATCCGAATTCGTTTTTCGAGCTGCCGGACCCCACTAACGACTCTTGATTGCGACCAGATATTGCGAATGTCGCAATCAGCAAAATCAGGCCGGCCGCAATCCAGCTTGAGGCACTTTCATCAGGGCTTCGTGGACCGCGATTAACTGGTCGAGCACGGCAGGTAGGATTTGCAGGTCCAGGGCGTTGGCCCCATCAGATTTGGCCGCTGCAGGATTGTCATGGACCTCCAGGAAAATACCGTCTACTCCCGCCGCAACCGCTGCCCTCGACAGCAACGGAATGAACTCAGGCTGTCCCCCACTCTGCTGGGCGCTGTCCTTACCGTTTGAGTTTCCGGCAGACGGCAACTGGACGGAATGCGTCGCGTCGAACACCACAGGCGCGAATTCTCGCATTACGGCCAGCGAGCGCATGTCCACCACCAGATTGTTGTAACCGAAGGAAGCACCGCGTTCAGTCAGGAAGACCCGCTCGCCTCCGGCTTCGCGCACCTTGTCGACCGCGTGTCGCATGTCCCAAGGGGAGGCAAACTGGCCTTTCTTGACGTTGAGGGCGCGTCCTGTCTTGGCTGCCGCGATAAGCAGATCCGTCTGCCGGCAAAGAAATGCAGGGATCTGCAGAACGTCAACCGCGTCAGCCACTCGCGCTGCATCCACGGCCTCGTGGACGTCGGTAAGCACCGGCACTCCCACGGTACGGCGAACCTTGTCGAGGATGCGCAAACCTTCTTCGAGGCCGGGACCGCGAAAACTGCGAATCGACGTGCGGTTCGCCTTGTCGTACGAAGCTTTGAAGATGTAAGGGACCTGCTTATCGGCAGCGACGATCGCAAGGGATTCCGCCATCTTCAGCGCATGCTGTTCGCTTTCAATGACACAAGGCCCGGCAATCAGGAACAATCTCCCATTCCCGATATTGACCTGCCCGACCGTGAACCCTTGAGCCATCAAATCCACTCCCGCAGTCAGCGGGTCGGCGACCCGCGTTAGCAACATCCTACTGTACTCACAATAGACACGTCACGGCCGCGATACGCCTGTCTTCTGATTCTGCAGACATATGCAGATGAGTGCATATTTGTTGCATTTTCTCGTTGTGACCCACCTAAGAATGCTTATCACCCTGTGCCTCACCAAGCCTGTTTTACCGAATTGCACTCGGGTGAGATAGGACGCAGGACACCGGAACTGGTGATAAGGGACCCGGTTCGACCGTTCTTTAGCTCAAAAAATAAATCTCCGGCAGCTTCGGAAGATGCCAGGAATCGGAATCTGGCGGTAGCAAAAGGGTGGTGATTGGTATTTTTTTTTGTGGGGGAAACCGGGGCATGTGGCCGATGTACGCGTCTGCATAACCGTGTGTGCAAAGATACGAGACGAATCAGGGGGGAAGGAGGGGCATTGAAAAAGCGTCGGGGCTGTTCAGCTCCGACGCACCATAAGCAGCTTGATTTGTTCCCGCTCAGAAATTGAGTGGTTAGACCGAAGTTCCAAAACGTTTGGGACAGTATTTTGCTGATTCGCCGAGAGATAATTCAAAATTCAGTTTCCAGCTACTGGCAACAAGTTCAGCAACTCATAAGCCTTGGCTTGCAGCTGGCTGGGCGGCGGCACCTGCTGAAAGGTAGGACTGGTCGAGTCCCCTTTCAAGCTGTAGGTCACGCGCGCCTGGCTGGCTAGTTCCCCCAGTAGGGTGGCGAAACTGTGTACCGGTAGTCCGTCGGCGGTTTGCTTGCTGTGCTTTTTGGCTTGCGCCGATTCCGAGCCGGTTGCCGACAGAATTGGGTCGCGGTGTTGACGCTCAGCAGAAAGTTCCTCATCCTCGAATAGCAGGGGCGCCCATACACGTCGCAGATGCCATTCCACGTAGTAGGCCAACATACATAAGAAAATATGCGCCGGGACCCGCTCCTCGGTGCGATGGCGAATCGGCCGGATCAACAGATCCATGCCTTTCAAACTGCGGAAGGCCCGCTCCACTTGCGCCAGACTCTTGTAGCCGCGCACCGTATCGGCCGCCGATAACTGCTCGGCCGTTTCGCTGGTGCGAATCACATAGATCCCATCCAACTGCGCTTCCTGCGCGATCGTCTCTGCCCGCCGCGACCAGCTCAACTTGCCGTCCGCAATGGTGTGTTCAAAGTGCTTGCCCATCTTGTATCGGCCTACTACCTTGCCCACCTTCAACGCGATCTCGGTGGCCGTCAGCGGCCGCTTTTTCCGGCGCTCCACTTCCTTGCCGATTCGGCCCAGTCTTTGCTCCGTCGCCGCTAACAACTCCTCCCGCTTGCTCCGGCGTCGTTCTGCCATCAGCGGGTTGTAGCACACCATCAGCCGCTCTCCGGGATAGTCCGGCGCTTGCATCTCCACCAGATTCTGCTGGTCCAACAACGACAGTTGCAGAGTCCCTTGCGTCAGCAAACCGCGGATCGCCTTGCTGGTCAAGGCCGTGATCCAGCCCAACTGCGGATGGGCTTTGATCTGCTCAATCTGGGGCTGGGTCAGCATCCCTCGATCCCCCACCAACACCACCCGCGAGAGCTGAAACCGCTCGCGCAACTTGTTTACCTGGTCCACCACCGTGGTCGGATCGCCGGTGTTGCCAGGGTAAACTTCCACGGCGATGGGACGCCCTACGCTATCGGTCATCAGCCCGTAGACAATGATAGGTAATCCCGTCTTGCCATCGCGATCATGCCCATACTGGGCCAGGGGACAGCTGTGGCCTTCGTAGTAGCTGCTGCTGACGTCATACAGCACCAGGGCGCCTTCCTCCAGGTGACGGGCGGCGAGTTTTTTCTCGATGCGTCCCTGTCGTTCCAGCAACCAGTCCATGGCCTGATACAGGTCGTCTTCCGTGGCCTCGGCGACCCCCAACTCCTCGGCCAAGGTGGTGCTATGCCAGAGCCGAGTGGTGGCCAACTTCGAAGCCGGATCGAGCAAGCGTTGGACGATCATGGCCAGCACCAGATCGCGCTGGCGACCAGGCTTGGCAGCGAGCATGGAATCCAGTCCGAGTTTGCGGATGGCCAGCAGGATGGCTTGGACGTGGCCGTGAGGCAGAGTCTTTTGGGTGGAGAGCAGATCTTGGGGCGAAACCAGAGGTTCATCTTGCAGGAGGCGACGGAAGGTCTCGATCTTGTGTTGGGGCCAATGGGAGAGATTGGCGAGGGTGCGTTTGTGGGTCTTTTTGCCCTCACGCCAGCCTTCGCGGAGGAGGACGGCGGGCGGGGAGTTGCGGTTGGGGACGGTCTCGATGTACATGGGAGCTAGTATGCACAATACAGCATAACAGTCAAGCATAATAATGTTAATTACATGGGGACATATTACAACTAATTATGGCGGGCATGCTCGCGCGCTACCGGCTTGTAAATAAGACAGTTGCCGGGAAATTCGGCCTTAATTCAGAGCGGAACTTCGGGTTAGAGTAGCTTCCGGCGAACCACTCCTGCCAAGCCGAGGATTCCTGTACCCTGCAGAGCCAGAGTACCCGGCTCAGGAGTTGGTACGCCAATCATCTCGCCGCTGGACAGTCGACCCTGCACGGTAGTGCCAGAATGGGCGTAAACCCAGTCAACGCCTCTTAGAGGATTGATGTTAGCCAGGTTCACATCGTCTACAATACTTCTCGCTACTGAGTAATGCGCAATTTACTTAGTTGGCGTAATTGCGGCGTAGATACTTGCGACGTCACTGTTTCACTTTCTCTGGACGCAGAAACTGTTCGGTTAATTCAGTTTCGCGCTTTTGTCCGCGAGAGATGCGATTCTCATACGAGGCTTTGATGAAAGCTCTGAACAGGGGATGCGGCTCGAGCGGCTTTGACTTGAATTCGGGATGGAACTGGCACCCCAGGAAGAAGGGGTGGCCCGGAATCTCTACAATTTCGACGTACGTGCCGTCGGGCGTCGAACCGCTGATTCGCAAGCCGCCGGCTGTCAACGTGCTTTCGTATTCGCGGTTGAATTCATAGCGGTGACGATGGCGCTCGCTGATCTCAGTTTGTCCGTACGCCCGTTGCGCCAGTGATCCGGCTTCCAGGCGGCAATCCCATGCACCAAGTCTCATGGTACCGCCCAATTCTTCGACTCCACGTAGTTCACGCAACTTATAAATCACGCGGTGCGGAGTCGCCGGATCGAACTCGCTCGAATTAGCTTGTTGCAGGCCGCACACGTTGCGGGCAAACTCAATACACGCGGTCTGCATACCCAGGCATATTCCGAAGTAGGGCACCTTTTTTTCACGGGCATATTGAATTCCCTTCAACATACCTTCGATGCCGCGCTTGCCGAATCCGCCCGGAACCAGAATCCCATCGACCTCTTCCAGTTGCGTTTGCACTGACTGGTCTCTCGATTCCAGCCCTTCTGCTTCAATCCAGTCCACGTTGAGCTTGAGGTTGTGGGCGACGGCCCCGTGTACCAAAGCTTCCTTCAGCGACTTATAGGAATCCTCATACTCAACATACTTGCCCACGATGCCGATAGTGACTTCGTCCTCGGGGTTGTAAACGCGATGGACCAGGTCTTCCCATTTTGCGAGATTGGGTTCAGGGGCCTCGATACGCAAGTAACGAAGAGCCAGCTGGTCTACTTTTTCATGGGCGAAGACCAGCGGAACTTCATAGATTGACGCCACATCTTTCGCGGTGATTACAGCTTCCTCTTCTACATTGCAGAATAGAGCAATCTTCGACTTGATGTCGTGCGAGAGATAGCGGTCGGTGCGGCACAACAGGATGTCGGGCTGAATGCCAATGCTGAGCAGTTCCTTGACCGAGTGCTGCGTCGGCTTGGTCTTCAGTTCGCCCGCAGCCGCGATGTAAGGGACGAGCGTGACATGCACGAATAGCGTGTTTTCGCGCCCCAGTTCCTGCCGCATCTGGCGGATCGCCTCGATAAATGGCAGCGATTCGATATCACCAACCGTACCTCCGATCTCGATGATCACCAGGTCGACGCCCTGGGAGACCTTCTTCATGGCACTCTTGATTTCGTTGGTGACGTGGGGAATGACTTGTACGGTCTTGCCGAGATAGTCGCCGCGGCGTTCCTTGGCGATGATGTTTTCGTAGATGCGTCCGGTAGTCCAATTGTTGTCGCGGCTCAGGCGGCTGTGGGTGAAGCGCTCGTAGTGTCCCAAGTCGAGGTCGGTTTCGGCGCCATCATCGGTGACAAAGACTTCGCCATGCTGGAACGGCGACATGGTCCCGGGATCGACGTTGAGGTAGGGATCGAACTTTTGCAGCGACACTTTCAGGCCCCGGCTCTCCATCAGGCAGCCGATCGAGGCTGCTGCCAGTCCCTTGCCAAGCGAAGACACGACTCCACCGGTCACAAAGATGTACTTTGCCGCCATGGGTTCCTCTGATGTTGGGATTTGTGCAGCCGGGGGTACCGCTCCGTTGCTCCCGGAAAACAAGGAGCCCCTTGCGCTGGCCAGGCAGCGCGGTCAAGGTGGAGCTTGTAGGGGTGCACAATCAATTATGCCGGGAATCTTTGGGCATGGCAAGACGAAGTCGCGGGCCCGCGCCAAAAAACCACGCGTAGGGGAATCAACCAGGCAAACAGCCTACCGATCATCTTCGACGACGCTCTTCGCCGACCGAAATACGCCCTCGAACATGGCGGACGTGAGCTTCCCGGTCGCGGTATTTTGATTCGATGGGTGATACGACGCCAGCAGGGTCACGCCGCTGTTCAAGTCGTATCGATTGGCGTGCCCAAACACCATGCCGGCATTGGTCTTGAGAACGCCGGCGCGCCTTAAGTGGGCCAGATACGCGTCGAACGCGATCTTCCCTAACGCGACAACGACCTTCACGTTCTTCAGGATCGCAATTTCGCGGTCCAGGTACCCCGCACAATTACTCAGTTCGCTGGGCAGCGGCTTATTGTCTGGCGGAGCGCAGCGAGCCGCGGCGGTGATGTAGCAGTCGATCAACCTAAGGCCGTCATCCCGATGATCGGCGTTGGGCTGCGATGAGAATCCGACCTTGTGGAGAATGGGATACATGAACTTGCCGGACGCATCTCCCGTGAACGGCCTGCCAGTTCGGTTGGAGCCGTGAGCGCCCGGCGCCAGTCCGAGGATCAAAACGCGCGCCTTCGGATCGCCGAAGCCCGGCACCGGTCGCGCCCAATAATCGTGATCCAGAAAGGCGCGGCGTTTCTCGCGACCAATCTGCTCTCGGTAGGCCACCAGCCGCGGACACTTTGTACAGACGACGATTTCGCTATCGAGAATCTGCAGCGCAGAAGGCATTAGAGGAATTGTAAGGCCGGGCGAACACGGCACGATTTCGCTCGCCTGACGCTTTGCGATGGATCACCCAGCCTTAGGCTTACACAGTTTCATCGCGAAAGATTCCGATGAGTTTCTCCTCATCGGTCAGTGCGTTGCATTCCTCATCGAGGCGTTCGTACTCGGGGCCAACTGTTCACGAAAACGGGCAAAAGAATCCCGGTCGGCCCAACGGTCAATCACCACGAAAAGCAAGGGGTCAGAGACGTTCTGCATGAGTATGGTTCCCTGGTACTCCGGGAGCCGGCCAAACAGCTTTGCCGAGGCCCCTTTCCAGCCGTAAATGGGAAAACAGTCGATAATATTAGTTGAACGGCTGGAGTCCTGCGATCTCCGGGTCTCGCTCGCGTGCTGTTGCAAGACAAAAAACGGTCGCGTTGCGATTCCATCAGGCACCTACATGGAAAATTTGGTAACAATCGGGCTTGCGGTTGGCCTGGTGCTTGTGTGTTTGTCGCCGATTGGCGGAATTTGCCAGAGTAGCTCGGCCAAACCCGGCTCGCCTGCGATCCCAACTACGACTCTTCGCGACGCCGGCACCGCAAAGAATGTAATCATCGGTACGGCCGCGGACCCCGGGCACTTGGGTGAAACGCCTTACGCGGCGACTCTCAGTCCAGAGTTTCGCCAACTCGAGCCCGAGAACCAGATGAAGTTCGGGCCTATACATCCTCGTCCCGGAAACGACGCAACAGCGTATGAGTTCTCACCCGCCGACCAGCTTGTCGCTCTTGCGCAGCAGCACAACATGCTGGTTCGCGGACATTGCTTCGTCTGGCACCAGCAAGTCGCAGGATGGGTGACCTCGGGCGTTGCCAGCGGAAAATATGGTCCTGCCGAACTGAACGAAATTCTTCGCTCCCACATCTCCACCGTCGCTCAAGATTATGCGGGAAAAGTCTGGGCGTGGGACGTCGTCAACGAGGCATTTAAAGATGACGGCACGTTACGCAGCACCGTCTGGTACGACGCGCCGGGGATTGGCTTTGCCGGAAAAGGTACAGCATATATAGAAGAGGCGTTTCGCTGGGCGCATGCAGCCGATCCCAGTGCGAAGCTCTTTTATAACGACTACGATACGGAACGTATCAACGCCAAGTCCGATGCGATTTACGCCATGGCCAAGGATTTTCGTTCGCGGGACGTGCCGCTCGACGGCGTCGGCTTCCAGGTCCACATAAATCTAAAACTCAATGATGCTGCGACCCTGGATTCCTTCGCCGCAATCTGAAACGCTTGAGCGCCATGGGCCTGGAGATCCACATCACGGAACTCGATGTTGCTCTCGATTCCGCCGACTCGGACAGTTTGGCGGCGCAAGCCGACGTTTATAGGAAAGTCACCCAAGTTTGCTTGCAAACTCCGACGTGTCGCGTTTTGCAAACATGGGGATTCACGGACAAGTATTCATGGATCCCCAGCTATAGTCATGGCAAACAGGGCTGGGCTCTCCCGTTTGATGCAAACTACAATAAGAAGGCCGCCTACGACTCCACGCTAAAGGCGCTGCAGACTCAGTAAACCCGTTTGAACGAAATCGGTTGAACGCCGATTGATTACCCGACTCGTCGTTTGACCGGCTAACGCACCTCTCTTACACTAAAGGATGGCAACGCTGGCTTCGATTGATTCCAGTGAGGCTGCACTTTTTGGAGCGCCTCGCAATCAGGCGAGGAAAATCGGTTGATCGCCGGGCTCCGAATCCAATTTATCCTTATCCAACGAAGGCATTCCTTTGACGACAGAAACAAATATTGCGGAAACCAAACCGGCCGAGTCCACCAACCGCTGCAAGCGTGAATTGACAATCGAGGTCCCCTCGGATGTTGTAAACGGCGAGCGCGACAAGATCGTGAACCGATACACCAAACTGGCACGCATACCGGGCTTCCGCAAAGGGAAGGTCCCAGCCACCGTTGTCCGGCAGCGCTTCGCCGAAGAGATCAAGAGCGATCTCGTGGAGGCACTCGTGCCGCGCTACTTCCGCGAAGAAACCAAGAGGCAGAGCTTGCTGCCGGTTTCGCAGCCCCGCGTCACCGATCTTCACCTGCACGATGGCGAGCCACTGAAGTTCACTGCAGAATTCGAAATCCTGCCGGACTTCAAGGTGGCCGCCTACGACGACATCAAGCCCGACACAATCGATACCAGCGTCAGTGAAGAAGAAGTGGAACGCGCGCTCAACAACCTGCGCCTGCAGCACGCAACCTACAACGCCGTAGAAGAAGACCGTGGCCTGGCGGACGGTGACTTTGCCGTCGTCAGTTTCCGTGGCGTTCCCAAAGACAGCGAGCAGGATGCCGACTCGAAACCTGTCGAGGTCGACGAGGTCATGGTCGAGATCGGCGGCGAGAACACGATTCCGGAGTTCAGTGAAAATCTCCGCGACGCCAAGTCGGGCGAGCATCGCTCATTCGACGTAAAGTATGCCGATGACTTTGCCGACAAGCGGCTCGCCGGCAAAACAATGACATACGAAGTGGAAATTAAGGCCATCAAAACGCGCAGCACTCCGGAGCCGAATGACGAATTCGCCAAGGAGTTGTCAGCCGAGTTCACGACTTACGACGACTTGCGCAATCGCCTCCGCGAAAACATGAAGGCCGAGAAGGAACACGAAGCCGAGCACCAGGGCCGGGACAAGATCGTCGAAGAGTTGGTCAAACGCAACGACTTCCCTGTTCCGGAGTCAATGGTCGACCAGCAGATCGATCTCCGCCTGGAGCGCGGGCTTCGCGCCCTTGCTGCCCAGGGAATGAAAACCGAAGACATGAAGCGCATGGACTTTGACCGTCTGCGAGCCGGACAACGCGATGGTGCGCTCCGCGAAGTCAAGGCGTCGTTGATCCTGGAGCAGATTGCCGACCAGGAAAAGATTGAAGTCAGCGACGAAGAACTGGAACAGGAGTTGGCCGGCGTGGCGCAACAGGCGAAGCAACCAGTTGAGCAGGTGCGCGCCCGTTTGACCGAGGATGGCGGGCTGGATAGAATTCGGCATCGCATCCGCAACGACAAAGCCTTAAGTCATCTTTACCGCAGGTCCGCATAACGCGGGCTGCATTCCGCCTATCCACCTCAACCGCAAAGAATGAAGTGTGGGCAGGTATACGAAGGAGCCGCAATCCATGCTTGTACCCATGGTGATTGAGCAGACCAGCCGGGGCGAGCGGGCGTACGACATTTATTCCCGCCTGTTGCGGGACAACATCATCTTTCTGGGCACTCCTATCGATGACAATGTCGCGAACCTGATCATAGCGCAAATGCTGTTTCTGGAAGCTGAAGACCCTGAGAAGGACATCTCCCTGTACGTGAACTCGCCCGGCGGTTCAATTACAGCCGGCATGGCGATCTACGACACGATGCAGTTCATCCGCCCCGATGTAACCACGATCTGCATCGGCCAGGCAGCCAGTATGGCTGCTACTTTGTTGGCCGGCGGCGCGCCGAAGAAGCGGTTCGCGCTGCCAAACTCCCGTATCCTGATTCACCAGCCGCTCATGTCCGGGCTGTCGGGTCAGGCGACCGATATCGATATTCATGCTCGCGAGATTCTGCGCATGCGCGAGATCACCAATCAGATTCTCGCCAAGCATACGGGTCAGAGACTGGAAAAAGTCGAGCGCGACGTGGAACGCGACTTCATCATGAATGCCGAACAGGGCAAGGAATACGGAATCATCGACGACATTATTTACAAGCACAAATGAGAAATCCGGGTGCCGATCCGGATTCCCAATAACGGCCCTGCGCAAGATTTACCAGACTGGTTCAAAAGTTGTATTGGATTTCTTGGTGCATCCGCGCACGGCCGTTTTAGTTGTGCTTCAATAAGGGCATACACAGAGAAGTTATCGCGAGCGCGCCATTCGCGACATCTAGAACGATGGTAGTTCTCACAGGAGCGGCACGGCTCCTGCCGGGATTGCGCGGCCGGGAAACACAGTTCAGGAGCACCGAGCCCTGACTGGGCGCGTGTAGTAAATAAGGAGTCTGTTTCCGTGAGAACCAGGACTGGAAGCGACGAAGTGCTTCGTTGCTCGTTCTGCCACAAATCGCAGGACGCCGTTGCCAAACTCATTTCGTCTCCCACCGATTATCCCCGCGCCTACATCTGCGACGAGTGCGTGGCCGTCTGCAATTCAATTCTCGAAGACGATCGCTCCGAAACGGAAACCACCGCAACCCCGCACCAGCTGCCGAAGCCCTCTGAGGTTAAGACCTTCCTCGATGAATACGTCATCGGTCAGCACCGGACCAAGAAGAAGCTCGCGGTCGCGGTTTACAACCATTACAAGCGCGTTTACATGAACCGCCAGCGCGGCGGCGACGTTGAACTCGCCAAGTCAAACATCCTGCTGATCGGTCCCACCGGAACCGGCAAGACACTGCTGGCGCAGACCCTGGCAAAAATGCTCGACGTACCATTCGCCATCGTGGACGCCACCACTCTCACCGAGGCCGGATACGTCGGTGAAGATGTAGAGAACATCATACTGAAGTTGCTGCAGGCCGCAGACGGAGACGTCGCCCGCGCCCAGACCGGAATTATTTATATCGATGAGATCGACAAGATTGGTCGCAAGGACGAGAATCCGTCCATCACTCGCGACGTGTCTGGCGAAGGCGTGCAGCAAGCCCTGTTGAAGATCCTCGAGGGCACGGTCGCCAACGTTCCACCACAGGGCGGACGGAAACATCCGCATCAGGAATTTACGCCGGTCGATACCACCAACATCCTGTTTATTTGCGGCGGGGCTTTTGTTGGCCTCGAGCGCACCATTGCGCGCCGCATGGGCAAGCGCTCCATGGGCTTCCGCACCGATGAAGCAAAAGAAGCGGCCTTCACCGAATCCAATAAGCGCGATACGGAATTGCTGGCCCAGGCTGAACCGCAAGACCTGATCAAGTTCGGGTTGATCCCTGAATTCGTCGGCCGCCTACCAGTAATGGGCGTCTTGAACGACCTCGACGAAGACGCATTGGTTGAAATCCTTTCCAAGCCGAAAAACGCGATCGTCAAACAGTACCAACGGCTCTTCGAGTTTGAGAACGTGAAATTGCGTTTCACCGAAGATGCGTTACGTTGCATCGCTCGCGAGGCCATGCAGCGCAAAGTAGGTGCGCGCGGGTTGCGCATGATCCTGGAAGAATTAATGCTCGACTTGATGTACAACCTGCCCAGCCAAAAGCGCGTGAAAGACTTCGAGGTCACCAAGGAAATGGTGGAGAACCGCAACGTCAACCTCCCCATCATGGAGAAGGCTGGGTAGCGTCGTTCCCTGAGCTATTGAGCGGCGCGATTTCGGTCGCGCCGTTTGTTATTTTCGGCACCAAGTCCGCCATCGGCGAGCAATCTTGTGGGCCAGAAACCCGTTTCACAGCGTGTTATCCTAACCCTGAGGTCAGGCTGCTGTGACCACCTCCAGCGCCCGGCACTCGACGGTACGACTCCATTAAGGCTACTTCTCCGTCAGAGCGGTGGCGCTCTGAACGATAAGGCGGTTCCAGTGACTCAGCGAGAAAAATTCGAGACCAAGAAACTTCCCATGATGCCCATTCGCGACGTTGTCATCTTTCCGTTCATGATGACTCCGTTCGTGGTGGGCCGGGAGTCGAGCGTGCGCGCCCTCGAAGAAGCGCTATCGGGCGACAAGAAAATTTTCCTCGCCACCCAACACGACGCCAGCATCGACGAACCCAAGCCCAACGAGATCTATCAGGTCGGCACGATCGTCAACATCGTGCAAAGCCTGAAGCTGCCTGATGGCAACATCAAAGTCCTAGTTGAGGGGTTGGAACGCGGCAAGACCCTGCAGGTTGTCGATACCGACGGATACTTCGAAGCCACGGTTCGTACCGCAAAGTACGGCACTGACTTGACGCCCCAGATTGAGGCTGCCATGCAGCGAGTCACCGGACTGTTTGAGCAGTACGTAAAGCTGTGCCAATCGCTCAACTACGAGACCATGATCGCCGCCGTCCGCAATGACGACCCGTCGAAGCTGACTGACACCATCGCGGCGAACTTGCAACTCTCGATAGAAGAGAAGCAGGAATTGCTGGAGATCTTTGATCCCGCGGAGCGGCTGAGCCGCATCGGCGATGTGCTCGACGTCGAGATCGAGAAACTCAACATGGACCGCTCCATCCAGTCGCGCGTCAAGCGCCAGATGGAACGCGCCCAGAAAGAGTATTACCTCAACGAAAAGATCAAGGCCATCCAGAAGGAACTTGGCCGCGGCGAGAAGAGCGAGTTCGACGAGCTGAAGAAGAAGATCGACGCTGCCGGCATGCCGCGCGAAACCCACGAGAAGGCGATCCAGGAACTGAAAAAGCTGGAAGCCATGCCGCCGATGTCGGCCGAATCGACTGTCTCCCGCAACTACCTTGACTGGCTGCTGGCGGTGCCATGGAAGAAGCGCTCCAAAGAGATTCGCAACATTGACGTGGCCGAGAAGGTTCTCAACGCAGATCACTACGGGCTGGAGAAGATCAAAGAGCGCATCCTTGAATTCCTCGCGGTCCGCCAGTTAGTAAAAAACCCCAAGGGCTCAATTCTCTGCTTCGTCGGACCCCCGGGCGTTGGAAAGACCTCACTCGGCATGAGCATCGCCAAAGCCACGGGGCGCAAATTCGTCCGCATGTCCCTCGGCGGCGTGCGCGACGAAGCTGAAGTCCGCGGACATCGCCGCACCTATATCGGAGCGCTGCCTGGCCAGATCATCCAGATGATGAAGAAGGCCGGCACGAAAAACCCTGTGTTCATGCTCGATGAAGTCGACAAGATGTCGATGGACTTCCGCGGCGATCCGTCTGCGGCACTGCTTGAAGTACTCGATCCCGAACAGAATTTCATGTTCGTCGATCACTACCTGGACGTGGAATACGACCTGTCGCAGGTGTTCTTCATCGCGACTGCAAACGTGCTGCACACGATTCCCCCGGCGCTGCAGGACCGCATGGAAGTGCTTCGCCTGCACGGCTACACCGAGCCGGAGAAGGTGGAAATCGCCAAGCAGTACCTGGTCCGCAAGCAGCGCGAACAGACAGGTCTCACCGAAGCGAACATCATCTTTACCGACGAAGCACTTCAGTCCGTAATTCGCAACTACACGCGCGAAGCTGGAGTCCGCAACCTGGAACGCGAGATCGGCAACATCTGCCGTAAGGTAGCACGCAAGGTGGTGAAGGAGGGCGACAAGTACTCCGTAACTCTGACTGCCGAAAACATCTCCGAATATCTCGGAGTGTTGAAGTTCCGTGACACCGAGGCCCACGAGCGCAGCGAAGTCGGATTGGTCACCGGGCTGGCATGGACGGAAGTCGGCGGCTCCATCCTCACTACCGAAGTCGCCACGGTCGATGGCAAGGGCAAGCTGACGTTAACTGGCAAACTCGGTGACGTCATGCAGGAATCGGCGCAAGCTGCCATGTCATATGTACGCTCGCGGGCCCATCGCCTCGGTCTGCCGCGTGATTTCTACCGCAATCTCGACATTCACGTGCATGTGCCTGAGGGCGCGATCCCGAAGGACGGTCCGTCTGCCGGCATTACGATGGCTACGGCGATTGCCAGTGCCTTGAGCCACATTCCTGTGCGGCGCGATATCGCCATGACCGGCGAAATCACGTTACGCGGCAAAGTGCTGCCTATCGGAGGCTTGAAAGAAAAGCTGCTGGCGGCGCACCGTGCGGGTATTTTCGAAGTCATCCTCCCGGCAGATAACGAGAAAGACCTTGCCGAGGTACCCGAGAACCTGCGCTCCGCCATGAAGCTTCGCTTTGTGAAGACGATGGATGACGTGCTGGCTTTCGCGCTCGAGAGTCCGCTGCCCGACGTTCCCGATGAAGCCCCGGGGTTGGGCGCGCTGCCTCCAGCCACCGAAGCTCCTGCGGCGCACCAGTAAGCACCTCATAGCTCCCAGCCCGCAGAGGCGGCACAATCGTAGCCCGGCACGTCAGTGCCGGGGATGGTCCGAAAAAGATATCTCGAGTCGGCATTCAGCCGACCACATAGGATTTCTTTATAGCGGGCGACTTCGACAACAAACATCCCTTAAACCTGAAACAACGACTTTTCCTATCCACTATTCGCTAGCCACCAACCACTATTATTGATTCCATGAAAGTCCTCACCCGCTTCATCACCTCCGCCGCCGATTCCAAGCAGTTCCCTGTACCGAGCGCGCCGGAGATTGCATTCCTCGGACGCTCCAACGTTGGCAAGTCGAGCCTGATCAACTCGCTCGTGGCCGACAAGATCGCCAAGACCAGCAACACTCCCGGCCGCACCCAGACCATCAACTTCTTCGAGTTGCGCCGTCCCGGCAAGCCGAATCCCGAGTTCTTCTTCGTCGATCTTCCAGGCTACGGTTATGCGCGCGTGCCGAAAGCAATCACTACGCTGTGGTCGGGATTCATCGATCCCTATCTCGAATCGCGTCAGTCGCTCGCGCTGTGTGTATCACTGGTCGACATTTCGATTCCGCCGCAACAGTCGGACATTCAACTGCACGAATGGCTGCGTCATCATGACCGACCTTATCTCGTAGTGGCCACGAAGGCTGATCGAATCTCGAACAATCAATTGCCAAAATCGCTGGCGAGTTTGTCGCGCGAACTCGGAGTCGATGCTCGGGGCATCGTTCCCTTCTCATCGAAGTCTCGTACGGGACACGCGGCTCTGTGGAACGCAATCCTGGAAGCGGTAGCCATTCGTCCCGCTACTGGCGAAAATACGCGGGACTAGCGTTACGCCACGGGCCAGGCCTGCGGGTGGAGATCGAGTCGTGGAGCAAAAGAAACTACACCCTGAATCCCACATTTGCCAACTGAGGGCAATTATGGGCCATCCGCAAAATTCCTTGGCCACACGCCACGCAGCTACGACGACTTTGCGTCGGAAACCGCTGCTCTTTGGCGGTAGTGATCGGCATCAAACATTAAGAAGCAAGACCTCGAGGAGAACGAAATGTCATCTGCTCCATCACCCATCCCTCCGGACGATCCCAAACGCAGCCTAACCTTGCTCAACCCGACAACCTCCCTCACATCGGGCTGGTCGGAGATACCTACACCATCACCGTTACGGGCGAGCAGACTGCCGGACGCTTCTGCGTGATCGACATGCATATCCCGCCTGGCGGCGGTCCGCCACCGCACCGCCATGACTTCGAGGAAACCTTTATCCTCCTCGAAGGCCAGATGGAAGCCACTTTCCGCAGCACGAAGACGACCCTCCGCGCCGGCGAAACGCTGAACATCCCTGCCAACGCTCCGCATCGGTTTCACAACGCTTCCAGTGAGGCCGTACGCATGCTCTGTGTTTGTTCTCCCGCTGGGCAGGAGAAATTCTTCGTGGAAGTTGGAGTTCCAGTCGCCACTCGCACCACGCCTCCGCCGAAGCTCAACGAAAACGAACAGGCAGCATTCATCGAAAAAGTGAAGGCGATCGCCCCCAAGTACCGTACCGAACTGCTGAGAGAGGCGTAAGGTCGAAGCGTTCTTCTATCTCCGGCGGGCGGCGGCTGCCCTAGGTTCGCCCCTCTTTTGGGCTAACCTGGCATCACTGCACTCACACCGCGAATGTTGTAAATTCACCCTATCCCTTGGAAACGCCGATTATCCTCCACCCATGACCTGGGGGCCTCTGGCCAAACAGGACACGAGCGCCCCCACTACGAATCACACAATGCTGTGACCCACACTCCCTTTCCCATTCAATAGGAGAACATGTAAATCATGGACTGCGAGGGAGAGATGAGTGTCCCTGGCTGTGCCCGGCTCAGGCTGCGGCCACGTGTGGTTCCTCGAGAACCCCACTTTTGGCCCGATCAACACCCGATTAGTGCAGCTAGGCTACTTCGTAAGTCGTTGTAGGCAAGACATTTATCTCGCCATCGAGTCTGTTATGTTTCATGCTTGCATGATGAACGACGCACTCTACTCGAAGGTGGCCCTAGGCAGGCCAAATCCCCAAAGCAGTCTGCGACAGGATCAGGTGTTTAGCAGCTTCGGTCAGCGGTAATTTGCGAAACTCCGCGAGGTTGTTGGCGATCTCCGGAACTCCCGGCCCCGGCCAATCGGTTCCGAACAGCGTCTTGTAGGCAATCTCTTCGAGGCGGGGAAAGTACCTGAGCAGTGACTTCGGAGGAATTCCGCTGATGTCGAGAAACACGTTGCGATGGCGACGTACGAGGAAGAACGCAGTGTCCATCCACAACGGTCTCCCGCCGTGCGCCAACAGAATTTTGAGGTTGGGGAAATCGACGGCCACATCGTCGACATAAATCGGATCGCCGTACTTGTTGCGCGCCCCAGGAAAGATCGACGTTCCCGTGTGCACCATGATTGGAATCCCATTGGCCTCGGCGACACGGTAGATGATCTCCAGTTCCTTAACGCCGTTCAGGTAATCGTTGGGATACAGCAACTGGTGCGGCGGGTGGATCTTGATCAGCCGGATGCCAAGCCTGACGATCTGCTCCATGTCGGCCAGCACATTCGCTGTGTGACGCGGATGCACGCTACCGCACGGAATCAGGCGCTTCGGGTCTTCCTTCGCGTAGTTGGCAACGAACTCGTTGACCGGCGGCGTAAAGCCAATCACTTCGGGAGCGACGTAGTTGATCAGCACCGTCCGATCGACGCCGATCTCGTCCAGATGTTTGAGAAACGCCTTGGGCGACCGGCAGAACAGCTCGACCTGCTCGAAGTCTTTGCGGGACTGCTTCATCAGCGCCAGCGCCTCTGGCTTGAACAACTCCATAGGCGCAATGTGAACGTGGCAGTCGGTAATCATCTCAGTTGGCCGCCGCGTCCAGCAGCGCGCGTTTGGCGAAGACCTTGACCATTTCCCGCCGATATTCGGGCGTCAGCGCCGAAGTCGTAAGTGGCTTGGATGTTCGCGAAGCCAGTTCGCCAATCTGCTCTGCAAACTCGGCATTGACTTCCATGCCGATCATCCGAGCATCAAGGTCCTTGATAAGATGCGGCGCCGGATTCACGGCCGTGATTGCCATTCGCGCGTCCTCAACCCGCCCATCGCGAAGCTTGAGTGCGACGGCGACACCTGCGAGGGGATAATCGATACTGCCCCGCACGCGAAGCTTCTGGTAACTTCCGCGCCATCCCTTCGACCCCTCGGGCAGATGGATTCGCGTGACCAGCTCTTGAGGAGAAAGATGCAGCCGCACGACTCCATCATTTACGTAAAACTCCGCAAGCGGCACGCGCCTCACTCCATCGGGACCAGCGATTTCGATCTCCGCTCCCAGGCAAAGCAGCGCGGGAGGCGTATCGCCCGAGAAGGCCGCCCAGCAAGTCTTACTGCTCGGAGCGACATGGCAGAGATCGCCATCCTTCTTAAGGCAGAAGCCGCAACTCTTCCGCCACAAAAGCGACTGGTTGTACCAAAGGCAGCGCGTATCGAGACAGACATTGCCACCCAACGTGCCCATATTTCGCAGCACGGGAGAAGCAACGGTCTTGGTTGCGTGGTACAGCACCGAGTAGTCACGCCGAATGAGCTGCGAGTGTTCGATGGAGGCCAAGGTAGTCAGTGCACCAATGCTCACTCCTCCATCGGGTGCTTCATGAATTCCGCGCAACTCGTTGACACCGCGCAGATCGAGCACATAAGGAGGCGTGAACAACTTTTGCTTCATGGACGGCAGTAAGTCGGTTCCACCGGCGATGACCTTCACTTCGTCCGCATGCTTGTACAAAAACCCGATGGCCTCATCGAGAGTTCTCGGCCTCAGCAACTGGAAGGTGGGCAGACTCACTCCTTACCTCCTGTTGACACGCGTTCTCGAGCCGGATCAGCCGGGTGCCGTTCGGGACCCTTGCCGCGAAACCACAAAGAACCACCATGCTCGCGAAGTCTGGCTGGTTGCGTCGGGTCAACCCCCTCCGTCATGTCAATCTTCTTCATGCCTCGCTTGGCCCGCAACGCCGCCAATACACGCTCGGGAGTGAAGGGGGCCTCACGCAGTCGCACTCCCACAGCGTCGTAGATGGCATTGGAGATCGCGGGAATGGTGGCCGCCAGCGATCCCTCCCCTGCCTCTTTGGCCCCAAACGGGCCCTCAGGATCGATGCTCTCGACGATCACGCATTCGATTTCCGGAGACTCAACCGACGACGGACTGCGATATTCCAGCATTCCGGGATTCATGAGCAGGCCGTCTTTCCACACCATCTCTTCCTGCAACGCCTGGCCTAGTCCCATCCACACCGACCCGATCACCTGGCCTTCGACCGCAACCGGATTCAGCGCCCGCCCGCAGTCGTGCGCTGCCCATATCTTGTGAACAGTGACCGCACCCGTGTCCTCGTCAACGCTGACCTCAGCCACTTGCGCCGAGTAGGAGTACGCAGGGGATGGCCCGACTCCTCCGCCCTTGTGACTGCCCCCCCTCGCCTCGACTGGAGGAGCGTAGGACCCCGTGCCTGTCAGCCCTCCATGAACATCAATCGCTGCGACCACGGCCTCTTCGAAACTCAGGTGGTCTTTCGCTCCTTCTGCCTTGCGTGTCTGCAGCACCGATCCGCGGAGGATCTGTCCGTCGACACGGCCCCGGGCTGCCTCAACGTCCGGATCAGAGACTAAATCCGGCGATGTTACACCTTTCCTCCATACTCGATCGTCACGCATCACAACATCCTCAGACGTACAATTCATCCGCCGCGCTGCCGCGGTCACAATGTTCTTTTTCACGTCTTCAGCAGCCCGCAGTGCGGCGTTGCCCGCCATGAACGTAACCCGGCTGGAGTACGATCCGAGATCAATCGGGGTCAGATCGGTGTCGGCGGCAATGACTCTGACCCGCGACAAGCTGCATCCGAGAACCTCGGCGACGACTTGCGCGGTCATTGTGTCGGAACCTTGCCCGATTTCCGATGCGCCCGTATACACCACGACCCCACCGTCGCGGTCGATCTTGATGTTCACCGTCGAGTGCGGCATGTCGGACCGAATAATGCTGTTGGCTGCGCCACTCACGTAGTGACTGCACGCCACCCCCAGCCCACGACCCCTGTCTAACTTGCCCCGACGTTCCTCCCATCCGGATCGCGTGACCACTTGCTCAATGCACTCCGGCAATCCGTAGCTCAGCACACGCAATCCATTGACCGTGACCGTCGGGGGCTTGAGCAAGTTCGTCCGTCGCATTTCGGCCGGATCAAGACCGAGCGTTGCTGCAATCTCGTCCATCTGCGACTCGAACGCGAAGCGCACATTCACGGTCCCGTGGCCGCGCATGGCGCCGCAAGGCGGCTTGTTGGTCAAAACACGGAAGCCGTCATAGCGAATGTTGGGTATGTCATACAGCGCCCCAAGCAGCGCGCCCGAGTACAGAATCGTCACCACGCCGTACGAACAGTACGCGCCGCCGTCCTGAATGACCTTGCAAGCGACCGAGGTCACTCGTCCATCTTTCTTTACTCCGGTCTTGAGATCGATGATGGTGCGCGGACGTCCGCGATGCGCCCAAAATACCTCTTCGCGAGTGTAGGTGATCTTGACCGGCGCCTTTGCCGCCCGCGCTGCGACAGCCGCGATGATCTCCAGCGGGATGATCTCGCTCTTGCCACCGAAGCCTCCGCCCACCAGCGGCTTGATCACTCGGATCTGCGACATTGGCAACTCGAGTACCAGCGACAGCTTGTGTTGCAGGTAATACGGAACCTGCGTCGACGACCACACAGTCAGCCGTCCCTGCATGCCGCTATGTGGATCGATCTCGAAACTAGCCAGCGTGCAATGCGGCTCCATCGCGGCATGGGTCACTTCGTTGGCGACGTAACGCGCCTCGGCCACGAAGTCCGCCTCGGCAAATCCTTCTTCCGGATCGCCGAACGAGTGGTGATAGTCCTTCTCGATGTTGTTGGACCGGTTTTCGTGGATCAGGTCGCGCTCGGCCTTCATCGATTCTTCCGGGTCGAAATACGCCGGTAGCGACTCGTACTCGACGTCGATAAACTCCAGCGCCTGCTCAGCGATTTCCTCGCTAACGGCAGCAACGCAAGCGACGTTGTCGCCAACGTAACGCACCTTGCCCACCGCCAGCGCAGTCTCGTCGTGCCCAACGGGCAGGATTCCGTACTGATTCGGCGCGTCTTCTCCGGTAACGACGGCGACGACCCCTTCTAGCGCTCGCGCGCGGCCGGTATCAATTCGCTTGATGCGCGCATGCGGGTACGGCGAATGCAGAATCTTGCCCACCAGCATTTCCGGCGAGCTGAAATCGTCCGTGTACTTGCCTGCGCCGGTGGTCTTGCCCGCCGCATCCACCATGGCGATTGATTTGCCGATTACGGAGAACTCGCTCATTACCTCTTCGCTCCTGCCAGTTCTGGTTGACCGCGCTTCCGTTCGGCTTGAATCACGGCCCGAATGGCCTGATACATCTGCGAGTATCCGGTACACCGGCACAAGTTACTGCTCAACGCTTCGCGAATTTCCGTGTCGCTAGGATCAGGATTGTTGGCCAGCAGCCAGCGCACCGTCATCATGAATCCAGGGGTGCAGAAACCACATTGTGAGCCGCCGAAATCGCCATACGCCTTCTGCAATGCCACAAGGCCGCCACCATCGGATATGCCCTCAACCGTAGTGATCTCTTGACCCTGGCAGCTCGCCGCCAGCATGGTGCACGAGAGCATTGGCACTCCATCGACCTGTACAGTGCAGGCGCCGCACGACGAATCGTCACAACCTCGCTTCGACCCGGTGAGGTCGAGGTCTTGGCGCAGAACATCGAGCAGCAGGCTGTTCGGCTGGACGGCTAATTCGTGCGGCCGCCGGTTGATGCGGAGTTCAATCAGCTCTTTCTTCATCTGCAGAATCCTTAGTAAAGCGGTACCGACGAGTCGACCTCGCGCGACCAGCGGTCGATGCCTCCGCGCAACGATTGCACTTTCTCAAAACCCTGTTGCCGCAGCCACGCTGTGACGTTCATCGATCGCACTCCGTGATGGCACACCACAACAATGTGATCGTCGGGATCAAGCTCCTGGTTGACACGCGCTGGAATGTCTCCCATCGGAATGTGTTTGGCGCCGCTGATACGCGCGACGTCAAGCTCCCACGGCTCGCGTACATCGAGCACCAGGATGTCACCGGCATCCAGCAATGCCTTCAATTCTTCGCTCGTAATCTCGTAGTCCAATTTCAAAACCATGCTTTCTGCATTTGCTGTAGAAACTCTGTCGTCACCGGGAAGCCTGACCTTGTGCCAATCACGCTGTCGACTCCGCACCGGGGGCACATTGCCGTCTGTCCACCGTCGATCCACTCCCGAATCTCATAGGGCGCAAATACAGCGATGCAGTGGAAACATCCGCTCATTTCGCTGGCCATGAGTTCATCCCGGCTGCGCAAAGCATGTTCGTGCGCGGCAAACAGCTCCCGACTCATGTCTTCGAACTGCAATTTGCCATCGCCAAACCGTCGATTCATCACCATCGACGCCATCGCCAGCCACGTGACGGATATGCCAAGGATCGACGACACGATTTCCCGTCGCCGCATTGCCAGCTATCTCCCTGACCACTTGGGCCGACGATTCTCAAGAAAGGCGGCGATTCCCTCCTGCGCATCGGCAGTCTTCATCAGTTGATCCAGGTACACTTGCTCAGCCCGCAGCAATCCCTTGTCAAAGTGCATCGAATCCCACGCGTAAAATGCCTTCTTCGCCATAGCGATCGCGCCTGGACTTAGCTGTGTCACACGCGCGACGCATTCGGCGACCAGCGTCTCCGGCTCATCGGCCAATCCATTCACTAGGCCTGCGGCCAATGCTTCCTGGCCATTCAACGTGCGTCCAGTGAAGATCATCTCCGCCGCCAACTTCTGTCCAACGATCGATGCCAGCGCAACGCTGGCCACCGGCGGAAAGCAGGCCAGCTTGATCTCCGGAAATCCCCAGATGGAATCAGGCGAGGCGTACACAATGTCACACAGCAGCGCCAACTCGGCCGCCCCTCCCAGACAATGACGACGCACCGCAGCGACGGTAAGCTTGTTGGTCGCCTCCACGGCCCGAATCACCCCGTGAAATGCGGTCAGCATGTTGTGAACGTTATCGGGAGTATGGGCAGCGATGTCCACACCGCTGGAGAACGCACGTTCGGAGCCCGCGAAGATGATGGCGCTGATCTCCGGGCGTGTTTCGATCTGCTCCAGCGCGGCCAGTAACTCGCCCATCATCTGCATATCGATCACGTTCAGCGGAGGGTTGTTTAGCGTAATGCGGGCCGCCGGGAGCGATACGTCCACGACGATCCGATTGAAAACAGTTTTGTCGGATAACTTCGTCATCGAGTTACCTCCGGCCGCGCGTACTTTTTTTCGCCGACACCTTTGCCAGAGCTGCGCCAGCAGAATCAACGCCCGGAGGCCGCGCAGACGAGTCTCCCTCGCCTTGCAACCCTTGCAGAAAGATATCGCTCATCTGTCGCGCAATCACGTCGGCGCTGGGATCGACTCGCGGCTTGTACCAGGTGTACAGCCAGTTCATCATCCCGAACAGCCCCATGACGGCGGTGCGCGTTGAGATCGCCTTGGCCACTTGCTCCGATCGCCTCGTGGCTTTCGACTGGGCGAGATCTTCCACCAGTCCCACACAGATGCGGTAATACTCGCGTTTGATTGACGCCAACTCCGCCCCGTGGCCATTCTTCAACACATCATCTTCGTGCGCCAGAACCTTCATTGCCCTCTGGTTGGCGATTGCGTAATCCACATGGTTGTGGATAAAGATGCGGATGCGCTCTACCGAATCGGCGCTCTCCGCCAGTCGCTCGCGCAGCCGATCGACGATGGTGGTGAAAGTGTGTTTCTGGATGTGGTAAAGCAGCTTTTCCTTCGAGTCGAAGTAGTAATAAAGTCCAGCCAGCGACATGCCACTAAGGCGAGACAAGTCGCGCATGGAAGCGCCCTCGTATCCCTTCTCAGCAAAAACCTCGGCCGCGTAGGCGAGAATCTCAGAGAACCTGCGGTCGAAGCGGGTATCCTGTTCAGGAGCGCGCTGCTGGACTGGGGTCGCTGACGCTGTCATGGAACACGCTCCCTAGTTGCGGCAAACGCAACTTTCATTCGAACGTTCGTTCCAATCTAGCAGATCGACGATCTTCCGGCAACCGAGTCCCATACCATGAAGTGCCCAAGAGTGTTCTGGTTGGAATTGCCGCCCTCACTTTTACTGGCAATTTCCGCGAGACTCGCGTAAGGTGACGGTTCGCTGACACTTACGTTGACAAGTATCTGTCTGACAAGGCAAACTGCAGAATCCTGAGGATTGTGTTCTGGATGCCCGGTCAGGACTGGGCCCAGGTGAAACAAGCCGACTCATGACCGCGCAAGCCAAAGTTTCATACCGGATGGAATCTACGCTGGAAAGCGTGAATAAAGCGGAAGAGATGGCTGACCAGTTCGCCGCTCAGGCCGGGTTCGACGAAGACGCTCGTGGCGGACTCACCATGGCCGTGCGGGAGGCCATGATCAACGCGGTTTTGCATGGCAACGCATACGATCCTGACAAGCGCGTAAGTTTGTCGTTTGAACAGAACGGCCAGGAGTTGATAATTACCATTGGGGACGAAGGCAAGGGACTTGAGCCCGACGAAGTACCTGATCCCCTTGCGCCGGAGAACCTGATGAAGCAGTCGGGCCGCGGCATATTCTTAATCCGGGCGTTTATGGACGAAGTTCGGTTCCGCAAATTGGAACCCGGCACTGAAATTACTTTGATCAAGCGGATCCCAGGTACTGATCTGGACCGCCAGGAGGCTTCCACGTGAGCATGAAAGCAAGCACCCGGCAAGTAGACGGCGTAACCATCGTTGACTTGAGCGGGAGAATCACTCTGGGCGAAGGCAGTGTGGTATTGCGCGACACCATCAAGGACGTTCTCGGCAAAGGCGCCAAGAACATCCTGCTGAACTTGGGCGACGTCAGCTACATCGACAGCTCCGGCATCGGCGAACTCGTCAGCGCCTTTACCTCCGTACAGCGCCAGGGTGGCGACCTCAAGTTGCTGCACCTCACCAAGAAGGTGCACGACCTGCTGCAGATCACCAAACTCTACACGGTCTTCGATGTGCAGGAAGACGAAGCCAACGCCATCAAGTCCTTCAACAAGTAACCAACCTGTACCGGCTCAAAGCGGTCTTGGAAGCCAACCGCCCTTTCGCACGCAGCGGAAGGGCGCTCGCTTCCCTATCTGCCTCTGCGTGCCTCAGGCTGCCTGTCCTACAATCAAGTCATGTCTCGGATTACGCGTCTCGACAAAGATCAGGTCGATCCCGAAACTGGGAAGATCTACGACGTTTATCTTCAGGAACGCGGCAACGTCCCCAATATGTTCCGCACCGTAGCGCATCGGCCCGAGATCTTCCGGACCATGATCGCGCATTTTCGCGCGGTGATGAACACCGGCACGGTTCCCGCCAAGCTGAAGGAGCTGGTCATCGTCCGCACCTCGCAGATCAACCGCTGCGAATATTGACTGTCCTCCCATTCCGCCTTGGCAAGGCGGCACGGATGGAGCGACGAGCAGATCGATAAACTTGCTGAATTTCGCAATCGTTCCGATTTTACCGATGCAGAAAAAGCTGCCCTTGAACTTGCGGAAAGGGCCACTCGCGATCCTCACGAAGTCGACGACGCCTTCTGGGCTGAGTTGCGACGCCACTACGACGAAGGCGAGATCATCGAACTATTGGCAGCCATCGGACTGTTCAACTACTTCAATCGCTTCAACGACGCGCTGCGAATGGAACCGACTAAGTAAGAACCGCTACGAACTTCTATAGCCAATTCCACCGCGGCCTCTCTCGCGTGAACTTTCTCAATTCCGCAAGCGAATACCAGGTCCCCCGCCAAATCACGCCTCCGCGCACGAGGGTCAACACCACCGACCGCGCGATGGCGTAGCTGAACAAAAGCGTAGCGATGGGATGCAGCACCACGAAGAGAGGCGAGATATCGCTACGCGTCGCCATGCCAACATAAATTGCAATCAGCGTGAGCAACGACGCGATGAATCCTACCTGCTGCCATCCGTGTGCAATCCAGACGCCAACAAACGGCCCGAGGTTCACCGCCAGAATTCCGCAAATCGCAAGTGCGGCGAACGCAGTGTCATAGTGAAGGATGGCGAAGAAGTTCTTCGTCAGGTTTCGCACCATTCCTAACCCGCCAAAGACCCAGCGCAACGTGATCAGGTTGCGCCCGAACACGACCCGTTGTCGAAAGCCATCGTGTTTTACCGTCTCGCCTAGCATCATGTCGTCCAGTACAGCCAACCGGAGGCGTTCATAGGTGCCGATCTGCTCATACACTTGACTGCGCACCAGGTTGAACGCCCCCACGCCAATCGAATCGCGCGACTTCGGGTCGGCGACCTTCCATGGCCGATGCGCGAACACAAACTGCGACTGAAAGAACGCGATCATCATGCGTTCACCCACCGACTCCATCACCATGGTCGGAAACAGCACAAGATGATCGGCCCGTTCCCGCTCCGTATACACCAGCGCGCGACGCAGCGCATCGGCCCGGAAAACCACGTCCGCATCGGTGAAAAGCAACCACTCGGCGGTTGCCCGCTTCCCTGCTTGCCACATGGCATGCGTCTTGCCCAGCCACCCCGCGGGAAGCTCGCTCACGTGAAGCACTGTCAGGCGATGATGCGCAGCCTCTTCGCGCTGCCCCCACTGACTCTCTAACCGGTCGAGAATCTCGCCGGTAGCGTCTTCCGAGCGGTCGTCAACCGCGATGACCTCGTAATCGGGATAATCAAGTTGCAGCAGCGAGACCAGCGCAGCCTCAATGTGGTCCGCCTCGTTTCGAGCCGGCACTATGATAGTCACGCGAGGTACGCAGCCGGATGCACCGACCGGAAGCACATCGTACTCGGGCAGCGTGATCTCCACGATCTTGTTCATGTTGAGGGCGACAGCAAACAGGCGTGACAACCACACCGTGCCCAGGAAGACGCTGCAGCTCCAGATCAAGGGATGGCGCAAGGACTCAGGCCACATCAGGCCTTAGCTCCCTCAGACGCGGGCCGACCATCGCCACTGGGAAGCGCGGGAGCGAACCTCATACCGTAAAACAGAATGGCGGCAGAGAGCACGACCGCAACGATGGTCGAGAAGAATCCTGCCTGCAGATTCGTCTTGTCGGATATCCAGCCAATCAGCGTCGGCGAAAAAGCATCGCCCAGAATGTGAATCGTGAACAGGTTCACCGCAATCGCTGTGGCACGAATTCGTGCACTTACGCTGTTGACCAGCGCCGCATTCAACGGAGCGGTGTTCAGCAACAGCAGAAATTCGCCCAGAAAAATTGCCGCATACATCGGAGTTCCGATGAAATAGATCGCGACCACCATGGCCGGTATCGAAAGCGCCATGCCAACTGCCGAAACCAACTGGTACGCCGCCGGCGTGCGGCGCAGCAGGCGATCGCCAATCCAGCCACCGAACAACGTCGCCACGATCCCGCTGAACAGCGTCATCAGCCCGAACAGAAGATTGGCATGTTCCAGTGGCACACCCCGCATGCGCGACAGAAACGTCGGCATCCACACCTGAAGTCCTCCCACCGCGAATGTCATCATCGCCATGCCCAGGCTGACAGTCCAATACGCTTTGTTGCGGAAGAGGCCCCGCACCGTCCCTCGTTCCAAGCTGTCGGCCAGGTGATCGCTGGCGCCTCGCTGCGGTTCTTTGAGCAAGCAAACTCCCGCCGCCAGCACCAGTCCCGGTATCGCACATACGAGGAACGGCATTCGCCAGCCATGCGCGTGTCCCAGGTAGCCGCCGACCAGGTATCCCAAGGCCGTACCCGCTGGAATCGCCAGATAGAAGATCGAGAGCACGCGTCCCCGCCGATTCTCAGGAAATAGGTCAGCAATGAACGCGGGCGAGATCACGACAAACGTCGCCTCCCCAATCCCGACGATCAAGTGGCGAAGCAGCAACTCGTCGTAGTTGTGCGTAACTGCCGACAGAAGTGTCGCAACGCTCCACACCAGCGCACCAGCTGCCATGATCCATTTGCGCGGGTAACGGTCTGCCAACGGAGCAATCAACGGCGCCGCGATCATGTAGCAGGCAAAAAATGCCGAGGTGAGAAAACCAATCTGCTTGTCGCTAAGGACAAACTCCGCTTTCACCAATTCCTGCACCGCAAACAGGATGGACCGGTCGATGTAATTGATGAAGTTCAGCCCGGTGAGCAGCAGCAAAGCGACCCAGGCGTTGGTCTTCGAAGTCATCGGTTGGCGGAGGATATCACGGGGCCGCTTGTTCCACTATGCTGGCTTCTCGGACCTTGGGTAACGTGCAATCACCACCGTGCCGATCCCGCCGCGCGGCCGAAACTCACCTTTGATTTCCGCCCACTTCGGCTTGGCCGCTCGCACTACATCTTCCAGCACGCGATTGACGATGTTCTCCTGGAAGATTCCGAGATTGCGATACGAAGTGAGGTATTCCTTCAGCGACTTCAGTTCAAGGCAGACCTTATCGGGCACATAGCGGATCCAGAGAATGCCGAAGTCGGGCAACCCCGTCTTCGGACACACGGAAGTGAACTCCGGAACATCGATCACGATCTCATAGTTCGGAAACTGGTTCGGCCACGTCTCAATCTCGGGCATTTTGGAGTCGAGACCCGATTCGGCATGCTCGTCGGTGTAGCGCTTGCTCTTTGCCATGACGCAATTGTAATCGGCGACCCCCCACCGGAGGATGAAGTGCTGAACACCGCGCCGAATCGCGCCCGCGTCCCGCGCTTCACTTCAGAATCTTGCACTTGTTGTCTTGGTTTCGCCCTCCTCTGCCGGAAGGTTCGAGACCTTCCCTACGTTATACTGTTCCCTTTGGACACTGATGGCAGAGATAACTGAGCGCGGCCGAACTCGACTGAGCTGGAAACCTCGCTGGATCATCACCGTCGGTGTCGTTCTGGCAGCGATTATCCTCGTGTCAGTCCTCTCGCTCCGCCGTTCGCAGGTGCAGGTTCGTACCGCGCGCGCCTACCGCGAAACCATCACCTCAAGCATCGCTACCAACGGCAAAATTGAGCCCATCGACAACTTCGAAGCTCACGCTCCCACGTCCGCCACCGTCAAGCGGGTCACAATTCTGCCCGGAGCCTGGGTGAAGTCGAACCAGTTGCTTATCCAGTTGGATGATTCCGACGCCCGTGCGCAAGTCGCGCGCGCCCAGGCGCAGGTCAAAGGTGCTGAATCCGAGCTGTTGGCCGTGTCGGCCGGAGGCACCCAGGAAGAAGTGCTGACCACCCGCAACTCGCTGGTAAAAGCGCAGTCCGACCGCGACACCGCGCAGAAGAACTTGCAGGCCATGCAGCGCCTGCTGCAGAGCGGCGCCGCTTCTCAAGGCGAAGTAGACGCGGCTCAGCAGCAACTGCACGTGGCCGAGGCCAACCTTCACACCCTCGAACAGAAACTTCACGACCGGTTTTCCAAACCTGAAATCAGCCACGCGGAAGCCCAACTTGCCGAGGCCCGCGCCGCCCTCACAGCGGCCACCGACCTGCTCCGCAACCTGAATATCTCGTCGCCTCATTCCGGCATGGCTTATAACCTGCCTGTCCGTAAGGACACTTTTGTAGCAGCAGGTGATCTTCTGGTACAGGTCGCTGATCTCCACCACATCCGTGTGCGCGCGTTCGTCGACGAGCCGGAGATTGGCCGCCTGCAAAAGGGCCAACCCGTCGAAGTCGCTTGGGATGCCCTTCCCGGTCGCGTGTGGAAGACCACCATTGAAGCTCTACCCACCAATGTCGTTCAGCGTGGAACTCGCATGGTGGGTGAAGTCACCTGCCTGCTCGACAACGACGACCTTAAACTCTTGCCCAACACTAACGTGAGTGTGGCCGTGGTGCTGGCGCGCCACGAAAATGCGCTGACCGTGCCGCGAGAAGCAGTCCGTCAGGACGCCGAGGGCAAGTACGTTTTCCAGGTCGTCAACGGCCAGCTCAAGCGGCGCAATGTCCAGACATCGGTGTCTAACCTGACCCGGGTGGAGATCACCAGCGGAATCCCTGATGATGCCGTGCTGGCGCTGGGCGCGGTGAACATGCAACCCCTGCGCGACGGAATGCCGGTCAAGAATCCGACGTAATGAAATCGTCACTGCGCAAAATTTCGATCGTCCTGCTGACTCTTTTGTGCAGCCTGCCTTCAGCGGCCGACTCCGCCGTTGAACAGATGCTTGCCTCCGGAAGCATCGACGATGCCATCAAAACTCTTTCAAGCCGAAGTGACGGGGCCTCGCTGAACCTGTTGTCGCGCGCCTATTACGAAATTGAACAGTGGGACAACGCCGTAAAGAATGGCGAGCGTGCCGTCAGCGCCAGTCCAGACAACGCCCTATATCACTTGTGGCTTGGTCGCGAATATGGCGAGAAAGCCTCGGCGTCCAATCCAATGTCGGCAGCATCTTTGGCGCGCAAGGCCAAGAGTGAGTTCGAACTAGCGGTCAAGCTCGACCCTGCTAACGTGCAGGCCCACGCCGATCTCGCCGAGTACTACACCGACGCTCCGTCCATCATGGGTGGAGGCACCGATAAGGCCCGCGATCAGGCCGCGCAAGTTGCCAAAGTACAATCAGGCCACCTCGCACTGGATCCTGTCGATCCTCGCGGAAAAAGATAAGCGGTACCCCGACGCTGAAAGCGAACTTCGGCAAGCGATTAAGGTCGCGAAGAACCCGGCGCAGTACTGGATGAACCTGGCCTCATTTTTTCGTCGGCGCTCTCGCCCCGATGACATGCAGAACGCGATTACGCAAGCCTTCGCGCAACCCAACAAGAGCGCCGAGGTTTACTACAATGCGGCGAGCGAAATGCTTCAATCGGGTCGGGATTTCCCCAGCGCCTTGCCATACCTGAAGACATACCTGTCATCGAATGCCATGGTGGAGGATGCACCGGCCTTCCGCGCTCACTATCTGCTAGGGCAGATTTACGAGAAGATGGGAAATAAGCCCAGTGCGGCGACTGAGTACAAGGCATCGCTGGCGTTAGCCTCCGGTTTTGCACCTGCCCAAAAAGCATTGGGCCGGGTGCAGTGAAGATTGTCTGTATGCGATCGCGATCGAACCTTCGGCGCTCTTCCCCCGCAGCCCCGTTTTGCGGAATGACTTCTTGCGTGCTGAATCGCGTCCGCCGTTTCGTCGCACTCTCGTTCATCGTCGGTGCCCTGTTGTGTCTCGCCGCCAACCTCTACGCCCAAGCTGCTCCTCCCGCCGAACCGCTTCGCTTCCGTACAGCCGTCGACTTGGCACTGCAACACAGTGGCGTCATGGGCATCGCCGCCGTCAACCAGTGGCGCTCGCAGAAGGCCTATGAGGAGGTTCGCAATCACTGGCTGCCCCAACTCACGGTCGGTTCAGGGCTGGGATATTCCTTGGGCTTTCCGCTCACTCTCGAAGGTTCCGCGCCATCGGTGGCCAATTTCACTTCGACACAAACTGTATTCAACCTTTCTCTGAAGCAATTCCTGAAAGCGGCAAAGATCGACTGGAAAGCCACTTCCTTCGATGTGCAGGACAAGCGCGCCGAAGTGATTCTCGACACCGCCTTGTCTTACGCGCAACTGGTAGACCTTACCGCCAAACTCACCACCCTCGCAGACGCGCAGACCGCTGCCGACAAGGCCCAATTCATTACCGAGCAGCGCCTCAAAGAAGGCGTGGACAGTAAGCTTGAGCTCACCAGAAGCCAACTGGCTGCCGCGCGCATCCGCCTTCGCATTGCCGACGCGCAGGGTCAGCTTGATGTCCTGCGCGAGCACCTTGCAAAGCTGACTGGATTAACGCCCGCCGACGTCCAACCCGATCCGGAATCGATGCCGCAACTCCCTCTCTTTTCCCAGGAAGACGACCTCGCAACGAGGGCCGTCGCCAACAGTCCGGTCGTCAAGCTGGCCGACCAGAAAGTTGAAGCCGCCGCCGCTCGTGCTAAGGGCGAGCATCGCGCCACGTTGCCCTACGCCGACCTCGCCTCGCAGTACGCATACCTGGCGCGGTTCAACAACTACGACCAGTACTTCCTGAAATACACCAGCAACAACCTCGCCGCCGGACTCAACATCAAGTTCCCCTTCCTGAACCCCGTGCAAAAAGCTCACGCTCAACAGGCTGACGCGGACACCATCGTCGCCCGCAAGCAAGCCGACCTCACTCAGCAATGAGGTCAGCGAGAACGCCCTCAAACTGCAGCGGTCGTTGCGGCAATTACAGGCCGCACGGGACGTCGCCAAGCTGGAGTGGCAAGTTTCGCAGGGTGACTTAGAGGGCGTGCGCGCCCGTATTCAGACCGGCGCGGCCAACACTCGCGACGAGCAAGTCTCCCAACTCGACGTGAACGATAAATATGCTGCCTATCTTGATACCGAGTTCGAACTGGCGCGTGCCGCCCTCCAACTGCTGAGGATTACCGGAGAACTGGAAAATTGGGCCATTCCGACCCCATAAGTCGCCATTCGCTGCATGTCACAAAAAGCCGTAACTGAAACATTTTCAAGAGCTTCCACGTGGCTCGCGTCATCCAAACAATGGTAAAATCGTAGGTACCACTATGCCCTTAAAGACACTGTTTCTGAACCCACCCTCGTTTGAGAACTATGATGGCGGCGCCAGTTCGCGTTGGCCCGCAACCCGCGAGATCGAGTCCTATTGGTATCCCGTGTGGCTGGCTTATCCGGCAGGAATGTTGGAAGGTTCCCGCATGCTTGATGCCCCGCCACACCACGTCAGCGCGGAAGAGACCATTGAGATTGGCAAGAGTTTCGACTTCCTCGTGCTGTTCACCAGCACGCCCGGATTCCCCGGCGACATCAAACTCGCTGCCCGCATGAAGGAAGCCAACCCGAACCTAAAGGTCTGCTTTGTGGGTCCCCACGTTACGACCCTTCCCGAGAAGTCCCTCGCCGACGGACAGGCCATCGACTTCATCGTGCGCCGCGAGTTCGATTTCGCCACAGTGGAATACGCCAACGGCAAGCCTCTCAGCGAAATCCTGGGCGCTTCGTACCGCGGTCCCAATGGAACAGTGATTCATAATCCTGACCGTCCTGCAGTGACTGATCTCGATGCGCTGCCGGATGTGGTTGACGTTTACAAGCGCGACATCGATCCCCGCCGCTACAACGTTCCGTTCCTGCTGTATCCCTTCGTTTCGCTGTACACGACGCGCGGATGTCCCGCGCAGTGCACCTTCTGCCTGTGGCCCCAGACGCTCAGCGGACATCCCTGGCGCAAGCGTTCCTCCGATGCCGTGGCCGCCGAAATGAAGAAGGCCATGGAATACTGGCCCTGGGTAAAGGAATTCTTCTTCGACGACGACACCTTCAATATCCAGAAAGCGCGCACCATCGAGCTGTGCGAGAAGCTCAAGCCGCTGAAGATGACCTGGTCATGCACCTCGCGCGTCACCACCGACTACGAAACTCTGAAGGCGATGAAGGAAGCCGGATGCCGCCTGCTCATCGTCGGCTACGAATCCGGCGACCCGCAGATCCTGAAGAACGTGAAAAAGGGCGCAACCGTGGAACGCGCGCGCCAGTTCACCAAGGACTGCAAGAAGCTGGGCCTGATCGTTCACGGCGACTTCATCCTCGGCTTGCCCGGCGAGACCAAGGAAACCATTCGCACCACCATCGACTTCGCCAAGGAACTCGACGTCGAGACCATCCAGGTATCGGTCGCTCACGCTTACCCCGGAACCGAGCTGTACGACTACGCGAAGGCGAACGGCTTTATCCTCAACGAAGGCGCTCAGATGGTCGACGATTCCGGCCACCAGGTTGCCATGATCGAGTACCCGGGACTGCCCCGCGACTACGTGATGGAAATGGTGCACCGCTTCTACGACGAGTACTACTTCCGCCCGAAGGCCATCTACCGCATCGTGCGCAAGGCCGTGTTCAACAATGAGGAACGCAAGCGGCTCTACGTGGAAGCGAAGCAGTTCATGACTCTTCGTGCATCGCGCAATCGTGCGGTCAAGGAAGCCCGCAAGATCCAGGGCACTCTGACCACCGCAGCTTCGCAAGCCGGCACCAGCGCGCACGATTAGCACCAACGATCACTGATTGGGTGCCCCGTTCAAGCGCAGCTTGAGCGGGGTTTTTCTTACGAAGATCGAAATCTGGCTTACGGTCGAAGCACCTGCAGGAGGATGACCTTGCAGCGCGGAACTACTCGGGTTTGGCCGCATAGCCAGTTCCGGAGGGACGTCAGATCATAGCCCAGCTCTTCAGCGCTGGGTAAGGCCCACGAGGATTGTTCGAGTCCCGGTAGGGACGACGGATGATTGGAGCACCGCGTTAGCGGCGCATTACGAGCCGGCCCACAATAGGGCTTTAGCCGCCGAGGTAAATGCGTCTCCCCTGGGCAAAATCGCTCTTTTCGCTCTCCCCGCAGGGCCTCAATTTCTGAAAATACTTCGAGCCTACTTTGACCCCTCGCAAATATCTCGTCCTCTTCGTCGTCGTCGTCTGTGCCGCCTGCGGCGACGTCTCACTCGCGCGCGGCATGAAGGCTTTTGGCGCGGTCACGCCAGCCAACCTTCCAACCCTCTACACCGCGTTGCTCAACCCCTGGACGCTGCTCGGCATTCTGATGCTCCTTGGATTTTTCACCAGCTATCTCTCCGCCCTCTCCTGGGCCGACCTCACCTACGTTTTGCCTGCCACCTCGCTGAGCTACATCCTGATGGTGCTGCTAGCCAGGTTCTTCCTGCACGAGCACGTCTCCATCTGGCGCTGGCTGGGCGTCGCACTCATCGTGACCGGCGTAGGCTTCGTTGCCAGCGGACCCGAGGCGACCCCAGGCGCACACCACCACAACCGCATCGAGACGGTCTACGGACCGGTCGGCGCTCTGGGCGAGGCCGCTGACAGAACCGGCGAAGCATGAGCAACTTCGCCGTGTGGGGAGGTATCGCAACGGTCGTAGTCGCCTCAACTCTCGGCGACGTACTGCAATCACGGGCCATGAAGGAAATTGGCGATCTCGGATTAGTTAGCAAATCGGAAGGCCTGTGGGCAGTCATTCGCCGCGTCGCCACTAATGGCCGCTTCATGCTCGGCCTGGGCTTCATGGCCGTGGGCTTCTTCAGCTTGTTGATCACCCTCTCCTGGGGTGACGTCAGCATCGTCGGCCCGGCTTCAGCGTCGCTGACTTTCCTCGCCAACGCTCTCGTGGCACATATCTATCTAAAGGAAAATGTGGACCGACGCCGCTGGATGGCCGCTCTCTGCGTCGCCGCCGGCGTAGCGCTGTTGGCGTACTAGCCGCCACAATCGGTTTACCGGCTCATCATGGCTTTCGCGGAAACGTGTTCTGCCGCAGCTTGTAATGTAATTCTTTCTCTCCTGTCGAAATTCTTTTGCTTCTGGCACCTTTGTCTGTAGGATTGCCGCGCCGTGTTGGTGTATTGTTTGCGGCACTTTGCCTTCCTTCGTCAAGTTTTTTCCGGCCTGGCTAAACCCGAGGAAAGCTAAGAATCCAATTGAGGTTTCAATATGACCAATTCGCTTGCTGCGAAGAGAATGCTCGCTTTCGCTGCGCTTGCCCTGCTGCTGCCCGTAATGATGACAGCACAGGACGTTTTCAACTCCCCTTACGTGGTCACCGGTGAATCCGGGACTGTCCACATCCATCTCACGCCGGAACTGACGCGCCAGCTCTGGGCTGAGCAAACCCCAGTGCTCGCCCCTGGAGTTCTCAGTTACCATGGCGGCCCCATTATGACTGGCGTAAATCTATACGCCATCTTCTGGGTTCCGGCGAAGCTGCAGAATGGAAACCCCACCAGCCTCACGGCCAAGTACGAGTCGGTGGCCAAACAGTTCCTTGCCGACTACCCCTACCACGGAATTGCCAATAACAGCACGCAGTATTACTCCACCAAGTCCGGTATCAACACCTACTTCCGTGGCATTGGCGGATTGGCTGGGTCGGTGGTGGATACTGATCCCTATCCCGCAAGCGGCTGCTCCGATACCGTAACCCCGAGCAACTGCATCACTGATGCCCAGTTGCAGGCGGAAATCTCCAAGGTGTTGACAGCGCATGCGTGGACACCAGGCTTGAACAAGATATTCATCGTGTTCACCTCCATCGGCGAGGGCTCATGCTTCGACAGCACCTCTTCGAGCTGCGCGTACACCAGTTACTGTGCCTACCATGGCTACTTCGGCAGCACCACCACCCCAACGATCTATGCCAACATGCCCTACGCCGACCCGAGCTACTGCTACGACCCTGCTACCCATCAGCATGATCCCAGCGGCGACATCCCTTCGGATGCAAACGTTAATGTCACCAGCCACGAGGTCACCGAGGCCACCACGGATCCGGAGCTGAATGCCTGGTGGGATTCGGCGAACGGTGAGGAAATTGGCGACCTGTGTGCGTGGAATTTCGGCGGCACCAGCGGCGATTGGGATGGCGGTCTGGCCGACCAGAACTGGAACGGCCACTACTATGACTTGCAACTGGAGTACGACAACCATACCAGTACTTGCGTCAAGGTTGGTCCCTAATGTGACGTCCAAACGAAGGCCCCCGTCGCATCCGGAAGCCGCTCCCGCCCTAACGCCCCACCCTGCCGAACAGGGTGGGGGAGTACATCGCGCGCTCCGAAAGCGATGCTCCCCATTGACGGATCGCCCTGGTCCAAACTCGGGCATTCTTGTCAATGTCCATTTGATCGCTCATCGGAAACGGGATTGCTTAGTACCATCACCTTCTCTGGTTCCGGTCAAATGGACAACGTCTTCAAGGATCGCGGGTTGCGCACATTTGGGAATTTCGGACCAATACCCCCAACCCTCTGCTATGTGCACCCATCACGCTGATACGTGACTAACTCGCTTGGTGTTGCTGCCTGCTTGTCCAATACTGCCCAGGGAAGGATGAGGGAGAGTTGTCGCCCCACGTAGACGGCTGCCCGACTTAACCCAGATCCAAGTAGGTGCTCGACCTGTGCTCGGTCCCCTCTGTTCTCGATTTTCTGGTCGTTTCCCTCCTAACCCGGCATAGCCGGAACCAAACAGGAAATGCATTACGATGCCGGGATGAGCATCGAATTATTGACCACACGGCACAAAGATCAGATCGTGGGCGTTCTTTCCTGCTATGACCGGATCCTCATTCAGGGCACGGTACCGGGCTGGTGTTACGCCGCCGGGATGACCGACTATTTTTACAAGCACCAGTTGCGCATCTTCGATTACCCAAAGTGGGCCGAGCCGTTGCGGGAGGAGCTGCGCCAAAACATGGAGCGAATCGCTGCGGAGAACGCTCTGCAGATCGAGTTTGTGCGCAGCCGAAAGAGCTTTCGCAAAGAAGACCGAGTCAAACAGATCCTGGAGAAACGAGGGGAGCACCCAGGGGTAGTGTGTATTCTGTCGGCCATGGAGCCGTGCGGCAGCTACCAGCCGTGGCACGACAAGACAAGCCATAAAACCTATCTCAAGCCGGACGATGGCAAGTGCCTTCATTATTACGTCTACTTCCTGGACGACGATCTGGGGCTCTGCTCCCTGCGGGTGCCGACCTGGTGCCCGTTCCGGCTGCAGTTCTATTGCAACGGCCACAGCTATCTGGCACGACAGATGAGCCAGCGCCACCTCGACTATCGGGCTCTGGACAACGCCTTCAGCCGCATTGCCGACTTCCAACAGGCTCAGAAGCTGGCCGACGAGTTTGGGGTCCAGAGGCTGCACCGCAAGCTGGACAGCTTCGCCGATCGCTACTGCCCGGTGGTGAAACAATGCGGGCTGGCTTACCACTGGAGTCTGGATCAGGTGGAGTTCGCCACCGACATCGTGTTCCGCCAACAGAGTGACCTGCAAGCTATCTATGAACGCTTAACCCGGACCGCGATTCATACCGTTAAACCGGACAACATCGCCACTTTCCTGGGTCGCAAGCTCAACGGCAACTACCAGGACGAGATGGGCAACCGGTTCAATACGCGCCTGGAGGGGACTCGCATCAAACACACCATGGGGCCAGTGTCGATCAAAATGTACGACAAGTTCCATTTGATCCTGCGCATTGAAACCACCGTGGTGAACGTCTCCTTCTTTAAGCACTACCGCGAGGTAGAACACCAAGACGGTACCCGCAGCATGGCTTGGGCCGAGATGAAGAAGAGCATCTACAGCCTGGCCCCCCTGCGCGATCTCCTGCTGGCGGCCAACCGCCGCTACCTGGAGTTCATTTCCGCCATCCAAGACGACACCACCGGTACCGACAAGCTCAACAAGATCTCTCAGCCCGCCGCGGCCAACGACCGCTCCTATCGCGGCTTCAACTTCTTCGATCCACAAGACGAAGAACTATTCCAATCCCTGGGCAGCGGCGAGTTCAACATCAGCGGCTTTCAGAACAAAGACCTGCGTCGGCGCGTGAAGGGCAAAAACACCGGGCAAATCTCCCGTCTCATGAAACGCCTGCGAATGCACGGTCTCATTAAAAAGGTCGGAAAAACCTACAAATACTACCTCACTGCCCTGGGCAAGCAAGTCATCGCTCTCGGACTCAAACTCAAAAACCTTTACATCATTCCCGCATTGGCAGCGGCTGCATCCTGAAAGTTTTGCCAGATTCGGCAAAGACCTGTTGATATAGGTACTAACCTGTCCGCCCAGCTGCGTAAAATCCCCTCTAAGTCCACTTTTTCCTATAACTCAAATATTTGCAGGAACTTACAGCCGATCACGCTACGAACCCTTTGTGTTCAGGAACGGGGGAGGGGTACCCCGTCCTGCTACCCTCGCGCCCGTTTCCGTGCGAAGTACACGTAAATCGGAATCCCCGACAGGATCAGGACGCAGCCCCACATCGAAAGCCACAGGTTCTCTTGAAAGGTGTAATACAGCAGCACCGCAGCCACCAGCACGAAGACCGCCGGAACCACCGGGTAGCCCCAGGTTCTGTAAGGACGCGGTGCGTTCGGCTCTTTGCGGCGCAATACAAAAACCGTGCTTGCTGCGATCATGTAGAACAGCCACTCGGCGAATATCGTCAACGAAAACAGCTGGCGGAAATTCCCGCCGAACAGCAGCAGCACAATCGACAAAACGAGCTGCACGATCAGCGCGACCGAAGGCGTGTGGAAGCGCGGATGAACGTCTGCCATGGCCTCGAAAAAATATCCGTCGCGCGCCATCGCATACGGAATGCGCGCGCCGCTCATGATCGTCCCATTCAGCCCGACCAGCATTGACAGCGCCATGCCAATCGAAACGATGGCCGCCCCCCAAACGCCCACGGCAATAGCAGTCGCATCCGACGAAGGACGGTCGGCATTCGCGATCTGGGAGGCCGGCAAGACGTACTGCACTGCGGCGTTGTTCAGCATGTAGAGCACCCCGACGATGCCGACACCGGCTATCAGCGCGATCGGGATCGTGCGCTCCGGTTGCCGGATCTCGCCGCTGACCATGTTGAGGTCGTTCCATCCGTCGTAAGCCCAAAGCGCTGCAACGAGGGCAGCCATGAAGCCCGCGACACCACCCGCGGCGCCCGCATAATGAGTCGAGAAATTTCTCCACGTGCCGCTCGCGGCGGTAAATCCAACCACGCCGACGCCGACGATCATCACCACTTTCAGAATGGTGAAAACCAGTTGAAACTCGCCGGCTTTCTTCACACCCATGTAGTTGAGCCAGGTGATGAGCACGGCAGCAGTGATAGCCACCAGTTGGCCGTACGTGACCACGAACGGCATTTGCAGAGCGGCATCGCCAAAGAAGGCCAAAGCCGGAAAGGTTCCGAGGATCCGCACGATGCCTGTTGCAATGGTCGCAATCGATCCGGGCTTGGCGACGATGAACCACGTCCACGCGTAGAGAAACGCCGGCAGCGGACCGTAAGCGTCGCGGATGTAGACGTACTCTCCGCCGGCCTGCGGCTTCATCGCGCCCAACTCCGCGTAGGTAATCGCGCCCGCCATAGAAAGCAGCCCGCCAACAATCCATGCCAGATACACCAGTCGCGCGGAGCCGACTGCCTGCATCATCTCCGCAGGAACCAGAAAGATGCCGCTGCCGATGATGGTGCCAACAACAATGGCGCTGGCCTGGCTCACTCCCAGTTCACGAAGCAGAGTTGGGGCTTTGGTATTGTTCTCAGTCACGGGGAATATTCTTGCGGCGTGTTCAGCCGACGGCAGATTGGACTATAAACGATATCGATCTGGTGATGCAGTTGATCGTTACCCGTGTCCCGAGTCGCCCAACATACGCGTCTTGGCGGAGTTTAGCGCTCCAAGAAAGCCGCTTGAGTAAATATCCGCAGGCCAATATATTGTGATCATTCTAATGGTCTCCTCAGAGACTTGCGCAACCAGGTGAATGGAGTGTCCCCAGAACTGGAATTCATCCGGCGCGAGACCGAACGCGCTACCCGCGGTGTGCCTCCCGCAGCGTTATCGCAGGCGCCGGTTGGCAAGTGGAATTCGGCTCAGATCCTCGAACATCTCTTGCTCACTTATACGGCGACAACGAAAGGGATGTTGCGGACCATGGACGCCGGCCAACCCCAGCGCGGAAAGCCTGATTTCAAGCAGCGCTTGCGGCGTCTTTATGTGCTGGGAATCGGCCGCTTTCCCTCGGGAATCGAAGCGCCCCAACAGGTGGTACCTCGCCAGGAACCGGGCAACGAGCCGCTTCGTCGCTTTAACGACGCACTGGTCGCCATGGACGCAACGCTTGCGGATGCCGAGAAGCGCTTCGGAAGCGGCGCCCGAGTGCTCAGCCATCCGGTTCTCGGTCCGCTAACCGCGCAAGAGTGGCGACGGTTTCACCAGGTCCACGGACGCCATCATCTGAGACAGGTAGTCGCCCGCGTTAACGATCAGTTGTAAGTCTCGCCAGTGTTACTGAAAAAGACCTAGATACCAGATCCAGATTTGCCGTCCCGCAAACAACGCGATGAGAGAACTTGCTCCCAGGAAGACACCGAAAGGCACTTCGCGGAACAGGAACGACTTCGCGCCGTCGGCGTCGGTCTTGGCTTGGGCAAACTGAGGCCCATGACTAGTGCTTCGACTAAACAGCAGCGTCATCACTGCAAACATCGTCGCCATGATCGGAGAAAGGAAAACGACCAGAACGGTTAACTTAAGCCCGAGAAATGCTCCCACCATCGCGATCAGGGCTATGTCGCCGAAACCCACACCGTGCCGTCGGCGCACCAGGTAATACAACGCCCAGGCCAAGTAGAAGAATGCCGCACCAAATCCGGCGCCCACAACCGAATCAAGTAAATACAATTCCGAATTCGAAGGGACGGAGCGCGCTCCCATCACGCTGAACAGAAACGTCGTGCCAGAGGCATCGATCGACCCCAACCGTGCTGTCGCGAAACCTATCGCGATTCCTGCGTACGTAAATTCACGCGGAAGTAGTCCGGTTTCGGCATCCATAAAGATGAGGCCGACGACCAGGAAGCAGAACACGCAAAACTTAAGCGCGAACCAGCCGGTTCCGAAGCTGGCGCCGCAGGCGACGAAGAGGCTCGCCGTAAGCAGCTCTACGACAGGATAACGACGCGATATGGGCCGTCCACAATCACGACATCGGCCGCGAAGAACGATCCAACTCAGCAGTGGGATGTTGTCGCGCCAGAGAATCGGCTTGTTGCAATGCGGACAATGCGATGGCGGAGAAACGACCGACTGATCGCGTGGTATGCGCGCGATGCAAACGTTGAGGAAGCTGCCGAACGCCAGTCCCACAACGAACACCGCGCATTCGAGAAAGAGTTCCAAGTCCTACTAGAGTACGTCTTCTCCCGCGGCTGTAGGAAGGCGCTGCTTGGGCGCCAATCGGATCTTCTACTGTAAGGGTGTGCGTCCCGCGTCGCGGATGTTGGAAGCCTGCTCGGTTACAGTTACGGTGTTGATTAACAGGAAGCTGAGCGTGGCCTCAGGAGCTAGCTTGATTTGCTCACCCTTCTTGGTCGCGGCCGCTCCGGTCCCAGCTCCCGCACCGGCCACCGAACCAATGCCCGCGCCCTTTCCGCCACCCGCAAGTCCACCAATAATCGCTCCCAGGGCAGCGCCGCCGCCGGCCTTAACTGCCGTATTCTTGCCTTCGCCCTTGCCTTGGCGCGACCACTGATTGGTCTGGATGTTGTAGGTCTTGCCATTCACCGACAGCGAGGTGAGTTCAAGAGTAAGCGCCGAGTTGCCGGCAAACCGGCCAGCGCTCTTCACATCGACAACATGCCCCACAATATCAGCTCCCGAGGGAATCACCGTCTCATCGTTGATCGTGATCGGCGCGCCAAGTGTAGCGTGAAATGTATCGCCCACCTGGTTGCGTTCAGTGTCGAGGGCATCGTTGAGCCGAACCGTTAGCTGGGTTCCCGCTGGAACCGTGACTTTCTTCGGCGCTGGCGGAGGTGGCGGACTTTGGGCGACGGCGGGCGCCGGGGCTGATGGCGGCTGCGTGTTCGGAGTGCCACTGCTGTTGTCGACGCTCTTCGCTGTGCCCGGTCCGTAATCCGTATCCAAATCATGCCCCGAAGCCCGGCTCTTGGCCGACTTCTTCCTGGAAGGGGCAACCGCGACGCCGTTCAACTGTTCGCCACTAACCGACGACCGCGCCTGCTGCACTACAAGATTGTTAACAACGGTCTTGACTCCTTGCACGGTGGCGGCATCGCTTGCCGCTGAGGTCCGCTCGACTTCGCTGTCTACATCGCCGCTGAGCGTGACCACGCCGTCGTTGGTCTGGACTCCAATCTCACGGCTGCCAATCCTGGAATCCTGACTGATTTTGCCCTGCACTTCAGCCGCCACCTGCGCATCTGTGCGTGCCGGGGCTTTGTTGCAAGCAGCTAGTGCAACGACTGCAACAAGCATTGCCGCTACTCCGAGCAGTCGGGGCTTAATCGTCATGATGCTTCCTCAAAATACCTCTCGAAGCCTAAACCCGAGTTTCCCCAACTTGTCGCTGGGAACCACATAGGGATATCTCAGTAACGAGAACTTTCGAACGTCAACCAGCGAAAAGGGCCAGGAATGTGCCCCGGCCCTTCCGCTGTAGTTCGACACTCGTCATCTCAGTTCGGTGCGTCTGTGACCCGGTTGTTGATGGCAAACAGCGCCAACTCCAATCGGCTGCTGACTCCCACTTTGTCGAAAATGTTCGTCAGGTGGTGTTTTACGGTGTCTTCGCTGAGCGTAAACTTGCGGGCAATTTCCTTGTTGCTCAGTCCCGCAACGATAGTCGTCAAGATGTCCATCTCCCGCTTGGTCAGGCCGAAATTTTTCTGCGGTCTCTCACCCGAAGCGTTAAGCCGCATGAACTCCACGATGTCGCCGACGGCCTCGCGACCGATCCAGTACTCGCCCGCCATCACGGTACGAATGGCTTTCATCAGCAACTGGGTGGCGGCTTCCTTCATCACTACGCCGCGTGCCCCCAACTGTAACGCCTGCACGATTTGAATGCGCTCGATAGCTGCTGTCAGCACGATGATCTTGGTGTTCTTTCCATCGCCTGCGGCGGAGAGTTCGCGCATCGCTTCCATGCCTGGCATCTTCGGCATATTGAGGTCCAGCAGCAATACGTCAGGTTCAACCTCCCTGGTTTGGGCCACTGCTTCGTTCCCGTCGGCCGCCTCGCCCACGACTTCCAGTTCCGGTTCAGCCTCCAGCAATCGACGGAGCCCGTCGCGAAAGATTGTGTGGTCATCCGCTATGACGATACGCACCGTAGCGACTTCATTATCCATAAAATTCATACCCTTTCTGAGGAACCGTAATTTCCAACCTTGAACCGTGACCGGGACTCGATTCGATCACCAGGTCCCCACCGATGGCTCGAACCCGTTCCTTAATGACCGTCGGACCCCGATGAAGATCATCCAACTCTGTCAGCGTCAACCGTCCCGTGAACGGAAATCCGCGACCGTCGTCGTCGATCACCAATCTCCACAGGCCGTTCTGGGCACCAAACCGCACGTAGACCGACCGTGCAGCGCTATGCTTCCTGACATTCACCAGGCCTTCCTGCACCACCCTGGCCAACTCCCTGCAAGCGGAAGCGGGAAGAGTAACTTCCTCGAGTTCGGAAACAAATCGCGCATCGACCCCGGTGTCGCTGCGAAAACGTTCTACGAGTTGGACTAGAAAGTCAAGGAATTGATGGGGGCCAATCTCAACTGGCCTCATGCTCTGCATCAATTCCCGCAGGTTCAGCACTTCTTCCCGCAACAATTGCTGAATGTGCCCCAACTCGGCGGATTGGGAATGGCCGTTCGCTCGCCGCCGTAAAACATCTACCTGCATTTCTATGCTGATCAGCGACTGAATGGCGGTGTCGTGCAGTTCACGGGCCACCCGGGCGCGCTCCATGGCCCCGGCGCGCGACCGCAACCGCCGGAAAAGGTAAATCGAATAGAGTGCAGGAGCAGCTTGCCCAAGGACATTCTGCGCAAACCGCAATTCCCGCTCCCGGTTCCAACCCAGCCGCCCATTCACCAGCACGAATCGCCCGCTCCACTCCCGGCCTACCTCCAACTTGACCGCCAGCACGGACTCGGCCCCCTCCACAGGCATAGGCAAAGCCTTCAGTTCGCTGGAGTTCAGCCGCCGCCCCTCATCGTCAATGGCGTCAATCGCCACGCCACCACGTTTCTCGCGCCGCATGTAGAACGTGTGCGGATACCCTTCCATCAGCGCCGAGTGACGGTCGGCTCCCCCGAGCTCCCGTATCTCTTGGACCGGCTTCGCCAGTTGCCGTATGTCCCAACGGTAGAGCCGGCCCGAGCCCGCCTGCATCACGACTTCATACACCCCAACAGCGCGGAAGACTCGCGCCAGTTGCACCGAAGTCTCCGCCAATACCTCGCTCAGACGGCTTCCCACTCTCGCTTGCGAAAGCAGATGATTGGTGAACGCAATTTCGGCCCGCAACTCTTTTTCACGCTCCGCAAGATAGCCCAGCAGAAAGCCGCTCATCACCAGAAAGCCGCACCGCAACACCAGCCGCGACCATCCCAGCGGAGTGAACAACAGGCGGCTGAGCTGCGCGGGCCCGTAGGCCACCAACGTCTCCTGCAGCAAGAGCAGCGCGACGCTGATCAGCGCCGTTAACACCGTCTCATAAAGCCCGAAACGGAATGCCGTCGTCATCAGCGCAAAAAGAAAAAATACGAAAACCAGGCTGTTGGGAGGATCGGCAAATAAGCACAGTACGATCGGCCAGAACACGTCGCTCAACTGCATAAGGCGAACGAACCCGATCCCAGGCTCAGGGTTCATCAACAGCCAAATCAGGAACCCCAGGCTTTGAACGCAATACACCATCAAAAGAAAAACCAGGAACCGGTTGTAAGGTTCGGGAGCCAGCGGATGAAGCAGCTCGACAATCAGTGCTGTCCCGCCCAGAAACACGCGCGCGGTGCCCAACACCCGCTCGAAGCGGGGATTCTCGTACGGCAGTCCTGTCGCTCGGAGCCGTGTCAGAAACCGAGGGGCAAAGGGTGAAGGGCGCACATCATCGTCCTGGGTGTCGCTGGAAGCCTTGACGCTGCAAAATTATGCACACGAAAGAGCCAAACTGCAATCCACCCTTGGTGTGAGTCGCCCTCTGGGGGCCTCCCCGATGTAGCATGGTCTTGGTATAGCATTGACAGCGAACGGCTTCGGAAGGTTCCCAAAGTGATACTGACCAGAATCGCCCTGCTCGCAGTTCTAGGATTGGCCGCGGGTTCCGTGGCGGCATTCCCGGCGGACGGACCGTCTCAAACCACCGCGAAACCCGCGCCAAGCATCAACGGCTATCAACCAAAGTGGTGGAAAGAAGCCATCGTCTACCAGGTCTATCCGCGGTCCTTTAAAGACTCCAACGGAGACGGCATCGGCGACCTCAAAGGCATCACCTCCGAGCTCGACTACATCCAGGGACTTGGCGTGAACGTCGTGTGGCTCAGTCCGCACTACGATTCGCCCAACGCGGACAACGGTTACGACATCCGCAACTACCGCAAAGTCATGACCGAGTTCGGAACCATGGCGGACTTCGACGAACTGCTGAAGGGCATCAAGCAGCGGCACATGAAGCTGATCCTTGATCTCGTGGTCAACCACAGCAGCGATGAGCACGCCTGGTTCGTCGAGAGCCGCAAATCCAAAGACAATGCCTATCGCGACTATTACATCTGGCGCCGGGCAAAAGATGGTCAAGCACCCAACAACTGGACATCCTTCTTCTCCGGCTCCGCCTGGAAACTCGATCCCGCAACCGGCGAGTACTACCTGCATTTGTTTGCCGAGAAGCAACCGGACCTCAATTGGGACAACCCTAAGGTCCGTACTGAAGTTTTCGACCTAATGAAGTTCTGGCTCGACAAGGGCGTCGACGGCTTTCGTATGGACGTGATTCCCTTCATCTCCAAGCGAGAAGGCATGCCCGATCTGCCTCCGGAATACATGGCAAAGCCTCAGTACTTCTACGCCCTGGGTCCGCACTACCACGAATACATGGAGGAGATGAATCGCGAAGTCCTGTCCCAGTACGACGTGATGACGGTCGGCGAAGCCTTCGGCGTCACGCTCGCACAAACGCCCACGCTGGTTGACGAGCGCCGCAACGAATTGGACATGGTCTTCAACTTCGACGCGGTGCGCCTGAATCGCAACGGTGAGGCCTGGCGCGATTGGGCTCTTCCCGAACTGAAGGCCATCTACACCCAGCAGAACCAGGCGCTCGACGTCCACAGTTGGAACACCATCTTTCTCTCCAATCACGACAATCCGCGCGTCGTCTCAGCCTTTGGCAATGACTCTTCGCTCTACCGCGTAGCTTCCGCCAAAGCGCTGGCCACCATGCTGCTCACGCTGAAGGGAACTCCATTCATCTATCAGGGGGATGAATTGGGAATGACAGATTTCCCCTTCACCAGCATCGACCAGTGCGACGACATTGCCGTAAAGAATGCATGGAAAGCTCTGGTCGTGACCAACCAAGTTCCGGCCGACGTGTTCATGGCCAACGTGCGCAAGGTCAGCCGCGACAACGCGCGCACTCCCATGCAGTGGGACAACTCAGCCAACGCCGGTTTCACGACCGCCGCAGCAAAGCCGTGGCTCGCGGTGAATCCGAACTACCTGGAGATCAATGCCAAACAGGAACTGAGCGACAAAGGCTCGATCTACAACTATTTCCGGCAAATGTCCGATGTGCGACGCAGTTCCCTTGCGTTCGTCTACGGCGATTACAAAGATCTCGATCCTGCGAATCCGAAGATCTTCGCGTATACGCGAATCACTGGCGCGGAGAAATATCTGGTCGTGCTGAACTTCTCGACCGACGCAATTACTTACAAACTTCCAGGCGAAATCAAAGCAACCGAGTTGGTGATCTCAAACCTGGGAAAGACCGATGAGCGCGGCGAAACCCTGAATCTCAAAGCCTGGGAAGCGCGAGTTTATAAGTTCTAGCTGGCAGCGGTTTCAGACGAAATCCGGCGTAGGGTGGGTAGGCGTCTTCCAGACCGTGGGCGTCGGCCCGCCAAAGAAGCAGTGATCGCACAGCACCCCGTGTCGCCTGAAGGGAGCAACTATGCGTTGGTATCACTACCTGGCTTACTTCTTTGGGGGAGCCTTCCTCGCCAATACCTTGCCTCATCTGGGCAATGGCGTATCAGGGAACGCCTTCCAGAGCCCATTCGCGTCCCCACCGGGAGTAGGACTGTCCTCCTCAACCGTCAATGTGTTGTGGGGCCTCTTCAATCTGGCCGTCGCCTACTTGCTGATCTGCCGGGTGGGCGATTTCAACCTGCGCAACACCCGGCACGTGCTCGCCCTCGGGGCGGGCATGCTGGTCATGTCGCTCATGCTCGCACACACGTTCGGACGGCTCCACGGAGGACTGTGAGCTTGGCATATCGCGAGAGCAGGTCGCTAGATCGACCGGCTTTTCACCAGAAACCGGTAGCCCATCGAGGCGCCGAGAAACAGGAGGCCGAGGCTCGACGGTTCAGGGGTGACCAGCGTGCCGGTGTACGTAGCGTTGCTGATCGCCTCGGTCAACGGGCCGGTTTGAGTGATGTCTCCCATGATGGTTGCCGTACCGTGGTCGCCGAAGAATATTCCAGTGCCACCGGTGATAACGAAGTGAATCGTGAAGGTGGCCATTCCGTGGCCATTGGCGAGGCCGCTGCCGGAGCCTGTGCCGAAGAGCGTTCCACCGGTGAAGACCTCGTTCAGCATCCCGTTGGTGATGACGATGTTGGGTGGATTGCTGAAGTCCACCGTGGACACCGAGGTGACATCGAAGGCGCCATAGGTCGTGTCGGTTCCGTCGCCCGAGAAATTCTGGATGTACACTCCCGGCGTGCTGGTTGGAGTGAGCGTTGCATTACCGTCAAACGATCCTTCGATCGAACCGGCATACGCCGGAACGATCAGGAACGCCGTGACCAAGACTAGAAGCAGGGGCGCTGCGAGAAGGCGGAAGTTAACGATGTGGAAGACGGGGCGGAAGGGATGAATGCTGGGCTCCATGGGGGATGTTCTCCTGCAATGCGAATTCGCTTCCTAAGGGCAATAATTTTGCCGCAATTTCGCCCGCTGTGCCATTTTTTTCGAGCAGGCGAGGAACTTAATGTCGCCGCGGAAGTGCCGCTCTGCCCTGGCAGCAACGCCGACGCTCTTACTTCTCGACTCGCAGGAAAGCGCCGCTGGTGCCATCTACCGCGAGTCGGAGTTTGGCCTCCGTGGGATTTTCGCCATAGACGACGTGCCAGACCAACTGGTTGGTAGCCGCGTCCCAAGAGAGCAGAAAAATCACGGGCTGCTTGGGATCTTTCTTGGTCAGTTTCTCGCCGCCGTTTTTTTGCGCGACTTCGTACGCCTTGTCGCTGTCGACCTTGAGAAACGCCATATCAAACGGCTGAGTCGCGCTATTGCTGGCGCTCCAACTGTCTTCGGCGGAAAAGCTGATGCCCTGCTCTGGTGCGTCTGGGCCAACCAGTCCAGACCACACGAAAAGCTTCATCATCCGTTTGGATGGCGAAGCAAACGAGGCACGCCACAAACCTGCTTTACCGTCACTGGTCGGCGCATCGGCCGTGAACTGCGATTGCAGCCGGAACGGTTTCGAATCTGGCGCCCACGCACGCGCAGCCACATACATGCGCTGGAAGGCGGTGCGTCCGGTGTCGTACTGGGCTTCCTTGACCGCAGGCTTGGCGGCCGGTTGCGAAGAGGTTTCTGTTCCAGCCTTCTTCTCTGTGGAGCAGGAAACCATGAACAACAAAGCAAAGGATAGGTACGCGGTTCTGGAAATTAGCTTAGGCACAGGGAGGTCTCTGATTGGAGTTAGTCGAAGTCATTCGGACAAATGACGAAGTTTCTAGCGCGTCCGATGCAATAAATCTAAGAAGCGATTGGTATAGGTCTTCCCTGCTTGGCACGCTCATAGACTTTGACATACTCACGGGCGGAAGCGGCCCAAGAGTAGTCCTGCAGCATGCCGTTGCGCATCAGGTTCTTCCACTTCGCCGTGTCGCGGAAGGCCAAAATCGCCGTCTTGACCGTGTCCAGCAGCGCCTCTCCACTGTACTCCTTGAACTTGAAGCCTGTCCCTTTGCCAGTGGCGCGGTCGAACTGCTCGATGGTGTCATCAAGGCCTCCAGTGGCACGAACTATGGGCACAGTCCCGTACTTCAGGCTATAGAGCTGGTTCAAACCAGCGGGCTCGTATCGCGACGGCATCAGGAACATGTCCGCCCCGGCTTCAATCTTGTGGGCCAGCCGGTTGTTGAACTCGATCTTTATGGCAAACTTTTGCGGATACTGTTTGTTGAGTCGCCGGAACATGTCCTCGTACTCGCGGTCGCCTGTACCGAGGGCAATGACGATCATGTCTTCGCGCGCCATTCTGTCCGCCACTTGCTGGATCAGGTCGAAACCTTTCTGTCCGGCAAATCGCGAGACGATTCCTATCACCGGCAATAGCGTGTCGGCGGCCAATCCAAACTCCTTCAAGAGATCCTGCTTGCACTTCGCCTTGCCGGAGAGATCGTCTGCCGAATAATTGGCCGCGATAATTGGATCGGCTGCAGGGTTCCACTCGGAATAGTCGACGCCATTGAGAATTCCGACCAGTGTGCTAGCCCGCGATCGAAGCAGGCCTTCCAGGCCAAAGCCGTATTCTGCAGTCTGGATTTCCTGGGCATACTTTCTGCTGACGGTGGTGATGAAGTCTGCCTCGCTGATTGCGCCCTTCAGAAAGTTGGCTTTTCCGTAGAACTCCAGCTTTGCCATGTTGAACAGGTCCCACGGAAGCATGAGCAGCGGAAGAACCTCGGGCGGAAACAGCCCCTGATATCCCAAATTATGAATGGTGAAGACGCACGGTGTTTGTGCGAAGGCCGGGTCTTCGCGGTAGAGCGACTTCAACAGGATCGGAATGAGCGCAGTCTGCCAGTCGTGGCAATGAAACAGGTCGGGCTTGCCAAGTATCTTGGTTGCTTCCAGGACGGCGCGGCAAAAAAGAGCGAAGCGCTCGGCGTTATCGTGGTAATCGCCCAGCGGGGTTCCATACAGGGCATCGCGATCGAAGAAAGGCGGGTAGTCAACAAAGTAAAATTGGACGCCGTTTCGTACGCCGCCGTCGAGCACCGAACAGAAGCGATAGCGATCGTCGAATGGGACAGTGATGCTGCGGATCGCCACCTGCGTGTTCTCAAGCTTAGTCAATCGGTACCGGGGAACGTAGACCGTGACTTTGTGTCCGAGTCGCGCTAACTCCGGAGGAAGTGATCCGACCACATCTGCGAGTCCACCGGTTTTGGAAAAGGGGACGCATTCGGATGCCGCAAAGGCGATATGCATGAAACCTCCAGACTCGGTCGAGCTTCTCTGAGGCAAGCTTCCAGAACAGCACAATGCAGCGCGCGCATTTATGATATTGCAGCGAACGAAACACTTGAGTCTAACCGCGGCAACGAAAGAGGGTCAACGTGGCCAAGTCTTTGTCCCATGAAAAAGCTGTGAACCCGAGCGGAAAGGGAAAACCCAAGCTGGGACAGAACTTTCTGACCGACCATTCGGCGGCGCGCCGGATCGTCGAAGCGCTAGGCGATGTTTCGACGCGCAGCGTGGTCGAGATCGGGCCAGGCCGAGGCATGCTCACCGACGTGCTGGTGAAGCGGGCACGGAGAGTTATCGGCATTGAGCTTGACCACGTTCTGGCGGCTAAGCTGCGCATGCGGTACGCGACGCTCAGTAATGTCGAAATTCTCGAGTCGGATTTTGTTACAGTGGAATGGATTTCCATGGTCGGACGACGGCCCGGTCCGCTTCACGACCTTCGGCCCACCCAGCCCGAGACGGTCGATATCGTGGGCAACCTGCCGTATTACGTGACTTCCGACATTGTGCTGAGGATTCTGGAAGAGCATAAGAACATTGGTCGCGCCGTCATCATGGTGCAACGCGAAGTTGCCGACCGGATTGCCGCGGAACCGGGCAGCCGCGACTACGGACTGCTGTCAGCCACGGCGCAATTGTTCGCCCGGGTTGAGAACTTGTTCACGCTTCCACCGGCGGCCTTTGATCCGCCGCCTAAAGTACATTCCAGCGTGCTGCGGTTGACCATGGCGCCGCGTGGCGACGAATTGCAAATCGATGCCGAGCCCTTTCTTGAGATGCTGAAATTGGCCTTCGCCCAAAAGCGTAAGACGCTGGTCAACAATCTGAAAGGGCGTTATGACGACAAGGCGGTGCGCGCTGCGCTGAAAGCCGCAGGGGTGCGGCCGGATGTCAGGGCCGAAGCTCTCCCTCTGGAGAGATTTGCCGCTATATTCCGCATGTTGGGGCCGGTGTAGAATTCGATTGAGAACATCGTCAAGCGAGCGAAGGGACGACCGCTATGACCACCGCGATTCGCCCGCCAGCCGTTGCCGGACGCTTCTATCCGGGAAACGCGCAACACTTGCGCACCGAGGTGGAAACCTTCACGACGGAGCGGGCCGCCGCGGGGCAGCAGGCCGAGGAGCCAAAAATTCCGGCGGTGGGATGTGTGGTTCCGCACGCAGGCTACGTTTACTCTGGAGCGGTTGCCGGCGCCGTCTATCGTCGGTTGGAACTTCCGCGACGTTATGTCATTCTCTGCCCTAATCACACCGGGATGGGCCAGCCACTCGCCATCATGAGCAGCGGCGCCTGGCACACGCCGTTGGGTGATGTGCGGGTCGATGTCGACCTCGCGGCGGCGCTGAAAGACGCGATGCCTTTGCTCACCGAAGACGCGGAAGCGCATCGCTACGAGCATGCCCTGGAAGTGCAGCTTCCTTTCCTGCAAGTGATGCGTCCCGGCTTTGAGTTCGTACCGATCACGGTAGGTTCCAGCAGCTTCGACGCGCTGAGTGAGCTAGGAAGCGCGATTGGTGAGGTGCTAGTGAGTTTGCCTGAGCCAGCGCTGGTGATCGCCTCCAGCGACATGAACCACTATGAGAGTGACAGCGTGACTCGGGTGAAAGACAGCCGGGCAATCGACCAGGTCCTGGCGCTCGATCCGCGGGGCCTATACGACACGGTGCGTGAGGGCAACATCAGCATGTGCGGGTATGGTCCTGCGACCATCATGATAACCGCTGCGCGCAAGATGGGTGCTACCAAGGCAGAGCTCATCCGCTACGCGACGTCGGGCGACGCATCGGGAGATCGCGACATGGTTGTGGGATACGCCGGAATTGCTGTGTACTGACCAAGATTATGCGCTCCATAGTAAAAGGGCGACCCACAATGGCCGCCCTTCCAGCAAATACCAAGTCACTTTACTTGGGGGTGGTGCCGTGCGCTCCTCCGCTGCCCCCGGTGGCGTGGCTGACGGCCCCGGAACTGTGCATAGGGGCTGATGAGCCCTGGGCCGAGGGACCTCCGAGTCCGGGCGTCCACGGTGCGACGCTGCTTTGTGCTGTTGATTGAGCCGGCATGGCAAACACGTGGCCGGAACGATTGTTAGCTCCGGCGGCAGACTGATTGACATTGGCTTTCGAAGCTCCTGTTCCGGGAGTAGCAAAAGTATTGCCCGCGCTGCTTGGCACAGTTGAGCCGCGCATGTTGGTCGCACGGGAATTCCGCGCGGATGTGACGCCGCCTCCGCCTCCGGCCCCACCGCCCGTCGAAGCGGTCAATCCATTAATCCTCGAGTGGTCAATTACGCTGGCGAAGTTGGGAGGAACGGGTCCTCCAGGAAGGTAGGCCGGTGTCTGGCCGATTCGTCCGACCAAGATCGAGGGCCGAGGCCCGTTGGTTGGCACCGCGGGAGGAACGGGCGCTGTATATCCGGGCGGGCCTTTCACTACCGGCGCGGTGGGCTGCCAGTTGGTTACGATCCCGCCACCTCCGGTGGTATTGCCGGGAGCCCAGAACCAGCCAACCCCGGGCGAGTATCCCCACGCACCGTAGTGATAGGGCAACCAGCCCCAAGGATAGGCCGAAGCCCACGCGTAGCCGAAGCCCGGCGTATATGCCCATGCTCCTGAGAGGTAAGGAGTCCAGCCGAGCCAATTCGAGGCGCCATAGGGTTGCCAAACCATTCCGTAGCCGGACAGGAACATGAAGCCGCCGTAATACGCCAAGTCCTGGAAACCGTATGCCGCCATTCCTCCAGGAACGCCGTACGAGCCGTATCCGGTGTTGTTGTAGGCGTAAACGGTTTGATAGGCGGCGCGCTCATTGTTCCAGCGGTCCAGAGGGATGCTGTCAAAACCTTTAGCAATGGTGAAACCGGCGGAATTGGCGACGTCGCTGGTCAGCGTGTCATTCTTCTTGATCTTGACGATCTCGGCATTGTTGACCAGTTGAGCTTCGCCGTTGAGTACGGAGACCTCGACGTCGTCACCGTTCATCATGAAGCGCACTTGCGACTTACGGGGCACGACGAAGGTCCGATCGGCGGCAACGACGCGATAGACATTGTTCTTGCCGAAGCCAGTGTCGAAGTACATGGTGCCGCGCACGAGTTCGACCTCGTTGATCAGCTCGCCGGCATCGTTAATCAGTAGCTGGCGGAATCTCACGTTCGTCGCCTGGCCCAACCGCACGTTGCTGTTGTTCTCGAACTCGACTTCCGCGAGGCCATCGGTCCCGGTCACCACACTGGAACCCTCGACGATGGGCGAGTTCAGGATGGCACGCTCCAAGCCCTGGCCGTTGGCACGGCTCATCTGCACACTGCCGTCTTCGTAGCTCAACCTTACGATACGGACGTGCGACGTCGCCTGAGCGGACGCAACTGCTACCAGCATCACCGCCCCAATCGCTAATGTGTTTTTTCTGAGGTTTGCCATACTGCTAACTCCCCGACCCCGTAACCCTGTTCAGACGTTGATTGCCGGTTGACCATTTGGACGCGCCGGCAGAGCACATCCCTGCCACGCCTATTCGTATTAAACACCCGTTTGCTGCGAAGTTGCCGAAAATCGGTGCGGCTGCCGCCCGGCCTTTCCCGGTTCCGAACCGGCTTCAAAGGCGAAGATTACGTTCTACGGCTGCCGGACTCAGGGCTGATTCGACGTCTGGATGATAATTTGCTGTGGTCCCATCGCCTTCAGCATTTGTTTTGCGGTCACTCGATTGATGTGCATCATGTTCGGATCGTCGGCAATCTTCTGCAAAATGGGCGCGATCGCTTGTAGTTCCTCGATGTAATGGCTGGCTTGCATGTCTTGCAGGGCCTTCAGCCGGGTGTCCATCCCCAACTTGTCAAAGCGAGACTGGAACTCCAGCTTGCGCCCGTAGTCGAGGGTGGTTGCGATTGCCTGGAAGAGCCGAGTCAGTTCCTGCACATCGGAAATGGTTGAAAAGTTATAGGTGGAGGAGTGAGCTATCGTCTGCCCACCAGCGGCGCCTCGACCATGGTAAGCCAGGGTCTTTTCGCCCGTCCTGGCGATGTTTTTTTGCTTAGCCTCGAAGTTTCCCTCGAAATAGTCCAGTTTTGCGGCCAGTTCAAAGATCTTTCGCCGGTTGGCGTCGGTCATGATGAAATCTTGCGAGAACGTGTCGGAGTCGCCGCTCTCAATCGGATTGCCGACGCCCTCGAAGTGGGTGTTGCCGGCGTCATCAACCGCAATTGAGTACTGCAGCCAGGGACGGCCCTGGTCCCAGTCAAACTTAAAGGAGACGTAGGAACCGGTAGGCGAATCGACCGGAGTAACTTGATGAACGACCTGCCCGGCGGCAAAAATCGCCCACAACAAAACAGACCCCAACAAATACTTCAGCAACGCTTTTTTCATTGTCGCGACTGATTTTACTTGAACTCCAGCGGAGCTGCGGTCTACAGGCAGTCGTTGGTTCCGAGATGGGTTGAACCCACCGTTCACCGGACTCCAACGTGGTGGCGGCTCAAAGTTGCAGCGGTGTGAACGTGACAAATGGCGATGGCAAGGGCATCGGCGACGTCGGGCGGCTCGGGTGGTGCGGGAAGGGCCAACAGACGCGCAACCATCAACTGCACCTGCGATTTTTCCGCGCGGCCATAACCAACCACAGCAGATTTGATGGACAGCGGGGAGTAAGCCACTACGGACAGGCCGGCCTGGGCCGCGGTCAGCATGGCGACGCCGCGCACGTGTCCAAGTTTGAGCGCCGACTTTGCATTCGCTGCGTAGAAAACGTCTTCGATGGCCACGACGTCAGGGCTATAGGCAGCGATGATTTCGGTGAGGCGCCGGCAAATCTTCATCAGTCGAATTTCCAGCGCCTCGCGTGGAAGCAGCCGGATCGCGCCGCTGCAATGGTGGCATAATGCGCCGCGCTCATCCTGCTCGACCACGCCGTAGCCGGTGTATTCGCCGCCGCAGTCTATGCCGAGGACACGCATGGTCTTGCGCCGAGTTTAGCAGGCTGATGAAGATACGGGGTGAGTATCTTGGGACGTTCACTGCATACGCGAACTCAGTCGTCCCGTGAACATCAACCCCAACATGCGGAAATCGCTGATAAACGACCAGAACGGATGGCCGAAGGTGGCCGGCTTGTTCTTCTCGAGCAGGAAATGGCCGGTCCAGGCACACCCGTAGCCGATGGGAAAGAACAACAGCGCGTACCAGGGATGGCCAAGCAGAAGCGATGCTAGTACCACGGTTATTCCCAGCGTTGTGCCGATGGCATGTAAAGCGCGGTTTCGTGGGTCGCTGTGCTGTTGCAGGTAGAACTGGAAGAACTGGTCATATGATGCGAACTTCTTGGGATCGGTCATAGTTTCGGTCCTCACGGGGTCAAGCGAGGCCGCGAAAAAGTGTGCCGCGGCGGGCAGAATCCGCGGTCATACGATACCATCTTCGTACACTTATTCCATTGGAAGGATGATTCTGGCGATGAGAATTGGCATTTTAACGGGCGGCGGCGACTGTCCGGGCCTCAATGCGGTAATCCGGGCGGTTGTGCGCAAGGGTGTTCTCCACTACGACGACGAGTTTATTGGATTTATGGAGGGTTGGCGTGGGGTCCTGGAGAACAAGACCATGGTTCTGGATTACGAAGCCATCTCCGGTATTTTGCCGCGAGGCGGAACGATCCTGCGCACATCACGCACCAATCCTGCCAAGCGCGAGGGTGGATTGGCGCGCTGCGTAGAGACCCTGAAGCACAACAATCTTGACGCTCTCATTGCCATCGGCGGCGACGATACCAATAGCGTTGCCCAGAGGTTATTCGAGCAAGGCATCAAAGTCGTGGGAGTTCCCAAGACCATCGACAACGACCTGAGCGGAACCGACTTCTGCTTCGGCTTTGACACCGCCGTAAATACTGCGATGGACGCCATTGACCGCCTGCATACTACTGCTGAAGCCCACCAGCGCGTCATGGTGGTTGAAGTGATGGGACGCGATGCCGGGTGGATCGCCATGTACAGCGGAATCGCCGGCGGCGCCGACGTGATCCTGATTCCGGAGAAGCCATTCGACATTGAGGAAGTGGCGGAGCGTATTCGCCTGCGGCACGCTCGCGGCCGCTACTTCAGCATCATCGTCGTCGCCGAAGGCGCGAAATTCGCCAGCGACATCGATCCTGCCCAGGGAGCTCCCGTGGTCACCGAGATGGGAAAGGACGAGTTTGGTCATGTACGGCTCGGGGGCGTAGGGCAAGTGCTGGCCCGCGAAGTCGAGCGGCGAACCGGTCTAGAGACGCGTTATGTCGTGCTGGGACATATCCAGCGCGGCGGCTCGCCTAGCGCCTTCGATCGTGTGCTGGCTTCGCGCTACGGCATTGGGGCGATTGATATGGTCCACCGCGGGGAGTTCGGCTGCATGGTCGCGCTGCGCGGTAACGAAATTGTCTCCGTCCCGCTCACCGAGGCCATCAACAAGAACCGCCTGGTCGATCCCGCGCTGGTTGATGTTGCGCTGGGAATGAGCGAACCGCTCAAGGCCGACAAGAAGTAATCCATTCCTGACACTGCGGCGCAGGTCTCGGGCTTGCGCCGCGGTTTAGCCCTTCCTTGCATTGCTCTGGCAGTTCCCGTTTAATGTGCAGGTTCAACTTTGTGAGCATGGAGATGCAAGATGCAGGCCAGGAGTCTGGTTCTCGCCTCGGTAGGCTTACTCCTTAGCGCGGCGGTACTGCAGGGGCAGAGTCCGTTTGCCCCGAAGGTCTCGGGGCCGTTGTCGCAGCGGGTCGTGGCCTATCAGATCGACGCCAACTACCATCCCGAACAACACGTGGTGGAAGCTTCCGAGACCCTGACTTATCACAACCTTACCGGGCAGCCCCTCGACCGCTTTCCCTTTCATCTCTACCTGAACGCGTTTAATCCGAAGTCAACCTGGGTGCGCGAGGCCCACCGCGACGGATCGTTTCGCTCCAGCAATTTTAAAGAGTGGGACGAGAAGAAGTCCGGATCAAACGATGTCAGCAAGTTCGAAGTGGTTGGGATGGGCGATCTCACGAAACAGATGAAGTTCGTCTCGCCCGATGACGGAAACGCCGACGACCGCACGGTTTTTGAGGTGCAACTGCCGCGGCCGGTCGCTCCGGGGCAGGACGTGCAGTTCAAGATCACGTTCCGCGCGAAGTTTCCTGAAGTCATTGCACGTACGGGATACAAACGCACGTTTCTTCTGGCCGGGCAGTGGTTTCCAAAAGTAGGAGTCTGGTGGAACGGCGCTTGGAACTGCCACCAATTTCATGCTATGACCGAGTTCTTTGCCGACTTCGGAACCTATGACGTGAAGATCACGCTGCCCAAGAACTACGTCATTGGCGCCACGGGTGTGCAGACCGGCGACGCAGATAATGGCAATGGCACGAAAACCGTCGCCTTTCATGCCGAAGACGTACACGATTTTGCATGGACGGCTGATCCAAATTACAAGGTCGTCGAAAGCAACTTTGATGGCAGCGTTGGGCCGGTAAAGATTCGTCTGCTGACGTACGAGAGCACGAAGAGCTCATGGCAGCGCTACATCGACGTCATGCAAGGCTCGATGAAACGGTTTGATGAGTGGTATGGTCCGTATCCTTACGCACAAATTACGGTTGTCGATCCGCCTCACGGTGCGCTGGAAGCCGGAGGGATGGAGTATCCGACCTTCATCACTGGTGACACCGTCTGGTGGGCTCCGAAGGGCCAAAAGCTCTTCCCTGAGGGCGTGACCGAGCATGAGTTCGGACACCAGTATTGGTATGGCATGGTCGCTACCAATGAGTTCGAGAACGGCTGGCTCGATGAAGGAATCAACAGCTACACCGAAGTAAAGGTGACAGACGACCTCTACGGCAAGAACACCAGCGTCCTGAACTGGATGGGCGCTCAAATGGGCGACTCTGAGCTGCAGCGGTTGCAATATCTCGGCAGGCCCGACGCCGATTCGCTGGCGCGTCCCAGTTACACCACGATGAGTGGGGGATCGTACGGGTCGGTCACCTACGGCAAGACGGCCTCGATGCTGTTGTCCTTGGAGGCGATCGTCGGAGAGAACACGCTGCGCAATGCGCTTCATGTCTGGTTTATGAAGTATCGGTTCCAGCATCCGACGACCGAAGACTTCTTGCGCACGGTCAACGAAGTCGCGGGGCAGGACCTCAACTGGTACTGGCAACAGGCGGTGTACGGAACTCAGATGCTGGACTACGAAGTGCTACGGGCCGACTCGACTCCGGTCAACTGGTATGTGAAGGACCTGGACGAAAAGAAGGGCGAGACCGAATACAACTCCATGGTGCTGTTGCATCGCCGTGATGATTTCGTGTTTCCCGTGGTGACTGAAATCAAGTTCGACAACGGCGAAACCATTCGCGAACACTGGGACGGCCGCGACCGCTGGATGCGGTACAGTTATCGCAAGAAGGCGAAGATCGAATCTGTACAGATCGATCCCGACTACCGCGTCACCCTCGATCGCAACTACCTGAACAACAGCCACACCGACGAGCGACAAGGCGGGGCCGTCATGAAGATCACAACGTACTGGCTGTTCCTGACGCAGTTTGTCGGTCAGATGTTGAGCTGGCTCACATAGGAGAGATGACGATGGCTGACGAAAGCAAAGGAATCATCTCTGCCGGCGCAAGCCTGGTGTGGCGTCATCAGCGCGTTTTCTGGTGGGTGTTTGCGGTGAACGTGATATTAGCCGCGCTTGGAACTGCTCCCGCACATCATCAACTGGAAGAAGTTCTCGGACATAGCCTGGCCAGCCGGCCGCTCACGAACGGCTTCGATTTCGGGATGTTCATCGAACTGTTCCGTGTCCCAGAATCCAATCTTTATCGGTCGCATCATGACTCCTTCCACTCTGGCATTTTGTTCTTCCTTTTCATGTTGTTCCTCAGCGGGGGAATTCTCACGGTGTACCACGAAGACCGCAGGCTAAAAGCGGGAGAGTTCTTTGGCGCATGCGGCACTTACTTCTGGCGCTTTGTGCGGTTGCTGCTGCTGTCGCTGGTTCCTTTTGCGATTCTTGGCGGCCTGTATAGCGCGCTGGACAAGTTGTCGACGCACATTGACGATCGCGTCACCGCCGCCTCCGCAGGCTTTTGGATCCTGGCTGGCGGATGCTTCCTCCTGTTGCTTGGTTGCTTGTGGGTGCGGCTCTGGTTTGATATTGCGCAAGTCCGCGCCGTCACCCAGAACGAACACCGCATGTTGCGGAATTTGTGGAAGGCGTTCGGCATAACCTGGCGCAACCTGGGCCAACTCTTCTGGATCTATTTCGTCATCAGCCTGCTGGCGTGGGCTTCTTTGGTCATTGGCCTTGTAGTCTGGGCGCATCTGCCGCCCACGGTGACCCCACTCGTGCTGGTGCTGCTTGAACTGATCATCGTGGCGCAGCTTGCGACGAGATTGTGGCAACGGGCGAGCGCTGTCACATGGTATGAGCGGCATGCGGCGATCTTTCCGAGTGATGCAGTGGATTACACGACTTCCGCCCCGGTCGAAGTGATCGAACTACCACCGAGCTTTCCCGAGGCGGAGCCGTTGCCAGAGTCCGAAGCCCCGCCGGAGCCAGAGACTCCAGAAGAGCCGCCGCAGCGACCATAGCGTCGACCGCCGACCCTGTACGTAAAGAAGGGGCGCGTGCCGCGCCCCGTACCATATTTCAGCCTGCACACCGGCTTGGTTGCCCGGAGGTCAGCCTTCAATCCTCCGTCCCAAATTTCTTCAGGTCTTCTGGTCCATCTGCCAGCGCCACAGCCTCTTTGCCCTGAGCTAATACCCGGACCGATTCCACCACGTCAGGATTGGCCAAGGTGGTGATATCTCCAGTGTTCATGTTGTTGGAGACAGCCGCGAGAACACGCCGCATGAGCTTGCCGGACCGTGTTTTTGGCATATCCGGAACAATGAGAATCCTGCGCGGGCGGGCAATCTTGCCAATCATCGTCTCAATGACGTGATTGACCTTGGTCAGGATCTCCTGATGCTGAGTCGGCAGTATGTCAGGCTGCAATACGATATAGACCTCGGGCACGCGACCTTTGATTTCGTCCACCACCGGCACCACCGCCGCTTCTGCCACCTCGGGAATCGTCAGGCACGCAGACTCGATTTCCTTTGTGCCCAGGCGGTGCCCGGCCACGTTGATGACGTCATCCACGCGTCCTAAGATCCGGAAATAACCGTCCACGGCCAGCACGGCTCCGTCCGCCGCAAAATACGGCCAGTCGCGCCAGTCCTTGCTCTGAGGATTCTTGCAGTATTTAGCGTAGTACTGGTCAACGAAGCGCTGGCGATCACCCCAAATGGTTTGCATGATCCCTGGCCAGGGATTCCGAATGCAGATATTGCCCGCCTTGCCCGAACCGGCGGCCACATCCTCTCCCATTTCGTCGATAATCGTGGGGTAAATGCCCGGCATACCTGGGCCCGCGCTTCCCGGCTTCATGGGATTCAGGGCCGGCTTGGTGCTGCAGAGGAAGCCTCCGTTTTCGGTCTGCCACCAGGTGTCCACAATCACGGCCTCACCTTTGCCAACTGTTTCGTAATACCAGCGCCAAACCTCTGGCTCGATGGGTTCTCCGACGGTGGTCATGTGCTTGAAATGATATTTGTACTTGGCGGGTTCATCGTGGCCGGCCTTGCGCAACATGCGGATAGCCGTGGGTGAGGTGTGAAAGATGTTGACATCCAAGCGCTCGGCGATTCTCCACACCCTGCCCGCGTCCGGGTAGGTAGGGACACCTTCGTAGATGACGCTCGTAGCGGCCAGGGCCAAAGGTCCATAAACGATGAACGAGTGACCGGTAATCCATCCGATATCGGCCATGCACCAATACACATCTTCGGGGTGGATGTCCTGGATGTATTTGGAGCAACCCGTCACATAGGCGAGGTAGCCGCCAGTGCGGTGTTGACAGCCTTTGGGCTTTCCGGTGCTGCCGCTGGTGTACATAAGAAACAGCGGCGCCTCCGCATCCATGGGAACGGGGGGCACGATTTCACCCGAGTAATTGGGGAGGACCTCGTCAACCCAGTGATCGCGCCCTTCCACAAACGGGGAAGCGGACGCATTCTGGCCTGGGCGACGCCTCCAGACCAGGACCTTCTCCACGACCTGACCTTCCTGCTTGGCTATGTCCAGCGCTATATCGGCGCCCGCTTTGTGGTCGAGCAGCTTGCCGTTGCGGTAGTAGCCATCCATGGTGATCAGGATGTGGCTGCCCGAATCGGCGACGCGCCGGCCGCAAGCCTCGCCGCTGAAGCCTCCAAACACAACTGAGTGAATTACCCCCAGGCGGGCACATGCCAGCATGGTGACGGGCAATTCAGGAACCATCGGCATATGAATGGTAACGCGATCTCCGCTCTTCAGACCGCAGAAGTCGCGCAGCAACGCGGCGAACTCATTCACCTGCACATAGAGCTCGCGGTAGGTGAGGGATACCGGCGCTTCGGACTCCGGTTCCGGGACGAAGATAATCGCCGCTTTGTTCTTGTATTTGTCGAGGTGCCGGTCCACGCAATTGTACGAGGCATTGATCTTGCCGCCCACGAACCACTTCCAGAACGGCGGATCGCTGGTGTCGAGCGTGGTGTCCCAGTACTTGTCCCAGCTCAGTAGATCGGCGTACTCCCGGAAGCATTCCGGAAAATTCTTCTCGCTGAAACGTTCGTCGACGCTGGGATCAGTCAGATTTGCCTGGCCGACAAATTTCGCGGAAGGATAATAGTATTCTTCCTCCCGCCAATGGACTGCGATCTGGGCCGCGCTGGTCTCGACCACCGCATTCTGCTCAGGAAGAGTTCGAGGCATATCATTCACTCCTTAGATTTCCGAATTTGTGATGCAACCCCGGCGATTCTTCGCCAGTGTTTCCCGGGGTGACGGAGCGCGTCCTGCGCTCCGTTCAAGCCCATATGATGAAACGTTCCGTACGGCCCCAGCGCCGTTGCTCGTACTTGAGCATTACAGGTAGAGCTCTACACGTCCCGGCCTGCCATTGTAGCGGAACCGGATGGTGCAGATTGATTTACTGTTCCAGTGTGGACAGATCTCCGATCTCCGCGCCGGTTTCCTGCGCTTTCAACAGACGGCGCATGATCTTGCCTGAACGCGTCTTGGGCAATGCGGACACAAACTTAATCGCCGAGGGTGTTGCGATCGGCCCCATCTCCCGGCGCACATGATCGATCAGCCCGGCGAGCAGAGTATCCGACGCCGTGTGTCCCGCGCGCAACTGCACGAAGGCCACAATGGCTTCGCCCTTCAGCGCATCTGGAATTCCGATGGCCGCCGCCTCCGCCACTGCCGGATGCGACACCAACGCGCTCTCCACCTCCGCCGTTCCAATGCGGTGGCCGGCGACATTCAGCACATCGTCGGCGCGACCGATGACCGAGATGTAGCCGTCGGCATCTTTCATGGCGAGATCGCCAGTGATGTAGGTATTGGGAATTTCCAGCCAGTCTTTCTCCCATCGTGCTGGATTGCCCCATACCGTACGCATCATCATAGGAGCCGGACGCTTCAACACCAGGCGGCCGTTCGTGCCGGCAGGAACAGGCTTGCCCTCGATGTCGACGACATCAGCGCCCCATCCGGGAAGTACCAGTCCGGCCTTGCCGGCACGCATGGGCATGGTGGGCGGAGTTCCCAGCGCCGGTCCACCCAATTCGGTCTGCCACCAGTTGTCCACCACGTAGCCCCACTTGCCGTCGCCTGCAAGATAGGTCTGCGCCCAGCGCCACGCCTCGGGATTGAGAGGCTCACCCGCGCAGGCAATGACGCGCAGGCTGGTGATGTCGTGCGCCTGTGGATACTTCTCGCCGAAGCGCATGAACATGCGCAGCGCAGTGGGAGCGGTGAACATCTTGGTGACGCCATACTGCTCAACGATCTTCCATGCAATGGAGGGATCGGGATAATCGATCGCGCCCTCGCGGAACAGCGTGGTGACTCCCGCGCACAGCGGTCCGTACACGATGTAGGAATGGCCGACGATCCAGCCAATGTCGGACGTGCACCAGAAGAGGTCGCGAGGACCGACGTCGAAGAATGACGACAAATAATAGGTGACGCCAACCATGTATCCGCCATGCACGTGCACGACGCCCTTAGGTTTGCCGGTTGTGCCCGAGGTGTACAGGATGAAGAGAGGATCTTCGGCGTCCATTTCCTCCGCCGGACAATCCGCCGGAAACTTCATCAGGTCACGGAAATTCACTTCGCGGTTGCTGATCGGATTAAAGGCAGCAGGATCGCGGGTGAATACGACAACCTTCTGTACGATCTCGACGCCGTCTAACGCTTCATCAACGATTGGCTTCAGCGGCACTGGCTTGCCGCGGCGGAAGCCCTGGTCGCCCACGATAACGACTTTGGCCTGGGCGTCTTCGACGCGATCACGGAGAGAGGTATGACCGAGTCCTGCGTAGACCACCGAGTGGATGGCTCCGATGCGGGCACAGGCCAGCATGGAAATCGTGCCTTCCAACGTCAGCGGCATATAGATGACGACGCGGTCGCCCTTCTTCACGCCTAGCGACTTCAGTCCGTTGGCAAAGCGGCAGACATCGCGGAACAACTGTCCATAAGTAACAATTTTCTCCGTGCCGTCTTCGCCCAACCAGATGAATGCTGCTTTGTTACGGTTCTCGGAGTTCGCATGCCGGTCCAGCGCATTGACCGTGATGTTGGTGCGCGCGCCCGTAAACCACTTATGATGGATGCCGTCCCACTCGAAGACCTTGTCCCACGGCTTCGACCAGACGAACTGCTTGGCTATGTCTTCCCAGAATTTGTCGGGGTCGCTCTGGAACCGTTTGAACTCGGCAGGCCAGTCCTGCAACAGAGCCTGCTGACGGACGATAGCTGGAGCCTGATACTCCTCGACTGTCGTCTTTGTCGTTTCCAGGGGCTCCGGGACCTTAGTTGCGGTGCCCATATGAGAACTCCTTACGATGAATGAATTCGTTCCTGCGTAGTTCGACTCAACTTCCAAACAAACGGCGTGGATGCGCTTCCGCGCATCCCGCCCTGATGACCATGCAAAAACAGCCTGCCTCAAACCAGCTATGCGAGCTTCGGTCGCTTCGCCAATAACTCGGCAACCAGCGCCACTGCCGCCAGAACGCCCGCGGTGTAGAAGGCCATCTGGTAATTGTGGTATTTGTCGTACATCGTGCCGCCGATCTTGGCGCCGAAGTAACCGGCCACGCCCCACGCCGTGAACAGCATGCCGTAGTTGATACCGGCATTCTTGGTTCCGAAGAAGTCTGCGGTGGTGGCAGCGTTGACGGAGAGTTGCGTGCCGTAGCACCAGTACACGACGAATACCACAATGTAGAGCAAGGTCACGTTGCTGCCGACCAGGTAGAGAATCGGCATGGCGATCATCGAGATAGCAATCATGGTCCGTAGAACGTTGAGACGGCCCATGGTGTCTGACATCCAGCCCGACAAGATGCGGCCAGAAGCATTGCCAACCGCCCCCACGATCAAACTGATGGTGGCCAATGCCGCGCCGGGAATGCCCACGCTCTTGGCGAAGGGTATCAGTTGGCTGATAACCATCAAGCCGGCCAATGTCCCGAGGGCGTAGGCGATCCACATGAAGTAGAACGTCGGAGTGCGCAACACTTCGCCCGGAGTGAAGTCCTTCGTCGTGGCGCCCGATTTTGCCGTGGGCGCCGGAGGAGTCCATCCTGCAGGCCGATAGCCGGCGGGTGGGTTTTTCAGGAGGAAAGCGCCGATTACGGTCATGACCAGGAACATTCCGCCGAGAATCTGGAACGTGGTGCGTACTCCATAATTGGGAATGAGGTGCAAGTTGGCCAGCGGTCCAAAAAGTGCGGAACCGGCACCGTATCCACCGACAGCCAATCCGACTGCCAGCCCACGTTTATCGGGAAACCATTTTGCCATGACCGGTATCGGCGTGGCGTATCCAAAGCCGTTACCCAAGCCGCCGATCACGCCGAAACAGATGTACAGCCACATCAGGCTGTGGGTGTAGCTGCATAAGAAGAAGCCGAGGCTTACCAGTATTCCGCCGGTGAGAGATATCCAGAACGGACCAAACTTGTCCTGTAGCCGCCCGGCGACGATAAAGCTCAAAGCGAACACCACCACCGCAATGCCAAACACGGCGGAGGTTTGCGCTCGCTTCCATCCGAATTCTTTCTCCAGAGGCGCAACAAAAATGCTCCAGGCGTAGAGTGTGCCCAGAGCAATGTTCATCATAAGTCCGCCGACAACGCGCCACCAACGGTTCAGCCCGGTGCTGCCCACTTCGACTGAGTCAGCCTTACTTGCCATTGCGCTCATCTCATCTCTCCCTTTCGACGGCGCGACAAACCATACCACTCCGCGCTCGAGGCAACAACCAGAAATGTGTGACTGCTGAACGACTTTAAACGAAGACTGAAAGCAACGAACCCAATCGGCCGTCCCAGGGGTCTGCTGGCCATCTCAAATCGACCTCCCGGGCCCAGCTTTTGGCTACCTGCCCTTTGTGGCGCCGACTGCCTCGAAAACCAGG
>CAVRMO010000004.1:0-89477 GCA_963722405.1 uncultured Acidobacteriaceae bacterium
TGAGAGTGGGGTGGGGCAGCAAGAGGATCGCTAAGCAGGACGATGTCTATATATATATATAAAGGATGCAACCGGACGGGACCCTGATCCCGGGTTTCCCCCACAACCCGGCTTGATCGGCATAGCGGCGGCGGTCACTCGCCGACCCTACTACACCAGCAACACCAGGGTCCCTACACGGCGATTCGAGTTGGTTGCCTAACACTCATTGATTAATGTCGGAAGTCCAAGCGATTTGAAGTAGCGAATTCGGTCGATAGTGTGGTTTCCTTTTGGTTGTGGATTGCAGTTGGACGGAAACTGGGAGGCGGGCGCGAGATGCCCAAGACAAAAGCGACATTCATCGAGCCGATGCTGCTCCTGCGGACGGAGAACCTGCCGCAAGGTGCTGATTGGTTGTATGAAATTAAGTTGGATGGTTACCGGGCGTTGGCCATCAAGAGCGGCGGCAAGGTGCAACTGCGCTCGCGCAACGATAACGACTTTACGGAGCGATATTCCTCGATGCGGCCGCGCTGCGCACTATGCCGGATGAAACAGTCTTGGACGGTGAAGTGGTCGCGCTCGATGAAGAGGGTCGCCCGTCTTTCAATCTGTTGCAGAACTACGGCTCATCCAATGCCGCCGCTGGTCTACTTCATCTTCGACGTGCTCATACTGAGAGGACGAAATGTGATGACGGAGCCGCTGAGCGAGCGGCGGGCGCTTCTGGAAAGCAGGTCCTTCCAAAGCTCGCTGAGCCGATCCGCTACTCCCCGGAGTTGAAAGCCAGCCTTCCCGATCTGATTGCTTCGGTCAAATCAGCAGGGCTGGAGGGGCTGGTTGCGAAACGCCGCAACAGCCGCTATGAGCCGGGCCAGCGCTCCGGCGCCTGGCGGAAGATGAGAATCAACCGCGGTCAGGAATTCGTGATCGGCGGGTACACGCCGTCTGACCGGAACTTCGATGCGCTGATATTCGGCTACTACAATGACGGGAAGCTTCAATATGTCGCGCGCACACGCAACGGGTTCACGCCGTCATCCCGCGAGCAGCTGTTCAAGAAGTTGAAGCCGCTGGAGATCAAGGAATGTCCTTTCGCGAACCTTCCCGAGGCGAGAAGCGGCAGGTGGGGTGCAGGGCTGACGGCGGCGAAAATGCAGGATTGCCGGTGGCTGAAGCCAGTCCTCGTCGGGCAGTTCGAATTCACGGAATGGACGCCCGACAATCACCTGCGACACTCACGGTTCATCGCTCTGCGCGATGACAAGAAACCGAAGGAAGTAGGGCGTGCCTGAGGAGCGGAACGGGAAGGATTAACGCCCTCCTTCATCTCTCGCCGAAATCGTTAGAGGCGGGCTGCCGCAGTTTTGCGTATTGCTCCGGCGTAAGCTCCAGCCAGACGCCTCCGCGCTTCTTCCTGAACACTTCGTCGATTTCTTGCCGCCCGGAAATGTTCAAGAGTGAAACCGCCGCGCTTCACGAGTTCGAACAGCTTTGCGTTCATCGCTAAGCACCACGGTGCGTGGTAAAGGCGTTTTCCGGTCCTCTTCCAAGAACTGGCAAAACCAGCCCTGTCGAAAGCGGAACTGCAGGAAAACTCGCTTCATGCTCACTCCGGCGCAGCGCTGGCAAAGCCGCTCGCCTCTTCGATGAGGAGGTGGAAGGGGAGCCTTGCATTCACAGCAAATCTTACCTGCGTACCGCTGCCGCACCGACGATGCCCGCTCTCCTCCCACGAAGCGAGTATAGCTTAAGATTCGCTTTTTGTTCGCCTACCCAATGAAACTTTCATGCAACACTTCCTCGAAGCCGGTTTATGGCCAACTTTAGGTTGCCGACAAACAGTCCGAAGCCGGCCCGATACCTATATGGGCTAATGAGAGCAAAGAATTCGGGCACGTCGGAAACTGACGATTAGTATGATCGGCCGCACATCCTGCACATGTCAGCTATCGTCAGTTCCCAGCGGGTGCGGCCGGCGCGCCTTTCAAGTACTTCTCAAACCATCCCACAATTCGGCGCGCAGCGTCGATCTGGTGTTCGAGTTTGTCAAACCCGTGGCCCTCGTCGGGATAATAGACCACTTCCACTACATTGCCTCGTTTCTTCAGGACTTCCACCAGTTGCTCGGTCTCTTCCTTGGGTACGCGCGGGTCGTTGTCGCCCTGAAGAACCAGCAGTGGCACCCGGATGTTCTGGATGTATTTGATGGGAGAGTCCTGTTCGTAGACTTTCCTGTCCTTATCGGGGTCACCGAGTAGGTTACGCAGATACTGGTTGAGCAGCGGGTCTGAGTGCTCGAGCATCGTGTACCAGTCCAAGGGGCCGAACAGATCGACGGCGGCAGCGAACCTTTCAGGCTCTTTGGCGACGAGCATTAAGGTCATGAATCCGCCGTAGGAGCCGCCAAAGGCGCCTACCTTGCGCGCATTTACATAGCCAGTATCCAGGAGCCATTCCAAACCGGACATCTCGTCCTTGAGGTCGCCCCCGCCTAGATCCTGGTAGTTCGCGCGCTGAAAATCCATGCCGTATCCCGTGGAGCCCCGCGGATTGGGCATCAGTACTATGTATCCCCGTGTTGCCATGGCGTTAGACCAGCGGCTCCAACTATCTACGGTCTGGCCTGTGGGACCGCCATGCGGAAAAATGATGGCAGGGTTGCTCCCGTCGCGCTTGAGGTTGAAGGGCATGCGCAGGACGGCAGTGATGATCTTCCCATCGAAGCTTTTGTAATGCACCAGCTCTGATGGCGGGATCGTCTGCGGCGTAAGGCTGGCAACAGCCATGTGCGTAAGCTGCTTTGCGCGGTGTGTGCCAACGTCATACACCCACAGATCATTGGGCGTGTTCATGGCCTCGTGCTCAATCAGTATCTGCCGCCCATCGGGCGAGAACTGTTGTGGAGTCAGAGTCGTATTGACTCCCGGCGGCAGTTCTAATTTGGTTGGCTGCCCGCCTCTAACATCCCCTAAGTACAGCGTGCTTCGTCCATCGGCGTTGACTCCATAGGTGAAGTGAGCGCCATCCGGCGAGAACGCACCCGCTGTGACCTCCCACTGAGTGTCCGTCACCCAGTGGAATTTCCTGGTGGCGGCGTCGAGCAGCGCCAAGTTTAGATAACCGCCCTTCTCGTTGCTGGTCATCAATATGGTCTTGCCGTCAGGTGAAACGTCCGCCCCGACATGGAGTTGCTTGCCCTCATGCGGCGTGAGGTTGGTTTGCTTCCCGCTCGCGACATCTACCGCGTACACGTCACCAGCATCGAACCCCACGCTGGTCCGGTTTGCATACAAAGTCCCGTCATCGGGGCTGAAGGCGATCACATCCCAGTTCTGCTGAGGATCTTTTTCCTCGGTTAGCTTGTGCAACTTGTGTGTGGCAACATCAATGACCGCCAAGTCGTAGGAAGGCGCCTGCTTGGGCTTATAGGAGCAGGCGATGAGCTTGCCGTTATGCGCCCAAACCGGATGCTGCTCGCGGATGTCAGGCGTGTCTGTTAGGTTCGTAGGCGATCCGCCCTCGCTCGAGATGACGTAGATGTCCCATAGCTCGTTGCCGCCTTTGTCTTGCGAGTAGGCGATCCAACGGCTATCGGGAGACCACGTCGGCTCAGCCTGTCGGTCATCCGAATTAAGGATCTGTACCGGCCAAGAGCCTTCAGCTGAAATCTTCCAAAGATTGGTGCGGCCGGTCAGGTTCGTGGTCAACGCCACCTCAGCGCCGTTCGGCGAGAGTGCGGCGGTGTCGATTAGGCGGGTGACATAAAGATCCTCAACAGCCACAGGCTTTGCATTCGGATTCGTGGCCGAGATAATCGACTTCGGATCTGTGATCTGGCGATCGTTGGGCCCGGAGACCGCCGCCGCCAATCCACCCAAGGCAATCGCGACAGTGACAACACGCAAGAATCTCATCGCACGTTTTCCTCTTACTCTTGGGAATAGAAGCCAGCTTCGATATGGAAGGCATTCTACTCCCGACTCGCCCGCCGCCGAACTTCTGCTCCCGCCTCCGATATAACGTGCGACTTGGCCACTTCGAGCCAACGGAGAGGCTGGAGCGTGGCATCACTTCGGATTGCTAACCATCTAGGCGGAAGTCTGATCCGAAACTTCCCACATGCCGGTTTATGGACAATGTGGCAAGTGAGTCTCGCCGACCATCGTGCCGGATTCAGATAGGGTTCGAGATGGCCTGTTATCGCCAATTGATTTCGCCATTTGACTCGTCTGAATTCGCCCGGTAACCAAAAATCGAAGATGTGTTAGCTTTTCTAACCATGCAACGACCAGCCCTAATCGTCATTGACATGGTGAACGATTTTCTTGCCAAATGGCCTCCGCCCCAAAAACAGCAACTTGTAGAGTCGATCAATGAGCTCGTCGGCCTGATGCGTCAACGTGGCTATCCAATCATTTGGGTTCGCCAGGAATTCGAGCCTGATCTCCGAGATGCCTTTCCAGAAATGAAAGCCAAGGGCATTCGGATCACCATCAAGGGGACGGTCGGTTGCGAGATTGCTTCAGAGCTGGCAACCGCTCCAATAGACCTCGTAGTGATCAAGAAGCGATACAGCGCATTTTTTGGTACTCAGCTCGACCAGATGCTTCATCGATTGGCGCCCGACGCGCTGATCGTCGCCGGGATTAACACACATGCCTGCATCCGCGTGACGGCCATTGATGCCTATCAGCGAGACTGGAAGATCGTTGTGGCAGGAGAGTGCGTCGATTCCTACGACCGAGAGCACCATGATATTTCGATGAAGTATATGAAGGACAAAATCGCTACGATCATGACCAATCGAGAAATTAGCTCAGCGCTTGCCGCAAATTAGAGTTAGTTGGCGAAATATCGCCATCCCGTAGGTAATCCAGCTGAGCGGCCCGGTTCCTGTTAGGGTATGCAAGGCCTGTTTACAACAGCTATCTCGGGCTCACAGCAATAGCTGCGTCAGGTGAGAGAATGGCTGCGGAGGAAACCGTGCCACCTACGGTTCGGGGCGTGTGGCTTTTCCGGCTTCTTGTAACGGGAGTATGTTTTGTCAGTTCGCCAGCCCTCGCCCAATGGCAACAGACAATTACATGCCCTGCTGGGCGCCTCTATCGAGACCTGAGGATTGACGCCGGACGAGACGAGTTCTGCGTGCTTGAATTGCCTGGCCATCTCTGGGTGCGGGACGGCGAGTCCCGCTGGTGGTATAGCGAAGGTCACTTTGGTGAAGAAGGAAGTTACAAACTTGGTCGTAAGGTTGGGCGGTGGAATGAATGCAGTCGTTTTGACCAATGTGGAACCCGAACCTACGAACTTCTATACCCACTTGAAAAACAGCGAGGTGTTCAACCGAACATCCCGGTCAGCTATTCCCAAAATCGCTACGTCTTTGACTTTCGTTCCTGTTGGGGAACATGGGTAACGAGGCAAACCGGTGGCTCGTTCGTTGAATTGAACATCGGCGGCGATTTGCTTCGCTGCAACGTTACCTACATTCCTTCGACCCAGTCCGACAGGCCGTCCGGAACCGGAGGCTATCTCTGTGAAATTCCGTTTGAAGTCGGCGTGCGTGCATTTGAATCGGTTGATCTGCGCAGCGTACTGCCGCGTCTCGGCCTGCCACAGTTTTGCCGCAAAGATGAGCCTGATGACTTTCACTCGGCCATGGCGATTGCGTTCTGGAGCAACATCAAGTTCCCCACCAGTGACCAGTTCGTATGGGATGAAACAGCCAATATGGTGGATGTGGAATGCGCGGCGGTTGCGTCTTCAAAACTGACCCTGCGACTTAACGCCTATGCCGAAAAACTGGTTCTCGACCACATGGGCGGGCATGGTTTCAAAATAGAGGCGTGCGGGGGTAAGTACGTGCTCTCCCCGGCGGGAACAAGTTTAGATGGTCAGAACCGCACGTTGTTCCACGTGGACTTGAGCAAGAATCCGACGGTGGCCGCACGTCAACGAGCCTGTATTACCGCCCACGCACCTATGCAACAAACCTGCGCAGCGAATTAGGTTCCGCAAAATCCGTAGTGCCGTATCGACAGTGCTCCACAGGCGGGACGTGAGAGGTGGCGCGGCGGACTTCCCGCAACGGCGGCCGATTACCTCCCGGAAATCGCCATATCGCAGGTAATCCCTGATGGGTCGTCTGGTTCGGGTCAGGTCGCAAGGCGGCGTGTTCACGACGGCCTATCGACGCGGGCCATAAGTCAGGTTATGGGATATTACGTTGTTGGCGAAATCCTACTGGGGCACATGTCCTCGAAGCCGGTTTCTCGGGAGTTTGCCGCTCCACTTGTCCGAGATGGGGACAAACCGTCAAAGTGGATTGCTGGACCCGAAGGCGTTTGAACCCGACACAATCCTGCCTCGTCTGCCAAGGCAGTCCCGATAGCGCCCTAATGTTTCTCGTTGCGTACGTGGTGAAACTTCCTACAAGATCGCCTCTGGACAAGCTCGCAAAACCGCGAACCAGCCGGACAAGTCCGAAGCTTCGAAGCTTGCGGCGATACACCATGGCAACTTGGCCCTTCGGATAAACTTGATGACTACGTCCGAGTTCTCATGCCGCACACTCGCGCTGCATCACGGCGGCGGGTGCAGCGCGATTGGTCGCATGCCATCCGCCGCTAAATTGCAACTTACTGAACCAACTGCGACGGGCTGGCGCCGAGTCGGACGGAGTGTAGTTGCTGCAGAAGCAGCCTGCGAGCGCTTTCCGGCACGGCAAACTTTGCACTGCCGTTGTTGTTCTCCGATTGAACGCTGAAGTGAAGCGGGGTTGCAAAGAAAGCATGGACCTCACCTGTGTTGGTATTGAAGGCAAAGCCCACCAGTTCGCCGGCCGAATTGATGCCGAAGCCGTGCAGCAGGTACAAGGGCGACTGGCCGTAGATAAGGTCATTCAGGTCGTACATCTTCCCGTTCTGCCACAAGAAGGCCCTGATGTCTTCCGTTCGGATCTGCGGAAACTCCAGTGACCTGGCCCCGGTTGTTGATCGCGACGGCAGCGCTGACGACGTCTCCGGGCAGCGTGCCCAGGTCGGTCATACGGCCGTTCTGCCAAAAGAATGCGTGCTGGTAAGTGTCGCCTGCGATGTCGGAGGCGCCGACGATCTGGCCGCGGTCGTTGATGGCGAACGCAGAGTTTTGGAGTTGCCCGCCCAGGCTGCCGAGGTCAACGGGCTTGCCGTCGCGCCACAGCAGGGCATGCCGCGGCTGCAAAGGTAAGGCGTAGCGCGGGTCGTAAGGCGCACAAACACCGGATGCACCCACCACTTGTCCCGCGTTGTTCATCCAGAAAGCGGCTCCCTCAGTGTCGCCCGGGTACAGCGGCAAGGCCTTTGGATGGCCCGCCGTCCAGACAGCCGGCCGGTATTGCAGCACTTGGGGCGCTGGGCAGTTCGGGTCGGCGATAGCGGTTTCCGCATATCCGGCGACCTGTCCGCGATTGTTGATGGCAGCGGCTTGGCCATTGGTACCACCCAGTGTGCTCAGCGGCGACATGATCCCGTTCTGCCAGACGAAACCGAGGCAGGAAAGGTTGGTGCCGAAGGAACAAAAATTCTCGTTGTTGGGATCGGTCACGGAAGTTTCAGCCGTGCCCGCAACCTGGATCGCGTTGTTCAGGTTGGCGAACGACTCACTGTTTGCGCCTCCCAGCGTGCCCAGGTCAGTCATTACGCCTTTCTCAATCACAAAGGAATGTTGAACAGTGTCGCCCGGCAAGGTGGAAAACCCGTCGATCTGTCCGTTGTCGTTGATGGCATAGGCCAGGCTGAAGCTGCCCCCGAGCGTGCCCAGGTCGATGATGGTGTAGCGGGCCGGGGCGCTGCCCTGGACCGATACGGCTTCCTGGGCCGCCATCGTTGCGCCCAAGAGCGCAAGCGTCAGGACGATGTGCCCCAGGTGGATCGCATTTGCTGTCAAACCGTTGCGTTTCATTGTCAATTCCTCCGTTATGGATCTGCTGGACATGTCAGGAAGGACGGCAGTAACGGCCTTCCTTTTATTCAGAGCTCTGCAGCAGCGAGGTCACGCAAATCTGGACTGCGCCTTCGCCGTTCCGCCAGAGGTGCAGCTTGCCGGTGCGAAGCCACGCTTCCACTTGGGTTGCGGTGGCCGGCTCCAGGAAGCTGTCCTGGGTGAGGGTGATGACGTCCCCCTCGGCGGAACAATCGGGGCACCAGGCGAGAGCCGCTTTGGCGCGGCGAACCACCAGGAATGTGTCGGTTTCTACAGTGATTCTGGTCGTCCTCTGCATCACGGCTCCCTCCGCTCAGTTCCAGCGCTGGTACAGAACGCTTCGTACGGTCGCATCCTGCAGGAGGAGGGAATCAAAAGTCTTTAAGGCGGGGCTCAGAACTTCTCAAAAACTCTCATAAGAGCGTTTGTTGTTGGAAAGCCAGCACTTGCGAGCGCGGAGGTGCTGCAGAACGGAATCGGGAGGTGCGCCGCCCAGTGGTTGCTGCGGGAGAAGTATCGTGGTAAATTGCCGGAAAATTACCCAGTGCCTCTTGTCCTAGGGGCAGCCTTGCAAGATCGGACTGACAATGGCTGCGGGTTCTAAAGTCTGGTACGAATTTGGGCCCTTCCGGGTGGATCCTGAGAAGCAGGTTCTGCTCCGTGAAAACCAACCGGTGCCGGTCACCCCGAAGACCTTTGAAACGCTGCTGATCCTCGTACGTCATAGCCGCGAAGTCGTCTCCAAGGACGACCTGATGAAGGAGCTGTGGCCGGACTCGTTCGTCGAAGAATCGAACCTTAGCCAGAACATCTTTATGCTGCGCAAGGCGCTGGGGGAGACTCCGGAAGACAGGCGCTATATCGTCACTCTGCCCGGAAAGGGGTACCGATTTGTAGCGGAGGTTCGGACGGTCACCCAGGATGGCGAAGACGTGATCATCGCCAGCCATTCTCGCGAACAACTGGTCGTGCAGCAGGCGACCGAGGAGGCGGCCGCTCCGCCGGTCCTTCCCGCATCCCCGAAACACCGATTCAGTTGGAAATACGCAGTTGCGATTGGTTTGGCGGTGGCTTTACTGACGGTCGGTATCGTTCGCCTGGTCCATAAGCGCCAGCAGGTGAGATTAGGTGAGAAAGACTCGGTACTCATCGCCGACTTCGCGAACAACACCGGCGACCCCGTTTTCGATGAAACCCTGCGCCAGGGGTTGGCGGTTCAATTGGAACAATCGCCATCCATCGTCCTTGTCTCCGAGGATCGCATTCAGCACGCGCTTCGGTTGATGGGCCAGCCGGCGGACGCGCGACTCACCCCGGAACTCGCGCGGGAGATTTGCGAACGTGCCGGCAATGGCGCCGTTCTGGAAGGCTCGATCGCAACGTTGGGAAGCCAGTTCGTACTGGGACTGCGAGCCAAGAACTGCCGTACGGGCGAGGTCATCGCCGACGAGCAGGTGCAGGCGGCTCGAAAAGAAGACGTTTTGAACGCGCTGGGGCAGATAGCCAACAAGCTTCGAACCAGACTGGGTGAATCTCTGGCCACGGTGGAACAGCACTCTACTCCGCTGGCCGAGGCCACGACACCGTCGCTCGACGCCTTGAAAGCCTACAGCCTGGGATGGAAGACGCTGTATGCGAAGGGCGAGAACGGTGCCATCCCATTCTTCGAGCAGGCCGCGAAAGACGACCCGCAATTCGCCATGGCCTATGCGGCACTCGGGCTGATGTACGGCGCTACGGGCGAACCGGCCCTGTCGGCCGAGAACACCAGCAAAGCCTACCAACTGCGCGACCGCGCCAGCGACAGAGAGAGGTTCTTTATCAGCGCGACCTACTATTCCTGGGTGACGGGGAACCTGGAAAAAGCACAGCAGACCTGTGAGACGTGGGTTCAGGTGTATCCGGCTGAGATTGCTCCACACACCTTTCTGTCGGGATTTATCTATCCCGCCTTCGGCAAATATGAACAGACGATTGCCGAAGCTCGCAAAGCCATTGAGCTCGATCCCGATCTTGGCGTCGGGTATCTCAACCTGGGCTACGGCTACCTGAGTGTAGCTCGTCTCGCAGAAGCCGAGAGCGTTGACCGAACCGCCGCCGAGCGCAAGCTTGAGTTTCCTTACCTGGCGATCTTGCGCTTCGACATCGCTTTTCTGAAAGCTGACACCGCGGCGATAGAGCGAGAGTCCGCATTGTCCCGAGAGAAGTCGGTTTTTGAAGACTGGATCACAGATCACCAGGCGTTTGGCGCAGCCTATTCCGGCCGCTTGCAGCAGGCCGGCGTGCTGGTGAAACGCGCTTCGGACCTGGCAAAGCAGGCGGGCCAAAATGAAAGGGCCGCAATCTTTCAGGCTGGCAGCGCTGTTTGGGAGGGTTTCTTCGGGAACGCGACGGCAGCACGAACGAGTGCGACGGCGGCACTCAAGATTTCCAACGACAAGGAAGCCGAGTACGGCGCGGCATTGGGACTGGCCCTGTCGGGGGATTCTGCCCGTGCGCTGACGCTCGCGGACGATCTGCGAAAGCGCTTTCCCGAGGATACTTCCGTCCGCTCCAGCTACCTGCCGTCCCTGGACGCGCTGCTGGCACTCAACCGAGGAGAGCCTTCGCGGGCGATTGAAATTCTGCAGGTGGCGGTTCCCAATGAATTGGGTACGCAGCGCAGTTGGATTCACGGAAATTTCGGAGCACTCTATCCGGTTTATGCGCGCGGACTGGCTTATCTCGGATTGCATCAGGGCGCCGAAGCCGCGGCGGAGTTTCGGAAAATTTTGGACCACCGGGGAATCGTGATCAGTGATCCGGTGGGCGCTGTTGCGCGTCTGCAGTTAGCCCGAGCCTATGTGTTAATGGGCGATCTCGTTAAGGCGAAACCGGCCTATCAAGATTTCTTCAGGCTCTGGAAAGGCGCCGACCCCGACCTACCCATCCTGCAACAAGCTAATGCTGAGTATGCGAAGCTACCATGAACTTAAATGGTCACTTCTCGTCAACGTGGAGAGAGGCTCCTGTCCAAGGGATAGTTAACCGCACATACTGGGCAGGCTGCCAAGTGATCGCACTACTCCAGATTGGGACGTGCGGATCGGTACCGGCAATCGGCAAGTGTAGATCTTTCGGTGTTCCTGCTCCCAAGCACAATCACTTGTCCGTAAAACGCCCTACTCGTAGAAGTGCACCCCCTGACTCCCCGGAAGTCTCATCATGGGAAGTTTCACGACACTTCCCACATGCCGGTTTCTCGGGAGCTTCACGGACCACTTCGACGGTTCGCCGACTTTTCGTCCAAGTGGTTTACCCGCCCCACACGACTGACTGCAGGCGCGGCGCTCTGCTCGTTGCCACACTTTGCCACTTCGTGCCGTGGGGGTTTCGCCTCGGCCGTCCGCTGGCAGCAATAGGTACCGCACAGTCCAGGCGGAGGTAAAGAGCTGGTAACAGAACTGGTTATTCTTCTCCAACTCGTGGCGCACGCTATAATTGCGCGCACGGATGGCAATCACCACTGGGACGAAACTTGGACCTTACGAAATCCAGGCTCCGCTGGGCGCAGGCGGCATGGGAGAGGTCTACCGCGCGAAGGACAGTCGCCTCGACCGCACCGTAGCCATCAAAGTCCTGCCTCCACATCTTTCTTCGGACGTCGAGTCCCGTCAACGCATGGAGCGGGAAGCCAAAGCTATCTCTGCGCTGCAACATGCGAATATCTGCACGCTGCACGATATCGGCTCGCAGAACGGGACCGACTTCCTGGTGATGGAATATCTCGAAGGGCAGACGCTGGCGGCTCGGCTTGAAAAGGGCCCACTACCAATCGACCAGGTGCTGAAGATTGGAATCGAAATCTCCCAGGCGCTGGAGAAGGCGCATCAGCAAAGCATCGTTCATCGGGATCTGAAGCCGGCGAACATCATGCTCACCAAAGCGGGCGCCAAGCTGATGGACTTCGGCCTGGCGAAGCCGACCGTTCCGTTTGCCGCGCAGGCGGTCGGCCCATTCACTCCTTCCACGCCGACGATCAATCTGGCTCAGCTCTCCGCGGCTGCGCCGGCGCTCACGCAAAAAGGTTCGGTGGTTGGAACCTGTCAGTACATGGCGCCAGAGGTCTTGCAGGGAGCGGAGGCGGACGGTCGCAGCGACCTCTTCAGCTTCGGTTGCGTGCTCTACGAAATGGCCACCGGGCGTCGCGCCTTCGAGGGCAAGTCGCAACTCAGCGTATTCACTGCGATTCTGGAGAAGGAGCCGGAATCCATTGCCGCCGACCAGCCGCTTGCTCCGCCGATGCTCGACATGTTGATTCGCGGATGTCTGGCGAAGGATCCGAGCGAGCGCATCCAGTCGGCTCACGACGTTGCCATGGAGTTGCGTTGGATTGCGTCGATGCGTCTCGCACCCGCCAATGCTGAATCTGCCACCACGCCGGTGGCGCGCCGCGTGCGCTGGTTGGCGCTACTTGCGGCGGCGATTGTTCTGGGAGTGCTTGCCGGATACTTGCTTCGCACAGTGCCCTCGCCCGCCAGCATACGTGCGGTGATCAACCCGCCGCCCAACCAGCAGTTCCGCTTGACCTCGGACCTCGCTGGTCCACCGGTGCTTTCGCCCGACGGTTCGTACCTCGCATTCACTGCCGTCGGCAGTGACGGCAAAACAAATCTCTGGGTTCGTCCCATGAACGGCGCCGATGCGCGTACCCTGCCGGATACCAACGACGCGATTTTCCCCTTCTGGTCGCCGGACAGCCGGGCCCTCGGTTTCTTCGCCAATGGTAAGCTGCGGACCATCGATCTCAACGCGACCACCGCGGAGGCGGTTTGCGACGCGCAACTGGGACGCGGCGGTGCTTGGAGTCCCACCGGCGTCATCGTGTTCTCGCCATCTCCGATCGGCGCTTTGCTGCAGGTCAGCGCCAGCGGGGGCTCTCCCACGCCGCTGACAAAGTTGGACAACAGTCGGCATTCCTCCCACCGCTGGCCATTCTTTCTTCCCGACGGCACTCATTTCTTGTACTTCGCCATGGACCACAACCCGTCGAGGCTTGCCAACAATGGCATCTACTACGCTTCGCTGGACGGACGCGAGAACCGCCTGCTCCTGCACTCGCAAACCAATGCGATCTATGCGGCTGGGTTTCTGCTGTTCAACCGTGGCGATCAGTTGGTGGCCCAGGCCTTTAATCCGGATAGAGGTGAATCGAGCGGCGAGTTGCAAACCGTGTCGTCCGATGTCTTGAACGATGTTTCTACGTGGCGCACAAGCGCGTCGGCTACCAACAGCGGATTGGTGACCTTCGGCAATGGCAGCTCCGGGGCGGTGCAACTGGTTTGGATGGACCCCAATGGAAAGCCGCCGACCGTCGCTGCCGACAAGTTGCAGAATTTGCAGTTCGCCCGGCTGTCGCCGCAGGGCGACCGTGTTGCGATGGTTATCGATTCCGGCATGAACGATATCTGGTCGCTCGATTTGGCGCGAGGAGTCAGCACACGCCTTACGTTTGGCCCCACCGGAAACACCTTCCCCGCGTGGTCGCCCGATGGTAAGTGGATCGCCTACAGTTCGTTGCGTGCTTCCGGGAGCGGCATCTACCGCCTGCCTACCGACGGCAGCGGCGCCGAAGAGTTATTGCTTCCCGACCCGCCCGGGAGTTCCTTTGCTCCCGATGACTGGTCGAAGGACGGCAAGACCCTGCTCTACTCGCCGAACGTCTTCATGCAAAAGGACAATGGCGTATGGGCCGTGTCGCTGGACGGAGATAGAAAACCACGCCAGGTTCTCTCGCATGGAACCAACGCAACCCTGTCTGCGAACGGACGCTGGCTTGCTTACGAGTCAGCCGAGTCAGGTCGGGTTGAGATTTACGTGCAAGCCTATGGCGGCGGACAGGGGAAATGGCAGATCTCTTCGAACCTGGGCCAGGCGCCGCGGTGGAGCGCCGATGGCAAAGAGCTTTTTTACTTCGACGAACATCAGTCGGTTGTCGGTGTCTCGGTGCAGGAGGGCGGAGGCGCGCTGCAATTCGGCTCTCCCCACACTGTAGTCAGCCAGTGGACGATCCTGACAATCCCGTTCTTCAGCGTCTCTCCTGACGGCAACCGATTTCTGATGGAGCGCGTCTCGCAGCAGGTGAACCAGCCCATCACGCTCATCACCAACTTCACTTCAGCACTGAAGAAATAGGGCGCAGATCGGGGCTTTCCGTTCCTGAATGGCGTGGCCCTGGTCACACATACAGGTCCCTATCCTCGCCGGGCGTGCCTCACCATTTCGACGAATACCTTTTTGGATTGCGCTGTATCGCTCACTTCCCGTAAGAACGCGATCCGAGTTGCCATCCCGGGTCGCACAGCAACCTGTGGAAGGATTGTGCCGGTACGATCTTGAAACTCTGAAGCGCCGCCGACTTGGGATCGTACGGACCTGTGCGGGGGGCGAATCAGCGATGCTCGTCCCTACCGCGAGAGTGGGCCTGTTCGAAGTCACTTTGCCGTAGAACGCCCTACTCGTAGAAGTGGGCGGCCCAAACTCCCCCGAAGTCGGGTTATGGGAAGTTTGCCCGGACAATCGCTGAGATTCCTCCGGGATGACGAACGATACAGGAATGCCGTACAACGCCGCTATCCCCGACTAAATAAAAGCGAGCAGGAACACGTCAAGGCTGGAAAGAAACTGCACCTTCTTCTTCATGGCGGACGTAGCGGCGATACACAAAGAGTCATCCCCTGAGCAACGGGCAAAAAGTTACACCTGTGGCCGCTATCGTGGCCAGTCAAAGGGGGACGAGAAGGGAGCGCCCACATTGCCGTTATCGAGGGACACCCTGCATGCCTAGGCGGTACCCAAAAGACCGGCGAGAATCTGGGGCCGCTATCTTACAGGACAATGCGCCATGACGCGCTCATTCGAACCCACATCGATCAGCCTCATCGCACCCCGCGTGACATAAACCAATACGCAACAGCACCCAGCAAGGCCACCACTGGTACCGCTCTCCAAATGAGACGCGTCCGCAGGCTTGTTGCGGATGACAGAAGCGGGGATGAACTTACTTGTGCCGGGTACTCATCCGTTGTAGCAGCTATTGGGGGAGGAACGGGGGTGGCCTCTTCGGATGCCGCCCCGATACGGGCGCGCACCTGTGCGGCGACATCGGGCAGCAGGCTCGAACTGGCTTCCTTCACTTGCGGTGGAGGGGCCGGGATAGTCTTGGTGCGGACGGGAGCGAGAAAGCGGTAGCCGCGCCTGGGAATCGTCTCAAGGTAGAGAGGGTTATCGACGTTGTCGCTGAGAGCGGTTCGGATCTGCTTTATGCACTTGTTCACGCCCTGTTCAAAATCGACGAAGGTGTCGCCGCCCCAGATCTGATTCTGGATCTCATCTCGCGTTACCACCTGCCCCGATCGACTGGCCAACAAAGCCAACAATTTGAAGGGCTGAGGCGAGAGTTTCAGGGTGTTTCCATTTTTGCGGATTTCTTCCAAGTCGAGGTTCAACTCGAAAACTCCAAAGCGAAGAAGTCGGTAGGTATCGTTCAAGGCACGGTCCCCGCACTTGCCTCAAATGGTGTGGATTATATCGCTGTTAATGCTGCGGATGTCTAATTTTGTTTGGTCAGAGTAGCGTGTAAATGCCGTGTTGACAGCGATTGAGACGGTCATCTCGCGGCTATCCTGAGGTCACGCCGTATCCATTGCGAAGTCACGCGTTAACCATTGAAATAACAACCAAAAGAATCGTACTGTGCCCCCCGGAGCGGAAGAGTTGAGCGATAACCGACGAACCGATCGATCGGGAGAGCACCCTGAGGCAGAAGAGGGTTGCGCCTCAGGGCTTAAATGCCAAGTTCCACAGAAAGATCGAGTTTGCTGTTTCTGGGATCCCGCATTCTTGGTCTGAGCGGCCTCGTGCACAAGCGGCTGCTCACTTTAAGTTAGGGGACGACGTTCTCTGGCCTGCCGTTCAACGTACATCCCCCAGGGTGAGGGACTCCTCACCCACCCAACAATCGCTGCCACTACTATGACCCCAAGGCGTCTATTTCGCGGTGGATGCCGCGGTGATCGTTGGTGCGACGGACATCACTCTGTCGGAAGCTCCGCCACACTGCAGAGTAGACGATCCGGACGTCATGCGGCTTGCCCTGGCCAGGTCGACACAATTCAGTGTGATTTCGTCTAATCATGCGCATTCAGTTTTCGAAGTTGATCGCCTTTGCAGCCCTGATTGCCGTAGCCGCCCTCGTTTTCGCACAGTCGCCGACCTATCCTCAAAAGCGCGCAAGCATACCAGCATACCGCCGCCGTGACAGGAGCACGACGGTTCATTGGCCGGATATTTCACAGACTCCCCAGAAGTCGGGATCTGGGAAGTTGCCCCGCACTCGAACCGTCCCCTGCCGGCTCGGAAGGTTGCCGAGGTTAGTAATTTCACCAACTTACCACAGCAACCTTGTTCACCCCGCTGCATGCCAGGAACAGTCGTCGATCAGGAGTTGCCACCATATTGCGGACCACGCCACCACCCGATGGGATCTGCTTCGTACTGAAACCCTGCGATTTTGGGTCGAATCGGACCAGAGTATTGGGTTTCACACCCGACTCGCTAAACCAAACCCCTCCCTCTGTCGTGATCGCAATTCCATATGGTTCTGACTCCGAGCCGCCCGGTGACAACCATTCTTCCAGCAGCTTTCCGCTCGACGGGTCGAAATGGCCGAGATACCCGCGCGCGAAGTCCGTGTAATAAATTGTGCCGTCAGGCGCTAGCGCAATCCGGCGAGGGCGAGCACCCGCTGCTGGCAAGGTGTATTCGCGGATTCTCATGGTCTTCGGGTCAATACTGGCCAGTTTGCTTCTGCTTATCTGGTTGCTTCAGCAAGCCCCAATAGGTAGTGTTGAGGGGTGCCCCGACCGTCGTTTCCAAAGACGCTACGCCAATTTCAAGCCGACTTCGCCAGTGAAAAGGCCTGCGAGCAGTACTTGGCGGCTTGTCGCTGGCCCGATGGTTTCATTTGTCCTCGATGCGGACATCATCGAGCCTACGAATTGGTGAACCAGCGACGGCGGCAGTGTGCTGGCTGCCGGCACCAAGTCTCACTGACCGCTGGGACCGTTCTTCACCGGACCAAGATCCCCTTGACCCATTGGTTTTGGGCCGCCTACCTGATGACCACTGACAAACGCGGTGTGTCCGCCGTGCTGGTGCAGCGTCAGCTCGGATTGTCCTGTTACGAAACTGCCTGGATGATGCTTCACAAACTCCGCCGGGCCATGGTGAATACGGCTCGAGATCCGCTGTACGGCGAGGTAGAAGTGGATGACACGTGGGTGGGCGGCGAGCAGGCTGGTCTGCGAGGAAGTCGACAGCTCAAGGGGCCACGAGCGGCCCTCGTTCTGGTGGCAGTGGAGAAGCGTGGCAAGGGCTCGGGGCGTGTCCGCATGAGAGTGATCCCGGACTTCAAGGCCAAAACAATCCTCCCTTTTCTCACCCAGAATGTCTCTGCCGGCTCGACCATCTACACCGACGGTCTCAAGAGCTTTGACGGGCTTACAGAGGCCGGTTTCAAGCACATCCGTCGCACTCAACCGCTGCGATCGGAACTAAGCAAAGGTGCAAAATCGGCGGTACCTTTGGCTGATCGCGCCATTGGCAATCTCAAGCAATGGCTCATCGGCACCTACCACGGTGTGAGCCGGGCTCAACTCCAGGTTTACCTGGACGAGTTTGTCTTTCGGCACAATCGCCGCAAGCAGCCTGCGGCTTCATTTCAAACTCTGCTCGGACTTGGAACTGCGCGAAAATCAACGGAGTACCTGTCCATACGCGGCGCGCGGGACCAGTTTGCTAGTACCGAACTCGCAAAAGAAGGGCGTGTTGTTCTGCAAGATGACGATTCCGTAGGGCACAGCGTGCGGTGTAGGCAACTTTGTCAGGGTCATCTTGCCGGTCTTCGGATCGAGCCTCCCAATGTAGTTGGTCTCCTCATTGGTGAACCACAGAATGCCATTCTGGTCGAATACGGGCGTGTGCGGGTCGATCTCGGTGCCATCGGCCGGACGATACTCGACGATCTCGCCAGTCCTTGGGTTGAGTTTGCCGACATAACCCGCAGAGATCGCGGTGAACCAGATGTTGCCGTCTCTATCAGCCACCAGCCCGTGTGGACCCGAGTTCGGGGTCTTCAAAGGGTATTCCTTAAACTCTCCAGTTTTCGGATCGAGCTGGCCCAGTTTGTTCGCCCCTTGTGCGGTGTACCACAGGGAGCCATCCGGCGCCAGTGCTGGATCGTGGGGCCGCGACTTCGGCGTTGGCACCTCGTATTCCTGGATCCGTACGTTCAACGTTCCCACAGTCATAGAGCCGGCAAGCGCGGCAGCTAGCGTGAACAAACAAAGTTTGTGCAGAGACATGCCCGTCCTCCTTGGCAGCACATTCTTAAGCGAGGGTCCCCTCGGTCCTTTTGCGACCGACAGCTTCTTCAGGTTCTGGTTGACCACTAGGGCATCGCGATGAACAGAATCTGCATCGGAGTCCGTAGCCAAAGCGGAGTAGCCGGTTTACCGCGCAGAGTAACGTGTTCGAGCGCTGCGTTCAAGTTGGCAGAAAACATCTCGATGAGCAGCAAACTAAGGCAAACGCCAGCCAACGATCGAAAACTGGCGAGTAGCAGTCCGACCGCTCCAAGAAGTTCCAAAACGCCCGTGAGGTATCGGGCGCCCGCCTACCGCACGCGGCTGAACCAGACGTGACCACATCCTCCGCAGACCCAAAGAAGTGGTTTCAGGTTGTCTTCCAAGTCGAGCCGGTCTGAGATTACAACTCAGATCGGACGGAGTTTTCAGTAACCATAGCGGCCGACATGCGCAGCACGCGCGTACAAGCTTACTTGTCCTTCTGCACGCTCTCGAACCCCTTTTCAAATTGCGTGACCAGCGGAGTCTCGCCGGACTGGAGACCGTCGCGTCCCATGACGCGCCAGAGAAAATTGCCACTCGGCCACGGGCGCGCGTCGTACACGGCCATCACATCTTCGGAAGGCCGGCTCATCACGAGAATGATGATGTCGGCTTCGGAAGGCCGGTACACGATCACCAGTTTACCCCACTCCTGAATGGCGTTCTGCACCGCGCCGATCGCGTTCCGATCTTCGGGAAGCAGGTTCGGATCGAACTGATCTCCGTCATAGGAGGAAACGTAAACATAGCGCGCATTCGCCAGAATGCCTGGAAACACTGGCGCTTTCGCGGTACTCGGATTAGGCGCAGCCGGTGCGGAAATCGCGGCCAGCACAATCAAGGTGATCGCCACGACAAAAAAATCGCTTCATACAAATGCCTCTGCAGTTTAGATGCCGTCGGGGAGGGCGGAGGTGCCGCGCTCTCAAACCAGTACTGTCCGGGACAGCAAGCCATCTCCTATAACTCCTGCACTGACCATACAGTTTGACTGACGCTCGCCCAGACCAAGGGGAGCGTCAAGGACGTGCAGGGCATCCTTGGGCACAGCAAAGCCGATACCACCGTCAATGTCTACATGCAGCCGATCGAGGAAAGCGTGAAGCAGACGCTGGGAGCGATCTACGCGGAGTTGAGGGCGCGGCCGAAGCTGGTTGCGGTATCGTGAAATGGAAAAATTTGGTACGCTTTTTGGTACGCTTTGGTACGGTGGGTCTTTGGGGCGGTCCGCAAGTGGTTGTCCCTCAACGGTTGGGCGCTTAACTCAGCGGTAGAGTGCCATCTTCACACGGTGGAAGTCACAGGTTCGAATCCTGTAGCGCCCACCATCCTTATTTGCTTACTGCACAGCCACTTACGAGTGGCTGTAGTTTCTTGCCGTCAAAAACCCGGCCCGATGTCAACCCGATGAAATTCAATGGGTGTACCCCACCGCATGCCTTCTCTCTTGAGACAGGGATAAGCAGTACATGCCGTTAGGGGGAGAAGGTGTATCAGGTGAATGAGAAGGTCGGCCATGAGAAGGTGGGGTGTGGACTTTCACGGCACGCGAAGAGGCAGAGGAAAGAAGCTGCGGATTGCCTCTAGCTTAAACCGCAGGGTGACGGCAGTCCGATTTGCTGTACAAGATCGGCTCTAAAACGGCAGTGGGCTTGAATTCTACCGAAAACACAGGGGTTGACGGGGTGAGGATTTACTTGAAATTCCCCCGACAATCCCTGTGCCAAAGGAGGCCAACAATGCCTGTACCAATGTTTACGTAGTCTCCAGTCCGCGTCCGTGATGGCGGTCACGCTTCAAGGACGGTGTAGGTGGTGCAACGTCGGACGGGTAGCAACTCGAAGGGTTCGTCAAACCTTAAAAGGTGGGAAGCCCGTGACGAGCGTCACAGGTTTTATCAACAGCAGTGCGTATTGCTGTGCAAAAGAGGGAGTATTTGGGCTGCGGCTACGACTATCGGGGGGAGTTCTTGATCGCGACTCGTTGATGCGGACTAGTCAGGCTTTCTGTCGAGGATTCCCAATCCCTTGACTTCCTGCACCAATCTGCTTTCGCGAACCTCAGCATCACCCCTGCTTGCTGCGGCAACACGATCCTTGAAAATCTTGATTTTCTTATGTACGTCTGCAAAAACGTTTGTGTACGGCTGATCTGCCACGGTGTTTCTCCCCGACTCGGATTCTACTCGTTTGTGCCTCTGTTCCAACTCGATGATCGGCGTTAGCCGTGCGTTTCAAGCAGGTCGCATTCCCTGTTTCTGAAGGCTTTGTACTACACCCGCAGTGTGTGGATTCTCACTTTCAACTGGAAACGTGTGCTTGAATTCGCATCGGATGGAGCAGAAGTCGAATGTGTCACGGGCATTTGAAGCTTGTTGCACATAGTCACGGAAACATTCCATACACATCATGTCGTTACTCCTTCACCACTTCCGCATATCTGATGATTGCGTCGTCTGTGGTCGAGGGCAACTGATAACGTGTCGGTTTAAATACGAAAGTAACCACCATGCTCCCGCAGTTCAAAGGACAGGAGAACCAACAGTTTCGTGGCGGTGTCGATTGATGGGGAGGTCACGGGTTTATGGGGTTGGGCACGGGGCGCGAAAACGACGAAACGAATGAGGCCGCAATCCCGACCCGCGACGAGCAGCGCGGATCACCCCAACTCAGCGGAAAGCATGTACTCCCCTGCATCCCAGTCCCATTCGATTCTGAGGACATTCGGCTTGCAGCAAACCTGCCAGTCTTCCACGTAACTCTGCCGCATCCCCACGGAAGCATCCACCAACGTCTCGTTCCACTCTCCGCAGCCAGCGCACTGAAAGCCTGAGGTCATCGATTCTAATATTCATTGAAACTTTGTGGGGAATTGCCTGTGGGGAATTGCCTTGACACCTTGGAAGGGACAGCGCACAGTCGAGGCAGAGGTAGTCGTTCCTCTCCTTTTCCAGATTTCCTGTACTAAGTCAGCCGATCTGAAGTTCTTCGACCTTAGTCGCGATTTGACCACGGTGCTCTGCCGTGATGCCCGAGCGAAAGAGATCCCATTCCTCTCAAGCTCTCGCAATACCATCTGGGCTAGCACTTCAAAGGTGAAAAAGATGAGGAAACTAATTGCCTCGTTGTTGTGGCCAATACCTGCACTGCTGTTTGCTCCCATGATCGTGCTTTTTGCTAGCGGGATTCGGGTGAAAAATAAGGATCGTCCCCTTAACTGCCATCTATATCCGCTTTCGCGACAGAAGAAATAGCGCAGAGTAATATGGAGTTTCGTCATGGTAGCCCATTGCGCGAACCCATCATGCAATCGCGAGTTTCGAGAACTTAGCAAGGGACGGCTGTTTGCGCTTCCGCCGACTCGTTTTGAGAGCCCAGCGACATGGCGAGAAATGAAGCTGTCAGACTACTGCTATTGGCTCTGCCCGGAGTGCGAGGCAACTCACACAATCACGCGAGACGAGTCCGAAGTCGTCGTCAGCAAACGAGCCCCGACTTCGCTAGGATCATCTGCACCAGCCGTACTGCGTCGGCCAGTCAGACGGGCGCAGATTGGATTTCGGAGTTACACGGAAACAGCGTGACCCCAGCCTCCAGTTTCTCAATCCGCCATTGGAGCCCGAGGAACGTCAACTGGCGGCGATTGAGGGTTGGATATTAAGGGTGCTCTGAGAACGTCTGGGTACCTGTAGGCGAGGGCGCGAACCGCCAGACGGGGAGTCGTCACGCCGAATAGCGATCCGAAGCTTCAACCCGATGACTAACCCGATGAAACCCTGTCTTACACGTACTTGCAAGTAGTTAGCAGCCCCCGCGAGCCTATGTAAGTTGTTGAAAGTAAAAGTTATTATATCTTCACACGGTGGAAGTCACAGGTTCGAATCCTGTAGAGCGCCCACCACGTCTCGGCTTACCACGCAGCCACTTACAGGTGGCTGTTGTTCGTCAACACCGCGCAAAGCAGAGCCGAATCGTTTAGCCATGGCATTCATATCACGGATGCGCCCGGGGCTTACCAAGAATTCGACCAACGTGCCGACGGGTATACCAAGGTGCTCATCAAGTTTGGACAAGAGGCTGCGTAGTTATGGAGGCCGCGTCTAAGTAACAGGATCGACAGGAACCGAACGAATGACTTTCCGTCAGACGACGCCACGGTATACGACGCATGAATGTCCAGCTGCGCTGCTCGCCCAAGTAGAGTCGGGCACCTTATTGAGGATTCACGAGTTTGGACGCACCTTCGGAGACCGTCGCGTTTAGGGCCAAGGCTGCCAGTCCGTCCACGGTCCGCTCTGTTTGCCTTGGAGATACGGATTACGCATGTGTTTCTTCGATGTTCCCGATTGTCGCGACCAAGTCCGAATCGAGGCGATTTTTGTCGATGCAGGCTTGAGCACCAACATCGACCACGCGGGCCGATAGGTAGGTCGGGTCATGTTGGCTCATAATTACAACTTTAATTTGAGGCAGCTCTCGCCGCAGAAGACGTGCGGTCTCCAACCCACCTGGATCTGGCATGCTGACGTCGAGCAGAACGAGATCTGGCAATAGCCTGTGAGCCATGCGCAGCGCCTCCATGCCATCCGCAGCTTCTCCGCACACTTCGAAGTTCGACTGCGACGAAAGGATTCGCCGGACGCCCTGCCGCACCAAGTGATTGTCATCTGCAATGAGGATTCGCATAGTCGTCGATCTGCTTCGCATTCAGGCGAACCTATTCGAACGTCGGAGCTGGCTGCAAATCCTCCGTTCCTGATCGCGTGTTCTTGGCAAGAGGAATAGTGATCGCGATCAACGTACCACTCCCTTCGGAATTGAGACGCATCTCTCCACCAAGCTGCAAGACACGTTCGCGCATTCCCCGAATTCCTACACCTCCTCCTTTCGCCTGAAGCTGGGCCAACTTGTCGGGCGATATACCCTTGCCCTGATCCTGAACCTCAAGGGAAATCTTCTGGTCGGCGCGCACGATACGGATGGTTGCGACTTTGCTCCCGGAATGCCGATGAACGTTCGTTAAACACTCTTGGACGATACGAAAAACCGACAATTCCAGTTCGTGGGAGAACCTTCCCAGGTCTTCCGGAATCACTAGACTGATATTCAAGCCACTTCGTTCTTCAAGTCCCCGTATGTACCAGTGAAGCGCTTCGCCGATGCCACTGTCGTCGAGCAGTGGGGGATGCAACAGATAAGACATTGTCCGTATCTCCTGGCTCAATTCGAGAACCAACTGCTTTCCTTCCTCAGCGTCCTGTGCGAGGTCAGGGCTGATGTTGCGCGCCTGTTGAGCCAGCTGGGCGAGATTCATCCCCAGCGCCGTCAGGGTTTGGCCAGCGCTGTCGTGCAGCTCGCGCGCAATGTGCCGCCGTTCGTCGTCCTGGGCTTGCATGAGACGTCTCGACAACTCGCGAAGCAGCTCGGACTGCCTTACCACTTCGACATTGCGGAGCTCCAGTTCCCGAGTTCGGGCCTGCACTTCGGCATCCAGCGTTTCTACCAGGGTGCGGTAGTTTTCCTCGGCATGCTTGAGGTCAGTGATGTCGATCCCGGTGGGATGGAGGAAAATGATCTGGCCCTGGTGATCGCGTATCGGATGTAGCGCGAAGTCGACCAGGCGCTCAGTTCCATCGGCCCAATGGTAAGGTAAGTTCTCACGGTACGGAACGCCCAATGCGGCCTGCTCGGTTGCAGCTCGAATCTTATCTTGCACGTCCTTCGAACCCCGCCACCACCCCGTGTCCCAGAAAGAACGCCCCAACACCTCTTCGGCCCGGTAACCGCACGCATCCAAACACAATCGGTTCGCGTCAATGACCTTCCCGTCCGTGGTCATGATTCCGGCGAATACAGGGGTCTCATCGAACACCCCCCGGAACTTTGCGGTGGCGGCAAGGGCTTCGGCAGTCATTTGCCATTCCCGTTCCTCGATCTGCTTACGCTCGGTGATGTCCAGGGTCACTCCATCAAAGCGCTTCGGCTGGCCGGCTTCGTCATAAAAAGTTCTGCCTATCGCTCGAATCCACTTTTCCCGTCCATCGGGCGCCACGGTGCGATATTCAATGTTGTAAGGAGTGTCGTTTGCATTGGAATCGGCGATGCTCTGTCGAGTGCGTTCGCGGTCGTCCGGATGAATCCTCTCGTAGAATGTGTCAATCGTCACCTCCGCTTCCGGTGGCAGCCAGAAATGCTCTTTGACACGGTTGTCCCAAATCAACTTGTCAAACGGCAGGTCGCAGAACCAGAATCCGACTTGCGACGCTTCCGCGACCATGTCAAATCGCTCGCGATGCTGCCGCAACGTTTCCTCGTTTTGAATGCGCCGCGAGATGTCCAGCACGGTTCCCAGGATCCGCCAAGGGGAGCCGTCTGCTCGACGTTCCAGTTGGCCCGTAAACTCCACCCATCCGGTCGATCGGTCCTTGCGTTTGATCCTGCCTTGGAAGAAGAAACGTGCGCCAGTCTCCAACGTGAGTGACAGGGCGCGTTCGAATTCTTCCGCGTCGTTTGGGTACAGGATATCGGCCCTGAATTCCTCTGCGCTGATGGGGCCTTCCTCGCGCGTGCGGCCAAATATCTCGTAGGGGCGATCGTTCTCCCACGTGGCCCGGCCGTCGTCTATGTACCAGTGCCAGATGCCAAGTTCTGCTGCTTCGCCGGCCAGCCGTAGCCGCCGCTCGGACTCGGCAATCGTTTCCCGGGCATGTATTGTTCGCGAGATGTCCCGGAAATAGCACACCAGTCCAGACCGACCCTCAGGCAAAGGTATGAGATTGACCTGGTATTCATAGAACTCAACGACACCGCGGCCCAATCGCTCCTCTCTGTGCTCGGCGACGAGGTACGGTAGCCCGGTCTCCAGGGTGTGCCGGAAGTGGCGGGTGATGTAATCGGCGTACGCCGTCGGCCACAAGATGCGGATTAACTCGCCGACGTCCCGGCCTATCAGCTCCGAAACTTCTCCAAACGCTTCGCGTGCAGTGGGATTGACCTGCAGAAGACGGAGATCGGCATCAACCACGAAGACCCCCAGCGGAGCTTCGTCGACCAGGGTCTCGAATTGCTCCGTCCGTCGCCGCAGGGCATCTTCGCTCTGTTTGCGCACTCGCGACAGTTCCAGGTGGGTTTGCACTCGTGCCAGCATTTCGCGCGCGCTGAAGGGTTTAATCAGGTAGTCGTCAGCGCCCTGTTCGATTCCTTCCACCCGCGCTTCCTCGCCGGCCCGCGCCGAAAGCAGGATAATGGGAATCGTCCGGGTGGCGGCGTCGGAGCGCAACTCCCGTAGTAGCCCGAAGCCGTCGAGGTTTGGCATCATCACATCGGTCAGCACAAGGTCTGGGCGCCGCTCCCGTACTGCTTCCAACGCAGCTTGTCCGTCGGGAACGGATTGCACTTCATATCGTTCCGCCAGCAATCTCACCAGGTATTGGCGCATGTCCGCGTTATCATCGGCCACGAGAATTCGCGCCCGCGATTCGGATCCTCCTTCGACGGACGATCCCGGCACATAGGGAACAGGGAGTACGCTCCGGCACTGTAAGAATCTCGTCTGTCGCTTGGGTTTGGCCCGCGTCGGGCAGCCAGCGCAGCGCTTCCTCCACGTATGGAGCGGCCCCGACCGCGGTGGATGCCAGCGTGCGGGTTCCGCAAATCGCGTCTGCCGGAAGGTGGGCCTTACCTCGGGGCAGGCTCACCAGGAACGTGCTCCCTTTTCCGAGCACGCTTTCGACGCGAACGAATCCTCCATGGAGCTTGACCAGTTCTTGTACCAGGGCCAGTCCGATCCCACTTCCTTCGTGAGTGCGGCTGCGCGAGTTCTCGATCCGATGGAAGCGATCGAATAGTCTGGGTAGTTCCTCTGCCGGAATCCCGACGCCAGTGTCACGCACTCGCAGTTCGACACTGTCCCCAGCATCCCTCAGGGAAACCGCAATGCTCCCTTCAAAGGTGAACTTAAATGCGTTCGAAATCAGGTTAAGTACGATCTTTTCCCACATGCCGCGATCCACAAAAATTTGTTCTGCAATCGGCGGGCAATCCAACACTAACTTCAATCCTGCCCGTTCCGTTGCCGAGCGGAATACACTCGCAAGTTCCAGGGTGAAACGCGCAAGGTCGGTGGACGCGTAGATCGCCTGCATGCGCCCAGCTTCCAGACGGGAAAAATCCAGCAGAGTATTCACCAATCGCAGCAGCCGCGAACCGTTTCGGTTTACCAGCTCCAACTGGAACTTGGCGGCTGGAGAGAGGTCTGTGTGGCTTCGCGACAGCAAATCCTCCACGGGGCCCAGCATCAGGGTCAAGGGAGTGCGGAATTCGTGGCTGACGTTGCTGAAGAATGCGGTCTTGGCGCGATCAATTTCCGCCAATGCCGCGAGTCGTCTCCTCTCTTCTTCGGCGGCCCGCACATTCAGGATGGCCGTCGCGATCTGCCCGGCCGCTAATTCGTAGAACGTGCGATATTCGGAATCGAGTTTGCGGGCAGGATTGACGCCCGCTACCAGCACCCCAACCATCCCACCTTCTCCACGCGAGGTGATTGGCAGTGCCAAGGCCTGAGAGAGCCGCTGCTGCGCCACTCCCAGAGGAAGTCCCTCAACGTCGCCGACAGCGACAACTTGCGATTGAGCTGAGTTCACCACCTCAGTCACAGGCCATAAACAACACTGCTGATTTTGAGGAGCTAGCTCAACCGAATCCGGCGAGAGAGCCTCAATTCCCTTGGGGACTCCGCAACTTTGCTCCAGGCGAGCTACCCGTCCTTCACTGTCGATGAGGTAAAGCAGGGCGAATGGTATGTCGTCTGGATTCTTTTCCAGGGCAGCAACCACTGACGCGCAGGCAGCCTCAACGGTCTTTTGAACAAGGGAATTGGCCGACAGTTCGGCGAGCGTGCCCAGCCTCCGCGCGTTGACGGCTTTCGCTGTCACCTCAGTGGAGGGGCAAAACAATCCTGCTACAGCTCCGGATTCGTCGCGAATTGGGCTGTACGAAAACGAGTAAAACGTCTCTTCAATGTAATCGCCGCGGTTCATCAAGAGCCGCACGTCATCCACGAAAGATGCTTCGCCTTTTTCGTAGACGTTCTCGAGCAGAGGCCCAATGATGTCCCAAATCTCGGGCCAAACTTCCGCCGTGCGTTTGCCCAGGGCCCACGGATGTTTCGCCATGCTCAAGACACGAATGTAGGCGTCGTTGTAAAGAAAAACGGCATCCGGTCCCCATCCCACCCACATCGGGTGTCGAGCATTGAGAATAAGGTTTACGGAAGTCTTCAGGCTTTGCGGCCACCTTTCGATGGGTCCAAGTGAAGTCTGCGACCAATCATGTTCCCGAATCAGTTGTCCCAGCGCTCCGCCACCATCGAGCCAGTCGAGCTTGGATTTTTCACTTGCGATGCCTTCCCGGCACGCTGCGGCTTCACCGTTTCGAGTTCCAAATAGTCGATCCAGAGTTGGCAGTAGTTCGTCCGCCAGGTCTTTTTTGGCGACGCAGGCAGCCGCATCCACTTCCCCGGCTTGTCGACGGACAACATCAGGATCGTTTTGGCTGACGATGATAATTTTGGATTCAGGCACTTCTCGTCGAAGGATTCGAGTCGCATCGAGTCCGTTCATCCGCGGCATCGATAGATCCATCAGGACGACATTCGGGCGCAGTGTCTTCGCTTTTTCGACGGCTTCCAGTCCGTCGGCAGCTTCACCGCATACCGCCCAAGCGGGGCGGGTTGACAGCAGCGAGCGCAACCCTCGCCGAATCGTCTCCTGGTCATCAACGACAAGTATGCGCACTGAATTCATTGACCTCGTTCTCCCCCAGTGATTCCTTAAGGTGGGGTGGCGTTTAGCGTCAGCCCGTTTGTTTGCAGGGTTCTCCATCCCGGTTTCAGTTTGACGGCATTTTTGCAAATTTTCGCAGGCCCTTGACTTTGCTCTGTTCTGACACTAATATCAGTGTCATATGAAACCGCCCCACGAACCCGACCTGGAATTGCGCGGCAAACTCATCCGCAGCCTCGGTGCTCTCCGCGAAATGCTGCCCGGCTCTTTTGTCGAACGCAAACGTGCCTGCGGCCGGCCCAACTGTCATTGTGCCGACGGCAAACACCTGCACTCGCAATATCAGATCTCCGTACTGATTGACGGCAAGCCGAAAGCTCTCAACATTCCGGCGGAGTTCGTGGATGAGGTGCGCGAGAAAATCGAGATGCGCCGCCGCTTTGATGCCGCCGCCGCGACTATCTGCCGCGTAAATCTCAAGCGGTTTCTCCAAGAAAAGGAAGAGCGCCAAGTTTGACCCGACACCGGTTCGAGGCGTATCTCGACAAGGTGTTTAGCTTCTCGGATTTGGTGAGCGCTCTGCCCGAGGGACGGCAGTTTCCCCAGCACTCTTGGAAAAAGGTGTTTGACGCCGTCTTCTTGGGTGCCGCAATGCAGATTCCCAGCCTGCTGCAGATCGAGGCCGAGTGTCATCATGGGGCGCTGGCCCAGCGCATCGGACCGGTCAGCGACGACACCCTCGGCTACTCGCTGGAACGACAATCTCCCGAACCCGTGTTCGCGCTCAGTTGTGAAATTGCACGCCGCCTTAAACGCAACGGCGTTCTACGCTCCGATTGGTCCCGAGGGCTGGTGGTGGCAGCGGTGGATGGCATTGAAATCTGCAGTTCGTTTGCCCGCTGTTGCCAGGCCTGTATGGAGCGAGAGATTCAACACAAGGTGAACGGCGAGCTGAAAACTGATATTCAGTATTATCACCGCATCGTTGTCATAGTCTTGGTCAGCACCTCTTTCCCCATCCCCTTGGGGGTTCGCTTTCAGAAGAACGGCGAAGCCGAGGTCTCCTGCGCCCTGGCTCTACTGCAAGATCTGGTTGGGCAGTTGGGCCGCCGCTTCCTGGATGTGTTGGTGGGGGACGCTTTGTATTTGCAAGCGCCCTTCGTCAAGGAAGTGGAACGTCTGGGTCTGGTTTGGGCCTTCACCTTGAAAGAGAACCAGCCCGAGTTATTGCGCGAGGCGGAGCGTTGTACCCAGGATTCTCCCACCGGCATTCAGGCGGACCCGGGCCGGGAGATTCAATACTGGCACTTGCCGGAGGTCGATTGGCCGGTCGCCGATCGCCTAGTGCGGGTCGTCAAAACGGTTCGCACCGAACAGCAGCGCCGCGTCACCCTCCGCGAAAAAGACGCTCCTAAAACCAAAGGCAAGACGGCGATAGCCCAACCCAGCACCAACTTCTACGCCACCAATTTCGAACTGGGCTCGATCTCGCCGCTGTTCATTCATCAGTTCAGTCGCAGCCGTTGGCGAATCGATACCGAAGTCTTTCAGACCATCACTACCGACTGTCACCTCAAACACCCCGCTGTCCACCAAACCACAGCCTTGGTGGTGCTGACCATGATCCGGTTTCTTGCCTATACCCTGTCCCTGGTCTTCTACCACCGCCAAGTCCGTAGCCATGCCCGCCGAAAATGCGAGACCTTTCATGAGCTCGCCAAGCGCCTAGCCTACTGGTTCGTCGCTCTTTCGCCCAATACCAGTTGATCAGGCCGCGCGTGTCCTTCGACCTGTCCGGCAATCTTTTTCGGTGTCCCCTCTGACGCTCTGGTCGCCCTATTTTCTCCAACCCGAAAAATCAAATGCGCCCTCCAGTTTCCTAACGATTTCTCCCGTCCCGCGAGCATTCCAACTTGTCCCAGATTCCTGGTCTGCCCTAACTGATGTCAAATCAATGCCTACCCGATCGGCGCGTGACGCTTTACGGAATCGCTGCGTTCTCCCCGGACCCGATATCGCCGCACTAATCGTGCAAGATATACTACCGATGTTTTGTCAGAATAAGGAGAGAATTTCGGCTAGTTCCGGGCTACAGCATTCACCGTATTTACTTTTATTCCAGTCCGATAGATGGGCTTGCCGGCTAATCCCGAGCCGCTAGGACGAAGTTCGGGCTCGCGTGAGTCGGCGACCTGTCGACAATAGCCAGAGAGACCTTCTGCAGAAAATGACCGCTGATCATGGATGCGTTCAAAGAGACGACGTAGCCTGAAATGGGCTTCTGAGAAATTACTACCGGTTAGTCCTGATATAGGTAGTAATCCGGCTCGAGGCCTCGTGATGAGATGACGTCTGCGGAGAACTTCGCATTTGCGATCAAGAATCAGATATCTGAACGTTTGTTCGCAGTCCCCGGGCCTCGCGTACGTCTAGCAATATCCACCTAGGTTGGCTGACGGGCCACCTCGTAGTGCAAAACCCTTTTCGCAGGCCTGTGTCCGACGATAGCGCCCGTGCTCTCGAACTACGATAAAGGCCAATACGGTAAACACTGTATGGTGACCCATCCGCTTTACATGATAAATCCATGTTCTTGTGTCCTTCTGGCCCCAATCAGCTCAGCTCGTTTATCCAACTGACGTAACCCGGACAATCGGCGGCCAGACCATCCGCCCCTTCCTTCACGGCAAGAAACTGTATCAACTCCGGTCTCGGCAGTACGCGGGAGATAGGCATGAAAAGAACCGAACGCAACGCGGCGATTGCGACCGCTAACGACGACTCCGCGGAAAACGCGGACATCCGCGGAACGTCCAGGGCTGTGGCAGAGCCTCCGCTTGCTGACCTCGGGGCAATCTTGAGCAGTCTGCAAGTCATGCGCAATGGGGACTTCTCGGTCCGATTACCGGGTTCCTGGACTGGACTGGCAGGAAAGATTGCAGACACATTCAACGATATTGTTGCCGCCAATCAGCAGATGACGCAGGAACTCAGGCGCGTGGGACAAGTTGTGGGTAAAGAAGGAAGAACACGAGAGCGTACCAAGTTCCACGAATCGCGCGGCGCGTGGGGCGAGATGGAGAACTCGGTCAACACACTGGTAGAGGACTTACTCCGGCCTACGACAGAAGTGACGCGCGCTATCGGGGCCGTCGCCCAAGGAAACCTGACTCAGACGGTTCGACTCGACGTTGACGGCCGGCCCCTGGAAGGAGAATTCCTACGCTCGGCCAATATCGTCAATACGATGATCCAACAGCTCAGTGTCTTCACCGCTGAAGTTACGCGTGTGGCACGCGAGGTGGGGACTGACGGCAAGCTCGGCGGACAGGCACAGGTACCTGGCGTGGCGGGCACCTGGAAAGACCTCACGGATTCCGTCAACTCAATGGCAAGCAACCTTACTGGTCAGGTGCGCAACATTGCCGAGGTCACCAATGCTGTGGCGAATGGAGACCTATCGCGAAAGATCACGGTCGACGTGCGAGGGGAAATTCTCCAGTTGAAAGAAGCCATCAACACAATGGTCGACCAATTGCGATCCTTCGCGTCCGAAGTAACTCGCGTAGCGCGCGAGGTGGGTACTGACGGCAAATTGGGCGGGCAGGCCGTCGTGCCCGGCGTGGCCGGCACATGGAAGGACCTCACCGATTCCGTCAACGCAATGGCCGGCAATCTCACGGCCCAGGTGCGCAACATCGCCGAGGTGACGACAGCGGTGGCTCGCGGAGATTTGTCGCGCAAGATCACCGTGGACGTGAAGGGCGAAATCCTCGAGCTCAAAGACACCATCAATACGATGGTTGACCAGCTCAACGCGTTCGCAGGCGAAGTGACGCGCGTCGCTCGCGAAGTGGGCACCGAAGGTAAGCTAGGCGGCCAGGCGCAGGTTCCCGGAGTCGGTGGCACTTGGAAAGACCTTACCGACAACGTCAACTTCATGGCCAGCAACCTGACTGGCCAGGTCCGCAACATTGCTGAGGTAGCAACAGCAATCGCGAGCGGCGACTTGTCGCGCAAAATCACTGTCGATGTGCGTGGCGAGATTTTGCAGCTAAAAGAAACCCTCAACACGATGGTCGATCAGCTCAACCGGTTTGCCGGCGAAGTGACTCGCGTCGCCCGCGAGGTGGGCACGGAAGGCCGTCTCGGTGGGCAGGCAAACGTACCCGGCGTGGCGGGGACATGGAAGGATCTTACGGATTCGGTGAACTCGATGGCTGGTAACCTTACCGGTCAGGTGCGCAACATCGCCGAGGTCACCACGGCGGTGGCGCGCGGTGATTTGTCGCGCAAAATCACTGTGGACGTGAAGGGCGAAATTCTCGAGTTGAAGAACACCATCAATACGATGGTGGACCAGCTGAATGCATTTGCCGGTGAGGTTACGCGCGTGGCGCGCGAAGTGGGAACCGAAGGCAAACTGGGTGGCCAAGCGCAAGTACCGGACGTGGCCGGCACGTGGAAAGACCTTACCGATAACGTCAATTTTATGGCAGGCAACCTGACGGCGCAGGTCCGCAATATCGCGGAGGTGGCGACGGCCGTTGCCCGTGGTGATCTGTCGCGCAAGATCACGGTGGACGTGAAGGGTGAAATTCTAGAACTCAAAGACACCCTCAACACCATGGTGGACCAGTTGCGGTCGTTTGCCTCCGAAGTGACCCGCGTCGCACGCGAAGTCGGTACCGACGGAAAGCTTGGTGGCCAAGCGCAGGTTCCGGGAGTCGGCGGTACATGGAAAGACCTTACGGATTCGGTGAATTCCATGGCGAGTAACTTGACAGGTCAGGTGCGCAACATCGCGGAAGTGTCCACTGCCATCGCCAACGGAGACCTGTCAAAGAAAATCACGGTCAACGTTAGCGGCGAGATTCTGCTGCTGAAGGAAACCATCAACACAATGGTGGACCAGCTCAACGCTTTCGCCGGTGAAGTGACACGCGTGGCGCGCGAAGTGGGCACAGAAGGTCGTCTCGGTGGCCAGGCCAATGTTCCAGGCGTGGCGGGAACGTGGAAGGACCTCACGGACTCCGTGAACTCAATGGCGGGGAACCTGACCGGCCAGGTGCGCAATATCGCCGAAGTGACCACGGCTGTGGCGCGCGGCGACTTGTCGCGCAAGATCACGGTCGACGTGAAGGGTGAGATTCTGGAGTTGAAGAACACCATTAACACGATGGTGGATCAGCTCAATGCTTTTGCCGGAGAAGTGACGCGGGTAGCGCGCGAAGTCGGCACCGACGGCAAGTTGGGCGGCCAGGCAGAAGTGCCGGGGGTGGCGGGTACGTGGAAGGACCTTACCGACAACGTGAATTTCATGGCCAGCAACCTGACGGGCCAAGTGCGCAACATCGCCGAAGTCGCAACCGCGATCGCCACTGGTGATCTGTCAAAGAAAATCACCGTGGACGTTCGTGGAGAGATTCTGCAGCTTAAAGAAACTCTCAACACCATGGTCGAGCAGTTACGATCGTTCGCCGCCGAGGTAACTCGCGTCGCCCGAGAGGTCGGAAGCGAAGGGCGCCTGGGCGGACAGGCCAACGTGCCGGGTGTCGCAGGAACGTGGAAGGACCTTACCGACTCAGTGAACGCCATGGCCGGCAACCTTACGGGTCAGGTGCGCAATATCGCCGAGGTGACCACCGCGGTCGCTCGTGGCGACTTGTCGCGCAAAATCACGGTGGATGTAAAGGGCGAAATTCTCGAGCTAAAGAACACCATTAACACGATGGTGGATCAGCTCAACGCTTTCGCAGGCGAAGTGACACGCGTTGCGCGTGAAGTCGGTACCGACGGCAAGTTGGGCGGCCAGGCACAAGTGCCGGGCGTTGCCGGCACATGGAAGGACCTCACGGACAACGTTAACTTCATGGCCAACAATCTCACCGGCCAAGTCCGAAATATTGCCGAGGTCGCGACCGCTATTGCCACAGGCGATCTGTCGAAAAAGATTACGGTTGACGTTCGCGGTGAAATCCTTCAGCTGAAAGAAACGCTCAACACCATGGTTGAGCAGTTGCGCTCGTTTGCCGCAGAAGTGACACGCGTAGCCCGCGAGGTTGGTACAGAAGGCCGGCTCGGTGGTCAGGCGAACGTACCCGGAGTTGCTGGGACGTGGAAAGACCTTACAGACTCGGTGAATGCCATGGCCCGCAACCTCACGGGACAGGTTCGCAATATCGCCGAGGTAACAACTGCCGTAGCGCGTGGCGATCTGTCGCGAAAGATCACGGTCGATGTGAAAGGCGAAATTCTTGAGCTGAAGAACACGATCAACACCATGGTGGACCAGCTCAATGCGTTTGCGGCCGAGGTGACCCGTGTGGCCCGCGAAGTTGGTACCGAGGGCAAACTGGGCGGTCAGGCGCAGGTGCCCGGCGTTGCCGGAACATGGAAAGACTTGACCGACAACGTAAACGTGATGGCGGCAAATCTCACGGAGCAGGTGCGCGGAATCGTCAAGGTCGTGACCGCGGTCGCAAATGGTGTGCTCACACAGAAACTGACGGTTTACGCCAAGGGCGAAGTCGCTGCACTCGCTGACACGATTAACAACATGACTGACACGCTCGCTACCTTCGCCGATCAGGTTACGACTGTCGCCCGCGAAGTGGGAGTCGAAGGCCGTCTCGGTGGCCAGGCTAACGTGCCCGGCGCTGCCGGAACCTGGAAGGACCTAACTGGAAACGTCAATTTGCTGGCCGACAACCTGACCAACCAGGTGCGTGCTATCGCTGAGGTCGCCACGGCAGTCACCAAGGGAGACTTGACGCGCTCGATCCAGGTTGAGGCCAGTGGCGAAGTTGCGGAGTTGAAAGACAACATCAACACCATGATCAACAACCTCCGCCTCACCACGGAGCGCAACACAGAGCAGGACTGGCTGAAGACGAATCTCGCGCGATTCACTGGCATGTTGCAGGGCCAGCGCGATCTCACCTCTGTCGGAAGAATGCTGCTGTCGGAACTCTCTCCGTTGGTGAACGCACAACAAGGCGTGATCTATCAGATGGAGGGTGAAGGAACGAATACGATGGTCCTCCTCTCCGCGTTCGCCAGTGATGGTGAAAATGGCCATCTCAGGCAATTGAAGATCGGCGAAGGCCTCGTGGGCCAGTGCGCGGCCGAGAAGCGAAGGATGCTGATCAACGATTTGCCGCCTGACAGCATTTCGATTCGATCGGGTTTGTTTGAGGCTGTGCCGCGCAACGTGATCGTGCTGCCAGTTCTGTTTGAAGATCGAGTCAAAGCAGTCATCGAATTGGCTTCCTTGGGCACATTCACCGCGTCGCACCTTGCGTTCCTGGAGCAACTCACCGCCAGCATAGGCATCGTGCTCAATAGCATTGAAGCAACCATGCAGACGGAAGGATTACTGAAGCAGTCACAGCAATTGGCGACCGAACTTCAGACCCAGCAAAAGGAATTGCAGCAAACCAATGAGCAACTGGCGCAGAAAGCACAACAGTTGGCCGAACAGAACGTCGAGGTGGAAAGGAAGAACCAGGAGATTGAGCAGGCCCGCCGCGCCCTGGAAGACAAGGCGAAAGAGCTCGCACTCACTTCCAAGTACAAATCTGAGTTCCTGGCGAACATGTCACACGAGCTACGGACGCCGCTGAACAGTATCCTGGTTCTCGGTCAGCAACTCGGAGACAATCCCGATCACAACTTGACGCCCAAGCAAGTCGAGTATGCACGCACCATTCACGGCGCCGGAACCGACCTGCTGAACCTGATCAGTGACATTCTTGACCTTTCGAAGATCGAGTCCGGTACGGTTTCGGTTGAGGCGGAGGAGGTCTTCTTCGCCAGCCTGCTGGATATGGTGGCTCGGCCTTTCCGCCATGAAGCCGAAAACCGGCGACTTGGCTTCGAGGTTCACACTGACCCGAACCTCGATCGCAGCCTGGTCACAGATTCCAAACGTCTGCAGCAGGTACTGAAGAATCTGCTGTCCAATTCCTTTAAGTTCACGGAGCAGGGCGGCGTTCGCCTTTCGGTTCAGCATGTCGAGAAAGGGTGGAGCGAAGATCATCCGATCCTAAGGCGAGCCGGGTCTGTCGTGGCCTTCGAAGTTGCAGACACGGGAATTGGCATTCCGCACGAAAAGCAACGGATCATCTTTGAAGCATTCCAGCAGGCAGATGCAGGAACGAGCCGCAAATACGGTGGAACCGGTTTGGGGCTGGCGATCAGCCGCGAGTTGGCCAGCCTCTTAGGCGGAGAGATCCAGTTGCGCAGCGAGCTCGGCAATGGCAGCTCATTCACTCTATTTCTCCCCCAGACATATGTCGGCCCGTCCGTGCCCAGTGTGTCCGTTCTGGAGGGGAAGGCGTCTCCATCCTCCTTGCCTCTTCAATTAGCGAGTGTGGGCACGTCAGAGATTCCAGTTGAACGTATCGTCGATGATCGAGACCACATCCAGCCGGGCGACGCCGTCCTGTTGATCGTAGAAGACGATCCTCACTATGCTCGGGCGATTTGCGATCTATCCCGCGACAAGGGGTTCAAAGTCCTGGTGGCCCTACGGGGCGCCGAAGGCCTTGCTCTCGCCCGCGAGTTTCATCCGACGGCCGTCTCACTGGATGTTTTTCTTCCCGACATGCTCGGCTGGACGGTCCTTAACCATTTGAAACAAGACCCCGCAACCCGCCACATTCCCGTACAGATGCTTACCTTGGACGAGGGGCGACATCACGGCTTGGCACGTGGCGCCTTCGCCTTTGTGACGAAACCGACAACGCCTGAAGGACTGGATGCGGCTTTGGACCGTATCAAAGCATATGCGAGTCCTCGACGTAAGAAACTCTTGGTGATCGAAGACGATCCGGCCGAACAGTTCAGTATTCGAGAGCTGCTGGGTTACGACGACATCGATGTCATCTTCGCCGATACCGGTTCCGAGGGGCTGGCGTTGGTCAATGAAGAGCAATTCGATTGTGTTGTGCTCGATCTCCGCCTGCCCGATATGTCGGGATTCGAGGTCCTGGAACAACTCCGTGATACGCCGTCGCTCAGCGATCTACCGGTAGTAGTTTTCACCGGGAAGGAACTGTCTTCGGAAGAAGATGCGCGGCTGCACTCCCTAGCGCGCAGCGTGGTTGTAAAAGGAGTGGAGTCGCCGGAGCGACTCCTCGACGAAACTGCACTGTTCCTCCACCGGGTAATTACCCACCTGCCACCTGAGAAGCAAAAGATGCTCGATCGACTGCACCGCTCCGATGAGGCGCTCGTTGGAAAGAAGGTTCTGGTGGTGGACGATGACGTGCGCAACATATTTGCGCTGAGCAGCGTACTTGAGCGCCGTGGAATGACGGTGCTTACTGCAGAGACCGGGCGCGAAGCTATAGCGACGCTCGAGTCCACTCCGGACGTCGCCATCACCCTTATGGACATCATGATGCCCGAAATGGACGGCTACGAAACGATGCAGGTGATCCGCCAGAACTCGTCGTTCCGCCGCCTTCCAATCATTGCGCTTACGGCCAAGGCCATGAAGGGCGATCGTGAAAAGTGTCTGGAGGCAGGAGCTTCCGAGTATCTCGCGAAGCCCGTCAATACCGAGCAATTACTGTCAGCTCTGCGTATGTGGTTGCACAGGTAGTCGGAGGTCGCGTGGCTTCTCAGAGTGTCGCCTGGAGCCGCGCGCATAGGAACGAATGCAGGCAAATGAACTAGTCAACATCCTGATGGTGGACGATCAGCCTGCGAAGCTGCTCAGCTACGAAGTCATCCTTCGCGAGTTAGGCGAAAATCTGCTCAAGGCCTCGTCTGGGAAGGAGGCCCTGGAGCAACTGTTGAAAACCGATGTTGCTGTCGTGTTGATGGATGTAAGCATGCCTGATCTGGACGGCTTTCAACTCGCCGAAATGATTCGCGAGCATCCAAGGTTCCAGAAAACTGCAATTATCTTCATTTCCGCCGTGCACTTGACGGACGTCGACCGACTCAAAGGGTACCAGCGCGGTGCGGTGGATTACATATCTGTACCTGTAGTCCCGGAACTATTACGGGCGAAGGTCAGCGTGTTTGCCGAACTGCATCGCAAAACTCATCAACTCGAGAAGCTAAACCGGGATCTGGAGCAGCGAGTCGCACAAAGGACAGAGGAGCTTCAGGCGAGTGAGGGTCAATTCCGCACGCTTGCCAACTCGATCCCGCAATTGGCTTGGATTGCCGAGCCGGACGGATCTGCGCGTTGGTACAACCAGCGCTGGTACGAATACACGGACACCAATCTGGAAGAGATGCGCGACGGAGGTTGGCATAGGCTCATTCATCCTGAACATGTCAGCCGCGTGATCTCCGGAGTCGAACGCTCTTGGGCCTCGGGCGATCCATGGGAGGATACGTTCCCGCTACGGGGACGGGACGGCGAATACCGTTGGTTCCTTTCGCGGGCGCTCCCAATTCGCGAAACCAGTGGCCGAATCGTGCGGTGGTTTGGAACGAACACTGATATTACGGAGCAGAAACGCGCCCAGGAGCGGATATCCGAGAGCGAAAGGCGCTTCCGAACCATGGCCGACAAAGCGCCGGTCATGATTTGGATTTCCGGACTCGACAAGCTGCGCACTTACTTCAACAAGCCATGGCTTGAGTTTGCCGGAAGAACCCTGGGGCAGGAGATAGGAGATGGTTGGATGGAGGGCGTCCACCCCGACGATCGCGAGCGATGTTGGCGGACTCACAGTGTCTCGTTCGACGAGCGCGTTCCCTTCTCCGTGGAATATCGTTTGCGCCGAGCGGACGGGGAATACCGCTGGATTATGGATAACGGCGTCCCGCTGATTGGACCGGACCAGAGCTTCTCGGGCTATATCGGGGGATGCATCGACATGACAGAGCGAAAGCTGACCGAAAATGCACTAATCAGGTCCGAAAAGCTTGCGGCTATGGGTCGCTTGGCCGGCATCATATCCCATGAAATCAATAATCCGTTAGAGGCTATTTCCAATGCATTCTATCTTTTGCGAAAGCATCCGTCATTGGATAGCGAAGCTCACCATTATGCGACCTTAGCTGAACAGGAATTGGCACGAGTAACACATATAACCAAGCAGACACTTAGCTTCTATCGCGAATCAAAGGAACCCGTATCGATCTCCCTTTTTGACGTTCTGGACAATGTTCTCGAACTACAGTCTCGTCGCATAACTGCGAATGGGATCTCGTTGGAGAAGCAATTTCGCGGTACAGCTGCGATCCAGGGATTTCCAAATGAACTCAAGCAGGTATTTCTGAACCTCATTGGAAATGCAATAGAGGCAATGAAAGAGGGAGGGCGCCTCCGCGTGCAGGTCCATGATTGTACTGAAGGGACAACAAGACGACAAGGAGTACGGATTTCGATATGCGACACGGGATCAGGTATTGATCCACAATATGCCAAGAGAATCTTCGAACCATTTTTTACTACGAAAGACACTAAAGGCACCGGACTTGGTCTTTGGATTAGCAGAGGGATCATTCAGAAGTATGACGGCACAATACGGTTTCGCAGCATGCGTTCGGCGACTGGACGCATGACTTGTTTTTCCATTTTCATTCCCGGGTTGCCGACTGCTCCAAACTTGGGCTTTAGTATGTCCGCGACGGCTGGGTAGGAAGAGGAAGTATCCGATGATGCTCGAGGACAAAGCCGTCATCCTATGCGTGGATGATGAGGAGATTCCGCTCATGCTTAGGAGGCTCGTGTTAGAAAAGGCTGGCTACAAAGTAGTCACCGCTGGATCGGCTGCAGAGGCTTGGGATATTGTTACGTCCCGCCATATCGATTTGGTATTGTCCGACCACCTAATGCCTGGTTCGACTGGGGCGGAACTTGCCCGCGAGATTAAAACCAGACTGCCTGGACTACCAGTTATCCTGCACTCTGGTGTCAATGAGGTCCCTAGTGATGCGGGCTATGCGGACCTTTTTCTGAGCAAGGTGGTGGGGCCGATAATATTATGTGAACAAGTCTCTGCGGTCCTGGCCGAAGCGGGAACGAGAAAGTAACATAGAATCTTTTCGGATCTGCTTGATGCAGCAGCGCGCGGAAATCGAGCATTGAATCAAATGACGTGAGGCAGTCTCTTGAAGAAAATCGATGCTACCATTCTTTGCGTGGACGATGAGGGCACCCAACTAGCCTTGCGCAAACTGATGTTGGAGCAAGCAGGCTATCGCGTGCTTACCGCAGAGTCGCCGGCCAAAGCGATTGAGCTGTTTCGACCAGACGCAGTTGATCTTGTAATCGTTGATTACTATCTACCGGGCATGAACGGCCTTTCATTGGCTCGCGAACTCTTGCGACAGAAGAAGTTGCCGATTGTGGTCTTATCTGCCTATGCAGAGCTGCCATGCGAGTCGATCGGAACTGCCGACGTGTGGATAACTAAGGGTAACGCCTCGGAGGAATTATTAACAAAGCTGGAAGAGTTGCTTTCCAGGAGCGCATCTGTGACCGGCCATCCGAGTGCCTCTTGAGGGTGGGGTTCGTCCGTTTCGCCAAGGGAAACGGTCTAGCGGAGGCTGCGCAACTGTGGGGATTGCGCGAGTTAGCTGCCTCGGTGGTTCCTCAAAAACGTCAACAGCGGAGTTCCGTGACCATTTCCATGGTCTGTGCAAGTCGAGTTGAAATTCTTGCGCTCCATCACCCAGCGCCCATTATTCGTAACTACCGAGGCAAATTTCTTCATTTAGCCACTTGACCTTCCGACCCTAGTTGTGTAGTGTCATACGATCATGTTGAGTGGTCGTCAGAATTGTTGTTGCATGCCCTGCTGTTGTTGCGGGTACACAGATTCTGACGCCTATGGAAATACCGCCTAGCTTTCTTATTTAAGCAGGATTTCCCTAACCCACGCGTCAGAGGCATCTGACACGTGGGTTTTTCTTTTTGGCGCAAAGAGGTGGCGGATGTCAGAAGTCGTCAAGGAAACGAAGGCGCAGCGAATCGAGCGGCTCAAACGGGAAAAGAACGCGTGGGAGTGCCTCGACGAGATTCGTGGGTTTGCCCGGAGCGGACTTGCGTCCATTCCTCCGGAATGGTTGGACACATATTTCCGCTTCTGGGGCGTGTACACGCAGGGCGACGGTGTTGGAGCGGTCGGCGGCACGGGTGGCGCGGGCAAGGCGCTTCCCTACTTCATGGTGCGCATCCGCATACCCAACGGAATCCTGCTTTCCCACCAGGTCCGGGCCATTGCCGATGTGGTTACGAAGTATGCCCGCGGCAGCGCCGATATCACGGTGCGCCAGAACGTTCAGCTGCACTGGATCACGATCGAAGACCTGCCGGAAGTGCTCGACGCATTGTGGCGCGCGGGTCTCACCACGATGGGCTCGTGTGGTGACGACGTTCGCAATATCGTTGGCTGCCCTCTGGCCGGGGTTGACGCTGACGAGATTTACGACGCCTCGCAACTGGTGGAGGAGGCGAACCGGGAATTTGTGGGCAATTCCGAGTTCTACAACCTGCCTCGCAAATTCAAGATTTGCATTACAGGCTGTCATGCGTGGTGCTCGTATCCCGAGATCAATGACATCGGCCTGACAGCCGTGCGAGGCAAGGACCATGAGGTTGGATTTTCCCTGCGCGTCGCGGGAGGTTTGTCGACCGACCCTCATCCGGCGAAACGGCTCGATGCATTCGTCCTGCCGGAGCAGGTGTTGCCAGTGCTCAGAGCCGTTGCGTCCATCTTTCGCGACAGCGATGTGTTGCGCGAGAACCGCGAGCGAGCACGACTGAAGTTCCTGTTCCTGAAGCATGGATGGACGGCTGAACATTTTCTCAGCGAGCTAAACGGCCGCCTGGGATTCAAGTTGGCCCCAGCAGTTGCGGAAGACATTCCGGATGACGTGTATCGCGATCACGTAGGAGTTCACCGGCAAAAGCAGCCACGCTACGTCTACGTGGGAGCCTCTGTACTGCGGGGCCGGATCACGGCGGCCCAACTATACGCTGCGGCCGATCTGTCTGAGCGTTACGCCGGGGGTGAGTTACGCACGACCAACATGCAGAACCTGCTGATCGTCAACGTGCCCGAGCACAACGCGGCTGCGGTTGCAGGCAGCTTGCAGCTCGCGGGCCTGCCTATTGAAGGCTCGCCCTTCGGGCGCGGCATCATCGCTTGCTCGGGGACTGAATTCTGCAAGATTGCGATCACGGAAACCAAGTCGTTTGGACGGTGGCTGGCGGAAGAACTAGACGAGCGACTCCCGGGCTTTGAACAACACCTGAAGCTGCATGTGACGGGTTGCCCCAACAGTTGCGGCCAGCACTGGATCGCCGACCTTGGGCTAGAGGGTAAGAAGATCAAACAGAACGGGCAACTGATCGACGCCTACTACTTTTGCGTCGGCGGCGCGGTTGGCAAACATCAGGCTATCGCGCGACCTGTTGGATATCGCTGCCCTGCCACGGAGGTGCCGGACGCCATCGAGCGCCTGTTGAATCGCTACCTGGCGGCGAGAAGTCCGGATGAGAATCTTCGGCAATTCTTCGGGCGCCATTCGAGCGAAGAGATTCGCGCCTTCCTCGCCGGTGGAGATTTCGTCGCTGTCGAGCGCGATCCAGCGGCTGGCCGCATTCCTCACGGGGTGGAAGGATGAGCCGACGGCAGCCATCGCTGTTCCCCATATTCGTGAAACTGGAAGGCAGGCCCTGCCTGTTAGTGGGCGGGGGCCCCATAGCGGAAGGCAAGACCACAAGCTTGTTGCGGTCGGGAGCGCGCGTGACCGTGGTTTCGCCCAAGGTGACGGCAGCCTTGCTGCACCGTGCACACCGCGATGAGATCCGGTGGGAGTCCCGCAGCTTCCAGAGCAGCGACCTCGAGGGGACATTCCTGGTCATTGCTGCGACGTCTAGTAGTGAAACGAATGCCATGGTTTATCGCGAAGCGGACCAGCGCGGGATTTTGTGCAATGCGGTCGATCAGCCGCAAGACTGCCACTTCTATTATCCCGCGGTTGTCGATCGCGGAGCGTTGCAAATTGCTATTTCCACGGGGGGGCTTAGTCCTTCGCTGGCGCAGCGTTTACGGAAAGAACTGGAAGTTCAGTTCGGGCCCGAATACGAGCGGTTGGTCGAATGGCTAGGACGGGTGCGTTCGGGCTTGATGAGCCAAAGCAGCGACTTTGAATCGCGGCGCCGCATTCTGGGCCGTCTCGCCAGCCGTGAAGTCTTCGATCGCCTGCAACGCGCGCGTGGACGCGAGCACGGGGAGGATGCGGCATGAGGGCGAAAGTCTATCTCGTCGGCGCAGGCCCCGGCGATCCCGAGTTGTTGACAGTGAAAGCTGGCCGCCTGCTGCGATCTGCCGACATCGTTCTGCATGATGCGCTGGTCAGCGAAGAGATCCTGCAGATTGCACGCCCGAATGCGCAATTGGTGGATGTGGGCAAGCGGGTGGGAGAAAAGCGTCTGACGCAGGATGCCATCAACCAGCTCCTCGTCGATCTTTCGGGCTGCGCTGACGTAATTGTCCGGCTGAAAGGCGGCGACCCTTCGATATTCGGCCGGGCCGCGGAAGAGATGTCGGCGTTGCGGCAAGCCGGAATTGAATTTGAAGTTGTGCCCGGCGTTACCGCAGCCCTTGCTGCCGCGGCGCAGGCAGGGATCACGCTCACCGACCGCCAATCGGCCTCAGGTGTGATCTTTCTCACCGCACAACAGGCGACCGGCAAGGGGCGGACAAACATTGCGCGCTACGCCTCGCAGGACGCCACGCTGGTGATCTATATGCCGACGGGCCACTATCGCGAGATTCGCAGCGACCTGATCGCCGCAGGTTTGAGTCCCGAGACGCACTGCGTGGTGGTGGCGAATGCATCACGGCCGGACCAGGAGTTGCTGTGGACCGATATCGCTGCGCTCGGGTCAATCGCCATGCTGCCATCTCCCGCTCTCCTCATCATTGGCCAGGTCGCGCGCTGCCGCAGTGAAGCGTTGGTTAGCAGCACTGGATGGCAAGGAATTCTCGGTAATGCTACGACGTTATGGCAAGAAATCGCCACGACGAAAGGGAATGGTGAATCATGAGCCTGCAGACAAGTACGCGACAGTACGAGAACCTGGATGCTAAGGATGTGATTGATCGCGCACTCGCAGAAAATCGTGGATTAGCCTGTATCACGTGCAGCTTTCAGGCGGAGGGCATGGTCGTACTCAGCCTGTTGCGGAAACGGCTCCCGCATGTGCCTGTCCTCTTCCTCGATACCGGGTATCACTTCGCCGAGACCTATGGTTACCGCGATCGCATGACTCGATTGTGGGACCTGAACCTTGTCAACCTAATGCCACTCCAGTCGGTGGCCAAACAAGAATCTGATCTGGGGATTCTGTATCAGAGCAATCCCGGCCTGTGCTGCCAGCGACGCAAGGTCGAACCATTGATGAGAGCACTGGAGCCCTTCGATCTCTGGTTTACCGGATTGCGGAGAGAGCAGTCAGCAACGAGAAAGAACCTGAAGACGGTTGAAAACCATCTCCTCCCCAGCGGCAAACACTTGCTGAAAGTGAATCCACTCGCGGACTGGGACTGGAAGAGGGTTTGGAAGTATACGGTCGAACACCAGATCGAGTACCAGCCGTTGTATGACGAAGGCTTTACCAGCATTGGTTGCGAACCCTGCACTAGTGTCCCGCTGGATGAAGCAGACCTGCGCTCGGGCCGCTGGGGTGGGGGAAGGTTGGAGTGTGGCATTCATACCTTCTCGCAAAAGGCGGAATGAAGACGCGCTGTTCCAGCCTTTTCGCCGCATAGTCCGCGAACGCGGCGCCGGGCATGAGGCCCTCCCCCCCAGCGCCCGTTGTCTTGGGATCACGCATAATCTAGTCAGGAGAGATTGCCAAGCCAAAGCCTATCCGTGTCTAAAGTAAGGCATGGCATTTTTTGTCCCGCATTCGGTTGAAAGCAAAATCACGAACTAAAGTCTTTATCTGCACTACCAGCGGAGTCCGCGAGGCTAAGTTATGTTTGGCACAAAAGCGCACAAAAGCCTCCGATGAAATTTCACTTTGGACTGGCTAAGGGCCGGTAGTTGGAATATAAGTACTGAATTCCAACCAGGGCGGATGCAAAGTGAATGAGTCCAGCGTCAGTGACGAAGCAAACCGTGTCTACGCCACCGCTGTCTCGCCGGGAGATACATCTGCGGCTCATCTGAATTCAACAGGCAAACGAATTCCGCGGGTTGCCATTGTTGGAGTGCATGGTGTAGGGGCACATGCACCAGGCGCTACGGAAGACGCGATGGCGAACTTGTTGTTCTCGCTGCCGGTCCCCGAACCAAGCACTTCCCGCTACTTCGGTTCCTTCCGGTCTGTTGGCGTCCAAGTCCCTTTGCAGCCAGTTCAGGCTAAAGCGCTACCGGTCGAACGAAAGACAGGTCTCGCGGCTCGCGCAATGGATCTGTACGAGGAGCAAAGCACAAAGTTCGCAGAGTTGGCGACCGACTATGGCAAGAAGAACGAGGTAGTGGAACGTGGAAAAGCCGGAAATACGTTTATGCGTCTGCTTCTGCAAGGCTATAAAGGTGGCGCCAATACCGATGCCTACATCACTACCAGACTCGAGGGTAAGCGGAGTGCAAAAGCGCCGGGCGGGGAAGCCGATGTCCACATCTATGAAGTGCTCTGGGCCGACCTCGCCCAGCCTGACAGCACAATTCTGACTTTCTTGCTTGCTCTATTTCAGTTGGTCCTGCACCTGGCTAGCCTCAGCCGCCTCGCCATCGATACCGGTTCAGCGGAGAACACCGGACCTTTGTGGCAGGTCTACCTCGCTATGCAGAGGTATGCAGTCCGCATGCTGCAGATTTTCATTCCATTAGCGAAGGTTGTCCTGCTGGTCGTAATCTTCTCTTGTATCCCCGCGCTACTTAGTAAGAAGTACGACCTGAGCTGGTTCCCTATCTTGATGCTCGCACTTGCGGGCATCGCTATCAGCTTTCTTATTTTGAGTCGGAGCCAGAAACCGGTCAGGTCCCACCCGTGGCTTTGGGCATTGCTCGCCCTGGTACCAGGAATTTTAGGGGCCGCCGTAGGGTGGCTGTTGAGCAGGTACACGAATCCAACCGTTGCTGGCTCTATCGCCTGTTGGCTTTTTCTGGGTGTTCCACTCTTGTTCTATGTGCTGCACAACTATGAAGATGTGCGAAAGGGCGTGGAGGTTACGGGATGTCTGGTGTATGGCGTCTGTTTCCTGATTTTTATTGGATACCTGCCCCTCGCCTCAGCCAAGTGGGCTCCTGAAGCCGCACTCTGGCAGGTTCCCCAAGCCACATTCTGGACGGCCGAGTGGTTGATCGCTTCACTTCGGGCTTCCTGGATGCTACTGATTATTTTCGCATTTCTGGCTCTCTTGCTTGGCACCGTGGCCTGTTGGCGTCAGAAGGATACCCCCAAGCGGGCGCGCGTCCGGGCGGCAGTACGCACCGGCCAGTTCGCCCTTGCGCTGCCCGCGCTGCTGTTTCTGCTGATTACCTCGATGATATGGGCCGGGATGTTCTCGATTGCAAGATGGGTGCACAAGCCGTTTTTCGAAGAGCGCTTGCTGACGTCACCCCCAGGGGGAGAACGGCTGCTTACCCTGCATCTCATTCCCAACCCGGGTCTCGTCGCCGAGCAGGTTCCGGATCCGAATGCCAAGGCCGACCCGTGCGCCACCACCCCTCCTTGTTCCGTACCCACACATGCGGACTATCTGCCGGGGATCCTCGCCTGGAGCGTGGGCTACCAGCTTCCTATCACGCTGGCTCTCTTTGGTCTCGCGCTTTTCTTGCTGGTCTGGTGGATACTGCCGGGCGCAAACACGGAAAGATTTCCGCTTCGCAACAAGAGTGAGCCGCCGCGAAGCTCGACCAACGCACAGTCGGTGCGGCTAGGCACCTGGAACTCGCGTGGCCTGGATGCCATCTCGGTGATAAGCGCCTTGTTCTGGTGCGCTATTTTCGTGGCGCCGCTGGCGTTCTATTTCCTGCCAGGTATGTGGCAATCGTATTTTCGGGAGGGGACAGTCCAGATCGTCTTTGTGTGGGCGGGAACATTCGCCATTCTTGGCGCCACGGTGGCAGCGATTGTGAGGTACGGCAGTTTGATCTTGAGGGCCGTTCTGGATGTCGACACTTACCTGCGTGCTTCACCGGCAGTTGCCACGCCCCGGGCCCAGATCGTGGAACGGTACGTGTCGACCCTGCGTTACCTGGCACGGTATCGGGATGCCGACGGACGCGGCTATGACTCGGTGGTGATTGTCGCGCACAGTTTGGGAGCTTTGATTTCCGGGGACCTCCTTCACTTCCTTTATTCAGATGGCGATCCTCACCTGGCAGCCTTCGGACTTTCTGGGGACCAGAAACCCGGCACGATTCCAATCAGCTTGCTAACTATGGGGAATCCAACCCGCCAGCTCTTGAACCGGTTTTTCCCATATCTCTACGACTGGGTGCGCGCTGAGCCCGACAACGGACTGCATCCGCTTCCGGATCCAGCCACAGTACCTCCAGTTGCCATATCGGCTCACGCGTTGCCGGACCCGCGGGAGTTGGGAGTAGCCAAGTGGTTGAACACCTACCGCAGCGGCGATTACATTGGTCGGTCACTGTGGCTCGAAGAGTGGTACGGCCGGACAGGCGGCAAACCAGAGGAAGGCCGCTATCCGCAGCCGATTCACGTGGTCCATGGCGATCGCCGTACTGAGATGTGCATCGGTGCTGGAGCCCACACCCACTATTGGGACGACACCGCACCGGATGTTGCCGAACTGCTGAACTCGTTAATCTAGGCGACGGTCTCGGGATGCCTTAGCATCCACGCTTCAATTTTCTAGCCGGAGCGGCGTGCTCCGGCTTTTTTGTGCGATGCCGACGTGACGGGAATAAATCCGCCGCACGCCTGTTATCAGCACAGGCGCTACACGATCGTAGCCAGAAGGAGTGAACGTGATGAATCGTATTCAGGCTCAAACTATGAGTGACCGCATTGCAAAGATCGTCGTCCCTGCTCTTTTCTTCTTTCTTTCTCTGGCTGCTCCGGGTTACTCGCAGACGCGTGTCGTCAATGCACTGCCTGGCTCTGCGGCGACCTCAACGGGAACGCAAGCACCGAAGGGCGTAAAAGTGCTGGCGCGGGTTCCGTTGGACGGTCTGCCCGTCACCAGGATGTACACGCAATGGGAATATGGCCGGACGTACTTGTACATCGAGCACGGCGGGGCGCGACTTACCACTGTGGATGTGTCCCGAAAACAGAACCCGCTCGTCGTCAACCATGCGCCGAGGATGGTGGAACCCACACGCTACCAAGAGCTAGCTGAAGGTGGCACAATTGAGGTCTCATCTCCATGGCGCGTGAACGCCGGGGTTGACAACATCGGCGGCCGCGGAATGTTCAGCGTCCTGGAAAGCAGTGATCCCGGGGATGCAGCGCTTCTTCAGGCCTTCAGCCATGAAAGCAGCAACTTAGCCGACCGTGACCGCCGGTTGATCTTTTTCGCATCTCCGGCCGAGTTACTGATCGTTGAAGATGGCCGCTGGAAGGGGATGAATTACACGATTAACTAAGTCCCTGATTCGATCGTCAGCCGGAGCGGCATGCTCCGGCTTTTTCTTGTGGCTTCAACTTTGACGGGAATAAAACCTCCGCACGCCAGTTATTCACTCAGAACGACACGCGCGTAAGGAGGACACATGACCGGCAACAAGTCGAATTTCATCGATCAAGCGATGCAAGACCTTAACAACGACGGCATCGACCGTCGCGGTTTTCTGAAGTGCATGGCATGGGCCGGCACGGGACTGGTCTGGACCTTCAGCGGCGGCATTCCTGTCTCTGAGGCCTTCGCCGGCGACTCCAATCGAAGCGCCGGCAAAAGCGGGGACTTCAGCTTTGTCCAGATCAGCGACAGTCACATGGGTTTTAACAAACCGGCCAATCCTGACGTCGCAGCGACCTTGCAGGCGGCGGTCGACAAGATCAATGGCTTGGCGACGGCGCCTGAATTTATGCTGCATACCGGCGACATCAGCCATCTCTCGAAGCCGGAAGAATTCGATGCGGTCGACCAGATTCTGAAAAGCGCGAAGCCCGGGGATGTTTTCTATGTTCCCGGCGAGCACGACGTATTGAATGACGATGGCAAGCAATTTCTGGAGCGCTACGGCAAAGGCAGTCAAGGCGGCGGATGGCGCAGTTTCGACAAGAACGGCGTGCATTTTATCGGGCTAGTGAATGTGCTGAACCTGAAAGCCGGAGGCCTAGGGACGCTGGGCGGAGAGCAACTGGAATGGATGGAAGCTGACGTCAAACACCTGAAGCACAGCACTCCGATCGTGGTGTTTGCACATATCCCTCTGTGGGCGGTGTATCCCGAGTGGGGCTGGGGTACGTCCGATAGCGCACAGGCGTTGGCGTACCTGAAGAAGTTCGGCTCGGTTACGGTGCTGAATGGACACATTCACCAAACCATGCAGAAGATCGAAGGCAACGTGACATTTCACACCGCAACTTCCACCGCATTCCCGCAACCGCATCCCGGAGCGGCGCCGTCTCCGGGGCCGATGAAGGTTCCAGCTGAGCAGTTGAGGAGCTTGCTTGGTATCACGGACGTGAATTATGTGCGGGGTCGGCACTCGCTGGCGGTAGTTGACTCTACCCTCGGCTAGACCACTCGACGTAACCATATTACTAGTTCGGAAATCCAGAGAGGAGCTGCAGATGTTGAGGAGAAGTGTGTTTATTCAAGCTTTGGAAATGATGATCATCGCGATGGTGCTGTTATTGCCAGGAACCCTGGCAGTCACAGCGGACGCGCAGCAGGCGCCACCCACCTCTGTCGAGGTCAAGATCGATAACTTCAGTTTCGGCCCTGCCACCGTGACCGTACCCGCAGGTACAACGGTAACGTGGACGAATCGGGACGACATCCCCCACACCGTGGTCAGCACAGACGGCGCGTTCAAGTCCAAAGTGCTCGATACGGATGAGAAGTTCTCCTTCACTTTCAGCAAGCCGGGAGCGTACCCATACTTCTGCTCGATTCATCCCAAGATGACGGGCAAGGTTGTGGTCCAGTGAGCAGGCAATGAGCGTCAATCCATTCGACCCCAAGACAATACTGTTGGCTAAACACGCGCAGCACGTGGTGCTGATCCACTTCCCTATTGCGCTGTTTCTCACTGCCGTGGCGTTCGACTTCACGGCACAATGGACGAGCAACCGCGCGTTGGCAGCCGCAGCATATTTCAATCTGCTTGTCGCCGCGATCTCGACAGTCCCGGTTGTTTTATCAGGCCTCGCGGCATGGCAGTGGGCGCTCGAAGGCCAGAGACTAAAAGGGATCCTACTAATACACCTGACATTGGGGTGCGTGTCGGCTGTTCTGATCTGGCTGGTGCTCTGGATTCATCAAAGAGCGCGGCGGCTCCCGGACGGACCGTTGCCACGCTATCGCCTGCCCCTCGAAGCAATCGCGGTATTGATCGTGGGACTTACCGGCCATCTAGGCGGCTTTCTAAGCGGCGTAAATCTCCCCAGCTAGCCTCACCGTCATGGCGGATACCGGCGAAAAGCCGCTCCGGTTAGGAAGCGGCTTTCTCGCGCTCACATTCATAACCGACAACTATTTCTCTTCCATCACGGCAGCTTTTCTTCCCCGTAAAGCACGGCGATATGCCGCGCTGTGGCTGCGACGGCCATGCACGTCATTCCGGCAATAGCCGCCGCCCCTCCGAGGTCGAACAACAGAAAGCAATGGCCGGCGATATACGCATAAGGACTCACAAGGAGCACAGCATTCCCCAAAATTAGCAGAATGCGGATTTCCGTGGGGCCGAAGATGCCTTGCGAAAGATGGAAGTGTCCCATGGTGTAGGTCGTGAGGTAGCTCTCGATCGAGAGTATGTAGAAACATGCCAGCATGCCGGCCGCGATCTGCCAGTGCACGTAGCCGGAGCGCGCCAATCCCGCCATCAGGGCCAGCGCCCCAAAAGTGTCAGCCATGTGATCGACATAAAAACCATACCGCGGTCGTTGCTGGTGCCGGACTCGCGCCAGCGTGCCATCCAGGCTGTCACCCACCCAGTTGAGCGCCAGAAAGAAACTCGCCAGTACTAACGCAAGGGGGTGTCGCGAAGCCAGCGCGTAGCTTGCTCCGGCTAACAATTGCGCTACGAACCCTAACCCCGTCAGATGGTCGGAGTTGACGGCGGCCGGAGTGCGCTCAGCCAGCCAAACTAGCGCCCGCTTCTCGACATCGGCCGTCAGTGCTTTGTGCACTCGGAGTGGGATTACGAAACCGGTCTCTCGTCTGTCAGCAATCATCGCTTCTCTCATGTGGACCTCACATTCCTGGTTCATCGTCGTGCATCTTTCAGGGCGCTTGAGCCCAGAGCGTTACGAGTGGCAGTCAAAGTGAATTTCAGGGAATCGCGCGGCATTTCCTGGACCACCGGTGCGACCAGCCATCCCAAACCAGCCGGCACATCCCGCGTCAGCGAAATCGCCTCGCACTCAATGAACAGGCCATCAGCTACCTCGACGAAACTCCAGTAAGTGTTCAGCCGCCACAGGAAGCCGTCGTCGTCGCCTTCGGTCATGCGTCTCTCGTGCGCCGTCCCTGGGTTATCGATCTCCCAGACGTGCGTGCTCCGCGAGGTACTGTAGCCGGTGCCCCCGCCCGTCAGGCCAGCTTGCACCTCGTACTCCGCGTCAAGCACGATAGGAACCACCACTTGCTTCTTGAAACGCATGGCGACGGTCGCGACTCCAGCGCGTTGCGAGATGAGGTGCGCCGACTCGACCTCGGGCGCATAGTAGGTCGACAGCCGGTCGTAATCGCGCAATAGAGCTAACATGTCGCTGGCGCGAGCGCCAGAAACAAAGGCTGCGCCCCGCCAGTGGTGCAACAATCCCCCGTTCACCTGGCGACTGCCCAGGTTTACAGCCTCCACTCGCAAAACGCCGGACCGCAGTTGGCGCTCGATCTCGGCTCGGTCAGTTCCCTCCCTATTGAGGGTGGCAAGGTAGGTATCGGGCTTGGCGTGCTGCTGCACGAGCCGCTTCTCCACCCACGAGGCGTACGTCTCGTAAGCCCGAAGGGCGGGGCCGCTGAGCCGAGCCGAAGAGCACGGCACCGTGAAGGCTAGAATCGCCGCCGCCGTTCGGAAAATCGCTCCCATCGCGCACCTCGAAACGCAAGCATGCTCGTCGCTCTTGGCGGACGCAATACATCGTGACTCAAACTTTTCTCATTTGCACATCATCGTGCAAGTAGCTGAAATACAAGTAGTTGCAGTCGAGAATCGCTCTCCCGCAGGCGCGAGCTTGGGCCAGCGACGCGAATGAGGCGTCGCCTCCCAGATCGTGACGTCCCTCCTGTATCTGCGATTTACCCTCTCCAGCTAAACTGAATCTTGCCCATGACCCAGAAAACGACAGCCCGGGTATTTCGCTTTGGCGTCTTCGAGCTCAACGAAGCCGCTGGTGAACTCCGCAAACACGGCATCCGCATCAAGCTTCACTCCCAGCCATTTCAAGTACTGCTGCTGCTGCTGGATCGCCCCGCGGAACTGGTGACTCGTGAGGAGATGCGGCAGAGGCTCTGGGGCGACGACACCATCGTGGACTTCGACCACGGACTGAATACGGCGGTCAACAAGCTGCGCGAAGCTCTCGGCGATGCTGCCACGCGGCCACGGCATGTCGAAACGGTCCCCGGCAGGGGCTATCGCTTTATCGCCCCAGTAACTGTGGCGGTTCCTGCTGCAACCACCTTGGTTGAGTCGGCGGCTGATTCCACAGGGAGTGCGGCAACTGCCATCGGTGTTGCGGCGACGGAAGAACCGGCGGGAATATCCCCTCGCACGCTCCTTACGGCTCCGCACGATCTGCCCCGGGCTTCCCGCGCCCGTGTCCGGACCTTGTTATTGCTGACTCAAGCGATGTACCTGGCGTTCTACTTGGGGGCATTAGCCAACATCCCCGAGATCGAAGAGATTTTCAGCGATGCGCGCCTGCTTTCGCCCGGGATACTCACCGCGCTGCTGGTGACGACCTCCGTGATACTCATCCCAGTCCGGCTCTACCTGCTCACGGCGGTGGCATTCGATTTTCAGCAACTTCCTGCAAAGTTTCGGCGGATATTTCCGGTACTGCTTTGGCTCGATCTGCTGTGGGCTCTCTCACCGTTCCTTCTAATTCATCACATCAGTGTCGGCCTTGCGCTTGGCATGACCGCCGCGCTCGTGTACATGCCCTTCGCACAGCGCTCGCTAGTCTTGATGTATGCGCGCGACCGCCAAGATCAATCCACGTCAGATCCTGTTTAGGTTTGGGTTCTCACGTTCGTGCCAAAAAGTCGAGCCGGAGGTTTCGGCCTCCGGCTCAGGGCGAGCAACTCAGGAGAGTTGTGATGGAGTGAACTCTCGCATCGGTATCCGCGAGGGTCCTAAGTTCAAGATCGTTCAGACTGTGCGTTTCCCCCTGCGCCAGCCGTAGCCGATCAAGCTTGCGAGTCCCCTGCCCAGCAGGGTGAGAGTGCCGACTCGGGAGTAGTAGCGATGCTGCCAAAAGTCTTCAGTCTTCGATCTGCTCGGGACCGGGAATACCAGCGGTGAAATACAGAACGTTCTGGCTGCACCGCCATTTCCGATCGTGATGTCCTAAAGGCCCTGCTTGGTGATTTGGTTACCCTTCGGGTCATCGAGCGCTCCGGTCATGGGATCGAACCCATTGATAGCCACATCGTCGAAGTTTCCAATCAACTGCCTGGTCACCGCGAAGACGGTAAGTTCCTTTTGGCGATCTCTATCGTTTCCCGTTTAGTTGTTGGGTCTGTACATGGTCAGTGCTGGGAACAGTGACGGAGCCGAAGATTCCGTGACTCTCACCGAATGAACCCGCAGTGAAGTACAGAGAGTTGACCGGGCCGGCCTTCGCTCCATTGCCGAATCCCAATCCCCACAGTCCTCCAATTCGCAGCGGAAGTCCGGACGTGTCCAGCATCTCTCCCTGGAATGCCCCGTTATGGGCAAGGTCGAAACCTACGATGGCTCCGCTACCGAAGTTTCCGACCAGGAGTTTGCCGCTGAGGGTGCCAAAGCCCGTCGAGGGCGCAAGCGCGACCGCCCAAGGAGAATTCAACGCGAAGAGATGCGGCAGTCGCATGAGGAGGTTGCCCTGGCTGTCATACTCGTCAACGTAGCCGTGACCCGGGCCGGAGACGTCATCGTGTTTTGCGTCATCCTGAAGGGCATAGGTGACGAAGACGTTGCCGTTAATATTCGCAACGTTGAAGGGGGCGTATCCCACGGGAATCGTGTTATCGACGAATGCGTTCGAGCCAAACGAATGGGGATTGTAGCTGGCATCGAAGACATCGACCGTAGCCGCGCGGAAGTTTGCCGCATAAAGATAATTGGCGCCGCCGGCAGAGGCGAGAGCCAAACCCTTATAAACGGCTACCGGCCAGTTGTTGACCTTGATCACTGCGTTGGTGGGGTCAACTCCCGGGTTCCAGCCGGAAATCGTACCATCTTCTGTGGCGAAGATGAATATCGCCTGTTTACCGGTCACAAGCTGGAAATCCGTGGTCGAGTTAAACACGATCCCGTCCGGAACTCCACCGGTGGGGCCATTCCACGCCGGGATGGTCACGACCAATCCCTGCGTGACTCCTGCGCCGTCGTAGAGGGTGGAGAGTCCGGAGTTGTTGTCGGAAACCCACCATGGGCTGCCGCTGCTCGCAACTAATCCCCAGGGATTCACCAGATTGGGGTCTAAGTTGGTGGCGGCAGAAGTAATGTCGGAATTCAAATTTGTGACCGTGTACCGTGTGCCGTTCGAGGGGAACTGAGCGGTTGCCGGAAGGCAGAGCGTTGCGATCGCAACCAGGGATAGCGCTGCTTTCAGGACAACGCTTGCAGCGTTCTGCATACCTAAGATCCTTCTTGAGATGGACATCGTGTGCTCCTTCTGTTTCACAATTTTGTGGTCGTTGATTCGCAATCAGCGAGGTGGCGTGCGTAGCTGCCACCGCAGGACCGAATCTACTGGCAACGCAAAACCGAATTGTCGTGGCAACGTCAAGAAGTTGTGAATTCATGTTGACAATTGCGCGTGCCAAACACCGGTTCAACCGGTTTGTCTCAAAATTGTGAACACATCGTTGACTGCTGACATCAACTGGTATAGCTGTTGAATCACATAGCCCTCTTGTACGTGGGGTAGAGGAGACAATGGACAAGGTTCTTGCAATCGAAGACGATCCTGCCGTGCAGCGTGCGTTGCGCCGGACCTTTGAAACTGCCGGTTTCGACATAACCATTGCAACCGACGGTACTTCCGCTATGGACGTGTTCCGCGCCACCACGCCACGCGTCGTAATACTCGACCTGCGACTGCCGGGTCGCTCGGGACAGGACATTTGTCGTGAGATCAAGCGCCTGGCGGCGAGCGTACCGATCCTCGTCCTGAGCGCGGCCAGCGACGTCGTTGACAAGGTGCTGCTGTTGGAGCTGGGCGCCGACGACTACGTGACCAAGCCCTTTAGCCCACGCGAACTGCTCGCGAGGGTGCGTGCTGCCATTCGCCGGCTGAATCACAATCCCGACAAGAACGAGACCTTCAACTTCGATGATGTGAACGTGAATTTCTCCAAGATGGAATTGTGGAAGTCTGGCAGGCTGGTGCCTCTCACTCCTCAGGAATTCAAGATGCTCCGTTTCTTCCTGAACAACGAAGAACGGGTGGTTTCGCGCGCTGAACTGCTGAATGAAGTGTGGGGGTATAACAGCTATCCTACGACCCGCACTGTGGACACGCACATGCTGCGCTTGCGGCAAAAGCTGGAGAAAGACCCCGGCGACCCTGTCCATTTCCGCACTGTGCACGGCACGGGTTACAAATTTGTGCGTTAATACACCCATCACGCGTCGAGGAGAGCCTCCATCCGGCTTCGAACCAAATTCCTGATCGCGATGCTCCTCACCTCCGCGGGCTTGACCGCGGTGTCGCTGTTGATCGTACAGCGCAGCGTGGAAAACCAGGTTCGCAGCAACTTGCGCGTTGATCTTGCTAATTCGGTGGAGACATTTCGCAACTTTCAGCGCGAGCGCGAGAATTCCCTCGCCCGGTCTGCCGCGCTGATAGCCGATCTGCCGGTGCTCAAGGCCCTGATGACCTCGCGCCACGCTCCCACCATCCAAGACGCCTCAACTGAGCTGTTCCGACTCTCCGGCGGTGACCTTTTGGCGCTGGTTGACCCGTCCAATCAAATCGTGGGATTTCATACCCGCACGCCCGGCATCACGCTCGAGCAGGCGCAAGCTTTGCGCAACCAAACAACCATTCCCAGCAATTCCCCGCAGTGGTGGTTCGCCGGCGGACATCTCTACGAAGTCTTTCTAGTGCCTATATACTTTGGGCCCAAAGCCAGCAACTCAGTGCTCGGGACTGTCGCACTGGGATACGAAATCAACGCCACCGTGGCTCAGGAGCTCGCTCGCGTGGCCGCTGGCCAAGTCGCGGTGGTGTACGCAGGCCGGGAAGTAGTCAGCACTCTCGGTTCCGCGGATGTCGACCAGCTGCAACGCGGGATAACCGCGCACGATTCTTCCACCTTGCCCATGGACGTGAAGTTGGGCAACGAGACCTTCGTGGTGACCTCGCTCGCGCTTAATGAAGGCGAGCCTCCCGTCACCATGTTCGTAATGAAGTCCTACGATCAGGCGGCGCAGTTTCTCAGCCACTTGAGCCAACTCTTGCTCGCCGTCGGTCTGGGCGCGGTGCTCCTCGGCACGCTGCTCGTTTACATCATCGCCCGCAACTTTACCCGGCCCCTGGAACGTCTGGTCGACGGCGTGCGTGCTCTTGGCAAAGGAGACTACGCTTTTCCCCTGGACATCAGGAAAGATGGAGAGGTCGGCGAGGTGACCCATGCTTTCGTCGGAATGCGCGAGAGTCTGCAGCATGCGCAGCAGCGACTGCTGCATTCCGAGCGCCTGGCGACCATTGGCACCATGGCCAGCTCTATCTCGCACGACTTGCGGCATCCTCTCACTGCGGTGCTGGCCAACGCAGAGTTTCTAGCCGAACCCGATCTCTCACCTCGCCAACGCGAGGAGTTGTACCTCGAAATTCGCGTCGCGGTGCATCGCCTTACCGACCTCATCGATTCTCTGCTTGAGTTGTCCCGTCCGGCCGAATCTCTGAACCTCACCGAAACCGTCGTTGAACACTCGATAAGTCGCGCTATCGAATTGATCCACTCCCATCCCGAGTTCCAGAAGGTCACACTTGGTATTGTCTCCACTGGAGTGCATTTCGCTATGTGCGATCCCCGCAAGATGGAGCGTGTGTTATATAACCTGCTGCTGAACTCTTGCCAGTCGGTGCAGGCGACGGGCGGACATGTCTCCGTGACCGTCGAGAATCATGACAGCCAGCTGGAAATTCGCGTCGTGGACGACGGTCCCGGGTTCGAAACCTCGATCCGCGACCGTGTGTTTCATCCCTTCGTAAGTCACGGCAAGGAAAATGGCACGGGACTGGGCCTGACCATTGCGCAAAAGATCGTGCAGGACCACTCCGGCCAGTTGCAGGTGGAACAATCGGCGCCGGGCTGTACCGTGATGCGCATCACCCTGCCGCGTACAATGTCGATCGCCACCACCGCGACGCGCTCCGGCTACGATGACATCGAAGGTCGCCGGGATAACCACGCCCCCTAGGGACAAGAGGAAGAATGCCGTAGGAACGGCAGAAGTTCACACGGCCAACAACTTCGATTGCACAGAGGTGCCACATGAAACTCTGTCAGAGATTGCGATTCCCGGGCATGGCGCTCGTCAACATTTTGGCGCTATGGCTCGCCACTAGTGCTGCGGCCCAGGCTCCCCAACCCGCGCCCAATGACGCCAATGTCGCCGCGTCGTTGACCGAGTTGCAATCCCAGGTCCGTGAGCTCAAGGACATGGTGCTACAACTCAAGCAGGAAACCACGGCCAGCCATGCTGAGATCACCCGCCTGCGCCAGGAGTTGGAGTCGGAGCGTGCGGCTGCTCCCCCCACAACGGGTACGGGTCCGATCGACGAGCGCGTCGGCCAACTGGAAGAAAACCAGCAGTTGCTCTCCGGGAAGGTCGACGATCAGTACCAGACCAAGGTTGAGAGCGCATCGAAGTATCGCGTGCGTTTGTCGGGCATCGTTCTGTTCAACCTCTTCAGCAATCAGGGCAACGTCGACAACATTGACGTGCCGACGCTCGCCTATCAAGGCAGTGGTCTTCAGACCTCTGGCTCGTTTGGCGGTACCCTCCGGCAATCGATTTTTGGGTTCGAAGTATTTGGGCCTGATCTGATGGGTGCGAAAACCAGCGGCAATGTGAACTTCGATGTCGGTGGCGGCTTCCCTGCCATTTCCAACGGAGTGAACTCGGGCTTGGTGCGGCTGCGCACTGGTACGATGCGCCTCGCCTGGAAGGATACCGATCTCGTCGTAGGGCAAGATGCGCTCTTCTTCGCGCCCAACTCGCCGACCTCATTCGCATCGTTGATCACGCCTGCGCTGTCATACTCCGGCGACTTGTGGGCGTGGACGCCGCAAATGCGCGTCGAGCATCGCATCGCCGCATCGAACAACTCCACCGTCACGCTGCAGGGAGGAATCCTCGACAATCTCACTGGCGAGCCTCCCTACTATGCCTACACTTGGTATCGCACGCCCCAGGCTGGCGAGCGTTCCCGTCAGCCGGCTTATGCGGGACGGATCGCCTACTCTCATCCGGTGTTCGGCCACACCTTCACTTTCGGCGCTGCCGGCTACTACAGTCGCGAAGATTATGGATACGGACGCAACGTCAACGGTTACGCCGCGATGCTCGATTGGACCCTTCCTCTCAATCGTTGGTTCACTTTGAGTGGATCGTTCTACCGCGGTCAGGCCATTGGCGGCATCGGCGGCGGCATCGGACGCAGTGTGCTCTCCAGCGGACCGTTACTCGATCCCGCCACCAGCGTCATCCCGCTCAACACCGTGGGAGGCTGGGCGCAACTGAAATACCGTCCTACCGCCAAGCTCGAATTCAATGCGGCCTTTGGCCAGGACAACCCGTTCGCCGCCGATGTGCGTTACTTCTCTGACGCCGTCAGCTATGGCGACCCCACGCTCACTCGCAACCAGGGAATGTTCGCCAACGCAATTTACCGTCCGCGTTCCGACTTGCTCTTCTCGCTGGAGTACCGCCGCCTTAAGACTTTCTCCATCTACGACTACAACTCCACCGCCGGGCAAGTAAACCTGGGAATGGGGGTCTTGTTCTGAGGAGCAGCCTGACGCAACGAGATAGATTCGCGGTGGCCCTAATCGTCGTTATCCTGGCGCTGGCCATGCGTTCGCCTGCGCAGGGCGTGAACGTTACTGGCCGCGTGATCTACTTCGGATCGACGAATCCCCCGGGCACCATCTCCGCCGTGGTGTGGCTGGTTCCCATCCCCTCTCCGGCCAATGATCCGCCTGCCGTGAAGCTGGTGGACGCCGTGCTGCGCCAGAAGAACAAGGCCTTCGAGCCTCATCTCCTGGTCGTGACTAAGGGCTCGACCGTACAGTTCCCGAACCAAGATCCCTGGTTTCACAATGTGTTCTCGCTCTTCAACGGCAAGAAGTTCGATCTCGGACTCTACGAGGCCGGCACTACCCGCACCGTCCATTTCGATCGCGAGGGCGTATCTTACATTTTCTGCAACATCCATCCTGAGATGAGCGCGGTGGTGGTTGTGGTTTCCAGTCCTTATTATGGTGCGTCCACAAAAAGCGGCGAGTTCTCGATCGCTGGCGTGCCTCCGGGCCGTTACACTCTTCACGTCTGGGCAGAAAATTCCTTGCCCGAAAATCTCGATGCGTTGTCACGGGAGGTGGAGCTCAACGGTACCATACACTCGGTTGGTACCTTGCGGGTGCGCGAAGCCGAAGCTGCCAAGACACAGCACAAAAATAAGTATGGCCAGGACTACGAACCGCCCTCGCCCAGCAATCCTGTGTACACCCAACCGTAGCTCGGGTAAACTCCGACACTGCCGCATTGACATCTCCTCTCGGCCACCCTACCTTTCGGAGTGATCCAGGGAGGTGTTGTCATCGTGCGCAGAATCAGTTCCCGATTCGTATTCCCACCGTTTGCCATTCTCCTGTCTGCCTTCGGTGTTCTAGTCGCGCAGAACGCCGCCCCGTCAATCGGGATTTTTCAGAACCACGCAGATATCGGCACGGTGTTGCACACCGGCTCCGCCCAATATGACGCCGCACACGGTACCTACACTCTCACCGGCAGTGGCGAGAACATGTGGTTCACTGCCGACGCTTTTCAGTTCGCTTGGAAGCAGGTCTCCGGCGACATCGCGCTGACAGCGGACATTGCATTCCCCGATAAGGGAGGCAACCCCCATCGCAAAGCCGTGCTGATGATTCGTCAGAGTCTCGACGCCGACTCGCCTTACGCGGACGTAGCACTGCACGGAGAAGGCCTCACCTCTCTGCAGTTCCGCGATACCAGGGGCGGTGCCACCCACGAGGTCCAATCGAACCTCTCTGCCCCCAGCCGTCTGCGTCTCGAAAAGCGCGGCGACATCATCTATCTGTTCCTCGCTTCCGCCGCAGGCGAGCCCCTGCGCCCGTCTGGCGCGTCAATCAAGATTCCGCTGCCAGGGTCGTTTTACATCGGCATTGGCGTGTGTTCGCACGACAAGAACGCCATCGAGAAGGCGGTGTTCTCCAACGTCGAAATCACAACTCCCGTAGTCAGCACAGCACCGCCCGTCCTTTTCAGCACCTTGGAGACAGTGACCGTTAGCTCCACCGATCGTCGCGTCGTCTTCGTTTCTCCAACTCACTTCGAAGCTCCTAACTGGAGCCGCGACGGCACCTACTACCTCTTCAATAGCGAGGGGCACATCCTGCGGCTGCCTGTTACCGGCGGCGCTCCCACGCCCATCGATACCGGCTCCGCCAATCGCTGCAACAGCGACCATGGCATTTCGCCTGACGGACAGTGGTTGGTCATCAGCGACTCCTCCCAGGCCGACAACCAGTCCAGCATTTACATTGTGCCAATCGCGGGCGGCACTCCTCGTCGCATCACCGAGAATTCGCCGTCGTATTGGCACGGCTGGTCGCCCGACGGCAAGACTCTCGCCTACTGCGCTCAGCGCAATGGCCAGTTCGACATCTACACCATTCCTGCAGCCGGCGGTGAAGAGACACACCTCACCACCGCAAAGGGCCTCGACGATGGCCCTGACTATTCACCCGACGGCCAGTACATCTACTTCAACTCCGAACGCACCGGACATATGCAGATCTGGCGCATGCAAGCCGACGGCAGCGCTCAGAAACAGGTCACCTTCGACGACCTCGACAACTGGTTTCCGCACATCTCACCCGATGGCAAGTCGATGGTCTTCCTCTCCTACGAAAAAGATGTCACCGACCACCCACCTAATAAAGACGCGCAACTTCGCATCATGACGCTGGCGGATGGCCAGATCAAGGTTCTCGCCAAGCTTTTCGGCGGACAAGGCACTCTCGATGTGCCTTCATGGTCGCCCGATAGCACGAAGGTTGCATTTGTGACCTACGAGCTGATCCCTGCCGAAGAAGCTGCATCCAAATGAAGAGGAGATTCGATCACTGGAAATCGTGCACCTTCGTTATCAATCACCCGACTCCCGCTTGGCGCGCTGTAAAGAAGGCTTGAGCTGTCGCCAAAAGAGAACGAACAAAAGAGCGATTGCGATCCCGGCCACAGCAGCCCCGATCCACATGGCTTCAACTTGTGACGCTCGGGGATGCCGCAGGAACCGAATGATCGCCCGCCCGTATTTTGCAGCCAGAAATCCAATCAAGGCATATCGTAGGGCCCGACCCGCGAGCACGGCGGATGCGAACCTTCCCTGCGGATATTTCAGAGCTCCCGCTCCGACAAAGAATGCCGACGTGGGAAACGGAGGCGGTGCGATACACGCGACGAACACCGCGACGGAGCCTCTTTGCTTCAACAGGCTCTGCACCTGTCGGGAACGCTTCGCCCCAATGCGCTTTTCCAACCAGCGCTCACCCGCCGTTGCCGACATGCGATACGTGATGTATGCGCCGATCAACGAACCGAGGGTGCTGGCCGCGGCGTAGTACGGCCACAGTTCGTGACTCTTCGCCGCCAGAATCGCGGTCAGAGCGTCGAGGCTGCCAAACGTCGGAACCACCGAGCTGTCGATGATTCCCAAGATTAGCAGTCCCACTCCTCCCAAGCTCCGGAGAAGTTTCCACCCTGGAAGTACGGCCACTACCAAACTTATAGGCATAAGCGTCGCGGATTCCGCATCAGTAGTTGATTGGCTCCGATGGAAATCGATCCATCCAATTCTCGAAAATTCGGCTACTGCTTCCCCGGTCCCACCAGGGCCTTCCCGGGATAGGTATCGGGTACGAGCTTTCCTTGGTCGATCAGCACAGTTCCGCCGATAATCACAAACTGCATGCCGGTGCTGGTTTCCATAGGGGCCTTATACGTCGCACGGTCGGTAACGGTCTGCGCGTCGAAGACAACGATATCCGCGTCAGCTCCTTCCTGCAGGCGTCCCTTAGCGTGGCCGGCCGGCGTGGATTTCTCCAGGCGTTGCGCCGGCATCAAGCTCATCTTGCGAATGGCGTCCATCAATGTGATGCTTCCCTTTTCGCGTACATACTGAGCCAGCACGCGCGAATACGTTCCGGCGTTGCGCGGATGCCCTTCTGCTCCATCACTGGCAATCATCACCAGCGGGTTCGGAATCACCTTGTCCACCACTTCCTGCGTGTTAGCAAACATCAGAACGCCCTGCGGCTTACTGGAATTGTGTAGTTCCTCGAAGCGCTCTTTCGTCAGCCGCTCTCCGGTGTCGGGTATTTGCAGCGCGCTGTACTCGATGCCCAGCTTCTCTCTCCAACCGGGATTGAACAGCGCGGAATTAATGACGGTCATGCCCGCAATATAAGGATAGGCCTCGGTCGTCACATCCAAGCCACGGGCGCGCGCGCCCGCTACCAGCGACAGACACTCGATCGCGTCGCGCAGACAGGTGCTGTTAATGTGCACAATGTGCAATGAGGCGCCCGAAATGGCAGCCGCTCCTATTACTTCGCTGACAGACTCAATGTCGGAGCCCGGCTCGCTGGACCCAAAACTCCGCACGTGCGTGTAAACCGGAACACCCCGCTCCGCCGCGAGCCGAAACATGTCAATCACTTCCAACCTCGTCGCGCCCGGCGTGTACTGAATGCCCATCCCGATCGCCAGTCCGCCGGCATCTAGCTGCGCGCGCAGGCGTTCACCAATGGCCTCGATCTGCTCCGGTGTGCCTGGCTGGTTTGTCGCAGGACCGCTCTTGGGAAGTATCTCGGGTATGCCGGCATGGGGGCCGATCATACCCACCGGAAGCGGCGCACCGAACACTAGCGCGCGCGCTGCAGCATGACTGGCCGCGGTGCCGTAGTTGATCAGCGAATGGCCGTCTTTCTGTTTGAGAAAGTTGGCCACGTCGACAACGCCAATTTCCATTTCAAGCGCAGTGGTCACACCGTCAAAGGCTTTCACACGCCCACTGTCGTTGTCCTGGCCGTGCTGGTGGAGATCGATGAATCCCGGCGCCACCACCAGCCCCTTCGCACTAACAACTCGCTCGCCCGTCAGTGGTTCTGCAGAGACTCGAGCGATTTTCCCATTACTGATGCCGACGTTGCGCGTCGCGTCCAGCCCCGACTCGGGATCCATCACCCGCCCGCCTTCGATGACTAGATCGTACTGCTGTGCGAACCCCACAGTAGCCAGTACTAACGACAGTAAGAAAATTGCTGCGCGCATGGGTCGGGATCATACGTTAGTGCAGGGCAAATCTCCAACTCATGGGACTAATGGTCACAACAATTCCAATCCAGGCCCGCTCTCCGTCTCGCTGCCACCTTTCCTTAAATGGGAACCCCGCCTAATAAATCGCGTTGGTACTCTGAACATAACTCCGCCGCGGCCGCAAACTCTCCAACAGATCACGCAAAGGCGATCCAGCAGGCATATTTCCAGAACCAGGGCGTCGAATTGGGTGTCCGGGACTTTGGATTTGATCCGCAGGCTGGCATTGAGAGAATCATCATCGACCGGGTAACTGTGCACCACGTGTGGGTTGACCGGCAGCCGGATACCCCGCTCTGCCATTGGCGGGGCGGGGTTATCCGTTTCGGCTGAAGCACTCGCTCAGAACCTGGTGGACTCTACGATCGCCATGTCGTTGACCCTGGGATCGACCTCCGCATGTCCGCACGCCAAGGTTGTGCCTTGCGCGTCGAACTTGCACCCATAAAGGCCGGCCGTCGGCGCCTGGCACTGGCCTTGCGCCATCTCGACCACCCACCACCCCGAGCCTGGCGACTTTCCCAGAAAGTTCTTCTTCCCGTAGATGCCGATCAGAACGTCACCCTCGGTCGACTTGCCGTGAGTGCAGCGCAGGGTGCTGCGCGCGAAGGCATACAGGATCTTTGACGACCCGTCCCACAGCATATCGGCATTCACCACGTTGCCGGTGCCGCTCAAGTCCAACGCTTCGCTCCAGAATGAATTCTTGGGATCGCCGGTATCGATCATGGCCTTGCCGTGTCCAATGGCGGCCTGCTTCGCCCGCTTGGTCGCACCCGCCGCCGGCGAGGGCGACATGATCCGCTTCTGCAAATCGGAACCGGGTTGGAATTCGACCGGCCCGCTGGCCGCTTGTGCCGCGCAAACCGTCGCGCATGCCAGCAGCATTGCTGGCAACAGGAAAAAAGAGAAGTGTCGCGTCATACAGAAGTACCCATCCTCAAAAAACCATATCACTTCGATTGGATCCCCATTTCCCGCGCCAGCCGTATCTGGTCAGTACGAAAGTCGGAGAGCGCCTTCTCCAGGTTGGCTGCGGCGATGGTCAGGCGCTCGGCTGCCACCTTTCCTGGCTCCAGGCGCTGCTGCACTTTCTTCGCTTCTTTAGCGACGAAAGTATAAGCCTTGCGCACTTGTTTCGTTAAGGGCTTCAGCTCCGATTCCTGCACTTTGGTAAATGACGCGAGGAATCGTCCGTTGTAGTGGTCCACGTCGTCGATTGCGTCGTGAAGTTGGAGCGACTTGGCGTTGGTCGTAGGTATGTTTTGTGCTGCGGTGCCCAGCATCTGCAACTCCCGCGACTGTTGCAGCGCAGCTTCGGTGCTGTCGATAGCCGAGTGGAAATAGCCCACCTGATCGGGCCGTGCCTGGATTGCGGCCGCCCGGGTCATCGTCGCCAGCTCGGGGTTAGTCGCACCCGTAGGCGCCGACTCGGCGGGCGGCTTAGGCGATTGCGGCATGTGAGACCGTTGCCCAAGCGCAGCAGGAGCCAACGCTAGTAATAATAGGGATGCGGTGGCCACGATTAAGCGCATGTCGAGTGTCCCATTCATCCACCAGTTTCGAATGAATGGAGAAAACTACTGATTATACGGAGGCGCCCGTTCTACGCGCGGGTTTCATGTGGAGTGACCTGGAATCCATCTGCTCGAGGAGCAAGTTGCTTATTGCAAGTTGCTTATTGCAAGTTGCTTATTGCTAGTTGCTAATTGCATCCCCTACTTCACGCGCTGCAACTCGCGGTAGGCCTCGCTCTTCGACACACCAAACTCTTTTGCCGCCTGTTTCAGCGCGGCCTTCTCGTCGAGCGAATCGGAGCTCATCAGCTCGCGCACCCGCTTGGCCACACTCTTGGTCGAGGCTGGAGCCTGGGCCACTTCTTCCGCTTTGCCGATCAGCAGCGTGATCTCGCCCTTCACGTCCCCACGCTTCTCCAGGGTAGCCAGCACGTCCTCGGCGTGTCCGCGCAGAAACTCCTCGTGCATCTTTGTGACTTCGCGCGCCACCACCACATGACGCTCCGGCCCCAGCAGTTCGACCACATCCTTCAGCGCATCCACAATGCGATGCGGCGCTTCGTAGAAAATCTGCGTTCGCGGCGAGTGTCGAATAGCCTCCAGCAGCGTACGTCGCGCGCCTTCCTTCCCAGGCAGGAACCCACTGAAGCGGAAGGAATCCGTCGGCAGCCCGCTGGCAACCAGCGCCGAGAGGAATGCCGATGCCCCCGGCACCGGTACGATGCGAATGTGGTGCCGCACGGCCAGCGCGATCAGCCGGTATCCGGGATCGCTCACTCCCGGCATCCCTGCGTCACTCACCATGGCAATGTTGTCACCTTGCTCCAGGTGAACAATCAGCTCGGCCGCACGCGTAAGTTCGTTGTGCTCGTGGTAGCTGACCGTCGTTTTCTCGATGCCGTAGTGATCCAGCAATTGCATCGTATGCCGTGTGTCCTCACAGGCAATCAGGTCAACTTCCTTCAGGATGCGCAACGCTCGCAGCGTGATGTCTTCCATATTGCCGATCGGCGTGCCCACCAGGTAGAGTGTCCCCGCTCCCGGCGCCCCGCCGTTCCGCACCTCGCGCACTACAATCTTCGCTTTAGCCATACAGCGCAAGTCTACACCCGCCAGCGCAAGCCACTTGCCATCTCTCGCCGCACAAAGAGCGGACAACCGGGGCATCGGGACAGGTTGCCCAAAACGGTACACAGTCGGGGAAGTCCAGACCTCACCGCGATCCTCGGCATAAAAGGGTGCCCCACCCGCTGACTGCACCTCCCCTGTACAATTCCGTCACACCATGAAGCATTCTTTTTTTGCTCGTCGCTGGCTGACGTTCGCCGCAGCCTCAATGCTCGTTTGCGGATTGTCCTTCGCCCAAAGTCACGCCGGACAGTTAGCAGCCCATCAACCGCCCCCCTACTGGGCGTACTGTCCAAACCCGCCGAAGGATGCGCCTCCAACGCCGGCCAAACCGGTCGAAGACGCACTTCAGCATGTCCCTAACAGCACAGCATCGTTCACTCTTGCGCAAATTGACGATCTGTTCACCCCACCCGACTGGCATCCCTCCGGCCACCCACCGATGCCCGACGTAGTCGCTCACGGCAGCAAGCCGGACGTCTACGCCTGCGGCTACTGTCACCTACTCAATGGAATGGGCCGTCCCGAGAATTCCAGCCTCGCCGGACTTCCCGTGGACTACATCATTCAGCAAATGTCCGATTTCAAAAGCGGCCGGCGTAAGAGTGCGGAGCCCACTCATCTCCCCGCCGCAGCCATGGTCGGCGTTGCCTCGCACGCGGACGAACAGCAGGTGCGCACCGCCGCCGCGTACTTCGCCGGCCTAAGGCCGAAGCCGTGGATTCGCGTCGTCGAGACCGCCACCGTTCCCAAAACTCGTGTTGCCGGGTGGATGCTGGTCGTCTCCGAACCTTTGGTGCAAGAGCCGATCGGCCGACGCATCATCGAGACTCCCGAAAGTCTCGATCGTACCGAGTTGCGCGATGACACCTCCGGCTTCGTCGCCTACATGCCTCCGGGCAGCATCAAGAGGGGAAAAACGTTGGTCATCTCCGGAGGCGCTGGCAAGACCATGCCGTGTGCCGCATGTCACGGCGTGAATCTCAAGGGCAGCGGTGATGTTCCGTCCCTGGCCGGGCGATCGCCGAGCTACGTTGTCCGGCAGCTTTACGATATTCAAAGTGGTGCTCGCGCCGGAGCCGCCACTCAAGCCATGATGGCGCCGGTTGCCAACTTGACGCTTGACGATATGATTTCAATCGCCGCCTACACCGCATCATTGGAGCCTTAGCTCCCTGCGGCAAAGAAACTGCGCCGTAGCGAATGACCTTGGAGGTTTCGATGACAATCGCCCCCGCCGCCTTTGCGGTTCTTGCCGACGACCCCATGTCCTGGAGCTCCGACTGGGCCTGGGGCGTGCCCTTGATTGTGCTGACCGTCGTCATTCACGTCCTCGGCCTTGGGCTCATCAGCCAGAAGGCCGGACGCGCTTCCGAGGTCATACTCGGCCGCCGTCACTCGACCGTCGCGTTCGTAATCATCGTAGGTGCTACCACCCTATTCGCTACCTGCCTGCACGCCTTGGAGGCCGGCCTCTGGGCGCTAGCATACCTTATTCTCGGCGCCTTGCCTGACCTCAGACACTCCATGCTCTATTCCCTGAACGCCATCACCAGCTACGGCCACACGGATCTCGCGCTCCCCGACCACTGGCACCTCATGGGAGCTTTGGAAGCGCTGAACGGATGGCTGCTGTTCGGCCTGACCACCGCCTTCCTCTTCGCTGTGATCGAGAAAGTCTGGTCGGCGGCCAACCGGAGTGGTCATCGCTAGCCACCCCGCCGCATCGCAGTCCAGGTAAATCCGTATCCCAGCCACCACCGCCCGCAAAGAGAAAGGATTGCTGGGCAGTTAGTGCACCCGATTGCCCGTCCTTCGAGACAAAACCGGCGACGCGGCGGAGTCGATTCCGCTCTCCGGCAGCAAGGCCACCAACGCCTTCGCAGCGTTTGAGAAGTGCGCGTTCTTGCGGCATGTGTAAAGGAACTGGATACTCGCCTCCATTCCCGACAGCTTGATGCCACGTAGCGTGCCCGCAGCCAGTTCGCGCTGCACAACGCTCTTGGCCTGGATTGAAATCCCCAAGCCAGCCTCCACCGCGTGCTTCACGCCCTCGAGGTTTCCGAAATCGAGAACATTCGCTAACACAATGCCCTGCGCCTTGAGTCGCTCCTCGACCACCGCTCTCGTACCGGCTCCTTGCGCTGCCACTATGAAAGTTTCCCCCGCCAACTCCTTCGGTCTGATCCGCCGCTTCGTTGCCCACGGGTGATTGGGCGGCACGATCGCGATCAGCTCGTCCGTCATGAACGCCCTGGTCAGTAGCCGAGGATTGCGCGCGTCGTAGCTCACCAACCCCAGATCGAGTTCGTTGGCCAGCAGCTTGGCCTCGATGCTCTCGCTCAGCGAGATATCCAGCGTCACTTCCACCGCGGGATATCGCCGGCGAAACTCCGCCAGCACCTTGGGCAATAGATACACACCCACGGGGAAACTCGATCCCAGTCGCAGCCTGCCGCCGCGCATGCCTTTGAGATCGTCGATCCGCCGCTCCGCTGCGTCGATGATGGCCATCACCTCCTGCGTGGCTTCAAAGAGAACCTCGCCCGACTCGGTCAGCGCCACTTTCTTCCCTGACCTGTCGAACAAATGGACACCGAAATACCCCTCCATCTGCTTGATGTGTTTGCTGATGCCGGGTTGGGTCAAGTGCACCAGTTCGGCAGCGCGAGTGAAGCTGCGACTCTGCGCAACCGCTCGAAAGATACGCAGTTGGTCCAGATTAATCATAACTGAAAGTTATCGCTCATATGATAATAATTCATTTGATTCATGATACTACGATCGTTATTGTCGAAGTAGTTCGAGACCAAACTGGTGGCCGCTAGATAAGCCGACCGGCCCTCGAGCGGGGAGGAATTTATGAGCAACTTGAACTATGCAATCGTAGAGAACGATGCAAATGTGATCGACACGTTGGAGCAGGAGCGTAACCAGCAAGCCCGGCCCTATCTCGTATCCAACGGAGGCGCAAACATGGCAGTCTCGATTACCCGCCGCGCTGAACAGGCCCTGGACTTCGGGTTGGCCCACGGAAGCATGCCGGCATAGTTTGCTTCGATATTTTTCTTGGGATACCACCGGCTTCTGCATCTTCTCGGGATTCTCGGCGCGATCTACCAGGTCGTTTAGGTTTGCATTCACCAGCGTTTCCACTTGATCTAGTAATGCCATAACCACTCTTCTTAGTTGCTTTTCTGGTTTTTCTGACCACTAGATACTGGCCACTGAGCACTGTCCCTGAGTGCCCCACCCGAGCTTGTTTTGCTTAAATGAATTTGACTGTCCTTGTTTTAATCTGTCGCGCTCCCGTTGTCCTCGACCTTCGTACAGCGCGGCACTTGCGCGGCAATCTCGGGGGTAAGGAACATTGGGCGTTACACTGAACATCTGACTCGCATCCCACGGAGGTTTCGTTGTCGCTCTTGCGCCGTTTGATGAACCGCAACCTGACGCTCTACTCCCAGCTTGACGCGCTGGCCGAGTGCGGCATCGAGCCTGGCAACGGCGTGGGACCCGCTGAGTTGCTAGCGCGCCATAGCGAACGCGAGTACGAAACCTCGCCCTTCAAGTTACTGCTTTCTGTGTTGGGAACTGAATCGCCGGAGCCGCCATGTCTTCCATTGTCAAACAACTTCTGGCACATGCGCGCTGAGTGCATCTCTGGCCGGGGAGACTATGTGAAAGTGGCGCAGCGCATGGCCCTACTGGCGGGATCCGCGCTCCCACTGGAAGCGGTCAACGACGAATTCGACTGGCGACAGGGGATCGCTTGGCTCACGTTCACCCTGCACGGGCGCGCCTTCCGCTGGCCTGCCAAAATCGAGGAGCGCTGGATCGATCCCAACATCCTCAGCCGCTTTGTCGCCTTACTGGAAGAACAGAAAACCGCGCGCCGCTTCACCGGCCTTGACCTGGGTGGCCAGGACTGTCTGATCGGCTGTGCAACCGACGAACAGTTTGCAGCCTTGCGCAAGCGTACAGGCCTGGAGTTCGAGTGGCTCGGATAAGCGCGCGCTCTCCGCGCTCTCGCCAAGGTTGACCCGGTTTTCGCATCATCGCAAAAAAAATCGGGGAGCCCGAAGGCTCCCCAAAAATCCAGTCAGATCGATCAGTGAAGTGGTTAGAAGTTAAGCTTCAACCCGAACTGGATGTTGCGGCGCTCGGTCGGGTTGGTGGGGCTACCGTAAGGTATGCCCTTCTCGGTTTGAACCGAGGTGACGCCGGTGCCGTCCTCGAGATCGAGGTTGCCGTTGAGGATGTAGTAGTTGCTGTGGTTGAACGCGTTGTAGAACTCGCCGCGGAACTGCATGTTAAAGCGCTCCGTCAGCTTGAACGTCTTGGCCACAACGAAGTTGAAGTTCCAGTATCCCGGTCCGCGATACGCATTGCGGTGGCCTTGAGGCAGCCCGCTGTTGCTGTACACGCAGTTTCCGTGGTCGAGGTACTGGCAGTTCGGGACCGCCAGCGCATCGCCCGCGTTAACCGGAATGCCGGTGTTGGGATCGATCGGCAGCGACAGGTAGTTGAACACGTTTGGCGCCACGGCCGAGGAGTTGCTGGACGAGCCGTTCTGATTCACCGGCTCGCTCGGTATCCAGCGCGGGCACGTGTAGCCGACCGCCCCCAAGTTGGAACAATCGTAGATGGAGTACGGCAGGCCCGAACGGATGTTCAGGATGGGTGAGAAGCTCCAGCCACCGAGAACCTGACGCTCCACCGCGTTGCTCGAACTGTTGCCCCACGGAATGTTCCAGGTGCCGCTCAGGACGAAGCGGTTCCGGATGTCATAGTCCGCGTTACCCTTGTCCAGATTGGCGTTGTACGGATCCAGATAGCCCAAGCCGTAAGAGCTGGAGTATCCGTCGGAGAAGGCCGACGACAGGTTGTCAATCGCGTGCGACCACGTGTAGTTCATGTTCAGATACAGCCCCTTGTTGAAGAGGTTGTTGGTCTGGAACTTCACGTTAAGTCCGTTGTACTCGTTGAAGCCTTCGGAGCCGCGATAGTTGATATTGGTGTACTGGTAATTGAGGCGATTGTCGAACCGGGCATCGCCCAGGAACTCGCCACCATAGCCGCCGGCGTTCAAGTTGGCGATGTCGTACTCGTGGGTGCCCTTCGAACCGGTGTACTCAAACGAGAGTACCGAGTTCTTCAGGACCTGGTAGTCCATTGCTCCAGACCAGAACTGAATGTACGCCGTGGGGATGTTCTGCTGCACGGCGCGCAAGCTCGGGTTCGGGAAGCAGGAAGTGCCAGGTAGAACCAGCGGATTACCACCGCAAGTGCTGCCAGCTCCCGCCAACGGGCCGTTGTTGGCCACGTAGATGGGCAGCGTTCCTGACGGAACATCTGTTCCGTTGGTCACGCTGATGACCGCGTAGTTCGGCGGGTTCTGAATGACGTTGAAGGTCACGTTGCCAAAGTTGCGCTCGTAGCCGATGCCGTAACCGCCGCGGAGACTCATCAAGCCGTTTCCGAAGACGTCATAAGCAAAGCCTACGCGCGGGGCCCAGTTGTTCTTGTCCTGCCCCCACAGTCCGCCCTCCGGACTCTTGTCGGCGATTTGCACGGTTCCGTTACGCACCTGGTCGAACAGGGTGGCACCAGGTCCGAGGTAGAAGTTGGAATCGAGTGCTGGGTCGGAGTTGTGCTGTACGCCGTAATACTCCCAGCGAACACCCAGGTTCACAGTCAGCTTGGGAGAGATCTTCCACGAATCCTGCACGTAGAAGTTGCCGTCGTTGTAGCGGTTATTGCGGTTGAAAGACGGCTCTCCCACCGGAAGGTTCAGCAAGCAACCAGGCGTCACGACGTAGTGGTTGTTTGCATCGCGCGTGCAAGGAAACTGGCCCTGCGGATACACCGCGCCCTGGAACTGGTACAGTTGGCCAGCAGCCAGATTGGCCGCAGCCGCCGAGATGCTGCCGCCGGACGCCAGTGACTCCACTGCGTTTTCGTAGGCGCCAAACGCGCGGTTGTCGCGGGTCTGGACGTAGCCGCCACCAAACTTGAACTGGTGCCGGCCCTTGGTCCACGAAAGGTCGTCGTAGATCTGGTACACGTTCTGCGGACCGCCAAACGGAATGGCGTTACCCGGCGTGGTTTCCGAATAGCCCGGGAACACCAGGGCTCCGGTAGTACCCGGAAGGTTAGGCAGGCCGGTTGCTGAGGTATACAGCGTCGGACTCACAGGATTAGTGCCCAGCGGCTCAATATTGGTCAAGCGGTTGTAATTGATCTTGAGCGAGTTGACAATATTGGGACTGAACACATGGGTCAGGTTGATCAGCACGCTCTGGTTAAAGAACGTTTGGCCGGTATTGTATCCAGCATACGGACTGGAGTTGATGTAACCAGCAAAGTCATCTTCGCTGTACAGAGCGTAACGGCCGTACAGCGTGGTCTTGTCGGAGAAGTTGTAATCCACGCGGGCTACGGTCGAATAGGTGTTCTGCGGGGCACCTGCACCGGAATCGGATGGAACCGAATAGGCGATGGTCTCTCCGAACGGGGCGCTACACGGCAAGGGCGCCGGGCAATTGCCGCCGTTGGCGGTTTGCCAGTTCGTCGTGCCCAATACCTGGATGCCGGGAACGAGGTGGCTGCCGTAGGCGTTGAAGAACGCAACGGTAGCCGGGTTCACACCGGGCTGCGTGAGGAAGTTCGGGTCGATGATGCTCTGGGTGTTGGTAGCGCTGCTGCGCACCCGCGTCCACTCTGTGCTGCTGAAGAAGAACAACTTGTTCTTGATGATCGGGCCGCCGATCGAGTAGCCGAACTGGTTGCGGGTGAAGCCCGGTTTGGCAACATCGTTGGAGTCGTTCTGATAGGTGTTGGCAGCCAGTGCCGACACGCGGTTGAATTCATACAGCGATCCGTGGAACTGGTTGGTGCCCGACTTGGTGCTGACGTTGATCACGCCACCGCCGGCGCGTCCGTATTCCGCCGTGAAATCAGAGGTGACAACCCGGAACTCCTGCACGGAGTCCAGCGGAACGCTCTGTCCGACCGTTGCGGTGAACAGGTCGACGTTTTCGCCGCCATCCAGCAGGATGTCGGTGTCCGCCGAGCGCTGGCCGTTGATGGCATAACCGGCGCCGCGCATGGACTGTGTGTCCTCAGCCACGTTGCCCGAGGTCGCAACCAAGTCATAGGGGTTGCGGGTGAGGGTCGGCAGATCAGTGATCTGCTGAGCAGTGACGACGTTCGAAAGCGTCTGTGTTTCGGTGTTGACCGCCGCAGTTTCGCCCGAGGCCGTCACTTCCACCGTGGTCGAGGTTCCCGTGACGTTCAACTGGGCCGAGATTTCGTTTCTGGATCCTATGAGGACCTGGACCTGCCGGGTGAATTTCTGAAAACCGGCATGCTCGACTGTCATAGTGTAGGTCGTAGGTGGAAGATTGGTGATGGCATACTCACCAGCCGATGCAGTAGTCGTGCTCCGCGTCAACCCGGTGGCCGCCGATACGACGGTCACGGTCGCACCCGGCACGACTGCGTTACTGGTGTCAGTAACTGTGCCCGTGATTACACCAGTCTCCGCCTGGCCAGACAGCCAAACCGTGCCGAGTAATAGGACGCCAAGCACAGCGACCAAACTTAGAGCTTTACTTCGCATTGTCTCACTCCCGATAGTGCAGGATTCTTCGCAACAAACCGTCAGGGGGAAAATCCCTCGTTTGTTACATAGCAAGACTCTAGCCATTTGGTGGGGTTCGCGTTTTCAATGGGATACTTGAAGATCGCGGTGGGGCGCATACACTGATTTGTAGGGATGAAGCTAGTAGGATTCTAAATAGTGTATGTCGTAGTATAACTCTGCTCTATATCTGTGATCCCATAGGCAACCAAGGTCTTCTGCCTACTCTTGGCGGGTGTACTACTACTTCGGGATGAAACAACTCCACGAGAGACGAGAGAAGAGAGCTTTAGCAGGTGATAGTAATGCACCTATGAGCACTACAGCCTGAGATCTAGCTACGTTGCTACTGAGCAACCTAGACATAATCGAATAGCGCCATAAATCCGAAGTCCATATGCAATTGCTGATGGCAGTGAAACAGGGTCATCCCGTTATTGTTAGCCACGAAATCAACTTCAACCTCTTGGTATCCGCCCACCATCACCACGTCTTTCATCACTCCCGACGTCGACTGTCCAGCGATTCGCGTCAATTCGAAGCTGTGCCGATGGAGGTGAATCGGGTGAATGTCATCGCTCGCATTGCGCATGCGAATGCGGTAGCGTTTGCCCTCGTGCAGCTGAGACATCGGCGTTGCCATCATCTGCTCCTGCGGATACGCGATGCCATTGATGGTCCATTGGTTGAATCCGTCGAGCACGGCGTTCTGCTTTTCGAACAGCATGTCGAACACTTGATCGGGTTGCCCGGCCTCCGAACCTGAATTCCCAAAGTGCGCATAATTCCACTTGAACGGGTGCGGCGCGACCCACTGCGCCTTGCCTTTATGACCGGCGTATTCGACCACAATGCCCATGCCGTGATGCCGGTCGTCATCGGCCAGGTCACCCATAATCCAGACACCAGGATGGTCCATCTCGACGACGGCCGAAATCCGCTCCGCCGTTCCCAGCCACAGAACCGGCACGCGGACCGACTTTGGCAGCGCGTTGCCGTCCATGGCAATCACGCTGAAGCTGTGCCCGGGAAGCGCGAGGCTTCGGATCTCAGTGGCGCTGCCGTTCAGCACATGAAACAGCACGCGCTCGCCCCGCTTGACCCTTACTGGCTCGCCATGGCCAAGCATTCGGCCGTTGATGGTGAAAAGCTCGTAGCCCACTTCGAAGCCATGCGGCATGCCCTTGGCCAGCGAGGCCTTCATCCGGCTTTCACCGCTGTTCTTAAGTTGCGCGACGGTCGTCGCTGGCGAGAGGAAGTCCATCGCCATGTCTCCGCCGCGGCTCAACTTCGGTTGAAATTCCTTCAGCGTAAGAAACACTTCACGGTCATAGTTGCCGGGATGTTGTTTGGGCTCGATGTACACCGGCCCCACTTGCCCGCTGTACTGGCCCTCCGCGAGGTTCGCTTCCGCGCGGACGTGGGTGTGATAGAAGCGCAGTCCCGATGGCCTCGGCACAAACGAAATTCGCCGGCTGCCGTGTGGCGCAATAAACGGAGTACCCTCCTCCGCCGCTCCGTCGACGTCGGTCGAAAGAAATTGTCCGTGCCAGTGCAATTGCTCCGGCGTGTCCGTCTCATTTCGAATATCGACCGTAACCCCCTCGCCTTCTTTCAGACGCAGCAGCGGGCCGGGAAACTGTCCGTTGTACGAAGTGACGGAAACAATATGATTCGGCGCCAGTTCGATGGCCTTGGTCGCGATGGTGAGGGTGTAATCGGCAGGAGCGTCGGTGGGCGCAGTGACCGCCACTGGTCCCTGAGTCAAGAGATCCGTCGATGATAAAACGGCGGCTCCCGCGGCGACCCCGGCTGCCCTCAAGAAACTTCGGCGAGATAGGTGAAATCGTGCCATGTCCTCAGCCTTGCGACACGCGTCTGGCGCGCGAGCCCGAAATACAGCGATCTTAGATGAGCTAGTTGGCCTTTTTGGACGAAGAGATTTCTGGCAGGCTCTCACTCCGCCTTCTTAGCCTTACCATCCTCGGTCAGCGCAACGCGTATCGCAACGCGCCGAGCGCTCCAGCGCCCGCGACCAGCCAGGCAGAATTGAAGCGCGGAAAACGGAACACTAACACTGCGCTGCCGATCGCCAGCGCAGCGGTGAGCCAATCCACGACAGCCGAATGCACCAACTGCCACGTCACCATGGCCATCAATGCCAGCGACGCCACGTTGACCCCGTCGAGTGCTGCACTCGCCGTTCGCGAGGCCCGAATTCTGGGGATCAGTGGAGCGCTGACCGCGACCAGAGCAAATGCCGGAAGGAAGATTCCCGCAGTGGCGGCGATCGCGCCTGGCGCCCCGTGCAACAAGTAGCCCAGAAACGTTGCTGTCGTGAAGACTGGCCCAGGTGTTACTTGTCCCACCGCGACGGCATCGAGCAGTTGCTGCTGCGTCAGCCAGGGGTGGCGCTCAACCAATTCGGCGCGAAGAAACACCAGAAGCACGTACCCGCTGCCGAATACCATCGCTCCGATCTTCGCGAAGATCAGGAAGATCGGCCACAATCCCACAGATGCAGCGGTTGCCGCTGTGGCCGCTGCTGTGGGAACAACAAGGCTTGTTCCGAATCCCGTTAGACTTGCGCGACCACGAGACTGCGAGAGCAAACCGGCGGACGCAAGCAATCCGCCTGCGGCAAGCACGAGCAGAGGTTTAACTCCCACCAAGCTAAGGCCGAGGGTAATCATCGCCACTGTCGCCAGCCATGCGCTCTTCACCGCCGAGTTTCCCAGGTTCCACAGCGCCTGCAAGATCACGGCAATTACCACCGGCTTAACGCCGTAAAGCAGGCCGGCAACAGCGGGCAGCGCACCGAAGCGTACGTAGGCCCACGCCATGATTCCAACCATCAGCGCGGCGGGAAGAATGAAGCACGCGCCCGCGACCAACAGGCCCGGCCAACCGCGACGGCGGCGTCCGATATGAAGCACTAGTTCAGTTGAAGTGGGCCCGGGAATCAGGTTGCTGGCGCCCAAGTGATCGAGAAACTCAGCTTCGGTGAGCCAGCCTCGGCGAGCGACGACCTCGCGTTCCAGCATGGCGATGTGGACGGCCGGCCCGCCGAAAGCCGTCGTCCCCAGCTTCAGAAAGAGCCGGGCTATGTCCCACAATGTGGTAGGTTGGTCCGCCACGCTGGTGGCCCCTTGCACAGGCCCACTGGCCATGCTGTGGGGAGTCTGGATTGTAGCGCAGCGAGGCGCGGCACCCTCACTACCCTTCTGGCGCGAACGTCTATGCGCAACGGTTTGCGGTTTTAGGCATTCTGCAGCAGTTTACGCCGAAAATGTCTTTCGATGATCGTTTAGAATCAGTCGGTTAGACAAAAACCCTGTAAAATCATTGAAGCCAGGCGAGTTATACGTATCCACGTCATAACGTTGGACTTAGCGCGGCGGTTCTGGCGATCACGAGCCCGACCCTGTCCCAATTTCGGAAAACTCAGGCGGCAGGTTGAGTTGTCAAAGAACGATCTGCTTCCTGCCACAGCGGGCGGAAAGGCAAGAGGCCCGAATCCCTTTGCCTCACGAAGGATGTTTTATCGGACTCGGCTCCGCCGGAATACGACCGAGGACACCGAAGCCTGTGATTAAGGAGGAAGAACAATCGCAGCGACGTTTATTTCTGTACAGACCGGTTCGAACCCAGGGCGCCGGGCGCAAACAGCACGCCAAGCACAACATGCAGGGCACATGCCGGCCAGAGCAGGAAGCCGGTAAAGCCCCCGCCCACGCGTAGATACCCAAGATAAAGTCCCGCCAGCAGGTTGTACACGAACAGGGCGCGAGTGGCGTGCGGCGTGGCGTCATCGCCGCCCGGCCAGCATGCTATTCCCAGCGCGAGCAGGCCGACCCCCGCTACGCGGGCTACGGCCACCCCGCTGCCTGAAAGGCCTGTGCCCAGTAAAATCCGCGCGACCAGATCAGGAGCGGCGATCAACGCGACACCTGTGGCCGCCTCAATCGCCGCTGACCCCATCGCCAGTGTCCTGGTCTTCATCCATCACACTTTCGGTCGCTAACGTGCGGCTACTTCGGCCACTGTTTGAACATCTTGGTGACGGCCTTCTCGACCATCTCCTGGTTCTTGTTGCCGTTGTTGTTCAGCGTGTTCTGCGCAATACCGCGCCAGATCAGCGACTGCGCCTTGGCGTCATAGAGGCTGACCACGAGCGTCGCTTCGACGTTCTGCTCGGGACTGATCCCACCCATGCCGCCTCCGATGCCGCGCATGCCCCACGCGCTGTAGGAGGTCTGCTCCCGTTCGCCGCCGCTGGCGGTCAGGATAATGTCGGGATTCTGGCTTTCCTGCACTAACTGGAAACCCTTGCCCTGCATGGCGCTGTTGATGTCCTGCTGCGCTACCTGCGCGAGAATCGAGTTGCGCACCTGGTTCTTATTGTTCGAGCCCCAGGCGTAGGTGTGATACTGCGCGAAGCTCGTGTTGTGGTCATAGTTGACCGACACCTGCTGGCCAACGGCAATGGTCGATGCGATGCAGAGCAGCATCGCGCCAAATGCAAATTTCGTTCTCATCTTCCTCATTCTTTTTCCTCTTATGGTTGTCTGTTCTTCTACTCAAATCTCTAACTTGCGCGCCGCAACTCACAAAATTCCGTGACCAGTCTCGCGCTTCGCCTGGCGTTCGAAGAAGAACGCAATGCCTAACGCGAGAATCAGGGCAGCGATTCCGAACAAGGTCACGCCCGGCACTGTGTTGGGTTCTTCAATGATAACCTTTCGCGCCATGGCGATCAGCGCAACTTCCAGCACTACGCGCACGTGAATGACGTCTTTCCTCACATAGGCTTTCAGTGTCTCCAGCAACTCAACCCCGATCAGTACCAGGAGGAAGTAGCCAAAAATTTCCAGAAGGCCCTGTACCGGAATCAGCCACTTAGGCGGCTTCAGAATTTCCTCGCCAATCAGTACGCCCAGGTGAACCGTGGACAGTAGCATCACCACCATGAGCATTGCCGCCAGCGCCATGACGGTCAGCTTCTGGACGTTTGTGATCACCGATTCCAACCAGTGAATGCCCGTGCTCGTGATGTGGCTCCTTCCCGCCGATGTCGGTCTTTGCACCTATGCCAACCGGCAGCGCGTGTGTCGTCTGGCCGCCTAGTTGTTGGCTCTGGCTATGGCGTCGTCCCGCTTCTTCTGATCTTCGGCCGATAACTGCGACTTGCCGAGGTTAAATGTCAGTTTGTCGATTGCCCCTGTAAAGCGGAAAGGACAATCGTAGGTAAAGTCCACCGGCGTACGGGTATCGAGCCCCACGTCGAAACTCTCGTCGGCGGGCATGAGGAACGGAATGGTGTGCTCCATCGACTTGCGGTCGACCTCTTTGCCATCCACGGTCAGCACGCCGGTACCGCCCTTGCCGACGCCGGGGCCATCGTATTTGAAGTCGAAGACTATGGTGTGCTTGCCCTCGCCAAGCGCAGAGCCTCTCCACCGGAACCGCTCCAGGTCCAGCATGTTGTAAACGAAGATAGGCCTACCTCTGCCGAATCCGAAGATATCGGTAGCAAACACCATGAGCAGTCCCAATGCGGCGATGAGCAACATCACGTAGCCGAAGCGTTTTCTCCACCGTCCGGCATTGCCGACCAAGATCAGCAGAAGCCCGAGAACTAACAAACCCCAGCCGATTTTCTTGAATAGGTCGCTCTTGAGCCACCAATTGAAGCTATGGCTCAGGTAGAGGCCATAGCCGCCGATCATTCCACCTTCGGTTACGACCACGCCCTCCGCGCCTCCACTCGGGATCGTCACCTCGGCGGTGATGGTGAAGTCCTTGCCCAGCACGTTGGGGGCATTGCCATCTGGAATGTTGGCATTCTCACCGGTGTAGGTGAAAACCGTTTTCCCGGCGATAGCGCTCGGTCGCGCCGTAAGCGCGCGCACGAACCCCGAGTTATCCAGCGGTAAGACCTGGTGGTCCTCCGCCTCTTTCTGGAACAGCGCCTGCATTTCCTTCAGCTTGTCAGGATTGCTGGCCGCGAGGTCGTTGGATTCCGAATAGTCGTCTGCGATGTGGTAAAGCTCCCACTTGTACTGGTCGAGGGGCGGCATCGCCGTCGTTCCCAGCTCCCAGGGCGGAGCGGGCGGCGTGGTAGCTGCTACCCAGCCATCGTGATAGATAGCGCGGTTGCCGACCATCTCAAAATACTGGGTGTCGCGTTTGGACGGCGCACTGGCATTGGCTGAGTCAAACGTGTAAAGCATGCTCACGCCTTCGATTGGCTTCTGCGGGATGCCGTTGACCATGTCCGGTGCCTGAACGCCGACAGCTTCAAGGATGGTTGGAACAATATCAATCACATGGTGGAACTGGGTGCGAATGCCTCCCACGTCCGTGATATGGCCAGGCCAGGAAATGGCCAGCCCTTGACGGGTGCCTCCGAAATGCGATGCCACCTGCTTGGTCCACTTGAACGGCGTATCGAATGCCCAGGACCAGGCGACTGACATATGCGGGTAGGTCTTGTCGGAGCCCCAATCGTTATAGTGCAATGCGTTCATCGCCAGAACGGGCTTAACCATCGGCATATTGATGATGCCGTTGTATGCGGTGTACTGGTTGAAGGTGCCATACACGCTGCCTTCCGCGCTGGTTCCGTTGTCGCCGTCGATGTAGATAATCAGCGTATTGTCGAGCTTACCCATCTTCTCGACTTCTGAAATCACGCGGCCGATCTCGTAGTCAGTGTAGGCGGTATAGGCTGCAAAGACCTCAGCCTCGCGGGCGTACATCTTCTTTTCCGCTGCGTTAAGCGAGTCCCATTTGGGTAGCTTGGCACCACCGTACTCCGCCTGTCCATCCGGCCAGGGCGTTAACGTTGTGTTCGGCGGAATCACGCCCAGCTTCTTCTGGTTTTCAAAGATCTGCTCGCGCATCTTTTCCCAGCCCATGTCGAACTTGCCGTGGAATTTGTCGATCCATTCCTGGGTTGGCTGATGCGGCGAGTGTGAGCCGCCGGGGACGTAATAGAGGAAGAACGGCTTGTCAGGGGCAGCCGCGTTCAGGTCACGCAAGTAGCGGATGGCATCGTCGGCCAGGTCCGTTGTGAGGTTATAGCCTTTCTTGCCGACCCATGGATACACCGCCTCTGTGTTGCGGAAGAGGTAGGGCGTCCACTGGTCGGTCTCGCCGCCCAGGAAGCCATAGAAATACTCGAAGCCCATGCCGATCGGCCATTGGTCGAAGGGCCCGGCAGTGGTGCTGTAAGTGAAGCCCGGCGTGTTGTGGTCTTTGCCGAACCACGAAGTAGCGTAACCATTTTCCTTAAGGATCTCGGCGACGGTAGCGTTATCCTGCCCGATGACGGAGTCATAGCCGGGGTAGCCGGTGGACAATTCGCCAATCACACCGAAACCGACTGAGTGATGATTACGGCCGGTGATGAGCGCCGCCCGCGTCGGCGAGCACAGCGCCGTGGAGTGGAACTGGATGTAGCGCAGCCCCGACTTGGCGATGCGGTCCAAATTCGGCGTCGGAATGACGCCGCCAAAGGTGCCCGGCACCCCATAGCCCTGGTCGTCGGTCATGATGAGGAGCACATTGGGCGCGCCTTTGGGTGGCACCACGCGTGGCGGCCACCATGACGTGGAGTCCTTGGCGGTTTCCTTGATTACGCCGCCAAACTTCGCAGGTGGTGGCGGAATCTGTTTGCCGTTAATGGTGGTAGTGGCGTCAGCCTGCCCCAACGTACCTGTGACCACCTGCGCGTGCGAAGCACTTCCGCCTGCGAAGAAACTCGCGGCTGCGAACGTGCCCAAGGTCAGCTTCCGAAATCTTGCTCCAAAGTCCATCTTGAGTCTCCTCGCAAGTGGTTCAAGGTTGGGGTTCTCATGCGGAGGTCTATCGAACCCTCTGGTTTGCAACCAATGGGCATACCGGTACTTACCTCCATCAAATCGGAGTTTCGCCCCACAGTTCTGTTCTACAGGTGCCCGAAAGTCTATCTCGGCAACGGCATCAAATCAACTCTTAGTGGCCCGCGATACCCCCTGCTCTGCCAATTGTTGCCGGAATGCTACCAAGCGCACTGACCAGTGCAGTACGCCCGAGGAATCCACAGGATACGCGGGCGACATCGCGCTTATTTTTGTGCTACGATCTCTCTACTTCGTCGCGATTTTGCCGGAAAGCGGCATCGGCCCACCCTCACCTATCACCTGCCACCTCTGAATTTGCAGCTGCCCTTCCGCCACGACGGGCTTGTTCTTAGCCACTGACAAGAACGTCATAAAGATTGGAGTGTGCAGTGTTATGGCTCTCTTACGATCGTCGTCCCTCGGGTACGCAGGCGAATCCTTGCGACGAGGGCAGAACGTGTACTAGCAGAGCTGCGTCTTAAAGACGCAGGCCCGGCGCCATTCCGGCGTGAAGGCAATTTCATTATTGACGTAGGCATGAACGATGGCAGTGACACCGCCTTCTATCTCCACTGTGGCTTCTGGGTGATTGCGATCGAAGCTAATCCCCATCTCACTGACGCCCCCAGGCGACGCTTCGCTCGCGAGATCGAGGCCGGCAAACTCGCCGTGCTCAATCTGGTAATCGCGCCAGCGGCGAGGAACGCCGATTTCCACCTGGTGGCCAACGGCTCACAAAGCTCCTTCTCGCCCGACGTTGCCTCCTCTGCGCGGGCTGCAGATCGTCGAAACCGGGCGAGTTTCCTCTGCGCCACTGTCGGCCGTTATCCAACAATACGGTGTTCCCTACTACATCAAGATCGATTTCCAGGGCAATGACTTATATATTGCCTTGAGTCGCTGTCGAAGATCGCGCTGCCACCTTACCTGTCGGTGGATTTCTCACACGGCATGGAGGACAAACTGCTGGACCGCCTGCTCAACCTCGGCTACAGCCGTTTCAAACTCTTGAACCAAACCACTTACACCGACAAGATGCCGGTGTTCGAGCATGAAGTGCTGCCTCGACTCGGCTGCAAGCCCCCCAGTTGCGGCCGCTCCAGCCCGCCATCCGGAAAATACTTCCCCGGGCTGACTTTGACACCTTTAAACGCCAGTTTGACTGGACCTTTTCCGAAGGTTCTTCCGGCCCTTTCGCCGAAAAAACCTACGGACGATGGATCGAGGCGGACGAAGTTATCCGGCGGCATGCTTTGTTGCGCGAGGCCTACGACAAAGCTGGCGCCACATTCTCGTGGGACCTGCACGCTCGCATGTAACCCATATATCAATTCAGGCTAGCTGTCTCCCAACCCGCTGTTTGTGAAAAAATCGCCGACTGTACACAAGTGCCCGCACTTGTAGCACAATAGAGGTTTCTCACCTTTACAAATCCGTTGGGGGACACCGCGCGTCATGCAAAACCGTAGCAGTAATCAACCGTCTCTGGAACTTCGGCCCTTCGACCGCCTGACGCTCGCACTGATTGGGCTGGGAGTGATCTTCGCTTCCCTCGGTCTCGGTGAAGCCGTCTATCGGCTCGCGTTCTTCGATTTCGATGGAGCTACCGACCGCCTGCCTATCGAAATGATGTTTGGACTCGCGTTCGCCTGGATGGCCACCAAGCTGGTTAGGGGCATTTACCAGAACCGCATGCAGGCCTCGGAGAAGATCAACCTGATCTGGGACCGGAACCACAAGATCCGTCACGCCGTGGAAGCCATTGTGCCGGTACCGCATCCCGGCCACCAGCAGGCGATCCGCGTGATTCGCGAAGAAGTGGACCGCATCGAGTGGGCGCTGACCGATATGCGGCCCCGCTAGTCGCTCGAGATCGTTGACCGTCGTTCCCGCGTCACGCGGCTTCCCGGTCTTGCGCAGATTCCGGGAGATCCGCCGTCTCTCCCGGCTGACCGATCGAGCACAACCGGTTTACTCCCTTTCCAATCAACTCCGAAAGCTGAAAGAGTTGTCCGGCTGTGACGCTGGGCAGCACGCGATGATGTCCCACGGCCGCCAGCCCCATGCTCGCGATGCAGCCACATTGCGAACAGTCAGGCGTGCCTCCAAACTGGCACGGCGTGATGCGCGTCTTCAGGTCAGCTGACACCGAGAGCGTGGTGCGGGCGAAGATACAATCCTTCGGGGAAGCCGGCGGACGACGAAACTCTTCGATCAAGCTGGCAGGCATTGCAAGCACAGAATAAGTAACTCGCAAGCGCTGCAACTCCTCGACAACTCTTCGCCGCTCATCCGGCGTCAGGATTTCCGGACCCACCGCTCCTTGCTGCGGCGTGAACAGGCTGATCCAGATTCGTTCCGTCTCCTCACGCTCACTCCAGAAGCGGACGAAGTCTTCGAGGTAGCCCGGCCGCTCCATCATCTGGCCGGTGACTGTACAGTGAATCGTGACCTTCGCGCCGGCGATGCTTTTCAGAATGCGCTCATAAGTCGCGGGCTTGCGCCGCACATCGTGTTCCGGCTGCAGGCCGTCAACCGACACCGCCACGGTCAGGCGCGACAGTGCATTCCAACGCGCCGGAATCTGGCGAAAAGCGCTGGTCACGAGCTGCACATGAATGCCACGACGGTCCAACTCAGGCAGGAGCTCTTCCAACTCGCGATAACGCACCAGTGGGTCGCCTCCCACCAGCGACACATGCATCGGGCGGTGCTCCTCGACCAGGCGGAGTACCCCTTGCACCAGCGCGCTGCCTTTGTAGTCGGAGAGTTGACGCAGGGTGATCCCCGGTATGCCCAGGTGGTCCTCTTCGTAGGCGTAGCAGCCCGGGCACCGCAGTGGACATTCGCGAGTGATCTCGATCGACAATGCGGGAGTTCGGCCCGACAAGATGGTTGCCCAGGCTTGCAATACCTCAGAAGTTTTCAAGAATGCTCCTCGGCCTATATATGAGTAGACGAGGTCGACCGGGATTCGATGCAACCCGGGGCAAATAACATCAGCCGGCGGAGTAAACCGCGAACGCTCCGACAGCAGAAGAAATCTTCAATCGGTGGGGCGCCGTGCGCCTTCACTTCGACGTTCTATGCAAACCCCGTCGCTGACCTTAGGTTTCTCCACGGCGTCGGTGCAGGCAGACATCACGTGGACCGGCACGTCCCGCGCCTTGCCGGAATAAGGACTATCCCGGTATAATCAAAGTTTCGCCCCGCACCGCGGGAATCTTCTGGAGTAAGTCATGGCACAAGTTTGTGAAGTTTGCGGCAAAGGGCCGCAGTCCGGCAATAACATCAGTCACGCGCACAACGTCACCAAGCGGCGCTGGAGTGTCAACCTGCGCCCGGTGAAGGCCAAAACCGCACAGGGCAACAAGCGCATGCGCGTGTGCACCTCCTGCCTCCGCAGCGGCAAGATCGTCAAGGCGTAAGTCTTTACACTGCAACAGTTAAACCAGGATTGCCTTCCCACGATGGGAGGGTTTTCTGTTGCCCGGAGGATCGGTTGGTTGCTCCCTGCCATTCTCTTTCTCCCCACGAAACCCCACACCGACCGCCATCCCCACTACCGCTCCCGCGATCACATCGACCGCGTAGTGATAACCGTCGTACACCGCGCCGGCACACATCAGCAGGACGCACAGCAGCAGCCACGGCGCGTAGCGCGGAAAGTAGCGGCCGACAAACACCAGTACGGTGAAGGCCAACATGATATGCGCACTGGGAAAAGCGTTGCCGTGCACTCCCGCATTGCACTGCAGCCATCCGACAATCGAATGAAAGAGGCCCTTTGCCGCCGCGCCCGTGACCGGCGCGTCTTGTGCTGCATTATGAGATGGACTGCGCGTGGGAAACAGCAGGTACGTGACGTAGCAGACAACGTAGCCCACGCTGAGCCCATCCGTCAGGCGACGAAAGCCCCCGCATAGCTCGGCTGGCGCCGCTGCAACCACAGCACTCCTGCGACTACGGGATATAGCGGATAAAAGCTCAAATAGCCGAACTCCAGTAGCTCGCTGGACCACGGTGACGACCAGCGATGCAGCCATTCAGCCGGTGAAACTGCGAAGAGAGCCGACTCCCACTCAACGAGATAGGGATTCTGCCACGTGCTGCGAATCGCCAGCGACAGAAACGCCACTTCCTCGAAAACTGTGAAGAAAAAAACTGCCGGAAGCCAGTCGTGCGCGAACTCCCAAAGCCAACCGTCACGCTGCCTGCTCGCGAGAAGCACCATCGCCGCCATCGCCAGCAGATTCCATGCGACATACCACGGCCAGTGCGCTACGTGCGGCGATTGTGCACACAGCAACGCCGTCAGCGCGAGATGCACAGTGAAAAAGATGCGGTCCGTGAGGTTCGTTTGCGACGTGACTGAGTGTAACAAGAAGCGATCAGTAGCTAACCAATACCAGTTCGTAGGCGGAGGAAAAGCGTCCACAGATGTGCCGCGGCCGGTCGCGGCAGGAGATGACTCTGGTCTCTAAACAGAAAAAGGCCGGAGCGTTTACACTCCGGCCATCAAGTCCCACATTGTGGTATATGGAGGTTACAGCATCATTTTGCGGCGAATCATACCCGCCAGTCCCAGCAGGCCAGAGCCAAACATCACCAGAGTGCCGGGCTCAGGGGTGGTGGTGCCAGTGCTGAAGGTCGTGACCAGTCCGACGCTGTCCAGGACACCAACGGCGCAGTCTGAAGCACCAATGCAGTAATTTCTCGCCATCACCGAACCCGTGCTGTCAGCCTCGAGATAGCCGTTGCCGCTGCCGTTGGGGATGTTGGCCTGATTCGATGCAATCACCTCAAACAGCAGGTCGCCATTCGCGGGGTTGTACGTGAATGGAGTGGTGAGGTTAATGGTGCAGAGCGCATTGAAGTTGCAGCCGTTGCCCGACACGGTCAAGGAATCTACGAGTGTCCAGTCCGCCGACCGGTTCGCAACCTGATTCGGACTCAGTGCGTTGAACGGATTGGCTGAGGTGCCCAGCCAGATGCCGTAGTTGCCGTCGATCATTACGCTGCTGCCGCCAAACTGCGCGGCATATGAAAATTCGAGGTTGGTGATAGTGATGGCACCGGAAAAGGCGCTGTGAGAATACGCCTGCTGGTAGTCCATCGTTGTGCCTACGTTTGTCCCGCTGTCATTACACAAGAAGGGATAGCAGTTGCCGTTGTCGTACGTTCCAACTGTGACGTTTGCATACAGCAGGGACGTCGACAGCATGGCGAACATGGCGAACAGGGTGAGCATTTTCAAAGTTTTCTTCAATTCAGTCCTCCGCTGAGCGGTTGTAGAGATTGGGCATTAGTGGTTGGTGGCTCGGTGCGAATCGCATCGATCGCAAATCACGGTCTTCGACGAAGGACGCGCATTCCCATACTTCAGCGCTAACTACATCTGCAATTGCCATTCCGTTGCGAGATTCAGCAAGCGTCATGCTTACAACGTGCGCGCAAGGTGCGGAAGGCACACATGTGCAAAACCTTGCGCTAATGTTCTAAATTGTTTCCTTCATAGTAACGCTACGAGCGAATAGCGGTAATGTTTCCATACATTTACGCGTGCGATCCTCGGCGATCCTTCGATGGCGATAGTTGGTCGGGGCAGGCTGCCCGTGCCTCGAGCGGTTTGCCCCCGCACGATCCAACAGCATCGGGATAGGGGGACGGTCGCCCGTCCTCCCCTCCCACACCACCGTACATGCGGGTCCGCATACGGCGGTTCGGCGGGTTGAGCTACGTGTGAACAGCCGGGCGTTCTGCATCGTGCGTCGCCAGGTGGCGATTCGGTCCCTTCGTGGACGCCCCTCGGGGCTTCATCCCTCCCTGCTTCCGGAAGGCCAAACAATATTGGTTATTTCTGCCGCCTGTCGCCCCTGAGATCGCGCTGCTTACTGACCGCTCCCTTTATTCCCCTTGCGGGGTACCGTTCGGGCCTTCCTCCGCTCTTTTGGAGTACTACGCCCTCTGCTGACTTCTGCGGCACGGTCAGAGTGAATTGCTTCACCCTCAGTCACGTTTTGTGACATGCCGCAGACCTCCCGAGGTAATCTCGACCGCCTTCCTCGCAACCGCCGGATTTACCACCAGTGCGCTTGATGGATATGGGCTTCGCGGTCATTGGCCCGCTCGCCCCTCACTGTAGGCCTCCTATCCGGTGAATTGTTCATCGGCTCGCGTCTTTGCTCCACGCTTCTTTTAGGCCCCGCCTCGCGGCGAGTGTTATTTCGCCCTTCGCTTCGCTAACCCTTCACCTCCATCAGGTTGGGTAGTCGAGTAGGGCAAAGGCGCTTGACGGGCTTCGAATGATGCCGTTGTTTCCATTGCCCCCTCTAAAATGCCGTACGGTGGGTTTTCCCCAGTACGGCTTCAAGGCCGGTATGTCAGTTGGCGCCTTTCCTTCATTGCGCTCGCTAAAGCCTGCTCCCGGCATACACGATCGCTTTGTCGGTTTGCATCCACCCTTCGCATGGCCGCGGAGTGACATCCGGAGTCCCGTTCTGAGCCGGGAGGATGACCCTTGACCCATGCCACCGTTTGGGCTCTCGCCCTACCCCAGGGGTCCTCGCTCCGGTCCGGGTTATAGTGTCCCGATCCATCAACACTTAATCGACCCCATCCGAGCCACTGGCAAGCACATTCCGACTTCCCGCCTCTGCGGTTATACGAAACGCCTCAGCTGTGCGGGAGCGCCTAGGCCGCCCGCCAGTGGGTCCGTGCTTTCACTGCAAATCCTTATCGACATGTCGCCTTCTTTGACTCCAGAGAAATCTGTGGCTGCACTCATCCAGTTCCTTCGCCACCGACGCGGCCTTCGCCCAATCCTCAAAAACTCGGCTTTCTCATCAATCCCACAAATCCGTTTCCCGTGGGGAGGTGATTTCGGAGCTTCACTACAGTTCGCTTGCGCTACAACCTGCCGATTTGTTCGCCCTCCTGACGGATCGGACTCGGCTCTCGCTTTGCCCGCAAGGACTTTTACTTCCAGGCTTTCGCCAGAACAGTCACCTGATACTGACGCTGGATATGACTACCGTGGCAACTGGATGATTTCCACGGATCGGACTCTCTCCGACTGGATTTGCAGCTAGCTTCGCTGCACGAGGACTTGCACCTCCCAGCTGTCGAACATGCTCGGCATACAGAAAAAAAGCCGGAGCGTTTAAGCTCCGACCGCTGGGTACCACCATGTGGTAG
>CAVRMO010000005.1:0-27709 GCA_963722405.1 uncultured Acidobacteriaceae bacterium
TCAATTAGGGTGAGGTGCACGATCTGCCTCATGCGCGCCGCAAGGAGCGCAAGGAACCCACCGATCGCCCCGAACCCAACGATGACGACGTGATGAGGTTTGTCGATTGCCACAGGGTTAGTTCTCCTCAGGGACCCAGCTGAATCCCGCGTCAAGATCGGTCGTGGAACTGCAGCATGAACATTGCTTGGCATATGTCCAGCACTTGAGGTCATCGAATTCGTGATGCCATACTTGGCAGCTCGGACAGCACACACTGGGCTGGCTGGGCAAGATCGGCTGCCGGGCACCGTCCACAGCCCGCTGGCTTGGCACTGCCCGCGAACGGAACGACTTCTGCGGGCGTTTCCGTCGAGTAGTACACGGAGCCCAAGCCAGGAACAGAAATCTCGTCTTTGTGAGCAAGCACTCGCAAGCCGAACGCGTCGATGGGCAGACCATTGACGCGCACGCGCAACGCATGCCCGGCGATGAGAACCCACTGAACGGCAGCGCCAGAGCGGAAGGGCACGATGCGCGTGGCGTCGCCGGCTGCAACGTCGCGCGCGCACCCCAGCAGGGACGGCAAGACGTTGATCGACGACTCGAAGGGCTGCGCTGATGAACTCGCCTTCAGCATTGCGAAACCACAGAACCATGAGCGTGCCTTTCTTGTAGCCAGTATCACCTGCAAGTTCGCAGAGCCCCGGCGATCACCGCCGCAAAATCACTTCCGCTCACCGAGGCCGAGTTGCACTGGGCTCTGGCGAAGTAGGCCCGCCTCGGCGCAAAGCGAAACGGACACCCTTGACCGGGTGAGACTGCACGTATTCACGACTGAATCCTTCGGCCTCCAGCCGGTCCCGCAAGTCGCCGATTCGTTTGTTCACATAGCCGCGGGTAAACTCCCTCCCGCGGGTCTTTTGCAGCCACATCTGCACAACCATGCGCGACTTCCACGGGACGAGCGAGTCCTCGCCGGAAGATCCGTCGGCTGCGAGGAATTCGAGCAACTCCTTCAGGCCCGCCGACAAATGAAAAGACGCCTTGGCGTCAATCGAAACCACGCCGGAACCATCAGGCTTAGACTGGATTCGCAGGTTGTGAGCGGTCGGATGCCCGACAGGTTGTTCCAGCCCGTCCGAAGAGGTATCGACTGCTACACCTTCGAGGATGTCGATCAGTGTTAAGAGATAGAGCTCCAGACGCTCTAGCGGGTCATCACACTGTTCGCGGGGCAGCCTCAGCGCCAGCCGCAGTGCATCCAGAGCTTTCCGCGCCGACGCCAACGCGCCGGCTTTTGGCGCGGGCTTCGAACCACCAGCACCCCACATACCCCACACTCCCTTGCCGCTATGGCGAGCGGTGCGGAAGAACCACCAGAGGTACAATGCTGGGAGGGGAGCCCTGCGAAGTACGAGGCTCGAGCAAACCCGAAGATTACCCGTCCCCAGCTTTCGGGAGAGATGACCCTGGGTTGAAATATATTTCTCTATTTGATATAAATTTCATTCATTGTTAGAAAGGTATTTCCATTCTGTTTTTGGTGTGAATTTCATGTGGTTGATTTGTCGAAATTAATGCCGCGGAGGTGAGGCATGGTTCACAAGCGTCCGGAAGAGCGAAATATCGAGATGCTGGCAGCCTGCTGCTCTGGCCGGAGAAGGCAAATAGGCTGGCGGAAATCGCGGCCCAACTTGGAATAAGCGCGGTTGCGGTGTCGCGGCACTTGAAACAGGCACGTGTTGATAAGTACCTGGAGGTTCACACCACCTTTGCGGAGCAAAGAGTGGCGCGCGAAACCATGGAAGAAGTCCTGAAGCGTCTCAAAAGGCAGGACCTTGAGGTGAAAGCGGAAACTCCGTGCGTGGTCGTCCTGCAGAGGCAGCGAAAGTATCGTTGCGAGTATTTCGGTGTGGTGACGAACGGGAAGAACGTCAGCGATTGAAAAAGCTGGGGATACTGGCCGCGCCGCTGGTCCGTTCTCGAATGCTGCGCTCGACGTCTTGTGGCCTCACCTGGGGCGGGACGCTTGAGGCTGTGGTTGCAGGGATTCGCGAGATGCACTGTTCCCTTCCTTGGAAGAGCAACGAGCGCATCGAATTCATTCCGCTTAGCGGCGAACCGTTGGGTGAGGCCCCCTCAAGTTTCTCGTCTTCAAACCTTGCCAGGGACCTTGGCCTCCTCGCCAACAGATCGGGGTATGACGCTTCTCCCTGGCGATGGTGCCCGCGTTTGTCCCCGACGAATTCCAAAGTCACGAGAGAGAGGAGTTTGGAGTTTAATCCAGCTGGTGAAGGCGTATCACCAGATATTCGGGCCACACACAAAAGGACGCGCGGTGGCTCGTTCGTCGAGGTCGATACCTAAGGCTATGAATCTTGACATGATCCTGACTTCGGTTGGCTCGAGTGAAAGCGCCGGGCTTCGGTCGCGGAGTACTCTTCGACCATCTGAGCGTTAGCTATCATGATCTCAAGTCGTTGCTTGCGGCCGAGGTTGGGGGGGTCTGCATCCCGAAGGATAATTTGACGCGTGCTCAGTGTGAAGACCTGGATAAGGTGCAGGACAGTTGGACAGGGCTCCAGTTGGACCATCTAGAGTTGTGTGCCCGCCGCGCAAAGGACCCGTTGAAAGGCCCCCCAGGTGTAGTGGTGGTGAGCGCAGGAAAGAAGCGCGCAGCCGCAGTATACGAACTGATCAGGCGCGGACTGGTGAACCACCTTATCACCGATGAAGTACTGGCTGACGAGCTGGAAACAGTTTGCGGGTAAATTTGCGCCGTGCCGCTGGATTAGAACCGACTCAAGGGAGATGATCAGGCGAGATAGGTGTACTGCATGTGGTCGGTTCCGGGCCAGTGTTGCGATCGTAACCTGGCCGTTGGGATTGACGTAGCCAGTTTGTGTTGTGCATTTCGTCATCTCACACCCTCTGTCAGACCTGGTGGCCGTTCAATCCTTTTTGCTTTCGGAACCGTTCACCCGACGCCTGAAGCAGCGTAATCCCAACTGGGGCTGTCCGCGAATCGCCGAACAGATCGCCTTGGCGTTCGACATCCCCATCGACAAGGACGTGGTTCGAGGATTCTCGCCTATCACCACCGGCTGGGACAAGGCTCCGGGGGTCCCTGTTGGCTGACGTTCCTGGGCCACGTGAAAGACAGCCTCTGGAGCATAGATCTGTTTCGGTGCGAGTCGGCCACGCTGCGGACCCACTGGTCCTGGTCGTCATGGATCAAATACACGCGCCGGATCATTGGGTTCGGCGTCCACGCGGGCACGGTCGATGGCGTCGCACTCTGTGGGATGTTCAACCGCGCCATTCGAGGGCATCGCGGGTTGCCGAAGTACTTCAGCTCCGACAACGATCCGCTCTATCGGTTCCAGCAGTGGCAAGCCAATTTGCGGGTACTGGAGGTGACAGAAATCAAGTCCATCCGTTACGTTCCACTGTCCCATCCGTTCGTGGAAAGACTAATCGGCACCCTTCGACGCGAGTATTTAGATCACATGTTGTTCTGGACGACGGCAGATCTGGAAGACAAACTGCTCGATTTCGGGACCTACTTCAACCACCATCGCACGCATACCTCACGGGAAGGGCGAACGCCCGATCCGCCCGCGTCACGACCAGTCGCCAATCTCGGCTCGTTTCGATGGCAACCACACTGTCGGGGCCCTCTATCAGACGCCGCTGGCTGCGTGATTTGTAAAAGACTCGCTCGCTGCGATATTCGGTCAACCTCAGCAGAGCTTTCAAGAAATCATTCGGAGTTTCTCGATCGCAGCGTGCTTCGCGGCTCCGATCGTTTAACAGCTAACGGGTGCGTCCCGAAAGTGAGACTCAGCCCGCTTTCGCAGCGCGCTTATCAATTCGCCAGGCGACAGGATCTCGATCCATTGCGGAGCCGAGAATAGCAGCACCGGAGCCCTTGCGATTTGTGCGTCTTGACACGCGTGTAGCAGAATCCCAACGCCGCAAAGACGTTACCAACGCTGAATCTAGACCTGAGTGCGCCTCGCCGGGAGCGCTATGCGACGTGAACCCGAGCCTGGTACCGGGATCGCGGGCAAGCTTGCACGGTGATTTTGATGTCCTGGCCGAGCATCAGCAGGAAGCGCATCAGGCGCTCCAGCGAGAAGCCGGAGAGACGCCCACGGATGAGGGCGGATACCTTGGGCTGATCGATGCCCAGCAGTTTGGCAGACTGCACCTGGGTCAGTCCTTTGTCCTGGATGAGCACGGTGATCTCGTGGGTAAGCTCGGCTCTGGCGAAGGCCTCCTCCGGATTCGGCAGGCCCAAATCGGCGAAAACGTTTCCACGGCTGAAGGTGTAATGATGTTCACGTTTTGGAATCGCTATTTCTCCCGCTTCTGGTCGATTTCGATGGCACGCTGCAGGCGCTGTTTCACAAGGTCCATGACGCTCTTCGGCGTGGCGATGCCGTGCTTTGATTTCTTCTGAAAGGCATGCAGCACACCGCGCGCTTCTGGTACAGAGCGGTACTTTTTTTCTTCTTTGCCGAGGGGGTCTTCGCTATTGGTGTCACAGGTCTCCAGTGCGAATGAGAACGGACCCGTCCGGTTCCGTGCCGCCGGCAAGATATTTGCGCCGCGCTTCCTGCTCGATGGCACGCCGGTTCGCCCTGAATACTTCCAGCTTGTCCTTGTCGTCGCCCTGGAAATGATCGTCCAGCGCTTCTCTGCTGATGGCGCAGCGCATGCGCGTTTTTCCGTCCTGTCCCCAGAAGACGACAACCTCGCGGTCAGAAATTGTATTTCTCTTCCGGCGCCGGAAATTTCAGATCGTGTTGCTCAAGCGACCACCGCACGCGCTCTGCCACGAACGCGGAGAACGGTTTGATATCCATGTCGATGCTGGCGCTATCCAGCGCGCTTAAGTAGGCGTTGCGATCCTTGACGCGGATGACCGTCCACGGATAGCCGCCCGAAGCCAGCATCACGTTCATCAGGAAGCGGGCCATGCGCCCGTTGCCGTCCGGATACGGATGGATATAGCCGAACAGCCAGTGCCCGAGCACGGCGCGCACGCCGGCTCCGTTTCTTTTTCGAGCAGATCGAACAGCGCCGGCATGGCGTCGCGCACCGCCTCCCACCGCGGCGGCACATAGCGCGACGTGCGCAGATAGACCGGCTTGTTCCGGTATCCGGCCAGCGCGCCGGCTTCGATCAGGCCCGCCGCGACGCAGGGCTGGAACAATTCGCGGTACCAGTCCTTGTGTGCCGCGCGCACCAGCGCGCCCGGATTGTCTCCCGCGATCACTTTCTCGACGGATTCTTTCACGATCTGGAACGCCTGCCAGTATCCGCGCGCCGCCAGCGCGTCGCGGCTCTTGCGGTCATCCTCGTGATGGTCCGGGTCCCAGCCTCCTCCCCGCACCCTATCGATCAGTGCCGGCGTGACGGAATATCCTTCGATGGACAGCGAGTGATAGGCGTCGCTTTGATAGATTTCATCGACGAAACGCAGATAGGCATCTTTGTCTTTCGGCAGTCCCGGCGCTTTCGGGAAAGTCTCGATAACGCTTCCGCGCATCGATTCCCACATCATCTGCATGCGCCCGACGATGGGCGCCGCCGCGGGGCGCGGCGTGCCGAATATCTGCCCGGCCTCGAAGGGATTGCTTTCCCGCACATCGTAGCCCGCGCTCTTCATCGTGCTGATGATCTCGTCCGCAAGCTCGGGGCGGCCGGTGTGGCGGAACGCTCCGGCGAGATAGCCCGCTTTCGCGGAGTGGCCGCCGTTCAGCAGAAGGCGCAGCAGGTCCGAGGCGTCGGCGAGGCTGGCGAGCACCACCTGCGTCTCGACCGGATTGCGCGAGAAGAAGGATTCCGCCACCCTCACCAGCGCCGCCGCCGGCGAGAAAAGCCGCAAGCCGTCCCTCACCACGAGATCCGCTGCCGCCGGCATCTCCGACACCTTCAGGTCGTAGAGCGACGTGCCGAACAGAAGCTCGATCGTGTGGTTCGTGCCCTTCGGGCTGTTCACCACAACCTGGTCGGGATGACCGTTTTCTCGCCGTGCAGGCAAAGCGATTGCTCCGGCGAAAGGTGCCACTCCTCGCCGAAACGCTCGTTGCAGTAGCGCGCGCAGAATTCCCAGAACGAGGCATACCACGGCGTGCTGTCGCCCTTGCGCGCGGTCGGGCTGGAGGAGATCAGCCAGCCCTTCATCACTTCCTGCAGAAAACCGTTCTCGACGAGGCGTTCACGATGAACACGGCTCAGGTCGTCGGACCGGAACACACGTCTCCCGCCCTCCTGAAGCGCCTTGAGCACATCGAGGGATTCAGCCAGTTTTTCGTTCGGCGTCGCCATAGCCCTTCACCCTATCTGTGACCATTACAAGCTTATTGTGCTGTGCAAGTACAAGCATATTATGCTGTGCAATTACAAGCAAATGCTGCTGTGCGATTACAAGCATATAATGCATTCCGTTAAACAAACCACAATTATACAATAGTTTATAATATCAATGTCCGGCCACAAATTAGGGCTGAAATGCCCCTCCACGCCTGAGTACCAGCCCCTGTTCCGAGGGACCCCACCGCTTCATCTTCAAGGCCGCTGCCCACGCGCAGCGCGCCGCGGGAAGCCCCCACCACGCCAGCAAACGCTCGTGCTTAGACCGCTGGATTCCATTTTGAGGGGAACAACCGCCAATCGTTAGAACGAGCGCACTCGGGACTTTCGAGTGCAGAGAACCGCAAGCAAGCTCCGAAGTCGATTAATTACGGCTGGCAGCCGTTTCTCGACGTCTTGTTGATCATGCTCGATACCGGAATGCGGCCGGCAGAAGTCTTTCGTATGCGGTGGGAGCATGTGAGGTGGGAGCGGGAATTGATCTTCGTTCCGCGAAGCAAGTCTCGCAAGTCGAAGCGGTTTGTCGGAATCACGGAGCGCGTCAGGGCGGCATTGCTGGCGCGCAAAACCGACGTAAACGAGGGCTGGGTATTTCCCTCCGCGCGTGCCAGGTCGGGTCATTTGGAAACCGTGCAGAAGCAATTCGAGCGGGCCAAACGGTTGGCCGGTTTGCTGGAATCAGTCGTGTTGTATTGCGCTCGCCATCGCTTCTCTATCGATGCGATGGAGGGCACGGGAAATCTGATGGCGGTCATGGATGCAATGGGTCACGAAAAGATCGATACCACGCGACTCTACAACCATCCAGGCACGAAGCAGATTCGCGACGCGATTGAGCGAAGGAATCAGCGGATGCAGTAGGAAAGTCACATTTTAGTCACACTTTTAGTCACACCGCTCCAAGCGGCTGTGTTACGGGATGGCGCAAGTGATTGATAGCAGGAAGGTTGCGTGGTAGCGCTACCGGGAATCGAACCCGGGTTTGAAGATTGAGAATCTTCCGTCCTAACCCCTAGACGATAGCGCCACGCTGGGGGAAAACCTCCTCATTATAACAAACTGTCTAATGTAGCCGAAGACGCTCCCGAAGCGGCTTTGCGAGGAGTTGACAAGGCCCCCATCAGGGTGCAGAATCCTATCTGTGTAGGCGAATAAAAAGCGAAAATTAATAGCCCGCCACTCGCCGCTCGCCAGCCACGCACTTGAGGTCTTCCATGCCGTCTACCGCAATGCTTCGTGCCCACGTCGAGTCCGCGCTTGGCGAACCTCTCTCCTCCACCCTGTTACTGCGCGATAGACCTGCGCCCCTGACAGTGTCAACTGGACTGGTTGCGCTCGACGCTCTCACTGGCGGACTGCCACGCGGAGCGCTTAGTGAAATCACCGGTCCGGCTTCCTCGGGACGCACCGGAGTGATGCTGGCAGCACTCGCCAAGGCCACGCGCCGTGACGAAGCCTGCGCACTGGTGGACGCCAGCGACAGTTTCGGTCCGGCATCGGCAGCAGCAGCGGGCGTGGATCTCGACCGTTTGTTGTGGGTACGTTGCGGCGAACACGATCGCTCTTCCCTGCGCAATGCTCCGCGACGCGCCGCCCTGGGACGTTTGGAGCAAGTCCTGAAAGTGACCGACCTGCTGTTGCAAGGCGGAGGCTTTGGCATGGTCGTGCTTGATCTCGGGGATATTCCCGCAGAAAGCGTGCACCGGGTCCCGCTTACCTCGTGGTTCCGTTTTCGCCGGGCCGTGGAGCCTACCGCAACTGTATTGCTCATTGTGGAGCGGGAGCCGCACGCGAAAACTTGCGCTTCGTTGGTGGTGAAGCTGCAACGGATGGCAGTGTGTGCGTACGATTCGTCTCCAGCCGCCAAAACAGAATTTCAAGGATGGAAAGTATTGAGCCGGACAGGTCCGTCCATTCCACCCACAAACATGGTGAGCCATGCAGCCCTGTTGCGCGGCATGCAACTTCGCGCCGAAGTGGTGCGGTCGTGGTCACAACGCAAGCCCATGCACTCGGTAAGCACCGACTTCGAGCTGCGCGCTACGTGGTATTAACTGATCTTGCCTGAGGTCTGCATGTTTGCCTGTATTTATGTTCCCGATTTTCCGATGGCGGCGATCGTGCGTGCTGAGCCGTTGCTTCGCGATCGTGCCGTGGCCGTGCTCGATGGTAAGCCTCCGCTGGTACGCGTGGCCGCGTTGAACGACAAAGCCCGTGTGCTCAGGATGGAAATCGGGATGACGAAACTTCAGGCTGCGATCTTCACGGCTGCTGAAGAGAAGGCTGTAGCTCACGCACAGCTGGGCGCGAAAAAGAATTCACAAATCGAATTTTCATCGCGGCGAGCAAGAAAGCAAGCGAAGCTTACTGCCGCAGTTTTGCGTCAACGGTCGCCGACACAGGAGGAATCGTCGCACGTGGCGTTATTGGATGTCGCGCATGCGTTCACTCCGCGGGTGGAGGACACCCATCCTGATCGTTTGCTGCTTGACCTCGATGGGCTGGAGCGGCTTTACGGTCCCGCCGCGACCATGGCCCGTGGCCTTGCCTCGCGGGTAAGCACCGTGGATCTGGAGTGCAACATTGGCATAGCCGTCAATCCCGATGCCGCAATGCACGCAGCCTGTGGATTCAGCGGGATTACGGTGATTCCCCCGGGCGATGAAGCTAAACGGCTGGGCATTTTGCCGCTTGCCTTGCTACTTGATTCTTTCGATATCGCGTGCCGGGGCAAAGCTGAAACGCTAGCTGTGACGCGCGAACGTGAGAAATTGCGCGAGCAAATGCTCGATACGCTGGAGCGTTGGGGAGTGCGGGATTTCCGCAGCCTGGCCTTCCTGCCCGAACATGCCCTGGCCTCGCGGCTGGGCGAAGCAGGAACGCGCCTGCAAAGGCTCTCTCGTGGAGAGGAGATGCGGACCCTGGCACTCTGCGAACCGCTGACTCATTTTGAAGAGGCAATGGAATTGGAATCGGCAGTAGAAACCATCGAGTCGCTATCATTCGTGCTAAACCGGCTGCTGGAACAACTGTGTGCACGACTGGAAGTACGGGCCCTCGCGGTGCAGGAGTTGAAGCTACGTCTGCAACTGGAGAGACGAGTTAGTGATGAACAAACTATAACGGTGCAAGATCTGGCTGCCGCCGGGAACAATCTGGCCTTCTCTGATCAGGGCAATTTCTACGTGCGTTCTCTGCGGCTGCCTGTGGCCATGCGCGATCCCAAAGTATTTCTGAAGCTGCTGCAGCTGGATCTCGCAACTTACCCACCGGGAGCACCTGTCTGCAAAGTTTGGATTGCAGCCGAACCAGCCCGTCCACGATCGGCGCAAGGGGGATTGTTTTTACCCGTCACTCCGGAGGCCGAAAAGCTGGAGATAACGCTCGCCCGCATTGCGGGCGTAGTGGGAGAACGCCGTGCAGGAATTGCGAAATTGCTGGACACGCACCGTCCCGATGCCTTTCGCATGGAACGCTTTGTTTTGCAGCAGGAGCCGGTGAACGGAAATCTTGGTCTGACGTTGTCGGATACTGCCGATAGTCCGCCGATTGCTTTGCGGATTCTGCGGCCTGCGCGCCAGCTCCGCATGCAATTGAAGGAAGGACGGCCCTGCAAGCTGGCTTGGGTAGAACGAAATAGTAATCGAGAGGATCTGCAGGGAAAGATCTTATGGGCGGCAGGGCCATGGCGTTCTTCCGGAGACTGGTGGACGGAGCAAGTGACAGCAAAGAACGCTACGGAAGAGACGCAAGCTTGGGACCGCGAAGAGTGGGACATTGCGCTCGCCAACAATGATGAAGCCAGTGTTGCGCTCTACCGGGTTTATCACGATATGGGGACAGGGCATTGGTTCGCCGATGCCAGCTACGACTGATTTTTTAGCCCATGTATATCGAACTGCACACCCGGTCAGCATTTAGCTTCCTCGAAGGAGCTTCCGTTCCCGAGGAATTGGCCGGAGCTTGTCACGAGCATCGAATGCCGGCAATGGCATTGCTGGATCGCGATGGTGTTTATGGCGCCGCGCGTTTTCATCTGGCCATGAAGAAGTTCGACCGGAAGGCGCATATCGGGGCGGAGATCACTTCCCTGCTGCCGCATATTACGTTCGCAGACAATCTCGCGCTTCCGCGCGTATCTCTGCTGTGCGCATCGCGCGAGGGATATCAGAACCTGTGCCGGCTGGTGACGCGCATGAAATTGCGTGCGCCAAAATATCCTGCTTCCCTGCCACGCCAAATAAAACGCGAAAAAACTGAAGAGTTGCTGATCAGTTCGCAGGCTGCCTCCATCGGCGATCTCACCGAGTTTTCTTCCGGACTGATTTGCGTAACCGGTGGAGAGGAAGGTCTGCTGGCGTACGCGCTCACCTATGGCGGCATGGAAGAGGCACGACGCACACTTGAGCAGCTCGCAGCGATCTTCGGTCGCAACAACGTATATGTCGAATTGCAACGCCATTACAACCGGGCTCAAGAATCGCGCAACCAAGCGGCCATCGAGTTGGCGCGCAGCTTGAAGTTGCCTTTGCTGGCGACCCAGGGTGTGCAATACGCCAGGCCCGGGGCACGCGAGATCCTCGATGTGTTCACTTGTATCCGACATCACCGGCATCTCGACACGGCTGGACGTCTGCTCTCGCACAACCACGAACGGCACATCAAATCGCCACAGGAGATGCTGCGCCTGTTTGCCGATCTCCCGGAAGCTACGGCCAACACGCTCGAACTCTCTTCGCGTCTCGGGTTCACGCTCAACGATCTTGGTTATAAGTTCCCCGGCTACCCCACTCCCGAGGGCGAGCCAATGAGCGTGTTTTTGCGAGCATGCACGATGGAGGGAGCACGCACGCGCTACCAGCGTCCCGGGCAAAGTGAGCTGTGGCAACGGGCGCGACGGCAGGTCGAACGTGAGCTGACACTCATCGAACGGCTCGAGCTTGAGGGATACTTCCTGATCGTCTGGGATATTGTCCGCTACTGCCGGGAGCAGGGCATCCTGGTGCAGGGGCGCGGGTCTGCCGCCAACAGCGCGGTCTGCTATTCGCTGGGCATCACAGCCGTCGATCCGATTGGAATGGAGTTGCTCTTCGAACGCTTCCTCTCGGAGGAGCGTGGCGAGTGGCCCGACATCGATCTCGACCTTCCCAGCGGCGATCAACGCGAGTGTGCGATCCAGTACGTGTATGAGCGCTATGGCAAGTTGGGTGCGGCTATGACGGCCAATGTAATCACCTATCGCGGGCGGTCGGCTGCACGCGAGGTGGGCAAGGTGCTGGACTTTGATGAAGAAACGCTTGCCCGCCTGGCTGGACTGGTGAGTTCGTGGGAATACAAAGATCCCGGCGACACGCTCGAACGTCAGTTTCGCGATGCGGGGTTTGATTTGCAGCATCCACGCATTCGCAAGTTCTTCGAGCTTTGCGTTGCGGTACAAGATCTGCCTCGACACCTGGGGCAGCACTCCGGAGGCATGGTCATCTGTCAGGGGCAACTTGATTCCGTCGTGCCGCTCGAGCCAGCTACGATGCCGGGGCGCGTGGTGGTGCAATGGGACAAGGAAGATTGCGCCGACATGGGCATCATCAAGATCGACCTGCTGGGACTGGGCATGATGGCTGCCCTGGAGGATTGCATCACGCTGATTCACGATCACTATAAAGAAGATGTCGATCTGGCAATGCTGCCTGCGGATGATCCCGTGGTTTATGGCGCATTGCAGAAGGCCGATACGGTGGGCATGTTTCAGATCGAGAGCCGGGCGCAGATGTCGTGCCTGCCGCGTCTGCACCCCATGCGCTTCTACGACATTGTGGTACAGGTGGCGATCATCCGACCCGGGCCGATTGTGGGCAAGATGGTCAATCCATTTCTTCTGCGGAGACAAGGGCGCCAGCTTGTGATGTATCCGCATCCCTCGCTGGAGCCGGTGCTGGAGCGCACGCTTGGAGTGCCGCTCTTTCAGGAGCAGCTTTTGCGCATGGCCATGATCGCTGCCGGGTTCACAGGAGGGCAGGCGGAAGAGTTACGGCGCGCGATGGGCTTCAAACGTAGTGAGAAGCGCATGCGTGACATAGAGGTCAACTTGCGCGAAGGCATGGAGCGCAACGGCATTTCGCGCGAAGCGCAGGAAGAGATTATTCTCTCGATCACTTCGTTTGCGCTGTACGGATTCCCCGAATCGCATGCGGCCAGCTTTGCCCTCATCGCCTATGCCAGCGCCTATCTCAAGTGCCATTATCTTGCGGCTTTCACGGCTGCGTTGCTTAACAATCAGCCGATGGGGTTTTACTCTCCATCCACTCTTGTGAAGGATGCGCAGCGGCACGGGTTACGGGTGAAGTCGGTAGATATTAATCGGTCCGAGTGGGCGTGCACGCTGGAGTCGGAAGAAATTGTCAAAGAACATTTATTTGAGAGGACTCACAATCCAAAGGAAATCGAGGTCCTTCAGTGGCTAAAGCCACAAAACAACGAGTGGTCTTCCGGCACGGCTAAAGCCGTGCCCCTTCAAAGCGGACTTGCCTCCATGCAACATGCTCAAGTCGGGCCTGCCGGCACGGCTGAAGCCGTGCCGCTTCAAAGCTCCAGTACCAATCCCAGACATCCTGCCCTGCGCATGGGGTTTCGCTACGCCCGGGGGCTGAGCGAAGAGGCCGGACAGGCGATTGTTAGCGCGCGCGGGCAGCGGCCTTTCGACTCGATTGCTGACCTCGCCTATCGTGTGCCCGAATTGCGCCGCAACCATCTGGTCCAACTGGCTTCCATTGGAGCGCTGAATTCGATTGGCTGCGCGACTGCAAAAGACACGTCGACCCAGCTTGAGCTTTTGAGCAAGAAGCAGCGCCTGCATCGCCGCGATGCCTTGTGGCAGGTGGAACGTGCCGTACGCTTTGCCGGACCGCTGCTCGATGGCATCCCCGAGATGGATGCGGCTTCTCCACTGGCGGCCATGACACCGGAAGAGCGACTGGTCGCTGACTTCCACGGCACCGGACTCACGGTCGGCCCGCATCCCATGGCGTATCGTCGCGCCGATCTTAAGCGAGCGCATGTGCTCTCGGCGCACGAGTTGACTCAGGTCACAAACGGCCGACGGGTGCGCACTGCCGGATGCGTGATTGCGCGTCAGAGGCCCGGAACCGCAAAGGGTTTTGTCTTCCTCAGCCTGGAAGATGAAACCGGCATCAGCAACGCGATCCTTACGCCCGACATTATGGACTCGCACCGGGTTGTCATTACCTCGGAGAAGTTTTTGCTGCTGGAGGGTGTCTTGCAGAACCAGGACGGGGTGGTTTCAGTACGGGTGGAGCGGGTGGCTCCCTTGCGGGAGGCCTATGTGACTGAAGCCGTGGATATCACGGATGCGGAGGTAAGGTCGCACGATTTCCATTGATAAAAAATGCGAAATTACGACTGTTTAGAATCAATGCATTGTAAGAGGGCGCCCCGCTTCAGAGGCTTTAGAGGCGGAAGCAGCGTGTAGCGTCGGTGCCGTGCCACCGTGCTGCACAGTAATCGAAGGAACTGAACATTCCAGGCGTATTCAGGCTCGTGGCAAGCGGAGATTCCGCGTTGCCACCACCGACAGCCGGCACAACCTGCCGGTCGCGCCTAATGTGCTGGATCGCAAGTTCATCGTGACTGCGCCCAACCAGGCGTGGGTTGGTGATTTGACGTATATCGCGAGCGAAGAAGGCTAGTTGTTTCTGGCGGTAGTGATCGACCTGGTCAGCCGTAAAGTGGTGGGTTGGTCGATGCGGCCAGATATGCAGCGCAACCTGGTGATCGATGCTCTGGAGATGGCCTGGTTCAAACGCAATCCAGAGCTGATCTTTCATAGCGATCGTGGCAGCCAGTACGCCACGACTTCCGTGAGGTACTCAAAGAGCATGGCATTACGCCGTCGATGAGCCGCAAGGGCAACTGCTGGGAGACGCTGTTTGGTTCGCTGAAAGTGGAACGGCTGCACGGCCAGCGTTTTGCAACCATCCGCGAGGCCAAGGATGAAGTCATCGCATGGCTGCTCTGGTATAACCGAACCCGAATGCACTCAACGCTGAACTACGTCAGCCCGGTGCAGTTCGAGCAAGACTGGATGGATGCTACGGTGAAGATCGCCGCCTGAGAGTTCGCGGCGATCGAAGCAGGCCGTGGAAATGACGGTGACGAGGATGAATTAAATCCTCAAAACCGGCCGGTTAAGAGATACGCATTCTGAGGGCAAGGTCAGTTATACGATTGGTTACGATATGGCTGTTATCACTCGCTATCGCAACAAGTGTGGAATGCTCTTACAAAGCGTCCCCGAGGGCCCCGTCATTTTCTCATTCACGCGAAGGCGACTTTCGCCAAATGAGAACGAGACGAGATTGACTTACGCCGATCACGCCATCAACCCGAAGAATGCTGGCGAGGTACGCCAAATCCTTGCCGGTCTTCCTTCGAGGCATCCAATCTCTCCTCGCCGTCGGCGAACGAACGGGCAATGGTAGTTTTCAAGCGCCTGTCCCAGTATTTAAGGGTTGCACGGCGTTCTTCTGGAACAGCTTGCGTCAGATCAGCGACTAGCGCGTTCATGCGCCGCATGACCTGCACGCTGGTAGCGCCATAAAAACAGATCTCATCAAAAGCCAGGCGAACGAGATCGTCCCATGTGGGGAATGGAACCACGAGTCGCAATTTGCCGTCACTGTCTAGATACCGTCCAATTTCCAAGTGCCGTTGGCCCAGACGCAGCAGTAGGTCCTCGATTTGGTCAAGCGCTTGCACAGCCGTTGTCGGATCGTTGATCGCCGGCGACAAAGCCTTGATCGCTATGTCCACAAGAAGCCGGATCGCGTACTTGGAATCTTGTTCGAACGTACGCTCCTGACCGAACTCAATACTTCTCCTCAACCTCCGTTCATCAAGCGGCTCACGCGCCCCGAAGACATGCAGCACAGGCGTCAATTCCACGACCGAATCGCCGACCGCCACGACCATCTCGATGGTTCCCCCCGCACTTTTAGCCAGATTAACCAAGGCGGCGACATTGACCGCTTGTATCGAACGAGGCCGTCCGCTGTGAATCAGCGTCTCGGTGCGAGGCAGTGCGCGAAAATCGTTCGTTCCAACGGCTGTAATCTCCATTCTTAATGTCGGATAGATTGTCGCTATCACCTTCCGTCCTTGGTCGCCGGTAAAAATCAACATGTGGTTGATCTGGAGCATAGAGATCCGACGGATGAGGGCGATGAACATACCCACGCTTACCAGCACGAGACCGATTACCACATAGGCACTGATAAACGGAACCGTTTCCGAGCCGCCACGGGCCACCCCTCCAAGCGCTGCGAGCGCATAGAGAAAGGTGGCGACGAAAATCCCCAAGGCGTGCGATATCACGGGATCACGAGCGACCCACAGGACGAGGCGGGGCGAGTAGTTCGTGGCGCTGAACTGCACCATCAAGAAGGTGAACGCAAAGACGATACCAGTCAGGGCAAGCATGCCGGAGGCGACGGAAGAGTAAAGGGCGATCGCGACTGATACGCTCGCCGGGTGCACGAGCCCTGGAAAGATGCGGCTTTCAAAACGTGGAAATGTCAGCCCCGCGGCAACGGCGGCTGCGGCATACAACGCCGGGATTGCCCAGGTACTCAAATGAAGCCTGTATTTTTTGTAGCGCATAGTAGTGCACTCCTAACGGAGTAACTTACCCGGCTGATGCCCCGCTCCTCGACTGCGCTCAGGGCAGGCTCCAACCCGGCTCCGTTGAAGATCGCTGGGCTTCTCATCTCGAACCCCGTGCTTACCTCCACGGAAGAAGTTTGTTTGTTCAACAGGTATTCTAGCCTCAGATCCTTGGTGGATCCTGCACGCAGCGAAGGCATCGTCTCCATGTTGCCGGCGGCCCGTACTGCGGATTCTGCTTCCTGCAACGTGCTCGCAGAGGAACTGCTCGTCGACCCTCTTGCAAGTCGGGCAGCACTTAGCCCACGCGGGGTATGATCTCGTCAGCTATATGTCAGAAGCTTTGCGGGTGGGAGATACGCGATGAGGGCAGTGGTACTGCATGAGTACGGCGGTCCGGAGAAGCTGAAATTTGAAGACCATGTTCCCGAGCCGCAGATTGGCGGACGTACGGTACTGATCGCGGCGGCGGCTGCGAGCGTCAACCCGATCGACTGGAAAGTGCGCTCAGGGACGCGGCAGAAAGATTTTCCGTTGTCGTTTCCCGCAATTCTGGGCCGCGACGTGAGTGGCGTCGTACGGGCGGTGGGCGCAAATGTGAAGCACTTCAAGGTCGGCGACCGCGTTGTTGCACTATCCAACGCGACCTATGCCGAGTTGGTGGCAGTGAACGATTCGGACCTGACTCATCTGCCGGATGGCGTGGACCTGGCCGATGCGGCCGCGATCCCGCTGATTTCCCTGACGGGAGACCAGCTTGTGCGGCTTGCGACAAACGTGAAAGAGGGACAGATTGTTCTGATAACAGGAGCGCTGGGCAGTGTTGGGCGCGCGGCAGTGCTTAACGCGAAGAAGATAGGCGCGCAGGTGATTGCAGGTGTCCGCGCGAAAGAACTGAATGACGCGCGCTCCCTCGGTGTCTCTGATGTGCTAGCGATTGATGACGATAAAGCGATGGAGAAATTTCGCTTAGTGGATGCAATTGCAGACACCGTTGGCGGTGAGGTTGCTGCGAAGCTGATCGCGAAGGTAAAGCAGAGCGGCTCCTTTGGCTACACCTCTGTGTTGCCGGAAAGCGCGGCGGCCCAAAATCCGACAGTAAAGATTGCGCGCGTTCTCACGCAGCCTGATCCATCTAAGGTGCGCGAGTTTGTCGATGACGTGCGCGATGGCAAGTTCGTCCTGCCTATTGGTCGCCGCATGCCGTTGCGTGATGCGGCCGAAGCACATGTGCTAGGGGAGAAAGGCGGCGTTGGGAAGATCCTCCTGCTGGCGCCGGAGTCGGAAGACTGATTTCCTCAGCTAAGAGCTGCCCACCGTTTCCCTCGCCCAGCAGCGCGTGCCCTCCTCGGGCCGTTCACTCCGACTCAATCTCCAGCACTCCGTTGACCCGAAGTCGGCCCACCGGAGGGCCGACTTGGGCGATCGGCAGCAGATTTATCTTTATGCTGATCCTTTCGAAACGGCGCGGAAATAAAACGGGTGTATACTCCTGTCGCCGGAATGCCAGGAAGCGGATTCCGGGGGTCACTCTTCTGCAGGATAACACAATCGCAGTTCCAAATTTTCAAAGGCAGGTAAGAAAATGTCGAACCATTTCACCGGACTCAGCCTCGGTCCTCCGCTCGGGGACCAGCGACTCGACCTTTGCGATCTCTACGCCTTCCAATCGCCCACGGATCCGGCACGCACGGTGCTCATTCTCAATGCAAATCCGAATGCTGACGCGTTGCATCCTGACGCCATCTACCGGCTCGCGATCGACAATGACGGCGATTACTTGAACGACATCGCGTTCAGCTATGTATTCTCGCAGCCGCAAAACGGCAGGCAGACGGCAAGCGTCTTTGTCGCTAAGGGCAGCGAAGCCCGCTCGGTCGAAGCGGTAGGCACGAAGATCATCTCCGACGCCGAGGTTTCCTTCGTCGGCGACAAGCCCAACATCGTCAAGTCTAGGGCGTATACGTTCTTCGCCGGGGCTCGCAGCGACGCCTTCTTTTTCGACTTCGACGGTATCAAGAATCTGTTCGATACGAAGGGCGGCAGAAACTTCACCGCGCCCCACTTGGGGGGCAAGTCTCCGTGGACCGGTGTAGATTCGAACACGGAAGCCAACGTTTTCTCGACGGTGCTGGAGCTGCCAACGATTGAGCTTGGCGGCAATCCCAAGATCAATATCTGGGGGCGATGCAGCGTCCGCCGCGACGGCAAGCTGCTTCACGTGGATCGCGCCGGCCACCCTTCAGTCAGCAGCTTCTTCAACACCGACGAAACGAAGGAGGAGTACAACGCCAGCGAGCCAATTAACGATCGCAAGCGCTGGACCGACCAATTCGTCCACTTGATGGGGCATACCGGCAATTACTCCCGGGAAGAGGCAATCGCCGCGATCGACGTCGAAGGCCTGTTGCCCGACATGCTGAGCTTCAATCCTTCAAAGCCCGCAAAATACCCGAATGGCCGCGTCTTCACCGACGATGTTATCGATTACCGCCTGGCTTTTCTCTCCAAGGGTGACATCCCGTCCGACGGCCTTAAGCCGCACAGCGACACTCTGAACGAGTTTCCGTACCTCGGTACCCCGCATCCGAAAAAGAACTAACACGAGTCTGTCGCGCACGCGCGCGGCAGACTCGTTTTCTCAATCACTGGAGGAGTTCGGTCGGCCCGGCTCGTGTCCGGAATAAGCGTAGACACCACGGCCCGCTTTGCGGCCGAGACGGCCGGCCTTTACGTACTGAACCATCAGCGGCGCTGGGCGGAATTTTTCGCCAAGCGATTTGTGGAGGTATTCGAGGATGTGCAGGCGGGTATCCAGGCCAACCAGATCGACCACCTCGAACGGGCCCATGGGATGGTTCAAGCCGAGCTTGATTGCCTTGTCGATGTCTTCGGCGGAGGCGACGCCTTCCTGCAGCATGTAAAACGCTTCGTTGCCGATCAGGGCGTTGATGCGGCTGGTGATGAAGCCGGGCGATTCCTTGATGACCACCACTTCCTTGCCCATGCGCCTGCCGACATCGACGGCAGCGGCGAGGGTTTCGTCATCGGTTTCGAGTGCGCGCACAACCTCCAACAATTTCATTTTGTGAACAGGATTGAAGAAGTGCATACCGACGCACTTGAGGGCGCGATAAGTGACAGAAGAAATTTCGGTGATGCTCAGCGAAGAGGTATTGGACGCAATGATGGTCGTCGGCCGGCAGACTTTGTCCAAGAGAGTGAAGATCTCGAGCTTGGACTCCATCTCTTCGGGAACGGCTTCGATCACGAGGTCGGCTTCTCTGGCAGCTTGCTCCACAGAGGACGCGTATTCGAGGCGCTGGAATGCTTGAGCTGCGGCATCTGGGCTGACCTTGCCGAGTTCGACTGCTTTGTCGAGGTTGGCGCGGATCTCGGTCTCGGCCTTACGCAACGTGGTGGGCAGGATGTCTTCGAGTATGGTGCGATAGCCGCCCACGGCAGCAGCATGGGCGATGCCGCGTCCCATGATTCCGGCGCCGATGACGGCAATCGTGCGTATCTCCGCCATGTAACTAGGCCTTGGGCTCCAATTCCGCGAGGACGGAGACAAAGTTGGGATCGGATTTGCGCATGTATTCGGCCAGGCGCTTCTTTTCGTCGTCGGCAAGAAGATGCAGGCTTCCACTAACGCGTCGAAGCGTTGCTGCAATGTCGTCGACGTAATTCATCATGCGAATTAGTTCACCACTGGCAGACATAAGAGTCCTTTCGAATTCAGTAATTGGTAATTAGTAATTAGCAATTAGGAATTAGCCACCCGACTCATTCTCCGCGTCGCTGGCGATTAAGTAAAGGAGGCGCAAGAAGCAATAAGCAAAGAGCAATCTTCCAGTGTGTCGTATCCCGCACTCGTTTCGTTTGACCACTTCTTTGTTCCCTACGGCTACGCTGCGAATTCGGTGCCTTGAGCTGCGGGTCCTGATGCTTTCGGGGTTTTTGTGTTCGAGTCGCGGTCGGTCACTTCCGTCAGGAGCGCTAATTTGTTTGCCAACTCGGGCGTCAGCGCACCAGTCTCGAGGCGCCACGACCAGTTACCGCCCGGCTTGCTGGGAATATTCATGCGCGCATCACCATTCAGGCCCAGGACATCCTGGAGGGGGATAACAGCCAACGTCGAGACCGAAGAGAAGGCGGCGCGAATGAAGGCCCACGGGATTCCGTCTGCGGCGTGTCCGAGATAATCAGCCGCCCAGGCCTTCTCCTTCTCGTTGGCATCGGTCTCCCACCAACCCAGCGTGGTGTTGTTGTCGTGGGTGCCGGTGTAGACGACGGAGTCGGGAGTGAACATGTGCGGCAGGTAGATGTGCGCACCGCGATCACCAAATCCAAACTGCATGACCTTCATGCCGGGGATGTCGAGTTTCTTACGCAGCGCGCGAACTTCGGGCGTGATGTAACCAAGATCTTCGGCGATGAATGGAAGCTTGCCGAGCGCGCTCTTCAGCTTCTTGAACAAGTCGTCGTTCGGGCCGGCGATCCAGTGCCCGTTCACAGCCGTAAGTTCGTCGGCGGGGATTTCCCAACAGGCTTCGTAGCCGCGGAAGTGATCGAGCCGCAAAATGTCGCAGGTTCCTACGGCCCACTTCATGCGTTGGATCCACCAATCGTATCCGCGGGCCTTGAGGGCCTGCCAGTCATAGAGCGGATTGCCCCAGCGCTGGCCGGTTTCGCTGAAGGCATCGGGCGGCACACCCGCAACGACGTCGGGCGAAAGATCTTTGCGGAGGCGAAAGATGTCAGGGTGAGTCCAGACGTCAGCGCTATCGTAGCTGACGAAAATCGCGACATCGCCGATGATGCGAATACCACGGTCGGCACAGTAGGCTTGCAAGGACTTCCACTGTTCGAAGAAGGCGAATTGCAGAAAGCGCTCCAGCTCGAGCTGGTCTTTTAGATCGGAGTGCAATTGCACCAGGGCGTCGGGAGCTGCGCGTAGCAATTTCCTCGGGCCATGAGTTCCAGGGATGGTCGCCGTAATGTTCGCGGAGCCCGCTAAAGAGGGCGTAGTCTTCGAGCCACCATTTGTTCTCAAAAACAAACGCGTCGTAGCGCTGGCGAGCCAGAGGATACTTGCCTTGGAGAAAATTGCGGGCTGCCTCACGGAGTAACGGCAGTTTCAACTCGCGGACGCTTTCAAAGTCGACAGCGGAACCGGCAACAGGAAGTCCGGCCAGTCGCGCAACATCGAGATAACCGCGCTCGACCAGGCGCTCGAGGCTGATCATGAGCACGTTGCCGGCGAATGCGGAGGTGCAGGAATAAGGAGAGTTGCCGTAGCCGACGGGACCGAAGGGAAGAATCTGCCACAAGGTCTGCTTGGCGGCTGCCAACCAATCCACGAACTCGTAGGCGGCGGGCCCAAGGTCGCCGATTCCGCCGCGGGAGGGCAGAGATGTGGGATGCATCAGAATGCCAGATGAGCGATTCGTGAACATGAATAACGGGCCGTTGGAAATTGGCAGGAAACCGAGGCGGCAGAGGCGGATCGTCGCGCGCTCGCGGCCTACGCAAAGTTAAGAGCGGCCAGCGTTTCGCAACACTGGCCGCGCAATACATGATTAAAGCGCGCTACGAGCCTTCACTTGGACGGCTCAAGCGCTCCATCTCTTTCTTGTTGACCTTGATCTTGCCTTCCTTTTCGAGCTGAGCGCGGAGGTTCTGCGCGTATAGTCCCTCAAGTGCCTGCCGCTTCTGGTCGAGCAAAGCTTCTTTCGCGGTATCCCACGCCTGCTTTATGTCAGCGGGTGACGGCTCCTGTTTTTCGACCACGGTCAACACTACGCCGCTGGTCGCGCTACCTTGTATAGGACCGCTGATGCCTCCGACTGGCAATGTGAATGCCACGCTGGCCGCGCCGCCCATGGCACCAATGTCAGGAACCTGCGCGGTGGAATTCACCAGGTCGCTGGTCTTCATGGTCGCGCCAAGTTCCTTGGCAGCTTTGCTTAAATCGTTTGCAGAGTGAGCACGGTCAGACAATTCCTGCGTTCTCTGCGCGAGAAGGGACTGAGCCCGCTGGGTCTTGAATTGTTCCTCGAGCTGCGGTTTGATCTGCTCAAAAGTCGGAGTCTGGGGAGCCTGAATCTCTGTGACCTGATAGATGGCGAAGCCCTGCGGAGTCTGAGCTGTCGCAGGCGGGTCGTTCTTCTTGGCGGAGAACAGCCCGTTGGACAACTCCTGCGCAGAGCCGACGCCAGGAAGCTGGTCAGTTTGGGCCAGCATATCGGGGGTGGTTACGGTCAGGCCCTTCTCGGCTGCTGCCTTGTCCAAGCCACCGGAACGTGCGGCGCTCTGAACTGAGTTCGCCAAGCCTTGGGCGGCGCCCGCAGCTTTCTGTTGTTTGATCGCAGGCTCGATCTGCGCCTTCACTTCGTCGAGCGGCTTCACGCGGGCAGTTTGCTTGTCTTCGACGCGAATGATGTGGAAGCCGTAACTTGTACGGATGATGTCAGTGGTTTGACCTTTGGGCGTGGTGAATGCCGCCTGCTCGAACTCAGGAACAGTGCGTCCCTTGGTTAAGGGCGGCAGCAAGCCGCCGTTTTGGGCGCTGCCCGGATCGTCGGAATACTTCTTCGCCAACTCGTCGAAACTCGTGCCAGCTTTCAACTGCTTCTGGACATCCTCAGCCTTTGCCTTCGCGGCTTCGACTCCCTTGGGGTCGACCTTGCCGTCGGGACCAGGGACCGGCGTCTTGATAAGGATGTGGCGCACGGTAACAGTTTCGGGAATGCGGAACTCGTCCTGATGCTGGTTGTAATACGCCTGTAAGTCGGCCTGAGTAACCGGGACCGAGTCAGCAAGTTTGGCTGTATCAATAAGGATGTACTTGGCCTTGCGCTTCTCGGGAATCGAGTTCACGAACTGTTGCTGATTCTGGTCGTAAAAGGCCTTCAGCTCGACGTCGGTGACCTTTATCTGCTTCTTCACATCGTCGAGGGTCAAGACGGCATATTGAAACTTGACCTTCGTACCTTGATTTTTAACCTGCTCCTCGACGTCTTTGTCGCTGACGGTGGCGGCCGCGCTCACAGCCGAAAGCAGCTTCTGCTGGGCGAGTTGGTTCTTCAACTCTTTTTCGAACTGAGCCACCGGGAGGCCAAACTGATTCTGGACAAAGTCTTCGTACTGCTGCTGACCAATGAAGTTTCCGCCGGGAAAGAAGATCTGGCCAAATTGGCCCTCGTGCAGGTACTGAACCAGTTCCTTGTCGCTGGCGCCGAGTCCCATGCGATCGGCTTCGTAGGCGAGGGCACCTTGGGTGATCATGCCGTCGGCAGCACGTGTCATCAGAAAAGGCATGATGCTGGGGGGAACGTTACCCCGGAACTGCTGGCGGCCAATCATCTTGGCGCGCTGCGCAACTTCCTGCACGTTGATGTCTTCGGTACCTACTTTCGCGATGACGCCAGCCGTGGTGAGGTTGGCTCCGAAGAGCTCGCCCAAGAAAGTGCCGCTACCAGTGGGGATGAAACTGATGATCATCGCCAGACAGACGAAGAGGAGAAGGCCGCTCAAAATGATCTTCTTTGTAGGGCCGGGGGTTTGCAGAAATCGAAGCATGCTTGTACGGAACTCCAAGATTGAGGGATCGAGTCCTTGATTATAAACCAGCAAGACACGTTGCGAGATCTTCCGCGATATCAGGAAGTTAGGCTGGGCAGGGTGGTGGGTGAGACCGTCGAATGGTTCTGTGGCGCCACTCGGACGCGATTATTCCCCGAACAACGGCGCGGCTTTCCTGAGTCGGGAGTCAATGTGTTGTAATCAAAAGACAAAGGTATGTCGATTACGTCTACACGGGTACGCCGGCGGGTGCTCGCCGCAAAGCGCAGAATTCGCGAGATCAAGATGATCGCCAAGGGGTTGGCCTCGACCGACCACCCGGTTATGGCGCACATCATCCCGATTCGGCGGTGTAATCTCTCGTGCAAGTACTGTAACGAATACGACGACTTCTCTAAGCCAATTCCACTGGAAACCATGAAGCGCCGCGTCGATGACTTGGCGCGTCTGGGCACTACCATTGTGACGCTCAGCGGTGGCGAACCGCTGTTGCATCCTGATCTGGACGAGATCATCGCGCACATGCGGATGTACCCGATCATCGTGGGCATGATCACGAACGGATATCTGCTGACGGCGGACCGGATCCAGCGACTCAACCGGGCTGGGCTCGATCATCTGCAGATCAGTATCGATAACGTTATGCCGGACGATGTGTCCAAGAAGTCGCTGAAGGTGCTCGATAAGAAGCTGCAGTTGCTGGCAGAGCAGGCAGACTTTCACGTGAACATTAATTCCGTTGTCGGTGGCGGTACGCGCAATCCGCACGATGCGCTGGTCGTGGGAAGACGCGCGGTGCAGTTGGGGTTCACGTCGACGATCGGAATTATCCACGATGGCGAGGGGCAATTGCGTCCGCTGGCCGACGAAGAACGCGAAGTCTTTTTGAAGATGAAGGAACTCGAGAAGAAGAACTATTCCCGCTTCAACTGGTTCCAGAACAACATCGCGCATGGCAAGCCAAACGAGTGGCGATGCCGCGCCGGCGCGCGTTATGTCTATATCTGCGAAGACGGTTTGGTGCACTATTGCTCGCAACAGCGCGGGTATCCGGGCGTTCCCCTGGAGAAGTACACGGTGGAGGACATTCGGCGGGAGTTTCTGACGGAAAAGAGTTGCGCGCCGCATTGCACGGTTTCGTGCGTTCACCAAGTTTCGTATATCGATCATTGGCGCGCGCCGCAGACGATGAGAGCTCCGCAAACGTCGGTCGACGCAGGACAGCTGGTGCAGATCGACTGATCGTGGCTGCAACTCGACTGATCGGTGGCTGCAACGCAAAAAGTGCGAAGTGACGAACTTTCGTCACGCGTTTCTGAATGTTATAATTTCGATGCCTTCCCGATTGATTCCCTACAAGCGGGCGCGTAGCTCAACTGGCAGAGCAACTGACTCTTAATCAGTAGGTTGTAGGTTCGATTCCTACCGCGCTCACCAATCTTTTCAATAACTTACCAAGGTTAACGTTTTCGGGTGTGCCGTAAAGTGTGCCGTAAATCGATCCGGCTACGCCCGCTTCTCTCCTGCTGTGTCGTTATCCAGCGCAGCCCGCACGATCTCCAATTCCGGATGCTGATACTGCATGGCAGTTTTCACATCCTTGTGGCCCATCGTTCTCATTACGGCAGCCAGGTTTCCGGTGTTCTTCAGAATCCGAGTGCCGAAATCGTGCCGCCCACAATACAGGACAAGATCTTCAGCAAGCCCAGCCTTTGCCCTGGCTTCGCGGAATCTTCTTGCCATTGTGGTGAGGTGAGCAGACTTGGCACGCTTCGATGGGAAGACCCATCCTTCGCGCCTTGCGCCGCACCGCCCTTTAAGAACTTCAAAGACGCGATTGCTCATCGGCACGCGTCTCCTTCCCTCTTCGGTCTTGCTGTCCGGCACGAAGATGACGCGCCTGTCCCAATCCAGGTTCTCGATGCGCATCCGGTAAAGCTCTCTTTCATTTCGCATTCCCGTATCACGCACCAAGATAATGATGTCCCGGAAAAGTTGCAGGTTGGGTTGCGGCCAGTTGCAGGCAGCAGCGCCCGCCAACAATTTCCTTTCCGCTTCATCATCGAGCCGAAGTGAACGCCCGTATTCCTTCATCAGTTTGATTTTGGGAGCCTGGCGAATCAGCTTCCATTCTTCCGCTTTGTGGAGCATTCTTCTCAAGGTTCGCAGCGCGCAATTGGCATTCGAGGACGAGCTGGAAAACTGCAATGTTTCCACCACGTCACTGGTGACCTGATCCAATCGCATGCCCACGATGGTCGTCGCCTTCAGGAGCCGCCAGCCATCGCGGTAATAGGTCTTTGTCTTGGCTTCGAGTCTGGCAGTGTCCAGCCATTCCAGGAAGCGCCGGAAAACTCCAGCAACACCGGAGCCTTCTTCGGAAGCGGGTCTGTGTTGTCCACCGCCTGGGCGAGTTTCAGACCAGCAATCTTCGCTGCCCTGGATGCCTTTGTTTCGTTGGTTGACCCACGGTAGCGTTGGCTGCGCACCGTGAAGTCATACCAGTAATACTTGGACTTTGGTTTCTTAAACAGCTTCACGAGTTTCCTCCATTGCAGCCCGCACGGAAGCGACTCGTGTGTTCTTCTGGATGTATTCCAAAAGAACGTTGACATCATAGCTGACGCGGCCTTGCAGTTCTATCCAATTCGGCCCGACTCCCTCAGCGCGCCAACGCTTCAATGTCGCCGCTGAACGCCCGAGGATTTCAGCGGCCTTGTGGGTATTGACCAGCTGCGGCATGGCTGGTTTTTTCATTGCAACTGGCTGGGACATAATTCATTCACTCCTAACCGAAACTCCTGAACTACTCACCAACTGCTTGGCCCTGGCCTTCTCCCGCCGTGTGCCCATGCGATTGCGGCACAACACCGTGCTCCTGACCGGCGTCGTGGCCCACGGATGAAGGTCCAACTTTCTGTCCAATTTCTGGTTCATATTGCTGGCCTGTCTGGATGGCCGTGCGGTGCGAGACATCCCGACTCAAACACTCCGCGAGTTCTGACTTGTCGTTCGTGTAAATCTGCGCATCGTAGCGCCCCCGCGAAACGGCCACGTATGCCATCCGACGGTTAACCAGCTGCGCGCTTGCTTCTGTGTCCGCGTGGATCAATACACGGTCGGCGGTCTGGCCCTGGCTGCTGTGGCTGGTAACCGCGTAGCCGTGGTCGAGATGAGGGTGATCTTTGAGTTGAAACTCCACCAGCCGGCCGGAGTCCGTATGTACTGCAATGTCACCTCGCTCATCGAGGCGCACAATGGTTCCCAGCTCGCGGTTAGCAACGTGCAAATCTTTCGAGGGCGCTGTGAACTGGACACGGTCGCCTTCGGCAAACTCCCGATCCGCTTCTCGGTAGACAGAGACTCCCTGCAGGCGGCGCGGGTCATAGGTCACCTGTTGCCCGGCCTCACGCTCCACCGTGAGCAGGTTCTGCTTGGCGTCCGTGTTTGTGACCGTGGCATATTCTCCTGCCTTGGCTCCGACGACTTTGCTGCCTCGCGAATAGCGCAGCACATCGCCGGGGTTATACTGTCGGCCCAGCCGCGGTCAGCGCCGGTCAGCTCCTGCCGGACCTCCAGCACGCGGATCGTGTGCCCCTCGGGCTGTACTGCACCGCGCTCCTGCAGTTCGCGATGAATGAGGGTGTTCAATTCACGGCGGGATTGATTGTCGGGCGACACTACTAATGTGCCCTGAGGATGACGGACGTACTCCTGCGCGATGGTCTGGAATCGTTCTTCGCGGCTCACGATCTGTTGCACCCGGCCCTGGCGGTCCAGGTTTTCGATGGCTGCGTGAACCTCGCCACGGGCGAGTTGCTCCACAGCTTCCTTAAGCGCCGGGTCCTTCTGGCGCACGATCTCGTCCAGTTGTGCGGTTCTCATTCCGGCTTGCTGCAATTGGTAGTAGGGCCGTCCGGCCCCGACGGCTTCATGCTGTCGCACGTCACCCACGAGCAGCACTCGGTCTTCGGTGCCGAGTCGCTGCAAGAATTCATTGATCTGTCTGGTGCTGGCCAGACTCGATTCATCGAGCACGTAGAGATGTTTTTCTTGGCTTTCAGCTTGTGGTTCTCGCGCA
>CAVRMO010000006.1:0-154486 GCA_963722405.1 uncultured Acidobacteriaceae bacterium
GACCCCGCTTCCGTTGCTTGGTACCTGGCTGCGGTCTAGAGAAGCTGGACATGCGGTTGTCCTTCTAAGCCCCTAGGCTTTTCCCCGGATTTGAGAGATCGATTCGTGGCTCACCACAAGCAGATTTTCTTCTCGCCGTGCAAGACATGAACCTCGGCAAGTCCACAGAGTTCACTTCACACTGACCTGTCATTGGGGAGGGCGGGGCATAAGTAACTATGCCTGGCGTCGCGAATCCGGAATACGCACATCTAATTCATCAAGATTTAACGGTACTCTTGTCCACTTCCGGGAGCACGGGAAGTCCCAAACTGGTACGGCTCTCTAAGAAGAACGTCCAAAGTAATGCCCAGTCAATCTGTGAAACTCTGGACATCACTCCCCAAGTCGAGCGATCAGCAGTCTTCCGTTCCATTACTCTTACGGTTTGTCTGTACTGAATACTCATCTGAGGATGGGTGCGAGCCTCGTTATGACGGATGAATCGCTGACATCCAACCCTTTCTGGATGTATTTCGCCAGACGGAGCGTTCATCCTTTTGCGTGTTCCCCATCTTATCAGATTTTGCGAAGGTTAATATGGGGACGTGCCTGGATTCCAAGCCTTAACGTAATGACGCAAGGGGGAGGAAAACGGCAGAGTGACTTGATCACGCATTTTCACGGATTTATGGCGGCTCGCAATGGTCGTTTTTTGTCATGTATGGCCAGATGGAGGACCGCACGCATTTCATATACTTCCACCGCATTTTCTTCCCGAAAAACTGGGGTCTGTTCGTGCTCCTCCATCTCGGGAGGCACGCTGGCTCTTGAGATCGACGGCACTCTCACCACGGAAGCGAATCAGCGGGGGGAGTTGGTTTATAGTAGGGCTGAACGTCATGATGGGCTATGCGACCAGTGCGGAAGACTTCGGGTTAGGAGATCAGCTATGCGGGACGCTGTATATGGGTGACCTAGCTCGTTTTGATCGTGACGGGTTCACTTATATCGAAGGGCGGATGAAACGAGATGCAAAGATCTTTGGATTGCGCGTGAGCCTTGACGAAGTCGAAGACCTTCTTCGCGTACATGGACATACCGCGGTAGTCGCGGCAAAAGAGAAGCTTCTAATTTTTTGTAGTATGGAGACGCGGAAGAATTCGGCCGAATGCGTCAGGAGCTTGCAACCCGCCTTAAGATACATCATAGTGCATTTCAGTTCTTCCGGTTGGAACGGATCCCGATGACAGCGAATGGAAAGATAGACTACTCGCTGCTCACGACGTCGAAATAACCACAGTTCTTTTCTCAGGCCATTCCTCCGTGCTGACGGTATCAACCCTTTCTAACTTGATGGTTCATCACCTGTTGCTAAGTCCGAAGCTGCGCTCGTCGGTGTAACTGTCGAGAGAAAACGCGCGACTAGCCGAGCCAAGGGGTGGGATGAGCCACGCGCCAGAGCAGACAGTTCCAAAAGTGCGGGCGGCTTTCGCCACCGGAGAAGGGTTACGTATGTTGCGGCCCCAACCGCCACCGAGCTGAAGAACTGGATCGCAGCATTCTGCCAACCTAAACGACGCAAGACCTGCAGCCAAACCTCGGCAACTGCGGCCATGATCAGGCTGCACCATACTATCGGCCATCGCGCGAACGAACACTATGCCCGACAGTTTCACCAGCCGGGAAGGGATGAGGTAAGAAGGGACCATTAGAAGCATCCAAACGATCGCGTAGCAAGTTGATACGCCAAGTATGCCCCATCGCAGACCGACGACGAAGGAGAGCCGTAGGCTATGTTGGCGAAAATTGTCCACCGAAAGTTTAGGTCAGGGCGTCCTTGCGTATTGTAGATCAGGTTAACGGTCTGAGACACCGACTGAAGAGCTCCCAGTGGGCCGAAGATTAGCAGCAGACTTGCGACCGGAAGCCAGCGGGGTCCCAAGAATAGCCTTACAAACGGCGGTGCCACTACTGTCAGACCAAGCATGATCGAGTCCCGCTGGCGACGGTGGAGCAGGTGTTGGGGCTATACCGGGATCGCTATTTCGATCTGAACGTGCAGCATTTTCACGAGAAGCTGGGCGAGCAGCACGGGATCGAGTTGAGCTACAGCTGGGTGAAACAAGCTCTGCAAGGGGCCGGACTGGTAGCGCGGGGGCGCAAACGGGGAGTGCATCGCAAGCGGCGGGAACGGCGGCCGTTGCCGGGCATGCTGCTGCACATCGACGGCAGCCGTCATCGCTGGTTGCAGGACGAGCGCTGGTATGACCTGATCGTGATTCTGGATGACGCCAGCAGCGAGATCTACTATGCCCAACTGGTGAAGGAAGAATCGACGGCGACGGTGATGGCCGGGTGCGAGAAGTCATCGAGCACAAAGGGCTGTTCTGCGCCCTGTACAGCGACCGGGGTAGCCATTTCTGGCTGACGCCCAAGGTAGGCGGTAAAGTCGATCCGCATCGCTTGACGCAAGTGGGACGCGCTCTGCGCGAGCTGGGAGTGCAGATGATTCCAGCCTACTCGCCGCAGGCGCGGGGACGTAGCGAGCGCAGCTTCGGGACCTGGCAGGGACGGTTGCCGCAGGAGCTGCGATTGCACGGGATCACGACCGTGGACGAGGCCAACCGGTTTCTGCGGGAGGAATACATCGGCGAGTTCAACCGCCGCTTTCAGGTGGCGCCGGCACAGCGCGGGAGCGCGTTTGTGACGTGTCCGCGCAGCAAGGATCTGAACCTGATCTTCGCGCTGCAGTTTAACCGCACGGTGAACCGCGACAACACGGTCAGCTTTCAGAATCTGCAGCTGCAGATCGAACCGGTGCAGTGGCGAGGCACGTTGGCCGGCTGCAACGTCATGGTGCATCAGCACCTGGATGGAACCATCAGCCTCACCCACGGGCCGCATCGGCTGGGGCGTTATAGCGCCCAAGGTGTGGCCCTCAACGCAAACAAAAACGCGGCGGCGCACGCTGTGGAAAAGACGCGCCGTGGAATGAGCAGCCGACAATGCTGTGAATCTTGCGAGGTGAGAGTCCTCGTTCCGCCAATTGCCTGTAGTCGGGCGGATAGCATCTCCGATGCGTGCGGAGGTAACGACGCACGTTCAGCTCGGACGTAAAAGCCTCGGCCGCCCTGCGGCGAAAGCTGCAGAGGTGGGAACGATCTGTGAGGCGAGCAAACTGTGAGGCCTGAACATAACGAAATAGCTGCAGCCTCGAAAAGCGGCCCGCGAAAAATCGTGTTCGCGGAAAGAAGCGGGAAGCCGATCCACCTTTCCACGTGGGAGAAGGCCGATGACACTGAGGAAGAACCAGGCATGTGCACTCAGCGAAACCGCCGGGGTATGGGCTCAAGCATCACAGGAAAGATTTGCAGAATAACGTCGGGAGAGTCCCGGTGGCAGCAGGGGCTGGTGACAACCTGCAAAGACTCCTTGCACGAGGCCAGAAGCCGAAGGAAGGGAGAGCCACATGGGATTGGCGAATGAGTCCGTAGGAGTGAGGAACGGGGAGTAATGTCCTCGGAGGAGCCGAGTATACGGCTCCCTGATGAAGGTAACGCCGACATCAGGCAAAGGGACTCTGGGCACTTGGTGGTCCCTACGACAGGCGCGGGCTCGGCTTGATAAAACCGGGCATACCAAACCGCAGTCAGGGCCAGGGACGAAGTTGTGAACAAACGATTCGCCGGCGGGGCGTATGTGCACCAGCGCTTAAACCTCGTGGGGGATGGGAAGGTTCACAGACGAAAGGCCAAGGCTTCAAACCGTACCTGGGAAATCCGGCTGTACGGCATTATAGGGGGGCCTCGGGAAACGCGGTCACGGTGGAATTGTGAACCCACCTCGCAACCGAAAGGGCGAGAGTGGTAACCCTTCACCTACAGCTAGCGCGCTCGAGTTCTATCCCAACAAGTCCCAAAGCAGACTTTCCCACCGCGCTTGGAAATCCCGCCACGAGCGCGGGATTCCCACAGCGACGACGGCTACGGGTATATGAGTAAAACTAAAAACCCAAAACCGGACATTTCACTTGCTACAAAAAGCGGACATTTTAACTTGCTACGAACAACCTGCCTGGTTTGACGAAATGGGCGAAGACCACGATGCGGGAATGGGAGCGTTTGATTTGGTGGAATTAAATCGATCGATGACGCTATGATAGCCCCTCCGGCGCGATGCCTTCAGCCCCGCTAGAGTCTTTTCCAATTGAAGAATGAGCCTGAAGGAAGCCTGAGGGTATGGCTGAGGAAAGCTCCTTTCTTGATTTTGTATTGACCGAGTCTAGCAGCCGTCGGGGCGGTGGCAATGTGGGAATCGCGCAGCGATTTCCAAGGTGGGTGCGAAACCCGCAGGGTTTTGCATGCACCGTCATTTCCACGGCCCTTCCGCAGGCTGCCGCAACTGCTCGAAGAGCTTGGCTTTGGCTTGCTGCATGCGCTGGGCGGCTTCCGTATCGCTGACCGCGGCAGCGACGCGTTGTAAATCGGCGACGGTGAGTCCCGGGCGTAGCGGCGGTGCGGGCTGAAGAGCCAGCAAGGTCTCTAGCGGGGTTTGATAGCGTCGGTAGTGGCGCCGTTGCCGGCCTTTCTCGTCGACTTGGATATCGGCTTGGGCGCAGGGGCGATGGTAGTTCAGGTAGGGATTCAAGTGCGCGCTGTAGAACTCTTGGATGGGTTCAGCGTGTTCAGCCTGGAGGTAGCCGTAGCCCATGTGTTTGCGGATGACCGCGCCATTCTTGGTTTCCACTAGCCCGTTATCGTTGCTGTGCCGGGGGCGACTTTTGGTCTGCTCGATCAGCAACTTATTCAGTAGACCGGCCACGGTCTGGTTGATGAACTCGCTGCCGTTATCGGAGTGAAAACCGCGGATGGGGAAAGGGAACTGGCGTAGCATGGCGGCCAGCACGGGCTCCAGCCAAGCTTCGCTGATGTGGGCGGTGGCGCTGACGATCTCCCACTGCGTTCCCTGATCAACGGCGTTGATGTGGTAGACGCCTTTGGCTCCTGGTCGATCGCCCTGATGCACGGTATCGACGCGCAAATAGCCGGGTTGGCCTTGCGGACCGGGCCGTCGGCGCTCGCCGATGCTGACCGCCGTGGGCCTGGTTTTGGTGTAGTTCAGGCGACGTTCCCGGTAGCGTTGGTGGTGACGCAGATTGTACAGGTGAGCCACGGAGATAGAGGCCAGTCGCTGGTACTCCGGCTTACCGTAGTCCTGGTACTCGCGCTCGAGAATGCGCCGGGTGGCCGGTCCGCTCAAGGTTTCGTGCGCCTCGTCGACGCGGGCCAGCAGTTCGATATCGGCCCTGGTATAGCGTTGCGGGAAGCGGTGCCGTCGATAGGGAGCGGGCTGGCAGTTCTCCGTTGGCCCGATAGCGAGCGATCAGCCGCGTCACCTGGGCCCGGCTCAAGCCGGTCATCTTCTCCAGGTAGCGCCGCACCAAGCCACGGGCTTTGCGGCCTTGTTTGGGATATTGCTGTTGGCGTAGAACCTGCTCTACCCAGCCGTAAACCTGCCCGCGATTTTCGCCTTCGAAGCGGATCTCTTGGCTGGCGTTTAGAAAAGCCTCGATCTGATCCAGGCTCAGTTTCTCTGCATCGTGCACGCTGGTTGTCAATCCTCAGCATGCCACGCTCCCCAGGCTCATCTTGTACTGGAAACTGACTCCGCCTTCAGGCTCATCTTGTATTGGAAGAGACTGCTAGTGTCGAGGAATGGGCTTTATGTGTTACCCTTTGATAGCTCAGCGGGCGACTACAGCGAAGCTGATAGGCCAGTACAATGGCGCGCAAACCTCGCGGAACGAGAATCCCGTTATTGCCAGATGAATCGTTGCCCTTCGGAGATTACCTTGCATTCCCGGTCAGGTCTTTTGCAATATCCTAGTGATTCTGGAAACGAAAAAAAATTCATGATGGCTGCGTCCTTACCCCACCTTGATGCCCTTGAAGCCGAGAGCATACAGATACTGCGAGAAGTGGTATCTGAGTCCTCGCGTCCCGCGATGTTGTACTCCGTGGGGAAGGATTCGTCGGTCATGTTGCGCTTGGCCCAGAAGGCCTTTTATCCGGGGAAGATTCCTTTCCCGATGGTACACGTGGACACCAGTTACAAGTTCAAGGAAATGATCGAGTTTCGCGACCGGACCTGCCGCGAGCTGGGTTTGAACCTGATTGTCCATACGAACCACGAAGCACTGAAAGACGGGGCCAATCCTTGGAAGCTGGGTACGACGAAATGTTGTGCGCTGTTGAAGACGAAGGCGCTACTGGATGTCCTCGCGGCTCACAGCATTGATGCGGCGATTGGAGGAGCTCGGCGGGATGAGGAAAAGTCGCGGGCCAAGGAGAGAGTTTTCTCCCTGCGCGACGCGCTGGGACAATGGGATCCAAAAAACCAGCGGCCTGAGTTTTGGAATCTGTATAGCGGTCGCGTTGAACCCGGGCAGAGCATGCGGGTCTTCCCGCTGTCGAACTGGACCGAGTCGGACGTCTGGGAATACATCGAGCGTGAGAACATTCCCGTCGTGCCGCTTTATTTCGCCAAGGAACGCGAAATGCTGGTCAGGGGAGAGCAGTTGATTCCTCTGGATCATGCCATCAATCTTCTTCCCGGTGAAAAGCCGCAGCTGGTTATGTGTCGCATGCGATCTCTGGGTTGCACGTATTGCACCGGCGCGATTCGGTCTTCGGCGGCGACGATTGCAGAGATACGGGCAGAATTGCGGGAGTTCCGTCGCTCGGAACGCGAGAATCGGGTCATCGATCACGACCAGGAAGGCTCAATGGAACTCAAGAAGAGAGAGGGATATTTTTGAGCACCACTGGTGGGCAACAGGATCTGCTGCGGTTTCTGACTGCCGGAAGCGTGGATGACGGGAAGTCAACCTTGATTGGGCGGTTACTTTATGAGTCCAAGGGGATTTATGACGATCAGCTGTCGTCCGTGCGAAAGGCCTCCAGCGCCAAGCACGTGGAGCTGGATCTCTCCCTGATTACAGACGGCCTCAGAGCGGAACGGGAACAGGGTATTACGATCGATGTTGCGTACCGCTACTTCGCAACCCCGCGAAGAAAATTCATTATCGCCGATGCGCCGGGACACGAACAGTACACGCGAAATATGGCCACCGGAGCGTCCACTGCGCAGCTGGCGGTGATCCTGGCCGATGCGAGAAAGGGCGTCCTGCGGCAGACGCGCCGGCACACTCTCATTGCCTGGTTACTCGGAATCCGGCAGATGATTGTGGCGGTCAACAAGATGGATCTGGTGGACTTCGGCGAAGAAGCCTTCCATTCCATCCGCGATGAATTCAACGCCTTCGCCCAGTCTCTCCACGGGGTCGACTTTCACTTCGTTCCGCTCAGTGCTCTTGAGGGCGACAATGTCATCAGTCCAAGCCAGCGCATGTCCTGGTACAAAGGGGAGAGTCTGCTCGGCCTGTTAGAGACGCTGCCGGCGGAGCAAGTCGGGGATGAGGATTTTAGATTTCCTGTGCAGACGGTGATTCGACCCGATCAGGATTTCCGGGGGTATGCGGGGCAGATAGGATCCGGCATCGTAAGGCCGGGTCAGGAAGTTGTGGCTTTGCCCTCCGGACAGCGCACCACAATTAAGGAAGTGCTGCTTCACACTCGAAGCCTTGCCGAAGGGTTTCCACCGCAGTCAGTGGTATTGACTACAACGGATCACATTGATCTGGGACGGGGCGACATGCTGGTGTCCCCCGAGCAAAGGCCCACGATTTCTACCCGGGTTAGGGCATATCTTATCTGGATGTCGCAGGCACCGCTGCAAACCGATGCCCGCTACCTTATCAAGCACACAACCCGAGTGCTCTGTGGCCGGATGACCCGCCTCGATCACAAAATTGACATCAACACGTTCGCCAAACTGGACGCCGATACGCTGAATTTCAATGAGATTGGCGAGGTCCAGATCGATCTCCACAATCCGATTTTCTGCGATCCGTATCTGCAGAACCGCACCACAGGAAGTTTCATAGTCATCGATCCGTTCAACAACGACACGGTTGCGGCGGGCATGATTATTGAAGCGAATCCCGTTCAGGCGGGAGAAGCATCGGATGAATCCTCGGCCGGATCGCGCATCGCTCAGCAGCCGGGTCTCACCGTCTGGTTCACCGGGCTTAGCGGAGCTGGGAAAACCACAATTTGCAGGTCGGTGGCTACCGAACTTCTGGCTCATGGACTTCAAGTCGAGGTAATTGACGGCGATGTGATCCGGAATTACCTGTGCAAGGATCTGGGATTCAGTAAACACGACCGGGATGAGAATGTGCGCCGGATCGCGTTTGTGTCCCAGTTACTCACGCGCAATGGCACGGTTGTGCTGGTCTCCGCAATTTCACCCTATCGGGCGGGGCGAGATGAGGCGCGGCGGTCGATAGTGGATTTCGTGGAAGTCTACGTAAACACTCCCCTCGCCGTCTGTGAGATGAGAGATTCCAAGGATCTATACCAGAAGGCGCGGGCCGGAAAGATCCGTGGGTTTACGGGAATCGATGATCCTTACGAACCACCGCTGCAACCCGAAATTGTGTGTGACACCGACCGAGAGAGTACGCGGGAAAGCTCGTCCAAAGTAGTTGCGTCCGTCCTGAATTATCTTTCCTCGAAGAGCTCCTGATCGGGATTGATCTTGCGGGGATCTACTCTTGGCAACCCCAAACGGAGTGGCTGTGGATCCAGGTACCATCGCTGGCAGAATTGTCGTGGGCTTGGTCGTGGGAATCCTCGTCGGACTGACGGGACTCGGCGGCGGCATGGTATTGCTTCCCTTGCTGATCTCGGTTTTGGGTATACCGCCCATCGTCGCGGTTGGCTCCGATGCAGTCATCAACTGCGTCACTAAGATCGGGGCTGGCGCCCTGCACTGGCGCCGCGGCAATGTTAGCTGGCGAGTGGCCCTCAGCCTGGCTTACGGCAGCGTCCCTGGCGCCATCGTGGGGGTTACGTTGCTGGCGCGAATTCGCGCTGCGCACGGCAGTGGAGTTAACGACTTCCTCAAGATAGCGATTGGGATATTGCTGATTGTTATTCCGCTAGGTTACCTGCTGAAAGGAAGCTCCTCGGCCTCTGGTTCGTCCCTCACCGCCATACGCAGCAATAAATACAGCTTCGGCATTACGCTAATCGGATTTATCGCGGGGATCCTGGTAGGCATTACGTCCATCGGTTCTGGCAGCGTCATCCTCATGTTGCTGGTAGTGTTTTATGGCTACTCTCCGGTGGTCATGGTGGGCACGGATATCATCCACGCCATACTTCTGGCGGGGGTGACAGGTTTCCTCCAGTTCAGGTTTGGCAATGTGAGCCTGCCCCTGGTGGCTAGTGTCTTGATTGGCTCAATCCCGGGTGGTCTGCTGGGTGCTTACCTGACCCGATATCTTCCTGCTCATCATTTCAAACAGTTGCTTTGTACAGTGTTGGTCGTTGTCGGAGCAAGGATGCTTTGGGTGTCGCTCGTCCATGTCAGCTAACTCCACCGAACAACTTTATTTGGCGCGTATCGAAGGCGCTTTGACAGCGGCCAGCACCGTGGTTGCACAGTTTGTGCACGGTGCGTTCGACGTAACTGATCGTGGGGGCCGTAACGTGGTCACCGAGGTCGACCGCAAAGTAAGTGATGTGCTCCGGGATATTCTTCTGCAGCCAGGTGAAGGGTGGCTCTCGGAAGAAGATGTGGACGACCTGCGCCGGCTGTCCCACGAGGTCGTTTGGGTGGTCGATCCGCTCGACGGAACCCGGGAATTCGTTGATGGTATCCCAGAATGGTCCATCTCCATCGGACTAACCTTCGATGGGATTGCGGTAGCAGGCGGAATCCAGAATCCGGCCACTGGCGAGCGATTCCTCGGCTCTCTGCATTCAGGGGTGACGTACAACGGAGGGCCCGTCCAGTCCAGCCGGAAGATGACCCTGGATGGAGCGTCCGTCCTCGCCAGCCGGCAGGAGTATAAGCGGGGTGAGTGGGATCGTTTCGAGGGAAAGCAGATAGCGATCCGGCCGACGGGCTCCGTGGCGTACAAGCTGGCGTTAGTTGCCGCCGGGCTGGCGGACGCGACTTGGACCCTCTCCCCCAAACATGAATGGGACATTGCCGCGGGAGTCGCCCTTGTGAACTCTGCGGGTGGCAAAGTTGCCTGTACGCGAAACGCAAAGCTGCAGTTCAATCGGAGTGAGACACTTCTTCCCGGGCTGGTGGCTACTGCTGGGGGGATTTGGCAACAGGTGCTTCAGTTGATCGATGAAGCCGAGACAAGCTGAGCTTGCGAGTCCGTGAGTAAGTCTGCAAACCAAAGCCTTCACCGCGACGTCCAAAGCTCGACAATCGGTGCTCCGTTGCTCCCTGGTACCTCGAGTCTTTCTTCGCCAATGGTGAGTCCGGAATGGGAGTTCCAAGCCTTTCTCCTTCAGGAAACCACCTGTAGATGCGTCCAAGCCACGAATTCTGCCGAATGCTTCGCAGGTAATTCCCGTCGACATTGCGAATTAAACTGGTGTCACCAAGTATACGAACGGCGGCTTCGACTTCGATTTGAGACCTACGACCAGCCGTGCCATGCTACCCGTTCGGTCGGAGAATCCGCCTCTTCGGCGTAGGTCCATCCCAAAAAGCGGCCGGGGTCGGAGGATCGCGGCGCCGGCCGTAATCGCGCTAATGACGTGCCGGATCGTTCGCTGACTAACCGACGAGTTTCCTGCGAAGAATGCCTGCTAGCGGTCATAGTATGGGCTGCGAGAATCCATGGCGCTGCAGCCGAATCGATGGGCAGGTATTGCTGCTCGCTGTTGGAGGAGGAGGCAAAGCCGAGCTCCCACTTGGCGTTAGACAGTGCGCCCAGCGCGGGCACTATCCGACAATGGGGTAACACGCACCTGGTCGGCCAACCACGAGATCCCTATCTGCTCAAGGGTGTCTGGCATTTTTGAAGCCACTCTAAGTGCCTGTTTTCTGTAGCTTAACTGGCACTTAGTTGCAACTCACGCGGCATTTTAGGCGGGCCATCGGCGGGTTGTAGCACACCATCAGCCGCGGTGTTTTGGATCGAAGGAGGCGGCCCCGGTCCTCGTGGTTCGCCGCAGAACAACTTTGCCGATCACCTTTCGCGTGCGGTATAGAATCAAAGGTTGGCAAGGATGCCGCCGCGTCGACCTTGTAGGTGGCGGCAGCATACGCAGGCATCGCAGGAGATCGATTCATGCAGATTGTGGAGAAGACCGTGGGCACATTCCAGGCACTCAAGGACAAGATCGGGACGAAGACCGCGCACGTCGGCATCGTGGGACTGGGCTATGTTGGGTTGCCGCTCGCGGTTGAATTTGCCAAGGCAGGCTTCCACGTAACCGGCATCGACTTGCAGCAATCGCGCATAGACCGCCTGATGAAGGGCGAATCCTACATTCAGGATGTTCCCAGCAGCGATGTCTCGCAACTGGTGAAATCCGGCCACCTGGATGCCACCACGGACTTTGCTGTAGTCCGCGATCTCGATACTATCAACATCTGCGTGCCCACTCCGCTGCGCAAGACCAAGGACCCCGACATGAGCTACATCGTGTCGGCGTCCGACGAGATTGCCAAGTACTTTCATCCCGGCCTGCTGGTGATCCTTGAATCAACTACGTATCCTGGTACGACGGACGAGCTGCTCCTTCCCACGTTTGAAAAAGATGGATTGAAGGTCGGGCGAGGATTTCTTCCTCTGCTTCTCTCCCGAGCGTGTCGATCCCGGCAACCCGGTCTACCAGACGCTGAACACTCCGAAAGTCGTCGGCGGCATCACCCCGGCCTGCACGGAGATGGGCCGTGTTTTCTTCTCGCAGGCGCTTCAGAAGGTAGTGCCCGTCAGCAACACGCGTGTGGCCGAGATGGTGAAACTTCTGGAGAATACCTTCCGCATGATCAACATCGGCCTGGTGAACGAAATGGCTTTAATGTGTGATGGCATGGGAATCAACGTCTGGGAAGTAATCGACGCCGCCGCCACCAAACCCTTCGGCTTCATGCCGTTCTATCCCGGTCCCGGACTGGGCGGCCACTGCATTCCCATCGATCCGTTTTATTTGTCGTGGAAGACCAAGCAGTCGGGGATCGAAGCGCGGTTCATAGAGCTGGCGGGCTACATCAACGGCAACATGCCGCACTTCGTAGTCGGCAAGGTCCAGAGCGCGCTCAATAACCACGGCAAGGCCGTGAAGGGATCGCGGGTGCACATCATCGGCGTCGCCTACAAGCGCAATATCGACGACATGCGGGAGTCTCCCGCTCTCGATGTCATCCTGCTGCTCAAGAAGCTGGGAGCAGAAGTCACCTACAGCGATCCTTATGTTCCGTCGCTCAAGCTGGATGGCATCGACCTCAAATCGCAGGAAGCCGAGGCGTCCGCACGCCAGTCGGACTGCGTGGTCATCATTACCGATCACTCGGATTTCAATTACAAGGGCTTGCTGGACTCGGCCAAACTGATTGTTGACACTCGCAACGCGCTGCGTGGCTTCGAGTCGCAGAAGATCGTGCGTTTGTAAGCTTTCCGTTCAGCGATCAAATCCAGGAAAAGTCTAAAAGTGAGCACAATTGAACAGACCCGTGCCTGAGTAGCGTCGTATTCTCCCCGCAATCATTGCAGATCCCTGGCAGTCGGCCTCCACAGAGTGAAGATTAATTCCCGCGTTTCCACTGCCAGGGCTTCTGCAGACACTCGGGTCTTTTGCGAAAGGATCACGATGGAGTCACCCTATGGGATGGAACTGGTAGAGAGCTGTCTTGCCTGTAACCTCTGTGGGGAGGGATTCTTCTGTCGACTGCCGGCTGTGGAAATGGAAGCCTTTCAAAAAATAAAATTCACGCTGGCATACCCGGCGGGTGCAACTCTGTTCGTCGAAGGCCAGGTATGCCGGGGCATCTACGTTCTATGCAAAGGCCGGGTGAAAGTGTCGGCAACCTCGACCCAGGGGCAGACTCTCATCTTTAAGATAGCTAAGGCGGGCGAGGTGTTGGGATTGAACGATACCGTGTCCGGGACCGTTCATACCATGACCGCGGAAACTGGTCAGGCCTGCCAGCTCAACTTTGTGAAGAGAGCCGATTTCCTTGAATTTCTTGCGGAATACAGAGGCGCATCCCTGCACGCGGCCATCCATCTTAGCCATGAAGCCCAGAGGGCATATCAGCAGTTACGCTCTTTTGTGATGCGCTCGGCACCGGGTCGCGTTGCCCGTATGATGCTGGATTGGTCGGTCGACGAGGCGGGAATAGCGACGACCCATGGAATCAAAGTAGCACTAACTCACGATGAGATCGGCCAAATCATCGGCATGTCGCGGGAAACCGTGACCCGTACTCTCGCCGATTTCCGGAAACAGAACATCGCTGTACTGCACGGTTCGACCCTGCAGATCCAGAACGCGGCCGCCCTGCGACAGCTGGCTGCCGACTAGGCCGGTTCACGCAGTCTGCGACTGCCCGGAACGATCCCCACCCTGACAGTCTCCGGCACAAGTCTTTCCGGTCCACGCTGCGCCTAGCGCATGCAGGATCAATCGGTCTCCCTCGCTCAGATCTGCAGCGTCCAGCACCGATGCGTAGGCATACAAAACGACGGCGTTATTAGTAATGCACCAAGTTTCGTGTCGCACCACGCCGAAGCAGTGCTCGCACGCGGACTCTGCGGTGTATTTATTGCTGTGGCGCCAGGTTGTGATTTCAGGTGTTGCCATGATGGTTCCTCGTGCGGAATCCTCTCCGCGCTGAGCGAAAGCTGGTTTTGTGGACGAAGGGTAGAAGGCCGACGTGCTGAGTCAGAAAATAAGGGAATCAATCGGGAGTAAAGACAGGCGCACCGCGCCGGGAGTCTGCGAGCTGGGAGCTGGGAGCCGGATGGGAGGACGTTAGATCCCCAGCGGTGTTCGCTCAGCAGTCTTACACAATCATGCAGAGGGGCTACCATGATTGAGCCTACTGCCGTGAGACTGGCTCTTGCCATCCCCCACAGAGGGTACTAGCTTACGTCTTTCAGGGGAGGGAGACTCTGGATCGGTCTTCCGTTCAAGAGTTTCGATTGCCAGCGACTTGCGAACGTCTTACCACGAGACCTAGACTGAAGCGAAGTCCATGGAGGGTATAGGTTGCAGCGCCCAGGCCGCCAGTGCGACAAAGCCCGCTCCTGCGACGCATGAGTATTCCGCGTGGACTTTGTTGCGTATATTAGTATCGGATAGTTACAGAACTGAAATGGAACCTTCGGCGTACGACTCGCCAGGCGCACGCTGGTAATCGCGAATTGGTCGCGGAGGGACACATGAACACTTTTCCCGTGATGTTAGGCACGCTGCTGCTCTTTGCTCTCGCCTATCGTTATTACAGTGCCTTCCTTGCCGCCAAGGTGCTGGTTCTCGATGACGCTCGCATCACTCCAGCGCACACTTACGAAGACGGGCACAACTATGTGCCATCGCCGAAGTGGGTCCTGTTCGGACACCACTTCGCGGCCATCGCCGGCGCCGGGCCGCTGGTGGGTCCGACTCTCGCCGCTCAGTTCGGCTTTGCTCCCGGATTTCTCTGGATATTGTTCGGAGCAGTGCTGGCGGGATGTGTCCACGATTTCACCGTTCTGATTGCGTCGGTGCGGCACAAGGGCCGTTCGCTGGCCGATATCGCACGCACCGAGGTCGGGCCATGGGCGGGACTGGTCACAATGATCGCCTTGCTCTTCATCCTGCTGGTCACCCTGGCGGGACTGGGCATCGTGGTAGTCAACGCGCTCGCCAACAGTCCTTGGGGAGTATTCACGATCGCGATGACGATTCCCATCGCGCTGCTGATGGGACTGTACATGTTCAAAAGCACGCCGGGGGTGATCAAGATCGCCGGCCCCAGCGCACTCGGCGTGGTCTTGTTGCTGGCCAGTGTGATTGGCGGACGATCGATTGCGGCGTCTTCCCTGGCAAGCTGGTTCACTTTCACTCCCCACCAGATTACGTTGCTGATATGCGCCTACGGATTCATCGCCTCCGTGCTTCCGGTCTGGTTGCTTCTGGAGCCGCGTGACTACCTCTCCACCTACATGAAGCTGGGCACCATCGCCATTCTGATCCTTGGCGTATTCATCGTGCGGCCTAACATTGAATTCCCCATGGTGACCGAATTCGTTCATGGCGGCGGACCGATCATTCCCGGCAAGCTGTACCCGTTTCTGTTCGTCACCATTGCCTGCGGCGCCATCTCCGGCTTCCACTCGCTCATCTCTTCCGGCACTACTCCGAAAATGCTGAACCGGGAGTCGGATGCACGCATCATCGGCTACGGCGCGATGCTTTGCGAAGCGACGGTCGCGGTTCTGGCATTGATCGCCGCGACCTCGATGCATCCCGGAGACTATTTCGCTATCAACACTACGCCCGAGGTCTTCCACAAGCTTGGCATGAGCACTGTGGACCTTGATATGTTCTCGCAGCAAGTCGGCGAGAAGCTCGCTGGCCGCACCGGCGGGGCCGTCTCCCTTGCTATCGGAATGGCCCATATTTTCCGCGGCCTGCCAGGAATGGCGTCCCTGATGGGCTACTGGTATCACTACGCCATCATGTTCGAGGCGCTGTTTATCCTCACTACAGTTGATACCGGTACCCGCGTCGCGCGTTATGTGATGCACGAATTGCTGGGACGAGTACATAAGCCGTTCGCCAATACTGCATGGATGCCGGGAAGCCTGGCTGCAAGTTTGTTAGTGGTCGCGAGCTGGGGTTACATGATCTACAACGGCTCAATCTCTACGATCTGGCCACTCTTCGGCACTGGCAATCAGTTGCTGGCGACGATTGCGCTGGCGGTAGTTACGACATTTCTCGTCAACATGGGCAAGACGAAATATGCCCTCGTCACCGTGGTTCCGATGTTGTTCGTGGGCACCACAACCTTGACGGCTGGAGTGCTGTCCATCAAGAACATCTATCTGCCGCTGGCTCTGAAGCCAGGCAAAATGTTTCAGGGATATCTCGACGCAACCCTTATGGCGATCTTCGTCATTGGCGTCGTGCTGGTGCTCATCGAAACCGCTCGCCGGTGCTGGAAGACGCTTCACGGAACGCCGATACCCGAGGAAGCGTTCGGGCCACCGGAGGAGACCGTGACCATGGGATGCTGCTGAGCTGCACGTCTTCTTCCATCGACGGGCTCGCTGCCTTGGCTAACAAGAAAAGGGGGTTAAAAAGCGTCCCACGCTTCGCCGCGCGCGGGACGCGCACGATCGGCCACCTTCCCACCTACTAGGGTGCTGTTAGCCCCGTAAAGTCGCCGATCACCTTCGCGTCGTAGGGGGCATTCAGTTGGTTGAAGCCAGTGCCTGCAACGCCAATCTGTCCCTGCGAAAACACGATTGTTCCCCTGGGGCTTATTTCAATAACCTGCATGTTGAACTGATCGCTGATCAGAGTATTGCCGTTCTTCAGCCGTACCGCCCGCGTCGGGTTCGGATTCGCAACGCTTCCCGGCACGGGTGTTGGTGAAGTACTGCCACACCACGTCTCCAGCCTTCGACACTTCCACAATCCGGTTGTTCAGCGAATCCGTGATGAGCGTATCCCCGTTTTGTAACCTGCTCGCAAACGCGGCGCCGCTGATGCCATTACTGTACTGCCATACAATCTGGTGATTGCGATTCACTTCGATCACGCGATTGTTGCTCTCGTCGGCCATCAGAATGTCGCCGTTGCTCAGCAGTTCAGCGCTGTTGGGGTTGTTCAACTGATCGGGACCTGAGCCTGCAACTCCCGTCTGACCGTACTGCCACACGATCTCGTTCCACATTGTCACTTCAATAACGCGCTGGTTGCCCTGGTCGGTAATCAGCACATCGAAGTTCGGCAAAAAGGTAGCCTGCACTGGAGTGTTGAGTTGATTGGGCCCCGAACCGGTCACGCCCGCTTGGCCGTATTGCCAGAGAATGTCACCGAAGATATCAACCAGCATGACCCGGTTGTCGGGACATCCGTTTGGACAACTCGGTTCCCCGCCCGGAGGCGCGCCCGTGCCGGAAATCAAGTTCAGCGGCCCGACCGTTTGGACGTCGTTCGGAGCCACCACCGACTTCGGACCGGCTGTGCTCGATCCATTGCCGAAGGTCCAAATAATGTTATGGGTTCTGGGGTCAACTTCGATGATGCGGTTGTTGAACTGGTCCGCAATCAGAATGTCGCCGCGAACGTGGTAACCTGCCCCGGCCGCGGGCAGGTTGGCCGCTCTGGCGACTTGTGGAAACGCCGAGGTTGGCACCACCAGGACAAGCAACAGCACTACCATAGCGGTCCAAATCGTTCGCATCGGCTTGGCCAGAACAATCCAAGGCAGTAGTCGTTGGCTCATGTCGCACGTCACTTCCTGAATCCAGGTCCTTCGGGACTATGGCTGGAGACGAGGTTACGTCCGCCGCATTGGCGCGTTGTCATTACCTTGTTTCGGAACTGTCAACAAATTGTGTCTTGCCACGTTCCCTATACATGTCACTTATCCTCGTAACATCGGGTGTCCTCTTGATTTCGGCAATGCGCTCCTGTTTGCGGGACAATGACATCGGGCCACCGGCGATCGGGAACAGCCTTGCGTGATCCCGTTTTTCGAATCGCGCCACTACACTTAGGTTTGCTGTCCGAAAGGAAGGAACCCATTTGATGCCTACCACACAGAGTCGAGCTGGAGTCGCAATATTCTTCCTCACGATGCTTCCGGTTTCTGCGGTTGCACAAACGCTCACTGCGACCGAGGCGATCCAGCGCATTCAGCAGCACTACTTTGCCGCTTTACCCGCCGGCACCGTTGACACGGTGAAAGCGGGGGATCCATCGACTCCTGTGACGGGAATCGCGACCACTTTCCTCGACACCATGGAAGTGCTGCGCGAGGCCAACCGGCTCGGTCTAAATCTCGTGATCACGCATGAGCCTACGTTCTACAACCACCTCGACGATAGGGCCTTCTTTGCCGACGATCCTGTTTACCGCGAGAAGCTGGCGTTCATCGAGCAGCACCACATGGTCGTCTTCCGCCTGCACGACCAGATTCACTCCTTCTCGCCCGATCCCATCGCCATTGCGCTCGTCGAAGCCCTCGGCTGGCAGAGCTACATGAATAACGGCAATCCTTTCCGGGCCACGATCCCAAAGACAACGCTCGCGAAGCTATCTCTCGAACTGGCGAAGAAACTCGACGCCCGGACGGTACGCGTTATTGGAGACCCCAACCTCTCGATCACCCGCGCAGCCCTGCTCCCGGGAGCGGCCGGCTTGCAAAAACAGGTGCTCGCTTTGCGCGCTGGCGATGTTGAAGTCTTGATTGTGGGCGAATCTGCCGAGTGGGAAGGGGTCGAGTACGTGCGCGATGCCGCTGCGCAAGGCCGTCACAAATCAATGATCGTGCTCGGGCACGAAGTGTCCGAAGAACCCGGTATGAAAAAGTGCGCCGCAGATCTTCGCGCGCTGTTTCCTGATCGGCAGGTCGTATTTATTCCAGCCGGTCAACCGATGTGGGGCCCGGACCGTCCTCCAAGTTCTGCTGCGAATGGCAGATCCGCAAGATGAACCTCGCCGACACTCGATAGTGAGCCGCAAACCTTTGGGCTGCACTGGTGTTGTGTTTTAGCTAAGCAGAACACAGCAACATAAAATGCTTTTCACGCGTTGTTTAGAATCAGCGGGTTAGGCGGAAATTGTTCTCATGCCATTGATTCACAAGTAACTTATATCTATCAACTTCATTCCAAAGGTAGTTACGACGTCTACTTTTGCCAATTGTTCACCCTATCAGGGATTAACCCTGAGTTTTTTCAAAGACCTGACACGCCCGCGGACTAGCCGCGGTTCCGAGGGACACGTATTCCTTTATTACGAACAGCCGACCAGGTTTGCCAGGACGCAGGACACATCGCCTTGTGATGGGGGCGGTTCACCAGGGGAGAACACAAACGTGCGTTTGGCCATTTTCATTTTAAGGGGGGAAGGCTTGCCGGATGGCACTCTAAAGCTGCGCCCCTTTAGAGCCGCACAAGACAGAGTTTTTCCGCAGCCTGTAAAGTCGTGCCCTGATACGAAACCGTCCCGCAGTGAGTTTTTCAGCAGCCTGTTGACCAGTACGCTACCAGCACTTTGAGCTAATTGGTACTGCTTATTACAGCTTCTACATCCCCAGCTTTTTTACTTCTCCGTTGTAGTACTTGAGGATGCCCCATTGCTGCGAGCCTTCCAGGATGGTGTGCCTCTGGCCTTCAGTCCTCTGCCGGGGCGGCAGCGTCGATTTTGGCCTCTTCGGCATCAGCACTTCAAGCATGCGACGGGCTTCCTGCAGGGTCGCGTTGCTGTCCTCGATGAAGTCCACGCTGTCCGTCTCCACCGGTAGACGGGATCGAGCGCCTCTCTAGCTGGACTACCCGCCGGATGAGCAGTTCTGCACAGACCAACGCCACCGAATATGAAGTAATAACTGCGTGGGGAAAGCCTTGGAGCGGTCGACAGCAGGGACGAGTTCTCCGTTTTGGAGTTGGACCGGAAAACCCTGACCGAACACCAAGCTGAGGTAAGGGACAACACATAATGCGAAACCAGTGGCGATTCTCAGTTCTATTAGTCTCGGCGATCCAGGTGACCAGCATGTCGTTCGCCCAGCATGCCCGGACGGAATCCGGAACGATATCCGGGAAAACCGAAAGCGGATTGGTTGTCTACAAGGGGATCCCATTCGCTGCTCCGCCGATCGGCGACTTACGTTGGCGTCCGCCGGCAGGGGTGACACCCTGGACGGGCATACGCAAGGCAGACGCGTTTGCCCCTGCGTGCATGCAGGTTGGTGTGTCCATGCCGGGCGAGGCGCCGCCGACGGTAAGTGAGGATTGTCTCTATCTCAACATCTGGAGCCCAGCGAAGACCCCGGGCGAGCGCCTGCCGGTGATTGTCTGGATATACGGCGGGGGTTACGTCAACGGGTCGGCCTCGATGCCCTTGTACTGGGGCGACCAGTTGGCTCACAAAGGCGTGATCCTCGTCACCATCGCGTATCGGCTTGGCCCGCTTGGCTTCTTGGCGCATCCCGACCTGACGCGCGAGTCCCCGCATCAATCTTCCGGAAACTACGGCCTGATGGATCAGATTGCTGCGCTCGAATGGATTCAAAGGAACATTGCGGTCTTCGGCGGCGACCCGAAAACCATAACCATCGCCGGTCAATCCTCCGGAGCGATATCGGTCAGCATCCTGATGAGTTCACCCCGCGCGAAAGGCTTATTTCAGCGCGCCATCGGGGAGAGTGGCGGGCTGTTTGAGCCGCTCCAGCTTGCACCAAAATACCTTCTGACCAATGCGGAACGCGACGGCGAGAAATATGCCACTTCGCTCGGCGCAACATCGCTCGAGGAGCTGCGTCGGCTGCCGGCAACCAAGCTCAGCGCCGACGCCGGCGGCGTCAGCCATCCTGTGATCGAGCCTTATGTGCTTCCTGCTTCGCCCTACGAAACATTTACTTCAGGGCGGCAGAACGATGTTCCGCTGCTCATTGGCTCGAATGCCGACGAAGCACGCGCATTGGTGGACGTTACCCACGTAACGGCGGCCACGTTCGACAGCGACATTGCGCGCAGCTTTGGCCCCCTGCCGCCTCCGTTGGTCGCAGCTTATCCTCACGGCACCGACGTAGAGGCGCGGCAGGCGCAGCTCGACCTCGAGCGCGACCTTCGCTTCGGCTGGGACATGTGGGCTTGGGCGAGATTGCAAGCCGGAACTGGGAACAGCCCGGTCTACTACTACTCGTTCAGGCAGAAGCCGCCATTCCCGGCTGGCTCGGTTTATGAGGGTTGGGGCGCGAGTCACTTCGCCGAACTCTGGTATGTCTTCGAGCATCTGGATCAGGAGCCTTGGCGATGGACTCCGGCAGATCGGAAAGTCGCCGAGGAAATGTCCAGCTATTGGGTCAACTTCGCAAAGTCGGGAGACCCGAACGGCCCAGGCCTTCCGCAGTGGCCAAAATTCTCCAGTGCAGATAGCAAGGTCCTGTATATCGACGATCCAATCACCGTTGGTGGCGTTGCGAATATCAATAGCCTGACCGTATTCGATGCTGTCTACACGAGTGTGAGAGGCAAGCCGTTTGCTGCGCAGGGAACGACCGCCGGCAAAGGAACGCCCTGAAGGCGCGCACCTGTGGAGCGATTACGATTCGGGGGTTGAACTCGGGCGCTAGATCCCGAGCTTTTTCACTTCTTCGTTGTAATACTTGCGGTAGAGGATGTCCCACTCCTGCGAGCCTTCGAGGATGGTCTTTCGCTGGCTTTCGATCTTCTGCCGGGCGGCAGCGTCGATCTTGGCCTCTTCGGCCATCAGCGCTTCGAGTACGCGGCGGGCTTCCTGGCGGATCGTGTTGCGGTCCTCGATGAAGTCTACGCTATCGGTCTCAGCCAGCGTGTCGGCCACCGCATGGGCCAGCTTGTTGATCTTCTCGCGGCTGATCCTCATAGCACGGCCTTGTACTTGCGCACCAGCTCGTTCTTGATCTTCTTGAACATCTCCTGATAATTGGCCCCGGTTTGGCGCATCTCGTCGGAGTAGGTCTCAAGAATGATGCGCACCTCATCGTTGATGCGATCTTCTAGGGTCAACTCCTCCAGCAGGGCAGCGTGGACACGCTCGCGCACCTCCTGAGGATTGGGGGTCTCGATGAACTCACCATCGATGAGTTTTTTGGTCACTTCGCGGGCCAGATAGCCCACATATTCTTTGGAGAAGTGCATGCTTGTCGGAATCGATTGTCTGAACACTAAATTTTAACACAGGATTTAGGCCCGTCCGGACAGCCGACCGCCTGCTTTAGGTTTCGCGAAAGCGAAGCCCGAGGGGGTTGAGCCGCTCATGTCGTACGACTGATTCGCGAGTGTCTTTGCCAAAAGCGATTCTCTGTGTGTTCTGTAGCGAGGCGGTGAATTCGCGTTCTCGAAACTCGCTGTCACGCTATAATGCAGCACACCTCATGGCGCTCACTTCCGGTACGAAACTAGGACCCTACGAACTCGTTGCACTCATCGGTGCTGGCGGAATGGGCGAGGTTTACCGCGCCCGCGATCAACGCCTGGGACGCGATGTGGCCGTCAAGATTCTGCCCGCCTCCTTCGCCGCCGATCCCGACCGCCTCCGGCGTTTCGAGCAGGAAGCCCGTGCCATCGCCGCACTCAGCCATCCCAATATTCTCGGCGTTCACGACATCGGCCAGCACGATGGCACGCCCTTCATGGTTTCGGAGTTGCTCGAAGGCGAGAGCCTGCGCATCATCCTCGCCCGCGGCCCGCTTTCTCATCGCCGCGCCATCGACTACGCCATTCAGATCGCGCACGGCCTGTCGGCCGCCCACGGCAAGGACATCGCGCATCGCGACCTGAAGCCAGACAACATCTTCGTCACCCGCGAAGGGCGCGTGAAGATCCTCGACTTCGGTCTCGCCAAGACCATCGAAAAATTCTCCGACAGTCAGGAAACCCACGTCGTTACCATGACCTCCGACATCCCCGCCACGGGTGTCGGCACGGTAGTTGGCACCGCGGGCTACATGTCTCCGGAGCAGGTTCGCGGCGCCGCTGTCGACTGCCGCACCGACATCTTCAGCTTCGGGGCCGTACTCTACGAAATGCTCACAGGTGTTCGGGCGTTCAGGCGCGATACCCCGGCGGAAACCATGACGGCGATCCTGCACGACGATCCGCCCGAGAATCCACCCGATGGCCGCGCACTGCCTCCGGCGCTCGACCGCATCGTGCATCACTGTCTCGAGAAGAACCCGGAGCAGCGCTTCCAGTCCGCCCGCGATCTGGCATTCGATTTGGAGTCGATCACGTCGACGACGAGCTCCGGCGGCCTTTCCGCCGCCAAGGTCAAAGAGCGTAAAACTCGGACGGCGCTCATCGGGGGCGCCGCGGCCCTCGTGCTGCTGGCCGGTCTGGCCGGATGGCTGCTGTCCTCGGCTCGCCATCCGGCGACCGGCGCGCAGTTTCATCAGGTCACCTATCGGCGCGGCACGCCGGGTACGGCGCGATTCACGCCGGATGGACAAAACGTCGTTTACACCGCCGCCTGGGAAGCTGCCGAGCCCGAACTCTACAGCGTGCCTGCCGACGGAGTCGGTGGCCATCCCATGGGAATCAAGGACGCGCGCCTGCTGGCGGTCTCCAGCAAGGGCGAACTTGCCGTCGCACTCGCTCCGGAGGCACGCACGACGCTGCTTGCGCCAGGTAATCTGGCGCGAACCACCGGCAACAGCGCTCCCAAGCCCGAGATCGAAAACATCCAGGCCGCCGACTTCACGCCCGACGGTTCGGCCCTCGCCATCGTGCGCTACGTTCCCGCCGACTTCATGTGTCAACTCGAGTACCCCATTGGCAAGGTGCTCTTCCGCGAGAGGCTCATCGACGACCTTCGCTTCTCGCGCGACGGCAAGTACCTGGCTTTCATCGCGCACACAAATCCGAATGACGATCGCGGCACCGTCATGATCGTGCGTACTACCGGCGAGAATGTTGCTGCCAGCCCGTTGTATGAGAGCTCCCAGGGCCTGGCTTGGAGCGTCGGCGGCGATGAAGTTTGGACCAGCTCCCCTCTTGAATCGGGAGAGATCCACTCTTTATCCATTTCGGGCAAGACCCGCGACCCGTTGGCCATGCCCGGCCGTCTTCACCTGCGCGACATCTCGTCCAAAGGTCAATTGCTGGTGGGGCAGGGCATCGCTCGACGCGGCATCGTCGTGTCCAGTAATCACGGTGAGTCGCTGCGCGACCTCTCCTGGCTCGACTTCAGCTACCTCCGCGACATCAGCGACGACGGTAAGATGATCCTCTTCGAAGAGGAGGGCTCTTCCACGACTAGTTACACCGTCTACGTGCGTGACACGGACGGCTCAGCCGCTGTTCCCATCGGCGAGGGATATGCGGGATCCCTCTCGCGCGACAAGAAGTGGGCTCTCGCCATCAAGCTCACCGAGCCAAACCACGAGATATGGCTGTTGCCCGTCGGGCCCGGCGAGCCTCGTCGTATCAATCCGCCCAACCTCATTCCGGCGAATATCCTCCCCCTGTTTTTATCCGACGGCAGGCACATCGTTTACTCCGCGAACGAGGCGGGACATCCACCTCGCATTTGGTTCCAGGACCTGAATGGCGGAGCGCCCAAACCGATCTCACCCGAGGGAATGGTGAATCGAGAGATTTCTCGTGACGGCAAATGGGTGCTCGTGGGCGTCAGAGATGCCGCCACAGGCAAGATAAGTACAGCCGTGCTCTCCATAGACGACGGCAAGACGGTGGAAATCAAGGGCATAAAGCCCCAAGAAGGGGCCCTGGGCTGGACCACCGACGGCCAACTCTACGTTGCGTCAGCGGACCCAGGCGGCGCAGGTGTCAAAGTCGAGAAGCTTAACCCGCATACCGGCACGCGCACGCCGTGGCGCGTCCTCGCGACTGCCCCCATCGGAGGAGTGATCCCGGATGCGCCTATCATTACGCCCGACGGCAACACTTATGGCTTCGATTACCGCGTACGCTTGTCAGACCTGTACACCGTGACCGGCGTGCGCTGAGGTTTCGTCAGCGTTGGCGACTTACTTCGTCGGGCTGCCCGGCGCCAGGCCGCGATACTTCAGCATTGGTTCGATGCTAGGCTGCGCCCCGCGCCATGCCACGTACATCTTCTCCAGGTCTTCGGTATTACCACGCGATAACACCATTTGCCGGAAGCGATCGCCGTTGGCTCGTGTCAGGCCGCCGTGGTCTTCGAACCACTGGTACGCATCGTCATCGAGCATCTGGGTCCACAAGTAGGCGTAGTAGCCAGCGGCATATCCACTGCCCCAGATGTGGCTGAAGTAGCTCGACCGGTAGCGCGGCGGCACGTAGCTGATCAAGAGGTGCGTCTGTTCCAGCGCCTGGGTTTCGAACTCATCCGGCTTTTGGATTGGCGCGTCGGCGGGGAGCGTGTGCCACTTCATATCCAGTTCTGCCGCAGCCAGCAACTCGGTAACGTCATAGCCCTTGTTGAAGGTGGCTGACTTCTTGATCTTTTCCAGCAACTCGGCCGGCATCGGTGCGCCGGTCTTGTAATGCTTGGCGTAATGCTGGAAGACGGCTGGATAGGTCGCCCAGTGCTCGTTGAACTGCGAGGGGAACTCCACGAAGTCGCGCGCCGTCGCGGTGCCGGAAAGGCTGGGGAACTCGGTGTTGGCGAACATGCCGTGCAGCGCATGGCCGAATTCATGGAACATCGTCCTGACATCATCGGAAGTTATTAGCGCAGGTTCGCCGGCAGCAGGCATGGAAAAGTTGGCAACGTTGCTGACGACCGGTTTCGTGCCCATTAACTTGGATTGCGTCACCAGGCTGTTCATCCAGGCGCCGCCCTGCTTGTTGTCGCGCTTGAAGTAGTCGCAGTAAAACAGCGCGAGTGAACTGCCGTCTGCGTTGAACACCTCGAACACGCGCACAGTTGGGGCATAGACCGGAAGATCCTTGCGCTCCTTGAAGGTCAGCCCGTACAGCTGGTTCGCCGCGTAGAACACGCCGTTCTGCAGCACGTTGTCGAGTTCGAAGTAGGGCTTGACCTGCTCTTCGTCGAGATCGTACTTGGCTTTGCGAACTTGCTCGGCGTAGAAGTCCCAGTCCCATGGCTGAACTTTGAATCCACCATTTTGCGCGTCAATCACGTTCTGGATGTCCTGGGCCTCGGTCGCGGCGCGTGCCGTGGCGGCGGGAACCAGCGCATTCATGAACTTCAGCGCCGCTTCCGGAGTTTTGGCCATCTGGTCTTCGATCTTCCAGGCGGCGAAGCTTGGAAACCCGAGCAACCTGCCCTTCTGGGCACGAAGTTGTGCAATGCGCGCGATGGTGTCGCGTGTGTCGTTGGCGTCGCCCTTCTCCGCGCGGTTCCAGGAGTTCTCGAACAGCCCTTGGCGCGTAGTCCGATTGCTCAACGAGACCAGATAGGGCTGCTGCGTCGTGTTTTGCAGCGGAAGTACGTAGCCCTCTACCTTACGTCCCTTCGCGGCCTCGGCGGAGGCGCTGATCTGCGCGTCACTCAGGCCGGCCAGCGCCGCCTTGTCGGTGGTCACAAACGCGCCATCCTTGGTGGCGGCGAGCAGCTTTGTAGCGAAGGTGTTGGTGAGGGTCGCTACTTCTTCGTTGAGTTTCTTCAGCGCTGTCTTGTCGGCTTCGCTGAGATTGGCTCCCGCGTGGACGAATTCATCGTAGATGTATTCGACCAGACGAAGCGACTCGGGATCGAGCTTGAGCGACGCGCGCTGCTTGTAAACGGCGGTCACACGCTGAAATAGTTTTGCGTCCAGGTAGATGGCGTCGCGGTGTGCTGCGAGCTTGGGAGCTTCAATCGACCTGACTTTCTGCAGCTCGTCGTTGGTGTTAGCAGCGCTTACCGAAAAGAAGGCCGACTGTACCCGCTGCGACAACTGCCCACTCTTTTCCATGGCGACAATGGTGTTCTCGAAGGTCGGAGGCGCGGGGTTGTTGGCGATCGCCTGCATCTCCTTGAGTTCCTCAGCCATCCCGGCTTCAATCGCCGGCTGGTAGTCCGAATCCTTGATCTTGTCGAACGGAGGCGCCTGGAACGGCAGCGTGCTGGGCGCAAAGAATGGATTGTCAGGGCCAAACTCCGCACTGGAGGCCAGTGCAGGCAGAGAAGTTAAGCCAATAACCACGGCGGTAACAATGATAAGTGTATGCATCAGTAACAGTGTAATCGTTCGGGCTCTCAACCATGGATTGACGTAGTGAAAAACGCATCGTTAGCGATCCTCTATCAGTCAACGGTGCGGATTGCTCCCGGACCACTCGGGGTAAGTTTGCTCATCCGCGTTGCCTTGCCCTGCCGTCATCGGAGTATGATGAACATTCGCTGGGACGCTGCGGTGCGCCGCTCCCCAGCCGCGAAAACTTCCATGTCCGACGATCTCTCGAGCCTGAAAGACGATATGGTGGCGTTCATTCTTGGCCACGGCATGAGCCGTTTCCAGGGGTACGTCACCGAAGATGTGCACAGCGTGATGTGGGACCCGCGCGACAATCCTGAAAGCTGGAAGGACTTTGTCGAGCTGGCCAAGAAAGCTGGTTGCGCCTTCCTCTCCATGGACGAGGAAGTGCTCGAGCGTGACGAACTCGACTACCTGGTGCAGCGGCTGCAGCAGGCCACTTATCCCAGCGACGATGACATCGAGGAAGCCCGCTGGTTGCGCAGTTTCGTGGGCAAGACCGGCTTCCTGCAACTGGGCTGGCCGCACCAGGGAATCATGTTCCTCTACGAAGTCTCGACCGAATGGTATGAACGCTATCAGCGTCTGCTCGACCTGGTCGAGGACTTCGGCACGCTGACCGTGGACGACTCCGACCAGGACGAAGAACGCTAAGTGCGCTGGCAACTCCGCCACTTCAATCCTAGCGACATCGAGCGCCTGACCCGCGACGCCGGACTATCGCCGATCATCGCGCGCTTGCTGGCAGCGCGCGGCATCACGACCGGAGAAGAAGCGCAGCAATTCCTCTCGCCATCCATTTCCTATCTCCACTCGCCCTATCTCATGGCGGGACTACGCACCGCAGTCGAACGCCTTCGCGCCGCCATTGAGCGCGGCGAAACCATCTTTATATATGGCGACTACGACGTCGACGGCACCACTGCCATCGTGATCCTCAAGGCCGCGCTCGAGATCTGTGGAGGTAGGGTTGAATATCACGTGCCGCACCGCATCCGTGAAGGTTACGGAATGCGCGACGAAGTCATCGAGCAGGCGGCCGCAGCCGGCATTCGGTTGATCATCAGTGTCGACACTGGCATTCGTGCTTTTGCCGCCGCTGAGGCTGCCGCCCGCTGCGGCGTCGATCTCATCGTCACCGACCACCACCTGCCGCAAGCCCAGGGCGTACCCAGGGCGCTGGCCGTAGTGAACCCCAACCAGCACGGCTGCGAATATCCCTGTAAGTGGCTGTGTGGAGCGGGTGTCGCTTTCAAAATCGCCCAGGCGCTGCTCGAAGGCGTCGGACGCACCAGCCTGTTGCCGTCATTCCTGAAAATTGTCGCCATCGCGACCATCGCAGATGCGGTTCCGCTGATCGGCGAAAACCGTGTCTTCGCCAAGCTCGGCTTACAGGGACTGCGCGATCCCCGGAACGCTGGGTTGCGTGCCTTGCTGGCCAACTGCCAACTCGACGGTTCGCGTCCGCTGAGCGCGGGAGACATCGCATTTCGCGTCGCGCCGCGTCTCAACGCTGCCGGACGCATGGACCTTGCGGAGCGCGTGATTGAGCTATTCATGGAGAAGGACCAGGCTAAGGCCGCCGAGATGGCGATGCAATTGAACGAACTCAACGGAGACCGCCAGGTCGAGGAGCAGCGCATCCTCGACGAAATCTTCCGCCAGATCGACTCCACGCCGGAATGGAAGGACGCCTACTCTCTGGTCGTTGCCGGCGAGAACTGGCATCGCGGCGTGATCGGCATTTGCGCCACTCGCGTGGTGGAACGCTACCACCGGCCTGCCTTGGTTTTCGCCTGTGACAACGGCGAGGCCTACGGCTCGGGCCGCTCAATCCACGCCTTCCACCTGCTCGATGCCCTCGAGTCTTGTCCCGAACTGTTTACGCGCTACGGCGGACACTCACATGCTGTCGGTTGCTCGCTTCCCGCCGATCGCCTTCCGGAGTTGCGATCGCGTTTCGAGGCGTACGCTCGCCGGCGGCTGGTGCCCGAAGACTTCGTCCCCGTGCTGGAGTACGACGGCGAAATCGCGCTCGACGACGTAAACCAGGAGTTCTGGAATTCACTGGTCAAACTGGAACCCTTCGGCTCAGGCAATCCCACACCGGTATTTGTGGCACGTGCCGCGAAACTGGTCCAGCCTCCTCGCACCATGAAAGAGAAACACCTCAAGCTAAAGGTGTCTTCGGTCGTCTCGAACGGCACCGGTAAGTTTCAGCGGCCGCAGGAAGTTGTGGGCTGGCGAATGGCGGAGCGGGCTACGCGAGAGTCGCTACTGCTGGGCGATGTGCTCGACTTGGCCTTCACCGTGGACTACAACACGCACCCAGACTTTGGTGGTGTGCAACTGACACTATCGGACTTTACCCGTTCACCTGTTGCAGTGGCGCCACTGTCGCCAACTCCGTCGTAGCGCGTGGTTCAGCTTTACTTGCGGCAACTTAGGCGATAGTATTCACCGCGATGGCGGTTGCGGCTCAGCAAGTCTGCAGCAGTTGCGGCAACCCAGCGTTGCCTGATGGTAAATTCTGCCTGTTCTGTGGCGACGTGCTGGCCGAGCCGCCGGAAAAGACCTCAACCATAGCCGACCCTTCCAACCCGAAGTCCGAGGCGGCAACTCCGGAGCCGCCGGAGTACGCGGGATTCTGGCTGCGTGTCTGGGCCGGCGCGATTGATATTGGCATCGAGGTCATGGCAGCGTTGCTGTTTTCGGGTCTTGTCTACTACTCAATTTTGCTGTTTGCTGACAAGAGCTATGGACTTACCCACGCCACGGCGGCATATGTCAGTGGGATAGCTGCTGTTGCCTTCCTGAGCGTAGGTGCGTGGCTGTATTGCGCCTTCAGTGAGAGTTCCGAGCATCGGGCCACCCTCGGCAAACGCATCGTTGGATTGCAGGTCGTCACCGCGTCCGGCGACCGCCTGACGTTTGGCCAGGCCACCGTCCGCCACTTCATGAAATTCCTCTCACTGTTCACCGCCGCCGTAGGATTCATGATGGCGGGATGGACCAAGCGCCGCCAGGCGCTGCACGATATGCCGTCCGATTGTGTGGTGATCCGTGTTCCTCCCGAGCGTTTCTCGATCCTGCGCCGCTAACTCCTCCACTCGCCGATCCCCGTATGCGCCGTCATTGGCCTCTGTCCGACCCCACGCGGTAAACTCGGATTCAGATGTTTCAATCTGTTGCCCAGGTACGCAAATGGCTGGTGGGATTTGCCGTGGCGTTTCTCGCCCTGGTCGCCGTGTCGTACTTTATCGCCAAAGCCAGGGTGAAGCCGCAACTGCATAGCATTCCGAAAATACTAGGCATTGACATTCAGCAGACCAGTGAAGGATTCACGCTCTCCAAGTCCGAAGGCGGGCGTACCATTTTCACCATCCGCGCCTCCAACGCGGTGCAGTTCAAGAAGGGTGGCCACGCAGATCTCAAGAACGTGCACATCGTGGTTTATGGAAAGGCGCACGATCGTTTTGACCAGATTTACGGGAAGGAATTTACCTACGATCCTCAGAGCGGCGACATTAGCGCAGTGGGTGAAGTGAACATCGACCTGCAGGGCTATGCGGAAGGTCCTACCAAGCCAGATCAGGCCCCACCGGAAGAACTCAAGAACCCAATTCACATCACCACCAGCTCGCTGACGTTTAACCAGAAGACTGGCGTCGCCCATACCGATGACGGGGTGTCGTTTCGCACCCTGCAGGCGTCTGGCACCGCCAAAGGCGCGCACTACGAGTCCCAGACCAATCAGTTGCAATTGTTGTCCGAAGTGCACATCGTTACAACCGGAGCCAATGCGGCAGACATCTTCGGTTCCAGCGGAACTATCCAAAAGGACCCGCGGCAAGCGGTCTTACTCAACGCCGCGATCTATGAGCCCGACCGCACGCTGACCACCGACAAACTCACGATGTTTTTCCAGCCCGACAACAGCATCCAGCACTCTCAGGCCGAAGGTAACGTCAACATCGAGGTCCGGGGGCCGACCATTGTGGATATCAGTGGTCCGCGCGGCGATCTCAACATGGGCCCGCAGAATGCGGTGTTGCAGGCCATCGTGACCGGAGGTGCGAAGTACAACACCCGCGGCGACAACTTGAGCCATGGGTCTGCTGACACGTTTGTCCTCGATTTCGAGGCTGACAATCAGCCCAAGCTGTTTCACATGTTGAAGAACGCACGCATGCGGCAGGACCCGCAGCCAGGCAAGCCCGGTTCTCCGGGACAGCCCATGGAAATCGTCGCTGACCAGCTGCATTTCGTTCTGGAAAACGGCAACGAACTGAAGACTGGAGACACCGTCGGCAAGGCGCAGATCACCATATTTCCCTCGCCCGCGGGAGCCAAGCCTGCCAAGACCACCAACAAGCCCGGGCAGGATTTTGGTTCAGGCAACGCAACCACAGTTGCCACGGCCGGTAAGTTCCATGCTATTTTCGGCGCAGAAAATCGCATGCAGATGCTGCATGGCTCGCCCGAAGCCCGTATCGTGTCCTTGTCGCCGGGACAGCCCGACAAAGTCAGCACCTCCCAGATGGTCGATGTCACCTTCGCGCCCGACGGCGGTGCCGAAAAGCTTGTGCAAACCGGCGAATTCACTTACCACGAGCCTTCGCCGAAACCCGATACAGGTGGACGCGCCATGTTCGCCGACAAGGCCACCTACACTCCGACTGATCAGATCCTGGTGCTGAATGGATCGCCGCGCGCCATCGACGGCGGCATGACCACGACTGCCGATGTCATACGGCTCAACCGCGAGTCGGGCGAGGCGTTTGCCGACGGCAACGTCAAAACCACCTACAGCGACCTCAAGCCCCAGCCCAACGGAGCGCTGTTGGCCGCTTCGGATCCTGTGCACGTGACCGCGCTCCACATGACCTCGCGCAATCAGCCGAGTGTCGCCCATTACACGGGCAACGTTCGCTTATGGCAGACCGCCAACGTGGTACGCGCTCCGCTGATCGACTTCGACCAGCAGAACCGTACCATCGTCGCGCACGCCGACACGGTCCAGTCCGTCTCTAGTTTGTTCGTGCAGCAGGGGCAGGACGGCAAGCTCACTCCAATCGACGTGACCGCCGACAAGCTGACTTACGTGGACACCGAACGCCGTGCGCGCTATACCGGCAACGTCCTCGCCAAAAGCACCAGTGGCGCCATCAGCGCGCAGCAGATCGATGTTTACTTGAAGCCTGCCGATTCCGCCGACGGAGGCCAACCGGGAACCGAAGCCAAAGCCTCGAAACCGGCGATTCCGGGCAGCGAAGGCCCCAGTAAGGTCGACCACATGGTTGCCGTGGACAAGGTCGTCGTCACCGAACCCAACCGCCGGGCCGTGGGCGATCGACTGGTTTACACAGCCGACGACGGAAAATATTACCTAACCGGGAAAACTGCAAGCATTTTTGATGCCGTACACGGTACTGTATGGGGCGATTCGTTGACTTTCTATAGTCACGATGATAGGGTTCTGGTGGAGAGCAAGCACTCTTCGCCCACCGTGACTCGCGCTCGTATCACCAAGTAAATGCAGACTTTATCGGCGGACGAGATCGGCAAAAGTTACCGCGGACGAAGGGTCGTCAACGGCGTCAGCATTCATGTAAAGCAGGGTGAAGTTGTCGGCCTTTTGGGTCCCAACGGCGCTGGAAAAACCACCAGCTTCTACATTATTGTTGGCCTTATTCCCACCGACTCCGGCCGCGTGGTGATCAACGACCAGGAAATTACCGATGTTCCCATGTACCTTCGGGCGCGGAACTTCGGCATCAGCTACCTGCCGCAGGAGCCGTCGATTTTCCGCAAGCTGACCGTCGAGGACAACATCCTGGCCGTGCTGGAAGCTCAGCCGATTTCGTGGCACGAACGCCGCGAACGTCAGGAACGGCTGATTGACCAACTGGGCTTGGGCGTCATCCGCAAGAACCGCGGTTACGCTTTGTCAGGTGGAGAACGCCGGCGCGTGGAGATTGCGCGTTGCTTGTGCATATCGCCCTCGTTCATTTTGCTGGATGAACCGTTTTCGGGAATCGATCCCATTGCAGTACTGGACTTGCAGAAAATTATTTTTGATTTGAAGGCGAGCGGTATCGGGGTGCTGGTGACCGATCATAATGTACGTGAGACTCTGTCCGTGACCGATCGCGCTTACATTATTAACGAAGGCAGGATCTTCCGCGCAGGTACGCCCGACCAACTGGGCAACGACCCCGAAGTGAAGAAGGTCTACTTGGGCGAAAGCTTTCAGATGGTTTAGAGCGGATTCGCGGCGATGCAACGGTCCGCGCGTGCGGATTTAGGTTTAGAATTTCTACAGAAGGAGCAGGTTCCCCCCGAGGTCCCGCAGTCATGGTGTTGTTGCAGCCCAAGTTGAGTCTCCGCGTCTCTCAGAAGCAAATTCTGACGCCCGGGTTGGTGCAGATGGTCAGCGTGCTTGCGCTCAACAAGCTCGAACTGGCCGACATGATTAATGCGGAATTAACGGAGAACCCCGTCCTTGAGGAACTGGAAAACTCGGTTCCTCTGCTCGATGAAGTCTCGGCCCGCGAAGAGAAGATGGACCGCGATAGTTCCGCCGCTGTCCAGGAAGAAGCTCCCAAGACCGCCGAAGAAAAAGACCCCTTCGAAGAGATCGATTTCGGCACCTTCTTTTCCGAATACCTGGATCCCGGTCTTCGCACCTCGATTGAGATGGAAGATAGCGAGAAGCCCTCGTTTGAGAACTTCCTCTCCAAGCCCACGACCCTTACCGACCACCTGATCTGGCAACTTGGTTCGCTGCACGTGAAAGACGATGTGTATCGTGCCGCCGAGTTGGTCATCGGCAACCTCAATGAAGACGGCTACCTGACCGCGACTGAAGACGAGTTGCTCGGCCTGATGGAATACGAACAAGGCGCCTTGGAGTGGCCGGCCGCCGCCAGTGAACCAGGTGCTGCACCTGCCGTAACGGAATTCGAGGCCGCCGAACCGCACCCCAACGGACACGAACCATCAGCAGCCGCAGCGGACAGTCCGCTACCTGAGCAAGAAGCGCCGGAGGCTGCCACGGGTTCGCTGGCACAAGCCAACGCCTCGTTCGAGGCGCGTCCTTCGCTGGTGCCTCCGCGCACGGGTCCCTCGAGGGTCCCGTTCAGCCGTGACGCGCTGCGCGAAGCCATTGACCTGGTGAGGCAACTGGATCCCATCGGCGTCGGTTCGCGCGATTTGCGCGAGTGCCTGCTGAGCCAGCTTCAGCACCTGAAAACCATTGAGCGCAAGAACGGCAATCATCTGGCTGAAAAGGAATCGATCGACGACGCCGTCGTCATGGTCGACCAGCATCTGCACACTTTGCAGAACAAGAATTACAAAGACGTGGCCAAAGCGATCGGGCGCCCGCTGGAAGCTGTCATGCAGGCCATGGATTTCATTCGCACGCTCGATCCGCGACCCGGTCTGCGCTACAACAAAGCCGAGACCCGCCTGATCGAACCCGATGTCGCCTTCGTCAAGCACGGCGACGAGTACCTCGTTGTGATGAACGACGAGGAGATTCCGCAGCTGCGCCTGAACCCCGCGTACCGTCGTTTGCTGAGCCGCGACGCCGCCGAAAAAGATGTGCGCAACTACGTGAAAGAGCGCTACAAGTCGGCCATCCAGCTCATCAAGAACATCGAGCAGCGCAAGCAGACCATCCAGCGCGTGTGCTATTCCATTCTTGCCCGCCAGCGCGACTTCCTTGACCGGGGCATCGACCAACTGAAGCCCATGATGATTAAGGAAGTGGCGGAGGAGATCGGCGTGCATCCCTCGACCGTGAGCCGCGCCGTGGCTAATAAGTATGCTCACACCCCGCAGGGCGTCTTCGAACTAAGGTACTTCTTCAGCGAGAGCGTAAATGGCCCGGAGGGCGGCGGAACTTCGCTGCTGATCCTGAAGCGCCGGGTCAAGAAGATCATCGAAGAAGAAGATACAGCCAACCCGTTGACCGACGAGCAGATCACCCGCATCCTTCAGTCGCAGGGTATCCAGGTCACTCGCCGCACGGTAGCGAAATACAGGGAAGACATGCGCATCCCCAACACTCACCAGCGCAGGGTAAAAGATTAGCGGCTGTAGCCGGCGTCCCCCGGTTCCGTGTGCCTTTTTTGCAGCCCGCGGATGCCACCCGGAAAGGGAAGCCGAAGTGGTGAACAACACCGCGGCCCCATCAAGGCGTAAGCGAGTGAGCTGCGGTGAGGAGGGAGCTCAATGAACGTAGAGATTCTAGCCAGGCAGTACGAAGTTACTCCCGCCGTACGCGATGAGGTGGAAGACGGCCTCACCAAACTCCAGAAAATTCTCGGTGACAATTTCACGAGCAAGGTCATCCTGACGGTTGAAAAGCACCGCTTCATCGCAGAGATCACGGTCAAGCGCCGTCGCGGTCATATCGTCGGACTGGCCGAGGCGCCGGACATGGTGGCCGCCGTCAACCAGGCGCTGGAACACATCGAGACCCAGGCACTCAAGAGCAATGGACGGCGCCGCGCCACCCACCGCAAGGCCAAGGACAAGAGCTGGAAAGAGCCGGTCCAAGCCGACGCCGAGGCGCAGATCACGGTCGGCGCCACCGTGTCCACGGCTGTGCCTGTGGTGGTGCACAAGTTTCCTTCGATTGCTCGCACCACTGAAGCGCACTTGGTGAAGTCCACCGACTCGATCGCCATGCGTCCCATGACCATCGAAGAGGCCGTAAAGGAATGCGAGTTCCGCGACCGCGAAGTCTTCGTTTTCCGCGACGGCAAGGGCCGGGTGAAAGTGCTCCATCGCCGCAAGGACGGCAAGATCGAACTGATCGAAGTGCCGTAGACGGTTCAAGACATCTCAAACAAACCGAAGGCGCCATTACCGGCGCCTTTGCTTTTGGGATTTCCTCTTCAATGCCTATTGACTCGGGTTGGGCGAGGGCGGCTGCGTTGGAGCGGGTGCTGCCGAGTCAGCTGGCTGCTCTGGCGGTGGGGCTTCGCGTTGCGGAGGTAGCGGATAGTATCCGTGCTTGGCGGTGACCAGCAACCCCGGGCGCTTCACTCGCACTTCAATGTCGCGATAGGTGCTCGAGGCGCGCTGCGGGGTGTCGTATCCCAGCGTGTACTGGTTACGCGCTTGCGCGGTGATGGTCTGGTACGCGCTTTCGATCGCCTCGCGTGAGTAGGAGTCGATCACGTCTCCGCCCGTGGCATTGGCATACTTGGGAAGAACGTTGGTGTAGCCCTGCAGGGGGATATGCAGTTTGTCGATCTTGCTCATGCCGGGGAACGCTGCTTCCTCGACGCCCACGGCGTAAATTGCGATTCCATTTGTCAGCAATACCTTGAGCACCTGCGCGTAGCTGGCGCGGCTGCCGTACTCGTAGCCGTTGCTGATGACGAAGATCATCTTGCGATTGCCGCGCGGCTGGTGGGCGAGTTCTCCCGCCGCCATCAGGATGGCGTCGTTCAGTACGTGCGATTCCCGGGTCCCCGATTGCACGGGCAGTGGTGAGCCATCGACCTGCTTGCCGTTGGTGCTTGGCCCGGATGCGAACGGACCGGCCACCACGGGCGCGCCGGGGTTCTGTCCTGTCAAGTCGCGTATGCGCTGCAAGGCGAGCTGCAGCCGCTGCGGATTACCAAAGTCCGACTGCTTGTGGACCGAGTTGCCGTAGGTGAAAACCGCGACTTTGTCGAATGGGCCAAACGAGCCGTCGAGCGCCGAATAGGTGTTCGCCACCTTCTTCAGGGTGCTCTCGGAGATGCCCAGGTCGATCACCACCGCGGCCGACAGCGGGAACGGATCGCTGGTAAAGAATGTGATGGTCTGCTTGGAGTTGTCTTCGTAGACGGTGAAGTCCTGGGCCAGCAGGCCATCGACCATCTTGCCCTCGGGGTCCTTCACCGTGACCGGAATGCTGATGAAGTTGACATTCACGCTCAACTTGTAGAGTTCGTCGAAGTCGTTGCCCGGCGCGGAGCTTTCCTTAGTGGCAGGGACTGTTTTGATCCCCCGCGAGCCTGGCGGAGGCGCCTCAGGATTCAGTCCTGGGGCGGTCTGCGATTGGTCGTCGCCTGACCGAGTATTTGCGGCCGGTTGCGGGTTTGCTTTGTTCGCGGTGCCCGCAGCATTGTCGCCGCTCATGCCCGGAACTGGGGTGGTGACGTCAGGCAGGGGCTCGGTGGTCGGCGCAGGCGCGTTGTTTTGCGGATTGGGAGCGTCAGGCAGGGGCTTTTGCTGACCAGCCGAAAAAGTGGCGGCCATGATTAAGACCGCCAGCATCGTGGCGGATGAGACCCACAAACTCAGTTGACGCTTCGACATGTCGGAAGGCTGATCTCCAGTGAACTGGAATGTAGCCTCAGTATAACCTCAACCTCAGGCCGGCGAAATGCCAGTCGCTGTATCGAGATACGCTGTTGCAATACAATAGATGCACCCAGGATGAAAGAGTACCTATGTTGTTGACCCGTATTTGCCGCTTTGCCGCCATTGTATCGTTACTGCTGCTTTCCACTGCCTGGCTGGCCGCCCAGTCCACGGTGCACGACCAGGCCCCGCCGACCTCGTCCGTCCCGCCCCAGGACCAGCAATCGCAGCAGCCGGAGGCCGAAGAGTCGGGACAGACCTTCAAGGCACAGGTCAACGTGGTCAGCATCTTCTTTAATGTGAAAGACCACCACGGACTGCTGATTCCCAACCTGACCAAGAACGACTTCGATGTTGTCGAAGACGGTAAGCCGCAGAGCGTCAAGTATTTCAGCGCCGACTCCAACCAGCCGCTGACGCTGGGTCTGCTGATCGACACCAGTCCCAGCCAGGAGCGCGTGCTGACCATCGAGCAGCAATCGTGCGTCGAGTTTCTGCACAGCGTGCTGCGCTCCAAGGATTTGGCGTTTCTGATCAACTTCGACTCTGACATCGACCTCGACCAGGACTTCACCAACAACGTCAGCTCCATCGCGCGCGCGCTGAACAAGCTGCAGATTGGCGGCGGTTCGGCTGGCGGAGGTCCGGTTGGTCTCGGTGGAGGCCCGGTTCCCAACTCGCATCCTCGCAGCACGGCACTCTACGACGCGATTTACCTGGCTGCGGACGAGAAGCTGCGGAACGAAGTCGGCCGCAAGGCCATGATCGTCTTTACCGACGGCGAAGATGAAGGCAGCCGCCTGAAGATCCGCGACGCTATTGAAGCCGCGCAGAAGGCTGACACCATTTGCTACGTGATCCTGATCGCCGATCGCGGCGGATGGTACCAGGGCTTCGGTCTCGGCGACATGAAGAAGCTGGCTGAGGAAACTGGCGGGCGCGTCATCGAAGTCGGCAACAACCAGCAGAAACTGCGACAGGCCTTCGACCAGATCCAGGACGAGCTGCGCAGCCAGTACAACATTGGCTACACACCGACCAACAATAAGCTCGACGGCTCGTACCGCAAGATCCAGATTAAAACTAAGAGCGGCGACTACAAGGTGCAGGCCCGCCAAGGCTACTACGCGCTGGCCAGAGAGTAGGGGAGATAGCCCGCTCATTCGCGCTTTTTTCAGATGGCCATCCCTTGGCGTCTATAATTTTCTTATCAGGCAAAAGTATTTTACTTACCTCGGTCCGTCTTCCTTGGCTTTGCGTCAAGGTAGGTGTGCTCAGAGCACGATGGATGGCGGCGTGTCGCAGCAGTTGGCTTCCTGAACTGGGTTGGGATTCGCCGCAATCCAATCGCTCTCGTCGCACGTTAACTCAATGGAGCGACCCACCATCCCATGCCGCTCCACGAAATGAAAAGGTGACGAAAGTTATGACGAAGAAATTGCTGGTATGCCTGTTTGCCTTGAGCCTCACGGCAGGCGCATTTGCAGCTGACAAGACGGACCCCGCCGTTGGCGGGGCTGCGATGTATCCTTCCAAGACCATCGTGCAGAACGCTTCTGCGTCACCCGACCTCACCACCCTGGTGGCCGCTGTGAAGGCCGCCGGTCTGGTCGACACCCTGTCCTCACCGGGGCCGTTCACAGTGTTCGCGCCTACCAATGAAGCCTTCGCGAAACTGCCTTCGGGCACGGTAGACACGCTGGTGAAGCCCGAGAACAAAGACACGCTCACCAAGCTCCTTACCTATCATGTAGTAGCTGGAAACGTTTCAGCCAGCGAGCTGGTGAAGATGATCAAGGCCGGCGGCGGCAAGGCAACGTTGAAGACGGTCAACGGCGAGAACCTCACCGCATCGCTGAAGGGCAAGAGCGTTGTGCTTATCGACGAAAAGGGTGGGACATCAATGGTGACCATCGCCGATGTCTATCAGTCCAACGGAGTCGTGCATGTCATCGACATCCGTGCTGATGCCGTAACTTCCAGCAGACAGCTCACGCAGTTACAAACCTTACCCGGGATCCCGTCCTGCGATTTGCGTTCAGCGAAATCAGGACGGGATTTTCACTCGCCAAATGACATCTTCGTTATCGGCCCGCATCTAGCGGAAGGCATTCCTCACTTTTTGATGGGCGTCGTCTGGCTGGCGACACACTGCCACTGGCCGCCGGGCATCTTGATCCAGGTATCCGTCCAGCGCTCAGCAACCTCGAACGGCTTACCTGAGTCGGTGCCTTTGCCCTTGTAGGTGCCGGTCGCGACGGCAGCGTCGCCGTACACCGCAACCTTCACGTCGGTGTTCTCGGCGCTTGACCACTTGGTCGCTTTGTATTCTGCCAGCGTCTCCGATTTTCCCGTGACTTTCCCGTCGCTCGACGTGTTGATGAACTTCTCAGCCAGCAGCGGCGTGAGCAAGTCAACATTATTGGTCTTTTGTGACTGAAGCCACTGTTGCTCGAGGGCCGCAACTGCTTTCTCGGTCGATTGCGACCAGGCGGCACTTGCCACAACGAGCATAGCGATTAAACAGATCAATCTTTTCTTCATGGCGCATTCTCCTGAGTAACGACGTTTAAGCCCAGTTGCGCGTCCGCTCCTGGAACTCGGTGTTCCACGCGTCGCGGATTGCTTCCAGCGTCGGCTCGTGAAAGTGCTTGGGATCGCCCTTGAAATCGCTGAGCGCGGTCACGTAGCCGTGCAGATCGGTCAGCGCCACGGTATGCGGCTCAGTTTTGGGATGCGCGTCGGTGAGAAGAACTCCAATTCGATTGGTGTGGTCCCAGTTCAATTCGTCAGACATGAGGCGCCCTCGGAAACTAGCGGACGATTATAACCCAAGCTTTTCTTCCAACAACACTGAACCTGTTGCAAACCCCGTCAGGCGAGCAGTCCCCGCCATGGTCGGAAGATCTGGGCACCGAATCCGGCGAGCATTTCTGTCGCCTTCGCTCCCGGATCTCCGTGTACTTCAAATCCAGTAAGACTCGACACCTCGAGAAGCTTCGGGACCATAACCTGCACCACCGGTCCTGTAAAGTGCGCCAGCACGGCATCGGCGTCGGTGTAACTTTCGACCAGGCGGCAACTGCAGCCATCGCCGCTCAAATACCACTCGTAGGCCAAGGTGCCTGGCTCCTGGCGACTGCCCGCGATCATCTCCTGGGCAACTGTTTCGAAAGCGTCGAATTTCCCCTCGTGAACTGTGAGATCGACGACCAGCCCTACCGTCTGCTTGCTCATCACGACTCCTGGTGATTCTTATTACTGATATTTCGGGTGCAACGAACAATATAACCTGAGCCTTTCGTTCGGCTAGTGGTCAGAAAAACCAAGACCGGGAGCGGCGTTGGCTGGGGCAGGCGCTATATCACGCGAACTGGAACGCGGCTCTGGCGGGTCTAGTTGGCCAGTTCCTGAAGGGCGGCCGCGTTTTGGATCAGCAGGGTCGAACCACGAAGCGCGGCAAAATGATGCTTGCGAAAATCGGCGAGTGTGCGGGTAACGGTCTCCCGCGACATGCCGATGATTTGGCCGATTTCCTCGTGGGTCAAGGCCACTCTGATTCCGTGAGCGCTGGACATCCCTGAATCCACGTGCGACCAATCCAGCATGAGGCGGGCAATTCGCTGCGGTGCCGAGCGCATGACGAAAGAGCGAAGGTGTTGATAGGCCTGCTGGCACTCATGGCTGAGATGAATTGCCGCCTGCATGTTGGCTTCGGGGTGTTGCGTCAGAAACTTGAGAAAGTCGTCGCGCTTTACGAAGTTCAACTGGCACGGCTGGCCGGTTTCCGCAGTCGCTTCATGGGTGGTTCCAGACACGGTTGTGTTCAGACCTAACACCTCGCCCGGCTTGGCTACTTTGAAGATGAGGGTCTGGCCCTGGCTCGAACTGGTCGAGAGCTTCACGCGGCCCCGGCACAGAACGTAAATGCCGCGGCATGCCTGGCCTTCGACGAACAGGATCGCGCCCGCCGGATACAAAACTGTGAACTTTATCGCTTGAAAGGCTTCCATGTCCGCTTTAGGCAGACGACAGAAGAAGCCTTCAGAACAAAGGTTGCAGGACAGACAATTTTCGACCGGTTCCATCCCGTATGGTGAATGCATTGCATCCTTTCTCTACGAGGAGGCCCAGGCTCTGCAGAACCCCGGCAGTGCATGTGAGGAAATTCGACCGTGCTCTAGGTTGGCCGACTGCCCCGGATTCTGCGATAGATTGCTTGAAACAATACTCTGATCAACCCGCGCAGGTGTGAGCAGAATTGCTCACAGCGATACTTAACGGGTGGAAGGGGTCAGGGTCTATCGCCGGATCTTTCCTGGTTGATCATAGCAGGTCGCCTCTATTTCACGGGGAAACAGTCCAGGTCGTTGGCAAACACTACAGGCCCTGAGTAGTGTTTCCTGATCTCGGAAAAGGTTTGAGATTGCTTCTCCGGGCCCAAGGTTCGCAGCATGCGATGGGACAAAACCAGTTGCTTGACGTGGGCGTCGGCGGCGACTTGGCCAATCACCGACGGAGGCATGTGCAGGTTCCTCTCGACTCCGGTGACACCTTCCGGCACGGCGTTGTGGGCAACGAACAAATCCGCGTTGGTCGCCAGTTGCGTGAGGCCGCCCTCGCCGTTCGTGTCTCCGCTGAAGACGATCACTCTGCCACCCATCTCGAGCCGCCATGCCAGGGCGGGAAATCCTCCGTGAATGACGCGCACGGAAGATGCGGCAAAATCGGCATTTCGAAATACAGGCGTCGGCTTTGCGCTTCCCGCTACGTTGTGGGGCTGCATCTTGTAACTGCCTTGCTGGCCCTCAACCAATAGCTCGCTGAGATAGCGATAGGCGCCGTGCTTGTCTCCGAAAAAATCCGATACAAATTCGGTCGTAGACGGCATGAAATCGTTTCCCTCGGGACCGTAGATGGGAAGGGGACGATTGCGATCTTCAAACCAGGATGACTTGATCAGGGCCGGAAAGTCGCCACTATGATCGACGTGATAGTGGGAAAACAAAATTACATCAAGCTGCGACATTTGCGCGCCACTCTCACCGAACCGCAGGGCGCTTCCCCCTCCGGCATCCAACAGCACTCGGGCCCGCCCGTCTTGCCATACCAAGTAGCTGCTCGAAGCACGCTTGTCTTGCAACTCGGGCCCTCCTGAGCCAAGCACCTGCACCGCGATGCCCTGCGCGCCGCACGACTGCCCCTGCGCTGAGGGCGCGAGGGCGCCACTTAAGAAACAGAGCACCACTAGAGGTAGTAGGCGCGCAGAGAGCGAGAACTTTCGCTTAGTGGTTGAGAGCATCTCGCGTCCTCCGGTTGGCGAACTGTCGCCGAGGAAAATGCTGGGGCCGGTTTCTTACGTATTGGCCGAAGCTACTCTCCGGCTTTGGCTGCCAAGGTTTTAACGACGGCGATATTCTGCATCAACTCGGGAGGAACGCCGTGGCGCTCTTGCAAATATCCCAGGCTGTTGTACGAAACCCAGACTTTGCCCTGCGCGTCTTCCCAGACCAGCAGCTTCAGTGGGAGATCGATCGCGATGCTGGGCGCGGCCTGCATGAGAGGCGTGCCTGCTTTAGGACTGCCGAAGATCAGCAGTTTGGTTGGAAGCATCTTCATGCCGGCCTTTTCGGCTTCGCCGCTATGGTCGACCAGGGCGAAGAGGGCGACTCCTTTGGCCAGCAAAATCCCTTTAATCTTCTCAACCGTCTCGTCAACCGAGTGATTGCTTGGAACGTCGACGATCCCGCGATTTTGGGTTGGCATAGAGATCTCCTGACCGTTTAGGGATGCAAAGGGGCGGAACTTCGAATCGAAATAAGGTAGACCACCATGGCCATTCCGACCACGGCCAGGAAGAAAGCCATAGCAACTGTCTGAATCAACGGGTAAGGGCCGGTTTCACCACGATCCAACCGCCGGACCAATCGAACGTGGCGCCATGCGGAAAATATATCCACGATCACTCCCGCGGCGATCAGGGCAGTACCGAACCATTGCGACAAGCCGTAGGAATGTGGCACGGGAGCGTGTTCAATGATTTGGACTTGTTGCAGGAAGAGCCCGAAACGCGCTACGACGAAGCCGAATCCCATCAGGGCCAGTCCGGTGCGAATCCAGGCAAGGAGGGTGCGTTCGGCAGCAAGGTAATCGCTGAGGGCGGCGCGCGGTGTACTCTCTGGTGGCCCATTCATTGCGCTTCCTCCTAAAGGGGCCCAGCAAGACTAGCGAACCGCGACATCGAACGACCGGGAACAGGGAACTATGAGGTGAGCGGCACGGTGCGCGCGCCGCTCACAGTGGATCAGTATTGCACGATTTTGAGGAAGTTCTTGGGATCGAGGCTGGCGCCGCCGACCAGCGCGCCGTCGATCTCCTCCTGCGACATCAGGGCTGTGGCGTTGTCCGGCTTCACGCTGCCGCCATAAAGGATGCGCAGGGCAGCGGCAAAGTCTTCGCCGAAAGCTTTGGCGGCTTCGTGACGGATCACGGAGTGGGCATCAGCTGCGGTCTCGGGCAGGGCAGTCAGTCCTGTGCCGATCGCCCAGACTGGCTCGTAGGCGATGCACATCTTGGCTGCCTTTTTGGCGGAGATGCCGTTGAAGGCACGCATGCACTGACGGCGCAGCACGTCTTCGGTGAGTCCGGCTTCGCGTTCTTCCAGCACTTCGCCGACGCAGACGATGGGAGTGAGTCCGCCTTCGAGAGCGAACTCGAGCTTACGGTTGACCGAGTCATCGGTCTCGTTGAAGTATTGGCGGCGCTCCGAGTGTCCCAGGATGACGTGGGTAACGCCGATGGCGTTCAGCATGGGGACGGAAATCTCTCCGGTGAACGCGCCTTCTTTTTCCCAGTGCGCGTTCTGCGCACCTACGGCGACGCTGGAACCTTTGACGGCTGCGACGGCGGTCTGTAAATCGATGTAGGGCGGACATACAACAATTTCGTCGCGCGTGTGGTTGGCCACGAGGGGCAGGAACTCCTGGAAAAATGCCGTGGTCTGTTCGGGCGTCTTGTACATTTTCCAGTTGGCAGCAATGACTTTCTTACGTGACATGGTAGTAGTCCATTCTTAGGGATTTACTTTCAGCATATAACGTAGCGGCGCGGCAGAAGTGGTGGAATGCGCCGTTGTCGAACAAAACAAACCTGACCTCGCGAACATGCATCGAGTGCCGCAGGGCGTCAGCCGCGCTGCTGACGGCAACTTGGGAGGCCAACTCAACAGGATAACCGTAAATCCCGGTTGATATCGCGGGAAAGGCGATGGTTTGGAGCTTGAGTTCGTCGGCAACCCGAATCGATTTGACGTGGCAACTAGCCAGCGTTTCAGGTTCGCGCTGTTGGCCACCGCTCCAAACTGGGCCGACGGTGTGAATTACATACTTCGCAGACAGCCGGCCTCCGGGGGTGGCGACGGCCTCACCTGCGGAAAGCCGACCCTGTCGCGCGACGATTGCTTTGCAGGCTTCGAGAATCGCCTGTCCTCCCTCGCGATGGATAGCACCATCGACTCCGCCACCCCCCTTGAGGGAAGAGTTGGCAGCATTCACGATGGCATCGCAAGTTTCGCGCGTGATGTCGTCCGGTCCCTTTACGACGAGACAACGGTCGGCGGAAATGTAGAGTCGGACGGGATCGGTATGGCTCGCCACAGCAATCTGCAATCCGGAAGTGGGTCTTTAATACGAAGTGGGCGATTCGGTGAGGACGATGGTCTGGCCCCGCCACACTTCCTGTTTAGCCCAAGAAAGCCAGGGCGGTTTCAGCCGTGGTCACAAAGACGGTAATCACCATTTTGTCTTTGTCACCGACGCCCTGTGCAGAATTAACAATCCCAACAGCGGTGTTTAGCGACTGGGTGATCTCGGTGGTTGAATCCCTGCGGCTTGATCAAACTGAGAGATCCAATCCCACTTTTCTACGACGGCCAGCTGATCGATGGAAGTCTTTGCTGCACCGAGAGCGCCGGCCAGAGTGTGCGTGTTAGCGTGGCTAAATGCTTCTTGAACCAACTCATAAGACCCCTGTCCATTGGCGCAGAAATGGCATGAAGACGAAGCGCCGCTCCCGCGTCTGATGGTGCGCGCAGTAATACTACTTGTTCGTCAAAGCTTCTACACCCGGCAGCTTTTTGCCTTCCAAAAATTCCAGAGACGCTCCGCCACCGGTCGAGATGTGGGAGATCTTGTCGGCCACTCCTGCGGCCTTGATCGCAGCCACGCTGTCGCCTCCACCCACGATTGAGGTGGCTGCGCCGTTGTCGGCTACAGCATCGGCAATTTTCTTGGTTCCCTTGGCGAAGGCTTCGATCTCGAAGACGCCCATGGGACCGTTCCAGACGATGGTGCGGGCGGTGCCGATTTCCGAGGTAAAGAGCTCGACCGTCTTCGGTCCGATATCGAGCGCCATCATGTCGGCAGGGATAGGCTGCCCTTCGCCGATTTTCTGAATGCGAGCGTCGGGCGCGACCTTATCGGCCACGACGTGGTCAACCGGCAACAGAAATTTCACATGCTTTGACTTGGCCTCAGCGAGAGTCTGTTTGGCCAGGTCGATTTTGTCGGCTTCGAGCAGCGACTTGCCGATCTCGTGTCCCTGGGCTTTGAGGAAGGTGTACGCCATGCCACCGCCGACGATGAGCGTGTCAACTTTGCTCATGAGGTGGTGGATGACGCCGATTTTGTCGCTGACCTTGGCGCCACCGAGGATGGCGACGAACGGTTTCTGAGGATGGCTGAGCGCCTTGCCCAGGTACTCAAGCTCTTTCTCCATGAGGAGTCCGGCTGCGTTCTTCTCCACGAAATGGGTGATGCCTTCGGTAGAAGCATGCGCGCGATGCGCAGAGCCGAAGGCGTCGTTGACGTAGTAGTCGCAAAGCTTGGCGAGGTGGCGAGAGAACTCAGGATCGTTGGCTTCCTCTTCGGCGTGGAAGCGCAGGTTTTCCAGCAGCAAGGTCTGACCCTGCTCCAGCTTTGAGGCCATCTCTTCGGCCTGCGGGCCGATGCAGTCGGGAGAGAAGCCGACATTTTCGCCACGGCGAAGAACTTCATCCAGCAGGATGCGCAGCCGCTCGGCCACCGGCTTCAGGCTCATCTTGGGATTGGGTTTACCCTTGGGACGGCCGAGGTGTGAGGCCAGAATGAGACGAGCTCCGTGCCGCAGAGCGTACTCGATGGTGGGCAAGGTTTCGCGGATGCGGGTGTCGTCCATCACCCGGCCGTCATCGAGTGGGACGTTGAAATCGACCCGCATGAAAATTCGCTTACCGCTTAAGGGAAGATCACGTATGGATAGCTTCGACATAAACCAGCCCCCGCACACGGTGGTGTGCCACATTGAACTGCTCGGCCGAAATTTCGCCTCGTAGCGGCACAGTGTAGCCGGAAAACGGACCGACGAGGCGTGAAACAGGAACCGATGGGGCCTGCCGGCAGGCCTCAGGACCTGCCGGAAAATCGTCATGGCAAACTGCACGCCCCAGCGCAGTCTGTAGAGTCCTACAGCGTAGGACTAGAGGCCCTTGCCGGCAATGTAGTGGATCAGGTCGCGCACACGGCAGGAGTATCCCCACTCATTGTCGTACCACGCAATGACCTTCACGCAATTACCCGCAACCACGCGCGTCATGGGCGCGTCCACGATCGAAGACCGCGAGTCACCTTTATAGTCGGACGAAACCAGTTCGGCGGTCTCGTATCCCAGATAACCTTTCAGCGGGCCAGCGTCGGCAGCCGCCTTGAGGGCCGCGTTCACTTCGTCGACCGAGGTGGCTTTCTCCACAAACACCACGAGGTCAACCACTGAGACGTTCGGCGTGGGCACGCGCATCGAGAAGCCGTCCAGCTTGCCTTTCAGGCTGGGGATCACGAGCGAAAGCGCCTTGGCCGCGCCGGTCGAGGTCGGAATCATGGACAAAGCAGCCGCGCGAGCTCGACGCAGGTCCTTGTGCGGGAAGTCGAGGATTACCTGATCGTTGGTGTAGGAGTGAATGGTGGTCATGGTGCCGCTGACGATCTTGAACTTGTCGTTGAGCACAAGGGCCACGGGCGCCAGGCAATTCGTGGTGCACGATGCGTTGGAGATAATGTTGTCCTTCTTCGCGTCGTACTTGTCTTCATTCACGCCCATCACGATGGTGATGTCTTCGCCAGTCGCTGGGGCTGAGATGATGACCTTCTTTACGGTGCCCTTCAGGTGCTCCTTGGCCTGCTCGGCCTTGGTGAACTTGCCGGTGGACTCGATTACAACCTGGACGCCGAGCGAGCTCCAGTCGAGCTTCGCAGGCTCGCGTTCGGAGAACACACGGATCTTTTTGCCATCGATGCTGATGGAGTCGTCGCCGGCCGAGATGTCGTTGGACAGGTTGCCCAGAACGGAGTCGTACTTCAGCAGATGGGCCAGAGTCTTGGGGCTGGTGAGGTCGTTGACAGCTACGATGTCGATCTCTTTGTCATTGAGTGCGGTACGAAGAACATTGCGGCCGATTCGGCCAAAACCGTTGATGCCTACCTTAATCGCCATGTCACCTCTCTAGGAATGTAGTTGGAGCCAAAGAATCCGAAACCACCGGTGTAGGAATGAAACCCGCAACAGTTGCCGGTAGTAAAAGGTTAGCATCCAGCGGGGGGGGCCGCAAATGGCGGGTGTCACAGTAGGGGTATGTCGTAGGTCACATAAGTGGGGTTACAACGGCGACCGGAATCCGGCGCAGCATTGCCGCCAGCAGCCCCAGCGTGTTACAAGTGCAATATGCGCAGATGGATGCGCGACCGTTCGAAGCGGCGCAAAGAGCAAACCGAAAAGGGCCCGGACCAACCGGCGCCTCTCCAACCGAAGTTTCCCGAACCAGTCGTTGACGACAACATTGGCAATCGCGCGGACGCGCCCGCCTACGAGGCTCCCGCGCCCGCAGTCGGCGATCCGGCACCTCACGAGAGCCAGCCCGCAGCCCAGACCGGGGGCGGGGAAGGGCCTCCGCAGGGACCGCGGCGTGATCGTGATCGCAACCGTCGACGAGGGCGCCGTGGACGTGGCGGCCGGCCACAAGTACCGTCGCAGGCACCGGCAATGCCGACGCCGGGCGGCCCTACGGGCGAAGCTTCTGAGGCCGATGCAGCTCCGGAATTGACGGAGGCGGCTGCTGCGAGTGTGGCGCGTCCTCTGGCTCCGCACGAGGCGAAGAAGACCAAAGGCGCCGTGGTGCTGGCGATTGGACTGCCCGGCTCGGGCAAGAGCACGTGGTTCAAGCGCCACAATATTCTGCCGCTGTCCAGCGACATGGTGCGAATTTTGTTATTCGACGACGTCACCGAGCAGCGCTACCAGGACCTGGTGTTCTCGACGCTGCGCTCGATGCTGCGCGCGCGGCTGCTGGCCAAGCGGCCGTGGAATTACGTGGACGCCACCAACCTATCGCCGCACGAGCGCCGCAGTTGGGTGAAGCTGGCGCAGGATTTCGGCTATGAGGCGCAGGCCGTGTTCTTCGATGTTCCCCCCGAGGTGTGCATCGAGCGTAACCGGCGCCGCGAGCGCAACGTTCCCGAAGACGTGATGCTGCGCATGGCCAGCAAGTTGCGTCCACCGAAGTTCGAGGAAGGGTTCGCGAAGATCACGGTAGTGCGCCTGAAACGGAAAGCTGGCGAGGCATCGGCGGAGAGCGAAGTTGAGGAGCCGCGCACTGAGTTCGCGATTGCGCCGGATGAGGGTACACGGCCAGAACCGGACGAGTCAGAGTATTAAGGGATAAGTAATTTTGCACGGGGGCGCGGATGGAGCAAGTCTCTGAGCCGCCCGTTCTCATTGCTACCGCTCCAGCAGCTTTTCCAAATCCTCAAAGAAGCTGGGATACGAAATCGCCGCGCACGCGGAGTTCCGGACGATCGTGTCGCCCTCCGCCCGCAGAGCCGCGATTGCAAACGCCATGGCGATGCGGTGATCGCCGAAGCTCTCGATTTCGGCTCCATGCAACTGTTGGCCCCCGGGAATGCGCCAGCCGTCCGCGGTCTGCTCCACCTGCGCGCCCATCGCCTCTAAGTTGCGCGTTACTGCGGTGAGCCGGTCTGATTCCTTCACCCGCAACTCGCCCGCATCGCGCACCACCAGTCCAGAGCCGAAGGGCGCCGTAGCCGCCAGCACGGGCAGTTCGTCAATGAGCAGGGCAGTGAGCGCGCCGGAGATCTCGAACGGCTTCGCCTTGCCGGGCGTGAGCGAGATGGTCCCGACCAACTCGCCGTGCACCTCCTCGATATTCAGGACGGAGATGCGGCTTCCCATGGCGGTCAGCACGTCGAGCAGCGCCGAGCGAGTGGGGTTCAGCAGCACACCATCGATCACGAGATTGGATTTAGGGAAAATCGCCGCCGCGCAAAGAAAGAACGCCGCGGAAGAGCTGTCGCCGGGAATGAAGGCGTCGAGCGGATGCAGGGCCTGGCCGCCCGCGATGGTGAGCGAGTTTTGAGAGCGATGCACGTCTGCACCAAAGGCGCGCAGTGCCAATTCGCCATGATCGCGGGTGGGGATCGGTTCTTCCATAGTCGTTTGTCCGTCGGCGAGCAGACCGGCGAAAAGCAGGCAGGTCTTGACCTGCGCGCTGGCGACCGGGACGGCGTAGTCGATGCCCTCGAGGCGCGCACCGGTGATGCGCAAGGGCGCGCAGTCATTGTTCGCCACGATTTCGGCGCCCATGGTGCGCAGCGGATCCATCACGCGCTTCATGGGGCGGCGGGAGAGCGACTCGTCGCCGATCAGCTCGCTGGTGAATGGCTGTGCCGCCACGATGCCCGACAACATTCGCATGGTCGAGCCGGAGTTGCCGCAGTCGAGCTGCGTTGTGGGAGCCGTCAATTGCGGGCCGATGCCGTCAATGACGACTGCCCCTTTTTCGTCGCGCTCGACGCTGCAGCCCAAGGTGCGCACGCAGCCCAACGTGCTGTTGCAGTCCGCGCCGGGGGAGTAGTTTTCGAAGCGCGAGCGTCCCGGAGCCAGCGCCGCCAGCATGGCATAGCGGTGCGAAATTGATTTGTCGCCGGGAACGCGAAGGCTTCCCAGAACATTGCGCGCCGGATGAATGACTACCGACTCTTTTTCGGGCATGAAGGATGTGTCCCTGAATCTACATTACCGGAAGGCGCGCCGGGAGCAAACGGCGCGAACCGTTAACGGCGGGTGGCCGCCTCGGCGCGGGCTTCCTGCAGAAGCTCGGCGGGAATTTCGCGCACCCGCAGGGAAACCTCGAAGTTGGGCGTAACCGGACCGCGTCCCCAGCGAGCGACTTCCCAATGGGCGCGCACATACTTCGCGCCATTGGACTTTGACAAGTCCACCAGCAGGGGATACTCGCCGACGTAAAACTTCTGCGGCAGTGAGGCGACTGGCTTGGCTTCCCAGGTTGCGCCATCGGCCGAAGTGAAGAACGAAAGCTCGAACGACTCCTGCTCGACGATCTGAGTAATGGTGAGCGTGCCGAGAAAAGCCGGATTAGCGGCGGCGCTTACATCGAGGGGCTCGCTGTCACCCTTGGCGGTGATGACGGTCTTTTCGGGAACGAGAAAGGCATCGATCATGACGTCCTCATTCTACTCAACCGAGGCAGCCCACCGGCGTGACCGCAGTCACAAACGGTGCGCAGCACGTCACCTGCTGTCACCACGTCACCTGCTGATTGACATCTCCTTGCCGCCGACATACTATCTCGGGCACTCAGGGTTCCCATCACAGTAATCGAACTCAACATCCAAGGAGCGATCACCTATGCGTCGTATCACCATGTCCCTCACCTGCCTGTTTGTGATTGGATTTCTCGCTTCCTCTGCCGTGGCACAGATGCCCATGCCCAAACCCGCCCCGGAGTTGAGCAAACTCGACTATCTCGTCGGTGACTGGACCACCGAGGGCGATATGAAACCCGGTCCGATGGGCCCGGGCGGCAAGTTCACTACCACCGACCAATTGCAATGGATGGAAGGCAAATTCTTTCTCGTCATGCACTCGAAATTTGCAGGTGCAATGGGCCAGGGAACGTCGCTGGCGGTTTTCGGCTATGACCCGGAGCGCAAGGTCTACACCTACAACGAATTCGACAGCATGGGACAAGCGGACCGCTCGCTGGGTACGGTGGACGGTGACACTTGGACTTGGAACTCCGATGAGAACATGGGCGGACAATCGTTTAAGGGCCGCTACACCATGAAAGTCTTGTCGCCCACTTCCTACGCATTCAAGTTCGAGATGTCGACGGACGGCACCAAGTGGACGGACATGATGGACGGCAAAGCGACGAAGAAGTAAGCGGTGACTAGTAGCTGGCTCGCTTCGCTCAGTGAGACCCTTAACCTCGCGGCAGCGCGTCGAAGAATGTCCGTAACAGTCGCGCGAACTCGGTGGGGTGTTCCATGGCTGCGTAGTGGCCGGCCTTGGGGATGACCCGGAACTGGCTGCCTGCGATCCGCTGGTGCATGAGTTCGAGTTCGCTGAGTGGGACACCGTCGTCTTCTCCGGCGATCACGAGGGTGGGCACATTCATCGTGGCCAGCGTGGGAATCGAATCCGCGCGGTCAGCCATGCCACGCTGCACCTGCGCGATCTCGGCGGGCGACATTTGCTTCGCCATGGAGCGTGCCGCGTCCACGATGTCAGGGCGGTTAGCCAGCGTGATCTTCGAGAACAGCTTCTGCAGCAAGTCGTCGATGAACGCGGCAGCGCCTTCGCGTTCTACCTTGTCGGCTACCTGCAGTCGCGCCGCACGTCCCTCAGGAGTCTCAGCCCCGGCGCGAGTGTTCGTCAGCACGAGAGCGGCAACGCGCGCTCGGTAGCGCCGCCAGAACTCGAACAACGCATAGCCTCCAATTGAGACTCCGACGAAAATCGCGCGGGTGATATCTAACTCGCGACAAAGGCCATCGAGGTCGTCTGCGAGCTGAGTCATGGTCACCGGGCCGTCTCCGGCATCGGAGTCGCCGTGCGCGCGCAGATCGGGCACGATGACCCGATAGCGCGTGGCGAGGTGCGGCACGACGGCATCCCAGAAGCGATGGTTCAGCGGAAACGGATGCAGCAGCACCACCGCAGGCCCGCTGCCGATGATTTCGTAGAACAGTTGGGCATCGCCGCTGCGAATTGTAGCCATGCCAGGGCCTCCCGCTGCCGTTGGAGATGCGGACGAGATCATGGTAATGCAATCAGACTGACGAATGGTTGCCGCTCAACGCGAGCGGGAAGAATCTGGCGGGGATGCAGAGAATCGAACTCTGATCTCATGGTTCGAAGCCATGTGCCCTGATCCGTTGGACCACATCCCCAGATGGAAGGCTCTGCCGGACAAACCGGCATTCTGAGCTTAGCTGAGAGCACAGGAGATCGCAAAATGCTAAAAATTTTCGTTCCTGAGCTTCGGTTCGGAATCTATCTCTTCCAAGCCGAAGGTCAGGAACGATGCCCGAAGAAAAACATCACGTGATCTTCTTTGCCTTGGCATCCCAGGTCGCGATCTTCTTATTGAAGTACGCGTAGTTCGCGAGATGGCAGCCGAGAGCCGCGTTGTTGCCGAAGACCTCATTCTCGACACAGGGCTTGCGACTGCGCACGGCGCTGAAGAAATTGGCTTCGTGATCGACCACGTCGCTATATCCTGGCGGCGGCACAAACGTCTCAACATCATCGACAACCTTTGAAGTAAAGGGAGCGGGCAGAGGATGCTCAGACTCCCACTGTGCGTGGTATTGCGTGCGCAGGTCCTTGGGCCATCCCACGACGGAGTAGCCTTCGGGTTCAGGGGCGATGTTCTGCGGGGTGTAGGTGAGGGTCGCGTTCTTGATGAGCAACGTTCCCTCGGTGCCGTAGAACCCGATGAACTCGCCGCCTTCGTTATTCAAGTTGCAGCGTACGGCGACGCGGAAGCTGGGGTAGTCGTACATGGTTTCGATGAGGTCGGGGAACTGGCGGCCATCTTTCCAGCGGAAGAGTCCGCCGGAGGATTGCGCGCGCGACGCCACTAAGTTGGTTCCGGTGATGAACATGATCCCCGAGATCAGGTGGACGAACAAGTCGCCCGCCAATCCCTCGCCGTAGTCGGTAAAGCAGCGCCAGCGGAAGAAGCGAGTGGGGTCGAACGGAATGCTCGGTGCGCCTGTGAGGAAGGCGGTCCAGTCGATATTCTGCTGGTCGACCCCTGGGGGTATGGGATAGACCCACGCGCCACTGGCGGTATTGCGGTCCCAGTAGGCGTCGATGTTATACACGTCTCCCAACATGCCCGATGCATAGATCTGGCGGGCCTTCTCGTAAAGGATGGAGCTGACGCGCTGGCTTCCGACCTGCAGGATTCGGTTGTACTTCTGGGCGGCTGCGATCATGGCGAAGCCGTCGTCTACGGTATGGGAGAGCGGCTTCTCGCAGTAAACGTCCTTGCCCGCGGCGCAGGCGTCAACCACCACACGGCGATGCTGGTGATCGGTAACGGCCACGATGACGGCGTCCACGTCTTTGCGATCGAGGACCTCTTTGTAGTTGCGAGTCGTTGCAACCGTCTTGTTCACCGCCTGCTGCCCGGCGGTGAGGCGGCCTTCCCAGAGATCGCAGACGCCGACGCATTCAACGCCCGGAACGCGCAACGTGGCTTTGAGCAGTTCGCATCCGCGCACGCCCGTGCCGATGGAGACGAAGCGCACCGTATCGCTGGGAGCTGCCTGCGTGGCCGAGGCCCAGAGTGCGGAAGGTTCGAGCAAAGTAACTTTCGCGGCGGCACCGGCGGCGACAGCGCCCGCTCCGATGCGCATGAATTGACGGCGAGTCCACGGATTGTCGATCAAGAAGCCACCTCGATAGATCGTGAGAGTAAATTTGCCGAAGCCATCCTAATCCACTTATGGAAGAACGTCACCTTTCTTGCGCACACAAAAGAAATTCCCCATACAAGCCTGGCTTGGATGGGGAGAGTGATTCCGAAATTCGGATGGTTTAACGCCGGCGCGCCTTCGACTTCTTCGCGGCCTTCTTGGCTGGTTTCTTGGCTGCTTTTTTTACGGCCTTCTTCACCGGCTTTTTCGCGGCGGCTTTCTTGGCCGCTTTCTTGGTGGGTTTTGCGACCGCCTTCTTCTTTGCCGGCGCAGCTTTCTTTTTCGCCGGAGCCGACTTCTTCTTGGCGGGCGCGGCCTTTTTGGCCCCAGCCTTCTTCGCCGCTGCAGGAGCGGGCGGAGTGGGCGCGGGCTTTGCGGCCGCGGGCTTAGGCCCCGCAGGGGCCTTCGCCGTCTTGGCCGGTTTAGGTTTCGATGGCGCGGTCGTGACCGTCGTCTCTTCCGGCTCGCTATCCTCCACCTCGACGACTTCCTCGATCACAGAAATCGATTCAGGCTCTTCCTCTTCTTCCTCTTCCTCTTCGTATTCCTCCTCATCGAGCGAATCGCCGTAGGCGCCGTCTCCGTAGTCATCCATCTCGTCATCACGACCGTAAAGTGTTTTGTCGAAAGCCGTCATGTATCCTCCTGAGGTTGCCGAACTCCGCTATGGAACGGAGGCAGCTCGCAAGGGTGATTAAAAGTTGGACCGCAAACAATACCGTATCAACAGGCGCGCGATTATAGCACGGCAAAACGGAACGCCGGTTGAGGTGCCGCGGCGTGCTCATACTGCGACGCGCCTTGTTGTATCAGATCGTCTGCAACAAGGGAAGGGCACAAACAAATAAGAGTGACGAAGCTCACAGCCGGGACGGCGCGGGGGTTACTTTCGGATTACCAGTACCTCGCCTGCCCGCAGGTTGGCGGTCAGGTTGGCATTGTTCTTTTTGAGGTTGGCGACGGTCGTGTTATACGACTCGGCGATGCCGCTCAGGGTCTCGCCAGGCTTGACCTTATGCAGCGTGGCGGACTGGGTTGCGCTCGCCTTGGAACCCGATTTGGCCGATTTCGTCGCCTTTTCCTTCTTACCGGACCTGGGCGCCGGTGGATCGTTGCTCGCGGACGCCGCCCCGGCGTCGCTTCCAGCAACAGGCTTGTAGATGACCAGAGTGCGACCTACCGCGACGGTGTTGCCGCGCAGGTGGTTCCATTTGCGCAACTTGTCAACCGGAACCTCGTAGTCGTCGGCGATGGATCCAACCGTGTCGCCCTTGCGCACCTTATAGTGAGTGGGTTTCTTGGAGTACGCGGCGGTGTCGCCGCCCTTGCCGGGCGTGATCGGGATGATGAGCTTGGAGCCGTACCTTACTTCGTCGTCCGGAAGGTTGTTGGCCTCCGCGATCAGGCTCGTCGAGGTGTGGTACTTGTGGGCGATCGAGGCCAGGGAATCGCCATATTCCACCCGGTGGTAGCGCCAGAACGTGCGCATGTCCGGCGGAATTAATGCGATGGCGGCCTCGTATTTGTCCTTTGATCCGGCCGGCAGGTTGAGGGTAAACGTCTGGTCCTTGGGAGTGGTCATCCGCAGCAGGCTGGGATTCAGCTCCTGCAGCATGGTTACTGACGTGTCCAGACACTCCGCGACCAGGCGGAGATCGACAGGATAGTTAATGGTCGCGTGGTCCATCGCAATCGGCTGCTCGGGTACCACGTTCTCCAGCCCATATTGCGCCGGATTCTTGGCCATGATGGTGACGGCCACGATAATCGGCACGTAATTGCGGGTTTCCTGGGGAAGCACGCCACGACGATAGAGCTCCCAGAAATCGGCATAACCAGTTCGCTCGACCGCGTGCTGGACGGTTCCCGCACCTGAGTTATAGGCCGCCATGGCGAGGTACCAGTCGCCGAGCTGGGCGTAGAGGTCCTTGAGGTAGCGGGCGGCCGCACGGGTAGATTTCTGCGGGTCCTGGCGATCGTCGACCCACCAGTCGCGCTCCAGTCCGTATAGGGCGCCGCTGCCCGACATGAATTGCCACATGCCGCGAGCACTGGCGCGCGAGACCGCTAGCGGCTGGAAGCCCGACTCGGCCATCGCCAGATAGATCAGGTCTTGGGGCACGCCCTCCTGCTTGAGGGTCGCGGAGATCATTTCGCGGTAGCGGCCGGCGCGCGCCAGACCATGCTCCAGCGTGTGGCGTCCCTTGGTGCTGGAGAAATAGTTGATAAACATCGCGACCTGATCGTTGAGCATGAGGGGCAGATCGGACTTGGTGGTCTTGATCTCGGCCTCGGCCTGGGCGCGGATTTTAGGATCGATCGGGAAAGTAATGTCGTTGGCTTCGTCGATCGGCGCGGGCTCGGAGCGCTGCTCGGTGAAGCCGTCACCCTGCTGCAGTGCGACCATCTCCAGTTGGCGAACGCCCTCGACGATCTTGTCGAACTCGTGCTCCAAAGGAGGGTTGTCGCGGACCTCGATCTTGCTCGAGAGCAGGACGTTGAACGCCTGGTCGAAATTCTGTTTGGCAGCGTCGAGGTGTCCGGCCCGGTAGTCGGCTTGACCGGCGGCGTAGAGCTTTTCCGCCTGCGCGATCAGGGCATCGGTGGCTTGCGACTGCGGACTCGGGGTCACAGACGGCGCAGCAGCAGGCGCGGGAGCAGAAGGGTCTGTTTTGGATGCAACTGCAGTCGGAGCGGTGGCCTGCGCCGGGAGTTTGGCCGCTGTCTTTTTGGGTTGGTCGGTTTCGCAGCCCGCGCTGAACAGCACGGCACACAGCAGGCCGGGAGCAACCATGCACCTGAGAAACCTCATGCCTGCGAAAAAAACGACTCCTAGCGAAAAATTACGGCTCGAAGCTGATGGTACTACGTGAATCTAAGACGAATCAATGAAACGGGACAGGCCGCACAAGGCAGATAGCGAACATTCTAGATGACAGCTTGGCAGTTCGTGGCACCTGCGAGCCACTAAACCCGCCCTACAAGAAAAGTTTGCATAAAGTTTGCACCCTCCCCTTGACAATCAGAATCTCAGGCAACAGAATTTCAGCGGCCTTGGCGGATGATCGGCGCCACATCGGGTACACAGCCGCCAAAAACTCTTCACTACCACCAGCGCGCCTCTTCTCTTACTTCCAACTCCGGCATCACAGAGCCGGCGCTTTCAGGAGGAACGAAGATGATCTCCCCCAAACTACGCACACTCCTTGTTGCAACTCTGCTAACGTCGATTCTGTATGCGGCTAGCAGTGCCGCCCAGTCGGCTACACCAGGCCCCAAGAACTACAACGAAATGACCGTCGCCCAGCTCGAAGCGCTGATGGCCGCGGGCAAACTGACGTCGGTAAAGCTCACCGACTATTACATCGATCGCATTTTGGCACTCGACCAAAGCGGCCCCGGCGTCAACGCGGTAATTGAGTTGAACCCAGACGCGCTAAACATCGCGAAGCAAATGGACAAGCTGCGTCAGAAAGGGATCATCTTAGGTCCCATGCACGGCATTCCCGTGCTCCTGAAGGACAACGTCGATACCGGCGATATGATGCAGACCAGCGCCGGATCATTCGCGCTGGTAGGGAAGCCTGCTTTGCGGGACTCAACGGTAGCCGCCAACCTGCGCGCCGGCGGCGCAGTGATTCTGGGCAAGACGAACCTGTCGGAGTGGGCCAACTTCCGCTCCTTCGAGTCGATTAGCGGATGGTCAGGCCGCGGAGGTCAGACCAACAATCCCTACGGCATCACGCGCAATCCGTGCGGTTCGAGCGCAGGGTCAGCGGCAGCGGTGTCATCAAACTTCTCGGCAGTGTCGTTCGGAACCGAGACTGATGGCAGCATCGTTTGCCCAGCCAACGCGAGCGGTGTGGTGGGCCTGAAGCCGACGGTTGGATTGACGAGCCGCGCGGGCATCGTACCCATCTCGCATACCCAGGACACCTTCGGTCCGCACGGCCGCTACGTGGCTGATGTCGCCGTTGCGCTGGGCGTGGTGCAAAGCCGCACCTTTGATGGTCGTGATCCTGCGACTGGCGGCGTACCTCTGGGATGGCAGGGAACGGGGAAGACGCGACCGACGAACATCCCGACGGACTACACGCAGTTCCTGAATCCGAATGGGCTGCAAGGGGCAAGGCTGGGATTAACTCGCTTAGGGCTTAATGGCTTCGATCCCGATGTTCCGACGCCTCCTGCTGTACAAGCGGTGTTTGAGGCAGCCTTCGCTGCGTTGACGGCAGCGGGAGCTACTGTCATTGACCTGGATGCCGCGGGCTTCACCGGGTTCGGCAACGGTGGAGGACCTGGCGAAAGCCTGGTGCTGGACTTTGACTTCAGAAACGATGTGCAGGCCTACTTCGCCACGCGCGTGGGCGTGCCGGTGGCGGGTGGAACTCTGCAGGACGCGATCAACTTCAACAACGCTCATGCCGACGTGGAGATGCCGTACTTCAATCAGGATCTTTGGCTGCAGTGCGAATCTCTGCTCCCAGGACCGAACGATCCACAACCGGTGTTCGGCGGCATGACCTACAACCAGGCGCTTGCTGCTGACCACCTCTACGGAGTGAATGGCATTGACGCCGCGCTGAGCCAGTTCAATCTCGACGCCGTGGTGAGCGCCACCGACAATCCGGCATGGGCCACGGACCTTATCTATGGCGATCACTTCATCTACGGCACTTCCAGTTTTGCCGCCGCTCCGGGCTATCCGATCATCCAGGTGCCTGCCGGCGAGGTTCTCAGCAGCCTCCCGAGTGGAGCACCACTCCCAGGCGGCGGGGCCCCCATGGGCATCAGCTTCTTCGGAACGGCGTTCAGCGAGCCCATGCTGATCAAGCTGGCCTCGGGGTTCGAAGCCGTGACCCAGGCGAGGGCGAACAATCTGCCAACATTCGCGCAAACTGTGCCCAACTACAATATTCAGGGCACAACCTTGAGTGGGAAGAAGAACATAACGGTGCCAGCGCCGAGCAGCAGCAAGCAGCCGGCGACCGCTCCAGCCGTCCCAGCACAGGGAAAGACAAAGGCTCTGCATCACCTATAATTGAAGTCTGTTTGTAGGAAATCAGGGGGCGACACATGAAGATCGCATGCGTCGCCCCGCTTTTTCACGGGATAGGGCGCTATTCCGCCCGCAGCGCCTTCATGGGATCGATGCTGGCAGCGCGGCGTGCCGGAATCAGACTGGCGGCCAGCGGCCACCAGGATAACAGCCACCAGCGCGCCGACAAACGTCGACGGATCATTCGGACCCACTCCGAACAGCATGGACCGCAGTAGTCGCGATGTCATGAGAGCCAGCGGCAATCCAACGCCGACGCCAATGGCCGCGACCCACAGGCTTTCCCGCAAGATCATCCACAGCACCTGCTCGCGCTGCGCTCCTACCGCGAGACGCACTCCGATCTCGACGGTGCGATTGTTGACCCGGTACGCCAGAGTTCCGTACAGGCCAGTCGCGACCAGTAGTCCAGCCAGCAGTCCGAAGAACACCGATAGTTTAGAAAACAGTCGCTGCCGCGAGATCGATTCCTCAAACTGGGCCTGCTGCGCCATCGGTTTTTCCAAGGGCAGGTTAGGATCGAGTTCGCGCACTGCCTTCGCGACCGTGGGAAGCATCCCCATCGGATCGCCCTCGACATGCATCTCGACATTCATCGCCCCCACTCCGCCACCGCCTACTTGCGTGTATGGGGTCCAAATCATCGGCATGTCCTTTTCGCTCAGGCTCGTGTACTTATTGTTGCCGACGACGCCGACAATCGTTCTTTCGTTGGGCTTTTCTCCTACGTGATGACCCAATGGGTTCTGGTTCGCCAGGTAGCGCTCGGCAAAAGTCTGGTTGATCACCACGACCCTTTGCGAATCAGCCGTGTCTGACTCCGTAATTCCGCGGCCCTCGAGCACCGGAATTCCCATCACTTGAAAGAAGTCCGGCCCGACATCGTTCCCACGTAAAGGAGCAAACTTTCCCGTAGTGATGTGGGGGTTGGCACCGTCCACGACAGCCGCGTCATTATTGCTCCATCCCGAGCCCGGACGATCATCGACTAGCGAGACCGATTCAACTCCCGGCAGAGGTCGCAGCCGCGCCAGCAGCGTCTGGTAGAACTGCACCGTCTCCTGACTGGAATGCAGTCCCTGAGGATTAATCCCGAAGACCAGCAGTCCCTGCGTCCGCATGCCCAGCGGAACATCCTCCAGGTTACGCAGCGTACGCAGCAAAAGCCCGGCAGCCACCAGCAGCACAATGCACATCGCCATCTGTGCCGCCACCACGACCTGCCCGAAGCGCGATTTGCGCTTGTCCTGCGTAGCCGCCACGCCGGAACTCTTCAACGCCAGTCCAGCGGGAACCGACAACGCACTGCGCAACGGAGCCAACCCAAAAACTAACGCCGCAAGCGCCAGGATGCCCAGAGTAAAGAACAGGACGGCCCGATCCGGCTCCAGGCTGGTCTCCAATTGCGACCACGCCGCCAATGCCCGTGTAGCAGGCGCTGCAAAGGCCCAAGCCAAAGTTCCGCCGGCGACGACCAGCAAAAGGCTCTCGGTGAGCAGTTGGCGAAACAAATCCATGCGTCCCGCGCCGATGGCCAGCCGCAAACTGAACTCCCGCTGGCGCGACTGGTTGCGAGCAATCAGCAACAGCGCGACGTTAGTGCACGCGATCAGCAGCACCAGCGCGACCAGGCTCATCAGCAAATACAGTGGCCGTTGATAGTCCTGGGCAAATTCGTCCAGCCCTCGCGCCGGAGTCAGCGACAGCAGCGGCTTCTCCTCGCCCGCCTCTGGATGTTCCACTCCGACGTAAGCCGCGTTCTGAAACTGCGGCTGCAGCCGCGAGACAGCCTGTTGTGGCGTCACTCCCGGAGCAAGCCGCGCGGTCAGCAACAGGCACCACCAGTCCGGCAGACCATAGAACGCCTTGCCATCCTTGCCCGAGTCACCCCACGCGTTGAGGTCCACCCGATTTTGCAGCGGGATCCAGAAATCGGTGTCGCCCTTGCCTCGTTCCAACCCGGTGAAGCCCGCTGCCGACACGCCGACAATGGTCAATGGCACTCCTTTGACGTACAGCGTCTGGCCCAGCACTTCGGGGTCGCGCGAGAAGCGGCGCGTCCAGAAGTCATAACTCAAGACTGCCACTTGCGCATGGCTGGTCTCGTCTTCCAGGGTGAAACCCCGGCCACGCGCCATCTGCACGCCCAGTCCGGAGAAGAAGTTGCCGCTCACGATCTCGCCAGCTGCGACCTCAGGCTCACTTCCGTACCGAATGCTGACCTTGCCCACCGCCAGCGGCGCAGCTGCGATCAGGTCTGAGAAAACGTCGTGCCGTTGCCGCAACTGCTCAAACGCCGGATACGCAAACGAGGTCTCGTCATCGCCCGTGTTGCTGGTGTGGTTTGGCCGTCCCGTGACCCGAAGGTTGTAGACCCGGCTCGGTTCGGGCACCGGCAACGAGCGCAACAGCACCGCGTTCATCACGCTAAACACCGCCGTATTGGCGCCGATGCCGATCGCCAGCGTCAGTATCGCGGTCAGCGCGAACCCAGGTGACTTGCGCATTTGCCGTACGGCGTAGCGGAGATCATTCATCAAAGTGTGCATTGAAAGCTCTCTTGTGGCGCGGAATCCACATCCTGTCGGTGCATGTGCTTAGCCAGTCGCCACGCCGACAATTCAACAACTTACCCGCGATTCGATCAAGCCCGGTGTTCGTCTGGAAGATTGAGTGTTCGCAATCGAACAGGAACGCAACCCGCAAGACATTTTGCCGAAAACGGTTTTGGGTAGTGCTGGCCTTTAGGCCAGCGTCCAAGCCGATCATTTTTGCCGTCACGAGGGCTCAGCCCCCGAGGGCTAAACGGCTTCAATTCTCGCAAGCCCTGAAGCGCCGGAAACATGCAACTGGTAGGTTGCGCTTTCTTCGGCACTCGGTTAATATGCAACTCGGAGGTTGCGTAATATGAGCGATCGCATCGAAAAGCAAATTGAACTCAAGGCGCCGGTTTCGCGGGTCTGGCGCGCCCTCACCGACCACCGTGAATTCGGCGAGTGGTTTCGCGTGAAACTCGACGGACCGTTCGTCCCCGGGCAGGTGTCGACCGGCTACATCACCTGGCCTGGCTACGAGCACCTGAAGTGGGAGGCCGTGGTCCAGAACGTGGAACCCGAACAACTCTTTTCCTTCACTTGGCATCCTTACTCTATCGATCCCAATACCGACTACTCGAAGGAGACGCCCACCCTCGTCGAATTCAGGTTGGAGAAGACCGCAACCGGAACGTTGCTGCTACTCACCGAATCCGGCTTCGACAAGATTCCCAGCGAGCGTCGTGCTGAGGCGTTCCTCAGGAACGACGGTGGATGGGCGCAGCAGATGAAGAACATCGAAACTCATGTCGCGCAAACGCCGTAACCTCCAGGCCGCCCGACGGCAGGCTCGCGCACCCGTATTTGCTGCGCTGGGCGACGAAACCCGGCTGGCGCTGTTGACGAAGCTCTGTGATGGGCGGCCTGCTTCAATCTCGGAATTGACGCGCGGATCACGCTTGACCCGACAGGCAATCACCAAGCATCTTCGCGTGTTGCAGAGCGTCGGAATCGTGCGCTGCACTCGCGCCGGCCGCGAGAGCCGCTTCGAATTCGATCCCCGGCCGATTGTGGGCATGAAGGAATATCTCGATTCCGTCTCCCAGCAATGGGACCAGGCGCTGTCGCGGCTTAAGTCGTTCGTCGAGGGCTAGCGGCACACATCACGAGTCCTACTTCGAGGGCAATCCCTCAGCCTTCTGCTTGGCGGTCCGCTGCTCTACCGCGAGCTTGTAGGCAATGTAGTACTTGTAGATGTTCGAAACGTAAGTGACCGTCTCCTGCCCAATGTCTTTAGCCGCAACCAACTCCACGTTGTTGAACCAGACATTGGGGTCAAGCCCCATGTCAGCCGTCTCTTTGCGCAGTCTCACAATGCGATTCGGCCCCGCGTTGTAGCTGGCAAAAACAAACAGCGTCTTGTTCAGTTGATCGATCTTGGGATCGTTGAAGTATTTGTCATCGATGTCGCGCAACATCTTCACGCCGGCATGGATATTGCCGTCGGCCGTACTCACGTTCGGAATGTTGATAGGATTTGCGGCCGCGTACTTGGGGATTACCTGCATGATGCCCACCGCTCCGCTCGGGTTCTTCTTGCTCTGGTCCAGCAGGGACTCCTGATATCCCTGCGCAGCGATCATAAGGTAGTCGAAGTCATACTCCCCGGAGTACTTCTGGAAGAGTGCAAGGTTTGCCTGAAACTTCTTCATCTCTTCCGCAGAAGTCGAGTTCTTCACCCACTTGGTGTTCTGCAGATAGCGCCGCACCAGCGTATTGCCGAACGACGTCCCCACCGAGTGCGACGCCACAAATTCATCGACCAACTGTTTCAATTGTGGATTGTTCTTGCGCATCACCCAGGCCAGTTGCCCTCCCGTGGCGATCTCCAGGTCGGGATGCGGCTGAATCTTGTCGAGCACCTGTGCCCACAGGGCCGCTCTCGGTTTCGTAGTGACTGTCGACGGAATCAATCCGGCGTTCACCATCTGCACCAGATCGTCGTCCATGAGGTTCTTATCTGCCTCTTTGATGACGATCGGTGTCTTGCCCTCCTTCTGCAGCGTCTCGTTGACATTTTGAAGGTTGCCGTAATACGTCGTAAGCGGACTGACGTACACTTCTTTCCCGCCCAGGTCCGCAAGGCTCGAGACCGCGCCAAAATCCTTTCCCGTCACGATGATCTGCGATACGTCCTTCTGGATCGGGGTCGAGAAGGCAACTCGCTGTTCACGCTCAGGCGTCACCGCGATTCCGTAAGCGATCATGTCTCCCACCCCTTCATTCAAGGCCGCCTCGACCTGGTCAACTCGCATAGGTAGAAATGTGACCTTAATGTTGAGTGTGCCCGTCTTCAGCTTCTGGTTGACGAACTTCTGGAACTCCTCCAGCGCCTCATACATGACTCCCTTGGGATGCCCTTTGTCGTAGAAGAAAGCGATGGGGTTCAGCAGCACGAGCGCCCGGATATTGCGGTTCTTCGCCATCTCATCCAGATCACCCTTGCGACGCCCGAACGCCTTCGGAAAATCGATGTTGCCAGACGCTGCAGGTGGCTCATCGGGCGAAGAGATCGGCCCACCCGCGGGCGCCGCCGCTGTCTTCGGCTTAGCCGGTTCGCTACTGGCCGCAGGCGCAGTCTCCTTCTTGCTGCACCCACTCATCAAAAGAACCGCAGCCAAAGACAAGAGCAAGAAAGCGGCACCGGAGGTCATCATGCGCCGACGAACGAAATGGAACTCTTGGTTCATACTTTCTCCTGAGATCTAGCGATTCGCTGTGCCGGTGTCCTCACTGGCTTTCCCGGATACCTCCGGTTTCTCACGTAGCACTGCCAGCTTCTCGGTCAGCGAACGCCTATATCCGACCAGCTCAAACATCTGGCCCGTGGTCCAGGCGAACGTAAACAGTCCGGAAATCGCGATGATCGGACTCAGCTCTCTCCAATTTTCCGGGAGGATCATCTTACCGTAGCCGATCGTGGTGTAAGTGTTGGCGCTGAAATACACCGAGTCCCGCAGGTTGGAAATAAGACCAGCCCACCACATCACCACGCCCCAAATCGCCAACTCCACGATGTGCAGGAACAGCATCAGCAGAATCGCAAAGCTGAAAATCAAGCTGGCCAAGTGAGGCGAACGCCGTCTCGCTTGCAACCCCTGGGACCTCTTCTTGAAATGATGAACGATGCGGTCCAGCCCCGCACCATGGATAAGCGTGATCACCACCAGCATCACGCTGCCCAGCGCGAGGACCTTGTAGGGAACCTCGTCCAACCAGGCCGCATGAACTATTTCTGTCAGTATGAGCATAGCCTGACTTCCCGGTATGGTGACTTTTCCCGGCGACAATTAACCGATGCGTGCGCCGCTGAATCTCAGACGATTCAATCCTGGGCTCTCGGGTAGAGGGCAAATTGCGCAGGGCATAAACAACTCTATGTGTGTGGAGAAAAGTATAGAGAAGGCGAAACCAATGCGTCCAATGCTATCTTGCCAATCGATTAAGAAGCGCGAGAGTAGCGATTTCGTTCGAAAGTTGCGTACCGGGTTATCCGGCTCAGAACAACAGCCTCATGGCGTCTTCCATGACGGTATCGAACGGGATTGCACCGATGATCACCGGGATACCCGGGATCAGCGCGATCCCGATCAGAGCATAAAGGTCCACCGCGCCCACCGGGACCACGCGAATGTCGTTGATGTTGCTGACCACGCCGTACAAGTCAGCCGTAGTAGAAAAATCCGGGACTGCCAGAACATCTTCACTCAGGCCCTCCGCTCGGTCGAGCCACTTCTCTTCAAACTGCTCCCCTACCGCGCGGGCAAGTGCTCCGTATCTCAGCATGCCGCGTCGTCTCGTCCGCATCAGCGTGCTGGTAAACACGAAATACGGCGCGACACAAACCAGTAGTACGGCCGCCACCAGGATGATCGGTAGATGACGAAATTCCGCCAGCTTATGTCCTTCATGAAACATCCGGTTGGCCACGGCCCCGGCCAGCCCCAGACCCATGCAGAAGCTGAACGGAAGCTGTCCCCGCAACGACGCTTCGATAAATCCCAGCCCTCCCAGGTTATCGGGATGAGCCGCAACCAGGCGAAGGTTATAGTGCGTCGTCGTCGACAGGAACCGCGCCCAAAGCACGTGCTTCCACAGCCACAGGTAAGACGAGGAAGACGAGAAGTTGGATAGCTGACAAACAGCGCCCACGTCCCGGCTGGCGAGAACGCTCGGAAGCCGCCCGTTCCTCTCCACCACGACACAAATTCAGCGCCTTGCGGGCTCAGGTACTGCCCCAGAAATGCCGCTGTACCGTATGTCAGCAAGACCAGCAAGCCTTGGACAAGTTTCGAATGCCGAAGCCTCTCGCACCTTTTCCAGTCACCCTGAAACTCGTGGATCTGATCGCGCGGGACTAAAAACCGCTCGAAATGGTGTACCACCAGATCGAGCCGCTCGCGCAGAGGCGGCTCCGCCACGATGAGCACCGGAACGATGATCAGGAAGCGAGTTTGCGTGGCGTAGTCGGACAAAAACGACACGAACTCGCGCGCCTCCCCGAAAGACAGGAGAGTATCGCCAGCGGAATCCATGCCACTCCAACCGCGATTGCGGCGCGCGCCAGTGTTTGCGAACTGGCGGTGCGAAATAGGTCCAGGAAAACCTTGGGTCGGGCGGGTATCTCGGACTGGGTGTCGCTATCTTTCTGCGATCGTTTCATCGCAAACTCCGCTACCCATTTTTATTCTCCGGATGTTACTATCCCGCCGTGATGTTGGCGACCCTTTCGGTCCCACCCTTTCGGCCCACGCCGTCCCACCCCCAGCAATAACAAAAGGGCACGCATTACGCACGCCCTTTCTGTGTAGAGACTAAAGCGAACGGGCGGCCCCGAAGGACCGCCCGCTGGTTGATGGTTTAACTACTGCGATGCGTGTGCCGCAATTTTCTTGTCGAGCTCCGCTTTCAGTTGTGACAAATTGAAGCTCGCGCCTTCCTGCATCGGCGGGAAATCTATCGCGGTCTGTGCGAGTTTGCCCACTACCTGCTGGACGAACACGAAGCGCCAGAACTCGTACACAAACCAGTCTTTGAAGAATAGAGATCCGCCAGTTGCGGTCGGCATCCCCGTGCGCTCGAAAGGATCCAGCCGCAAATTAACTAGAATCGGCCAATCCACTTTCACCGTTGAGCCCAACCAGCCATTCGGCTGATCGGTGAAGCGGTACTTGAAGTCGTTAATGCGTACCGCCGAAAGCGTGCTCTCGGTGAAGTAGAAGATCTCGTGCCGGGCCGACGGGCCTTTCCCCGTGATCAGGTCCATCTGGTTGTACCCGTCGAGATACACCTTGTAGTTGGTGCCGCCGATCGGTTTGCCCTTCTGCAATTCGGCGCCGATGTTGGGATCGCCAGCCGCTGCAACGAACGTTGGGAACCAGTCGAGTCCGGAGAAGATTCCGTTCTCAACCTTTCCGGCAGGCACCTTACCCGGCCAGCGAACCATTGCCGGTGAACGGAAGCCGCCCTCCAGTGCCGTACCCTTGCCACCTGCAAACGGAGTCTGTCCGCCGTCTGGCCACGAGAAGTTCTCGGTGCCGTTGTCGGTGGTGAAGACGACGATCGTGTTGTCGTCAACGCCCATGTCCTTCAGCTTCTGCATCACGCTGCCGACGATGTCGTCGAGCTGCGCCATTCCTGCCTCTTCGATCGACCAGCCATTCTCAGGTGTCCGTAACGCCTCGTACTTCGGCGACAAGTGCGTCACCACATGCATGCGCGTGGGATTCAGCCACAGGAAGAACGGCTTCCCGTCGGCCTTCGACTTATCGAGGAACGTCATCGCATTCGCCAGGATTTCATCGTCGATGGTTTCCATGCGTTTCGGACAAAGTTCCCCATCATCCTGGATCTTTTGCTTACCGACCTTGCCCCAGCGCGGCTGATCGGTTGGGTCGTCCACGTTCGTCGCCCACGTGTGCAACATGTGCCGGGGACCGACCGTGTCCTTCAGCGCAGGAGGATAGTTAGGATGGCAAGGGTCTTCCATAGCGTCGAGGTGATAGAGGTAACCGTAAAACTCGTCGAATCCGTGAACCGTGGGCAGGTACTCATTGCGGTCGCCCAGGTGGTTCTTGCCGAACTGGCCGGTGGCGTATCCCATCGACTTGAGCACGGTCGCAATCGTTACGGCCTGCGCCGGGATACCGATTTTCGCGCCCGCCTGTCCGACGGTCGTCATGCCGGTGCGGATGGGAAGTTCGCCCGTAATGAAGTTCGCGCGGCCCGCCGTACAGCTCGCTTCCGCGTAGTAGTCGGTGAAGAGCATGCCTTCAGCAGCGACCTTGTCGAGATTCGGGGTACGCCCGGCCATCATCCCGCGGCTGTAAGCGCCGATGTTCCAAATGCCGATGTCATCGCCCATGATCACGACGATGTTGGGCTTACTCGTTTGCGCCGCGCTGGGGACCGCTCCACCCGCCAGCAGAAAGCTGGAGATGGCAAGCGCACCCAGTGTTAACTTTCGAATTCCTGCACCAAAATCCATTTGTGAATCTCCGATAGGGAATATTGCTGATTAGCCTCCGCGAGGGAGGATTGCAATGGGCGGAGGGATCCCATCAAGAGGCCGCGACTGGCAAAGCAACAACCTTAGCCTGCTCGCGAAACTTGCTTTTTGCGGTACCGGCAGGCATAGTCCCTGACCCCACCCTTCGGCTAGCGAAAACCCAGGGTCATTGGTTGTTCCCGACGCCTCTTGCGCGGCTGTAACGCCGTTGTAATACAGTAAAAAAGGGCGTGCGATAACTCGCACGCCCCTGTCGACTAACTAACTCCATCAAGCTTGCGGGCTAGTCATCTCCCTTAGCGGCTTCCATTTGTTTCAGGATGCCATCGAGGTTGTACGTCTCGGCCGCTTGCAGCGGCGGGAACTCCTTAAACGTATAGAGTTCTTTCATACACAGCAGTTGGCGTGATGCCGCCATCGGGGAAGGTGACCGTCTCGGCGCCGTTATCCGTGGTGAAGACAAGGATGGTGTTGTTCAACTGTCCCATGTCCTCGAGCTTCTTAATGACGTAGCCGATGTGGTCGTCCATCTGTTTCATTCCAGCTTCGTTGATGCCCCAGTCCTTGCCACCCTTTGTGCCAATCATGTCTTGGTACTTCTGCGACAGCATCGTCGTAAGGTGCATGCGCGCCGGGTTGTACCACACAAAGAACGGCTTGTTGGTCTTCTTTGGGTCTTGCGGTCGAGGAAGTACCACGGCTTCTGCGGACCTGTTGGATGACTACGCTCCTGCCCCGGAACTTAAATGAGTCTCCGCGAGCAATACTGACCAGCCTTCGCCTGCTCCATCGTTGCATACTCGGCTTCAGGCAAGAAATCCCGCCAAGACAACTGTTCGCCGACGCAAGTGACTCAAGGAGTTTTCGATGAATCTCAACTTAATGGATCCAAAACTGATTGCCCTCGCAGTCGTAGTGGTTCTGGTAATCGTCGTTGCCATCGTGCTGTACATGCGAAATCGCAGAAACACCACTGCGGGCCTGAAAGCCCGTTTCGGACCGGAATACGACCGCGCTCTCGTACAACATGGTTCGGAACGCAAAGCCGAAGCCAAGCTGGCCGACCGTGAATCGCGGGTTGATCTGCTGAAGATTCGCGATCTTGACATGGTGGAGCGCGAACGCTACTTGACTGAGTGGCAGACCGTGCAATCCCGCTTCGTCGACTATCCCAAGGGTGCCGTGACCGAAGCCGATGAGCTGGTCTGTTCGCTCATGAAGACACGTGGCTATCCAGTCACCGACTTTGACCAGCGCGCGGCCGACATTTCTGTCGATCATCCCTTGGTGGTCGAGAACTACCGCTCGGCGCACAACATTGCATTGCGGCTTGCCAGAGGCGAAGCCAACACCGAAGAGCTGCGCACCGCAATGATCCACTATCGCTCGCTCTTCGACGAACTGGTGCAGAGACAAACACCGGCCGACAAACTAGTCGCATAGCGCAAAACCTTTGATTGACCACCAATGCGCTTCGGCCGACAGCCGTAGCGATACACGGGAGACATCCATGATGAAACCGAGCACGGACGACAAGGCAACGGGCAAGCTTCACGAAGTGAAGGGAACCATCAAGGAAACCATCGGGAAAGTTACCAACGACCCCGAGATCGAAGCGGATGGCAGTGCCGAAAAGAATGCCGGCAAGGCTCTGAACTGGATCGGCAAAGTTGAAAACCTTGTCGGAGAGTAAGCAACTCAACATCGACGCCAGAAATGGAAGAGGTAACGAAGCAATGACGCAATCAGTGTTGGAACGTACGAGCGATCAAATCGCCGAAACAGCGCGCAAGACATCGCGGGCAACGACTGCGGTTGCAGACGCATTCGAGGACGGCGTGGAAGCAGCGAGGCGTGTCGCAAAACGAAGCGGCGATGCTGCTGAGGAGTTTGTCGACGACACCACCAAGCGCCTGCAGCGCCATCCGGTTGAAACCATCGTTACCACATTCGCGGCGGGTATCGTTGCGGGCGTAGTAGTCGGCTGGATGATGAGGCGGCGTTAGCCCCGCAGCGAAATATATTGCCAGTGGCGAGGGTCCAGCGGAGAGGGCTCTCGCCATCGGCGGCGGTGTAACCTCCGACCATAATCGATCGGCAAACTAGCAATTCTGTAATTGATCAACACTCTGGAGAATTGCTATTTGTCTGGGCCCTCATCCCTTCACAACAAGGCAGGCCATGAGCAGCGAAGGATCGGTTGACATACTGAGTCTCTTGAAAGAACTATCCGTCTATAAGTCCCTGGATGAAGACTACGCAGCAGGTCCCAAGGGTCGCGTAGAAACAGACGCCTTTGAGAACCGCGGACGACGGCGGCAAGAGATAGCACAAGAGATGCAACGACTGGCTGCTGACAGCAAGCAAGATCGATCAGATGACGCCGCGAGATCCGCTCGATTGTCGCGCATCGGTCCAAGCCGGGATGAACCAAACGACTCAACGTGAGTCGACCCGGCATCCTACTCCACAGACTGTTCATCTTTACGTCGAGCACACGCTGAAGCTTTTGAGATCTGGACTGCCGCCGCATATCACGATTCGGCGCGAAACCGGTCCGGGCCCTAAACCGAGCACTCTCGCCCCGTAACAGCCCAGCTGACATGGAAGGCGGGCACATGTCGCCTGTGCTCGCCCCGGTATTGCGCAATGTTAGGTACGACGACTTTATAGCGGTACGGTTTCTCTACTTCTCCACACCCCGGCCGTTCAATCGAACCAATCCATGTCTGAAGCTATTTGGTCGTTAAGTCCGCCAGCTTATCTTTCAACTTAACCACGGCCTCCTTGGCATCACCGATCCGCTGTTGCACTTTGCCGGCATTTTTCTCAGCTTTCCCTTCGGCTTTCAACTCGCGGTCATTCGTGGCTTTTCCGACCTCCTCCTTGATGGTTCCCTTAACTTCGTGGAAGCTGCCTTTGAGCTTGTCTTTTGTACTGGTCTTCATATCTCTCCTTGGCCTTCATGAGGCCCGGATTGCGACACTTCAGAACCTCTTCGAGGCTAACCTGATTTTAGTCTTGTGGCGTTTTAGGGTCTGAGCAGATTTGACCAGAGTCGGTGCGGGTTTCAGGTTCCTCCCGAAATGGGTCATATGATCCACCGCCATCCCCTTGCGATCCACACACACAATATGTGTGTTTTTTTGACCTTTCTACTAACGATCGTCGAAGGGGTGGAGCAGCAGGCGATGGATCTTATGACTTTTCTATCCCACTAACCACTATTACACCAACAACGTGGGTCGGCAAGCCACGCTAACTTCTTTTACTTCAATTTTTTTCCCGCAACCCGTGCGTCCTCAATATTTTGCCGGGACTTTCGCCTTTCGCCCCTCATGCTTTCAATATTTTAGGGGCGAGAGAGGAGGGGCACCCCCGGACAGGAACTAGCGCAGCCCCGCCTCGAGGTCCGCAATGAGGTCGTCGGCATCCTCGATCCCGACCGAGAGGCGGACCGTCGCGGGTGAAACCCCAAGCAGCTTCAGCCGCTTGGCGCTTAGTCCGATGTGAGATGACAGCAATGGATAAGAAAGGATGGATTCGACTCCCCCAAGACTGGTCGCCAGGTACCACAGCTTGAGCCGCTTGATGAAGCGATCGACCGCCGCCTCACCCCCACGTAGGTCGAACGAAACCATCATGCCGAAGTCGGACATCTGCCGCTTCGCCAGTTCGTGATCGGCATGGCCGGGCAGCCCGGGGTAGTACACATGCGAAACCTTCGGATGCCGCTGCAACGCATCAGCAATAGCGGCGGCGTTGCGGCAAGCGCGCTCCACCCTGATTTGCAAAGTCTTTAACCCACGCAACAACAAATACGCGCAGCCAGGATCGAGACAGGCGCCAGTCAGAATCATCATTTCTCTCGCGCGCGCCATCCATTTTTTCGGCCCTGCAAGCACTCCTGCTGTGAGATCGCTGTGACCACCAAGATATTTCGTCGCCGAATGCATGACGATGTCAGCGCCCAGCGCGAGCGGTTTCTGTAACACAGGAGTCGCGAACGTATTGTCCACCACAACACACGCCTTGCGGCGATGAGCGATATCAGCCAACACCGCAATGTCGGCGCAACGCAACGTCGGATTCGTTGGTGTCTCCAGGAACAGCATGCGCGTCTTGCTGGTGAAGTAGCGCGCCGCGTTGCCGAGATCTTGATAGGGAATGAAACGCGTCTTGATGCCGCAGCGCGAAAGCACACCGTCGAACTGCTTCACCGTTCCGCCGTAGATGTCGAGCATGGATACGATCTCGTCTCCAGCCTCGCAACAGACCAGCGCCGCGATGAGCGACGCCGACATTCCGCTGGAAGCAATCACGGCAGCGTCCGCGCCTTCCAGCGCTGCGATCTTGTCCTCAGCGGCCTTAACGGTTGGATTGCCGTAACGCGAGTAGAGATAGAAGTCACGGTCGCCTTCCGCGTAACGACGCAACTCATCGAGCGACGGAATGACGAAGACCGAGGTCTGCGCGATCGGCGTAGTCAGCGGCGCGGATTGACCGTGTCGATCTTCACCGGCATGAACACAACGAGTAGCGTCTGCGGGACGTTTCATCAGACCACGATTGTAAAGCAGTGGTCAGTAGCAAGCAGAACGGCGCTCTCCGAGGAGAGCGCCGTGAGACGAAGTTACAACTTTGCCTTACCAGGACAAGCGCAGGGAGAACTGGAACTGGCGCGGATCGTACGACGCAGTTGGCGCTCCCGCGTCATTCCAGATGGGATTCACCGCAGCGACGTTGTTCTTGTTGATGATGTTGAACAGGTCCATCGTTCCCTGCAATTGCATCCTTTCGCCGAACTTGAAAGCGCGGGAAATGCGCAGATCGTTAAAGAAGACAAACGGCGAGACGCCCGCATTGCGCGACAGGTTGCCGATCAGCACTGGCACTTGACCAGTGGCCAACACATCAGCGAAGCAGGTCGGAATCAGGTAGCCGCTCGGCGAGTACTTGGAAGCGACGGCAGTGTCGCCGCAGGAATCGGTCTGCCCGGCATGCGCGATCGCGGGACGATCGGTGCTGGAGGAGAAGTCGAAGTTCTGGTCGGAGCCGACCACGATGTTAAAAGGTCGTCCGCTGCCCAGTTCGAGAATGATAGACGTGGTCCAGTTGCTGAGCAGCTTGCCCTTCATGTCGCTGCCCTGATTGCCGCTCTGATAGACGCCGCTGATGACGAAGCGCTGGCGCTGGTCGAAGAGCGAGGTAGAGCGATCGAGGTTGGGATGGAAGTTGTCCTGCGGCTCGAGCGTGGCTTCGAGGTCGGTCGCGTCGTCGATGGAATGCGACCACGTGTAGGAAGCCAGCATCTCGTAGTGGTTCGAGAAGCGCTTCTTCAGGTTGACGGTCATGCCGCTGTAGTCAGAAGTGCCATTGGAGTAGTTGGCAACCAGGTCGCTAAACGGAATCGCTTGACTGCCGAAGCCCAGGCCGTAATACGACATGACCTGTTGCGCTAGGCCATTGAGTTGCGGCGGCGCATAGTACTGCAGCGTGGGGTTGAACCCGCTCTGGCGGAAGAAGCTGACTAGTGCGGGAGGAATGTAAGCGCCGCATGCCGGATTGCCGCATTTGGCTGCCACCGCAGCATTGACGCCGGCAACGTCCACGGCCAACGGATTATTGGCAAACGCGGACTTGGCTGCTTGCGACACGTTGGGGTCGGTCATCGCGTTGTACCAGTTCTGGACGATCAAGTTGCCATTGGCGGTATTGGCGTTGATGGGCCGATTGAGTCGGCGCCCTCCATTGAAGTTGTACGAGATGTCGAAGGTCCAACTCTCACCGAACTGGTGCTCGATGCCGACGTTGACCTGGTTGGAGTAGCCATACTTGAAGTTCGCCGCCGTGGGATATGCGAAGGGCAGCACCGACAGCGGGACGACTTGTCCCTGAGCAGGCTGGTAGTAGTTCTGGTTGACCCACAACGAAGGCGTGTTGGGCGTGGAATTGAAGCGCTGCTGGTTGGGAAGATAGGTGAACGCGGACGGCAGACAGTTCAGGGTTCCGGTGAAGGCATTGCCGGCGTTCAAGGTGGAGACGATCCCCGCGGGACTGGCATCGCAGTTCACCGGCGAGGCGCCGAACAACAGGAGTTGCGGCGCCTGGGTTCCGTCGGCCACGACCGAGTCGAAGACCAACGCCATCAGCGGATGGTCAAAGAAGATGCCGTACGACGCGCGTGCAACAGTTTTGCCGTCGCCGTAGACGTCCCACGCGACTCCAATGCGCGGCTGAAAATTCAGGTCCGAGGAAGGCACGCCCTTGGTGAGTCCGAAGGTCTTGTAGGTTGCCGCCGCCAGCGCGGTGGATGGCGGATAACTGGGCAGGAACTCGACGTCGTAGCGCAGGCCGTAATTAACGGTGAGCCGAGGCTTTACGCGCCAGGAATCCTGGGCGAAGAGGCCGAGGGTGTTGTTGTGGAAGGCGAGGTGCGGATTGCCGACGCCCTGCACCATGTATTGCGGAACGCCCGCACCATAAGCTTGGACCGCTGTCAAGCCAGGAGTGCCGGCGAGAGAGACTGCTCCAAAGTCGTAGATGCCTCCAAAGTTCACGGTGAAGTCCGCAGTGAGTGGAACCAGGTTGTAGTCGACGCCGAACTTGATGTTGTGCGTGCCCTTGGTGATGGAGAAGTTGTCGAGCAACTCCCAGCGCTGCTCGACGCGCTGTACGTAGGAGAAAGGTTCGCGGCCGAAGAAGGCGACGCCCGGCATGTTGACGGCAACGTCGCTTCCGCCGGGAGAATTCGAATAAGAATAATTCACGCTGCGGCGCGCGTACTGGAAGCGGAACTCGTTGACCTTGTTGCTGCCCAGCGTCCAGGTGTGCTCCGCGATGATGCTCCAGTCATGGAAGTTATTCATCGAGGTGCGCGACTGCGCGTTCTGGCCGAAGACCTGCGGCCCCTGGGCATTGACCTCGATACCGTCAACGATGTCGGGGCTGACGCTGCCACGCAGCATCAATTGCTGATTGTTCGTGAGCTTGTGATCGAGCCGGAGCGAATAAATGTCGTTGAGTTCGTGTACCGGGAAATTGCCGACTAGCGTTCCCATGGGAACGTAGGAAGCGGGCAACGGAATGAAGCTGCTGCTGGTGGGCGCGAAGTAGCCGGAGCCGAGTCCGATGATGTGCGTGAATGGGTTCTGGCCGGTAATTGCGACAGGACCCGATGTGCCTGCCAGCAGAGCGTAATTGATCGTCGCCTGAGTCACAGGCACTGCGCCCAGGAATGCCGCCTGCGCGGAGGTAACCGGTACCACGACCGTGTTGGGCGGGAGCGGCTGGCCAATGGCGGCGGCGACGAAGCGCGAGATATCGGCCTGTGAGTCGAGTCCGAAATTGCCGGTGCCGATGTTGGAAAAGCCGGTCTCGTGCCGGTCAGTGCCTTCATAGGCGAAGAACCAGTAGGTGCGGTCCTTTTTGATGGGGCCGCCCATGGCGATTCCGTATTGGGCGCGAGTGTAAGCCGGCTGATTGACATTGCTGAAAGGATTGGTCGCCTGGATGTAACGGTTGCGCAAATACCCGAAGGCGCTGCCATGAAATTCGTTGGAGCCTGACTTGGAAATGATGTTGATCACTCCGCCGGCGGCCTGGCCGTATTCCGCCGCGTAGCCGTTGGTGAGGATCTGGAACTCCTGGACGGCATCTTGTGAAACGGTGGAGCGGATGCCGTTGACCGAGTTGTCGACGGCGTTGGTGCCGTCGATGTTGATCAGGTTACTGCGGCCGCGCTGGCCGCCGATGTTGAGCCCCGAGGTGGGCGCAGCGCCTATGCTGGGTGTAGTGTCTCGGGCCAACTGAGAATTCGTCAGAGCGAAATTGACATAGTTGCGGCCGTTGATGGGCAGGTTCTCGATGCGTGTCTGGTCGATGGTGGTGGCCGACGCGGTCTGTTGCGTTTCCACCAGCTCAGCCTCCGACGAGACCGTGACGGTTTCGCTGGCAGCGGCCACCGAGAGGGTCACGATCAATTCCGCCACCTGGCCAATCGTGAGTCGCACCGAGCTGTTTACCATCTTTGCGAAGCCGGGAGATTCCACCGTCACCGAGTACAGTCCGGGAGGAAGTGACAGCAAGATCGCCACTCCTTCGGCGTTGGTTGTCGCGGCACGTGACACCCCTTTACCGGGCTCAGCCGCCGTGACCGTGGCACCGCCCACCAGCGCGCCCTTGGCGTCTTTCACGATGACGTGTAACTCGGAGGTCTGCACCTGCGCCCATGCGCCGGCCAACAGGCATGCGATTGCGACTAACAAGCACAAGAGTCTGCGTGCAAAATTCATTGTGATCCCTTCAGATGGAGGGTTTCGCCCGGGCCCCGACCCGTGAGAGACACGGCTGAATGAGAATCTGCGTACCGTCGCCGCGCCGTGCGGTAGACACTGGGAGTCATGGGCCGAATCTTTCGAGAATGCAGTGTGAACTTATCCCGACAAACGTTCGGGTTTTATAACAGCGAAGGGTGTTTATGCAAGTACCAAATCAGAGTAGTGGCAGGGCTAGGTTTGGAACTTAATGCCAGAAGACGTGGAGTCCTGCGAAATAAGGGCCCATGCCATGCGCGGAGTGTTGTGGGCGATGCCGACCCGGCCGCGGCTGTCTAGCAGGATGATGCCGCCGTGTCCGTTGAGTCGCGACTTCAAGTAATAGAGGGCGCGCTGGGCAGCGTCCTGGGGAGCCAGTCCTTGTTCGACTTTGTCGGCAGTCCACTTGCTGAGGACGAGCTTCATCATGGGCTCACCCCATCCCGTGGTGGAGACGGCGGCACTGAGGTTGTCGGCGTAGCAGCCGCAGCCGATCAGAGACGAGTCGCCCACGCGGCCGGGAGCTTTGTTCAGCGTGCCGCCCGTCGAAGTGGCGGCGGCGATGTTGCCATCGCGATCGAGCGCGACCGCGCCTACGGTGTCGTGCGAGCGCATGGGGCCGAACTCGTCGGGCATTTGGAGGTAGCCTTGCTTCTTGGCTTCGCGCAGACGCTCGACCTCGCGCGGGATGATGAGGTCGTCGTTGGCGCAGAGTTCGATGCCGTGCTCCTGGGCGAAGCGCTCAGCGCCATTCGCGACGAAATAAACGTGTGGGCTCTCGGTAAGAATTTTCTTTGCCGCCGTGATGGGATTGCGGATGTGCTCGACGCAGCCCACGCCGCCGGCACGCAGGGTGGCGCCGTCCATCATGCAGGCATCGAGTTGCACGCGGCCGTCCATGTTGAGGAAGGAGCCCCGGCCGGCGTCGAAGGTCTCGTCGTCTTCCATGGAGACCACGGCGGCTTCGACCGCGTCAAGACAGCTTCCGCCGCGTTGCATAGTGTCGAAGCCCGCAGCCGCCGCGGACACAACGCCCTGCAAGTGGGCGTCGACCGCGTCATCAGGGATCGCCCAGGCCCCACCGTGGACCAACATAATGGGATTCGCAGACAAAGCAGACCTTCCAGAAGGGAATCGCTTGCGGTGCGACGCAAACGAGAAAGGATATCAGAAGAGGGTGACTGGCAGCTGATGACTGGCGATTAGTAATTAGTGATTGGTAATTAGTAATTGGTTTGCTGGGTCCCTGGGGATCGCTTGCGGCGGGTAAACTTACGGCATGGGCGATCTGGGTCGCACGCTCGTGCTTGTCGGCGGACTGCTGCTGGTGCTTGGCTTGGTGCTGATCCTGGCTGGCAAGATCAACTTGCCCATCGGACGGCTGCCGGGCGACATCGTGGTTCGCGGGAAGAATTCGACGTTTTATTTGCCGCTCGTGACGTCGATCGTGCTGAGCGTGATTCTGACGCTGGTGCTGTGGCTGGTGAATCGGATGCGGCGGTGAATGAGGCTTACTGCGCGACGAACTAGTCTTCCGCCGAACGTCGGAGCGGAGGTGCCGCCTTTTCGCGCCGGACCTTCGCGGCCTTCCGAAGAGCGGGGACGACGACTTTCTTTTCGAAGGCATCAAGTAATGTGTCCGCGCTGTTGTATTCCAGAAGAGGCAGTGCCCAGTGGTATTTGCGGGGCAGGTCGTCGAACATGCCGAATGCGGGTTCGCCCCGCTGCAGGATTGTCACGAACGGAACCATGTAGTCCGGCACTACCGCTTGCAACTCAAGAGGCACGGAGCGGGGATTGGTGATATCAGCGATTACAAAGCGCGACAGCCCAGCCAGGATCTTTATGGTTTCAGTCAAGTCTCGATCGGTCGCGCGCTCGAAATCGAAGATCATTGGAATATAACCGAGCGATCGAAGTTTGTCGGCCATCCGGTCAAGCAACTCTTTGCGCTCAGTGAACCGGCCTAGGATCAAGACTGCCTTCTCGCCGATAGTGGTGATCACACCACGCAGCTTTTGACGGCTCAAAAGCAGGTATACGAATTGCGCAACCTCGAGGTTGTCCACCTGGATTGGCGACTGTTTACCAGGAGTGATAACTAAGTTTGATTGGATGGTCCCTTCCAGCTTTACGTCCCACACTGAGGTTCCATAGACGTGACAGCCCGTCAGATTCGCTCCTTCGAGGTTAGTACTAACCAAAATCGCCCCGTCGAGGTCCGCCCCGATGAGGGTCGCACCGCTCAAGTCTGCCTGGTCGAGGTTCGCCCCTCCGAGGAACGCTTCGTTGAGGATTGCCCCGTGGAGATTCGCCAGGCTGAGGTTAGCTCCGTAGAAGTTCGCGTACGTAAGGTCCGCCTTGCTGAAGTCCGCACCGGTGAGGTCCGCACCGGTGAGTCTCGCATTGGTGAGATTTGCCCCAGAGAGCCTCGCATTGGTGAGATTCGCTCCCGTGAGCTCAGTATCGCTGAGGACAGCCTTTCTGAGGTCTGCCCCGCGAAGGTCCGCCCCGTCGAAGTTCGCCCAACTGACGTTCGCTGATCGGAGGTGTGCGAGGCTAAGGTCCGGGCGGATCCCGTCGTTATAGCGCCTCCACCGATTCCAGGGCGCGACACCTTTCTTAAGTCTCTCGAGGTGCTTGGGGTTCGGCATGGTGCAGGTAGTAATTAGCAATAAGCAATTAGCAAAAAGCTAAGGCCACAGTACTGATACCTGAGATTCACACCTTCAGGTTCTGCATGTACTCCGCGTCGAGCTTGATGGCTTCCAGTGGCGGCATGTCGAACTCTTCCTGCTCGACGAAGTAGTGCGTGATGTGGCCGGCCTTCCTGGCGGCTTCGAAGATGGGGCGGTAGTCGATGGTGCCGTGACCGAGTTCCGTGGACTGCTGATGCTCCTTGTCCTTCTTTAAGTCGAAATCCTTCACGTGGAGCATGGAGATTCGCGCTGGATATTTGGTGAGGTAATCGACAGGGTTATAGCCCGCGACGGAAACCCAGCCGCAGTCCATCTCGAAGGTGACAAGGTCGGGGTCGGTGAAGCGGATGATCTCCTCGTAGGGCACCGTGTTCTTCAGCTTGCGGAATTCGGTGGTGTGATTGTGATAGCCGAAGCGCATGCCGTAGGCCTTGACCTTGGCGCCGATCTGGTTGAACTGTTCGGCATTCCACTTCCAATCGGCGAGCGTGAAGGCCTGCACCCAGGCCTCGTGATAGCCGGGGTCTTTGGGCGCGAGCTTCACGCGGGAAGGGTCCTCGAGCGACGGGGAAGAGCACACGACGTACTGCAATCCCAATTCGTTTGCGAACTTGATGATGGACTCCAATTGCGGCTGCAGCATCGACAGCGGGTAATGCGCGCTGACGCAGCGCAGGCCAGCGGTGGCCATCGACTGCTTGAAGTCCTGCGCGCTCATGGCGTAGAAGCCCGCAGCCTCGACTTCGGTGTAGCCGGCGGCGGCGATGGCCTTCAGGGTCCCGTCGAAATCGGTGGGTAGCACATTGCGCAGTGAATAAAGCTGCAATCCGAGTGGCAAGCCCAGAGGATAGGCGTCGAGTGGAGGTGCTTCGCCGAACGCAAACGCGGCGACTGAGGCTGCTCCGGCGAGTTTGAGGAAGTCGCGGCGAGAAGGTGTGGTCATCGAGGTATGACCTCCCAAATTACAGTAACTGAATTTACCAGCGCGGTGAGGAGGATTCACCACGGGGGCACGGAGAGCACGGAGTTTTTTCTTTCGCTTCTCCTTGTCCACTGTGCCTCCGACGTGAAGTATAGGCTGAACCCATCTAGGTTACACTGCCCTTCAGTCGAATATTTTTCCATGGCAGACAGCGAACAACTCGGGCTGATGTTTGCGGCTCCGCAGCGCAAGGTGTATGCGGTGCGCGAACTGGTCGCGGCGCTGCGAACCCAGGTGGAACGCGCGTTTACCGATATCTATGTGGAAGGCGAAATCTCGAACTACCGTCCGGCGGAGTCGGGGCACGTGTACTTCACGCTGAAGGATGGCGGGGCGCAGTTGCGGGTGGTGATGTGGAGGACGCAGGTGCGGCTGTTGCGGTTTCGTCCGGAAAATGGGCTGGCGGTGATTGCGCGCGGGCGCGTGACGATTTATGACGAGCGCGGCGACCTGCAACTGCAGGCCGAAATGCTGGAACCGAAGGGTGCGGGCGGGCTGCAGTTGGCGTTTGAACAACTCAAGGCGAAGCTTGCGGCCCAGGGCTTGTTCGATGTAGGGCGCAAGAAGCCGATTCCGGCGTTGCCGCGTTGCATTGGAGTGGTGACCTCGGCGCGGGGAGCGGCGCTGCAGGACATGCTGAACATTCTGCGACGGCGACATGAGTCGGTGTCGGTGCTGATTTACGACGCGCGGGTGCAGGGCGAGAGTGCGGCCGGCGACGTAAGCCACGGAGTGAGGTACTTCAACCGCGCGCGCAACGTTGACGTAATCGTGGTGGCGCGCGGCGGCGGATCGTTCGAAGACCTGTTCGCTTTCAATGACGAAGCGCTGGCGAGAACGATTGCAGCATCGAAGATTCCGGTGATCTCGGCGGTAGGACATGAGACCGACTTCACCATTTGTGACTTCGTTGCCGACCTTCGGGCGCCTACTCCGTCGGCTGCAGCAGAGCTGGTGATTCACTCGAAGCAGGAGCTTGCGGGGCGGCTGTCGGGATTGCGCGATCGGCTGCGGCAAGCGATTAGCTACAAGTTGCTGCGATCGCATAACGCGTTGTCGAGGCTGACACAGCATGGGGCGTTCGTCCGCATGTCTGACACGGTGGCGCGCCGTCAGCAGCGTCTGGATGACCTGCTGCACCGCATGGAGCAGGCACAGAAGCGCAATCTGAACAGCCTGCGGCGGCGGCACGAATCGCTTGACACACGCCTGCGGCACCAGGATATGCGGGTGCGATTGAGCGCCATGAGACACCAGTTGGAGGTTCGCATGAGCGACCTGCGACTGTTGTCGGAGCATCTTGTGGCAGAAAAGAAGGCACGCGTCGATGAAGTGACTGCGGCGCTGGACCGTGCGGTTGAAACAATTTTGCTGCGGCGTCGCTCGCGATGGGAGTTGTTGCACAGCAGCCTGAGTGGGCTGTCGCCGAGGGCGATTCTGGCGCGCGGATATGCGCTGGTGTTCGATGCCTCGGGCAACCTGGTGAAGCAATCTTCGCAGGTGAAGCGGGGCGATGCCATCCGTGCACAACTCGCGCGTGGGGAGTTCGCTGCTACGGTGAACGAGACCGAGCTCGACTCTGACACGGAGTAGGACCTCCTGCATTTCGCGCCTGAAGCGTCGTAGCCGCAATCCGCTGCATTAGAATGAGGGGAGAAGCAGCAGCGCCACGCGAAAGGACCGACGATGTTGCAGAGCTTGGGCCGCATACCGGAGATATCGTGGACCTCAGTCGCGGATATCCTGATTGTGGCGCTCGTAATCTACGGGTTCCTGAAGCTCATGAAGTGGACACACGCCATGCCCGCGCTGCTGGGCCTGTCGGCGGTTGCGTTCGCGCTGTACATGGCGCACCTCGAGGACCTGAAGACCATCGATTGGCTGGTGGCGGCGCTGCTGCCACTCTCCATCTTCGCTGTGGTGGTTGTGTTTGCGGCGGAAATCCGCTATGCGCTGGGTCGCCTGGGGCGCAGTCTGTCGATGTCGCGCATGGGCGGGCGCGGGGTCGAAACCTACGACGACATCGTGCTGGCGGCGAACTTGTTTGCCGAAAATAAGATCGGAGCGCTGATCGTCATCGAACGCGAGGACGGACTTGGCAGCTCCATTGACAGCGGTGTGGCGCTGGATGCGAACCTGTCCTACGACCTGCTGGCGACCATCTTCCAAAAGACGGCACCGCTGCATGACGGCGCGGTCATCGTGCAGAAGGACCGCATCGCGGCGGCAGCGTGTTTTCTCCCACTGTCGACGGACCCGCAATTGTCAACGCAACTCGGTACGCGGCATCGCGCGGGCATCGGAATAACCCAGGAGACGGATGCAATCGCCGTAATTGTTTCCGAGGAGACGGGCAAAATCAGCATCGCTTCCGGCGGCGAGATTGAGCGCGACATCACGCCGGAAAACCTGCGGGAACGAATCAGCGAGTTGTTGCGGCGATATATTCCACGCGCCACGTTGCCGACCTCAGCGACCGACCGCGACCTGGCGAACTCAACTCCGGCCAGCACCAGGCAGGCAGAAGACGAGCGCGTCGCCAACGGGGCGGAGCTCTGAGGATGCTCGACTTTTTCCGCAGATACTTCGTGCACAACCTGGGGCTCAAGGTCCTGGCGCTGGCCATTTCGATCGGTTTGTGGTGGGTGGTGTCACGCGACCCCATGGTGGAATCCGTTGTGACCGCTCCCATCGAGTTTCTGCATGCGCCGGAAAACCTGCTGATGACGGCCGACGCTCCCTTCGAGGTGAAGGTGGCAGTGAGCGGACCGGAGCGCATCATCCGCAAGATGGACCAGTCGGAGATCAACGCGACCATCGACCTGGTGGGAGTGAAACCGGGCGAGCGGACATTTGACCTTGGTCCCCGGCAAATCCGCGCGCCTCGTGGAGTCAAGGTGGAGCGCGTCCTGCCGACACAAATCCACATCGATTTCAATCCTAGCGCCACGCGTTCGGTCGAGGTACGTCCCCGAGTGATCGGCACGTTCGTCAGTGGATACGGCATAGCCGACGTCACCGCCGACCCGGCGTCTATCATGATCGAAGGGCCGGCTAACCACGTGAACGCAATCGACATGGCGATCACCGATCCGGTAGACGCCACGGGCGTGATTGGCAGGGCGACCTTTACTACGCATGCCTACGTGCCTGATCCGTTGGTGCGCATCCAGCATCCGGCGCCAATACACGTGACGGTGACGACAGGAAAATCTTCCAAGGGAGCGGGCCAGCATTGAGTGTGACGCCGCAGAAAACTTTCAAGCGAGAACTGTTTGGGACGGACGGAATTCGCGGGGTGGCGGGCGAGTATCCACTGGACCGCGTAACCGTGTATGCGATTGGCCGCGCGCTGGGCCAGCGACTGGCGGAGCGCGACAAGGATGCGCGAGTGGTCATCGGGCAGGACACGCGGGAGTCGAGCGCGTGGATCAGCGAAGTGCTGGCGGCGGGTCTCGGGGCGTCGCAAGTCAAAGCGATCAGCGCGGGGTTGATCACGACTCCGGGCGTCGCCTACCTGACGCGAGAGAACGGGTTTGCGGCGGGCATCGTGATCTCGGCCTCGCACAATCCGTGGCACGACAACGGCATTAAAGTGTTTGGTGCCGACGGCTACAAGCTCTCCGACGCACTGGAGCACGCGATCGAAGCCGACATCTTTGCGCACATCGAGCAGTTGGCGGCGGGCGCTTCCAAGTCTGACGCCGGGGGTTACAGCATGTTGCCGGGCGACGCGAAGTTACGCGAGCAGTATGCAGAGTGGCTTGCGTCGCTGGTTGGCTCGGGCCGTTTCGGCAAACTGCGCGTGCTGGTGGATTGCGCCAACGGCGCAGCGAGCAGCGTCGCCCCGCTGGTCTTCAAGGACTGCGACATCGAGGCTGACTTTCTGCACGTCGATCCCAATGGCCGCAACATTAACGCCGGATGTGGTGCGCTGCATCCCGACCATGTGGCGGCGGAAGTCGCGAAGGCCAATGGCAAGTACGACTTGGGCATTACGTTTGACGGCGACGCAGACCGCGCGATGTTCTCGGATGCAGCAGGGAACGTGGTGAACGGCGATGGCGTCCTGCTGCTGGCGGCGCGCGACATGAAAGCGCACGTACTGCTGCATAACGACACGGTGGTGGCCACCACGATGTCGAACATGGGACTCGAAGCGGCGCTCAAACGCAGCGGCATTCGCTTGTTGCGTGCGGCGGTGGGCGACAAGTATGTACTGGAGGAGATGATCAAGACCGGCGCCACGCTGGGCGGCGAGCAGTCGGGACACATTCTCTTTCGAGATATGGACACGACGACTGGCGACGGCATCCTGACCGCTCTGCGCGTGATGGAAGTAGTGGCGCGCGCGGGCAAGCCGCTGGCCGAACTCGTCTCCGACATGAAGGTGTTTCCGCAACGCATCGAGAATGTCAATGTGCGCGAGAAGGTTCCCATGGAACAGTTGCCGCCGGTGATAGATACGATCCGCACGGCGGAACGTGAGCTCGACGGCAATGGGCGCGTGGTGGTGCGCTACTCAGGCACGGAGAAACTGGCGCGCGTGATGGTGGAAGCGGAGTCGGAAGAAGCGGTGGAGCGGCATGTGAAGACGATTGCGAGCGCGCTGCAGAAGGCGATCGGGGCGCAAGGCTAGTTTCGAGTTTCAGGTTTCAAGTTTTGAGATAATTCAGGGCGCGCGAGTTCGTTCCCGCGATCGTTCTGCTTACGGTGAGAGAGCATGGAAATTCTTCCGCAGGCTGCAGCTGCACTGCGCCGACATCGACTCTTATCGATGGTCCTACCAGATTGGAGCGCCGCTGAAGTAATCCGTTGCGACCAACATCAAAATAAACGCTGTGCCGATGGCCATCCAAATGACAAAGCGGCGCGCTGCGTAATCCATCTTCCAGGGGCGAATTGCGAACGCCATAAAAACCTCCGCCGCGAGCATGATTCCTACTTTGGGAATGCATTTTCTTTCGCGCCCGCGCCGCCTGTCTGTGCCGAATGTCTCACCGCTGTGTGATAAGCGAGGCCGCGGTGCGAGAACGCCAGCCCAGCCTCTACTGCTTGATGCCCATCTTGGCATCATCCAGGGGCGATTCCATGGGAGTCGGGTTGCTGAAGTGGGTGAAGCTGGTGACCCTGCCCGAGCGATCCCGCACAAACTTGAATTCTTCGGCTTCGCTGCCGTCCTTGCGGACGCGGCGGAAGACGTCGCCGCCTTTGGGCTTGAGAAAATCCATGTCGCCTGCGGGATCGGTTGAGGGCAAGCCGAGGAGAGCGAGTCCACCGGCCCAGGGAAGCACTACCAATTCCGGGTTCCAGGGCTGTTCGGAGTAGCGGCCGACATAGTCCTCCAGCTTGAGCCCGGGCGCAGGGGACGGCGCTTTGAACTCGTAGCCCTTACGTTTGTCGAGGATGTCGAAGACGGCTTTGGCAAAGGGGCCGGTCCTCTCCGCGCCGTTGTCCAGAACAATTACGGCTGTCTGGTCGTCGCTGCGCATCGACAGGGTCGTCTGGTATCCGGGGCAATCGCCCCCATGTCCCACATAGATATGATCATCGCGGTGTCCGACCGCGAAACCCAGCCCCCAACTGGTCTTCCAGTCGGGATCCATGAACTGGACTCGCTGCATCTCGCGCAGGGTAGGGGCCTGCAGGACATTCGTCTGTCCGGTGCGCAGGAGGCGAAATTGCCACGAGGCGAACTTGCCGAGGTCTTCCACGGTAGAAGTGTATCCGGCCGCCGGAGTAATGCCGCGCGTGTTGAACGGTTTTAGGAGGTCACGGGTGCCATCACGCTTCAAAGCGCCGTAACCGACGGCGAGGCGCTTTCCGTAGAGGTCCATCGGCATAAAGGTGCGGGTATCGTTGAGACCGAGCGGGACCAGCACGTTGGCCTTAGCATAGTCCGCATAGGGCTGACCTGAGACGGCAGCCACTGTCTCGCCAACGAGGGTGAGCCCGAGATTGCTGTACTGGAAATAGCGCTCGGCCGGATAAAGCGCCGACTGCTCCGCGATTTTGGCCTGGATTGCCTCGCGTGTGGGAAAGGGAAAGTCCGGCCCTGACCAGTAGGGAAAATCGGATTCGCGGGGAATGCCGGACGAGTGAGTGAGCAGGCCGCGCAGCGTGATAGGGCCGCTATCGGCGGCCGGCACGATCTTGGCCCAGGGAAGGTAAGTCGTGATTGGGTCGTCCAGGCGGACCTTGCCCTGATCGTAGAGCTGCATGAGCGCGACCGAGGTGAAGAGCTTCGAGATCGAGCAAATGGAATAGATGGTCTGCGGCGTAGCGGGGACGATGTGGCTGGCGTCGATCGTTCCGTAGCCCTTGGACCAGACCAGGTCATCACCTACGACCACGCCCGCCGAGATTGACGGGATGTGCTGGTAGGCCTGAACGCTGTCAAGCCAGGCATCCGCGACGCGCAGGGCTTCGGTCCGAGCTCCAGCGTCTTTCGGAGCCTGCGCGTTTGTTGCGACAGAGAAGAATGCGAGACTACAAACGATAGAAAGGATGAGTCGCTTCATTTGTGCACTCCTGCGCGAGTGATGGTGACGGAAGACGGCCGGTGCGTCGGTGGGGAGCGTAACACGCAACCGCTTGCGGTCATCGGATCGCATAACCGCCGTCGACGCGAATTGTCTCGCCCGTAACGAAGTCCGAGGCATGCGAGGCCAGGTACACGGCGGTTCCGGCAATTTCCTCCGGCAGCCCCCACCGACCGGCGGGGGTCCGCGCAACAATTTCGTCGTTCATGGGCATGGCACGTACAGCTACCGTCAAGTCGGTTTCAATCCAGCCAGGTGCGATGGCATTGACTTGAATGTTGTGCGGGGCGAGTTCAATCGCCATTGACTTGGTCAGTTGGACGATCGCTCCTTTCGCTGCGCTGTAGGAGGGAACGAGCGCCGATCCAAAGTACGAGTACATGCTGCCAATGTTGATAATCTTGCCGGCTTTACGACTCAGCATCGATTGGGCAGCCAGCTTGGAAAGAAGGAAAACAGCGTTGAGCTGGGTTTCGATGACACGGTCCCAGTCTTCCGGCTTTTCGTTCAGCACGCCGCCGCTAAGAGAGGCGATGCCTGCATTATTTACCAGGATGCTTATGCCGCCGAGTTCGCTCTCGACCCTGTTCATAGCTGGCTCCAATCCGGCGCGATTGGTCACATCAAGTTCCAAGGCAAGCGATGGAACGCCGATTGCCTTCAATTCGGACAATACCTGCTGGTTCTTCTCGTCGTTGCGGCCAAACACCGCGACGGCGGCCCCGGCTTGGGCCAATCCGAGCGCAATGCTGCGACCGATTCCGCCATTGCCGCCAGTCACGACAGCCACTCGACCAGTTAAGTCGAATGATGCAGGTGCTTTCATTAAGCGCTCCCTCTTCCAAGACCGATAAACAGGGTTGGTGCTTCGAAACTTCAGATCACACCGTCAGAGTGAACCCTCCATCGGGCGTGAGTGTGGTGCCTGAAATGTAGCTGGCTTCGTCCGAACAAAGGAAGACGATCGTCTTGGCAATTTCTTCTGGGCGTCCTGAGCGCCTCAAATGAACTCGCGGTATCAGGACCTTGTCCCAGATGTCGTCGCCGAGAACGGCGCGCCCCCGGTGATGCATTGGCGTATCGACGAATCCCGGACACACGATATTGACGCGGATTCCATGCGGCGCCAGCTCCGCGGAAGCGCTCGTGGTGAGCCCGACTTGCCCGTGCTTCGAGGCAACGTATGCCGACCCGGTGGCGAAGCCGAGAAAGGAATTTACCGAACCGACGTTGACGATCGAGCCGCCGCGTCCGCCCGCGAGCATGACTCGGGCTTCGTGCTGCAAACACAGGAAGGTTCCCTTCAAGTTCGTGTCGAGAACGCGGTCCCATTCCTGCTCATGCAGATCGGTAATAGGCGCGATCGTTCCCTCGATGCCGGCGTTGTTCACCGCGTAGTCAAGACGTCCAAATGTCGCGATCGCATGTGCCACCATCTGCTCGACGTCCTTGGCGACTGCGACATCGGTGACGATGGAGGTTGCTTTTCCTCCACGGGACTCGATTTCGCTGGTAAGCGTGGCCAACTCGTGTTCACGGCGCGCAGCAAGAACTACCTTGACGCCGCGCGCAGCGAACGCCTCGGCTGTTGCGCGGCCAATCCCGCTACTGGCTCCGGTAATCAGAGCTACTTTGTCATGCATATCTGACATAGGATCCTCGCGTTATCTCCCGCCAACCGGCGGCGCAACGAACACCGTCTTGCGCGGGAGTCTGGCGGCGACCTCCGGAGTGAGTCCGAGGTTGGTTGAAAGCACATCGACAGGGATTGCCCGCGAGCCATTCGCTTAGGTCCATCGCCTGGTAACGAGGGCTGTTAAAGCCGACGAGAATGAGGCAAACCTCGCTGCCGGTGTTCTTGATATAGTGACCCGCCCCCATTGGAACGTAGCCCACGTCGCCGGCTTCAAACTGGTCGATGACCGCGTTCCCCTGCGCCAGAAATACGCCCATCTTCGCCGTGCCGCTGATGTAGTACTGCCATTCGTCTGCGTTGGGATGCCAGTGCAACTCGCGCAAAGCTCCGGGCTGGAGCTCAAGGAGCGAGCCTGCCATCGTGGTTGAAATCGGAAACTCATCGACCGTTACGGTCCGCTGCGTGCCGCCTCCTGGAACGCGGCGGGGTTGCTGAGCGTCCAGAGGGTAGCGATGCATGGTCGTCAGTTCCGGATTTCTGCGTGGGGTTGCGATGAGCGAGCTGTCGTCAGGTACTGGTCCGCGCACAAAGTAGGCTTCGCGCGTGGGTAGCGGCGCGAGCTCCGCGACGGAGAGGCCCAGGTTCTGCGCGACAATTTCGCGCGGCGTCTGCGCCAGGAAGTCTGTGATGCTGAAAGTGTGATCCTCGGAGAAGTCGCCGTTATCGAAGATCAGGATAAAGTGGCACTCTCCGGGGCCGAGACCCTGGAGCGAATGACCATAGCCGCGCGGAAAATACCAGACGTCGCCCGCATTGAACGTGTCGATGTACGCCGATCCGTCGGGATGAAGAATTGTGGTACGGCACGAGCCGGTGACGACGTAGGCCCATTCGGCGGCATTAGCATGCCAATGCAGTTCTCGAATGGTGCCGGGGCCGAGCCGCATCGAGACACCGGCGATGCCGGTCGAAATAGGAAATTCGACAACGGAGGCGCCGCGAGTTACGCCGCCGTTGAATGCCTTCGGGGCCTGCTGCTCAAGACGGTAGCGGAACGACGGTAGTGGCATTGGCGGGTTCTCCGTTGGGAGTTGAACTATGTGGTGGAACTAGTTACTGAATTGTCAGATTGTAATTAACGCTCAGAGTGACAGAGAGCGAGTATTGCTGCAACCTGCATTAATGTGGGTCGCCCGGCGTGCTCCCGATCAACTGAGTGTACCCAATCCGACGTCGTGATACATCTCCAGAAAATGACAGCGCACGCAGACAATCAAGCGAACCGGCAGAGCGCAATTAGGGTCAGGGCCCTCATCGCTATCTTTCTTATGGCGCGGGTCGATATATCCGTTGAGACCAAACGTGGTCTCGAGCAAAGTCCGGTCGCCGTGGCATTTGGGGCACTCTACATTGAATCCCAGTGACATCAGTCGTTCTCCAGGGGAAGCGCGGATTATACGACACAATAAGATTCGTTCACCGCTAGTGTTGAGGCGTGCCGCCCGCCTTCTCATCCGCGATCCACTTGGTGACGCGCGCATGCAGGACGTCGAGCGGCAAGGGACCGGCATCGAGGATTTCATCGTGAAACGCGCGGATATCGTACTTCGAGCCGAGGGCCTGCTTCGTCTGCTCGCGCAGTGCGAGGATCTCCATCTGGCCTAGCTTGTAAGCCAGCGCCTGGCCGGGCCACGCAATGTAGCGATCGACTTCGGTCTGGATGTTGGGCTCGTCCATGGCGGTATGTTCGCGGAAGAAGTCCACCATCTGCTCGCGCGTCCAGTGCTTGTAATGCACCCCGGTATCAACCACGAGACGGATCGATCGCCACATTTCGTTTTCCAGTCGGCCGTACTCGCTGTACGGGTCCTGGTAGAAACCGACGTCTTTGCCCAGCCGCTCCGAATATAGCGCCCACCCTTCAGAGTAGGCGTTGTAGTTTCCGTATTTGCGGAATGGCGGAATGCCCGTCAACTCCTGCGCAATCGAAAATTGCAGATGGTGTCCGGGAACGCCCTCGTGGTAGGCGATGGCCTCGGCGTTGAGCAGCAGACGGTGTTCGGGATCGTACTCGTTCACGTTGATGCGGCCAGGACGTGAGCCATCTCCCGCTCCGGGAGAGTAATCGGCAGGAACCGAATCGGGCGCGCGGTAGGATTCCATGGGAACAACGATCAGTTTGTTCTTGGGCAGCCGTCCAAAGAGTTGCGGAAGCTTGGTGTACATCTGGTCGGCGTAATGCTGATAGAGATCGAGAATCTGCTGCCCCGATGTGCCGTGCAGCTTGGGGTCCTGGCGGATGTGTTCGTTGAAGCTCTTCAAGTCGGCGAAGCCCTGTTGCTTGGCGATGACCAGCATCTGCCCGTCGAGTTCTTCCACCTGCTTGAGCCCCATCTGGTGAATCTGCTCAGGCTGAAGGTTCGTGGTGGTCATCTGGCGGATCGCGAATTTGTAGCGGGCGTCGCCGTCGGGCAGCGACCATACACCCATTTCGGTTCGCCCTTTCGGCGCGTAGTCATTCTTCACGAAGGCAGCGAATTTCGAGTAGGCGGGATTGACCTCAGCGCCGATCGTTTTCATCACCGCGTCGCGCAAGCGCTGCTGATCGGCGGCGGAAATGTCGGCGGCGAACTTCAACACAGGCTGGGCGAAAGGGCTTTTGTCGCTGCCGGCGTTAGCGATGTCCTGTGCCTGGACGGTCACTTTCTCCAGCAGAAATTTGGGCGGCATCAGGTGGTCGCGCAGGCCGAGCTTCATGTTAGCGGTCACCTGGTCAAGTACGCGCGGCAACTGGTGGAGGCGGGCGATGTAGTTCTCGTAATCCTTTGCCGTTTTGAACGGCATCTGCGTGGGCATGGAAGCGAGGCCCAGATGAATGCCGCCAAACTGGTCGACCGGCATCTCCCATTCGTTGAATTTTGCGCTCTCGATGTGCTGTCCCAGTTCGCGCACCATGAGCTGCTGATTCAACACCTCGGCTTCGGGGAATCCCGCGGTGTCGATGCCTTCGAAGACTTTGAGCTGCTGTTTGGCGTGTTCGATCTGCTTCGCAACCGCTTCAGGCGAATAATCGCCAAGGCGGTCGTTATAGCGGGTGTCGCCCACGTAGGTCGCGAACTCGGGATAAGTGCGAAGGGTGTACTCCCACTCAGCCTGCAAGGCGTCGCGCAACTGGGCGCGGCGGGCGTCGAGGCTGCTGCTGTTTTGGGCGGAAAGACCGACGGCGAAAGCGCACACGATTGATGCAATCACGAACAGTCTCATGTCGAGGACCTCGGAGTAGAACGAAAGAATAGCAGCCGAGTTGCAGGCTTCAGTATCTTGCCACAGGCGAGGTCGACTGTTCAGTCATTTGCCAGGACATTGGAAGTCCGAGCTACCTTAGAAGCCAAACGGCAAGACAGAGAAAGACCACGTTGTTGACGACATGCATGAACAGCGGGTTGAGTGTGGAACCGGTGCGTTGCCGAATCCACCCCAGGAAGAGCCCTGCGACAAAGGCGTAGGGCAAAACAATCGGATAGGCATGCATGACGGCGAACAATGCCGCCGAAACGATGACGGCGCGGTTGGCAGAAAAGCGTTTTCCGAGCCACCTTAGAAGCAGGCCCCGAAAAAGCAGCTCCTCAAAGAGGGGCACGATAAGACAACCCCTCGCGATGGCCACGATCCAGGCTGATGTCGGCTGGCCCTCGAGACGCTTCGCGTCAGTCGCAACGCTCAGGATTTGTCGGATGGCAGTGGGAAGTCCTCCGGTGATGGGGCTCAGCAGGAAATAGATAACTAGAGAGGAGGCAATGATCCCAATCCACGCCAGACAGGCCAGCCCTACATCCCTTGTGGAAGTAAAACGAAGGTCGACGGGCGGGCGTTGCAACGGACCAAAGGACAGGGCGAAGGCCGCAATGAGCGCGCTGTAGACCTCGGCGACGATGATCTGGGTTGTGAGAGCAGCATTTGCCGACGGGATCGCCCAGCGCAGGGCGTAATAAGTTGTGGTGGCGATGACCGCGCTGGCGACGGCGCCAGTGGCGATCGTCAAGAGTAAACGCCGACCATCAATTGCCGTGGGCGTTGAAACGGAGCTGTCAACGGATTGCGTCACTCTCGTGGAACCTTTGCGAACTCGCGTTCGCTGGGCAGGGCGAAGCCTGCGGCGATGATCCACACAAAACCCGGGAACCGCGTCAGGGGGATCAGCAAAAGTGCTTTCCGGAACAGGATGTTGAGGCAGCTGAGCTCGCCGATAACGGCCACGACGAGACCGAGAATTACGATCCACTTCGGCAGGAGTTTACCGAAGCCCGCCGTGACGGATATTCCTGCGATCAACAGACCAAACGGCACAGAAAAGCCGGGACCGCCGAGAGCAAATTGCAAGCGATATAGGGCCTGCGTGAGCGTCGGATCTTGCGCGACCCCCGGATAGGACATCGTCCAGAGAACGGAGGAGGCGGTCATCATGGTCACTGCCGTGGCAAATCCGCCGAACAGGGCAATGTCGGCGCCTGCGGCGCGGACCCCGAGAAATCTCAAGCGGCTGACGGCCGTTGCAGTGAAGATACCGAGGGGAATGGCAGCGCCGAACTGGAAGGCCGCACAGAAAAGAACGGCGGAAGGCCGTGCCTGGAAGAAAGCCAAGATCGTGTTGAGGGATTCACCTGGTGCAGGGAAGTGAGGGTGTCCCCCGAAGGCTGTGACTGGATACAAACCAGTCAGGAAAAGCAGCACGAAGATCGTGCCGACCATACCGAGCGGCGGTCCCTTATGGCGGATGCGCGTACTAGCGTCTTGCGAAGGGATCACTGGTCACCTCCCGTGTGATAGTTCATCATATGAATGATTCTAGAATAGAACTATAATAAAATGCAACAATGGGAATATGAAACGACCCCTCAACCGGGAAGACGACTGTTTGAGGCCTCCGAAAGCGCGTTCCGGAGCGGCTTTTCTGTTGGCACAAGTAGGTGCTCACGCGGCATCAAAGTTTGCGGAACGCCTCGCGGAGTTGCAGCTAAGCCCCGCGCATGCTGGCATCCTCAGGATGCTGGCTGCCACCCCGGCCATCACACAACAGGCATTGGCAACCGCCCTCCGGACCCTTCCCAGCCGCCTGGTGGCGCTTATTGACGAACTCGAATCCAAGGGGCTGCTCGAAAGACGTGCACATGAAAGCGACCGGCGGCGCTATGCGCTCCATGTAACTGAAGAGGGAAAATCTACTTTGCAAGCCATCGGAAGGATCGCGCGCGAGCATCAGCAATCTTTGCTGGCCGCGCTGTCCGAAGAGGACCATGCAGTACTGGCCGACCTTCTCCAACGTGTCGCAGACCAACAGGGACTGACAAGAGGTGTTCACCCGGGGTACGGAAGTCCTGAACGGCCGGAACGGAGCGGCACCAGGCCATCCGGCGAGGCGCAAGTAAGGCGCATTCGCAGGGACCCTGGGGCGCGTCCCCGCTCGGGATGACGCTGGGTGGAGTCACTCCAAATCCCGCCAGTTGGGACCGGTACCGAGCTCCACCTTCAGCGGAACCTTCAACTCGAAGACGCCTTCCATTTGCTGCGTGACGAGTCGTTTCATCACGTCGAGTTCATTTTCGGGGACTTCGAAGACCAACTCGTCGTGCACTTGCAGAAGCATGCGCGATTGTAGGTTGCGCTGGCGCAGCTCGGCGTCGATGCGAATCATGGCCAGCTTGATGAGGTCGGCGGCAGTGCCTTGCAGAGGGGTGTTGACGGCGGTGCGCTCGGCAAAGCCGCGCAGGTTCCAGTTCTTGCTCTGCATGTCGGGCAGGGGACGGATGCGCCCGAAGAGCGTTGCGACCTTGAGCTCGGTGCGCGCTCGCTCGAGTGTGCGGTCGATGAACTGGCGCACGCCTGCATACTTCTCGAAGTATGCGTCGATGAAGCGTTTGGCCTCTTTCTGGTCGATGCCGATTTGCTGCGACAGCCCGAACGCCGAGAGCCCATACACGATGCCAAAGTTCACGGCTTTGGCGCGGCGGCGATGCTCAGCGTTGACTTCATCGGCCGGAACGCCGAACACCTGGGATGCGGTGAGGCTGTGAATGTCCTGGCCGGTGCGATAGGCCTCGACCAGCAATGGATCTTCGGAGAAGTGCGCGAGCAGGCGCAACTCGATTTGCGAGTAGTCGGCGGCAAGCAGCGTGTTGCCGGGTTCGGCGACGAAAGCGGCGCGAATTTCGCGGCCCAACTCGGTGCGGATGGGAATGTTCTGCAGGTTGGGATTGATTGACGACAGGCGTCCGGTGGCCGAGCCCGCCATGTTGAACGTGGTGTGCAGACGGCGGGTTGTGGGATTGAGCAGCGCGGGTAACGCATCAACGTAAGTCGATTTCAGTTTGGTGACTTGGCGGTAGTCGAGCACCATGCGTGGAACGTCGTGCTCGGAGGCGAGACCTTCGAGAACATCGACGGCAGTGGAGATGGTCTTGCCTTTGCCGTATTTCATTGGCTTGGGCAGGTTGAGCTTGTTGAAGAGCACATCGCCGAGTTGCTTGGGCGAGTTGATGTTGAACTCGGAGCCGCATTTCTCCCAAATTTCGCGCGCCTTCTGGCTGGACTCCCGCTCCAGCCGCTGCGACATTTCGGCAAGCACCCCGGTGTCGATCTTGATGCCCGCTGCCTCCATGCGCGCCAGTACCGGTGACATGGGGAGATCGATCTCGTCGTACACGTTCTTGAGTCCGGCAGCGGCCACTTCGTCGCGCAGTCTTTCCGAGAGGCGCAGCGTAAGGTCGGCTGCTTCGCCGACGGTGGCTCCCATTTTCAAATTGAAGCTGCGGAGAGCAAGGTCTGCGAGGCTATATTTCGTGTAGGTCGGGTCGAGCAGGTAGGCGTAGAGCAGCGGATCGTCGTGTACGCCCGCTAGAGTGATACCACGTTCGCTAAGAGCGTGCGTCGCCGCCTTGGCATCGTAAATGGCCTTCGGGATTGACGGGTCGGCGAGCGCTTGATTCAAAGTCTGTGCGGCGGGAGAGTCGTCAAGCGCGAGCGAGAGCGCCGTACCTTGTTTGGTCGAGATGGCGAGACGCAGTTGCGAAGGAGCGGCGGCGATCTCAGGCGGGGTCGAAAGCAGCATCTGCGCATCGGGAGCGTCGTCGGCTTCAGTCTCATCGGAAACGGTAGCCGAAATGGCCGCCGCATCGAGTGCAATCGCCAGCATAGCGCCGGGATTGGCGCGAACCGCGGCCAGCACGGCCTCGACATCCGCGACAGACGCCGCGTCGCGGTAGTCGGTCTCGCCTAGTTCAGTACCTTCGCTGAGAAACTCCCGCATCAGCGTGTTGAATTCCAACTCGGTGAACAGCGCGCGCGCGGCCTCAGGGTCGGGCTCCTGCGCCAGCATCTTTTCAGGATCGAAATCGACGGCGACATCGGTCTTGATGGTGACCAGCTCTTTGCTGAGCAGCACCATGTCGCGATTGTTCTGCAGCGACTCGCGATAGGTCTTGCGCTCGACTTCCGCGGCGCGGTCAAGTGCGTTCTCGACGGTGCCGAAGCGCTGGATCAACTCGACCGAGCCCTTGTCGCCGATTCCGGGAGCGCCGGGGATGTTATCGACGGTGTCGCCGCGCAGCGCCATCACATCCACCACGCGCCCGGGCGGCACGCCAAGAATCTCCTGCACCTTTGCGGGATCGGAGATCAGGTTGTCTTTCGGCGGATTCAGCACCCAGACGCGCTCGTTGACCAACTGCATCATGTCTTTGTCGCTGGAAACGACGAAGACGGAGTACCCGTCGGCCGCGGCCTTGCGGGCGAGGGTGCCGATCACATCGTCAGCTTCGAAGCCCTGAGCCTCCAGGATCGGAATACGATAGGCCTCGAGGGCGCGGCGAATGTAGGGAATCTGCTGCAGGAGGTCGGCGGGCGTCTCGGCGCGCTTGGCCTTGTAACCCAGGTACGCAACATCAACGTAGGTCTGGGTCTTGGCGTCGAACTTGCGATGGCTGGGCATGGCCGCGGCTTGTTCGTCGCGGAACGTGGGCCCCCACAGATCGAAAGCAGCGGCTATGAACTGTGGCTGGAAATCGTCGCGCAACTTGCGCAACATGTTGACGAAGACAAACGTCGCGCCGGTTGGGATGCCCGCTTTGTTGGACATGGGACGCTGGTGTCCCATGGCGTGATAGGCGCGGAAGATGAACGACATGGCGTCGATGAGGAAGATGCGGCCCTTGGATCCGCCCGGCTCTGGAGGAAGGGGTGCAGGAGCTGTGGGCTTGGGAGCGGCGTCGAGGTTGGCGAGTTTTTTCTTTGGAGGCAAGAAGGAATTCTAACAAGAGGTCGGTTTCGAGTTTCAGATTTCAAGTTTCGAGAAAGAGCAAAAGAGAACCACGATGGCAACGATCACTTCTTCATGGAGGGAATCTGTTGTGCGAGTAACGATCGCAATTCGACAAGTTGATCGACGTCCAAGTACCGTTTGGGTACGATGCCGAACATCCCGGGCGATGTGTAGGTCGGAATTTGGTTCGTGATTTCTAGGTATTCGATGTAGTTCTTCCACTCCACGCCGGCTGCGCCACCATCCCAACGCGCATGTACTCCGGCACTATCGAAAATGGCTGTTCTTTGACCGCGGACTGCCGGTCGATGCACAATCTGCTTGCTGGCGGTCCACCATACTGCATCCCAAAAGGCCAAGGCCAAAACGCGATCAAACCCACCGGCACAAGGACGTCAGTGCTTGTGCTGATTTCTGGCCGCTCTGCCCTATTGTAAAGGCTCAACCTAGCATTAACAGTGCGACTGAAATGAGGAGGCGCGGTCCCCATTTCCCCATGAACCGGCGATTACAACTGGCGATCAGGGCTTCGTAGAAGTCCTTTTGTGTAAGTTGACAGGTTACTTGCATAGGACTGGGTTGGTCAGGGATACCGGCAGTGTGCAACAGGTTGTAGCGTTCATCAGTGTAAGTCGGTACGGGAGACCTCAGTCGTCAGCTAGGCGCTACCCCACGAACATGCAGTCCCCATACGAATAGAACCGATACCGTTCTCGCACCGCATGTTCGTACGCTGCCAGCGTGCGTTCCCGTCCGGCGAACGCCGAAACCAGCATGACAAGCGTTGACTTGGGCAGATGAAAGTTCGTCAGCAGGGCGCCGACGACGTGAAATTCAAATCCGGGATAAATAAAGATATCGGTTTCGCCAGATTGCGCGTCGATGCGGCCTTCCGGTGATTGGCGCGCGGCGTACTCCAGAGTGCGAACACAGGTGGTGCCGACGGCGACAATCCTTCGTCCGTCATCGCGCGCGCGCTGGATTTTCTCCGCGGTCTCGGGCGAGATCAAGTACCACTCGCGATGGATCTTGTGCTCCTCTACCACTTCTACGCGGATGGGCTGGAAGGTGCCGAGCCCCACATGCAGCGTGATTTCGACAGTCTCGATGCCGCGGGCACGGTTGCGGTTGAGAATCTCGGGTGTGAAATGCAACCCCGCTGTTGGGGCAGCGACCGAGCCCAGCGGACGTGCGTAAACGGTCTGGTATTGCTCGCGATCGAGCGGCGTGTCAGGCCGATCGATGTAGGGCGGCAGTGGGACGTGGCCAATTCGCTCGAGTACTACAAAGAAGTCGGCGACGTGATCGAAGCGCAGGTGGCGCTCGCCAAATTCGCCGCGAGCGATGACCTCGGCGGCGAGTTCGTGCGACTGCTCCGTTGCGTCGAGTCCGAAGTAGATGCGCTCCCCAATACCCAGCTTGCGCCCAGGATGTACGAGCGCCTCCCACAGATTTGGCTCGGTCGAAAGCTGGCGGGTAAGTAGTACTTCGACTTTGCCGTGCAAGAACTGCGCGGCGGCGGGATTCGACGGCGAAACGTGCTGCGCGCGCGAACCGCTGCGGTGTCCGTAAAGCCGTGCCGGCAAAACGCGCGTGTTGTTGACCACTAATAAATCGTCAGGGCGCAGCAGGTCAGGCAATTCGCGGAAGCCGGTATCGCGCACGTGGCCGCTTTCTCGCTCCATGTGCAGCATACGGGCGGCGGCACGGTCAGCGAGCGGTTGTTTCGCGATCAGATCGCCGGGAAGCTGGAAATCGAATTCCGAGACAAGCACAAACCGATTATGCCCTAGACGAAATCGCAAAAACGCGGGGTTGGCCTTTCGCGGAATTCCAAAACTACGGTACGATAAGAAGACTGGAGATTTTGGCCCCCTTTAAGTGCTATCGCATGAAGACTGAGCAGAATCATCGCGAGGAGATCGTTCGCTTCGGCAAATTGCTGCACCAGACTGGCTTGGTAGCCGCGACGGATGGCAACCTTTCCGTCCGCCTGAGAGACGGCACCTTTTTGTGCACGCCCACGGTGATGAGCAAGGGGTTGATGGAGCCAGACGACCTGGTAATCGTAGATCCGCTGGGGCAGAAGGTCAGCGGACGGCGCAATGTTTCCAGTGAAATCGCCATGCACCTTTTCATCTATCGCAACCGGCCCGACGTGGGTGCAGTGGTGCACGCGCATCCTCCGACGGCGACCGGATTTGCCGCGGCAGGCATGCCGCTGGACAGCGCATTGTGTTCGGAGATCGTGATCACGCTGGGTACGGTGCCGCTGGCAAGTTACGAAACGCCGGGCACTCCCGAACTGGCGGAGGCGCTCGCCCCTCTGGTCGGCGGTCATGATGCCATCCTCATGGCAAACCATGGGGTCGTGACCTATGGCGAGGACCTTCTGACCGCCTACATGAACATGGAGACGGTCGAGCACTATGCGAAGATCGCGCTGGTCACGCACATGCTAGGCAAGCAGCAGCCATTGAGCGACATGCACGTAAACAAGCTGCGGGAAATTCGGCAGAAATACCTCGCCCAGAACCATGTGGGCGCCGGGCGCGGCGACGATTAAGAAAATGCCGAGTGGCTGGTGTTGCACCGCTGAACAGCTTCGGAGAAAAAAGTCCGAAAGACAGATTCCCCGCGCGCTATACAGTTGACATCACTTTCAACTGCGACACTGCTAGTCACAGGGCGATGTGGACCCACGTCCTAGTCGTCTCCCGTCCTGTAACCAAAGGTATTGTGAGGGCAGGGGATCTGTGTCTCCGCCTCCCAGGCGCGCGCACGCTGCGGCCAAAATCGGCTCTTTGAAAACCCTGATGGTCATCGCGGTGCTGTTGTACATCACCAGATGACGTCGATGTGGGAGGCGGATTCATTGGGGTATTGAAGCGTCCGCCCGCGAAGAATCGACGAGAACCCCCACTGCAGCCACCTTTAGAATGATGATATGGATACGTATAAGCGGGTTAGGTATTTCCAGCTAACCCACGATGTCGTAGTGGTCCTGTAGTGAACTAAAACACTTCGGCTTTGGCTCTTGGTCTCTTACGGAAAAGGCTTCGAGGAGCTTTCACCGTGTCTCCTCGAAGCCGGCTAACGGGCTACCAGCGATGTGCAGGCAAGTGTTCCGAGGTCAGTGTTCCGGAGGTTTGGGCGGATTGCTGCGCTGCGGCTGTTGTCTGGCTTGCATCTGCTGTTGCTGCTGATGGGCTAGTTGCTGCTGTTGTTGCACGTGCTGTTCCTGTAAACGCTGCGTCTGCTGCTGATGTTGCTGCTCCAACTGTTGCTGTCTCGCCTGACTGGCCTGTTGCTGAGCCATTTGCTGGTGTTCCTGTTCCTGCTGCTGCTGAAGCTTCTGTCGCTCCTGCATCTGCTGGGCGCGAAGCTGCTCCTGCTGCTGCTGGTTCTTCTGGTTCGCCTCGGCATTCCCGGTAGTGGGAGCAGCGGGGCGTTCGATCGGCGGAAGGTCGTTCGGGTGAACGGCCGGCTTAGGAGCGTTGTTCTGCTGACGCGCAGTCTGAGGATTGTTTTCAGGGCGTGCAGGTTGAGCGTTGTTCTCGGGTGGTCGAGGAACATTGTTCTGTTGACGCGCGGTCTCGGGATTGCTCTCGGGACGCGAAGTCTGTGCCTTGTTCTCGGGGGGCCGGGGAACATTGCTGTTGTTCTGCTGCCGTGCAGACTGAGCATTGGGTTGCCCGCCGGCGCGATTAGGCGGAGGGGTGTAACGGCCTCCAGCCTGTTTGGCAGGTACTACGCCGCTACCTTGGAACGCTCCTGGCTTGGAAGTCGCCGCGATAGGCGGCTTGCCTTGGTTAACGGAGGCTCGTAACTGCGGGTTCGAGCGTGCAGCCTGCACCTGTTGCGTCTGGCCCGCTACCGGCGGAATATGTCTTTCGCGTGCGGCAGCCTGTTCCTGGGCCGTCGGCTGTGCCGCTACTCCACCGTTGCCACCGTTGTAGCTGACGTGATTCGAATTGTTATTGATCACCGTGGTGTTGTAAACGTTGCGAATATTGGTGACGTTGACGTTGTTCACGGCGCGGTTGTAGTAGAACTGGTCGTGATCCCAATGTCCCCCCTCATAGCCGCGGCCGAAGTATCCGTAACCGTAGTTAATACCGCCATAGAAACCCACGACTGGGCCCCAGTAACCCTCATGGAAGAGAAATCCTCCTCCTTCCCAACCCCACCAGCCCGGGGTCCAGAGGAAGCCGACCTGAGGCGCGAGAATCCAGGTTCCCGGTACCCAGTAATAGTCGCCAAAGCCTGGATCATAGGCCCAGTAGCCTGGCGTCCAAATGTAACCGGGAGCGGGACAAAGAGGCTGTTCGTACACGGGCAGAGGCGGGGGTCCGAATGAGACCGACACGCCAATACCAATTTGTGCGTACGATGCGGCAGCCAGCGCCAGCATCACAACTATAATCGGGACAATTCGAGAGAGATTTCTACTTATCATGATTTTCCTTTCGCCGGTCATCCTTCGTCTGGCCCGTACTTTTGCCAGAATTGGCTGAGCGGCACAACTCTGGGATCATGACGCTCGGGCGCTCTCCATGACTTTCGGCGCGTCAAGAACGGCCGGGGCTGTCAAATTAATCGCCTGTTCCGGTCGGCCGCATGTCGTAGGAGCCAAAGCGCTGCCGCACATTGCCGCCAAATTCCTGGGCCTTCTCGGCAAGTTTCGCCCGGGTTTCCTCGCCGTTCGCCGGCGCGACTAAGAGGCCAACGCCAATTCCAATTCCCAGTCCGGCGGCGAATTTCAGTAAGCCCCAAACTGCCTCATGACTACCGTCGTTCTGAAGCGCATCCGTGGCGCGAGCCACGCGATCTGCCGCAGCCTGGTATGTGTCCTGCGCACGCTCACGCAGATCATCAATATGGCCCCCGACATTATTCTTCGCCCGGTCCGATTGGTCGAGCAGGAAAAGACCAGTCCCAAGCGCTATCTTCCATAACTTCTTCATGTCCATGTTCATATTCCGCCTCCGTATCGGGATATTGCGCAAACATCGCGCACTAAGCATCGGACCACTACACTACGGTGCGACGTCCGTTGACAAGGTTGATCACAAGGGTGATGAGGGCCAACAGCAACAGGATGTGAATGAAGCCCCCCAAGGTGTAGGAACTGACGACTCCCACCAACCACAGAACCAGAAGGATCACGAATATCGTCCAAAGCATGGCCGACTCCTTTTTCCGCAGATTTACGGAGAGCTCACAAGCGATCGTGACTCTCCTGCTTCTTAGAGAAAGTAGCAATCCCACGTAGGGTTCGGTATCGGGTTAAAGCTGTAGGCGCCAGCGATACTCTACTTACAGTGCATAGCGCATGTGTCGGCTCGAAAATGATGAAAAGCTATTCGCCGCCGAGCCGGAAGCGAAGTCCCGCGCGGAAGTTAGCTTTCAGTGCGGGATATCCCAGCACTTCGTTGTAATGATCATTGAATGCATTGCCGATATTCGCATAGGCCGTGATGTGAGGCGTAAAGTTGTACCAGCCCCCAAGATCGACGCGCGCATAGCCCGCAGCGTAGTAGATAGGTGGAATGTATCCGAAGAGAAAATCAGAATCGGGACGGCGTCCCACTGCAACTGCCCCGACGGTTGCACCGGAGCGTTGACGGACGTAGCTGAACAGCACTGTGCCAGCTTGCCTGGGACGGCGCAGGAGCGGAGCACCGACGCCGTAAATGAGTGGATCGCAGAACGGAGGATCGCAGGGCGGGGCCTCTTGTATCTGAGTTGATGTGTAAGTGTAGGCTCCGGTGAAGGAGAAGTGGCTGCCGATCTGGCCGCGCAGCTCAACTTCCGCTCCGTGCGACATCGACTTGTTGAAGTTGACGTACTGGCTGGTGAAATCGACCGGATTGGTCTGATACTCGATCTGGTTGTGGAACTGATTGCTGAAATATAGCGCGCTCAGCGACAGCCTATTGCCCCAGAATCCCTGCTCGAAGCCCGCTTCCCAGGAGCGGTTCTGTTCGGGCTGCAGATTGGGATTCGGCAGCGTCGGATAGGTCCCGGAGATGCCGAACGACTGCTGGAAGCTGGGTTCTTTGATGCCCTCAGAGTATCCGGCACGAAGGCGCGTTCCGCTAAAGGTCTCGTTGCCCTGCAGGAGAAGGAACGAAACCGAGGCCCGGGGTACGACCTTGTTTCCGAAGCTGGAGTTGTTGACGTAACCCACTCCGGCCAACACAGAAACGCGCTTCCACGTCAGGAGTTCCTGCCCAAACAAATAATTGTTGAAGCGCAAGCCGTGAGTATCGCTTACCGATGCGAAGTCGGTCCCCGGCGCGAATTCCGAGTGGATAAATCCGTTTTCATCTTCGAAGGTATAGCCGACGGTAGTTTGCGCCCATGGGCGGGGAGTCCATTGTCCCTGGTATTCGAACCCGGCGCGGTTGTACCGGCTGAGGTTGGAGAACTGGCTATCGAGAAACTCGCGGCCCGGATCGACGTAGTTCTGCGAATTCGCCTGCACGTGGTTGTACTCGTATCCGCTGAACGTATGCTGCCAGGCTCCAGGACCGCTGACAGCAAGCTGGGCGCTGGCCAGGAAATTGTTCTGATGGGCGACCTGGTTAGTGTTGGGCGGCAACACTGGATTTCCGTTAAACCACCAATTCGACTGCACACCTGTCCAGTTATTCGAGTGCCGCAGCCGCAGGCGAAGCGCGACGCGCGGGGAGAAACGGATCCCGACATTCCCTCCCTGCAGCGCGTTCGTGTAAACGTCGTTGACTCCCTGCCCCTGGGTGTCGAACTGATCGACGAAGAAGTTATAGTCGTAAATCTTGTCGGCGCCCGCGACCGAGAAGTATCCGTTCGCCGTCGAGAATGTTCCGCCATCCGCGCCGAATTCGAACACCGGCTTCAGAGTTGTGCCGGTCGTGGTCCACAGCTGCACCACGCTGGTCATGGCGTCGGTGCCGTAGATCGTGCTCTCGGGGCCGCGCACCACTTCCAGACGCTCGACGTTATTCATGGGCGTCACGCCGAAGTCATAGAATCCGCCTGGATCGTTGACCGGCACACCGTCAATCAAGACTTTGTTGTAGCTGGATTCTCCGCCACGCACAAAAAGGCTGGCTTGGCTCCCACGGCGCCCGGCTGTGTTCACGATGGCTCCCGGAATGTAGCTGAGCGCTTCGGCAGCGCCGGGCGGATTCAGCAGCGTGAGTTGATCGCTGTTCAGTGTGTCGATCGAGGCCGCCGTCTGGTTCACAGTGGTTGGAGTCGCGGTAGCCGAGACCACGACAGTCTGAGGAGTGGTCGCCAGCTTCAATTGCACGACCAGCGGCTCGATCTGCGGAACGGTGACTGCCAGCAATTGCTCCGCGAACCCCGGCGCGAGGATTACTACCTTATAGGTTTCGTTGGCCAAGCCGCCAAAATTCACGGAGCCGTCGCCGGTGGTCGTGAGAATGCCGACGCCGGCATCATCGCTCGCACGGTATAACGTGACTTGCACCCCGGACACGCGATCGCCCGACGGGCTTTGCACAATGAGTTTCAGGTCGGCAGCCCCAAGTGAGCTGCAGGTCAGGAGCCAGAAAAGGATGATGCGAGTGCGGGTCAACTCTCCTCCTCACGCGAAAGGGGGTTGGATGAAGGTTCGCGCCGGTCTCCTGACTTGCGAGTTGCGATGCGGACATCGCGAACAACGGCGGAGGCCTTCCCGTTTGCACAGTGGCCTGGCGCCAAACAGCTCGCTTACAGTTGCGCGGCAGCGCGGGATTTGCACCCGCTTCCCAGTTCCGCCGCAGTGGCGGAACGCGCGAACCAAAATCGTGGATGATCTGGAAAGAACAACCCGGAACAAAAAATTTGCTCCAGGGGAAACTCTGACTCTACCGAGCGGGCGAAGCAGTGTCAATCGCGAGGCGAGGAAAACTGCGATTCCGCGTAAGCCGTGACGCGCTCCAGCGCTTCCTGCATTTCGACATGTGCGGCCGCCAGGCGATCGTCGTCGGCATTGGCTGGAACGAAGATCTTGCGCGCCACCCGGATGTAGGCGCGCGAAAACGGCTTGGGAATCATCATCGCGTCCCAGGTTTTGAGCACCCAGGCTTTCTCCATCGCCACATAAAACGCGGTGATAGGCACACCCGTGGTTCGGGCAAGCAGCACGGGCCCTCGTTTTGCGACGTAGCGCGGCCCGCGGGGGCCGTCAATGGTGAACGCCGCACCGCCGCCATTCAACGCGAAAGAGTGCATCTCCAGCAGTCCGCGTTGCCCTCCGCGCGAACTGGAGCCACGTATAGGCACAAAACCGAAGCGGTGAATGACACGCGCGATGAATTCCCCGTCCCGGCTCTTGCTGGTCAGGACGGCGAAGTTCCTGCGCCGGAAAATCCAGGTCGCTCCCAGGACACAACGGTGCCAGAACGGATAAATCCCCGGATACACATTGTCCATGCTGCCGATGGAGCCTTCTTCCCAGGAGAACGTCACACGAAGCGTGCGCCCCACCACAGCGATAAAAGCAGAAGCCAGCCATGCGACCAGCGCAAATTCTGCGCGCTGCCACAGCGTGAACTGGCGTTCGCCGGCGTCGTCCACGCCAGCGCTGGATTCGAGGGGCACGAGGAAATTCTAAATTAGTGGATAGTGGATGGTGGTTGGTGGATAGACAAAAGCGAGTTTCGAGTTTCAAGTTCTCGGCGGGCGATAGCCAGGTTCTTCGCAGGAACACCGGGTGCTCCGTGCATCTCGAAACTGGAAACTAGCTTCCCACTATCCACTGTATTTCAACCACTTCCGCAGCTCCGGCAGCGTCGGCCGCTTGCCGTACATGAGAATCCCCACACGATAGATGCGCGATGACAGCCCGAGCAGTCCCCAGGTCGTGAGCAGCATCAATGCGATGCAGAGCACGATCTGCCACATGGGTGGCGTTTCGACCATCACGCGAACGAACATGAGGATCGGCGCGAAGAACGGCACCATCGATGTCCAGAAAGCCAGCGGCGAGTTGGGATGCTGCAGCACCGGCGTGCTCAGCACGATCGAGAAAACAATAGGCAGCATGGCCGGCCACTGGACTTGCTGCGCTTCCTGGTCTGAGTTCACCATCGAGCCGAGTGCGGCGTACATCGTCGCATAGAGAAAATACCCGAGAATGAAGAACACCGCGAATGCAATAATGCCCGACATCGGAATCTGCACATTCGACATGATCGAACGCGACGCCATGAGTCCCGGCACCGAAAAGGCCAGCGCCACCAGCAGCCAGATCACGGTCTGCGTCAATCCGACAGCGCCCACGCCGATGATCTTTCCGGCGAGAAGTTCCTTCGAGGTCACCGACGAAAGTAGAACCTCAAGAATGCGCGAACTCTTCTCTTCGATGATCGAGCGCATCACGGCGAAGCCATACACCAGCATGTTCACATAGAGCAGCATGACCATGGTGAACGAGACCAGAAACACGGAAATGCCGCTGGCGCCTTCCTTGCCTTTCTCGATTCGGATGGAATCCAGGTCGATGGGCTTGAGCAAGTCCTCGACTTCTGCGCCGCTCATGCCCTTTTGTGCCAACTGGCGCTTCGTCAGCGCGGTCTGCACTGCGTTGCGCAACTCGATGCTCTCGCCAAAATCGGTCACGTCTTTGGCGTTGTACACCACTTTGCGGCTGGCAAGATCGTTGTCGGTCAGCCATAAAAAGCCGTCGATCTTGCCGTCGGTAATCTGCTGACGCAACGCAGAGCGCTCGGCGTCCGTTGCGTTGGTGTCAATGGTGATGGCATAGCGCGGGGCCGGCTCCGCCGGTTTAGAAGCACCCGCCTCTGCCTTCTGCTGCGGAGTCTTATCACTCGCCTGTTGTGGCGCGATCAACTGTTGCTTCACCGCTTCGGCGACCTCGGGATTGTTCGCCACCAGCACGATGCGCCGCGTGCCGCCGGACTTCATCCCGGAAAGCATCGCCGGAATCAGGATCGTCGATGCCATGAACACGGGCATGAGCATCGTCATGATGAGGAAGGCTTTGGAACGGATGCGCTCCAGGTATTCGCGCCTTACGATCAGCCACGTGTTATGCATTTTGGTCCACCATATCGATGAAGATCTCTTCCAGTGAAGGCTCGACCAGCTCAAAGCGGCTGATGCGAGCGTGCTGCGACGCCATCCGCAACAACTCCTGCGAGTCCGCGCCGGGCTTCAGCCGGACCTCAACATAGTTGCCATAGTTATTGACCGACTGGATAAGCTCGCACCGATCAAACGGCGGATCGCCTTCGTACTGCATCTGCACCGTATTCTTGCCGTAGCTGGCCTTGATCTTCTTCAGGTCTCCCTCAAGGACGCTGCGTCCGTGATCGATGAGGCAGATCGATTCGCACAGCCGCTCTACCTGGTCCATGCGATGGGTCGAGAAGAGAATCGTCTTTCCCGCTTTCGTCAGATCGAGCATCACATCCTTGAGCATCACGGCGTTGGCGGGATCGAGTCCGGAGAAGGGCTCATCGAGGATCATGAGATCGGGATCGTGCAGCAATGCGGCGATGAATTGAATTTTCTGCTGCATTCCTTTCGATAGTTCTTCGACCTTTTTCTGCGTCCACTCCGCGAGTTGCAAGCGTTCGCACCAATCCAGCGAGCGCTTTTGCGCCTCAGCCGACGACATCCCATGCAAGCGTCCCAGAAAAATAAGGTGATCAAGAACTTTCATCCGCTTGTACAGCCCACGCTCTTCGGGCAGGTAGCCGATACGCTGCAATTGTTCGCGATGAAATTTCTCGCCGAAGAGCCACACCTCTCCTTCATCAGGAATGTTGATGCCAATCATCATGCGGATGGTAGACGTCTTGCCGGCTCCATTGGGACCGAGCAGGCCATACACGCTGCCTTCACGGATATCGAACGAAAGGTGATCGACGGCGACGAAATGGTCGTAGGTTTTGTGTATTCCGCGGAGTTCGACGGTGTCGGGCATAGTTTTAGCGGGAGGCGCGAATCAGCCAAAGCACGACAAGCAGCATCGTGAACAGGATGACGATCCTCAAGGATTGTACCGATCAGTGGTGGCAAGGGAAATTCAGTTGGTGTCAGTAGTCGCGCCCACCCACAAAATCAGCCTGCGCGAGTGCTGGACTCGGTGTCCCGCAGGGCTTCTTCGGACAGGCGGCGGGCGGTAATGTCGAGATTGATACCGACCATGCGCTGGGGTTTTCCCATCTGATCGTAGAAAACCTGGCCGTGGCTGGCGATCCACCGTAGACGGCCCGCGGCGGTGCGAATGCGATACTCAGTGGCCCAGTTGTGTAATTTGTGAACGAAGAGGTCTTCCAACTGTCTGACGACCCGATCGCGGTCGCTCGGATGTAAGCTGTCTACCCACTTCTGGCGAGTCTGCTTTTCTTCGAGCGGAAAATCGAACAGCCGCTGAAACCCGTCAGACCAGTAAACACTGTCGTTCGCCACGTTCCAGTCCCACACCCCACCCAAGACGACTTGTTCGGCAATGCGCAGGCGCTCTTCATTCGCGAGTAGTTGTCGCTGCGCTGCCCGGCGGATTTCCGCCTCATTCGAGGCTTGCAGCACCGCTTCGCGGCTCGCCTCGCCTAATGCGGAGATCACGAGACCCGAAATCGCAAACATAAGAGTGCCGACCACGGCATTCGTGTTGGTGAGCCCAAGAGTGTAGAGCGGCGGAATCAGAAAGTAATCGGTCAGCGTCATCGTAGTGAGGACGGAAACAATCCCCGGGCCGAGACCGCCATAGAAGGCAGAAAGCGCAATCGGAATGAAGAGGCTCGCAAACGGAACGCCATCGTCGATGATGAAGTGGCTCACCAGCCACCTCACCGCGAGGAAGGCGAGCGACACCAGCACAGCCCCGCCGTAGCGCCAGATCAGGCTGTGCCGCGAATCGCGTCGAGGAATAATCCCCAGTATGGAAAAGAAATCGTGCATCGCGTCGTTCCGGGACATGTTCTGCCGGAAGCCACCGGGTATCACTCTAAAGTTGACGCTCAACCGCGAGATTTCGCCATAGCCATTAAGTGGCCTTCTTTATTCGCACGTTTGTACGAAGTTGCGCACCATCCGTTTGCCGTGTTCGGTCAGCACACTTTCAGGGTGGAACTGCACTCCTTCAATACGGTATTTGCGGTGTCGCAGGGCCATGATCACGCGGGTGCCATCGCGGTCCCGGCAGGTCGCAGAAATCTCCAATTCGCCAGGCAGACCTTTTTCCGCGACGATCAGCGAGTGATAGCGCGTGGCGGCGATGGGTGTTGGGATGCCACGAAAGATCGTTTTTCCGTCATGTTCGACCGAACTGGTCTTGCCGTGCATCAGGTTGGCAGCGCGAACTACGTTGCCGCCGAAGGCAGCGCCGATAGCCTGGTGGCCGAGGCACACACCAAAAATCGGTACTCTTCCCGCGAAATGCTGGATGACGCCTATGCTGATACCTGCTTCCTGCGGGGTGCAGGGGCCAGGCGAAATTACGATGCGTTCAGGAGCAAGCCGCTCGATCTCCTCGACCGTAATCTGGTCATTGCGACGCACCACCACCTCATGCCCCAACTCGCCAATGTATTGCACCAGGTTGTAGGTAAACGAGTCGTAGTTGTCGAGTACGAAGATCATAAAAACAGTTTTAAGTTTAAAGTTTCGTCCAGTTTAGGCCAACTGAGTGCGCCAGCCCGGCCTAGATGCGGGAATGGGCGCGGACCCTGCGGAGTCAGCCCGACGATTCAATATGGGAGCGATTCAATTAATCCGTCCAGCATTCGCAAGACTTCCTGGGGCCGGGATATCAGTGGCTCGCTGCGCGCGTCTTCGACGTAGCGAAGGTCCGTGGCTATGATGATCTGCGTCTCCAACTCCAACAGCGCCCCCCTCGCGACGCCTAGAAATTGCCTGAATTCACCCTTCGACGGTCTGCCTTATCCCTTGGCGATGTTGCTCGGTACCGAGACAGCTGAGCGTCGCATCTGTGCGACGAGCCCATACACCTCTATCCTTGGAAACTCGCGTTTTTCCAAATACACATCCTTAACCAGCGTGACTGTTTTCTGCCATACCAGAAGATCTCTATAAGTATGCGACACGGGGCCTTTCCTACTAGCGTTGCTGGAAACTTGAAAATGCTCCAACCAGCCATTAGCTACTCGCCCTTTCCGCTGCCCGCAGCAATGCACTGGCTTTGTTCATGCACTCCTGATACTCGCTTTCCGGGTCTGAGTCGGCCACGATGCCCGCGCCCGCCTGCACGTAGGAGCGTCCCCGATGAACAACCATGGTTCGAATGGCGATGCAGGAATCGAGGTTGCCGGCGTAGTCGGCGTAGAGAATCGCGCCCCCATAAACCCCTCGTCGCACCGGCTCCAGCTCTTCGATGATCTCCATCGCGCGAACCTTTGGCGCGCCGCTCAACGTGCCTGCCGGGAAGCAGGCTGCCACCGCATCCATTGCGTCGAGTTCAGGGCGAAGCTGGCCCTCGAGAGCAGACACCAGATGCATCACGTGAGAGTAGCGCTCCACATACATCAAGTCTCGGACCTTGACCGAGCCGTAATCGCTGACTCGTCCGAGATCGTTGCGGCCGAGATCCACCAGCATCACGTGCTCGGCGCGCTCTTTCTCGTCGGTCCGAAGCTCCTCGATCAGTCGCGCGTCGTCCGCTGCTTCTTCGCCGCGGCGGCGTGTGCCGGCAATCGGGCGGTATTCCAGATTGCGTCCGGTGATGCGCACCAGCATCTCCGGAGAGGCACCGACCACCTGAGTGTCGTCGAGCTGAAGATAGAACATGTAAGGTGACGGGTTCACCGTCCGCAGAGCGCGATAAATTTGAAACGGCTCGGCGGGAGGCTTGAAGTCGAGCCGCTGCGACAGCACCACTTGGAAGATGTCGCCCGCCGCGATGTATTCCTTGGCGCGGCGAACGCTGGCGAGGAACTGCTCGTGCGTGGTGCTAGTGTGCACCTTGACGGGCTTGCGCTTGGCGGGAGACGACCAGCCTAGCTCCTGCTTATGAATGCCGCGCACCAGCTTGCGCTCGAGATCGTCAATATCGGCGACTGCTCGGTCGTACGCCTTGCGCGGCGATTCGCTGCGAACGTCTGCGGCGGCGATGATGTGCAACTGGTGCTTCAGGTGGTCGAAGGCCAGCAGCCGGTCGTAGAAAGTGAAAATGCAATCCGGCAAATCGACATCGGCTTTCGCGGTGGAAGGCAACCGCTCGAACTGGCGCACCATGTCGTAGGCGAAGTAACCGACGCCTCCTGATGTGAAGGGCGGCAATCCTGGAACCGTCGCGGGACGAAACTGTCGCAGCGTCTCGCGCAACACGTCGTTCACGTTTCCGGTGCGGCGCTCTTCGCTAGTACCGCGGCGGATCGTCAGGTCCTGTCCCCGTGCCGTGAGCAGCATGCTGGGTTGCGCCCCGAGGAACGTGTAGCGGCCAATCTTTTCGCCGCCTTCGACCGACTCCAGCAGGAAGGAATATTTCTGTTTCGCTGCGACGCTGAGAAACGCGCCAACCGGCGTCAGCAGGTCGGCGCTCAACGTCTTGGCCACAGGAATCAAGGTGGCGTCGCGGCTGAGCTGCAAAAAACTCTTGTAATCGGGTGTGACCATTCAATTCCTGGAGCAAGTTGCGAGGATGATTGCGATTATACGAAAGGCTATGAGCTGCCTCACGTGACGGGCTGAATGGAAGAAAAATCTCCTATTGGTTGGGAGACCTTAGTGCTTTATCCGCACACCGTTGGTGGAACGGCGGTCACGCACTGTGGGGTCGTGAGGCGAGGGTCACGGGGTTTCGCCCCTCGCCGAACACGATACGAGAAGTTAGGATCCGGGGGTAATGTTGGAGACCTGGATCGTTCTGGTTCGGGTGTCAAGTGTTCCGCTGACCTGAACCGCCTGACCTTCGAATTGCTTCGCCTTGTCCTGGTCATCCAGCGCGTACGTTGTCTTGCTCGCCGTATCCCTCAGGACAAACTTCCCGCCCATCTTTATGACTCTGCCGGTGAAACTCTGCATGTCGGCAGCCTGGTTCATCGACTGAGGCGGACTCGCGGCGTCCGGTTGCTGTTGCTGGGCTGCTGCGGGATCCCGTTCCTGCTGCACATTCAAGCGCGGTTGGGCTACGCAGAATCCTGCCACCAATGCCAACATAAGTAAGAGTTTTGGCAACTTAGTTTTGTTCATCATTGACCTCCGAAAACTTTCGTCCTTCGCTCTCACAAAAGCAAACTCGTTGCCAAAGTCGAATACCGATGTATGTGGTTGATTCCAATTCCATAAGAGAGGCTGCGTCTTTTTCATCAGTGCAATTGTGGGAGGGTTAGTGACGAATTATTTACGCATTTCCAACAACCTCCGATGGCTACTCACGCGCGCATCGGGCGAATCGAGGCGTAGTCTGATGTTGTGGATGTGAAAAACAGTAGAAGATGCGGATCGATAAGTGGCTTTGGGCTGCCAGATTTTTCAAAACGCGCGCGTTGGCCACGCGTTCCTGTGAACTCGGGCGCATTCGTTCCAACGGACAACTCGGCAAGCCTGCCCGCGAGGTGAGAGTTGGAGACATGCTGCTAGTGAGCAACGACGCAGGCGAATTCCAAGTGGAAGTTCGGTTGCTCAGCGATATGCGTGGACCAGCTTCCGTCGCACAGACTCTCTATCGCGAAACTGAGGAAAGCCGCGAATTGCGGCTGAAGTTGGCAGCCGAGCGTAAGGCAACCGGGCAGTTCGAAATCTCTCCCGAGGGCCGACCATCGAAACGCGATCGCCGCGAGATCAACCGGCTGCGCGGAAGGACCTGAGCGCTGGCAGGTGTACTTGCAGTTAACGTGTTTTCCTTGCTTGCTTTCCGCAGCCTGCATATACTCGAAGGGTTTGCCCGCCGCACAAGGAGAAGGCGCGTCTGGCGGACGCTCAGATCTGCCCGGCCGCAAGGCCCCGCAATCTTCGGAGAACTTTTATGGAAACCGAACTGACGCTCGAACAAGAGAAAAATCCCTGGGAAGCACAAGCCGCACGCTTCAACGTCGCCGCTGAGAAACTGAAGCTCGATCCAGGCCTGTGGCGGGTGTTGCAGCAGCCCAACCGCGAAATCATCGTCCACATCCCGGTCATGATGGACAACGGACAACTCGAAGTGTTTACCGGTTACCGGGTGCAGCACTCCATCGCACGCGGCCCCGCGAAGGGCGGCGTTCGTTACGCTCCCGACGTCTCGCTGGATGAAGTGCGCGCCTTGGCCAGTTGGATGACCTGGAAGTGCGCGGTGGTGAACATTCCCTTTGGCGGCGCCAAAGGCGGCATCATCTGCGATCCCAAGAACATGTCGCGCGGCGAGCTGGAACGCATGACGCGCCGCTACACCTCCGAGTTGATCGAATTCATCGGCCCCGAGAAAGATGTTCCCGCGCCCGACGTGAACACCAACGAACAAACCATGGCATGGATGATGGACACCTATTCCATGCACATGCGGCAGACCGTTACCGCGGTCGTCACGGGCAAGCCGCTGAACATGGGCGGATCACGCGGGCGGCGCGAGGCCACGGGCCGCGGCGTGATGATCATCGCCGACGAGTCGATCAAGTACCTGAACATTGCGCGCGAAACCACGCGAGTCATCATCCAGGGCTTTGGCAACGTGGGGTCGAACGCTGCATTGCTAATGCACGAAGCGGGATACAAAGTGATCGGCATCGGCGAGTGGGACGGCGGGCTCTACAACAGCAAGGGCATCGACATCGCCGCACTCACCGAGTATCGCCAGAAGGAAGGCACCATCCACGGCTTCAAGGGCGCGGAGCGCGCGGACGCCGACGAGCTGCTGATTACCGATTGCGACATGCTGGTTCCTGCAGCAACGGAGGCCGTCATCACCTCGCTCAACGCCGACAAAGTGAAGGCGAAGATCCTGGTCGAAGGAGCGAACGGTCCTACGACAGCAGTGGCGGACGAAATCTTGGCTGACAACCACGTATTCGTCATGCCTGACATTCTGGCCAACGCCGGCGGCGTGACGGCTTCATACTTCGAGTGGGTGCAGGATCGACAGGGATACTTCTGGAAAGAGTCGGTGGTCAACGAGCAGTTGAAAGACATCATGGTCGAGTCGTTCGAAGCAGTCGTTAGCTTCGCCGAGAAGCACCACGTGAACAACCGCATCGCTGCCTACATGCTGGCCATCGATCGCGTAGCGTTCACCATTCGCCAGCGCGGAATCTACGCCTAAGAAGAAGACTAGTGTTGGGCCGAGCGGCTCCCATTTGGGAGCCGTTTGCGTTTGGTGGTGCCCTTCCTCCCTGGGCTCGGAAAATATTGAAAAAGTCCGCGCAAAGTATTAACTCCATTGGAGTTGCAGGGAAGATAGTAGATTCGCAAGGAGTTAGAGGGTGCCATTTCGGGACGGTGGAGGCGGCGGGTGGTTGGCAGGCTGCGACGGCGAAGTTAGAGCGGGGTTCGCGGGGATCGAGCGTGGCGGAATTGCGTGATGTCCCATCTTCTGCAAGATGGTTTTGGTACAAACCAACTCATCCTCCAAGACAACAGGGCGGACAGCAAGACCGAACAGTCCAGCGTGGATAGGGGCGCCGCAAAAGTTGAATAGGGATTGCAGGAGTTTTGTGGGAAATCTTGCGGTGGATTCCCAATTTGGGAAGATCCTATTCACCACAGAAGCACGGAGAGCACAGAGGAAAATGAAGATGAATTTGGCGAGCGCGGCGATGGGCATGGCTTCCGTGCGACCGAAGGAAATGGCGGTACAAAGGCAAGGAACAGGTAGTCCACGCAGGTCGGTTGCCAGGGCGGCACGTTTCCTTCGTCGACATCTTCGCGGGGAAGCGCCAGTCGGGCATCTGTTGCGAGCCGCTCACGCGCGACTCAGCCCCACCGCGATCAATCCACCAGTACGCTACGGAGAACATCAGCACGTTCGACGCCCACAAGGAAATGCTGGAGTTCAGGAGTTCGATTCCGGTAAGTCCGACGGGCGGTTGCAGCATCGCGTGAAAGAGATCCTTGGTCCAACTCAAGTTAGCATTGGATAGACAGGGGTGAAACTTCGGATGGTGGTGGCGCCAGATGTTCCACTTCTCAACCCCTTTCTCAAGCAGGGTGAGCGATTCGGTCAGCCTACGAGCCTTAGCTTGATCTTCCTTCTTGTAGGTTGCAAAGGAGAGTTCGCGGACGATCCATCCCGAAGTGGGTGGCTCCGGTGTCTGCTTCTTGGCAGCGGGCTTCTTAGCTTCCATTCCATTGACTCGCTGACATGTTGCCAAATCTTGAACATTGGTCAAGTTATTTGTGGCAGGAGATGGCAGGTTCCGCAAGCGTTGAGTGCGAAATTTTTCCGGATGCGACAAGTCCGGAAATTGGTGCAAATTTCCGCGCAAAGAAAATTTACAAACATGGAGCGCTGCGTCGCCGATTTGGAGGGATAATATGTGGCAAGGAAGTGGCCGTGGGGAACGCCCAGTCCAAGGTCAACATGCTTCGCCTTACCTATACCCTCCGTTTGTCTGCCGTGGTGGTGAGCTTTCCAGTCATCGTGCTGGTCATCACCTGTGCAACCCTGCTGCATCCCATTACCTCCCTCAAGACGAAATTCCACACATCCCTCCGCCTCTGGATGAGCGTGATGGACTGGATTGAGGGCATCCCCATCGGCTACACCTATTGGGTGCAGTATCACGCTCCTGCCATGCTCGACGAAATCGCGGTGCATCACGACGAATAGTCTGCCAAGCGCTGATTTTGCGCGGTTGCTTTCATAGCAACGCGTGAACGATAATCAGCTTGGCAGTGCCGAGACGGCGGCGCCGCGCCCCAGTCCGCTTTTGTGAACCTTCCGAACTACATCACGCTCACGCGGATTCTCAGCATTCCTGTGCTGATCTGGATCCTGTCGAGCAGCCATTTCAGTTCGACTAACGGCGAGCGGGAACTACTGGCGTCGGCGGTGTTCATCGCGGCGTCTCTCACCGATGCGATCGATGGCTACCTGGCGCGCAGACGCGCCCAGGTGACCACCATGGGCATGCTGCTGGATCCGGTCGCTGACAAGCTGCTGATTGCCGCCGCGTTCATCACGCTGGTGCAATTCAATCCTCGGACCGTGCCGGCTTGGATGGCGGTCATTATTATCGGCAGGGAGTTCCTGGTCAGCGGACTGCGTTCGATCGCGGCGTCGGAAGGCTTCACGATTGAAGCCAGCGATCTCGGCAAAATGAAAATGCTGGTGCAGATTGTGTCAGTGGTGGCGGCCATTATCGACCATCACTGGACGCGGCTGCCATGGTATTTTCTCAGCCTGCCGGTGCATCCGATTGCGCTGGCGTCGATCTGGATCATGGTGGGCTTGTCGCTGGTGTCGGCTGCGGACTACTTTGTAGCCTTCTGGAACAAGATCAACCAGCATTCGGAGAAGCGCCGCCGGCGTCGGTCGTTTGTGTTGAGCCGGCGCAGGAAGCGCAACGATGTCCCCGTGGTCTGACACACATTTCGTGGCTCCTCCAACAACTGCCGAGTACAGTCAGCAAGAGCGCGAGCTATTGCTGGAGTTGGCGCATCGCTCGATTGAGACGGCCCTCGAGGGTCGGAAGCTCGACCTGACGACTCCTAATGCGCACCTCGACGAGATGCGGGGGGCGTTTGTCACACTGCATCTGCGAGGACGGTTGCGCGGCTGTATTGGATATATCGTGCCGCAGCACTCGTTGTACCGAACTGTGGCCGAAGCCGCGCGGGCGGCGGCGTTCGAAGATCCACGTTTTCAGCCAGTTACAGCGGCGGAGGCAGCCCAGCTTGCGGTGGAGATCAGCGTTTTGTCGCCCCCCAGGCCCATTCGGCCGGAAGAGGTTGTGCCGGGGATACACGGATTAATCGTTACCAAGGGCAGCCGACGAGGGCTGTTGCTGCCACAAGTTCCCGTGGAATGGAACTGGGACCGCGAGACATTTTTATCGCAAACTTGCCTGAAGGCCGGACTGCCTCCTGACGCATGGATGCAAGGTACTGATTTGCAGGCATTTACGGCAGAAGTCTTAAGCGACGAGAGGCTGGGCGCCCGGCCAGAATAATCACCATTTCGGCAGTTTAAAGCCTCGTAATCCACTGATTTTTTCAACAAAAGTTCCTTGTTCCACAACAAGAAGGTTGCATCCTTCGTTGTGCATCTGTACCATCGGGACGCTTATATGCACGTCTCGAAGACCGTTTTCGCCTCTCGCATTCAACGCTTCCGTCTACCTCGTGTCTGTGTCGCCGTGGTGGGCGAAGACGCCTCTAACATCATTGACCGCGCCGAGTCCCTGGTTCGCGATAACCCTTTTATGGAGTTCAGGTTAGACTACCTCGCGCAACCCGCCGCGGCACTGCCGAAGCTCAAGCATTTTCTGGATCTGCACCCGGAAGCGACGGTGATCGCGACCTGCCGGCGGGCGGTCAATGGCGGGAAGTTCAAGGGCAGTGCGGCAGCGCAATTGGAAATCCTGACCAAGGCCGCAGCCCTCGGTTTCCAGTTGGTGGACATCGAGCTACAGAGCGCCGAGATCTTGAAGGCGGCCGAACTGGCTGAGCTTAAGGACCGTGTAGGAGTGATTCTGTCCTTCCACGACTTCAGGGCCACTAAGAAGTTGGAAGACACGTTCGCGGAAATGAAGCAATATCCGGCGGACTTCTACAAAGTGGTTTCGACGGCCACCAGTCTCTATGACAACGTGCAGATGATGAAGTTCCTGCAGTCCCACGCTGCTCAGCACGAGATGGTGGGGCTATGCATGGGCGAGCAGGGAATCATCAGCCGAGCGTTGGGTGTGCGCGCAGGTAGCGTGTTTACCTTTGCCGCTGCGACCCGGGGTGAAGAAACCGCGCCCGGCCAGGTTACCGCCAGCGAGTTGCGCGACACATACCGCATCGAAATGGTGGACGCCGCGACCCAGGTTTATGGAGTCGTGGGCGATCCGGTAGCGCATTCGCTTTCGCCGATCATGATGAACGCGGCTTTTCGGCGCGAGACGGTGAATGCTGTATTTCTTGCACTGCATGCCAAGACCATGAAGGACTTGATAGCGTGCGTTCCAGACATTCCGATTCGCGGCTTGAGCATTACCATGCCGTATAAGCAGGACATCGTGGAGGCGCTTTCGAATTCCGATGCGCTGACGCGGCAGATTGGCTCGTGCAATACCGTGGTCCGCAGCCAGGACGGAAAGCTGTACGGATTCAACACTGATGTTGCCGGAGTGGTGGTTCCGCTGGAACAGCGAATGGTGCTGCAGGGTGCGAAGGTCCTGGTGGTCGGCGCGGGCGGCGTGGCGCGCTCGGCGGTGTTCGGGCTGAAGAACAAAGGGGCTGAGGTCTACGTCACCAACCGTACCCCGGAGAAGGGGCAGGCCCTGGCGCGACAGGCCAAGGCCAAGTATCTGAAGCGAGTCGATGTGGTCAAGATGAGCTTCGATGTGATCATCAATGCCACTCCTTTGGGAATGGGTGCCAATCGGCAATCGCCTCTTGAAGAGAAAGAACTGAATACCAAGTTCCTGTTCGACCTGGTGTATGTGCCAGCTGAGACCAAGCTGGTCAAGACCGCGCGGGCGAAAAACATTACTGTCATCCCGGGACTGGAAATGTTTGTGCAGCAGGGCGCGCGCCAGTTTGAAATATGGACCGGCAAACCGGCTCCGATAGCGGAAATGAGCTTCGTGGTGACCAAGGCACTGGAGCGTCTTGAGGTGTTGCCAGTCGAAGAGGAGGCAGCGGCGCCCAAGCCGCATGCGGCGGAGAAACCGGAATCCAAACCCCCCGCGAAAGTGGCAGCAAGAGTCGCAGGCAAAGGAACGGCGAAACCGCCGGCCAAGCAGACTGCGAAGAAACCGGCGAAAAAAGCAGCAAAGAAGCTGGTGAAACGCTAGTTTCATGCGGCTTCCCGCAAGTACGAGTGCATATCACATCCACCGCAGAATACCTTCCATTGTCACGCCGTCATCCAGCGATGGCCTGAAAACCGCCGTCCAGTGCGGGTTTTGGCGCACCACCATTTTCGCAATTACGAAAAAAGCGCGGATTTCCTGAACTTCTTTGTTGCAGTTTCGGTGCTGTTGGGCTTAGGATGGGAAATGGAAGCGGATCTCTCCTGCTTCCACCTTAATCAGAACAAAGCCCCACGTTCGAAGTCGGACAACCCTTGTGCGCAGGTGCTAGAGCTGCGCGTAAGCTTCCCAGGAGAAGACGGAGATGGCGTGGTATGCGTACTGTATTACCGAGCAATCGGGCCTGCAGGGTGGTAATCGGGCCCGTCGCCCATTTGCACTCGAGAACCTAAAGGGCGTAAACGACGCTCCGGTTCTGGCCTATCCCAGTGGAGAATTCGCAGTTGTCGTCAGCGAACACTCTCCCGCACAAACCCTAACCCAACAATCCATCGTCGAGCATGCGCGGGTCATTAGCGAATGCTTCCGGACCTTAACCGTCCTGCCCTTTCGTTTTGGAACCATCTTCGAGTCAGACGAAGCACTGCGCCGCGCAGTGCGGGGGAATCGCAAGGCGTTCGTCGAGAGTGTCGCTCGCCTGCGAGGCAAGTCCGAAATGCACGTGAAGATACTGGTAAAGGACGGCACCATGATGGAAGCCGTTGCTGACATGCCAGTCGGCGTGGGTGGCGAGTATCTCCGCAAGCTGCGCGACCAGGCAAGTCGCACCCGCGAGCGCCAGACCAAGGCCAGGGCGGTGTCCATGCAGGTGCACAAGCTCTTCTGTCCGCTGGAAGAGGATGTGGTCTGCAAGCGCACCGATTCCGGCAGCATGCTCATGGATTTCGCCCACCTGATCGAATCCAGTACCGTCACTAAGTACCAGAACCGCTACTCCGCTGCCACTAGGCATTTCAAGGACTGCCAGGTCACGATTACCGGACCATGGCCGCCCTACCATTTCATGCCGGGCAAACTGCGGACTGTGCCAGGCGGAAACTAACTGGGAGCAAGGAAGTTTTCTAAGCAACGAAGGCGGCCAGCCAGGCCGCCTTCGTTGCTAGCGGGTAAGTTTGAAATGGGACCAAAAAAGTTCAGCCTAATCTTGCGGAGGCTGTGCTTCCTCATTCCGCGTTCTTACACTTGCTTGCCAAACCGGACCTTACGCAGCATGACACCCACAAAGGTCAGGCCACTACCCAGCAAAGCCAGTGACGACGGCTCCGGCACCGTACTAGCAGGTGAGTAACCCGGGGCATATCCGGCCGTGCCGTCCTGGGCCGATATGTATCCCGATGTGTAATGCAAAGCGTTGGTTTCGATAACCAGCATCGGCGTCGTCGTTCCGACATTTATCTCATCTGATGCCGGGAAGTTGAAACCGATGACTGGGCCGTTCAGGCTGCGATCGATGGTGGTCGGATCGTGGACCCCAAACGGGTCGGTACCCACATCCACCATTACGCCGGCGAAGTTGTACATCGAGTACCGTTCATTGACATCAGGTCCGTTATTGGTGAACTGGTAAACGAAATCGAGACATCCGGTACACCAAGTGTTGGTTGGGTCGGCATATACCCACTCGGTATAGCTGACGTTCATAGTGGGAGTGGTAATCGCGCCCGATGTCGAAACCAGAAGCGTCCCTGTCGGGAACAACGGGCTGGGGGGAACCGAGTTTCCATTGCCGAGTACTGAAGCCTGAGCGAGTGGCGCCAGGAACATCAATACCAGCAAACTTGCAAGAGCCAAAGGCCCTTTTGTGTAGCGAATCGCCATCAAACACCTCCGAGTGAATTAGGCCTGAATGAATTAAAACCTAGGTACGGCAACCCAACCCATGTCGCCCTCCGTGAAGAGGGCAATGCGACCGATTAATGCGAAGCTTAACGGAGCCTGAATTTTCAGAAAATCAGGTGAAGACCGTAACCATGAATGGGAATCTACCTATCGGTCAGTCGCTCTGCCTGACCGTCATAGAGAAGAACCCCGACCGAGGTGCGTAAACCTCGCAGCGCGCTTCGCAGGGCAACAACCATGAACGGTATGGGTTCCCGATTTGGAACCGAATGCCGCCAACCGGGGAGATAAGGATTTGGAATGTTGACGCGTTTGGACGCGGGGCATATGATCTTCCATTCGTCAGGCCGAATTTCCGGTCATGGCGACTCCGGGCTGGTAGGCGTGGAGTGTGCAGCTATGGATAAGAAGAAGTTAGACGCATTCAAGAAACGTCTCGAAGAACGGCAGCGCGAGCTGCGGTTCAATGTGAGTCGCACCGCCCAGGACGGCCGCGAGGCCGATCTGGAGTCGGCACAGGATGTCGCGGACCGGGCTGCGAACTCCTACACCAAGGAATTTCTGTTCAGCCAAAGCAACAGCGAGCGCCAGACGCTGCAGATGGTGGACGGCGCACTGGAGCGCATTCGCGAAGGATCGTTTGGCGAGTGCATCGCTTGTGGCGAGGAAATCAACCCCAAGCGGCTGGAGGCCGTGCCCTGGACGCGCCATTGCATCGAGTGCCAGGAAAAAGTGGAGCAGGGATTGCTCGAGGCGACAGGCACGTAATCGCCGCCACCAGCGCCGCGCAAGAACAGAAGCCGCCCTTTTGGGCGGCTGTTGTTTTGCTCACGCACTGCTCGGCGTACTACTGCGGCGGCTTCTTCTTGCTACCGCCCAGCAAGCCTCCCAGCGCGTCCTGGATTTGTTGCTGCTGCGACGGTTGGGCCGCAGGCTTACCGGTCTGCTGCCCTTGCGGCTGAGATTTTCCACCCAGGAGCGATCCGAGAATTCCACCCGCCGAAGGAACGAGGTTGTTCAACTTCATCTGTGCGATCTTCTGCAGATCGGGAGCGACTGCCGGGTGGCTCATGGTTCCGGTGATGATGACGGGCAGCACCAACTCGCCGTTCTTGTTGGCCAGCGCGGTGTTGAGATAGCCGCCGACGCCCGAGCCTCCGACCGACTGGCTGAAGCCCTTGTCCAGCACTGCGGTGAGATGAAGGCTCAGAGCTTCATTTACCAGATTGATGGTTCCGGTTGCCGCCATGGTGCCCACGTCGAGTGCGGCTTTCAAGTCGTTAGTATTGGCGACCCCGTTATGCACGTCGAATGTTCCGCTCATGCTCGATATTGCGGTGTAGCCCTTCGAGCCTCCCGAGAATTTTCCGATCTTGCCCAGTTCATTCATCAGGTCAAGCTTAGTGAGCTTGCCGTTGGTAAGGGTGAAAGCGAAAGGCCCGTTCAGGGTTTGGGTTACATCGCCCGAGGCCGGGGTGGAGAAGGTTTGATTCATCGTGGCGTTCAGCGTTCCGTACACGGTGTCCTTCGTATTCCCCACCGCCGAAAGCAGTTGGTTGGCGTCGGCGCCTGCGAGCTTGGCGTTGACCGCAAAGCTGGACGTCGCCTGGCGAAGGTCAGCGCTAATGCTGCCGTTGATCTGTCCGCCGAAAATTCCCGCGGTCAAAGGATTCAACGTAATGACGCCGTGGTTGAGGTTGACGTTGGAGTGCACGTTGCTCAGAGTAGTGCGGTCATACACTAGGCTCCCGACAGTGAAGGTTCCGCTGCCTGTCGCTGTGTCGAGAAAGCTCGGGTGGGGCACCGGTGCGGCGTAGGCGGTGGGCACCAGGCTCCAGGATGACTCGGCTTTCTTGGCGGGAGCGGGCTTGTTCGACATCAGCTTTTGTAACTCCGTAACGTTGAGCTTGTCGGCCGTCAGCGCAAACGTTAGCTTCGGCGCCTGAAAATTAGCGATGCTGAGATTACCGCTGGCGTTGGTTGACCCCACGGAAGCCGCGAGGTTCGCGACGTTCAGCGAGTTCTGGGTGAATTGCAGGTTGGCGTTGCGAACGTTGACCGGCTGCGTCAACGAAGGGGTCTTCAGCACGGCGTTCTGCACTGCTCCCGAGCCAGTGAAGGTCATCGCATCGGTGTTCTTGATGGGACCAACGGCATGGACGTCGATAGTGACGGCCCCACTGCCGCTCATGCCCTCGGCCGCGCTGACGCCGTATGCCTTGGCGATGTTCAACAGCTCATCGAGCTTGGCGTTGACGGTTTTGAACGTGGCATCGACCACGGGCGAAGGTGTCGTGTATTGCGCAATGCTCATCTGCCCGGAGAGCGTGGTCGCGCCGGAGGTCACAGTGAACGGGTTGGAGCGGATGTCCTGCGGAGTCATCGCCAGATCGATCGCCGGAACCTTAACGGCCTGCCGGATGTCCTTGCCCGTCACTTCGAGATCGTGGCCGTTCACCGTTCCGTTGAGAGTGAGGCGATCGGTCGGTCCCTGCGCGTGAACATTTGCGGTGAGCTTGCCGGTGATTTTGGCGTTGGGACTGAAGGCAACCCCGAATGCTGCTGCCAGTCGCGCAGCGTCTTCGATGGAAGCATTGCTGGCTGACACGTTGACGTCCGCGAGTGTGGTCGGGCCGTGCGTGTTCAACGTCCCAGTAAGTGCAAGCGGAGTTGAGCCCAGCTTCACTTCGCCTTTGCCGATCTGAATCACATCGTTGTTGAGGTCATCGGTCACGTTGAAGTCAGCGGTGATTGGGTATCCCACCTGCACGTTGTGAATGACCGCGTCGTTGATTTTTAGCGAGCCCTTGGCCGACATTTTGCCACCGGCATTGGTCAGGTCGGTCGAGCCGGACAACATCGCGTCCGTGCCCTCAAGCGCGGCGGTATTGAGGAACTTCTGCGCGCCAGCCAGCGAAACTTCGTTGAGTTTCAGCGTGCCGTCAAAGGGAGTGCTCAACATCTGCGTGTTGTTAATCGGTCCGCCCTTGCCGCTGAGTTCGAAAGTCTCCGCTCCCTTGCCAGGCACATGCGCCGCCAGGTCAAGGGAGAACGGCTGGTTAGGCGCGAAATCCTTCAGCGTCAGGTCGATGTGGTCGTACACCGCACGCGGTTGATGCTTCTGGTTGTCCGTGACTGCGACCTGGCCGTCGGAGATCGCAAGTTTATCGAGAGCAAACGAGCTGCCACTGTTTGCCGCGTGAGCTTGTTCGGGAGCGGGAGCGTTGGCTGGCGGTTTCGCTTGGGCCGCAGCAGGGGCGCCTCCCGGAGCGAGTGCCGCCGGGGTTTCGCCGAGGCTGGCGAAGTTCCACACTCCCGCTTGGTCTTTGATCAGCTCGATCTTGGGACGCTTCAGTGTCAAGCTGTCGATGGCGATCGATTTGCTGAGCAGAGGGAACAGTTTTACGCTTAAGTCCATTTCGCCGATGTCGGCAAAGGGAAGATTGCTCTTGTAGCGAGGATCTTCCCCGATGGTGACGTCCTGCACTTGCACGCGCAGCGGGAAGACGGCCAGCGACATGGCTCCCAGCTTGACTGAGCGATTCAGGCGGCTTTGTAACTGCGCCTGGATCTCACCACGGTACTGGTTGACGTCGATAATGTGCGGCAACGCCAACATGACCAGAACCACGATCACTATGAGGGCGGCGACACCGATCGCAATCTTCTTCATACGGGCCTCCTATTTGCAGACGGCTGGCACGTGCTGGATCAAGTTTAGGGAAAATCGTTGACGCAAGACAGACGGCTCTCGAGGACTTGCCTTTGAAGCTTCGCGGGGGAAAGGCGATTCATGAGATGCGGGTGCTCAAGCAATGCTGCACGAGATTTTATCGCGAAAATCGCTACGACGGAGCGTTAGTCGTTTCGTCTTCTTCGGCGTGGATGAGGCCGAATTTCTTCAGCTTGTAACGCAGGGCGTCGCGGCTGATGTCGAGCAAGCGAGCGGCGTGGGTCTGGTTGCCGTTGGCTTGCGTCATCGCCATCTCGACCAGGGCGCGCTCGACTTCTTCCAGCGAAGTGCCACCCTCAGGAATGGAGAGCCGGGGCAGGCTGCGGCCGTCAGGCAACTGCGTGGCACTACCGCCGTTGCCGCTGCCACTACCCGATGACATCTCGAACGCAGTATAGGACGCCTGCTGTTGGGCTACGGCAAACGGCATGTAAGCCGGACGCAACACATCGCCGTCCTCCAGGATCATGGCACGCTCGACCGCGTTCTTCAGTTCACGCACATTGCCTGGCCAGTCGTACTTGAGGAGAAGCTGCCGGGTGTCTTCGGTGATGCCCTGTACCGACTTGCGGAACTTGCGGTTGTAGCGGTCGATGAAGAATTCAACTAAGGGAAGTATGTCTTCTTTGCGTTCGCGCAACGGGGGCAGAAAGATTGAGATGATGGCGAGACGGTAGTACAGGTCCTGGCGGAATGTGCTCTCCCGCACTGCGCGTTCTAGGTCGCGGTTAGAGGCCGCGATGACGCGCACATCTACCTGCATGTCGCGGACGCCGCCCACCCGGCGGATGACCTGGTCTTCGAGTACGCGCAACAGCTTGGCTTGCAGCAAAGGCGAGAGCTCTCCGATTTCGTCGAGGAACAGCGTTCCACCATCGGCCATTTCGAACATGCCCTTCTTCATCGCCTTGGCGTCGGTGAAGGCGCCGCGCTCGTGGCCGAAGAGTTCGGCTTCCATCAGGGTCTCGGGAATCGCCGAACAGTTGATGGCGACGAAGGGCTTTTCCTGGCGGCGGCTCTGATAGTGAATTGCCTTGGCGATCAGGTCCTTGCCGGTACCGCTCTCGCCTTGCACCAGGATAGTGGTGGCTTCGCTGGCTGCGACCTTGTTCACGAATCCCAGCAACTCGGCCATTTTCTCCGAGACGCCTATCACATTGTGGTAGCCGGCCCGGCGGCGAACTTCACCGCGCAGCGACTCGACCTCAGTGCGCAGGCGGGTAGTCTCCAAAGCGTTCTTGACGGCGACCGCGAGCTCGTCGAAGTCGAGAGGTTTTCCGACAAAATCGTATGCGCCGAGCTTGAGAGCCGTCTTGACGTCTTCGAGCTGCGGATCGGCGGTGATCATGATGATCGCACGCGCGTCCCCGGCTTTCTTGATCTGTTCGAGCACGTCGATACCGCTGGCGTCGGGTAGGCGCACGTCAAGCAGCACGAGGTCGGGGGACTCGTTGTGGGCCACGCGAAGCGCAGCCGCGCCGTTGTCGGCCTCCAGAACGCGATATCCCCACTCTTCGCACTTCTGCCTGAGAGACCAACGAACCAGCTTCTCGTCGTCTACGATGAGAACCTTTTCCGAAGGCATTACGTATATCTAGCTTACTACGATGACGCGCCACCCGAGCAGTCCAGATGTTCCAGGTCTTAGATAAAACGAGCTTTAGGTGCCCGAGAGCTGCCGCCGGGGTGTTGTCCGGCGGCGGACACGAGTTTCGCATTACGAACAGCTTTCTGGCTATGCCAGGCGCCGGCGGTGCCTATATTCAGTGACTTCCATGTGGTGGTAAGAATGCAGTAGCCAGTCGGGGCTCGGCTCGCAGGAGACGCAATTATGGAATCGGTCATGCAGGATCTTCGCTTCACCGTTCGTCAATTGCTGAAGAACAAGAGCTTCACCTTGACGGCGATCCTCTCGCTCGCCCTGGGCATCGGCGCTACTACGGCAGTCTTCAGCGTGGTGTACGGGGTCCTGCTCGATCCCTATCCCTACAAAGACGCCAAGCGCATGGTGCACGTGGAGTTGTTCGACAATACCGGGCGCCAGATGGGACTGGTGTTCAACACCGGGTCGGAATTGAATGAACTGAAGCAGGCCAAGTGCGTGGACGACATCTTCATGCAGGGTGGCAATACCGTGACCATGACTGGCACCGACCAGTTACCTGTCTCCGTGCAGTTGGGCGAATACACGCTCAATCTCTTCGAATACATGGGTGTGCCGCCGCTGCTGGGGCGTCAATTCACGACCGCAGACATGACGGACGGGAAAGCGTCGCCGGTCGCCGTGCTGAGCTATCTGTTCTGGAAGAAGCAATTCAACGCCAGCCGCGACGTGCTGGGTAAGACGATCGAAGTGGACCACAAGCTTTACACGGTCATCGGGGTCGCCGGCCCCAGATTTACGTGGGGAGACTCGGATGTCTACGTCCCCTACATTCCGACCGCCGACCCCCATGATTATCGCAACAGCTTCATCAAACTCAAGCCCGGCGTGACTCTGGAAGCAGCCAATGCGGAATTGCAGCCTCTAATTCTGAGTTTCAAGGACCGCGACCCCAAGAATTATGCGCCGGTTGTTCGAACCCAGACCGTGACGCTCAATGAGCAGGTGCTGGGCCAGTTCTCGGGAACGCTCATGCTGCTGTTTGGTGCGGTAGTCTTGCTTCTGGTCATCGGCTGCGCCAACGTTTCCATCCTGATGCTGGCGCGTGGCGCGGCGCGCATGCACGAACTGGCGTTGCGCTCCTCGGTGGGAGCGTCGCGCTGGCGCATCATGCGGCAACTGCTGACTGAGTCGGTGTTGTTGTCGCTGACCGGCGCCGTCATTGGCGTGCTGCTGGCCTTCGGCGCGGTAAAGTGGATTGCCGAGGCCCTTCCTTTCTACTCATTTCCTCATGAGGCTGCGATCCATGTCAGTCTGCCGGTGCTGTTCTTCTCCGTGCTGCTGGCCGTGCTGACGGGAATTCTGTTCGGCATGTCGCCGGCGCTGCAGTTGTCGCGTCCCAATTTGAGCTCGCTGATCCAGTCAGGGGCCGGCCGGCATTCCGGCGGAGGTGGCGACCGCAGAACGCATCGTCTGCTGATTGCCGGCCAGGTGGCGCTGACCTTGGTATTGCTGACCATCGCCGGCGCTGCCACGAGGGCGTTTCTCACCGCGTATCGTGTGCCTCTTGGCTTCGACGTCGAAAAGGTGACGAGCCTCAACCTAGCGTTGCCGCGGAAGTCCTACCCGGGTTGGGCCGAACGCGCCAATAAATACGAGTCCGTCCGACAGGCGATTGCGTCTGCGCCGGGCGTGGAGCAGGCAACCGTGTCGTCAACCTGGTTGCCGCCCATGCAGGGGTACGTGGTCAAAACTGAAATCGAAGGGAAGCAGGACCTGACCGGTATCCAATCGCAAGTAGTTCTGACGACTCCGGAGATGTTCGCCACGCTTGGTATTCCACTCTTGCAGGGTCGTGACTTTACCCAGTCGGAGATGATGCGCGGCGCGCACGTCGCGCTGGTGAACCAGGCATTTGTACGCAAATACCTAGGTAACGGTGAGCCCCTCGGGAATCACGTGAAGAGTCCCATGCTGAAATTCGATCAACAGGATTTCGTGTTCGGGGATGATAACGAAGGCTGGTTCGAAATCATAGGCGTTGTCGCCGACGCGCGCAATAACGCCGGCTTCCGGAATGCCGAGGCCAACGGAAAACAACAGCCGATAGAGGCTGCCTTTTTCGTGCCGCACACCGTGGTGCTTACGCCATACATGAACTTCCTGGTACGGACCCACGGGGACGCGGCTTCTGCAATCCGGTCAGCCGAACAAAGAATTCAGGCGCTCGATCCCCAGATTGCTGTGGTCGACCAGCATCCCTTGACTTGGTACCTGGAAACTATGATCTGGGGGCAGCAGCGCTTCATCGCGGCGCTGTTCGCGGTCTTCTCGCTGCTGGGGCTGGTGCTGGCTGCAACCGGGCTGTATAGCGTCGTGTCGTACTCGGTGAACCAGCGCAAACAGGAAGTGGGAATTCGCATGGCGTTGGGAGCGCAGCGCCTGGACATCGTCCGCCTCGTTTTGCGGTCGGTTGCTGCAACCGTTGGAGTCGGCATCGTAGTAGGACTCGCCGTCAGCATCGGGCTGAACAAGATCGTCTCGCACTGGGTGCAGAGCAGCTCGCGCGACCCGCTGACGCTGCTTACTGTCGCATTGATCCTGGCAGGGATAGCCCTGCTGGCCTGCGTCTTGCCAGCTCGGCGCGCGGCCACCCTTGATCCAGTGAAAGCGTTGCGGACGGAATAGCCCGGAGGTGGTCTTCAGAATTTCTGTGACTGGTCACGGCTGACCGGTTGGCTGCACCGTGATCCGTCGCATTCGCACCAATCCGCGCGTAAAGGTAAGTTCTCCCCCTCGGATTGGCGTAAAATCTGTGACCGGAGCCGTGGATTGGCCAGCCGAACTTACCAGTCCATACTCCTCACAGCGCTACATTGTCACCGCAAATTTAAGGAGAAACCATGAGTGCTGCAGTCTCACCAATACCCCCCGGTTATCACACCATCACCCCCCACATTTTCGTGAGTGACGCGAAGAAAGCCGTCGAGTTTTATCAGAAGGCCTTTGGCGCAGAGGTCCGCGGCATGGCCGAAGCGCCGGACGGCAAAATCATCCACGCCGAAGTCAAGATTGGCGATTCCATCCTGATGTTCAACGACGAGGTTCCGCAGGCGGGTGTGCTGTCACCGACCACGACCAAGGCCAGCACCTGCGTGACGCTCCACATTTACGTGCCGGACGCCGACAAAGTCTTCGCTTCCGCCGTAGCCGCAGGGGCGAAAGTAACCATGCCGCTGGCCGATCAATTCTGGGGGGATCGCTACGGAACCGTCCAGGATCCGTTCGGCCACAGTTGGTCGATCGCGACGCATATCAAGGACCAGACTCCGGAACAGATGAAAGCTGCTATGGATGAGGCCATGTCCCAGATGCCCACCCACGCCTGACGCAAGTTGATTGTCTTTAGCTCGTTCCCCGTGGGTTGGCTCACGGGGGATCTGCTTTTCGAACGAATGCTCTCCTGGCCTGTTTTTCTTGATCGTTGGGTAGCACGTGGCGTCCCTGCTGGCCCAACCAGAAAAACCGACCCAGCAAAGCAGCGCGAAAAGGGTCGAGCTCTTCATCCAACCTCCTAGCCTAATGTGTCGCAAAAGACAAGCGAGACCGAGACACGCGTCAAGAGTTCACTGTCTGGCACCTCTTGCCCTTCGACATCAGCACCATCGTCAAGCTCGATCTGAACGGCACTTCAACGCCAGGGCCCGGCAGTTTGTTGCTGCTCGGCACAGGACTGCTGGGGGCTATTGGCGCGCTCCGCCGCAAGATCAACCTGTAGCTGGTTTTGAGTTTTAATCTATGGCGCCGGGGAAATGCTCCCCGGCTTTCTTGTGCGCGGCTTCAGATGTTTAAAACCCCGGGACACGCTCTGCGCGGGCGGTCCCGGGGTGAGCGAATGCGAACGCCGGAGCTTGCGCTCCGTGCTTCACGATTGCTTAGCCTTTAGTAGCGCTTGCTCCGTGCATTTTCGCGCGCTCAATCAGCATCTGAACCTGGTCTTTCTGCTCGTAGTTAGGATTGGTCTTTAGCAACTCTTCCCACGCCACGATCGCGCCCTTAGGGTCTTTCTTGCCCTGCCACTTCACGATCCCCACATTGAACAACGTTCCCGGATGGTTCGGACGAATGGCCAGCGACTTGTCGAACTCCGCCAGTGCTTTGTCCGCGTCACCTGTGTACCAGTACGCGGTACCAAGATCCGTGATCACGTCGGCACTTTTTGGGTCTATGGCGAGCGCCTTGTTGTAGTACTCGATGGCTTGTGGAAACGCCTGTCCGTCGTAATACAAATTTCCGACTTGCCTGAGCGTCTCGAAATCCTTGGGATTGGTTTGCAGCTTGGCCAGCAGCGGCTGGGCGGCTTGTGCCAGCATCTCAGGTGACGCTGCGCCTTGTTGCTGGCTGCCGATGCCTGGTAGTTGCCCCGCGCCCATGCCGGCTCCGCCACCCATTCCCGCAGGTGCTGCGGTTGCGGCTGATTGAGTCGCCGCAGGCGTCGGGGCTGTGGGCGCCGATCCACGGGCGAAGTAGCCTACTGCGATACCGATGACCAGCGTGATGACTGCCAGCGTATAGGCTTGGACGCTGGTGAAGCCGAGACTGGTATTTGCTTTTTTGTCCTGCGCAGATTCAGTCATGTGCGACTCCTTCGAATGTAGTTCTTTACTGTCAATTCTCTTGTACGGCTTCGATCATATTGGATGACTCAAGCTGAAACAGGCGATGCAACGCCACGGTCAGCATGTCCTGACCGGCGCGATCCGGAAGATCTCTCAGCTCCCGCGCAAGCGATCCCGAAATGCGTTGCGTGATGTGCGTCGCCAGGATGGTCAGCACCTGGTCATGATCATCCGTAAACGGCCCGTACTCCTTGCGAACGAAAGCTACTTCCTGCTGGCAAAGCTCATCGAGCCGCTGCCGCAGCGCGACGACGGTTGGAATGACCCGCTCCGCCATAAGCCTGCGGCGAAACCCTAGCACCTCTGCAGCGACGATCATCTTCGCTTCATTGGCCGAGGCGCGCCGCGTATAGATATCTTTCTTTACCACCTGCTCGAGGTCGTCCAGATCGAAAAGGTGGATGCCGTCCACCTCGCCCACCCGGGGATCGATGTCGCGCGGCACGGCCATATCGATCATCACCAGGGGCGTGTCTTTTCTCGCGCGGGCGACCTGGCGAGCGTCTTCCAGGCTGATAACGCTATGAGGGCACGAAGTGGAGCACACCACAATGTCGGCTGACTTAAGGTGAGCGATGCGATCGTCGCAGGAAACGGCAGTTGCATTGAGCTTGAGCGCGAATTCCGCCGCCCGCTCGGGTGTGCGGTTCATCACCTTCAGGCGGGTGGCGCCGGCGTTCCGCAGACATCGCGCCGCCAGTTCACTCATCCTTCCCGCACCTACCAGCAGAACTTCGCGGCCTGATAGGTCTCCCAGCACGCCAATGGAAAGTTCTACCGACGCATAGGGTACCGTCAAAGTGGAGTCGGCGATGGTCGTCTCGTTGCGCACGCGCGCCGATACCGCCAGAGCTTTCTGCACGATCCCGTCGAGGAATCGCCCGGTCGTGCCGGCCTTGCGAGCTTGTTCCCAAGCTTCGCGCAGATGGGCTGTGATTTCCGGCTCGCCCAGCACCATCGAGTCCAGTCCGGCAGCCACCTGGAATATGTGAGTGAGAGCGACGTCGTCCATCAGCCGGTAGAAATGTGACCAGTCGCAAAGTTTCAACTGGTATTCGTGAGTCAGGAACCGTAATACCGAGTTGGCTGCGGCGGGAACATCGTTGGCCCAGACTATGAATTCGGTGCGATTGCAGGTGGCCAGGATCAGCACCTCTTCGATGCCCTCCGACCGCACCAGTTGGTGCATAGCTTCGTAGCGTCGGGGTTCGCCAATCCAGAACCGCTCGCGAACCGCTACCGGCGATGTCCGGAAGTTCAGGCCGATTACTGCCAATGTCGGTTCCACAGCGCCCTCTCCGCCCAAACGGGGAATACAACTATCAAGGGCACAGCGAATGCCAAACTCGGCCGAGCCTACCATTCTTCCTAAGCGACTGATAGTACATGATTTAATGGCGAAGTAATAACAGCCCAACGGGACTGCGAGGAATCAATTTGCGGCATATCACCCGGACGGCGCGTTTTTTCCCTCCCTCTCAGAGAAACTGATATGGAAAAGTGGAGCCCGGGGAGGTACATTACTTGCGCCGTCTCCGGACGGTATCTGTTTAATTTTGCAACACTCGCAACTCAGTTGAGGCGAAGGAGACAATGATGATTGTGGTGAAACGAATTGCACTCGTAAGCTTGGCCCTGGTTCTGGCGGTTCCGATCGTCGCCTCCGCACAGAGCTCCGGCGCGGACACCTTCAAGGCAAAGTGTGCCATGTGCCACGGTGCCGACGGCAGCGCTAGTACCGGCATGGGCAAGAGCATGGGACTCAAGCCCCTCAGCAGCCCCGAGGTTCAGAGCATGTCAGATGCTGACATGGCTGCCCTCATCACCAATGGCAAGGGCAAGATGCCCGCGATGAAAGGTAAACTCACGGACGCCCAGATCAGCGATGTAGTGAAGTACGTGCACACGCTGAAATAGGCGCTAATGAAATTGGGTTCAAGGCCGGGCGACGGCGCGTCCGATCCGTTGCCCGGGTTTCGTAAGGTGGATTGACAAAGGAACTATTCTGAAGGTGCTCGGACGAAAAGAATGGGAGGGTTTCTCCTCTCTGCTGGCGCCGCGATTGTCGGTTTCATTATTAGTTATGCGATCTTCAATGCCGCCTGTATCAATTGGGCAGTCTGGCGCTATCCGCACTTAAATACGGACTTCCAGTCGGCGCGATCTGCGGATTTCTTGTTTTCGTATTCGTGTACTCGCAAAGAGATCAAGAAACAGTGCGTCGTTGTAGCTGCCAGCCGACTCTGGATATCAACATCTCCCGTCTCTTGGACCCCTGGCCACTGTCCGCGTTTGACCGACGGAGTTATACTCGCGCTCGTAGTAATTTGGTTATCGCGAATGTGAAGCAATTTGGTTTGTGAAACCAACAATTCCCGCCAACGTCTAATTACGCAAATGCTCCGCTCCTAACACTCGTGGAGGCAAGATGAAAGACGACGACGCGCGCAAGCCCGAAACCACTTCGGGAGTCTCGCGACGCGACTTCATGAAGATTTCGGCCGTCACTGCCGCGGTCCCGCTGGTCTTGGGACCCAAGGTGGTCGAAGCCGCCGGCGAAGAAGTTGCCATTCATGGACCGGGCAAAGTCCCAGTCACCCTCAACGTAAACGGCAAAAAGCTGAGCGCGGAGCTCGAGCCCCGTGTCACTTTGCTCGACACTCTGCGCGGACGGTTCGATCACACCGGAGCCAAGCGGGTATGCGACCGCGGTGCCTGCGGAGCGTGTACCGTACTGCTGGATGGCAAGCCTGTGTACGCGTGTTCAGTGCTGGCGATTGACACGCAGGGCGCGAAGATCACCACCATCGAAGCCCTCGCCGAAGGCAATTCCCTGAGTCCGGTGATGCAGGCCTTCGTCGCGCACGACGCCCAGCAATGCGGCTTTTGCACTCCCGGATTCGTGGTCGCGACGACGCATTTTCTGCAGCAACACCCCAAGCCGACCGCCGAAGATATTCGCCACGGCCTGAGCGGCAACTACTGCCGGTGCGGCACCTATGACGGCATTCGCGCGGTGGCGCTCGCCCAGTCGGGAGGGAAACAGTCATGAGCCAGTACAGTTGGCCCGATCCCGCAACCCGTCCACTGCTCGGCAAAAGTATTGATCGCGTTGATGGCCCCTCGAAATCTTCCGGCCGCGCGAAATATACCTACGACTACAACCCGCAAGGATTGCTGGCGGGAAAGATCCTCCGCTGCCCATACGCCCACGCCAAGGTCACCAGCATTGATACCAGCGCCGCAGAAAAAATGCCCGGCGTGAAAGCCGTCGAGGTGATCCAGGGGCCAGGCACGGAGATTTTCTGGGCTGGCGACGAAGTCGTTGGCGTCGCCGCTGTCGATGAAGGCACGGCAGAAGACGCGCTGCGTGCCATCAAGGTCGAGTACGAGGTACTCTCGCATTTTGTCTCCGACGCTGAGCCGCCAAAAACGGTCGCCGCCGACAACGGTCCGGTCAGCGCTGACGACTTTCAGGACATGGAAGAGAACCAGGTGCCTGACGACGAAGTCGTCGCGCGCATTCGCAAGAGCGGCATCAGCTTCAAGCCGACCGACAAGGACTACGCCTCGTACAAGGGCATGGGAGTGGATCCAAGCATCATCGCCGCCTTGCAAAAGGCGAAGTTTGTTCCCGCCGAGAACAAGCCCAAATCGCCATATAAGAAGACTGGCTTGCAAACCCAGGGCTCGCCCGACAAGGCGTTCGTTACAGCGGCTGTGACGTCGGAAGGCGTGTATGGCATTCCTTGTATCGTGCATGCGTGCCTGGAAACGCACGGCGCGGCCATTGAATGGCCCGGCGAAAAAGAAGTTGTGGTTCACATTTCCACGCAGAACGTTTCCGGCATTGCGGCCCAGTTGGCTGAGCCGCTAAGCGTCCCGGCCGGCAACATCAACGTTTTGCAGCAAAACGTTGGCGGCGGCTTTGGCAGCAAGTTTTCCGTTGATCGCTGGGACGTCAACACCGGCAACTTGTCGAAAAAGGCGGGTGGCAAGCCGGTGAAGAACATGCTTGACCGCAAAGCTGAGGCTGAAGTGGCGGGCATGCGTCCGTCCGCCTATGCACGCGTAAAGATTGCTGCTGACCAGGACGGCAAGATCGTCGCCTGGGAATCGCGTTCGTGGGGAACGGGTGGCGTGGGCGGTGGCGGAACGCCTCCGCTGCCATATATCTTCGAAATTCCCAACCAGCGCAAACAGAACACTGCCATTTCCACTAACCAGGGCAGCGCCCGCGCCTGGCGCGCACCCAATCATCCACAGGCAGCGGTCATCACCATGGGAGCCATCGATGATCTTGCGGCCAAGATGCAGATGGACCCACTCACCCTGGTCTTGAAGAACATGGATATTGCGGGTCCGCGCGCGCAAACTTACAAAGAAGAGTTCGCCATCGCCGACGAGTTGATGGGATGGAAGAAGAACTGGCACCAGCGCGGTGACAAGACACCGGGCAGCATCAAGCGCGGGCTCGGGTTCTCGATGCACACCTGGGGAGGCCGCGGGCACAACAGTAACTGTGACTTCAGCATCCATCCTGACGGCTCGGTCGAGATCAAGATGGGTACGCAGGACCTGGGCACCGGCGCGCGCACTATCATCACCATCGTGGCCGCCGACACCCTTGGCATCCCGATGGAGAGCGTCAACCTGTTGTACGGCAATAACCGTTATCCGCAATCTGGCGGCAGCGGAGGCAGCACGACCTCGGGCGGTGTGACCGCTTCGACGCGACGCGGCGCCGTAAATGCTCGCGATGCGCTTTTCGCAAAAGTAGCACCTTCGCTGAAAGCCCAACCCACAGAGTTGGAAGCCGTTGACGGCCGGGTGCAGGTGAAAGGCGATAAGAGCCGCAGCCTGTCGTGGAAACAGGCTTGCGCCAAAATTGGCGCGGTGCCGCTGACTGTTCAAGGAAAAAACCCCGACAAGGACGAACCGCCCGACCTGACCAGTAGCGGTGTGGGCGGCGTGCAAATGGCTGAGGTCTCTGTCGATGTCGAGACCGGCATCGTGCGCATCAACAAAATGGTGGCCGTACAGGACTGCGGACTCATCGTGGACATGAAGACTGCGATGAGCCAGGTGTATGGCGGGCTCATTATGGGCATCAGCTATGCGTTGTATGAAGAGAAGATTCTCGATCCCGTGACCGGACGCGTGCTGAACCCCAACCTTGAGTTCTACCGGCTCGCGGGCCTCAGCGATATCGGCGAGCTTAAGGTGCACATGATGACTGGCAAAGGTTACGACGAACGTGGCGTGATCGGCCTCGCTGAACCGGCGGTGGTTTCTCCGGGTGCTGCAATCTCGAACGCGGTGGCGAACGCCATCGGAATGCGGGTGCCCTTCCTGCCGCTCACCCCCGACCGTGTGCTCGCGGCGCTGGAACAAGGAGGCGGTCATGCAAGCGTTTGAATACGCGAGCCCCACCAAGAAAGAGCAGGTAGCCGATTTACTCGGCGATCAGGGCGCGATCCTTGCCGGCGGAACCGACTTGCTTGGGCTAATGAAAGACGATGTGGTCACGCCCAAGCGCCTGGTCAACGTCAAGTACATCGACGGACTGCGCGGCGTCACCTATCGGTCCGGCAGCGGCCTGCATATCGGAGCGCTGACGACTTTGCAGCAAATCTCCGAGTCGGTAAACGATCTCGCCGCCTGTCCGGTCTTGGCGGAGGCCGTCAATGAAGCCGCAAGCCCGCAGATCCGCAATCTCGCGACGATCGGCGGCAACATGTGTCAGCGTCCGCGTTGCTGGTACTTCCGCAATGGCATGGGACTGATGCCGAAAACCAAAGACGGCAAGTCGATGGTGGTGGAGGGCGACAACCGCTACTCTGCCATTCTCGGCAACGACGGTCCCGCCTACTTCGTTAGCCCTTCGACCATCGCGCCGGTACTGATCGCCCACGGTGCGAAGATCCGCATCTACTCGGCCAAAGCCAGTGGCACCGGCGTACGCGAGCTGCCGCTGGAGAAATTCTTCGTCATTCCAACTGCCGACGGCCAACTCGAACACGACTTGAAGCCCGACGAAATGGTGATCGAGTTGATCGTGCCGCCCCCGTCGAAAAACCTAAAGGCCGCAACTTATGAAGTGCGTCAGCGCGCCGCGTTCGACTGGCCGCTGTCGATGGCGAGTGTCGCGCTCGAGATGGACGGAGACACCGTGACGAGCGCGCGCGTGGTGCTGGGACACGTCGCCCCGATTCCGTGGGTATCGCCCGAGGCAGCACAGGCGCTCGTCGGAAAGACCATCACGCCCGACACGGCAATGGCAGCGGCGAACGCCGCAGTGGCACAGGCCAAGCCGCTCAGCCGCAACAAGTACAAGATCACGCTCACCAAGGCGGCGGTGAAGCGGGCTGTTCTCAACGCTGCGAGCGGGCGCACCGGCAGTTCCGCGATGGGAGGTGTCGCATGACGATGTGGCTTGACCGTGAGCGCTTCGACACAGGCGGCGAAACCCTCTGTACCTCGCTACGCTGGAAGCAGCAGTTCATCGGAGTGGACCACGACCCCACCGTGCCCCCCTCGAATGACGGGCTGTTCTGGTGTATGCATACCCAGACCTGCATCGGCCCCGATGGCGAACTGGCCGAGCCCGGCACCTGCTCATCGACTGAACGCAAGTGTCACGGGACAGGGAAGTGCGGGTGAGGCGCCCCGAAAGCTGAAGTCTTCGATCATGCACATCGAGCCCGAGTAGCAACTCAGTCCGTCATCACTGTTCAGTTTGTCCAGATTGAGCCCGCCCTCCCAACTCGCGCAGCGTGCTGGCGCGCGCTCCCAACCGCGCTTCGACAAGCCGTTCGACCCAACGTCTCTCGCGTTTCGGCAAGGTATCGAGGATCGCAAGCGCCTGACCTGCATTCTTCAGGATTTGCACCGCTTGCGAGTAGCCTGGCGGGGGATCGGGGAAACGTCATCGCAATCCAGAAAGGGATATGCACTTTGACGCGGCGGTTAATGGCCTGCAGTATCGGGGCCAGGCATGCTTCCCGGTCGTTGTAGAACTGCTGGTTCCACTGCGTCAATCGGTCGTCGGCATACTCGATGAGCGTAGCGCTCTCGCTGTCAGCCGTCGCGAACATCCCCATCGCGACGCATCCGATAGTCAACGCGAACTGACCGAAAGGCTGGCTGGAGGTTAGAACGAGTTGATCGCTCAGCCGAATCACGGAATTGGTTGTCCATGAATAAACCAGATCCTGGTTCTCGACCTGCGAGCCATGGATATCCTGGCCAGTCAAGGTGACGAGCACGCTCACTTCGCCACCCATCGGTACGCCATTCACGGTCCATGCAAAGCTGGCTTGTCCAAATCCACAATCTGCTGGGGCAGCCCGACAATGATTGGTACAACCGCTTGGGGCAAAGCCCGAACAGCGCGATACATACGCTTCACCGGTGTTCAGTGTTACCGGATCTCGGAGGGATAACTCCGTTCCACAAAGCTCACGCTGCGTCCGGCCGAGTAAAGCCGCGGAAACGGATTTGGTACCTCGAGCTTGCCAGATTTTGGATTGCTCGTGCCCTGCGGGAAAAAATTGTTGAGCAGTGTCAGGAACTGAGTGAAGGCATCAGTTTGGCCTGTCAGCGTTTGGTAGGTCGCCGCCAAGGGCTTGAAGTTTTCGGTTTCCCCGACTAATACCTTGCCCATTCTCCATTCTCCTTGCGTTAGAAGTTGGGGGGGACCGGACTGCTCAACTTTTGTTATTTCAAGGTGTACTGTCGAATTAACTCCGCCATTGTGGGATACTGCGCCATCAACTCATCGCGCCCGCCGGTCTGGTAGTCGGCATAATCGAACCCCGGAGACATGGTCGTTCCCATCAGTGCCCACTTGCCACCGGGCGCGAGTCTGCATCCTTGCCACACATTGCCGCGCACAACAACCTGCGGCTCCTGGCCGTTCGCAAGATCGCTGCCGAGTGTCACCGTGCGTGAACTACCGTCGGGATGCAGTTGCAACATCACCGCTGGGTCTCCCATGTAAAAGTGAAAGACCTCAGTTCCCGGCAGCCGATGCAAGGTTGAAAACGTCTCAGGTGTGACCATGTAATAGATCGCTGTTCCGATCGACCGCGAACCGCAAGTGCACTCGGGAAGATACTCTTTCGACACCATCCGGCGTGAGCGATAGGTTTCGCGGAAGAAGCCGCCTTCCAGTTGCAGCGGAGTCAGTTTCAGCATTCCTCGGACTTCGTCGGCAGTCATAATCGCAAAAGCGTAGCACCAAAATCGAATACCAAGATTTTATCCGCGTGATCGGGCTGCGCGTACTGTCCGCTGATGGACAAACTCTTCTGAATTTGGACGGCCTGCTGTTCACGCTCCATTCACAATAGCTTATATCTATCGGTGCTACAGCGACTTGCAGGCGGCCCGAGTTTGGCACGCAACGTGTATTTGCTATTTATTGAGATTGCGGAATCTGCACGCGAGAACAAAAAAGTTCACTAACGATCGCGAGGTTCTAACGTCTTATGAGCAGCGAGGAGGCAGTATGGAGCGTCGGTATCTGGTAGCGACCTTGGCCCTGGTGGCAACCTTTGCGATCTTCTCCCGGGAATTCCGCGCGGAATACCTGGCTAAGCTGCCCCGCACGGGTGCTGAATTACGGGCCGACCTCGCTTGTGCCAAACATTACGTCGCCGATCAGCTCGTCGCCAAAGTTCGTCCCTTTGTCGATCGCGGCATTCCCGAAGAGCAGCAGATGGTAGCCGAGTTGAATTTGCCGGTGTTGGTCCGCGCTAACGAAAAAGTCGCCGAGTCGCAGGCGTTGGTTGCCGAGCAAGTGGCTGAGAGAAATTGCGAAGCCGTGCAGCGCGAGCAGGACCGGGCATTACGCGCCCAGGAAACCGCGCTCAGGGCCCAGGAGCATAATCTCCGCGCAGCCGAACGCGCGCAGGAACGGGCTGCCGAAATGAGCGCGAAGGCGCAGGAGCATGCAGCGGAAATGAGCGCAAGGGCCCAGGAGCGGGCGCAGGAACTGAGTGCGCGGGCTTCGGAGCGGGCCGTGGAAGTCAGCGCTCGTGCCATGGAGCGGGCCCAGAAGGCGATGGAGAAATCCCACAAGTGGAAATTTGTGTTTCCCAACCCGCCCGCTGCGCCCAGCACTCCGATCCCGATTGATTTCGAGTTCAATGTGCCGTCCGACATCGATCAGCCAGTGCTTGCCGCCGTCCAAGGCCGAGTCGCAGTCCAGTGCGTGCGGACGAAAGTTGCCGCCCAACAGGTCCAGACGGTCCTGATCCAGCGGGCGAACCAGAACATCAGAAATAACGTGAACGTTGTAGTTTCGACGCAGGACGTGTCGGGTTTGAGTTCGCTGACGCAAAGTCCTGCGGCCCGCGATGCGATCCGCAAGTTGGGACACGATCTTCAGCACCTTCAGGACCACGTCGTGCGCACCATCGATAACGCATTCGCCACGCTGTAATCGTCATCCCGAAGTTCACCAACGATGCTGCGGTGAGCAACCCGCAGCATTTCCTGTTTCTGCTCGGCGTTGAATTTTCCCACCAGCTCGCGCAGCGCTCCCTCGCGCGAAGGTGTAAACTCCCCACCGTCGCAATCTTTCCACGTTCAGGTGAGCCATGAGCACCAGCGCCATTGTGGCCGAAGTCCGAGAATCGGCGGAGAAGTTCCCCGATAAGCCGGCACTCGTCGCGGGCGAACAGCAGATCGGCTACTCCGAGTTGATCCGACGCGCGCAGTCAGCGGCGGCGCACATCGCGCATCAGGCTGCCGGAGATACTGTCGGCATCTTCCTGCCCAACTCGCTCGACTTCGCCCCGTACGTTCTGGGTGCATTATGGGCAGGGAAAACCGTCGCCGTACTTCCCACCCTGGCCCCCGCTCCGCTGCTGAAGTTCATGTTTGCCGAGGCGAGTCTGACGACTATCTTCACTTCCGCCGACCTCGCCCCTAAGCTCGCCGAGGCAGGAGTGCCGCATGCCGTACTCGATGCGGCCTATCCCACGATGTCAGACTTCGCTCCTCAGTCGCGCACCCATGAGGCGGCTGTGCTGCTTTATACCTCCGGGACAACTGGCCGCCCGAAAACCGTGGCCCTCAGCGAGCGAAACATCATCTCCAACATCAAAGGATGTTGCGAAGCGACCGGCTTCGACGATCGCCAGGTGATGCTGGCTATCCTGCCGCTGTTTCACGCCTACGGTTTGACGGTGACGATCCTCTTGCCGCTGGTGAACGGCTCAACCGTCGTGATCGCCGAGCGGTTCGTGCCCCGCACCGTGCTTAACCTGATCGAGCAGCACCGCGTGACCACTATTGTGGCCGTTCCCAGCCAATATCGCGTGCTGGCAATGGATCCCACGCCCTGCGACGCCAGTTCGCTGTGGCTCTGCATCGCCGGAGCCGAGCGTCTGCCCGACATCACCGAGCGCGAATTTACTGCACGCTTCGGACATCCCGTGCTTCCGGGATACGGTGCTACGGAACTCGCGCCGGTAGTGTCACTCAACATTTCGGAAACCAACCGCCCCGCCAGCGTCGGCAAACCGCTGCCCGGAACCACGGTGACCATTCGCAGCGAAGACGGCGCTGTGTGCCCATTGGGTGAAATCGGCGAGATCTGTGTCGAAGGCCCCAACGTCATGCTGGGATACCTCAACGATCCCGAAGCCACGGCGAAGAAGATTCGTAACGGTGCGCTTTACACCGGAGATAAGGGGTTCTTCGACGCCGACGGCTATCTCTACATATCCGGCCGCGCCGACGAGATGGTGAAGGTCGCGGGTGAGAAGATTTATCCCGTCGAGATCGAAAACGCGCTGGAGCGAATCGAAGGCGTCGAGGAGGTTGCTATAGTAGCGCTGCCCGACCAGCGTGGCGGAGTTCGCCTGCACGCCTTTGTACAACGCAAGTTGGGAGTGCCGCTGGACGAGAGCGGTCTGCGCTTGGCCTGCCGCGAGGTGTTGGAGCCTTACAAGATTCCCCGCACCTTCACCTTTGTTGACAGCCTTCCCCGCACCATGACTGGCAAGACCGACAAGCGCTCGCTGGCCACAGCCGCTGCCGACTAAGGAACCCTATGAAGCATGCCCCAGCCCCAACCTGTCCACGGTGCAACAGCAGCCACGATGTCAAGAACGTCGCCGACGGCCTGGCCCGATCAGGCCAGCAACTCGAGATCAGCCGCGACGGTTTCGTGCTCAATGGACAATGCGTCCGCCCTAACAGTCCTGACTGGTACTGCTCAGTCTGCGAACAAAGCTTCGCAGGTGGACGCGAGTTCTGGGGCAATTCGTTGACCGACCTGCTCCAGTAAATCGCTGCCCACTTTCGTACACTTCGTCGCGCTGCTGGACAACCCAGAGCCTGGCGATTCCCGCGTCGCGTTCACAAATGCCCGTCCTGCAATAACATCCACGCCATCTTTTCTGGCATCGCAACTGCACTCGTAGAGACCGAAGCTCCACGAAAGCAGGGAGACTATGGCCAACTTTGAGCGCACACGGCAGTTGATTGCAGGCCAGTTTGGGCCCGACGAATTCAAACGACAGCTTGAAGCCGGATGGAAGCCCGTTGCCATCGAGTGGGAACGCGAAATTGCGGCTGAGGCTCCTGCCCACACCGCCCCCGCCCCCGAAGTTCCGTTCGGTCTGCAGGTGTCTGGCGACTGCGCCCACTTAGAAGAGAATCCTACCGAGCGCGAGGTCCTGTTCCAGATCATGGAGCTGACCATCCAGGACGGCCCTTACTCCGGCATCGCCGAAGAGCTGAACCGCCGCGGCTTCCGCACCCGCCAGGGCAAGCGCTGGACCCCGGTTTCGGTCTTCCAGATGCTGCCTCGCTTGATCGAAGCCGGCCCAGGCATCCTGAACAGCGACGAATGGCAGCAGCGCCGCAAGCGCCTGAAAACTACTTCTTAAAGGACGCCAGCCGCGCAACTTCCTTCACGTCTGGAAATAGTCTACTATATTGATTGACATTATTGGTATACTATGAAGACTCGACGGAGGGCGAGGCGGATGAAAATTTCCCAGAAGGGCCTCTACGCTCTGCAGGCCATGATGCGGTTGGCACGGCGCTACAACGAAGGCGCGATCCGTATCCGCGACATCGCCTACGACGAAGGCCTGCCGGAGAAGTTTCTAGAGCTCATCCTGCTCGAAATGAAGAATGCGCGCATGGTGGAGAGCGTCCGTGGTGCCAAGGGTGGCTATCGCCTGCGCCGGCCTCCGTCGGAAATCTATCTCGCCGAGATCATTCGCCTGATGGACGGGGCCCTCGCGCCCTTCGGTGACGCCGAACAGCTCCGCTCCCTTATCGAAAGCGACGTCGAGCACCGGGCGTTGTACCAGGTGTTTCTCGACGTTCGCGACGCCGCGGCCCGCATTCTGGAGAAGACTTCGCTAGCCGACATCATCAAAGACGACGCTTCAAAGCGAAGCAAGAAGGCGCGCGCCAAGAAAGACAACCCGGCACAGGTCTTGTCGATGGTCGCGACCCCTAGAGGGGGCAAGGATTAGTCCATGAAGCTAAGGCCACTCGTCTTCGTAGCCTTGTTTTTGTCGATGGCCGCAATTGCATCCGGCCAGACCACGACCGTCCGCGTCGGCGCCTTCCCGAACATCACGCATCCCCAGGCCATGATCGGAAAGGCCAACGGGGCCTTCGAGAAAGCCGTGGGCCCCCACGTCAAGGTCGATTGGAAGATCTTCAACGCCGGACCTTCGGCCATCGAGGCCTTATTCGCCGGAGCCATTGACATGGCGTATATAGGCCCAAATCCCACCGTCAGCGGCTATGTGCGCTCCCAGGGCGAAGCGCTGAAAGTCGTCTCCGGCGCGGCCAGCGGTGGCGCATCTCTTGTAGTTCGCAACGACTCCGGTATCAACAAGCCAGAAGACTTTCATGGCAAAAAGGTCGCTACGCCCCAACTGGGCAACACGCAAGACGTGGCCTTGCGGGCATGGCTGAAAGCGCACGGCATGAAGCCCATCGACAAGGGCGGCGACGTGCAGGTAATGCCGATGGCGAATCCCGACCAGCTCACGCTTTTTCTGAAGCAGCAACTCGATGCAGCGTGGGCCCCCGAGCCCTGGGCGACGCGCCTGATCCGCGAAGGCAACGGCCACCTTTTTCTCGATGAGCGCGACCTGTGGCCGAACCACCAGTTCGTGATCACTAACCTCATCGTCAGCCAGAAATTTCTGCGCGAGCATCCCGATGTGGTGAAGAGCTGGATTCGCGCCAACTTCGAGTTGACCGAGTGGATCAACGGAAACCTGCCCGAAGCCAAGAAGATCCTGAACGCGCAAATCCAGAAGGAGACCGGCAAGGCCCTACCGCCGGCGACGATCGACGAAGCCTTCAGCCGCATGGACGTTACCTACGATCCGATTCGCAGCTCCTTGCTCACCTCGGCCCACTCCGCATTCGATGCGGGTTTCCTTGGCCGCCAGATGCCGGATCTGTCCGGCCTGTATGACTTGAGTCTGTTGAACCAGGTCCTGGCGGAAAAGAAAAAGAAGGCCATCCAATGACAACTTCTTTCCAGCCTTTCCCCCGATCTTCCGATGGGTCAGCCGTAGCGGCTTGGGTCTCCGCTGCCGCACCGGCACAACAAGTTGCTGACGAAGCGGTTCCGAAGGTTTGGCTGAAAGACATCACTCTTCGTTACAAGACCAACGGATCGGAACTGCTCGCGCTCGACTGCATCAACCTGCAAGTCAAAACCGGCGAGTTTCTCTGCATTGTCGGGCCCTCCGGATGCGGTAAGTCCACCCTGCTCTATTTGATCGCCGGGCTGCAGCAGCCCACTTCGGGCGCCGTCTTAATCGATGGCCAACCAGTACATGCTCCGGGCACCGACCGGATTCTGATCTTTCAGGAACTGGGTCTCTTTCCCTGGCTGACTGTCGCGGACAACGTCGAGTTCGGCATGAAGATGAAGGGAGTTCCGAAGGCGGAGCGTAAGCTGAAGGTCGGATACTATCTGCGCCTCGTGCAACTGTCACAGTTTGCAGACAGCTATATCCACCAGCTCTCCGGCGGAATGCGTCAGCGCGTGGCGTTGGCCCGCGCTCTCGCCACGGAACCTGACGTCCTCCTCATGGACGAACCCTTTGCCGCCCTCGATGCCCAGACCCGTGACTTGCTGCACGACGAACTGGAGCGCATCTGGGAGGAAACCGGGCGCACGATCATCTTCGTGACCCATAACGTGCGCGAAGCGGCGAGGCTCGGTGATCGCGTGGCCTTGTTCACCTTCCGTCCCGGACGCATCAAGCGCGAGCTTCTGGTTGACCTGCCCCGACCCCGCCAGATCGAAGACGTCAGCGTCACCCATTGCGCCAAGGTCATCCTCGATGACTTGCGCGAGGAAATTAACAAAAGTCTCGAACAGGAATACAAGTTACGTCCATGAAATCAGTAGCCAGGCAGGCAGCGTTTTACGCTCTCATCCTCGGGATTTGGTTTCTCATTGCGCGCCTTCGCATCTGGCCGCCCTATCTCTTTCCGCCTCCGCAAGGAGTGCTGCAGGCCCTCTGGGCAGGGTTTGCCGACCACAGTTTCTGGATCGCCATCGTCGTCAGCATGAAACGCATCGCCATCGGTTATGCGCTGTCGGTAGTCATCGGCATAGTTCTGGGCCTGGGAATGGCCAGTAGCAAATTCCTCGAGCAGACCCTCGGCGGTTTGCTGGTCAGCTTGCAGAGTCTGCCCAGCATCTGCTGGCTGCCCATGGCAGTCCTTTGGTTCGGGCTCTCCGAAAAAGCCATTCTCTTTGTGGTTGTTATGGGCTCGGTGCTCTCCGTGACCATCAGCATGGAAACCGGCCGCAAGCAGATGCCGAAAATCTACGCCATGGCCGGACGCAATCTCGGTGCCCGTGGACTCAAGCTGTTTCTCTTTGTGCTTTTTCCCGCCAGCCTCCCTTATTTGCTTACAGGCCTGAAACAGGGATGGGCTTTCGCCTGGCGCTCATTGATTGCAGGAGAGATGATTTTCGTCAGCTTGGGTCTGGGGCAATTGTTGATGATGGGACGTGACCTGAACGACATGAGCCAGGTCATCGCGGTGATGATCCTGATCATCGCTATCGGCTTCTTGATCGACGGCCTGGTTTTCAGCTCTATCGAACGCCGGTTGCAGTACAAGTGGGGACTGGCCCCCTCTACCTAGACGTCCGTATTCAGGGCGCTGGGTGTTTGAGCATTTTTGCGAAGCATAATCTCTAGTTTGTAGATAGGTATTATCGAGCTTGTGCAGTGGCGATTTTATGGCGAGGCGACGCGCACAGCATCGGGCTTCGTCGCCACCAACTTCAGAGATAGCGAGGTTCACCTTGTCGACTACCCTCAGAAAAGCTTTCCCCGCGGTCGTTTTGCTTGCGACTGTTTTCTTCCTGCCCGTCACAGGCCGCGCCGCCACCCCTGAAACCGATTCGCCGACTGAAGTGGATTCGGCTGCCACAACCAGCAACGAGAACGCAGAGTTGCGGAAGGAACTGGAGCAACTCAAACAACTCGTCCAGCAACAGCAGGCGCGCATCTCCGCTCTCGAGTATCAAAGCGTGGGAGCAGGGCCCGACGACCCAACCGGAGGGTCTCTGACCGATCTCCGCTCTCCTGTGCTGGGATCCGAGGCCGTCGCTGCGCCGAAGGGCCTCGCGTTTGGCGCTGCACTGCCCGAGCCCCTTCCCCAGGCACCGCAAAATGCGGGAAGCTCCGACGAACGTATCCGGAACCTTGAGCGGCGAATGAAGGGTCTTGGGCCGCTTTCCTTCAGCGGTGACGTTCGTATTCGCGAAGAACCGTTTTTCGGGGGTCCTCCCGATGGCTCCCTCGATCGCAACCGTGCGCGCATTCGCGCTCGCTTCAACATATTCGCCGACCTGAGCGATCAGTTTCAGGCTGGGATCTCGCTTGCCAGTGGAGACGTCAACGACCCAACCTCAACCAATTCGACGATGGGCGTCTTCTACACGCGTAAGGCCTTTGCTCTCGACCAGGCATACGTGAACTACGATCCTAGTTGGTTCAAGCCGCTTACGCTCACCGCGGGCAAGTTTCGTTATCCCTGGTACAACACCGAGCTGACTTGGGACAAAGACCTCAACCCCGAAGGCGCGGCCCAGACCCTTGCCTTCAACCTGGAGAACACTCCGGTGCTTAAGCGTATTGCCGTGGTCGGATTCGAACTGCCCTTTGCCGAAGAGGCCGGTACCGGTGTGACCAACAAGAACATCGTCCAGAGCATGGCTTACGGCGCTCAATTGCAAACCACTTGGGCGATCGCGCCACACATTCAGTTCAGTGCGTACACCGGATATTACGATTTCCAGAATGCTGACACGATTGCCCAGGCACTAGCCAAAGCAAGCGCCAAGAACCCGGCAACTCCGTGGGCTGGATCGCTCGTCTTGGGAACCGGCAACACGCCGCAGAACTCCATTACCACCTTATCCTCGGCGAACATCGTCACCATTAACGGCAAAACGTACCCGACCGGGGTGACCAACATCGTGAATGCGCAATTCAACTCGAAGTTCGGCCTCTTCGACACCTTGGCGCGCCTCGATTGGGATACCGGCAACGCCAAGTTTCCCGTGAGCGTCATCGGCGACTACGTGCAGAACACCCGCGCCTGCGCCAATGTCGGCAACATCATGCCAAAGCCCGCAAACACGGCCACTCTGGTCTTCACCGAGACGACGAACTTCGCCTGCAACGCCAATCAGCGTCGCGGCTACTGGCTGGAAGCCCGCACCGGACGCCTGCTGAACAAAGGCGACTGGCAGGCCGGCTATGCGCGCATCTTCATTGAGCGCGAAGCTGTGATCAGCAACTTCGACTACAGCGAGATGCGTCAGGGAACCAACGTTACCGAGCACCGCTTCGACATCTTCTACATGTTCCAGAAGAGCGTACAGGTCGGATTCACGGCTCTGATCGGCAGGCCCCTCGGCGTGAACGCTCTTGGTCAAACCGAGCCCTGGCTGACCCGACTGCAGTTCGACACAATCTACGTCTTCTAGGGGTAGCGCTCAATCTCGGAAGCCGCATCCCACTTTAGCAAAGGGCTCCTGAGCGGGATGCGGCTCAGCCACGAACCCCGATAACTCCAATCTGTGGCCAATGGAGAACCTTGGAGCACCCGCCCCGATTGATCTGCCTAAGTCCCACTGGCAGAAATGGATAGCCGTAAATATATAAAGAATAAATTACATACGAACAATTTCCGGCTAAGCCGCTGAAAAAAATCCCGGCGGGCAGGCAAATTACGCAAAATCCATCACTTTTGCCGATCTCACAGATCTCACACCCTTCATTTGCTCCCCTTCTTAGGTGCTGCTAGACTTGTCGGTTTGCTCAAGCAGTTTCAACCTATCCAGCCATGTCGAACTCATTTCCTGAAATCGTAATCGTCAACGGTGCTCGCACTCCCATGGGACGCTATTGCGGCAAGCTGCGCGACTTCACTGCCATGGACCTGGGCGCGATAGCCGCCTCGGAAGCTATGCAGCGCTCCGGGGTCGATCCCTCCGAGATCGATCACTGCGTCATCGGAAACGCCCAACAAACCTCGGGCGACTCCATCTATGGCGCGCGTCACGTGGCCCTCAAAGCCGGAGTGCCCATCGAAGTTCCAGCCCTCACGGTGAACCGGCTGTGCGGCTCGGGCATGCAGTCGGTAGTGACCGCGGCCCAGATGATCCAACTCGGCGAGGCCAAGACTGTCTTGGCCGGAGGCATGGAGTCGATGTCGCAGGCCCCGCACGTGATTCGCGGCATGCGCTGGGGCGTCGGCTTCGGGGAAGGCAAGCTCGAAGACTCGCTCTTTGTCGCGCTCACCGATAGCTACTGCAACATGCCTATGGCCGTTACCGCTGAGACTTACGCTGGCCAGCAGGGCGTCACCCGTGAAATGCAGGATGAGTATGCGCTCTGTTCCCAGCAGCGTGCCGATGCAGCCTACAAGGTGGGACGTATCCAGGAAGAGCTGACGCCAGTTGCGCTGCGCAACAAGCGCGGCGAGCCGACCGGCGAGATGTTTACCGAGGACGATCATCGCCGCCCCGAGACCACGCTCGAGAGTCTGGCCAAGCTGAAGCCTTCGTTTGGCAAGATTGGCACCGTCACAGCAGGCAACGCCAGCGGAATCGTGGACGGCGGAGCGGCAGTGATCGTGATGTCTCTCGACGACACAAAGAAGCGCAACCTCAAGCCGATGGGTCGCATCGTGAGCTGGGGCATTGCGGGCGTCGATCCTAAAATCATGGGCTCGGGTCCGGTTCCGGCGACGCGTATCGCACTGAAGAAAGCTGGTCTGACGTTGTCGGACATCGACCTGATCGAACTGAACGAGGCCTTCGCTGCGCAGTGCCTGGCGGTGATGAAGGAACTCGGGCTCGATCCGGCGAAGACCAACGTGAATGGCGGGGCGATCGCACTGGGCCATCCGCTGGGCGCGACCGGGACGCGGCTGCTGATCACGCTGCTCTACGAATTGCGTCGCCGCAAAGCGCGCTACGGCCTCTCGACCGCGTGTATCGGTGGCGGCCAGGGCATCGCCATTATCGTGGAGAACCTGGAGAGGTAACGGTCGGTGGGCACCAGGCCACGAACTCAATCGTGGTGAGAAGGGTTGGTGGAACGACCAAATCTTGAGCCGTGGTTTCGTATCAGGGCATGGCTTTAGCCATGTCGCACACTGTGCGGATTGAAAAGGCTTTAGCCCCTGCATATGGCTATACTTACTCGCAATTCGAATTCGAGAAATATTGTTCGTCCTTCGCGAACGTTTTTTGTTACGACGAAAACCAGCATGGGCCGTGCACTCCGTCAGTCTGAACGGAACGCCAAGTTGTTTATCGATGTCTTGCGTTCCTACGTCGCGGCGAAGAAGTTCCAAGTGCACGATTTCGTAGTCATGCCCGACCATGTTCACATACGGATGACAGTCAATGCTGACACGTCGATTGAAAAAGCAATGCAATATATCAAGGGTGGCTTTTCGTATCGAATGAAGAAAGAGTTCGGTTTTTCCGGCGAGGTCTGGCAGCGCGGGTTTTCCCAGGTACGGGTGGATGATCGTGAGAGCTTTGCAATCCATCATCTATACATTGCCGAAAACCCTGTAAAACGTGGGTTGGTCAACGCCCCTCAGGATTATCCTTTCTGCTTCGACTATTTGGCACAACAAAAGAAAGCAGGGGCTAAAGCCCGACAACAAACTGAGACTATCGGCACGACTGAAGTTCGTGCCCTGATACGAGACTTACTTGAGACTTAAAACTCGAAACTAGGTTTGCGAGGCAATCATGGAAATCAAGAAAGTTGGCGTACTCGGTTGCGGCTTGATGGGCTCGGGTATCGCGCAGGTCGCGGCCGCGGCCGGATTCGACGTCGTGGTGCTCGAGCAAGAGCAGAAATTTCTCGAGAAAGGCTTTGCCGGCATCGAGAAGTCGCTGTCGCGCCTGGTCGAGCGCGGCGTCGAAAAGGGTGGCCTCACCGCCGAGCAAAAGAAAGAAGCGCAGTCGCGCCTCAAAGGCAGCACCAGCATCGCCGATCTCACCGACCGCGACATCATCATCGAGGCCATCATCGAAAACGTTGCCGAGAAACGGCATATCTACACGCTACTCGACTCGCGCGTAAAGGCAGACTGCATCTTCGCCACCAACACTTCGTCTATCTGCGTGGCCGAGTTGATGACGGCGACCAAGCGTCCCGAGCGCTTTCTTGGGCTGCACTTCTTCAATCCGGTTCCGATGATGAAGCTGGTCGAAGTGGCGAAGACCATCGCGACTGCGCCAGAAGTCTTCGAGACCGCCGTCGAGTTCGGCAAGAGGCTCGGAAAAATTCCGGTGCGCACGGTCGATAAGCCGGGATTCATCGTCAACCGACTGCTGGTGCCGTACCTGCTCGACGCCATTCGCGCCTACGAAGAGGGTGTGGGCTCGATCGCCGACATCGACGAGTCGATGAAGCTGGGCTGCGGTTACCCTATGGGGCCGTTCACGTTGCTCGATTTTGTCGGGCTCGACACCACCTACTACATCACGCATGTCATGTACGACGAGTTCAAGGAGCGCCGTTTTGCCGCGCCTCCGTTGCTGAAGCGCCTAGTGTTGGCGGGCTGGTACGGCCGCAAAACCGGCAAGGGCTTCTACGATTACACCGATCCGAAGAACCCGGTGCCAGGGAATTTTGTGTAGAGCGGTTCGCCATTCGTACCTTTCTTCGTCGCAAACTTTTTGCTTATTGCTTACTGCTTATTGCCAAGTACTAATCACTAATTACCAATTGCTCTGAGGGCTTATGACTGACTTCCAAAACCTCCATCTCGAAACGAAGAATCACATAGCCTACATCACCATTGATCGGCCCAAGGTGCTCAACGCTCTGAGCATGGCCACTATGGAAGAGCTGCGCCAGGCCTTCGCCGCCGCCAAAGACGACGCTGAAGTCCGCGTGGTCATCCTCACCGGAGGGGGCGAGAAGGCCTTCGTCGCCGGCGCCGACATCAGCGAGCTGGCGCAGCAGTCACCCATCTCGGCCAAGGAGTACACCCACCGCGGCCAGGCCATCATCGACTCCATTGAGAACCTGGGAAAGCCGGTCATTGCTTGCATCAACGGCTTCGCGCTCGGCGGAGGCTGCGAGCTGGCGCTGGCCTGCACCATGCGCTTGGCCAGCGAAAACGCCAAGCTCGGCCAGCCCGAGGTCAAGCTCGGCCTCATCCCCGGCTACGGCGGCACGCAGCGGCTGTCGCGGCTGGTGGGCAAAGGCGTGGCGCAGCAGCTCGTGCTCACCGGCGAGATGATCTCCGCCGCCGAGGCCTTGCGCATCGGGTTGGTGAACGTAGTTGTGCCCGCGGCCGAACTCATTCCGCGCGCTGAAGCCATCGCCGCCAAGATCATCGCCAACGCTCCGCTGGCCGTGCAGTACGCCATGGAGGCGGTGAACCATGGCCTCAACATGACCCTCGCCGAAGGCCTCTATCTTGAAGCGACCCTTTTCGCCGTTTGCTGCTCCACTGAAGACAAGAACGAAGGTACGAAGGCGTTTTTGGAGAAACGGGCGGCGCAGTTTAAGGGAAGATAGTGGATAGTGGTTAGTGGTTAGATCAGAATCGAGTGCCCCAAACGGTACTGGTTTTGGATTGTGTGACGGATCGCCCATTCAGGGCGGTGAGCCCAGCTGTTTCACCACTCTTTGAGGAAAGATCGAGGTCCGGTGGCCTCAGATCCTGACTCCCGTCATGCGCCCTTCAGCAGTTCTTCCAAGCTGAGGCCGAGTCGCTGGAGGGTGTCGAACACGCGCGGCCATTCCTCCTGCAAAAACCTTTCCCGTTCCGCCGCCAGCGCTAGTTGGCGGGCGCCCGGGATGACGAACATGCCGAGTCCTCGACGCGATTCGATCAGGCCTTCGTTGACGAGCTGCTGATAGCTCTTGAGGACGGTCAGGGGACTCACCCGAAACTCGGCCGCCAGGCGGCGGACGGATGCCAAAGCCTCGCCTTCCGGCAGACTGCCGTCCATGATCGTGGTGACTACAAAGTCCCGGATTTGGCGATAAATGGGCTGATTGTCGTCCCAGGCGGAGTCGATGTTCATAGACCGAGTTCCTTCCATTTCTTCGTTCTACACAACTATAACACCATCTCACACTTGCAAATTGTTTTAGAATCAGCGACCTATGCAAGCGAATCCTACATAGTCAAGCTGCTTTACATAGCTGCTACGCTGCTTCGCTAAATCGCTTAAGGAAGCCTAGGCTATAGATGAGCGATGGATTGCCCGCCGAAGCGGGCGGGCAAGAGACACCAATCCCTTTGCCTCATGAAGCATATTTAGCGGAGAGAAGTCCGGCGGGATAGGACGCAGGACACAGGATGCGTTTGACATGTTTGCGAATCCCCGGTTCCCCAAAAGGGCGACCCCCTCGACAAGCTCAAGGCTGGCTCTTTTGGTACTAGGCTGCGTGCAGGACTCAGTGGCCAGTTGTCGGTGAAAATCAAAAGAACCACCCGGCCAAAATCAGTGTCTAGTCCCGGGACACTTTGTAAAAGGATGTCATGGGACTGAACAATCAGGGCGGCGCCGCTCCATCCCTCTCGAAGATTGAGCCACTGGTATTGCTTCAGGAACAACGGCAGGTCTTCCGGATTCGAGCACCTCTCCTAGAACCGGAATCAGCCGGAAATCCGGGTCCTTCGTACTGCGATCGAGGGCGACGCCCACTTCCTGATCGACCCAATGCCGCACCCCGGACTTACCCACATACAACACCATGGCCGTGGCCTGACGCAGGCCATCTTCGATCTTTTGTCCCCAACGATCGCCCGGCTGCAACCGTTTGACGTCGAGCCAAACGATCCAATCCGGCCGGGCGCAGAAGTTGAGGGAGTTATCTCGCGAATGGAGTATCTTCGCCCGAATGGTTCAAGAAGAGGGGATTGTTCATTTCAGAGATCGACTCGCCATGAGAATATACCCCACCCTCCGGCTACAATGGACTTCTATGATCCGCAATTTTATTGTTCCCCACGTGCTGGGGAAGACCCGTGAAGACCTGCAGCCTGCGATTGAGTTGTTTCGCGCGCTGGGGGCGGCCGTGCCGGGTCGCGAGTGTGACGATGGCAGCACGCAAGGTTATCAACTGGAGGCGCCGCGCGGAACGATCGAGTTTCTCGCCAGCGCGAGCACTCCGCTGACTGAGTTGGCCGTTGAGGTTTCAGACGCCGATGCTGCGTGGGAGATCGCACGAAAGCGCGATGTCAAAGTGTTGCGTGAGATTGCCGATGCACCCGATGGTTCTCGCTTTTTCGCAGTTGAAGTCAGCGGGATGAAGGTTACGTTTCTGACTTATGCCAACACAAAGACAGGAATCGAAGGGTCGCTCAACGCCGAGAGCAAGAAGTTCGCCATCGTCGTGAGCCGCTTCAATTCGTTTATCACCGAGCGGCTGCTGGATGGCGCGTTGCTGGCGCTGCGGCAGGCGGGCGCAGCCGAAGGCAACGTGGCAATTGTGCGCGTGCCGGGAGCATTTGAGATTCCTTCAGTGGCGCGGCAGTTGGCCACGAGCGGAAAGTATGACGCGATTGCTTGTATCGGATGTCTGTTGCGCGGCGGTACGCTGCACTACGACGTGATTGCCAATGAAGTCACGCGCGGCATCGGACAGTCGGCGCAGGAAACTGGCGTACCGCACGCGTTCGGAGTGCTGACCTGCGACACGCTGGAGCAGGCGATTGATCGCGCGGGACTGAAGGCTGGCAACAAAGGTTATGAGGCGGGACTGGCGGCAGTGGAAATGGCATCGCTGCACGACAAGATTGCCGAGTCAACTGCCGGTGTGACTGCGGGGAAACGATGAGCAAATCAGGCACTCGCAGAAAGTCACGGGAGCTGGCGCTGCAGATGTTGTTTCAACTCGACATGGGCAAGCAGACGACCGACGACGTGCGCAAGACTTTCTGGAGCGAGCGCAAGGACCTGGACGAAAAAGTGCGGGGGTTTGCGGACGATTTGTTTCGCGTGGCGTCGGAGCGTGAAGCGGAGATCGATCAACTGATCGAGAAGAACGCGGAACATTGGCGCATGGACCGCATGGCCGCCGTCGATCGCAATGTGTTGCGTGCAGGGATCGCCGAGTTCCTGGGATTTCCGGGGACGCCGAAGCCGGTAGTGATCAATGAGGCGCTGGAGATCGCGCGGCGATTTTCGACTCCCGAGTCGGTGCAGTTTATCAATGGGGTTCTGGATAGCGTGGCGCGCGAGTTGGGAGAGGCGAAATAGTGGAGTTCACCTCGGCGGCTGAAGATGCAGCTGAAGAGTTCTCTCTATTACGGGAAAGGATCGCAGGAGCCAAAGAGTCTGTGTGGGGAACTCCGGCGCCCCTACGGGGCTCGAATCCTACACCCACCCGACCCAGCGTTGCGCCTCGGCTGCACGCTGGGCTACTCTGAGTCGCCGCTGCGGGGCTGGATTCTTGCGGTTTATGCCACCGTCGTCCCCGGGAACTTAGTTCTCACACAGCTCGCGAGCTGGATTTTCGAACAAGAGAAACGCCCTCCTGTTTAGGAGGGCGTTTGT
>CAVRMO010000007.1:0-109766 GCA_963722405.1 uncultured Acidobacteriaceae bacterium
GTGTCGAGGCTGCCAGGTTAGTGAGGCAGCACAACCACGAGGTTGGGAGCGACGATGTTCGAGTTGGCATCCTTTAACGCGACTGCGACCTGCGCAGTGTCGGCTGCAGAGCTGGTGTTCAGCACATGCACCGTGTTGTCGCTGGCTCCCACGTAGATGGTCGCACCGTCAACCGTGATGCCGCCATTGTAGGCTTGCGCTCCGTTGGCCAGAGGAATGGTGGTCGGCGCCAGAGTGGACAAGTTGAAGCCGATGACAGAGGTCAAGTCAGAGATCATCCAGACTTTCGAGCTGTCGGTGGCGAACAGGAATTGCCGCGCGTTGAAGCTGCCGGCGTTCAAGTTGTAGCTGTTGACGGTGCTCGGCGGAGCCGGCGGACAGCCCGGGCCAATAGTTCCGGTGGTCACGACATCGACGGACGGAGAATCGGCAACCACCGCGCCGGTGCCGTTGGGTATATGAGCCACCAGGGTGGGATTGTTGGCCGCGAGCGTCTGCTGGTCAGCTTGATTGCAGCTGGTGCGAACGTCGATGGCGTGTGAAGCAGAACTCGTTATGTAGGTGAGGCTACCGGTCGCGCTGACGTCAAGCGAATCGGGAACGTAGGGAATACCGGTAATGGTCGTCGAGGGGAAGATGGTTTCGTAATACACCTGTTGTCCCACGAGGAACGAAACCGAGCGACTGTCTGGGGTGAAGGCGCCAGCGTTGGTCGTGACGGCCTGCGTAAGCGTAATCGAGGAGCCAGAGATGTAATAGAGATTGACCGCTGGAGTCGCGGGGTTGGATATCAGCAAGTAATTGCCATCGGGGGAGATGCCCAGCAATGGTGCCAATGATCGCGGTGTTGGAATTGACGGTGAGCGCCACCGGATCTACGGTCATCAAACCGGAACTGGATCCGAGATACAGCATGTCTCCTTTGAGGCTGGAAACCATGGAATTAGGCGTGAAAGGCAGGGCTATTGCAGTCCCTGCCGTGGCGCCGGGAACGGCGATGGGTACCAGGGTCAAGGAGTTGGTGCTGGCAGCGAATGCGGTGGTCGAGGTGCTGCCGGTCGTGGTCACGGTAACCACGTTTTGGCTGTACTGGGCACCGACATTCCGGTTGCAATCCGGGGTGCTGCAAGTTGCCGTGATGATGGCGGTTCCCGAGGCCCCGGCGGTGACGGTCGCGGTCACGGCGCCGGTCGCTCCGGTTACGTTGGAGCTTCCGGATGGGCTTGAAGCCCAGTTCAACAGAGGCACGATGCTAACGCCATTGGTGTCGACGACATCGGCGGTAAGGGACTGGGTGCCGGCTGGCGAGAGAGTGAATGAGGTTCCGGTGCCGTTGGCATCGTGAATCTTGATAGAAGCGACGGGGCAGACCAGTTCGGGCGTGGGCAGGCTGTTCAGACCAGCAACGGTGGCGTAGATATTCGTGGATCCGGGGTTAGTCGCGGTGAGGACGCCAGTCGTAATGTTGTTGGCCATGACCTGCAAGTCGGTACTCGTGTAGGTGATGGTGCCGACGCTCGAAGTAATGTTGCAAGGGTTGGTGGTCGAACATCCGAGGGAGGTGGTGTTGTAGACGCTGGCGGTGTAGGTGGGCGTGGCTCCCATGCTTACGCACCCGGAAACAGGATTGACAGCGATGCGATCGGCCTGGAGATGAACGTTGACCTGGGCGGTGTTGGTAATGGATCCGGAGGTCGCGGTGATCGTTGACTGGCCGATACCGGTGACGCCGGGATTGGGGTTACAGACAATGAAGTTCGAATCCCAGATGCCGGCGCAGACATATCCGGCGGGTGAAACCGTTACCAGAGCGGTGTTGCTGCTGGAGAAGCTCACATCAGCGACTACGGTGCCCCCGGTCGAGTTCTCGGGGGTTGCGACCAGTTGGACGACCTGGCCGGTATTCAGCGAGAGTGACGAAGGGGTCAGAACGATCTGAGTGACCGGAGGCGACGGCCGAACCGGTGCCGCTACAGCCCACCATGAAGCTCAGGAAAATGACGGAAACGAGAGCAGCCAGAACTCCAGCCGCGGAATAACGACGCATTTTTCCTCCCCGCCGGGTTGGTTCCGACGGATGAATGAAGACCGAAATAGTGATTCCTGCCAGAATTTCTCAGTGTAGAAGCTGACCTACATTTCGGCAAGCTGAGCGCCCAAGTTGCGTGATCACGGTGCTTCGCAGCAACCCTCCCGGCGAACCACCGAACTCTGCAAACACGGATTTGGGACCCGAGTTGTGAAGGGAAGGAAGCGCAGACATTGCGGGGAATTGAGGCGATATTTTTGCTCCGGGACATTTTGCTCCGGGACGGATTGACGGGCGGAATCCAACTTGTTACACTAATCAGGTTCCGCGAGTTCTACCTATCCTGCCTGTAGTGTGTGCGGCAGTGTGCAGTAATCTTAAGTCCTGTGAGTGTCACAGGATTCCTCGCTGAAACGAGCCTGCGCTTCCACTGGAGCTTTCCGGTGGGTATGTGGGCCGAAGCAACGAAACGGAGTGCCCTCGTTCCAGAAATCCATGCCGGATGAATTTTCCGGTGCGGGGAACGGTCACGGCGCCACCGTCGTTTGCTTAATCTGATCGAACCGAATGCTCCCCGGCTGTATTGGGGAAGTATGGGCAGGAAGGCCCGAGTGGGCCACCGAATTGCTGCCCAGACCCAAAGCTGGGATGAAATCGCGCTGCGAGGCGTGCCCCCATGTGGCTGCCTTTCGTAGCGTGTGGTTGCGGCGAGATGCCGCGAAGTTTTTGCTGTTGTCAAGAACGAAGGAGCTGCAAAGAGTGCCTACATTTAATCAGCTGGTGCGCAAAGGACGGACGGCGCCGAAGTACAAGACGGCCAGCCCTGCCCTGCAGTCCTGCCCGCAAAAGCGCGGTGTTTGTACCCGCGTGTACACCCAGACGCCGAAGAAGCCGAACTCCGCGCTGCGCAAAGTCGCGCGCGTGCGTTTGACCAACGGCATCGAGGTGACGACTTATATTCCCGGTGTCGGCCACAACCTGCAGGAGCACTCGATCGTGCTGATCCGCGGGGGCCGTGTGAAGGACCTGCCGGGTGTTCGCTATCACGTGGTGCGCGGCACGCTGGATTCAGTGGGCGTGGCCAATCGCAAGCAGGGACGTTCGAAGTACGGGGCCAAGCGCCCGAAGGCGTAAGCAGCCCCAACGGGCGCAAAGTCGGCGCCCGTCGGGGGCCCCGAAAAGATTGAGGAACTATGCCGAGAAAAGGATATATCGCGAAGCGCGAGCAGCTGGCAGATCCGGTCTACCAGTCCACGCTGGTCAACAAGTTTGTGAACTCCATGATGTGGGACGGGAAGAAGTCGACCGCCCAGTCCATCTTCTATAACGCCATGAAGAAGCTGGAAGAGAAGGGTGGCGACGAGGCCCTGAAGCTGTTCAAGAAGGCGGTGGAGAATGCCAAGCCGGTGCTGGAAGTGAAGACGCGCCGTGTGGGTGGAGCGAACTACCAGGTGCCGGTGGAAGTGAATGCCGACCGCCGGGTTTCGCTGGCAATCCGCTGGATTCTGCAGTACAGCCGCGGACGTGGCGAAAAGGGCATGGTCGATAAGTTGGCCAACGAGTTGCTGGACGCGGCCAATGGCCGAGGCGCGACAATCAAGAAGAAGGACGACGTGCATCGCATGGCCGAGGCGAATAAGGCCTTTGCGCACTACCGCTGGTAGGAAGGATTCGACCCGCCCTACCGCCAAAAGAAGGCGGTGGTACGGGGCACCCAGTGAATTAGAAGACCGCGGGAGCTGGTGGCCCGCGCTACCAAGATTCGAAGCGGACGTAGAGCCGCATAGCAGGAAACGGAAGGAATTGTGGCGAGACAGGTTCCATTAGAGCGTTGCAGGAATATCGGCATCATGGCGCACATCGATGCCGGTAAGACCACGACCACGGAGCGCATCCTGTTCTATACGGGACGCACGCACCGCATTGGTGAGGTCCACGAAGGAACTGCGACGATGGATTGGATGGCGCAGGAGCAAGAGCGCGGCATCACCATCACGTCGGCAGCGACCACCTGCTTCTGGAAAGATATCCGGATCAACATTATTGATACGCCGGGCCACGTGGATTTCACTGCCGAGGTGGAACGCTCGCTGCGGGTGCTCGACGGCGCCTGCGCGGTGTTTGACGCCGTTCATGGCGTGGAGCCGCAGTCGGAAACAGTTTGGCGCCAGGCCGATAAGTACGGTGTGCCGCGCATTTGCTTTATCAACAAGATCGACAAGGCGGGTGCTGATTTCGAGCACGCCATCGATACGATTCGCAAGCGCCTCAATGCCAAGCCGGTGGCCATCCAGTTGCCGATTGGGCAGGAAGACAAATTCCGCGGCGTCATTGACCTGATGACCATGAAGGCGATCGTCTGGCATGACGAGACGATTGGCTCCGAATATCATGTCGAAGAAATTCCGGAAGAGCTGAAAAAGAAAGCTGCTGCGTACCATCAGATCCTCATCGAGACGGTTGTCGAGAACGACGACCAGGATGAGTTGATGCACAAGTACATCGAAGGCGAAGCGATTGGCGAAGCCGAGTTGAAGGCTGCGCTGCGTCGTGCCACCTTGAAGATGAAGGTGTTTCCGGTAATCTGCGGAACGGCGTTCAAAAACAAGGGCGTGCAGCCGTTGCTGGATGCGGTGATTGACTATCTGCCTTCGCCGCTCGATGTTCCTCCGGTCAAGGGGAAGAATCCCGATACTGGCGCGGAGATCGAGCGCCAAGCCGACGATAAGGCGCCGTTTTCGGCGCTGGCCTTCAAGATCATGACCGATCCGTATGTCGGCCAGTTGACATTCATTCGCGTGTACTCGGGCCACCTGAAGACCGGGGACAGCGTGTACAACAGCGGTCGCAAGCGTACCGAGCGCATCGGACGCCTGTTACAGATGCATGCCAACAAGCGCGAAGAAATTAGCGAGATCTACGCCGGAGATATCTGCGCATGCGTGGGCATGAAGAACGTCACCACGGGCGATACGATCTGCGACGAGAAAGATCCGATCGTGCTGGAGTCCATCGAGTTTCCGGCACCGGTTATCGCGGTTGCGGTGGAGCCGAAGACCAAGAGCGACCAGGAAAAGATGGGCGTCGCGCTGGGCAAGCTGGCGCAGGAAGACCCGACGTTTAAAGTCAACACCGATCCCGATAGCGGGCAGACCATTATCGCCGGCATGGGCGAGTTGCACCTGGAAATTTTGGTCGATCGCATGATGCGCGAGTTTGGCGTGCAGGCCAATGTTGGCAAGCCGCAGGTCGCGTATCGCGAGACCATCCGCAAAATGGCACAGGCGGAAGGCAAGTACATTCGGCAGACCGGTGGCAGCGGCCAATATGGTCACGTACGCATTCGCCTGGAGCCGAACGAGCCGGGTAAGGGTTACGAGTTCATCAACGAAGTTGTGGGCGGCGTGATTCCCAAGGAATTCATCAAGCCGGTGGATCAGGGCATTAAAGAAGCCTTGGAAGGCGGTGTGCTCGCGGGCTACGAAATGGTGGACGTGAAAGCGACGCTGTACGACGGCAGCTATCACGATGTGGACTCGAACGAAATGGCCTTCAAGATTGCCGGTTCGATGGCGTTCAAAGAGGCCGCTCGCAAGGCGAGTCCGGTACTGCTCGAGCCGGTGATGTCGGTGGAAGTGGTTGTTCCCGAGGAGTACATGGGCACCATCATCGGTGACCTGAGCAGCCGTCGCGGACGCATCGAAGGCCTCGAGCATCGCGCCGGTTCGCAAGTGATCAAGGCGATGGTTCCGTTGGCCGAGATGTTCGGTTACGCGACGAACATGCGCTCGAATACCCAGGGCCGCGCAACGTTTTCCATGCATTTTTCGCGTTACGAAGAGGCGCCCCGCGCCGTGGCCGAGGAGATCGTGGCCAAGGTACAGGGCAAGAGTCCGGCAGGCACGAAGTAATTTTGCGGCGGACGAAGAGCCCGCCACGTTAACGCAGTATTCAGACGACCTCATAGAGATACGGAGCTCGAAATGGCGAAAGAAAAATTTGACCGCAGCAAGCCGCACGTAAACGTAGGGACGATCGGGCACATCGATCACGGCAAGACGACGTTGACGGCGGCGATTACGAAGGTATTGGCGAAGCACAATCCGAGCATCAAGTTCCGGTCGTTCGATTCGATCGACAACGCTCCGGAAGAGCGCGAGCGCGGCATCACGATCGCGACGGCGCACGTGGAGTATGAGACGGCGAACCGTCACTACGCGCACGTGGATTGTCCGGGTCACGCGGATTACATCAAGAACATGATCACCGGCGCAGCCCAGATGGACGGCGCGATTCTGGTGGTGGCGGCGACTGACGGTCCAATGCCGCAGACCAAAGAACACGTGCTGCTGGCGCGCCAGGTCGGTGTGCCCTACGTGCTGGTGTTTCTGAACAAGTGCGATGCAGTGGAAGACGCTGAGCTGATCGATTTGGTAGAGATGGAAGTGCGCGAGCTGCTGTCGAAGTACGGGTTCCCGGGCGACGATGTGCCGGTGATTCGCGGCTCGGCGCTGGGCGCGTTGAATGGCGAAGCGCAGTGGGAAGCCAAGATCGATGAGCTGATGGAAGCGGTGGACAAGAGCGTTCCGCTGCCGGCGCGCGATGTGGACAAGCCGTTCCTGATGCCGATTGAAGATATTTTCTCGATCCAGGGGCGTGGCACGGTGGTTACGGGCCGTATCGAGCGCGGCAAGGTGAAGGTGGGCGAGGAGGCCGAGATTGTGGGCTTCCGCGAGACGCGCAAGACGGTTGTGACGGGCGTGGAGATGTTCAAGAAGCAGTTGGACGAAGGCATGGCGGGCGACAATGCCGGTCTGCTGCTGCGCGGCACGGCGAAGGAAGACGTGGAGCGCGGGATGGTGCTGGCGAAGCCGGGATCGATCACGCCACACACCAAGTTCAAGGGCGAAGTTTACATTCTGTCGAAGGACGAAGGCGGACGGCATACGCCGTTCTTCAAGGGCTACCGGCCGCAGTTCTACTTCCGCACGACGGACGTGACGGGAGTGGCGACGTTGCCGGCGGGCACGGAGATGGTGATGCCGGGCGACAACGTGGCGCTGGAGATCGAGCTGATCACGCCGGTGGCGATGGAGAAGGGCTTGCGGTTCGCGATTCGCGAAGGCGGACGCACCGTGGGCGCCGGGACCATCAGCGAGATTATTGCGTAGAAGTTTATACCGGGTGCGGTGGCAGTTTGCCGCACCCATTTACTAACCGCGGCAAGAGCCGCAGGGCCCAAAGCGGAGACGCTGGACGGTCCAAGACATGATCTTTGAGAGAAACTAACGTGATTGGTAAAGAACGAATCCGGATCCGCCTGAAAGCTTACGATTATCGCGTTCTCGACCAGTCCACGAGTGAGATTGTGGACACGGCACGCCGCACCGGCGCGCAGATAGCGGGACCGATTCCGCTACCGACGGTGAAGAACAAGTATTGCGTGTTGCGCTCCCCGCACGTGGACAAGAAGTCGCGAGAGCAATTTGAGATCCGCACTCATAAGCGCCTGCTCGACATACTCGAGCCGACGCAGCAGACGGTGGACGCGCTCATGAAGTTGGAGCTGCCCGCGGGTGTGGATGTTGAGATTAAGGCTTTTGGCAAAGAGCATAAGTAGCAACTAGCAATTAGCTAGAAGCTAAGAGAAGAACAAAGCTTCCGCGGCGAACAGCCCCTGGTGCAGCAAACACCGGATACAGGAAGCGGAGTCAGAGGATAGACATGGCAGTCAACGGGATATTAGGAAAGAAAGTCGGGATGGCGCAGTTGTTCGATGACAAGGGCGATGTTCGTCCGGTCACCGTGCTGAAGGCCGGACCGTGCGTGGTGACGCAACGCAAGACGGTTGCGAAAGACGGCTACGATGCCGCACAGATCGGGTTGGTTGAGTTCGTGAAAGAGTCGAGGCTAACCAAGCCGATGAAGGGCCACTTCGACAAGAACAACCTGCCGCCAGTGCGCTTCATGCGCGAGGTCGAGGTCGTGGTCGATCCCGAAAGCCAGGATGGCGCCAAGGTCGGCGACAAGGTCCTGGTGGAAATGTTCGAAGGCACGAAGTTTGTGGACATCGTGGCCACCAGCAAGGGACGCGGATTTGCCGGCGTGGTCAAGCGCCACCATTTTGCTGGCGGCGCGGCCTCGCATGGCTCGATGTTCCAGATCACGGGTTCGATTGGCTCTTCGGCGTTTCCGTCGCGCGTGTTCAAAGGCATGCGCATGTCGGGCCACATGGGCGACGAGCGTGTGACCACCCGCAACCTGCGCATTCTCGGAATTGATCGCGACGAGAACCTGTTGGTGATCGAAGGCGCGGTGCCGGGAGCGAAGGACGGCTACGTGATTATCTCGCGGGCGAAGAAGCCACCCAGGGAGCGTCGTGGATTTGCCGGCTCCGGCACGGTCGATCCGTTGAAGGCATCGAAACGGCAGGCGGCGAAGAAGAAATAAGTGGATAGTGGCTAGTGGATAGAAGAACCAAGGGCCACGAACGGAAGAAGATATGGCAACCATTGATGTAGTGAATCTGAACGGCGAAAGAGTAGGCTCGCTGGAGTTGGCCGACGAAGTGTTTGGCGCGGTCAACGAGGACCTGCTTTGGGAAGCGGTCAAGCATTACCGAGCCGGTCTTCGGGCCGGGACCCACTCCACCAAGACTCGCGGTCTGGTGAGCGGCGCCGGCAAGAAGCTGTGGAAGCAGAAGGGCACGGGCCGCGCGCGTATCGCGTCGATCCGTTCTCCACTGTGGCGGCATGGTGGCACGGTCCATGGACCGAAGCCCCGCTCTTACGACTACGATTTCCCGCGGAAGAAAGTGCTGGGCGCGCTGCGCTCGGCGCTGGCGGCGAAGTTGTCGGACGGCAAGCTGGTGGTGGTGGAAAGCTTCGAGCTGAAAGAAGCAAAGGCCAAGCCGTTTCGCGCGGCGCTCAATAAGCTGAATGCCAAGGGCACGACGCTGCTGGTGGAGAGCTCCTCGGATGACAACAAGAACCTGCATTTGAGCTCGCGCAACCTAAAGGGTGTGGAGTTGATCGCGGGTAACGCGGTGCATCCGTATCACCTGCTGCGCTATAGCAGCGCGGTATTCTCGCGCGCGGCACTGGAAAAGCTGCAGGACTCGCTGAAGTCGTCGGCTCCCAAGCGCAAGACTGCGGAGGTGGCGTAATGAAATCGGCATACCAGATCATTCGCCGTCCGGTGATCACGGAAAAGGGACTGGGCGTAAAGGAAACGGAAGCCACACTGGTGTTCGAGGTTTCCTCGAAGGCCTCGAAGACCGAGATCAAGAACGCAGTGCAGAGCATTTTCAAGGTGAAGGTGGAGACGGTCCGCACCGCCAACTTCGCAGGTAAGGAACGCCGCCGGGGCAAGTTCACCGGCTACCGTCCTGACTGGAAGAAGGCGTATGTGCGACTGAAGGCCGGGCAGAAGATGCCCGAGTACGCGGAAAACCTGTAAAGCAGTGGTCAGTGGATAGAAGAAACGAGTAGAGCTATGGCAATCAAGACTTATAGACCGGTTACTCCGACGCGGCGCTTCACCACGAGCACCGTCAACGACGACCTGACGACGAACCGGCCGCACAAGCCGCTTACGGAATCGAAAAAGCGTACCAACGGACGCCGCAACACTGGCGACCTGACGATCTGGCACCGTGGCGGTGGACACAAGCGCAAGCTGCGGACCATCGATTTCAAGCGCGACAAGACCGGGATTCCCGCGACGGTTGCGACGATTGAGTACGATCCCAACCGCTCGGCGCGCATCGCGTTGCTGAACTATGCCGATGGCGAGAAGCGCTACATTATCTGCCCGGTTGGTTTGAAGGTTGGCTCGAAGATTGTCAGCGGACCGGAGTCCGACATCCTGGTGGGCAATGCTCTGCCGCTGCGCAACATTCCTCCAGGCACGACGGTACATAACGTCGAGTTGAAGCCGGGCAAGGGCGCACAGATGGCACGTTCTGCGGGAGCGCAGGCGCAGCTAGTGGCGAAAGAAGGCGACTATGCGCTGCTCAAGCTGCCTTCCGGTGAGACCCGCAAGGTGCTGGTGGATTGCATGGCGACCATCGGCCAGGTGGGCAATACGGACCACGAAAACGTTTCCATCGGCAAGGCCGGACGCACGCGCTGGATGGGCATCCGTCCGACGAACCGCGGTGTGGTTATGAACCCGGTCGATCATCCGCACGGCGGCGGCGAAGGCAAGACTAGCGGCGGACGGCATCCCGTGACCCCGTGGGGCCAGCCGACACGCGGCTACAAGACACGCAACAACAAGCGGACCGATAAGTTCATCGTGAACCGCAGACAGAAGTAGGACCGAGGCGATATGGCACGTTCAACGAAAAAAGGTGCGTTCATCGACAAGCACCTGCTGGTGAAGATCGAGGGCATGAACGAGCGCAACGAGAAGAAGGTTGTGCGCACGTGGTCGCGCCGCTCGACCGTGATCCCGGAGATGGTGGGACACACGCTGGCAGTGCACAACGGCAAGAAGTTCATTCCGGTGTACGTCACTGAGAATATGGTCGGCCACAAGCTGGGCGAATTCAGCCTCACCCGCACCTTCAAGGGTCACTCGATGAAGGCGGCGACAGAGACGGCAGCCAAGCCGGCGCCGGCGAGGTAAGGGAAGAACATGGATTTCACAGCCAAACTTATGTATGTGCGAGTTTCGCCGCAGAAAGCGCGCCTGGTGCTGGACCTGATCAAGGGGCGCCGGGTGGAAGAGGCGCTCGACACGCTGCTGTACACCAAGAAGGGCATCGCGCCCCAGATTTATAAGCTGCTGCGTTCGGCCGTGGAGAACGCCAACTACGTGAGCGCCGAGAAGAACCTGGACATCGATCTCGACCGGCTCTACGTGAAGCATGCTATCGCCAACGATGGCCCGCGCATGAAGCGCATTCGTCCAGCCCCGATGGGCCGCGCGTTCCGCTATCAGCGCCGCATTTCGCACCTGGAAGTGGTGCTGGCGGAGAAAGCGGGCGACAACCGCAACGCGGACACGGTAACGACAGAATCAGGCGCAGTGAAGAAGTCTGCGAAGAAGGTCGTAAAGAAAGCGGCGGCGAAGAAGCCGGCCGCCAAGAAAGCTCCGGCGAAGAAGTTCGCCGGCAAGAAGACGACGAAGAAATAAGGGTTTTCGCCGGTCGCTAAGCGGCTGGCAGATGCGGCGATGCCGGAAGGCGATCGTTGCGGAGAGTAAACGAGACTATGGGACAGAAAGTCCATCCTTACGGATTCCGCCTCGGCGTTACCAAGCCGTGGAGGTCGCGCTGGTTCGTAGAGCGCGACTACGACAAACTGCTGCTGGAAGACGTGAAACTGAAGGCCGAGCTGAAAGACAAGCTCAAGTCGGCAGGCGTCAGCTCAATCGAGATCGAGCGTCCCGGCAACAAGCTGCGCATCATTATCCGCACTGCGCGTCCGGGTATCATCATCGGCCGCAAGGGCGCGGAGATCGACAAGCTGAAGGGCGAGATTGCCAAGCGCACGGGCCGGGATGTGTACGTCGATATTCTCGAAGTACACAAGCCGGAACTGGACGCGCAACTGGTGGCGGAGAACATCGCGCTGCAGTTGGAAAAGCGCGTCAGCTTCCGCCGCACCATGCGCAAGGCCGTGGATTCGGCGCTGCGCTTCGGATGCAAAGGCATTAAGGTGCGTGTCAGCGGACGCTTGAACGGCAACGAAATCGCGCGCTCCGAGTGGTATCTGCAGGGACGGTTGCCGCTGCACACTCTGCGCGCCGATATCGATTACGGTTTTGCCGAAGCCCACACCACGTACGGCATCATCGGCGTGAAGTGCTGGGTGTACAAGGGCGAGATCCTGCGCGAGAAGAAGCGCGAGCCGCAGGGTGTGGGGGCGTTTTAGATCCCGCCTACGGCCAAAAGAGGGCCGTAGAACGAGGCACCCGTTGCCGGTAACTGGCAACTGAGAACTGAGAACTCATTATGTTGATGCCAAAGAAAGTTAAGTACCGCAAGCAACAGCGCGGTCGTATGTGCGGCAAGGCGTGGCGCGGCGGCGAGTTGTCGTTCGGAGACTTCGGTCTGAAGGTCATGGAGCCGGGTTGGATTACCGATCGGCAGATCGAAGCCAGCCGCGTGGCCATGACGCGTTTCGTGAAGCGCGGCGGCAAGATCTGGATCCGGCTGTTTCCCGATAAGCCGGTCACCAAGAAGCCGGCCGAAACCCGTATGGGCAAAGGCAAAGGCGCTCCTGACCACTGGGTAGCCGTAGTACGTCCGGGCAAGATCCTGTTTGAAATGGAAGGGGTTTCGCAGGCCGATGCGGCTGAGGCGATGCGCCTGGCTTCGCATAAACTGGGGCTGCGCACCAAGTTCGTGGCGCGTGAAGGCGTCCACTAAGGAATTGTGAAATGAATGCAGACAAGATCCGCAATTTAACCGACGTGGAACTGAAGCATCAGCAGGGTGAGCTGGCCGACACGCTCTTCAAGCTGAAGTTCCAGTTGAAGATGGGCCAGACCGAGAGCCTGAAGAAGATCCGTGACCTGAAGAAAGACATCGCGCGCATCAAGACCATCGAGCGCGAAAAACAGTTAGGAAATGGTAACGGCCGGGTCAAGGTAGCCGTGAAAGCCGCGGCGCCGGTGGCGAAAGCGCCAAAGGCGCCGAAAGCGACAAAAGTTGCGAAGGCAGAAACAGCGCCCAAGGTAGCGAAGGCGAAGAAGGCGGCCGTCAAAACTCAGACGAAGACGGCTGCGACGGAGAAGAAGTAAGCCATGACCGAAACGTCTACTGGAACGACGACTACACCAACGACTACCGCGAAGGCGCAGGGACGCCGCAAGATCCTGATTGGCGAAGTGGTCTCAACCAAGATGGCAAAGACCATTATTGTCGAGGTACACCGGCAGAAGGCGCATCCGTTTTACAAGCGCGTAGTGAAGCGCAGCAAGCGGTTTTATGCACACGATGAGAACGGCACCGCCAAGCTGGGCGACGTGGTCAAGATCGAAGAGACGCGTCCGCTGTCGAAGCTGAAGCGGTGGCAGCTGAAGGAAATTGTGCGCAAGGCCGCGCAGGTGGCGCCTGTTGAAGCAGCGGCAGTCTGAGCGTCTGAGCCCACCCTTTCGCCAAGAACGGGCGAAAGGATGGGGCACCCAAGGGGAAAGTAAGGAGACAAAGTTATGGCAGTGATGATGAGAAGCATGCTCGAAGTCGCCGATAACTCTGGTGCGCGCAAGCTGCAGGTGATCCTGCCGCTAGGCGGTGGTACCGGACTGGTAGCGCACTTGGGCGATGTGGTTACCGCGTCGGTGAAGGAAGCTTCGCCGGACGGTACGGCCAAGAAGGGTACCGTGGTGAAGGCCGTGATCGTGCGCACCCGGAAAGAGCATCGCCGCCGCGACGGCACATATATCCGCTTCGATTCGAATGCGGCGGTGCTGATCAATGAAGGCGGCGAGCCGGTTGGGACGCGCGTGTTCGGTCCCGTGGCGCGCGAGTTGCGCGAGAAAAAATTTTTGAAGATCGTTTCCCTGGCTCCAGAAGTTCTCTAAGAGAGTGGTTAGTGGCTAGCGAAGAGCAAAAGGCGAGGAGCCTGGCAGTTGGCGGCTGAGCGCTGTTAGCCGATGAGGATTGAGAAATGCAGAAAGTAGTCGACATTCGACGTAACGACCAGGTCCGGGTAATCAGTGGACGCGACAAGGGCAAGGAAGGCCGCGTGTTGCGTGTCATGCCTCATGCCGGCAAGGTATTGGTGGAGCACGTAATGATGGTGAAGAAGAACGTGCGCCCCAATCCGCAGAAAAATATCAAGGGCGGCATCGCCGAGCAGGAAAGCTCGATCTCCATCAGCAACGTGATGCTGATGTGTGGGGCTTGCGGACGCCCGGTGCGCGTGGGTCACGAAAAGCGCGGCGATAAGCACGTGCGGGTGTGCAAGGTCTGCAGCACGACACTGGAGAAGTAAGCAACGAGCAGCTAACAATTAGCTGCTGGAAGAAACAAGTTGGGTGCTAGGCGCTAATTGCTGACCGCTCAGAATTGACGACCTCACGAAACGGTTACGAGCCGAGTCCGTGAGAAAGGTGAAGTAGAAAATGGCTGACGAGAAAGACAAGAAACAGAAGGGCGCGGCGCCCGCCCAGGGCGGCGGAAAGCCCCAGGGCAAGAAGGCCAAACCAGCGCAGGAAGATGCGGGCGGCGAACAGTCGTCCGGCAAGCCGGCACGGCCGAAGGCGAACAATCGTTCGACGGCGCGCATGCGCGAGAAGTATTACAAGGAAGTTCTGCCGGCGCTGATGAAGGAATTCAGCCTGGAGAACACCATGGCGGCCCCGAAGCTGGAGAAGATCGTGGTCAACATGGGAGTGGGCGAAGCAACGCAGAATGCCAAGTTGATCGATCCGGCAGTCTCCGAAATCACGCAGATTGCCGGGCAGAAGCCGATTGTCACCAAGGCCAAGAAGTCGATCGCGCAGTTCAAGGTGCGCGAAGGAAATCCTATTGGTGTGATGGTGACCCTGCGCGGCGACCGCATGTACGAGTTTTTCGACCGGCTGGTGAACATTGCGCTGCCGCGCGTGCGTGACTTCCGCGGCGTGCCGACCAAGTCGTTTGACGGCCGCGGCAATTTCACGCTGGGCGTGCGCGACCAGTTGATCTTCCCGGAAATCGACTATTCGAAGGTCGAGAAGATGAAGGGAATGAACATTACGATTGTGACCACTGCCGGCAACGACGACCAGGCGCGTGCGCTGCTGAAGCACATGGGAATGCCGTTCAGAACAGCTCAATAAGAAATTGGCTAGTGGTTAGTGGAGAGTGAAAGAAGTTTCAAGATTCGAAAGCCCAAGGGGGCGGAACATCATTAGCCCAGCGTGAAAGCGCTGGGGAGTAAAGGAAACGATGGCTAAGACATCCAGTATCGCCAAGGCGAACAAGAAACCCAAGTTCTCCAGCCGCCAGCACAACCGCTGCCACATTTGCGGGCGTCCGCGGGCGTTTCTGCGCAAGTTCGGCGTCTGCCGCCTGTGCTTCCGCGGGCTGGCACTCAAGGGAGAAATTCCTGGGGTTTCCAAGTCTTCTTGGTAAGTGGAAAAGGGCGTCAGCGGCCCGCGAGCCGGCGAAACCTGCGAGCAACGCTGAGGTAAGTACGTCGCGGCTGGTTCTTTCACGAGCGTTCATCCCACGCGTGGGACAGGGGCTCAAGCGAGAAGTTCGCGGAAAGCTAACGGGCGACGATTTGAGGAGATATCGAGCATGAGTTTGACCGATCCGGTCGCAGATTTTCTGACGCGGGTACGCAACGCGATCAACGCGCGGCACCAGAAGGTGGACGTTCCTCTTTCCAAGCTGAAAGTGGAGATGGCCCGCATTCTGAAAGACGAGGGCTACATCGCGAATTACAAATCGACCGAAGAAGAAGGTCGCAAGGTTTTGCGTGTGTACCTGAAGTATGGGGCTGATAGTTCATCGCCAATTTCGCAGATCAAACGCATCTCGCGTCCGGGTTGCCGAGTATACGTCGGCCATAGCGAGATTCCGCGCGTGCTGGGCGGGCTGGGGATCAGTATCCTCACCACACCTAAGGGCGTGATGACCGGTCGCCAGGCGCGCAAGGAAAAGCTGGGCGGCGAAGTACTCTGCGAAGTTTATTAAGTAGTTACCGGTAACTGGTGGCTAGCAACTGGTCGTCAGTACTGAATTGGACTCACCAGCTACCAGCTACCAAGAGTGAGAGAGACATTATGTCGAGAATTGGAAGAAAGCCGATCCCGCTGCCTAAAGGCGTGACCTATGCCGTCGAGGGCAACACCGTGACGGTACAGGGCCCGAAGGGCAAAGTGACGACCCACATTCCGAGCGGAGTGGCGCTCGAGACGAAAGATGGCGTGCTAACGATCGTCCGCGAGGATGATTCCAAGGCTGCGGTGCATGGCCTGGTGCGCGCGCTGGTCAACAACTCGGTTGAAGGCGTAACCAAGGGCTGGACGAAAGAGCTGGACATCGTAGGCATCGGTTACCGCGCGGAACTGAAGGGTAAGGGCATTGTGGTATTCACGCTGGGCTTTTCGCATCCCATCGAATATCCGCTGCCGGCGGGAATCGATGTGACCATTGATCCCAAGCTGACGCACTTGACGGTGAGTGGTATCGACCGCCAGAAGGTTGGGTTTGTGGCCGCGGAAATGCGCTCGCTGCGTCCGCCCGATCCGTACAAGAACAAGGGTGTGCGCTATAGCGACGAGCGCCTGAAGAAGAAGGTCGGCAAGACCGGCGCGAAATAGTGGCTAGGGGGCTGCGCTCAGGGCAGGCTCTTCGACTCCGGCGGCAAGGACGCCTCCGCTTAGGATGACAAAGTGATCAGGACGGCATGGCGGAAACGCCCCGTCTTCCCGGTTCAGAACCCCGGGAGCAAGGAAGAATAGAGATGCTGGGAAAGACATCGAAGAACGAAACGCGGGGCAAGATCCACTCCCGCATTCGCAAGAAGATTGCCGGCACGGCAGAGCGTCCGCGGTTGAACGTGTACCGCTCGGTCAGCCACATTTATGCCCAGGTCATTGACGACACCAAGGGCGCCACCATCGTGGCCGCGACCTCAGTGGAAAAGGGCAAAGGCATCAAGGGTGAGAAGCGTCCTACCGGCGGCAACTTGGCTTCGGCGAAGGAAATCGGCAAGCTGATTGCCGAGCGCGCCAAGGAAAAAGGTATCAAGAAGGTGGTCTTCGATCGCGGCGGATACCTGTACCACGGCCGCATCAAGGCGTTGGCCGATGCTGCGCGCGAAGCGGGATTAGAGTTCTAACGAGATAGCTGGGCGTAGATAGGGGTCCTTCGACTCCGGTGCGTAAAGTCAGCGCACCTCCGCTCGGGATGACAGTTCGGGAAGTTTGGAGAGATTTAGGAATGCCAATCGTAAAGAAAAAGCTTGACGCCAATAATTTCCAACTGAAGGACCAGGTGGTTTCGATCAACCGCGTCACCAAGGTCGTCAAGGGCGGCAAGAACATGTCGTTTGCGGCGCTGGTCGTGGTGGGCGATCCCTCCGCCGCGGTCGTAGGTTATGGTTCCGGGAAGGCGAAGGAAGTTCCGCAGGCGATCCGCAAAGGCATTGAGGCGGCAAAGAAGAACTTGCTCCGCATCAACCTGACGCAGACCACGATTCCTCACCAGGTGCTTGGCCGTTACGGCGCAGGGATGGTGATGTTGAAGCCGGCTCCGGAAGGAACGGGCGTGATCGCCGGTGGAGCGGTGCGTGCGGTCATGACGTCGGCTGGAATACAGAACGTGCTGACTAAATCCATCGGGACGACGAACCCGCACAACGTGATCAAAGCAACGTTTAATGCGTTGGGCAGGCTGCGCGATCGCAAGGAAATTGCGGCGGCGCGTGGCAAGTCGGTCGAGGAGCTTTAACATGGCGCGTACTCGCAAAAAAATCGAAACGAAGACCGCTGCCGCGGGATCGAAACTACATCTTAAGTACGTGCGTTCGGCGATTTGTACGCCGGTCAAGCACAAGCTGGTGATCAAGGGACTGGGATTCACCCGCCTGAATCAGGTGATCGAGCGCGAAGATACGCCTTCGATACGTGGGATGGTGGCAAAGGTCCCGCATCTGGTTGAGATCGTCGAAAGATAGTGGCTAGTGGCTAGAAGGAAGAGCGAGGGAAGCGTTCTCGCTCGATGACAAGACTCTTGCAATGTGATGCGGCGCACAGCGACTCGCCGTACAGGTAGGGTACAAAATGAATCTTAGTAATTTACGGGCACCCCGCAAAGCCAACGAGAACAAGAAGCGCGTTGGCCGTGGTATGGGCTCAGGCATGGGTAAGACCTCGACGCGCGGCCACAAAGGCCAGGGATCGCGGAGCGGCTCAAGTCTGATGCGTGGATTTGAAGGCGGCCAGATGCCGCTGCACCGGCGTTTGCCGAAGCGCGGTTTCACCAACATCTTCAAGACAGAATATGAAGTGGTGAACCTGGAGCGGCTAGCTAAGCTGGACGAGTCGGAGATCACACCGGAAGTGCTGCGCAAGGCCGGCGTGGTGACTTCGAAGAACACGCTAGTTAAGGTGCTCGGCCAGGGCGAATTGTCGAAGGCGCTCACCGTGCACGCGCACAAGTTCTCCAAGTCGGCCCAGGAAAAGATCGAAAAGGCCGGCGGCAAGATACAAGTACTTTAAGAAGTGGCTGCTGGCTAGTGGTTAGATAAAGAGCAACTGGCGACCAGAGACCGGCAATTAGAAACTAGCGAACAGCAGCTCGGAATTGTGGTTGAGCAGGCAGAAGGTGCAGTGGTTTGAACTAGCCACTAGCTACTGACCACCAGCCATTGGTTTTTGAGGTTTTTTCAATGCTTGAGAAGCTGGCCAACGTATTTCGCGTTCCCGACCTTCGGAAGCGCATTCTGTTTACGCTCGGACTGCTGGCCGTGTACCGGTTCGGGGGACACATCCCCACGCCCGGAATTAACGCCGACGTGCTGGCGCAATTTTTCGACCAGAACCGCGGCACCTTCCTGGGATTCATCGACCTGTTCAGCGGCGGCCAGTTGCGCCGTCTGACGATCTTTGCCCTAGGTATCATGCCGTACATTACGGCATCGATCATTCTGCAGTTGATGACGGTAGTTTACGAGCCGCTTGCCAAGCTGCAGAAGGAAGGCGAGCTGGGCCGCAAGAAGATCACCCAGTGGACGCGCTACCTGACGCTCTTGTTGAGCGCGGTGCAGTCTCTCGGAATAGCGTTTACCCTACAGCGCCAGCCGGGCTTCGTGAACAATCCCGGATTCGGTTTCGTGCTGATGACCATGCTCACGCTCACGACCGGCAGCGTGTTCATCATGTGGCTGGGCGAACAGATCACCGAGCGCGGGGTGGGCAACGGTATGTCGCTGCTGATTTTCGCCGGCATCGTGGTGGGATTGCCGCGCGCTGTGGCTGATCTATATGACAAGGTACGCACCCAGGCTTGGGGCGCGTTCACGGTTCCGGCGATCCTGTTGCTGATTGTGGTCATGATCGCGGTAGTCTCGTTCATTGTGTTTGTAGAGCGAAGTGAGCGACGAATCCCCGTGCAGTATGCCAAGCGAGTTGTGGGCCGTAAGGTTATGGGCGGCCAGTCCACCCATCTGCCGCTGCGCGTGAACTCCGGTGGTGTCATGCCGGTCATCTTCGCGTCCTCGGTGTTGACGCTTCCTCAGACGCTGGGAGCGCTGCCGATGTTCAAGGACAGCCGCTACTTCAGCCCCATCTTTAACGCCCTGCGTTGGGGAGAGCCTCTGTACACGCTGCTGTATGCCGTTGGAATCATCTTCTTCGCGTATTTCTATGTGTCGATTGTCTTCAACCCCAACGAGGTTGCCGACAACATGCGCAAGTACGGAGGATTTATTCCGGGCATTCGGCCGGGCGCACGCACGGCGAATTACATTAATGACATTTTGACGCGCATTACCCTGGTCGGCGCGCTCTACCTGATCTTGATCTCGTTCATTCCGGAGTGGATGATCACGGGCATTCACCTGAACCATCTGTATGGCCCGGTAGGAGCGTTCTTCGAACACCTGCCTACGTGGATCACCAGCGGCTTGAACGTGAACTTTTACTTTGGCGGTACTTCGCTCCTGATCGTGGTCGGCGTCGCGATGGACACGGTCAACCAGGTCGAGTCGCAGCTCATTATGCGTCACTACGAGGGATTCACTCCGCGCAGCGGACGTATTCGGGGACGCAGAGCCACGTGGTGAGGCAGTGGCTAGTGGATAGAAGCTTTTCAGTTTCGAGTTCGCGGCGAAGTTGAGTGCGAGCTGGGTTGATGTTGCGAGTTGCTGTGACCAGATGGATAGTGCACTTAATTATCCACTGACCACTATCAACGATCCACTGGTTTTACGGGGCCACCGGGAGGCTCCGGCCCGCTTGGTCGGGCAATGGGTCGGTGGAACGGTCCACGGGGGCGTGACGTGCAGGCACAGGCTTTGTCGTCAGCATTGGGCGTCAGCAAAACAGAACGCGTAGTAGGGACCATCATCATGATGGGGCCGCCGGGCGCAGGCAAAGGGACCCAGGCCAAGCTCATTTCCAAGGCCTACGGCATCCCGCAGATTTCGACCGGCGACCTGTTGCGGGAAAACGTGGCCCGTCGGACCCATCTCGGCCTCATGGTCAAGAGGGTTCTGGAGCGCGGAGACCTGGTTTCCGACGACCTGGTCAACGATATGGTGGCAGAGCGGTTGGGCAATCCGGATTGTGACCGGGGATACATTTTGGACGGCTTTCCACGGACGGTGGCACAGGCCGAGTGGTTGGATAGATATTTGAAAAGCCGGCAGTTGGGTGGTGGTCAGGCGGGACAGTCAAGCGCCATGCCGCCGGTTGTGATTCGCCTCGTAGTTGAGTATAATCGTCTACTGCAGCGAATTACCGGGCGTCGTTCTTGTCCCACCTGTGGACGGATTTACAACGTCTACTTCCAGCCTCCCAAAGTTGAAGGCATCTGTGATGTCGACGGAGGGCGACTTGATGTTCGTCCCGACGACACCATAGAGGTTGTCGCCGAAAGGCTGAAGGCCTACGAGAGGCTAACCCTCCCCCTGGTGGATTATTTTCACGCCAAGGGACGGATGGTGGAGCTTAATGGTGACCAGCCGGTGGAAGCAATTGCTGCACAGGCGTTTAGCGCGATAGAGAATGTCAATCGTTTGTAAATCGGTGTCGGAGATCGAGAAAATGCGCCGCAGCGGGCGGATCGTCCGCCAGGTACTGGATAGCGTCAAAGAAGTGGTCGCTCCCGGCGTTAGCACCATGGACTTGGAGCGGGTGGCGGAGCGGAAGATCCGGGAGTTGGGCGCGAAGCCGGCCTTCAAGGGGTATTACGACTACCCTTGCGTGCTTTGCACCTCGGTGAATAACGAGATTGTGCACGGTATTCCGTCGGAACGAAAGGTGTTGAAGGAGGGAGACATTGTCTCCATCGACACCGGTGTGATACTAGACGGTTTTTACGGTGATGCAGCGATCACGGTGCCGGTCGGCGGTGAGTTGACCCCCGAGTTGCAAAAGCTAGTCGAAGTGACCCGCGATTCGCTATACCGGGGAATCGAGGCCGCGCGAATTGGCAACACCGTTGGAGACGTAGGAGCTGCTGTGCAGCATTTGGTTGAAGCCAACGGCTTCAGCGTGGTTCGCGAGTTTGTAGGGCACGGCATCGGTACCAAGCTGCACGAAGATCCGCAGGTTCCGAATTACGGAACGCCCGGCAGCGGTCCGAGACTGCGCGACGGCATGGTGTTGGCAATCGAACCGATGGTCAACGTGGGACGGTCGGAAACGCGGTTGCTCGACGACAAGTGGACGGCCGTGACGCAGGACGGAAGTTATAGCGCCCACTTCGAACACTGCGTGGCAGTGACGAAGAATGGGCCAGTGATTTTGACGGAATAGTTGTCGGTTGTCAGTGGTCAGTGCGAATTTTGAACTCTGACTGCGTGGCTGAACTGATAACTGAAAACTGACAACTGGAGTTCAATGAGTAAGGAAGACGCGATTGAAGTGATGGCAGTGGTGGTGGAACCGCTGCCCAATGCCATGTTCAAGGTGGAGCTGGAGAACAAGCACCAGGTCCTGGCCCATATATCGGGCAAGATGCGCAAGAACTTCATCAAAATTCTTCCGGGCGACCGGGTAGCCGTGGAGCTTTCGCCCTACGACTTGACCCGTGGACGCATTGTTTATAGGTACAAATGAAGTCAGCCCTCGCGGACTTTAGGTCCGCTGGGGGAACATAAATTGAAGGCTGTACGGCACGGCTAAAGCCGTGCCCCTTCAAAGCGGAAGGGAATTGACGTCATCATGAAGGTCCGGGCATCGGTCAAAAAGATTTGCGACAAGTGCAAGGTAATCCGCCGTCACGGAGTGGTCCGCGTGATCTGCGAAAACGCCAAGCACAAGCAGCGGCAGGGATAATTTAAGTAGCTAGTGACTAGTGGCTAGTTAAGAGCTGAGAAGGATCTGGAGCAACTATGGCACGTATCGCAGGCGTGGATCTTCCGCGCAATAAGCATGTGAGCATCGCACTGACCTACATCTTCGGCATCGGGAATTCGCGGGCCAGGAGCATCCTGGCTTCCGCCACCGTGGAAGGCACCAAGAAGGTCAGCGATCTCAACGAGGATGAGGTCAATCGCATCCGCCAGGTCATCGAGCAGGAAGGTAACGTCGAAGGCGATCTTCGCAAAGACGTCTCGATGCACATTAAGCGGCTGATCGAAATCGGATCATATCGTGGGTATCGTCATCGCCGCAGCCTACCGGTTCGCGGCCAGCGCACCCACACCAATGCCCGCACCCGCAAGGGCCCGCGCAAGGGCACAGTAGCCAACAAGAAGAAAGCGACTGGGAAGACATAGGCCATGGCTAAAGCAGCAGGTTCCGCAGCGGAAAAAAAGGGCAAGTCAGGTAAGAAGTTCAAGAAGAAGGAGCGCAAGCACGTTCCGCACGGATACGTGCACGTGCAGGCTTCCTTTAACAACACCATCGTCACCATCACTGACCTGGCGGGAAACACGGTGTCGTGGAAGAGTTCGGGATCGCTCGGCTTCCGCGGATCGCGCAAGGGCACGCCGTTCGCGGCACAGCAGGCTGCAGCCAACGCCGCCAACCAGGCGCGTGATCACGGCATGCGTAGTGTGGACGTTAAGGTCAGCGGCCCGGGTTCGGGACGGGAGTCGGCAGTGCGCGCCCTGGCATCTTCAGGGCTCGACGTGCGCTCGATTCGCGACGTGACGCCAGTTCCGCATAACGGCTGCCGTCCGCCAAAGCGCCGTAGAGTATAGAACAGTGGTCAGTGGCTTGTGGCCGTTGGCCAGTTAGTTTCAAGGTTCGTGAGTTGCAGTGGAGGCCGGGTTGTTTTAACTAGCCACCAGCCACTGACCACTAGCTACTAATTCGATCGGGACGAAGGGACGCCAATCCTGTAAACCGATCCATAACACGTGAATAGTCCAGGTAGATAGAGGCTTTACTAACCACTAACCACTATCCACTAAACACTATCCACCAGGAGAGTAACTTGGCACGGTATAGAGACGCAGTATGCCGCCTTTGCCGCCGCGAGGGGATGAAGTTGTTCCTCAAGGGCGCAAAGTGCTACACGGACAAGTGTCCGATCGAAAAGCGCAATTTCGCGCCAGGCCAGCACGGTAAGGATCGCAAGGCCAAGATCGTGGGTTACGGACTTCAGCTTCGCGAGAAGCAGAAGGCCAAGCGCACCTACTTTACCCTGGAAGGCCAGTTCCGTAACTACTTCGAGAAGGCCGCCCGTTCCCAAGGGGTCACCGGCGAATTGCTGTTGCAGCAACTCGAGCGCCGCTTGGACAACGTGGTGTATCGCCTCGGATTTGCCTCCGCTCGCCGTCAGGCGCGCCAACTGGTGCGCCACGGCCACGTGACGGTCAACGGCCGCAAGGTCGATGTGCCTTCGTTCCAGGTGAACGCCGGGGATGAGGTCTCGATCCGCGAAAAGAGCAACAAGCTGATCGTGATCGAGTCGGCGAAAGAATTCGCCAGCCATCAGGCTCCGCCGAACTGGCTGCAGGTCGATCGCGACGCCTATAAGGGACGTGTTCTCGCGCTGCCGAAGCGTGAAGACATCAACCTTCCCATCAATGAACAGTTGATCGTGGAACTTTACAGTAAGTAATCACCCGCGGCGCATCCCATGGGCGCCGCGTTTCCTACAATGTCGAGCCAGATCAGCCGTTGTGACTGCCTATAAGGGTCACCCGTGCAGCATGGCCGAACAGAGAGACAGGAGTTCACAATGCTTTGGAAAGGCTTTCAGAAACCCAAGCGACTTGCCCATGACACCGAGACCCTGACCGACAAGTACGGTCACTTCTGGGCACAGCCGTTTGAACGTGGATTTGGCACCACCATCGGTAATGCTCTGCGCCGCGTGTTGCTTTCATCGATCGAGGGCGCTGCAGTTACGGCGGTCAAGATTGAAGGCGTGTTGCACGAGTTCCAGTCGATCCCCGGAGTCGTGGAGGACGCGACGGACATCATCCTGAACCTGAAGCAGGTTCCGTTCCGGCTCAACGGCGACGCGCCGAAGGCGATCTACTTGCGTGCCGATCAGCCCGGCGTGATCACCTCAGGGATGATCGAAGCGGATTCGGATGTTGAAGTACTGGACAAAGACGTTTACATCGCGACCATCAGCGAGGGCGGCAAGCTCGACATGGAAATGCGGCTGAAGAAAGGCCGCGGCTACGTCTCCGCCGACAAGAACTTCGACGAGGACCTTGGCCTGGGATTCATTCCCATTGACTCGGTGCACTCACCGGTGCGCAAGTGCAACTACTCGGTCGAAGCTGCCCGTCTGGGACAGATCACTGACTACGACAAGCTGGCGATCGAAATCTGGACCAACGGCTCGGTGACTCCGGCCGATGCGCTAGGGTTGGCCGCGAAGCTGCTGAAGGACCACATGTTCATCTTCATCAACTTTGAGGATGAGCTGGAGGCCCAGGCCGCGACCGACGCCGGCAAGCCGGAAATTCGCAACGAGAACCTCAACCGCTCAGTCGAAGAGCTGGAGCTTTCAGTGCGCAGCTACAACTGCCTGAAGAACGCCAATATCCAGACCATCGGCGAGCTGGTGCAGAAGTCGGAAGCGGAAATGCTGAAGACCAAGAACTTCGGCCGCAAGTCGCTCAACGAGATCAAAGAGATCCTGGGGACGATGGGCCTGAGCTTGGGCATGAAGATCGACGAGCACGGCAACGCCGTACCGGGCAGCGGATCTTCAGCGTCGGCACTGCCTTCGGCGTTGAGCTACGGCGGAAGCACGGAACCGAATTTCTAAGGGAGCGCACGCCCAGGTTAGCGTCAAAACAAGGCGCGAACCTGGGGCACCCGATTCTTTGGAATTGTTTTGCGTGGCGCAAGGGCCGCGACTTTTACAGGATTGTGAAGGACCAAAGACATGCGTCATCGTAGAGCAGGTTGGAAACTAGGACGGAACACCGAGCACCGGCGCGCGCTGCTGCGCAACCTGGTGACCTCGCTGATCGTGGAAGAGCGCATCGAGACCACGCTGACCAAGGCAAAGGCCATGCGTCCGCACGTGGAAAAGATGATTACCCTGGGCAAGCGCGGAGACGTTGCGGCGCGGCGGCAGGCTTTGGCCTACCTGATGACCCGCGAAGCCGTGGACAAATTGTTCGACAAGATTTCGCCGCGTTACGGCGATCGCAATGGCGGCTACTTGCGCATCATTCACGGCGGCTTCCGCCAGGGGGATGGTGGCGATATTGCTTTCGTCGAACTGCTGGGCAGCGAAGCTACGCTCGACGAGAAGCGCCAGAAGCGCAATGCATTGCGCGCCAAGCGTGCTGAAGAAAACCGCAAGGCCATGGAAGAAGCCACCGCCGAGGCCAAACCGGGCGAAGGTGGCGACGCACCGGCGGAAGAAAAGTAACACTCGACCAGGAGTAGTTGTCGAAGTTCCAGGCGCACCCGCAAATCGGGTGCGCTTTGTTGTGCGGAGTAGGGGCGGTTCTACTGTGTGAGCGAGAGCTCCGGCTCTTCCACCGACTTTTGTCGCCGCTGGCGGTTCATTGCATGTGTCGCCCGCGCGTACAGCAACAGTTGCATGAGAATCGCTCCGCAGGTATCGATGGCGACATCCTGCCAGCGGCCGGTGCGTGAGGGAAGAAACGACTGGTGGATCTCATCCAGAGATGCGGCGATGAGCGAGACTAGCACCGCGATTACGGCCCAGTCGAACTGCCAGGTATCTCGAAAAAATGTTCCCCAGGTGCGTTGCAAAAGAGGTTGCAGGCGGTCGTGGTGGGTGTGCTTCAGCGCCAGGAACACCAGGACACTGAGGATGGCGTAGCCAATGAAGTGTCCGCTCTTGCGCAGGATTTCGTTGATCAACAGCACCAGCCGAAAATCCACGCGGCCGAAGATGCTGATGTAGATCCGGTAAAGCAGGCTGAAGGTATTTCCGGCAGAAGCGTAGTCAGTCGATTCCAGACGGATGATCGCCAGCCAAAGCGCGACCGGCCACCAGTTCTTGACCAGGACTCCCAACGAAGGTCTTAGCACAAATCGAAACTCCAGCGCTGGCGACGCCGTGCGAACGGCATTTGAAGCCGCATCACGCGTGACAGGCTACTCGACACGATAGTTCGGGGCCTCGCGGGTGATCATCACATCGTGGACGTGGCTCTCGCGCAAGCCTGCTCCGCTGATGCGCACGAAGCGAGCGTTTTGCTGCAACTCGGCGATGGTCGAGCAACCCACGTAACCCATGCCGCTCTTCACGCCGCCTACGAGCTGATACGTAATCATGCCCACGGTGCCGCGATACGGTACGCGCCCCTCTATGCCTTCGGGGACAAGTTTCGCGAGACGGTTGCTATCTGTGCCGTCGTCCGACAGTACTTGGGTGGAGGCATCGTCGTTGGTGGTCTGGAAGTAGCGTTCACTGGAGCCTTCGGCCATGGCGGCCAGGGAACCCATGCCACGATAGGCCTTGAACGAGCGCCCCTGATACAGAATGGTTTCGCCGGGGCTCTCTTCTGTACCAGCAAGCAGCGAGCCGATCATGACACAACTCGCGCCCGCTGCGATCGCTTTGGTTATGTCTCCAGAGTACTTAACGCCGCCATCAGCGATGATCGGAATGTTGGTGTCGCGGACCGCGCGCGCTGACTCGGCGATGGCCGTGATCTGCGGGACGCCCGCGCCGGTAACAATGCGGGTGGTGCAGATGGATCCTGGCCCGATGCCGACCTTGATGGCGTCGGCCCCGGCGCGCGCCAGTTCGCATGCGCCTTCAAATGTGCCTACGTTACCCGCGATGAGATCGACCTCGGGAAACTTCTGCTTGACCAGCCTGATGGCTTCGAGCACACGCGTCGAGTGACCGTGCGCGCTGTCGATGGCTAGCAGGTCAGCCTTGGCCTCAACCATTTCCGCGGCTCGCTCGAGAAAGTCACCGGTCGCTCCAATCGCTGCTCCCACACGCAAGCGGCCCTGGGCATCCTTCGCCGCATTGGGATACTTCAGGCGTTTCTGGATGTCTTTGACCGTGATCAGTCCCTTGAGCTGAAACTGATCGTCGACGACGAGCAGTTTCTCTACGCGATGCTGATGCAAGATTGCTTCCGCATCATTCAGCGTAGTTCCGACCGGGACGGTGATCAGCTTTTCCTTTGTCATCACTTCGCTGATGGGAATATCGGTGCGGGTTTCGAAACGCAGATCGCGATTGGTAAGGATGCCGACAAGCTTCTTGTTTTTCGTCACCGGTACGCCGGAAATTCGGTAGTGGCGCATGACTTCCAGGGCGTCGGAGATCTTGTCATCGGGCGACATGGTGATGGGATCGACGATCATGCCGCTCTCCGAGCGCTTCACCTTGTCGATTTCGCTGGCCTGCTGCTCGATTGTGAAGTTGCGATGAACGATTCCAAGTCCGCCTTGCTGCGCCATTGCGATGGCCATGCGGGATTCGGTCACGGTATCCATCGCGGCGCTGATAAGGGGGATCTGGAGAACGATGTTGCGGGTCAGGCGAGTTGAGGTATCCGCCGCGGCAGGAACGACATCTGACTTGGCAGGAAGTAGCAACACGTCATCGAAGGTAAGAGCCTCTGGCACAGGGAAATGAATCATGGCATTTAGGTCCGCGGAAGGATAATCTTTCATTGTAGAGTTGGGTTGGCGGTTAGGCAAACACAGGTTGTGACGCGGACGTAACCAGTCATTTACCGCCCACCAACAGGCCGGAACGGGAGGCACCAGTTTCCCCGGGAGGCCGTTGAAATTCCCCGATTTCGGGAGTATAGTTAGAAAAGTACTGCTGTGTGTTGACGGCTTCCGGTCGCTCCCGGCGGAGAGACGGAGACCTCCAGGGTACTCGGCGAAGCACACCGGTGGGCGAGAGCCCACTTTATTATTCCCACTCCGCAATCCGCTGGTTCTTGGCGAGTCCGGGCGGCAACGAAAGCCTGACGGGCGGATTTCGCTTAATCGCCGATAGCGAGTGCACGGACGAAGATGGCGGCTGGTTTAGACAAGATCGAAGAGATTGCCGAACGGGTGGCGAAGTCCAACGGCCTCGAAGTCGTGGAAATCGATTTACGGGGCGGCGGCAAGGCCCGCATGTTGCGTATCTTCATCGACAAGCCGGAGGGCGTGACTCACGAAGACTGCGCCAACTTCAGCCGCGAGATTGGGACGATTTTCGACGTCGAAGATGCCGTCCCCGGCGCCGAGTACACGCTGGAGGTTTCGTCGCCTGGTTTGGACCGGAAGCTGTCGACGCCGGCGGACTTTGAGCGTTTCACCGGCGGCCTAGTGAAGTTGATGACGCGCGATCCGGTCAACGGCAACCGGCATTTTGAAGGACGCCTGAAGGCGTTTCATGACGGTCGGCTCAGCCTGGAGTTGAGTGGTCGTAAGAAGAGTAAGAAGCAAGAGGAAGTCGCCGCTGGATCTGCGGTCGAGATCGAACTAGCCAACGTGGAGAAGGCCAACCTCGTTCCCGAGTTCTAGTTTTTTTGGTGGACAACAATTTGGACACGAGTTTTTCGGTAAGGTGGCAGGTATTTTATGGCGAGTGAACTGTACAACGTGATCGACGCTCTGAGCCGGGAGAAGGGCATCAACCCGGACATCGTCGTGGGTGCGGTGGAAGATGCCATCGTGGTTGCCACCCGAAAGTATTACAAGACGCAGGAAAACCTGCGCGCGGAACTGGACAAAGAAACCGGCAAGATTCGCGCCTACGCGGTGCGAACGATCGTAGAGAATTCCGACCTGGTCGAAGACCCGAACGCGCAGATCTCGCTGGAAGACGCCAAGCGCATCGACCCGGCTGCGGAAGTCGGCGGCGAGTTACGTACCGAGAAGCCCACCGAAGTCCTGGGCCGCATCGCGGCGCAACTGGCGAAGCAAGTCATCTTTCAGAAGGTGCGTGAAGCCGAACGCGATACGATTTACAACGAATACATTGGGCGCGTCGGCGAAGTGATCAACGCCACAGTCAAGCGCGTCGAAGGCCAGGACGTGATTGTCGATCTCGGCAAGGCCGAGGCGCGCATGCCAAAAAAAGAGCAGTCGCGGCTGGAATCGTTCGCTCCCGGTGAGCGCGCGCGCGTAATCATTGTGCGCGTGGAGAAAGCCTCCAAGGGCCCGCAAGTCGTGGTTTCGCGCGCCGTACCGGAACTGGTCTCGCACCTGTTCCAGACGGAAGTTCCCGAGATCTACGACAACACGGTCGTGATTCGCGCCATTGCCCGCGAGGCGGGAGAGCGCACCAAGATCGCCGTCATGTCGAAGGACAAGGACGTTGATCCCGTGGGCGCCTGCGTGGGCATGAAGGGAATGCGTGTGCAGTCGATCATTCGCGAACTGCGCGGCGAGAAGATCGACATTATCGAGTATCACGAGGACGCCGTTACCTTCGCCGAGAAGGCGCTGCAACCTGCAAAGGTCAGCCGTGTGACCGTGCTCGAAGGCCAGGACAAGCACCTCGAAGTGATCGTCGACGACAGCCAGCTCTCGCTTGCCATCGGCAAGAAGGGGCAGAACGTCCGCCTGGCGGCCAAGCTGCTGGGCTGGAAGATCGACATCAAGAGCGAGGAAGAGAAGCGCCAGGAAGTCGAAGCCCAGATGTCGCAAGTCATGGGCCAGCCGAGCACGCCGCTGGACATTGTGCCTGACCTCGAGCCCGGCATTATCGAGAAGCTGGTTGCCGCCGGAATCACTACTGTCGAGCAGGTCGCGGACATGACGCCCGAGCAGTTGGAAGAAATTCCCGGCGTCGGTCCCAAAACGGTGGAGAAGATCAGCATCGCGGTCAACAATTATTTCGCCAGCCTCGACGCAGTTCCCGTCGAAGAATCTGTGGCCGCCACCGACGAACCTGTGGCAGTCGAAGAAGAAGCCGCCGCCATCGCGGGAGAAGAAACCCCGGCGGATGCAAGTGGCGAGAGCTCTGTAGCCGAGGAAGCGCTAGCGACCAAGGAAGCCGCAGGCCCCGAAGGCGGTGGCGACGAGAGCGCCGACGGTCCGGATTCTGGCGGGCAGTCCGGTGACGTAGAGGCCTTGGCGGAAGACGCAGAAGCCAGCGACGAGTCCGTGGAAGAGCTGGTTGAGGAAGGCCAGTACTTCGAGGCCGAAGTGGTGGACGGCGTCGAGAACGCTCCGCTGGCAGACGAGGCGGAGGTCCACATCCACGAGCGCCCGGTTGTCGAAGGGGAAAATGTGCCGGACGAAGAGTTACCCGGCGAGCAGCGGTAGATTCGAAGGTTCGCGGTCCGAAATATTCTGGCGAGCACCCATCGGGTCAGCCGGGAGCCCGGTCCAACCGCGGATCTATTAGGTGAGCGTGAGGATAAGTATGAACGCGTAAGCGGACGGGACAAAGCGGAGGAAACAGGGCGGAATGCAGCAAAAGGTTCGAATTAACGACCTGGCGAGGGAACTCGAGGTCAAAAGCAAAGTGATCCTCGATCTGCTACTCAAGGTCGGCGTCACAGAAAAGAAAACGCACTCCAGCTCCATTGAAGTGGATGAAGCGGAGCGCGTGAAGAAGTATTACTCTGAGCACGGAGAGCCCGGCAGTACCAGTAGTCGTAGCTCACGCGCGCAGGCAGAAGAGTTCAAGCCCAAGATCGACTTGTCGCATATCTCCAAGCCGGGAGACGTGCTGAAAGCGATCACCCAAAAAGCTGCCCAGCCCGCTGCTCCGGCGCGCGTAACCGCTGCGCCGGCGGCACCGCTACGTCAGACCGTTGCACCTCCGTCGGCTGTGCCCGCGCGTCCTCCGAGCAGCGTGCCCAAGCCGCCTGCTGCGGCCTCGACGTCAGTGCCGATTGCGCCGGTAGAGACACCCAAGCCAGCGCCGCGCTTCATCACGCCTCAGTCCGTGGCGCGTCCGCCGGCCACGATAACAATTCCCGCGAAACCGACGGCAGTTTCGCCCGCCGTACTTGCGACGCCTGCCTCGGCAGCCACCAAAGAAATGCCGAAGCCGGCCCAACCAGCACTCGAGGAGCAGGTCACCCTGGCAGTTGAGGCGGCTCCCGAAGCGGTACAGCCAACAGTTGACACCGTGCCTGTGGAGGCGCAAATAACGATCCCAGTAGCCAGCGATGCACCCGGAGGTCTGGCTGCTGCATCGGCGACGACAGCTCCAGCGACAAAAGCAGCAGTTGTTCCTCACCGGCCCGTGCCGCCACCGCGCAGATTGATCGTTCCGCAAACCGGGCCACGTCCTGTTTATGCGGCTCCGCCTCCGTCTCCCACACAGGTTCGCCCTGCAGCCGCGCCGCCGCGCGGAATGCCTGAGCGAGGCAAGCCAATTTTTCAGCGCCCGCGTCCCAACATGCCTGGCCAGGGGCAAGGACAAGGCCCGAGCCAAGGGCAAAATACTTACGGAGCCAATCGGCCCCCGCTGCGTCCCGGCGAACGCCGCGGTCCGCATCCCACGCGCTCGGGACCTCTGGGCAGCCGTCCCCCGTTTGGAGCGGGAGGTGGTGTAGGAGTTGCACCTCCGCCTCCGCCGACAGGACGCCCGATGGGCCGTCCGGCGCGTCCCGGTCAGCGTTACGTGCCACGTGGCGTGAAGGAAGGCCCGATGAAGGGCTTTACTCCGCCGCCGCGCTTGTCGCTGTCAAGCGAACCGCTTCCGATCACGCGGGCCATTACGATTCCCGAAGGCATCAGCGTAAAGGACCTGGCTGAAAAGCTGGAGATTCGCGCCAAGGACCTCATCGCGCGCTTGCTGGCGCGAGGAGTTTTCGCCACCGTCAACCAGACGCTCGATGCCGAGCTGGCCACCGAAATGGCGCGTCACTTTGGCGCGACCACTGACGTCATCAGCTTCGAAGAGCAGTTGGCCAAGGACACTGCTCCTGCGGAAGGCGCAGGCGAAGAAGGCGGCGCAGTAGCGGTTACGCGTCCGCCTGTCGTCACTATCATGGGCCACGTCGATCATGGCAAAACCAGTTTGCTCGACGCGATTCGCAAGACCAGCGTGGCTGAAGGCGAAGCAGGCGGAATCACCCAGCACATCGGCGCCTACAAAGTGTCGATTACGGACAAGAATTCGCCGGCCTACGGGCGCGAGATCGTCTTTCTCGACACGCCGGGTCACGAAGCGTTTACCCGCATGCGTGCCCGTGGATCGAAAGTCACAGACATCGTTGTGCTGGTGGTCGCGGCGGATGACGGCGTGATGCCGCAAACGCTGGAAGCCATCGATCACGCCAAGGCCGCGAATGTTCCGATCATCGTGGCGGTGAACAAGATCGACAAGCCGGATGCGCTTCCGGAGCGAGTGAAGAAGCAATTGGCCGATCGCGGCCTGATGCCGGAAGACTGGGGCGGCAGCACCGTGTTCGTGGATGTGTCGGCCAAGCAGAAGACCAATCTGAATCTGTTGATGGAGATGATCTGCCTGGTTGCCGACCTCCAGGACTTGAAGGCTGTGCCCGATCGTCCTGCAAGTGGCACGGTGCTGGAAGCCAAGCTGGATCGTGGGCGCGGCCCGGTGGCGACAGTGCTCATCCAGAATGGCACGCTGCACGCCGGCGACAACTTCGTCGTGGGCAACGTGTTCGGCAAGGTCCGCGCGATGTTCAACGATCGCGGAGTTGCTTTGGAGACGGCGCCGCCGTCGACGCCAGTCGAAGTCCTCGGATTGGATGGATTGCCGCAAGCTGGCGATCAATTGGTGGCAGTTGTGGATCGCGAAAAGGCCCGCGATATTTCGGAGTATCGCGAAGGTCGGGCCCGCGAAGCTCAACTGGCGAAGAGCTCGAGGGTGTCGCTCGAAGGGCTGGCGGAACAGATCAAATCGGCTGGACAAAAAGATTTGCCGATCATCCTGAAGGGCGACGTGGGAGGCTCGGTCGAAGTGTTGACCGACTTGCTGACCAAGTTGTCCAACGAAAAGGTCAAGATCACCATCGTCCGCACAGGCGTGGGCGCGATTACCGAGTCAGACGTGTTGTTGGCGTCGGCGTCGAACGCGGTCATCATCGGCTTCAATGTCCGCCCCGAGCGCAAGGCGCAGGAACTGGCCGAGCAGGAGAAGGTGGACATCCGGCTGCACTCGATTATTTACGAGCTGCAGGACGAAATGAAGCGCGCAATGACCGGCTTGCTGGATCCCATCGTCAAGGAAACCTACTTGGGACGTGCCGAAGTCAAGGACACGTTCCGTATTCCAAAGGTGGGCACGATTGCCGGCTGCCAGGTTGTGGACGGGGTAATCAAGCGCGATTCCGATGTGCGCCTGCTTCGCGACAATGTCGTGGTGTTCAAGGGCAAGATCGGATCGCTGCGCCGCTTCAAGGATGATGCCAAGGAAGTGACCAACGGCATGGAGTGCGGCATCGGCATAGCAAACTACGGCGACATCAAAACTGGAGATGTCATCGAGGCGTTCTCCATCGAGAAGGTGGCGGCGGAAGCGTTCGCCTAAACGTTCGCGGGATGCTGTCTTCGCCGCGTTGAAAGGGCACGCCTGCAGCCGTGCCGTGGAGAGGTCCGAGATTTGAAAGAGCATGGCTTTTAGCCATGCCGTACAGGACCTTTACTTTTTTGTCATCCCCTGGGTTTCAGCCTCGGGGGATCTGCTTTTCATGTCCAGCCACTAACTGGACCCAGACATGATCGCCTATCTCACCCTGGAGATCCGCATCGAAGGCGCGCACTCGCTGAAAGACAAACGGCAGGTAGTGCGCAGCGTGAAAGACGGCCTGCGGAGCCACTTCAACGTTGCGGTGGCCGAGATCGATCCCAGCGATGCCTGGCAGCGCGCCACGCTGGGAGTAGTCAGCATCTCCTCCTCGCGCGACTACCTCGACGGACTGATGCGAAACGTGGAACGTTTCGCGGTTCGGGCGGCCAATAACAGCGGTGGAGAAGTCACCGACTCGTTCCTGGACTTCCTGAGCGAAGCGGAATTCGGGGACCGTGTGACCCGGGAACCGTGATCGCCATCACCACCCTCTTGACGGATTAGCGTATCCTCTAACGTTCACCTTTTTATGGGGTGGATCTTGACAGATGGAAAACCGGACACAGAAATATCTTCGAGCACGACGCAGCGAAGCCCTGCGCGAGGAAATCACCACGCTGGTCGAAGGCGAGCTGGAAGATCCTCGCATCGGGCTGGTGACGGTGAACGAAGTCGTGATGGCGACGGACGGCAAGGTCGCCCGCGTGTTCATTGAAGTTGCTGGAAATGACGAAGAAGTAGAGGAGAGCATCGAGGGTCTGAACGACGCTCGTGGCTTCATACGCCATGCATTGACGGCCAACCTGGGCCTGCGGCACGCGCCGGAGTTGTTGTTCATACTCGACCGCCGCGATGAGCATGGCAGCCGGGTCGAAGAATTGCTGAAGCGTATCGAGAAAAGAAAGCGCAACAAATGAACCGGGACCAAAGGGAATGTTAGACGAAATTTTGAATCAGATAGGGAGAAGACAGAGGTTCATCTTGACTTCGCACGCGCGCCCCGACGGAGATGCCGTCGGATCGGCATTGGCGTGCTGCGAGATCCTGCGCAGGATGGGCAAGCAGGCAGAGGTCGTACTAAGCGATGGAGTGCCGGACATCTATCGCCCGCTGCCTTATGCCGATTCCGTCCTGCTGAAAGCAGAAGAGGCCCCCGAGGCGGAAGCTGTCATTATCCTGGAATGCGATGGCATCGCACGTACGCGCCTGAGCGGACTGGACAAGCATTTCCTTATCAATATCGACCATCACACGACCGCGCGACCTTTTGCCGACGTGAACTGGATCGATCAAAGCGCCTGCGCCACCGCCGAGATGATCTTCAAGCTGGCTCGCGAAGCTGACGTTGAAATCTCTCCGGAAGTCGCCACTTGCCTGTACACCGCGATCCTGACCGACACCGGCGCGTTCTGCTTCAACGGCACCACGGAACGTACTTTCGCGCTGGCTCAGGACTTGGTCTGTTGTGGCGCCGATCCGGTCAAGATCGCGCAGCAGCTTTACTTCTCCTCGCGACTGTCGAAGATGCGGCTGCTGGGCGTGGCTCTTACCTCGCTGCACCGCGATGGCAGTCTGGCTTGGATGCACGTCACCCACAAGTCGATGGAAGTCTGCGAGTCGCAGGACGAAGATTGCGAAGGCCTGGTCAACTACGCGCTGGCCATCGAGGGGATCGAGGTCGCGCTGTTCTTCCGCGAACAATCCGACGGACGCTTCCGCGTGAGCCTGCGTAGCAAGGGTGCGGTCAACGTCGCCGCAGTGGCGGCATCGTTCGGCGGCGGCGGACACGCCTGCGCCAGTGGTTGCGCCATCGAAGGCCCGTTGTCTGTCGCGACCGAGCGCATGGCGGCCCAGTTGCGCATTCGCGGCTACGAGTGCAAGGTGCAATAGTCATCTCGCTGAAAACTTCCAACTTGAGAAACGACAAGCAGTACAAGGAGCGTGCGCGTCGCTCCACGGACCTCATCGCGCTGGTTGCGTTCTGCGGATTCCTGTTCTTTGCCGGCCTGCAAGTGATCGGCCTTCTCGGCGCCGATGAGCCGCGCTACGCTCAGATCGCGCGAGAGATGCTGGCGCGCCACGATTGGGTGACACCAGTGCTCTTTGGTCAGCGATGGCTGGAGAAGCCTCCGCTGCTCTACTGGGGAGAGATGCTCGCCTATGAAGCTGCTGGCGGCGTGAGCGGCTGGGCGGCGCGGTTGCCCTCGGCGATACTGTGCACGCTGATGGTGTTCTTCATCTACGTGTGGGCGCGGCGCTTTCGCCGAAGCATGCAACTGGATGCGGCGCTGATCACGGCGGCATCGGTTATCGTCATTGGCTTTGGCCGAGGCGCAAGTACCGACATGCCGCTGGCGGCGACGTTCACCATCACCATGCTGTCGTGGTATGCATGGTACGAATCGCAGCATCGCGCATGGCTATTGGCGTTTTACGCATTCGCTGGACTCGGAACGCTAGCCAAAGGTCCAGTTGCAATCTTTCTGGCAGCATTGACTGTCGTCGCCTTCGCTGCGTTGCGGCACGACTGGCGGCTGGTGTTACGCACGCTGTGGCTTCCGGGAATCCTGCTTTATCTCGTGGTGGTTCTGCCGTGGTTCATCTTGGTGCAGCGCGCCAATCCGGAATTCTTCCGCGTCTTCATTCTCGAACACAACCTCGCGCGCTACACCACCGACGCGTTCCGGCACAAGCAGCCGTTCTGGTATTACTTGCCGGTTGCGCTGATCGGGCTTTTGCCGTGGACGGTATTCGTCATCACCGCGCTGGTCGATGCCATTCGCAACTGGCGATTCTCGGTCGCCGAACCGCAGGGCAAAGAAGATCTGCGAACATTTCTAACGCTGTGGTTCCTGCTGCCGGTCGTGTTTTTTTCGCTCTCGCAGTCCAAGTTGCCGGGATACATTCTGCCCGCAATTCCGGCAGCCACGATTCTGCTCGCTGATTTCGTGCTTCGCCGCGAGCAGGAAGGCGACAAGCCCAGCCTGTGGCTGGCTATAACGCATGCAGTGCTTTGTGCCGCACTTCCCGTTGCTGCGCTGATCGTTCCGTTCAAGATGCTGCACGTGGAAGTCAGCAAGCCCGCGATGATCGTGGCCGCAGCGCTGGCAATTATTACGGTGCTGACGCTACTGGTGAGCTTACGCTCGCAAGGCTATCGCATGCTGCGATTCACTACGCTGGTTCCGCTGTTGATTACCTTCGCGCTAGTGCTTCGAGGAACCGCTCCGATCATCGACATACTGCAGTCGGCGCGACCTGTGCAAATCGCTCTGGGCGAAACCGCGATAGGAGAGATTCCGACAGTCGCAGTCTACGACGTGCCGCGCAGGGTGGAATATGGGCTCGGGTTCTACCGCAACCAGAAGATCTTGAGCTACGAGCGCAACGAGATTCCCGAGGGCGATCATCTCGTCATCGCGGCTGCAGGATCGAAGACCGAGCTGGAGTTTCGCCTCAAGGGCCGGCGCGTCATCCGAGTTGGCGGGTTCGCGCCGCAGAAGCTTGACTTTTATGTGGTTTCGGGCGGCACGGTACCCCCCTCGGTACTCCCCTTTCCCCCCCATCCCTGAAAATCCTTAGAATCATAGGCTTAGTGCGATTCCCGCGCAAAGAATTGAGGGCGCGGGGTTTACGACTTATGTTCGCGAGCTGCGGCATATCGGCACTCGCGAATCGAGATAATCCTAATCAGATTCATCGTTGGCTCCGTTGTATCAACTGAGGCTGAGAACTGTGGCACAAACCACGCAACAGGAATCTGGTCTTCTGACCTTCTGCGGTGCCACGCTTCAGACGCTTGCGAAACAGCTCTTCCGTCGCCATGCTACACAATCCTTTGGTTACGTTTGATTAGTTCACCGCATCCGCACTAGACTGGCTCATCGCCCAGAGTTGACGCGCTAGTTAGCGGCCAACGCCACTTTTGGGCCGCGGAACTTATGGCGGTACGCAATCCAATTCGGCCCGCGACGGGGGCGGAGACCCTCGACCTGAGGCACTTCTCGTCCGCGGACCTGCGTCCGCTGCTCGACGAAGAGGTCGAGAGCTGGGGAGAGACGCTTGCGTGGGACTATCGCAGTTCGTCGGAGATGATCCTGCGCTATGTCGATGCCAAGATTCTGCCCGGCTACGCAGCGGTGGAGCGCGGTAGTCTCGTCGGCTACTCGTTCTTCGTTTATGAAGGCAGCAAGGGCGTGATCGGCGACTTGTTCGTTTCGCCGCGGCGGTCAGACGTTCGCGCCGTCGAGGTTCGCCTGCTGGAGCACGTGATTGAAACGCTGCAACAGTCGCCGGGCGTGCATCGCGTGGAGGCGCAGTTGCTGGCGCACAATACGGGAGAAGTCGCAGCGCCATTTCTCAGTAACGGCTTCCAGCGCTTCCGCAGGCTGTTCTTGAGTTTGAAGCTAGAGGGTGGAAACTGCGTTCCGATGGCGACGCGGACGTTGACGGACATATCGATACGGCGCTGGACGGAGGCGGACTACCAGCCTGCGGCCTGCATCATTACCGAAGCGTATCGGGCGCACATCGATTCGGAGATCAACGACCAGTACCGCACCAACGCCGGGTCGTTGCGCTTCCTGAACAATATCGTGCGCTTCCCGGGCTGCGGGGTATTCGATGCGGAGGCGTCGTTTGTCGCGGTTCATGCCCCTACGGATTCGCTGATCGGGCTGATCCTGTGCTCGCGGGTGCGCGACGACGTAGGACACGTGACGCAGGTATGCCTGCTTCCGGAGCACCGCGGCGAGGGCATTGGCGAAGCGCTGATGGCGGCGTCCAGCAACGCGCTGCGGCGTCGCAGATTCAATCTGCTGACGCTCACCGTGACCGAGGCGAACCATCGAGCGGTCGATCTCTATCGCAAGATGGGATTCGAGGAGAAGCGGGTGTTCGATGCGTTTGTGTGGGAAGGGTAAGAATAGTCGGTAGTGGATAGCAGGGAGGAAGAACCGCTGTTAACTATCCACTAAGCACTAATCACTAGCCACTGTTCTTAGTGTTTCAGCAGCCACATCGCCCAGGAAGCTACGATCACTCCTCCGACAAAGAGCACAAAGCAGTAGGCGCCGTAGCGAAGCATGTCGCGCGTATTGTTGCGCTGGGTGATGCCGAACACCGTGGAGGCGCAGGCAGCGAATACGACAGCAGCGGTGAAGTGCGAAAATTCGATGGTCATTGTTTCTTGCCGATCGCGATGTGGTAGGCGTCAACCGCGGAGATGATATTCAGCAGACCGGCGACGACGATGTACTTGGTGCCATAGTCGGCGACGGCGCGTTGAATATTGCCGGCGCCCCAATCCATGGCGCGGGCAATGAAGTACAAGAGCCCCGAGCCGATGTCGCCCACGAATCCCAAAATGTCGAGCAGATCACCGGTGTTGAAGCCGTAGACCTTGCCCTGCATGCCGAGTCCGGCGAAGAACATGACGAACACTGCGAGCATGAGCAGCAGGCCGCGCATCCAGCGGCGTTGAATGAGATGTCCGAGGCCGGGAAGCAGCCATCCTGCAAGGGGCGCGATGATCGCCATGTTGCTCTTGGTTGTGCTGGGGCTTGTCGAGGCGCGCGCGCCGGCCGTGGTAGTGTTCGGTACGTTTGCCATCAGATGAGCACCAGGTCGTTCTGGATCCGGCCGGTGACTTCGGCTTTGCCGTTGCGGATCATCATGTCGATTTCGCTGCGCACGCCGAATTCCGGCAGATAGACGCCGGGCTCGACCGAGAAGCATGTATTGGGCAGGATCAGCCGGTCGTCCTTGGTCTCGAGGTTGTCGAGGTTGGCGCCGTTACCGTGAATGTCGGACGTGATCGAGTGCCCGGTGCGGTGAAAGATTTGCGGGCCGTATCCCGCACTGACGATGAAGTCGTGGACCGCCTGGTCCACTTCCCATCCACGGATCTTCTTGCCCGTTTCGAACGCGTCCTTCACTTTGTTGATGCCGACGTCGCGAGCGTCACGCACGATGGTGAAGATCTCACGCTGCTTATCGCTGGGAGTGCCGATCACGCCGGTCCAGGTGATGTCATAGAAGACTGAGTCCGGCTCATTGCACTTGGCCCAGATGTCGAGCAACACGAAGTCGCCCTGCTTGATCGGCGCCGAAGTCGCGGCAGTTGGCTCGTAGTGCGGGTCCCCGCTGTTGGCGTTCACGCTGACGTTGGGCGGGTCGCAGGTGATGAGGTCGTCGCGGCGAAAGGCTTCCATGATCCACTGCTGAATCTCGAACTCGTTGGTGCCGCCGTTGCGGACGCGGCGCCCGATCTCCTGAAACGCGCCAGCGGTAATCGCATCAACCTTGGCCTGCGCTTTGTAGTGGCTCGCGATTTGCGCCTCAGTCAGTGTGGCCTCGAAGCGCGCAACCAGGTTGGCCGAGGTTTCGATCTCCTTGCCGAAACTGCGAATGAGGTCGAGCATGCCCGCGTCAACCAGCGAGATGTAAGGGATCTGGTTGTTGGGCGAGTACTGCATCACCACCTTGCGGTAGGGCTTGACCATCGTTTCGAGGTTCGACCACAGCTCTTCCCATGCCGAGTACTCGAGCTTGCGGCCGGGGAGCGAGTCGAGATGGTGGCTCTCGATGCGATGCACCAGCTTGACCGGTTCGCCGTCGGCGGGAATGAGGTAAAACCAGCGACGCGTGGTGAGGCGATCGGGGGGCAGTCCCAGTACACGGTAGGCAATGGGATCGCGATGATGATGGTCGTAAAAGAGCCAGGCTTCGTGGTGGCCGTCGCGCAGGGCAGCCTGAATATCGGATAGGTTCATGCGTGTCCTATTGTAAATGAGACTGGCTTATTTGCTGCGTTTGCCCAGCACCTGCTCACGCGTGGCTATCGGCAACGTCTCGCAGGCCGTGCGCAAGACCAGGCGCGGAGTGCGAGCGCGGATCGTCATCAGGTAGGCCACGGTTTGCTCGCGATTCGCTTTGGCGGCCTCGCGCAGCAGCCATCCCAGGCCCTTCTGCACCATGTCTTCCTCACTGGTCAGGAGAAGTTCAGAGATCCGCTGGATGTGAGCGAAATTCTTATGCTGGCGCGTGCTGTGAATCAGGCTGACTGCAGCGGCGCGCTGGTGCCAGACGCTCTTCTTCTTTGCCCAGCGCGGGAGGTGGGTAAGGTAGCGGTCATCGCCGGCGATCATGGTCCCGATCAGGTAATGTACCAGCGCATCGTGGTCAGCCCAGGTGGTGATGCGGTCGAGCCAGCTTTCGAAAAGCTTGAACTGGGCGTGGCCGAACTGCTCAGTCATGTCTTCAAGCAGCATTACAGCGAAGGCCTTCTCCTCCATCATTTCACCGCGAAAAAGTTGATCCGAGACCTGAAGCAAGTAAGGTAAGCCATGCTCAGCGAGGATGGCGCGGCGGAAGCGTTTGGCGACTTTGCGTAGTTCAGCCGTATACCATCCGCGCGATTTCACTTCGTGCTTGAAGAAGCGCTGGACTTCTTCAGTGTGCGGAGCGGAGCCGCCATTCTTCAGGACAGTACGAATGTGGACGGCAATGTAGGTGGGCGGCTTCGGGGACTTTGCGGACATGGAATTCGGCCTTGCCAAGTGGCAACAGCCATCAGAAAGAGAATATCACCCCCTTCCCCATGGCCCTTTGGAATCAATGAGATATCCAGCAATTGCCGTGCAAAGATGCAGAAACAAACAATTTACATCTACTTAATAGAAAACATTGGACTTACGAGATTGTATTCCGCTCCAAACATGGGTTTGAGGGTAGATCGGGTAACCGAGCTTCGCAACATTTCAAAGAGCAAATCGGGGCCGCGTCTTGAGCGCCCGCCGAGCAGGGACACCAATCCCTTGCCTCACGAATTGTCTTGTACGCGTAGGGCTGGAATGTGGGAAGGACGTAGGACACAGGGGCGTGTGAAGAAAAGCAATTAGCAACTAGCAATTAGCCAAAGGGCAAAAGCTAAGCTAAGAGCGCTAAAAGCTAAGACCGCCGCGCCTCCTTCGCGCTATCGGACCTGCTCTGCGGGCTTCGGCATCATCAATTTGTCATACGCCAGCAGCAATACCGCCGTCACGACGCCCACGGCAATAATCGCCCACCACATGCCTGCCGGTTCATGCTTGACTTCGCCGAAGTAGTGAATCAGGAACCCTCCAAATGCGCCGCCAATGAGTGAACCGATCCCCAGCGGCAGAAAAGCGAAGCCCATGTAGGTGCCTTGCTGTCCTTCGGGAGCCAGCCGCGACACATAGTCGTAATACCGCGGAGACATCACGATCTCGCCGAGTGCCACCGCAACCAGAGTCAGCACTGCACCGAGGCCCGATGGCACCAGGATGAGGAAGATCCAACCCAGCGCACTGATCAGCGTCCCCGTGGTAATCGCCATCAAGGGAGCGACCTTCTGCATAAGCAGCGTGATCACCACCGTCAGCGCAATCACCACCAGCGGCCCAGTCATCAGCAGCAGTTCGGTATCAATCGTCGGGTTGATGTAGTTGTGCACGTACAGCGGCAGGGTCAGGAACTCTTGCCAGTAGACAATCCAGTAGCCAGTGAAGATCGCGAGGAACAGCATGAAGCGCGGGTTCGACAGCACCGTAAGGAAGTTTCTGCCGGCTTGTGCCATCGACAGCGTCTGCGTACTTCGATCGCGGTTCGGCTCCTTGAAGAAGATCAGGACGCCGATGAACATCACGAACACGCTGAGCGCCGCCACCCGAAACACGTTTTCGACGCTCATTCGCTGGTGGACGTAGGAGGCCACGTACGGCCCAGCAGCGCCGCCAATGTTCACCAGCGTGTAGTAGATGGAGTAGCCGAACGAGCGCACGTCCTCACGCGACGAGTGTGCCGTGGTCCCCACCACCGTGGGCTTCACCAGCGCGACTCCGAACGCCGGCAGCGCCAGCACCAGCGCCACCAGCACGCCCAACGGTACCGTCTGCCGCACTGGGGCCAGCCACGGCGATCCCAGCGATCCCAGCAGAAAATACGCGCACGACAAGATCAGGTAGGCCAGTGCGAGCGCTTTGCGAAATCCCATCTTGTCGGCCAGCGTGCCGCCGAATACCGGCAGGAACCAGACCAGACCGCCGAAGAAACCGGTGAGCGTTCCGGTCTGTTGGGTAGGAAAGTTCAGGACCTCGTGCAGGTAGCGCGCCAGCGAGGCGAACACCGCGTAATAGGAAAGCCGCTCGAACAGCTCGCTGACGTTGGCGACCCAGAAGGGCCGTTCGAAGCCGGTGCGAATGTCATGCCAACGCTGGGAAAAGCTCATAAGAAGTTGCCGGTTTCCAGTTGTCGGTTGTCAGAGGAACTTGCAGCACTTAGCACTTGGCAATTAGCGAAAAGCCATTCTTTCTTCAGCCGAGGATCTCGCGTAGCGCTTCTTCCACTTGCGCGGCCGACAGCCCTGCAACACGAATCAACTTTTGGCGGCTAGTTTCTCCGGCGGCTATCGTAACTGACGACCGCGGAACATTCAAAAACTCGGCGAGATAGGCGATGCAGGCCTCGTTGGCGCGGCCTTCCAAGGGAGGGGCGGTGAGGGCGAGTTTCAGCGCGTCGCCCACTACTCCGGTGATGGCATTTTTGCGCGCGCGAGGGTTGACCTTTACCTGGAAAGTAGTGCCGGACGGAGTGTCGCGAATGGGAATCATGGTTGGGCGCGCGTGCCGAAGATGGCCGTCCCTATGCGCACGCAGGTCGAGCCCTCCTCGATGGCGACCTCGAAGTCGTGCGACATGCCCATAGACAGTAAATCAAGTTGGACTGCAGGTAAGTTGCGTGCGGCAAGCCTGTCACGTAGTGTGCGAAGCCTACGGAAATATGGTCGAGCGCCTTCGGGGTCGTCGGTGTAAGGCGGAACGGTCATCAGTCCGCGAATGCGAAGGTTCGTCCACTCGCACGCTTGGCTAAGTATGGCATTGATCTCGGACGAGTCAGGGGCGAGGCCACTCTTCGCTTCTTCACTGCCAACGTTGATCTCAATGAGGAAGTCGAGGGTCTTACCGAGTTTGGCCGCAGCATCATTCAATCGCTGCGCAAGTTTGGCGGAGTCGATCGAGTCTACAGCATGAAATATCTCTGCCGCCTTGGTGGTCTTGTTCGATTGCAGATGGCCGATCATGTGGAACTCGGCGTCTGTCAGTGCGGCCAGTGAGGGAAATTTGTCGGCGAATTCCTGCACGCGGTTCTCGCCGAAGAGATTCTGCCCAGCATGGTAGGCCTCAATAATGCTCTCAGCGGGAAAGGTCTTCGATACGGCCAGCAGGGCGACGTCGGCGGAATTGCGACCGGCGCGTGCAGCCGCATTCGATATTCGGTCGCGGATTTCGGCGAGATTGGAGCCAATCGTCACAGGTCTCTAGATTAGAGCGCAGCCTCATCGCATAGAGGAGGCTGTGCCAGTAATCTTACGGGCGAATCAACGGTCACTCTCCGATCGCGAACACAACCCACAGCGCTAACATGTAAAATGAAAGCGCAGGTGCGTGCCAGCGCAATGAAGCCTTGCGCCAAGTTCCGCAAAGCCCGAAAGCTAAACCCGCCAACGAGAGTGATGATCCCCAACGATATATCCGAAGCAGTCGATGATCGTAGAAGGGAAATCCTCCAATGGCCCGCGCGTAGATAACAGACACAATACAAAGCACGACAGCTGCACCGCCAAGGGCGAACCCAACCGGAGACAATACGGAAAGTACAGTTCGATCTCGGATGGTTCGGGCCCACTTGACCCATCCCCAGGCCGACCACACAGCGAACGCGGCGACAATTGGAAATCCCAGCATGTCTCGAAGTTGTGCGTGCGACAGATGCTAAGGCGTTACAGTTACATAATCGCCGTTGGCGGAGCCGGTTCGTCGGGACTGCCTGCGTTGGCGAGCGGCACCCGCACCATCACGAATGCGAGAATCACCAGCACGATGAAGCCTGACACCACGCTGGGATGCGTGAAGATCACGGGCAGCGGCCATTGCTTGTACTTGAAGATGGCAATGACAATGCCCATGAGCGCTTCTCCCGCAATGAATCCCGAGGCCGTCAGCACCCCGGCATTCTCGACGCGGGCCTTCTGCGCATCGTTGAAATTCTTGCTATCGCGCATCTTGTCGGTGATCCAACGAATCATGCCGCCGAGGAAGATGGCGAAAGTGGTTTCGAGCGGAAGGTACATGCCGACGGCGAAGAGCATGGGGCTCTTTACCTCGATCATGATCAAGGCGAGGCCCATCAGGATGCCGACCACGATGAGCGGCCACGCCATTTCTCCACCAACAATGCCGCGCGAGAGCATGGCCATCAGTCCAGCCTGCGGCGCTGACAATTGACGGTCGCCGAATCCGATACCTCCGCCGTTGATGTTGGCTTGGTTCAGTAGCATGAGGATCGGGAAGAGAGTGAAGCTGGCGACCGCTACGCCCATGAAGTCGCCGATCTGCATCTTGCTAGGCGTGCCGCCGAGAATGTGTCCGACTTTCAAGTCCTGCAGCATTTCACCAGCGACGGCCGACGAAACGCAGACCACGGCCGCGACTCCAAGCACCGCGGCAACGCCATGAATGCCCGACACGCCGATCAGCACCATCAGCAGCGCCGCGATGATCAGGGTTGCGAGCGTTAGTCCGGAGATTGGGTTGTTGGACGATCCGATCAAGCCAACCAGGTTGCCGGAAACGGCGGCAAAGAAGAAGCCGACGATAATCATGACCACCGCCGCGACGATGCCGGCGGTCCAGGAGTCGGCATAGCTCCGGTACAAAAAGATCATGCTAAGCAGCACGAGGAGCAATCCGCCAAAGACATATTTTGCATTGATATCACGCTCGGTTCGAGCGGTGCCGGCGTGTGCTGCGGCGGATTTCTTCAGGTCAGAGACAGCGCGGGACATACCAGAACCCAAGCTCTTCCGCATGCGGAACAGCGTGTAGCAGGCGCCGACCAACATGCCGCCGACAGCAATGGGACGCACGATGAAGCTCCACACCGCTCCCGCCTGGCCTGCCCAGAAAGCTGTGTCGGGCGTAGCGCCAGCGGGCACGAACTGCGCGACGAAGGTTGGTCCGCCGAGGAAAAGAATCAGAGGAACCAGCAGTCCCCAGGCGATCACGCCGCCCGCGAAGTTCAGTGAAGCCAGGCGCGGACCGATGATGTATCCCACGCCGAGATAGGCGGGGCTGATGGCGGGTGCCGAGACAGTAGTCACTGCGCCAGCCGGCAACGTAGGAGCCGTTGCCGAGCGGCCCATGCGAACAAAACTCGTGCCCAGGTTTCCTACGTTTACGATGAAATCTTTGCTGGCGTTGAACAGGCTGAACTGCCCAAGCAAGTACACGAGACCGCCGAATCCCATGTTGCCGAACAGGATTTTCGCGGCGCGGCTGCCTTGCTGTCCGGCGATGTGAATCTGTGACGCGGCGACCGATTCAGGGAAGGGAAGTTCGGGGTCTTCGACCATCACCCGCCGCAGCAAGGTCACGAAGAGAATGCCCAGCGTGCCGCCGACCAGCATCAGAATCGACGATTTCCAATAGGCATGTTCGAAGTCGAAGACGGGCCATGCGCCCGAGATCACGAACGCCGGAATGGTGAAGATCGCTCCGGCGGCAACCGATTCGCCAATCGATCCGACGGTACGGGCGATGTTCTCTTCGAGGATCGAGCCCTTCATGAGGCGAAGGACGGCCATGCCAATGACCGCTGCGGGATACGTCGCAGCGATCGTCATGCCGGCGCGCAGGCCAAGATAGGCGTTGGCTGCACCCAGGACGACCGTCATGATCAGGCCGAGAAGAACGGCGCGGAGTGTGAACTCCGGCATCGTTGTATTTTCGGGAACGTAGGACCGGAACGTCTTTACCGGCGCCGATGTGGTCGCACTCATAGAAGAAGACCTCGCGTGGAGCCCAAATAACTGTGACGGCGCAAGTTAGCATGCCGAACGCACTTGGTACAAGTGCAGCCTAACAACGCACTCATTGTATCGTCCGGACGACGGAAGAATTCGTACCGCCGCGAGCACGTTCAGCGCTCGCCAGCACGCGCATGAAATGCTGATGAATCTGGTTCCTGCGAATCAGCCTTGGCATTGCACCATGTCGCGTAGATTTACTATACTGACTTCGCAAGTGCTTTCCGGCTACGGTAGCGCGGGCGTGCGTTGCGGGGTCGGAGGCACAATCGACTGGAGGGTAGTCTTCAGCAGTCGTGCGACCCTAGATCGACAGCGACGAACCGAGCGCGCCGAGCAGCGTACGTTCCTCGTCGCGCCAATTGTTACCGCAGTCCGAGGCGTTTTTTCCGTACTCTTCCCTTCCAATTGCAGGCTCTGTGATGTTCCCCTCATAAACATTTCCCGTCTACCCGTGTGCCAGGAGTGTCTGGATTCCATCAGGCCGATTCGCGCGCCCCAGTGTGTGCAATGTGGCGAACGCCAGTTGCCGGCGCAGTTGCTCATCGGCGATGGACGCTGCCGGGGCTGCCGCGACTTCGAGCCCGAGTTCGAGCGCGCCGTCTCGTTGCATGCCAGCAAGCGCGGTGAGCGCGGATTCAATCAGGCGGAACTGATCGTTCGCGCCGCCAGGAAGCGGCTGCCGGCGCAGTTCGAAATCGCCGACGGACTTTTGAAACGGCAACGTCCGACGCACTCCCAAGTGGGGCTGTCGCGCGAAGGGCGCATCGCCAACATGCGCGGAGCGTTTCGTGTCACCGACCCGCAGCGCGTGAAAGGCGCGACGGTGATCATTGTCGATGATGTGATGACGACGGGAACGACCGTTTCGGAATGTGCCCGCGTGCTGAAAAGGGCCGGGGCCGAACGAGTTTGGGCAGCGACGGTGGCCCGCATCCTCAAGGTTGCGGTGCTGCCGAAGTCTGTCGAATACGGGGAAGAGGAGGCTCACGAAGCGGCCGAAGTGGCTGTTTCGGTTTAGATACGATATGTCCATGGCAGCTCAAAGCACAGCGTCCCGTTACGGAAAATCACTGGCCGGCTGCATGCACGATGCGCGGGTGAATTCGGAGGAGCGTCTGCACCGTTCGCCGATGCACGCACCCGTGCTGGTGCTGAACGCATCGTATGAACCCATCAACGTGTGCGCTGCCCGGCGCGCCGTAATCCTGGTGCTGAAGGGCGTCGCCATGATGGAAGAGGAGAACGGACAGCATCTGCACGCCGCGCGCATCGCCATCAACGTGCCGTCGGTGATCCGGCTGCTGGAGTATCGCCGCATACCGCATCAGACGCGGGCGTTGTCGCGCAAGAACATCCTCCTGCGCGATCGCAATACTTGCCAATACTGCGGGAAAATTCTTGCCGCGGGAGAGTTGACGTTGGACCACGTGATCCCGCGCTCGCGCGGTGGTGCGTCCACCTGGGAGAACCTGGTGGCTTGCTGTCACAACTGTAATCGCCGCAAGGGAAGCATGCTTCCGCACGAAGCGAATATGCGGCTCACACGCGAACCGCGCGCCTTCAACTTGCACACCAGTCGCCACATCATGCGCCTGATGGGCCGCTCCGACTCGAAGTGGCAGAAGTATCTGTACTACTGAGTGGTGCGCTCGCCTGTTGCGAATTTCTGCCCAAAAGCAACGACAAACGAAAAGCCCCGGACATCTCACCGGGGCTTGTTTCTGGCAAGCGACAACTGACCACTATTTCGGCGGCGGTTGACTCGCAGCAGGAGCCTGCCCGTTGGCCGGGGGCGTTGTGCCCGGTTTGTCCTTGGAAATCTCCTGCCCTTCGTAGGTGATCTTTGACTTCGCTCCGAATCGCTTGTAGTCGGTATATTTCACGACTTGCCGGATGTGAATGTCGCCGCTGGAGAAGTGCAGGGTATCGTCAACCTTCGTGTAAACGGGGAACCAGTATTTGCCATCCACGCGATCACGCCAGGTAGTGAAATTAGGAAACAGGTTTTCCTGTCCGCCCTTTTTTTTGGTTCCGAGGTCGGGCACGTTCTTGCCGTAGGTTTTCACGATCTGGAAGTCGGTGTCATCCACCCAGATGCGCCCCTGGAAATAGCGTTTGTTCTTTTCAATCTGCTTGGGAGCAATATCGAAGACGTAGGTGCCGATTTCATCAATGCGCTGCTTGCCAACGTACAGAATCTGATATTCCGGAATCTCGTCCGTGGTTAGCACAAACGGCATCCGGTTGCGGATATCGTCGTAGTCTTCCTTGGTCATCAGAATGCCCTGCAGCGTTGAGCCTGGTGCAAAGATCACGTGCTCGACCCGGTTGCCCCTGTCATCGAACAACACGTCTTCCACTTCCTTGAATTCACCGTTCACCATGTCGCCGTCGAGGGTCTGCACCGTCAGGGATTGCCGATAGGCATACTGCTCGCGCGCGATCTTGAACTCTTTTTCCTTGGCGGCGAAGCGCTGGATAATCTCTTGCTCGGTGATATTTTTCGGCGGAGAGGAATCAAGCTCGCTCTCTCCGCGCTGCGCAGAAGCAAGGGAAACAAGGTTCATCGTGAGCAGTGCGAGTGCGAGGAAATGCAGAAGCGGTCGTGGGGAAGTCATCGAGGTTCCTGTCATCATTGTATTCGATGAAAAGCGCGGGGCAATTCCCGCGGCACCGGACTCGGCAACCCACTACAAACCCACAAACTCGCTCCTTGTTGCCCGCGACAGTTCTCTTCCCTGCGATACACTTCTCTCCAACGTCCCTTTTCGCTCCCATGAAGCGTCACGTTCTCATCTATGGACTCGTCGGCGGCATCCTCATCACCCTGCTGCAATGGATGCACTATCGCTTTCTGATCGTCGAACACTCGGTCGAAATCTACGCTGCACTCATCGCCGCAGCCTTTGCCGCTTTCGGAATCTGGCTTGGTCTCCGCCTCACCAAGCCAAAAACCCAGATCGTGATCAAACACGTCCCGGTTCCCGCTCCCGTGCCCTTCGCCCCCGATGAACGCAGACGCGCGGACCTCGGCATCACCCCTCGCGAACTTAACATCCTGGAACTCATCGCCGAGGGGCTCAGCAATCGCGAAATCGCGGAGAAGCTGTTTGTCAGCGAGAACACGGTCAAGACCCACTCCAGCCGGGTCTTCAGCAAACTCGGGGCCCGCCGCCGCACCCAGGCCGTGCAGCTCGGCAAGGAATTCGGTCTGTTACCCTAGCTGTCTCCGACCGGCAACCAGCCCCCGGCCCGGTCGCTTTCCTACCACAAACGAATGATATTGAGGCGTTATGCGTAAAATCACCTGAAAGCATGACGACATCCTCTCCCTCGCGAGCTAGCTTTTCCGCAGAGCAGTCAAAACAACCCTGGAGATTCCCATGAAGAAGACGATTTTGACTTTCGGTCTGATTTCCGGCGTCGTCATTTCGGTGCTTATGATCGCCACCGTGCCCTTCGCCGACCGCCTTGGCATCGGCCACAGCTATCTCGTTGGCTATACCACGATGATTCTGGCATTCCTGCTGGTGTACTTCGGCATCCGCTCCTACCGCGACAATTTCGGCGACGGCAGCATCTCGTTCGGCAAAGCTTTCGTAATTGGCATTTCCATTACGCTCATTTCCAGCCTCTGCTACGTCGTGACCTGGGAAATCATCTACTTCAAATTCATGCCCGACTTCATGGACAAATACGGTGCCTACGCCATCCAGAAGCTGCAAGCCTCAGGAGCCAGCGCCGCCGCAATCCAAGCGAAAGTCGAGGAAATCAAGCGTTACAAGGTGCTAGAGGACAACCCCTTGACCAACGCCGCCATGACGTTTCTGGAACCGTTCCCTGTAGGGCTGATCATCACGCTGGCGTCCGCCGCCATCCTGCGCCGCAAGCCAAAACTGCAGCCGACACAATCTCCCGCCACCGTGTCCAGCTGAACGTCGCGCCAGGGAGACGCAGGCGGCCCTACAAACGCAATACAAAGTTCTCTCGGTCCGTATAACGAGATTCTGCCAATCGCCTGCACCCTGATTCACAACTAGCTCGCGGGTAGCCCACATTGCCCCAAGTTGGCAAATGTGGGGAGTACTGATCCCCGGACGGTTACTCGCCAAATTGATTTATCACTCGCCATTCAGAGTTGCAATCTGTTCGCTAAAGCAGAGGATGTAGCCGTCGGGATCTTCGACATAAAAATCGAGGCATCCCCATGGTCTTTCTTCAAGCGGCTTGAACACTTGGGCCCCCCGCGTTTCCATCTCGCTGAACAAGCAGCGGATGCCCCGTACGGCAATGTACGCGTCCAGGTGTTCGTTGTGTTTTCGGTGCTCTCTGCCGGCGGCCGATTTCGGCGCACACTTGAGATGTATTGCGATTCCGTCTCGCGTGACAGCCGCGTAGAACAACTCGTACTTAAAGTCGAGCTCAAAGCCAAGCTTGTCACGGTAGTACGCAATTGCCCGGTCAAGATCATCGACCAGAAATTGCGGTGCTATGGCAGTAAGGTGCGTGACACGATGACTTGCCAATGTGGACATCTCATTCCTCGTTTCGATAACGAACGCTACCGCAACGGTAAGCAAGACCTAACGATAACAGGCCATCCCGGAAGCTCCAGAACGGACAGGCCCGACCCTGCGCGAACCGACCCCGATTCTCTGTGCCTCCGTCTCTCTGCAGTGAAATACTTGGCGCCGGTTTCTCCGTGGGTTCCGTGCCTTTCGAGGGTTGCGTTAACGAAGGCCCCGCAAGTTCTCGACCGCTCGGCATCGAGCGGTGGTAACTACGCTGGAACCAGTCTAGAATCTGGCGGTACATCAATCGGAGAAAGCGAATGACCAGGACCGCTGCCCAAAAAGCAGAGTTGAAGAAGACAGCTAAACACGAGGGCAGGGAACTGCTCGTGATTTTCCTGTATCTGGCGTTTTTCTTCTGCTCACTCACCGTTTACAACATATTGCTGCTGCGCGAGTACCACGTGGAACAGTATTGGAACTTTGCTTTTGCCCTGATCAACGCGCTGGTGGTTGCCAAAGTCATCCTCATAGGAGAATATGCGCACGTTGGCAAGAGGCATGAAGACAAGCCATTGTTTGTGTCGGCGATTTGGAAGGCGTTTCTATTTGGCTTGCTGGTGTTCGCCTTTCACATTGTCGAAGAAGTGATCAAAAGGCTTATTCATGGAGCCGATATGGCGACGGCTTCCCGCGACATTCGCATCGATGAGTTGCTGGCGCGGAGCCTCATCGTATTTTGCACGTTTATTCCGCTATTCGCCTTCCGGGAGTTTCGACGGAAGATGGGTGAAGAGGAGTTTCATGCAATGGTCTTCGGCTCAAGAGAAAAGGCCAAATGACCCAATTCGGTTGATGATGCTTGCGGTGATGGCGGACCGATCGCAAATGACAGTTGCTCTCCTATAGCACAATGTTGTGCAATAACCGGCGAATGCAGGCGTGGTTCGGCAACGAGGTAAGGAATATGGACAGGAATCTGGTTCAACGGGGATTGTCATTCGCGCTTTCCCTTGCACTTCTTACGGCAACCATGCCGATCGACGCGCGCGCCTTTCAGGCGCAGGACGCAGCCCCGGCATCTTCCTCTGATTACCCTGGTCAAGGGGCGCCGCTAACCGCGGCGGAATTGCAGGGACTGGTAGCTCCGATCGCGCTCTATCCCGACGCACTGGTGGCGCAGATTCTCAGTGCGTCCACCTATCCGGACCAGGTGGCGATTGCCGACAACTGGCTGCAGCAGAACAAGAGCCTGACAGGAAATGCGCTGATGCAGGCGGTCAACGGCCAAACCTGGGACCCGAGCGTCAAGGCGCTGACACAATTTCCTTCGGTGCTCGACAAAATGGCCCAGAGCCTGGCTTGGACTTCGCAACTGGGCGAGGCGTACCACAATCAGCAGGCCGATGTAATGGCGGCGGTGCAGACGCTACGCGCTCAGGCGAAGGCAGCCGGAAATCTCACGTCCGGTCCGCAGATCACAGTGGTACAGCAAACGCCCCAAACCATCGTGATCCAACCGACGAATCCGCAGGTGGTGTACGTTCCGGTGTACAACCCGAACGTGATTTATGGCACGCCATATGTCACTCCCGGTTACAGCACGGGAGACCTGGTGGCGACTGGCCTGCTCTCGTTCGGGGCAGGAATGGCAGTCGGGGCAATGATGAGTGGAGGGTGCTGCGGATGGGGATACAGCAGTTGGAACTGCAACTGGTACCACGGGGGGTCCGTGTACTACCACGGTGGGGCCTACTACGGTAACGCCGCCTGGCACGGCGGCTATTACGGGGATTCCTACAACAACGCGTACCACAACGCGTACAACAACAACGCCTACCATGCCAACAATTACAACAACAGCGGATACAACCGCACGGGGCAAAACAACTACGCGCACAACACCAATGTCAGCGGCAACACCGTGAACGTAAATCACCAGGACGCAGCCTCGGCCTCGTCGCGCGGCTGGGGAGACAGCGCCAGCGGAGCCGGCCGCGGATCCACAGCGTTTAGTGGATTTGGCGATCGTTCGGGAGGCGGCGGCGGTGGTTGGGGCGACCGTTCGGCCAGTTCGCGCGGATGGGGCAGCCGCGGTGGAGGCGGCGGATGGGGTGGTGGCGGTCGCAGTTTTGGCGGTGGCGGCTTTGGGAGGAGATAACTGCAGTTTGTTCTAGCTGACCTTCCCAATCTTCAATCCTGTTTGCTGAAAGAAGAGAGCCATGAAGAAATATCTTGCTGAGCTGGTAGGAACATTCGTTCTGGTGTTCGGCGGCGTAGGAAGTGCGGTATTGGCGGGCAGCCATATCGGTTTCCTGGGCGTCTCGTTTGCTTTCGGACTATCGCTGCTGGCGATGGTTTACACCATTGGTCCAATCTCAGGATGTCACATCAATCCAGCGGTGACGTTGGGCGTGCTGATGGCGAAGAAGATCGGTGCGAAAGATGCGGCAGCTTATGTGGTCGCACAGATCGTGGGGGCGATTATTGCCTCGGGTGTCATTCTGTTTGTGGCCCGGGGAGCGGCTGCCGGATACGACGTAGCCGCAGCAGGGCTCGGTGCAAACGGATTCGGTGCACATTCGCCTGATGGCTATTCGTTGGGCGCCGCGCTCGTGGCGGAAATTGTGCTGACAATGTTTCTGGTGCTGACAGTGCTGGGTTCGACGGACATCAAGGCGCCGGTCGGGTTTGCCGGACTGGCGATCGGATTGGTGTTGACGCTGATTCACCTGGTCGGAATTCCAATTACCAACACCTCAGTTAATCCGGCGCGCAGCATCGGGCCAGCATTGTTCGTGGGTGGGTGGGCGATTGAACAGTTATGGCTGTTTATCGTGGCGCCCCTGATCGGTGCCGCGATTGCGGCGGTAGTGTACGGAGCTATGCGCATACCGGCGGAAGTCATCACCACGCCCCAGGCCGAACGTGCACTGAAGAGCCAGCAAGCGGAGCGTGGCAAATAGGTTATTGATGTTGCATCGGGCGCCGAGCCGTTCGCGGGGTTGGTGCGCCCGCAATATCTGGAGGACGGGTATGGATCGTGGTTCTAAGTTGCTCATTTCTGTCAGCAGCTCGGTTGTCCTTTTTGCCTTGTTGAGCATTTTGATTTCCTGCAATAAGACAGAAAAGCCCGCACCTACGGAAACCGGGCCGAAGACCTTTGCGACGCCCGAAGATGCGGGCAAAGCATTGGATGGGGCGGTCAAGGCCGATGATCGCAATGCGTTGCTGGCGATCTTTGGGCAAGGATCGGGCGACTTGATCTTTTCGGCGACGCTGCCCAGGACAAGCTGACCTTCGAGCACTTCACGGCTGCCTACGACACCATGAATCGCTGGCGCAAACAGACCGATGGGAGCGAAGTTCTTTACCTTGGCGCCGACAACAATCCCTTTCCGATCCCGCTCAAAAAGAACACGGGAGGGCAATGGTATTTCGATACCACAGCGGGCAAAGACGAGATTCTCTCGCGGCGCATCGGCGATAACGAGTTGGCGGCGATCGACGTTGTGGCGTGCGATGGCCGATGCTCAAGCGCAATACCTGGCGCAACATCACGATGGCGTTAAACAGTACGCACAGAAATTCATTAGCGACGAGGGCAAGCAGAATGGCCTGTACTGGAAGTCGCCCGAAGGACAGCCCAAGAGTCCACTGGGGCCACTGGCGGCCTATGCTGCCACCACCGAGGGATTCGATCCGATAGCGGGCAAGCAGCAGCCTTTTCATGGCTACTTCTATCGCATTCTCACCAAACAGGGCGCCGATGCGAAAGGCGGCGCGAAAGACTACGTCGTAAACGGAAAGATGACGGGAGGGTTCGCCATCGTCGCCTATCCGGAGAAGTACGGGGATACCGGCATCGCGACGTTCCTCATTGACCAGAACGGCGTCCTATATGAGAAGAACTTGGGCAAGGATACGACTGAGTTGGCCAAGGCGATGAGCGAATTCAATCCTGACAAATCGTGGAATCCGGTGCGCTAGCATGCTTCGACAAGAAAGAGGACGAATATGCCGCAGAATCCGGAATCAGCCAGGCTCGAAGAAGCAAGCACGCTCCACGACTTGAGAGCTCAAGAGTATGTGGGCTCCGGCGCGAAGAAGCCCTGGAGGAAATGGGGACCTTACTTAAGCGAGCGGCAGTGGGGTACAGTTCGCGAGGACTACAGCCAGGATGGCAATGCCTGGGACTACTTTACCCATGACCAGGCACGCTCGCGCGCTTATCACTGGGGCGAAGACGGAATGGCCGGTATCAGCGATTCTCAGCAGTTGCTTTGCTTCAGCGTGGCCCTGTGGAATGGTAACGACCCCATCCTCAAGGAACGCATGTTCGGCCTGACCAACAGCGAGGCCAATCACGGCGAGGACGTTAAGGAATATTACTTCTACCTCGACAGCACGCCGACGCACTCGTACATGAAGTACTTGTACAAGTATCCGCAAACGGCGTATCCCTACGGCGACCTAATTGAGAACAACCGTCGGCGAACTCGAAACGATATGGAGTACGAGTTGCTGGATACCGGCATTTTCAACGAGGACCGCTACTTCGATGTTTTCGTGGAATATGCCAAGGTCTCGCCGGAGGACATCCTTATTCAGATCAGCGTGAGCAATCGCGGTCCGGAGGCATCCAAGATCGATGTCCTGCCGACTTTATGGTTTCGCAATACCTGGACCTGGTGGCCGGATACAGCCAAGCCGTCTTTGAAGCAAGTTTCGGGCATCAGTGGCTCGCAGGCAATTGCAGGGTCACAGGCCCAACTGGGTGAACGCTATCTGTACTGTCAAGGGGACGTCCCGCTGTTATTTACGGAGAACGAGACCAATAACGAGCGGATTTTCGGCAAGCCTAACACTTCACTTTTCGTTAAAGACGGAGTGAATGAGTACGTGGTCCACGGAAATCAGAATGCAGTGAATCCTGCGAAGACAGGCACCAAGTCTGCAGCGCATTATCGGCTGAATGTGGGAGCGGGACAAACCGCGATCGTCCGTCTGCGGTTAAGCGACCTGGCGCCTGCAGCGATCGGCGATCCGTTCAAGACATTCGATGCGACCATGCAAACCCGCCACAATGAGGCCGATGAGTTTTACAAATCCATAACTCCAGCGCGTGCGACCGCAGACGAAGCGCTGGTGATGCGCCAGGCCTTGGCCGGAATGTTATGGACCAAGCAGTATTTCTTTTTCGATGTGGATAAATGGCTCACGGAGCACGGTGTCGATCCGATGAAGCCTGGCGGACGCTTCGTACGAAACCGCGAATGGTTCCATATGGTGAACCAGCAAGTTATCTCGATGCCCGACAAGTGGGAGTATCCGTGGTATGCGGCATGGGACCTGGCGTTTCACACCATCGCACTGTCCACGGTCGACGTGGAGTTCGCCAAAGCACAGCTCGACCTGATGTTGCAGCAATTCTTTCTCCATCCGACCGGGCAAATTCCGGCCTACGAGTGGAATTTTAGCGACGTCAATCCGCCGGTACACGCCTGGGCCTCGATCTTTCTATACCGGACTGAGCAGGCTCTCAAAGGCAAGGGTGACATCGATTTCCTGAAGCGCTCATTTGCCAAACTGATGCTGAACTTCAGTTGGTGGGTGAACCGCAAAGACCGTTTTGGCAAGAACCTGTTTGAGGGTGGCTTCCTGGGACTGGACAACATCGGCGTCTTCGATCGCAGCGCACCTTTGCCTACAGGAGGAAGCCTGGAGCAGGCTGACGGCACAGCGTGGGTCTCCATGTTCGCGCAAAACATGTTGGAGATTGCCGTGGAGTTGGCGGCCCACGACGACTTCTACGAAGACATGGCAATGAAGTTTGCGGAGCATTTCCTCTGGATCGCCGTCGCCATGAACCAGATGGGGCCTGAGGGGATGTGGGACGAGGAGGATGGTTTTTATTATGACGTCCTGCGGCTTCCAGATGGCAGCGCCAGACGGCTCAAGGTCCGCTCCATGGTGGGCTTGCTTCCCCTGGCCGCTACTACCGTGATTGAACCTTGGCAGCGAGACCGGCTGCCAAGGTTGATGAAATCGCTACGCGAACGGCTGGAACGTATGCCCGAGATACGCAACAGCATCCATGCGACCGGAATCGGGCATTTGGGGTATGGCGACCGCGGTATTGCTGCGCTGGTAAGCGAGGACAGATTACGACGGATTCTGACGCGCATGCTGGATGAGAACGAATTCCTCAGCCCGTATGGGATTCGAGCCCTTTCCCGCTACCATGCTGATCATCCTTATGTGGTCAACGTAGAAGGCCAGGAATATCGGGTGAATTACCTTCCCGCGGAGTCGGACACCGGCATGTTCGGTGGCAATTCTAACTGGCGTGGGCCGATCTGGATGCCGGTGAATGCTGTGCTGATCCGCGCCTTGCTGCAGTATTACCTGTATTACGGCGACAACTTCAAGATCGAGTGTCCCACAGGTTCCGGCAACATGATGAACCTGTTCGAGGTAGCTCACGAGATTGCCAATCGTCTGGAGCGGATCTTTCTGAGGGACAAGTCGGGTCGGCGCCCGGTATTTGGAGGCACAGAGAAGTTCCAGACCGATCCGCTGTGGAAGGACAACCTACTTTTTTACGAATATTTCCACGGCGATAACGGCGCTGGTTTGGGGGCCAGCCATCAGACGGGATGGACTGGTATCGTCGCAAAACTGATCGAGATTTTCGGTCGTATCGATCCGAAGCAGCTTCTGGATGCCGGAAAAGCCGGCGCATTCGCTAAGGACGAATCGAAGACGTAGCGACCACTGATCAGCGCATACATCCTGGTGGAAAAGCTTCGTGAGCAGCCTTAGTCTCAGGCATGAGAGCAATGAGATGCCGGAAGCCGTCCCACACCCGCTCTGGTCGCCATAATAATTTCCTCGAACCGATCCTGCCTCGACTTGAATCGAAAGTAAACAGCCTTTTGGCTGGTGTCACGACGCGACCGAATTGCGGCGATAATCTCATAACTTGTACGGTATGGCAGACAGCGCCGAAGCTCCCGAAAAAACGCCACCCAGCAATGCTGCACCCGCGGGGATTTCTGCGCCTGCCGCGTGGCGGCCAAAGTTCAACCCCTGGCTGATTGGAGTGGTGGTTGCAGTGGCGGCGTTTATGGAGGTGCTTGACACCAGCATTGCCAACGTCGCGCTCCCCTACATCGGGGGCAACCTCGGAGCGAGCACGGACCAGAGCACTTGGGTACTGACTTCGTATCTGGTCTCGAATGCCGTAGTACTGCCCATCAGCGGCTGGCTGGCCAGCGTACTCGGCCGCAAGCGCTTCTTCATGACGTGCCTGGCAATTTTTACGGTGAGCTCCCTGTTGTGCGGATTCGCGCCGAGTCTCGGGGCGATCATTCTGTTTCGCATTCTGCAAGGTGCAGGCGGCGGTGGGTTGCAGCCCATGGCACAGGCGATCCTGGCAGATACGTTCCCTCCAGAGAAACGCGGACTTGCGTTCGCGCTTTACGGCGTAACTGTCATCGTCGCGCCCACGATCGGACCGACCTTGGGCGGTTGGATCACCGACAACTACACCTGGCGCTGGATCTTCTTCATCAACCTGCCAATCGGCATCCTCGCGCTCTTCTTGGTCTACCGCTTGATTGAGGACCCTCCGTGGGCGAAGCGGAAAGGGGGCGTAGTCTCGCAAATCGATTACGTCGGAATGTCGCTGCTTGTGCTCGGAGTTGGAGCGCTGCAGGTCATGCTCGACAAGGGGCAGGAGGACGATTGGTTCGGCTCGAATTTCATTGTCACCCTGGCCGTGCTGGCAGTAGTTGGTCTGGTTTCGCTGGTCGTCTGGGAATGGTTCAACAAGCACCCGGTCATCGACGTGCGACTGTTCAAGAACCTGAACTTCCTGGCGACGAATGGCATGATGTTTATCCTGGGGCTGATGCTGTTTGCCAGCCTGGTGATGATGCCGCTGTTTCTGCAGTCGCTTATGGGTTACACGGCGGAGTCGGCAGGGCTGGTGCTTTCGGGAGGCGGCCTGCTGCTGCTGTTCATGATGCCTGTCATCGGAGTGCTGTCGTCCAAATTCCAGGCGCGTTATCTGATTGCGTTCGGGTGGCTGGCGCTCTCGGCGGGGATGTACTATTCCAGCCGCCGACTCGACCTCGACATCAGCTTCCGCAGCGCCAGTATGCTGCGTCTGGTGCAGGTGTTTGGACTGGGTTTTCTGTTCGTCCCCATCAACCTGGCCTCGTACACGGGAATGCCTCAGGAGAAGAGCAACAGCGTCGCCGGCCTGGTGAATTTTATGCGCAACATTGGCAGCAGCGTGGGAACCTCGATGGTCACCACGCTGATTGCGCGACGAGCGCAATTTCATCAGGTGTTTCTAGTGGCCAACGTCACGCCAGGACGGACGACGTTCGCTGACGCGGCTGCGGCCTTAACCGCCCGCGTAGTGGCCTCGGGCGTGGATGCCAACCGGGCTGCGCAAGAAGCCTACGCGCTGATCTACCGGAACGTCATCATCCAGGCGACAACCCTGGCTTACGTGGATACCTTTTTGGTTCTGGCGGTGATGGCGGCAATTATGTTTGTGCTTTCGTTCGCCTTGAAGAAGAATGACCCTGGCGGACGCCGTGTAGTGGTGGAATAGGCGTAATATGCGCATGGAAGAAGACTCGGACTCCGTGCAGGCCGGTGGCAAAAGGGCTAATATTTCCTGGGAACGACCATGATCCAAGTAATTACCGTCGAACGCGAATACGGAAGTGGCGGCGCCGAAATCGCCAAGAGGATCGCGCATCGCCTGGGCTGGAAGCTGTGGGACCAACTCCTGACCAACGAGATCGCGCGTCACATGGAATGCGAGTGTCGGGTGGTGGAAGAGCACGAAGAGAAGCGTGACCCGGTCTTCTATCGGCTGGTCAAAGCCTTTATGCGAGGCAGCTACGAAGGCAGCCAGAACGCTCCCCGGCTTAAGATTGCCGACACCGATTGCATCCGTGAGGTTTGCGAGCGGGTCGTAAGGAGCGCTGCGGAAGCCGGCAAGTGTGTGATCGTGGGACGAGGTTCGGCTTACTACCTGCAAAATCGTCGTGACGCTTTTCACGTATTTGTTTACGCTCCGTTCGAAGAGAAGGTCCGGCGGTTGCAGGCCGGGGGAAAGAGCCGGAGTGACGCCCTACAGCTTGCGGAGACCGTGGACCTCGATCGTGCCGCTTTTATCAAGCAATATTTCGGCGTTGAATGGCCGGGCCGACACCGCTTTCATCTCATGGTGAACTCCACGATGGGCGAGGAAAACGCGGTAGAGACGATACTCGACTCGATCGCGATAGTGGAAAAGCGAAAGACGGTATCCGAGACGACGCCGACGACTGCTTAATTTTGTCTGCGCGCCCATCGGCCTTACCTGTGCGTGCCAGAACTGGGGGCTGAAGTCACGGATACTGAAGTTACGATCGGCAGGCTACACCAGAACTTTCGCGATGCGCTCGGTGGCCCAATCAATTTCTTCGCGGGTAATGACCAGCGGCGGCGCGATGCGAATCACTGTGTCGTGCGTCTCCTTACACAAGACACCCGCCTTCTTTAGCGTCTCGCAAAACGGCCGAGCCGGCTTGTTCAGCTCGACGCCAATCCACAGGCCCTTGCCACGAACCTCTTTGATATGCGGGCTGCGAATGGCGCGTAGGTTCTCCAGGAAGTACGTGCCCAACTCGGCCGACCGCTCCACCAATTTCTCTTCCACCAGTACTCGCAAGGCGGCTCGTGCGACCGCGCAACCTAACGGATTTCCTCCGAATGTGCTCCCGTGATCTCCGGGCTGGAACACTCCGAGTATCTCTCTCGAAGCGAGCACAGCTGACACCGGATAGAAACCTCCAGCGAGCGCCTTCCCGATGATCACAGCGTCCGGACGAATGCCTTCATGCTCAAAGGCGAATAACCTGCCGGTGCGGCCGAGGCCAGACTGAATCTCATCCACGATAAGCAGCACGCGATTGTCGCGACAGATCTCCGCCGCCAGCTTGAGAAACCCAACCGGCGGAATGAGTATTCCAGCCTCGCCCTGGATGGGCTCGACAAGGAACGCACAGGTGTTGGGCGTGACGGCTGCTTTCAATGCGTGCGCATCGCCGAAGGGAATGATCTTGAATCCCGGCGTGAATGGCCCAAAACCGTCGCGATATTGTTCGTCGCTGGAAAAGCCGACGACCGTCGTTGTACGGCCGTGGAAGTTACCGGCGCACACAATGATCTCGGCCTTGCCGTCGGGAATGCCCTTCACCTTATATCCCCACTTGCGCGCGGCCTTGATCGCGGTTTCCACAGCTTCGGCGCCAGAGTTCATGGGCAAAGCCATGTCATATCCAGTCAGGTCATGCAGTTCCTTATAGAGCAGTGGCAGTTGGTCGTTGCGGAATGCCCGCGACGTCAGCGTCACCTTGTGCGCCTGCTCGATCAGCGCGTTCAGAATCTCGGGGTGGCAGTGACCCTGGTTGACTGCCGAGTACGATGCAAGGCAATCCAGGTAGCGCTTGCCGTCCACGTCATACACCCAGACCCCCTGGGCGCGCTCGATCACAACGTCGAGCGGACGATAGTTATGCGCTCCGTACTTTTCTTCCAATTCGATGAAATCGTTGGTGCGAGTTTGTTCTTCAATCGCTTCCATGAATCTCCTTTGCCGTGCAGCCGAAAGCTTCAAATCACTCGTTGTCCAGCAACATACTGAGTATCGCCATGCGAACGTACAAGCCGTTCGCCGCCTGGCGAAAATACAAGGCACGCGGATCGTCATCCACCGTCTTATCGAGTTCAACCGTCCTCGGCAAGGGATGAAGGATCATGGCATCCGGCCTCATGCGTCGCAGTACCGAAGAGTCGATCGCATAACGCAGCGGCTTGGGAATCGATGCCGCTCGCTCCGGCCGGATTCGCGTCTGGTACACCACATCCACCTCGCTCACCGCGCGATCAACGTCCGACTCTAACTCGTAACGGACACCGTGGCGGTCCAGATAATGCAGGATGTCGGGCTTCATCTGCATGTCGGGTGGGCTGACGAAAAAGATCTTCACCCGGTCGAATTTCGCCAGCAGATAGGCGAGCGACCTGGCGGTACGTCCGCGGTCCAACTCCCCGATGAAGGCGACGCTCAATCCATCGATGGGCCGCTCGCGATAAATCGTGTACAGGTCAAGCAGCGCTTGCGTTGGATGCTGGCCGCCGTCGCCATCCCCTGCATTGATGATGGGCACCGGCGACACCTTCGCCGCACGAGCCGCTCCGCCAATCTCATGATGGCGTATCACGATGGCATCGCAGTATGAGCCAATGATGCGAATCGAGTCTTCCACTTGCTCGCCTTCTATTTCGGACGAGAAAGCCCTGGCATGTTCGGTGGAGAGCACGCGTCCGCCCAGCCGCAGCATGGCCGCCTCAAAACAGAACCGCGTACGCGTGGAGGGCTGATAGAACAGGCTGGCGAGAATCTTGTGCTGGTAATCGAGCGTGCCGCCGCGCGCCACGATCCGCTCCATCAGCCGCGACCGGTCGAACAGCTCCATCAGCAGGGGAACCGTGAACTGTTGCGATTCGACTACATGCCTCAAGGTCACGTGGCTGCGCTTTGGATTTGCAGGGTGCAATTTGCTGGTTTGATCCACGACTTGCATTTCTTCACCTTACCGCCGCTACGGCGACGCTCTTCCTGGAGCACGTGGTTGTCTTCTTCCATCGCCGGAATAATGTGCGTTCCAGCCGAACCGCGCACCGCATCGCAAAGATGTTCAAACGATGTAATGACTGCTTCTTTCCCACCACTGCGCAGGAAACGCAATACCGATTCGACTTTAGGCCCCATGTTTCCCGGCGGAAAGTGCCCAGCCTGATGGTGCTGTTCCAGTTCATCAGCGCTGACGAGCAGCAGCGGTTGTTGGTCGGGCTTCTTGTAGTTCAGGTACACGTAGTCGGTGTCGGTTGATATCACGAACAAGTCCACACCCAGCCCGGCGGCCAGCAGAGCGGAAGCGCGGTCCTTATCGATCACCGCCTCTACGCCTCGAAGTTCGCCATCGACCAATATCACAGGGACTCCGCCGCCGCCGGTCGAGACCACGAGTGCGCCCTGCTCCATCAGCGAGCGGATCACACTTAGCTCGACGATTTCTATTGGCTCCGGTGAGGGGACGATGCGACGGTAGCCGCGCGCCGCATCCTCCACAATGTGCCACCCCAGTTGTCGTCGCTTTTCTTCGGCGGCTGCTTTTGAGTAGAACGGTCCTATCGGCTTCGACGGGTTCCGCATCGCCGGATCGTCGGCTGAAACGACCGTCTGCGTCACCAGGCTGACGACCGGAACGTCGATGCCCTCGGCCGTCAGTTCATTGCGCAGGGATTGCTCCAGCAGGTAGCCGATCTCGCCCTGGCTCGCGGCACCACACACGTCGAGCGTCTGGCTGTAGGCCACGTCAGACGCCCTTTCCGAACGCAGTAACTGCGCGCCTACCTGCGGTCCGTTTCCATGAGTGACAACCAGCCTGTACCCCATTCGCAGGAGCTCGACGATGGCTACGGCTGTCCGGCGGGTGTTCGCCAGTTGCTCGGCAATGGTGCCCTTCTCACCCGCACGAATCAGCGAGTTGCCGCCAACCGCAACGAGAGCTGTTCCTGCCATAGACGCATCCCCGTCCCGGCTATCTCACCAGTTCCAACATTGCATCGCTCACCGCGAAATCCGGTGTCGCCTCGGCGCGCTCGCCAGCCATCAGCTCCAGCATGATGGCCTTCTGCGCGTGGAGACGGTTTTCAGCCTGCTGGAAGACGAACGACCGTGGCGAGTCGATCACGTCGTCCGTGACCTCGTCGCCGCGATGCGCCGGCAGGCAGTGCAGGAAAATGGCGTCAGGCTTGGCACGACCGAAGAGCTTGGAGTTGACCTGAAATGGGCGGAAGATTTCCTGCCGCCGCGCAGCTTCGGTCTCCTGTCCCATGCTGGCCCACACGTCGGTGTACACCACGTCCGCGCCAAAGCAGGCTTCCTCCGGATCGTTGGTCACCGTGGACGTCCCTTGGGTTTGCAAGCCCCGTTCTTCGCACCACAAGATGCAGTCCGTATCCGGTTCGTAACCTCGTGGAGTAGCGACCCTGACGTTGGCCCCCAGTTGCGCCCCCGCAAATAACAGCGAGCGCGCCACGTTGTTGCCATCGCCGACATAGGCGATTTTCAGTCCCGCGATCTGACCCTTGACCTCAAGCATCGTCAGGTAGTCGGCCATCGCCTGACAGGGGTGGCTGTAGTCGGTGAGTCCGTTGATGACGGGAATGCTCGCATGTTTCGCCATCTCCGCCACGATTTCGTGGGCGAAGGTACGAATCATGATTCCCTGCACCATGCGTTCCAGGTTCTTAGCGACGTCGTAGACCGACTCTCGCTTGCCGAGGTTGATCTCGGCCGGCGACAGGTACAGTGAGTGCCCGCCCAGTTGCTCCATTCCCACGTCGAACGTAACGCGCGTGCGCAGGGAAGGCTTCTCGAAGATCATCGCCAGCGTTTTGCCTTTCAACGTTCCAGCGAAAAGCTTAGGGTTGGCCTTCACCTGGCAAGCGACATGAAGGTAGTGCCGGATCTGCTGCGGCGAAAAGTCACGCATCGAGAGGAAGTCTTTTGTGAACATGACCTACCTCCCAGCCGCAACCAGCGCCGGCTTGTGTGCATCGGTGAATTGCTCCAGCAGTTCCGTGATCGCTGGTTTGCCGATCTCTTCTATTTCGTAGCGCACGCGCACGTATGGCTTGTCGAGCCTGATCGCCCGTGACAAGTCGATCGGCGTCGCCACCAGCACGACATCGCAGTGCACCCGACGGATCGTCTCCTCCAGTTCATGCCGCTGGATTTCGCTGTATCCCATCGCGGGCAAGACCTTACCGAGATGTTGGAACTTCTCGAACGTCTTTTGGATCGACCCCACCGCGAATGGGCGCGGATCGACCAGCTTGGCCGCTCCGTAGCGGTTTGCAGCAACCACGCCCGCCCCGTACGGCATCTCGCCGTGGGTTAAGCGTCGGTCCGTCTTCCACCACCAGTACACGTTTTCCCCAAACCAGCGCTGGGTCTTCAATCGAAACGGTGCATGCGGTCTCAATCACCTGGGCGTTGGGGTTGTGCTCCGCGATGTTCCGCCGGACTAATTCGACGTTGTCCGGATTAGCCGTATCGACTTTGTTAATGATCAGCACATGTGCTGACCGGAAGTTGACCTCGCCGGGATAGTAGGCAAGCTCGTGTCCCGGACGGTGCGGATCGAGCACCACAATGTCGAGGTCAGGCTTGTAGAACGAGGTGTCGTTGTTACCGCCATCCCACAGGATAATGTCGCCTTCCTGCTCGGCCTGGCGGAGGATGTCGCCGTAATCGACCCCGGCATAGACCGTGGTCCCTTCCATAATGTGCGGCTCGTACTCCTCGCGTTCCTCGATGGTGCATTCGAACCGCTCGAGGTCGACTAAGGTCGCGAACCTCTCGGCGCGCTGCGCAACTAGGTCGCCGTAGGGCATCGGATGCCGAACCACCACGGGATTCCAGCCGAGGTGGCGAAGTTCGGAGGCAATTCTGCGCGACACCGGACTCTTTCCGCATCCAGTGCGCACGGCGCAAATCGAGATGACTGGCACCTTTGCCACCAATTGTGTGCGCGATGCGCCCAGCAGCCAGAAATCGGCGCCCGCGGCCACCGCCCGCGATGCCAGGTGCATTAACGTTTCGTACTTTACGTCGCTGTAGGAGAACATCACGGCATCGACGTGCTCGTCGCGGATGATCTCTTCCATCTTGTCTTCTTCCAGGATCGGTATGCCAAGGGGATATCCTTCGCCTGCCAACTCCGGCGGGTAGTGGCGTCCAGCAATGTCAGGGATTTGAGTGGCGGTAAAAGCGACTACGCGGAAATCAGGATTGTTTCGACATACGACGTTGAAATTATGAAAATCTCGTCCAGCAGCTCCAAGGATTAGGACTCGTTTCATATTCGTAGAGAAGCGTCATTAGACCCATGATGTGGGGACCCCTTCCCTCCTGCCATGATGCTGCTCCCTGAAACGACGCCCCGCAGTGAGCGCTATCACACCTCGTTGAGACAAGGAATGTCCAAACTGTTAAGTCGCACAGCGCACGACTGGCGAACGCAAAGTATTGAGTGGCAAGCTGTTACGCTTTCCCCGGACGCTTTCGCTGAAGTAATCACCAGTCTGATGGAAGAGATCACCATCAGATTGTGACGCGCCTCATAGCCCAGTTCTGGGCGAAGTGATAGGACTATACGTTTCGCTGGTTGCAGGAATTCTGGCTTGTACAGCGAATGCCGGAATGGCCCGCCTGTCTGGCGCGGAGGGAAAGCGGATGCACGATGCAGTACTGAAGTTGTGGCCCGAGATCGCATGGATCAAGGATTCCGAACTGCGGGAGCAAGTTAACCGCACGTGGCAGAAGGCCCTCGAACGCAGTCCATTGACTGCGGACGACTTAAACCACATCCCTTTCACGCTGCTGGTTCCCAATTGCCCGACGACGTTCATGGAACACAAGCGCTGCGTAGTGCATATTGCGCGCAAGGCGGCAGAAAGCATGACGGAGTTTATGGGCACTGTGCTTCGCATTGATCACGACACCGTGATTGCAGGCGCGATCTTGGCTGACGTCGGCAAGTTGCTGGAGTACGAAAACGCCGGCGGCAAGACTCGCCAGAGCAAGCGCGGCGAGATGTTGCGGCATCCATTCACAGGTGTTGCGCTGGCAATGGAGTGTGGCGTGCCAGACGCAGTCTGCCACATCATCGCAACCCACGCCGCCGAAGGCGATCTCGTCAAGCGCACTACCGAGGCCTATATCGTCCATCACGCGGATTTCATGGCATACCTACCTTTCAAGGACCTGGGCAAGCAATAAGGAGAAGATTTTCATGGCAACCATAACTGCGCCCGCGGCCCCCAAGGCATCGAAGCCAACGGTGACCGCCACGATCTCGCACTGGGCGGCGGGACTGAAATTCGAAGATCTCTCTGACGATGCGATTTACCAGGCGAAGCGCTTTCTGCTCGACAGCGTGGGGTGTGCACTGGGCGGCTATCAGCAGCATGATGTGATCATCGCGCTTGAAGTGCTCGACGAAATTGCAGGGCCGGGGAAGGCTACTGTCCTCGGGACCGGTCAGCAACTGGACGCAGTTTCAGCGTCGCTGGCCAATGCGCTAATGATCCGCTGCATGGACTACAACGATATTTACTGGAAGCAGGATCCCTCGCATCCGTCGGACATCTTTCCGGCGGCTATGGCGTGCTGCGAGCGTGCCGGCGGTGATGGGCGGGAGTTGATTGTCGGCCTGGTGCTAGGCCACGAATTCGAGATGCGTTTGTGCGAAGCGGCGTTTCCGGGGATTCGCGAGCGGGGTTGGCATCATGCCACTCTGACCGCGTTTGTCTCGCCCATCGTTGCTGCACGTATGCTGCACCTCGACTGCAGCAAAATGCAGCATGCCATCGGTATCAGTGCCAGTGCCAGGGCAACGTTTGGTGCGGTCACGGCGGGTAAGTTGACCATGATGAAGAACACAGTCGATCCCATGGCGACGCAGAGCGGAGTGTTCGCAGCGCTATTGGCGGAGAAAGGCTACAGCGGGCCGGAGCATGTCATCGACGGCAAAGAAGGGCTGGTTCATTGCCTCGGTCCGGAGTGGAAGTTGAACGTTCTGACCGACGGCCTTGGCGAGTCGTGGCGCATCACCCAATGTGGGATGAAGGCTTTTCCCACCGAGGCCCTGACCCACACCCCGATCTCCGCCACGCTCGCGCTGGTGAAGGACAATGACCTGATGCCGGACGACGTTGCCAGGGTATATATCAGCACTACGACGCGAGGCGCCGACATCCTCAGCGATCCCAGCAAATACGATCCGCACACCAAGGAGACAGCGGACCACTCGCTCCCCTACGTCATTGCCGCAGCCATCGCTGACCGGCAGGTAACGCCGCTGCAGTTCACCATGGAAAAGATCATGGACCCGACCATCCGGGCGCAGCTCAACAAGATCGTGGTAGTCGCTGATGCGGAAATCGAGAAGGTCTTCCCGGCGCTGCAGCGCGTTGTGGTGACGATACAAACGACGGATGGGCGCGAGTTCAGTAAACAACTTGACTACCCCAAAGGCGATCCGCGGAATCCGCTGACGGACAAGGAAGTGGAAGAAAAGTTCGAAGCGTTGGCTGAACCGGTGATGACGTCCGCGGCACGACGCCGGGCCATGGACGCGATCTGGGCGCTGGAAAAGCAATCGAGCGCAAGCGAGTTGATGCGGTTTTTCAAAGCGGACCGTTAGCGCAGGAGGTGCAGCGATGGGACAGACGATTGTCGAGAAGATCTCACAGACCCACATGGCCGAAGGCCCGAGCCGTCCGTTGCGCGCAGGCGATTTTCTATCGATCCGGCCCGACCATGTGATGACCCACGACAATACTTCGGCGGTGATGAAGAAGTTCGAGTCGATCGGCGCGACGGCCATTCACGATCCCACGCAACCCGTGTTTACCGCCGACCACGATATCCAGAACACGGAAGAGTCGAACCTGGCGAAGTACCACAGCATGAAGGTATTTGCTGCAAGGCATGGAATAGACTTCTATCCGCCGGGAACGGGCATCGGGCACCAGGTCATGGTGGAGAAGGGATACGTGCTGCCTGGTGACTTCGTGGTGGCGTCGGACTCGCACTCCAACATGTACGGCGCCCTGGCAGCGATTGGAACACCTGTAGTGCGTACCGATGCGGCCGCGATCTGGGCGACCGGCGAGTTCTGGTGGCAGATTCCGCGCACGATCCAAGTCGTGCTCGAGGGCAAACTCGCGCCGGGCGCCACTGGCAAGGACGTAATCATCACTCTTTGCGGCCTGTACCACCAGGAAGAAGTACTGAACGCCGCTGTGGAGTTCGCCGGGCCGGGCGTAGCGTCGTTCAGCATGGATGAGCGCCTCACCATAGCCAATATGACCACGGAATGGGGTGCACTGGTGGGCTGGTTTCCGGTCGACTCGATTACGTTGTCCTACATCGAGGGACGCTACTCCGAGTTGCAGGCGCAGGGGATTACGCGGATATCAGAGCGCAGCTTGGAAGAATTTCGAGCCAATCCTCCGAGTCCTGATGCGGACGCCGTCTACGCCGGGCGAATTGCATTGAACCTGGCTGAGCTGACTCCGCACGTCTCCGGCCCGGACACCGTACAGATCATGCAATCGGTGGCCGAGATCGAGAAGAAGAAGGTCGTGATCCAGAAGGCATATCTAGTTTCGTGCGTGAACTCGCGGCTGGAAGATTTGGCGGCAGCAGCGAAGGTGCTCGATGGCAAGAAGGTTGCGGAGGGTGTGAAGTTCTATATGGCAGCGGCGAGTTGCTCGGTACAGGATGAGGCGGAGAGGATTGGCATCTGGCAGACGCTGACGTCGGCCGGGGCGCAAACGCTTCCGCCCGGATGCGGTCCCTGCATCGGGCTGGGCACGGGATTGCTTGAGGCCGGTGAGGTTGGCATCTCGGCCACCAATCGCAACTTTAAGGGCCGCATGGGATCGCGCGACGCGCAGTGCTACCTTGCAAGCCCGGAAGTCGTGGCGGCTTCCGCAGTCGCAGGGTACATTTGTGGGCCGCATCCTGCGGAGTACCGGCACATTAAGAAACAGTTCGAGTCGTTTGCGGTGTCGTCGGAGGCGGAGAAGGTTGAGATCCTGCCGGGCTTCCCGAGCGAGGTGAGCGGACGGCTTGTGTTCTTGCCGCAGGACAACCTGAACACGGACGGCATTTACGGCAAGGACTACACCTATCGCGAAAACATGACGCCCGAGATGATGGCCAAGGTCGTGATGGAGAATTACGATCCCGCATTCGCCCAGCGAATGCAGGCCGGCGACGTGGTGATCGGCGGATTCAACTTCGGAACAGGTTCCAGCCGCGAGCAGGCTGTCACGGCGTTGAAGTTCGCTGGCGTTCCGCTGGTCATCGCGGGTAGCTTCTCGCAGACCTACCTGCGCAATGCTATTAACAACGGCTTCCTTTGCATCGAAACGCCGGAGCTGGTAAATCGGCTGCGCAACAAGTACGCGGAGGCGATCCGGCGCAAGGAGAAGACCATTATCCCCGGCGACAAGATTGGGGTGGATTTCGCGGCCAGCACGATACGTTATGGTGGGGAGGAGTTCGCTTTCTCGGCGCTGGGCTCGGTGCCGCAGTCGCTGGTCATCGCGGGCGGCGTCGAAAACCTGGTGAGTGCCAAGTTGGGTCTCGTCAGGGTGGTCGCTGCGGTTTAGCTAGTCTTACGTTGTGGGATAGGTATTTTTGTTCGGGAGTTGTTGCAATTATGTCGAAACATACGGTCGTGACCATGCCGGGCGACGGCATTGGCAATCAAGTACTTCCTGAGGCGATTCGCGTCCTCGATGCGGTCGGGTTCGAAGCGAATTATGTGCAAGCCGACATCGGCTGGGAGTGCTGGAGGAACGAAGGCAACGCGTTGCCGCAGCGCACCATTGAACTGCTGCGGAAGCACAGAGTCGGCTTGTTCGGAGCGATTACGTCCAAGCCGAAGCAGGAGACTGAGGCCGAGCTCATTACGTCGCTGCAGGGCAAAGGGTTGCAATATTTCAGCCCCATCGTTTCGATGCGCCAGCTCTTCCATCTCGACGTCTGCATGCGTCCTTGCCTGTCATTTCCCGGCAATCCGCTGAACTTTGTCCGCAAGAGACCTGAGGGCGGAATTGAAGAGCCCAAGGTGGACGTGGTCGTCTTCCGCCAGAATACCGAGGGACTCTACGCCGGTGTGGAGTGGACGGATCCGCCGCAGCAGGTCCGCGACGCGCTGGCGACACATTCAAAGTTCAAGCCTTTTGCCGCCGTCCCCGGCGCCGATCTCGCTGTTTCGGTACGTATCGTCACGCGTCCGGCAGCCCGGCGAATTTGCGAAGCGGCCTTCAGCCACGCCCGCAAGTTCGGGTACAAATCGGTAACGATCTGCGAAAAGCCGAACGTCTTGCGTGAGACCTCGGGAATGATGGAGGAGGGTGCGAAAGATGTGCAGAAGCAATACAGAGAGATTGCGTTGTGGTCGACCAACATCGACGCACAGACCATGTGGCTGACCAAGAACCCCGAGGACTACGGCGTGATTGTCGCCAGTAACCTGTTCGGCGACGTTATCAGCGACGCCTTCGCTGGACTCGTGGGCGGACTGGGGTTCGCTGCCTCAGGCAATATTGGAGATGAGGTTGCAGTATTCGAGCCGACGCACGGCTCAGCGCCCAAGTACGCTGAGCTTCACCCACCGATCGTGAATCCCATCGCGATGGTTCTGTCGGCGGCGATGATGCTCGATCATCTCGACGAGGGCCAAAAGGCGAAGAAGATTCGCGCAGCGATCGCGGCAGTAGTTGCTGCAGGCAAGATACGGACGTACGACATGATGCGCATCTCGGGCGGATCCCGGTCGATCGCGCAGGGTGCAGCTTCGACGACGCAGATGACCGACGCTATTCTCGCCCAGCTGGGCGTTGGCGTGGAGACGGAATATGCCGGTAGCAGCCGAAGGTAGTCAATTAAAACGTGGCGAGGCGGGGCGCGCAGGCGGCGATGTTCGCTCTGATCTGCACGTCGGCGTAGCAGAGTGCGCTCGCGGCGGCGTCGAGATCGAACTGCAATCGCGGGTAGCGCTCTATTACGGCGAAAACATTCGTCAACAGGTGCGCGACTTGCTGTACACACTCGGTGTAGAACATGCGCACGTGAGTGTTGTGGACGAAGGAGCGCTGCCATTCGTAATTGCTGCACGGGTAGAGGCAGCGGTTCGCCGTGCTGGACTGAGTAGCGAAAAATCGGCACTGCCCGACCCAATTCCGTTGCCTGCGGCTTCCAAAAGAGATCGTTTGCGCCGTTCGCGCCTTTACCTTCCGGGCAACGAGCCGAAGTATTTCATCAATGCGGGACTGCACGGGCCTGATGCCATCATTCTCGACCTCGAAGACTCAGTTCATCTTGCCGAGAAAGACGCCGCGCGGCTGCTGGTACGTAACGCGCTACGCTCGGTTGACTTCGCCTCGGCCGAGCGCATGGTACGTATCAACCAGTTGCCCGTCGGGCTAAAGGACTTGGAGGAGATCGTACCGCAATTGCCCGACCTGCTCCTGATTCCCAAAGTCGAGAGAGCTGCGCAGATCGCAGAAGTCGACGACGCGATTTCTCGCGTAGCGCAACAATCCAGGATCACGCGGCCCATCTGGCTGATGCCCATTTTGGAGTCGGCACTGGGCATTGAGAATGCCTTCGCGATTGCTACAGCTTCAGACCGAATCGCGGGTATCACCGTCGGGCTTGAAGATTACACCGCCGATCTCGGCGTGGTGAAGACGATGACGGGTAGTGAATCGTTGTACGCTCGCCAGCGGGTGGTGAATGCCGCCCATGCGGCAGGCGTGCAGGCCATTGATTCCGTGTATGGCGACGTATCCGATATGGATGGGTTACTTCGTTGGGGCGAGGCTTCACGCGCCATGGGCTTCGAGGGGATGGGTTGCATCCATCCCATGCAGATTGAAGTGATCCATCGCGCGTTCGCGCCATCGCAGTTGGAATTGGAGAAGGCGCTGAAAATCGTAGCTGCCTTCGAAGACGCGCAGGCCCGTGGACTCGGCGTGGTCAGCCTTGGATCGAAGATGATCGATGCTCCTGTAGTGCAGCGCGCGCTGAAGTTGGTAGCGCGGGCGCGGCAGATGGGCCTTGTCCCAGTTGGCGAAGGGGGCCACGCATGAGCCGCATCGCGACCGCAGAACTCGTGATCAACGCCGCTGGCCGCCGTGTTCCGAAGGCTGTGCACGGGCGCGAGCAGATCGCTTATGTTGGGGTGGATGCGCATCGCCCGAGCGGCAACAAATACGCTCCGCCAATTCGCAGCGGCGGCGACTTCCCGACAAAGGGCGACAAGCGCGTGCCCGACCTGGAGACGGCGCTGCGACTCTGCGGTCTTCGCGATGGGATGACCATCAGCAGTCATCATCACCTGCGCAATGGCGACCGAGTCGCTCTCACCGCACTTGAAACCGCCGGTGGCATGGGTGCGCGAGATCTGGTGTGGTTTCCCAGCGCTTCGTTTCCGTGTCACGAACCGGTCATCGAGTTGATGAAATCGGGCGTGGTGCACCACATCGAAGGCAGCCTGAACGGCCCGCTGGGGGACTACTGCTCCCACGGCCGGATGCGGGGCATGGGCGTTCTTCGGTCACATGGCGGACGATGGCAGGCGGTGCAGGACGGTGAAGTACACATTGACATCTCCGTGATTGCCGCGCCGACAGCTGACTTTTTCGGTAATGCCGACGGTTCGCACGGCAAATCGGCGTGTGGCTCGCTGGGTTTCGCGCTGGCCGATTCGGTTTATGCCGACCACGTTATTGTGGTGACCGACAACCTCGTGCCGTTTCCTTGTGTACCGTGGCAGATTCAGGGCAATAACGTGGATTACGTGGTCGAGGTCGGGTCCATCGGCGATCCGGAAAAGATCGTCAGCGGCACTACACAGATCACCCGGAGCCCCGACCGGCTGAGAATTTCGGAATTGGTCGCTCGCTTCCTGCGCGACAGCGGCATCATGCGCGATGGATTCTCGTTCCAGGCGGGAGCAGGCGGCATCGCGCTCGCCTTTGTTGATTACCTCGCGCGCATGATGAAAGACGCCAACGTCAAAGCCAGCTTTGTGCGTGGCGGTTCGACGAAGTACCTGGTCGACATGCTGAAGGAAGGCCTGACGGGCTACATTCTCGACGGGCAAACGTTCGACCTCGATGCGGTACGCTCGATTGCCAGCGATCCGCGACATGTACCCACTAGCCCTTTCACGTCCTATAACTTTCACGGCAAAGGCAACTTTGCTTCGATCGTCGATGCCTGCGTGCTGGGCGCGACCGAGGTGGACGTAAACTTCAACGCCAACGTGGTGACGCACTCCGACGGACGACTGCTCCACGGCATCGGCGGCTGGCAGAACTGCCTCTTCGCGGGTTGCACAATTCTGGCAGTGCCCTCGTTCCGTGACCGCATCCCAGTCATCGTGGACGAAGTCACCACGCTGACCGGCCCCGGAGAGTTGATCGACGTGATCGCGACGGAGCGTGGCATCGCCATCAATCCGCGGCGGCAGGATCTGCTTGATGCGGTGAAGGGGAAAGGACTGCCGATCCGCACCATCGAAGAGATCAAGGCTGAGGTCGAGAACATTTGTGGCGGAACGCCGGCGAAGCCGAGGTTAGGCGACCGGCCAGTTGCGGTTGTGAAGTGGGTGGATGGCACCGTTCTGGATACGGTGTGGGAAGTCCTAGACGACAATCCTTGGGCGGCGAAGGTCGTGGGTGGGGAGTCCTAGTGATCGAGCGGAAGGACGCTTAGTGATCAGGCGAGAGATCGGAAGGGTCGTGTAAAATTCCGTTATAACGCTGGAATGCACACCCTCCGCCACAGCTATCTGATGGAAATGGCGAAGACGATGAACAAAGTGCGAAAGTGGCGGAATTGGCAGACGCACCAGACTTAGGATCTGGCGGGTAAAACCGTGGGGGTTCGAGTCCCCCCTTTCGCACCATAACTCCAGTTCGTTTTTGTGGCCGCCCCAAGTCTTTCGATTCCCACCGATCGCCGCGCCCACCTCGTAGCTCCTCCTGCGGCACGTTGTTCTCCTTGTCCACGCGGCAGTGCTTTTGAAGTCTGATGTGGAATGGGAGCAACCACCGCTTGATGCCGGTCACCGACCGCAGCCGACTCTCTTGCTAACCTTTGTAATCATGTTTTACGTGCTACTCGTTCTGGCTACTCTGCTGGCAATCAAATTGGCCCACGATGCGTTCCGATTTGGACGTGCAGTGCGGTGTCAGTATTGCGAGAAGCAGTCCCCGCAAGTCCATCATGGGTTTGGCGGTTTCGTGCATCTTATTGACAGCAGAGAATACGAGTGCCAGCGGCCGACTATGCCGCGCTCCCGTGAGTTGGAACACACGCATCTTTGCCCGTCGGCGATTCCGTGGATAGCAGCTCATCGGTTCCACAGACCCTCACACCCGTAGGATTGAGTCCACGCTTCGCACGCCGAGTGCCTGCACCGCTGAGCTCCGAAATTCGACCTTCCAATGCCTTGAGGGAATTGTTCGCACTTGCCCCGTGTCGAGTGAAGCCGTAAGATTGCCCCCTTCCGACACTGGAGGTGCCTGTGCTCGATCGTAGACAGTTTCTTACCCGCACCGCCGCGGGACTTGGTGTGGCTATGGCAGCCGGGCATCCGCTCCTGGCGCAGTTGGCGAACATGCCGGCGGCGTTGCCCGATCCCAAGCAATTCTCCGCTGATGATGAGGCCTACTGGGCCGAGCTGCGTAAGCAGTTCCTCATTCCCGAAGACGAGGTGTATCTCAACAATGGCACAGTGGGGTCGAGTCCAGCGCCCGTGCTGCGCGCAGTGTTTGACGGCTATACCAAGACCGAGCAGATGGCTCAGGAAGATCCGGAGAACTATCCCATCTGGGGGTATGAACCGTATAACGCATACCGCGATCCGCTGGCTGCATTTACCGGATGCACACGCGACGAACTGGCGCTGGTGCGTAACGCCACCGAGGCCAATAGCTACATCGCCAACGGCATCGACATGAAGCCGGGCGACGAAGTCCTGATGACCGACCAGGAGCATCCCAGCGGAGAAGGGCCTTGGAAACTTAAGGCTAAACGCTACGGCATTGTAGTCAAGATGGTGACGCTGCCTAAGCCGGTGAAGAGTCCAGCGGAAGTGTTGAACCTGTTCAGCGACGCCATTACTCCGCGCACGCGTGTGATCTTTTTCAGCCACATCACGACGGCTACGGGTGTTGTGCTGCCGGCCAGGGAGTTGTCGGCACTGGGGCGCTTGAAGGGAATTCTCGTAGCGGTCGACGGCGCACATGTGCCCGGGATGATGCCGCTGAACGTTCACGATATCGGGTGCGACATGTATTCGGCGAGTCCACACAAGTGGCTGCAGGCGCCTAAGGGTTCGGGTTTCTTGTATGTGCGTGACGAGGTGATCGACCAGGTGTGGAGCACGGTGACCACCGCAGGTTGGGACGACAAGAAGATTAGGGCAGAACGGTTTCAACGGATCGGATCGTCGAATGTACCGTCGCTGATGGGGCTGCGGGCGTCGATCCAGATGGCGAACGACATTGGCATGGACAAGATCGAAAAGCGGCACCGCGAGTTGGCGAACTATATGCTCGCGCAGATGGAACAGCGCGGCGCAGAGTCGTGGACTTCGCCGGACCCGATAATGCGTTGCGCTATTGTTACCGTGAACGTTCCGCCCGTACAGCGCATGGCCCTGGAGAAATGGATGTGGACGACGCAGAAGATACGCATACGCGGCGGCGAACCGTCGAAGCTGCGGCTGTCCACGCCGTATTACCTCCGAAAGAAAGATATCGACCGCTATCTGGCGGCGTTCGATGAATATAAGAAGAGCGCCGCATGATCGACCCGCCGAACGCTCTGCCTTCGGCTATTCCTGAACAGAAATCAGGTACTGCTCGAACTTACCGGCCGGCATTTCGTAAATGTTGATGCCTAAAGTTTTCTGCGGATACTTGACTTGGTAGCTGCGATGCGTCATGCCGCCGCGCAACGAAACCGACGACTGCACGAAGCTCTGCGGTTCGCCCAGCGGAGCGAGACTGGCGGCGTAATCCTTCAGGGCCTGCGCTGAGAAGTAAACATTGGCGTTGTCAGTGAACAGGCTCCGATCGATTGTCCCTTGTTTCAGGCCGTCGAATATCTTGCGAACCATCGCATCCTGCTTGGGATCCTGCACATTTTCGCCTTGCAGAAACCAGTTGGTGACTCCGCGACCTATTTGCGACGCGGCAGCTGCAGCATCCTGATTCGTAAGTACAACCACTGCAAAACCGTCATCCGGCAGAACGATGTTCTCGGCCGTGAATCCTGAGACCTCACCGCCGTGCTCGAGTACGCGCCGGCCACTCAAACTGGTCACCGCCATGCCCAGTCCGTAGCGGGTGCCGACGCCGTTATTGAGTACAACCTCGGTCTCCAGTTCGCGGTACGAGGCCGGCTTCAGCACGGATCGATCGATCAGCGAGATGTCCCACTTCGCCAAATCAGAGGCGTTCATTGCGAGTTCACCGGCGGCGAAAATCCATCCTTTGCCTTCTTTCGGGGCTGGACGAAGCGGCCCCAGCGCATACCGAAAATAGCCCTCGGGATCGGTAACAGGGAGTTTGCCTTCATCCACGTTGGCGATGCTCTTCATGGCCAGCGGATCGAACACGCGCTGATGGAGGAGTTGAAGCATTGGCATGCCTGCGATCTTTTCGACGATCAGTCCCGCGATCACGTAGTTTGTGTTGCTGTACTGCCACTTCGTTCCCGGGTCGAAGTCGAGCGGAATCCTGGCCCAGCGATCGAGGATTTGTTGCGCCGTTGTGGGTTGCAACATCGTCTGCATGACGTAGTCCTGAGGCCAGTAGTCCTGATAACCAGAAGTATGAGAGAGCAACTGGCGAATCGTCACCTCGTTGCCGCGCGTGAGGCCGGGCACATACTTGGAGACGTGATCGTCGAGCGACAGCTTGCCTTCCTCCTGCAACAGCAAAATCGCGGCCGCAGTGAATTGCTTGCTGATCGAGCCGACGCTGTATTGCATCTCGGGCGTGGCTGCCAACTTATGCTCGAGACGGGCATCTCCGTAGGCTTGTACGTAGGCGGTCTTGCCGCCGACTACCACCGCCACTGAGGCGCTCGGAACCCCGGTAGCTGCCAGCGCGCCTTTGGCGATCTCGTCGATGCTCGAACGCGACTCGGCTGGGAGTAGCGGCGCAGTTTGGGCGAAGGAGACCGTAAGTCCGAGAAGAAGAACAAAGATTGGCAGCGCAATTTGATATTTTCGGCCGAAGAGATAGGCGGGTTCCATGGGTATCCTCAATATGGCGATATTGGCGGCGTTCTCAAGTGTCTGCTGCTATTGCTCAAGAATCCCAGGGTGAACACTATATAGTCGCTGGCGTGGCCATTCCAGCCCGCGATCCGTAAATTGGGTGAGGTCGAGAAGGCGCGCCGCGGCGTGTAGAATCGTGGCATGGCATTTCGAGGCAGCAGCAGCGGTTCCAGCGCGCCAAAGGGTAAGATTCCGCCTCCCGATGACACTCGCCAGGAAGCCGCCTACTTGAAGGCGCTGGGCGAAAAGCAGACGCCGGTGAGCATCAAGCTGATGGGCGGGGAAGTGGTGCGCGGCTGGATCGAATACTACGACCGCCGGATGGTCCGTTTGACGCGGGAAGGCGCGCCCAATCTGTTCATCTTCAAGCACGAGATCGCCTATATCTCCGAAGACGCGGTCAGCAAGCCTCGGGTTGAGAAGAGTGCTGGAAATGGCGACGCCCCGGCCCGCCGAAAATGAGCCAATACCTGCACGAATTGGAACCGATCGCGCGCGAAGCCGGCGCGCTGCTGATGACCTATTTCGACCGGCAAATCAAGATTGAATACAAGGGCGATGCAGACCTGGTAACGGCGGCGGATCGCGCCTCGGAGAAGCTGATTGTCGAGCGTTTGCAGGCGCGCTGGCCCCAGCACGGAATCGTAGGCGAAGAAGGCACGCGCAGCGACGCCGAGGCTGATTATCGCTGGTTTGTTGATCCCCTCGACGGCACCACGAATTTCGCGCACGGCTACCCGGTGTTTTGCGTTTCGATCGCATTGGCGAGGAAAGACGACCAGCTTGAAGCAGGCGTTCTCTACGATCCCACGCGAGATGAGTTGTTCGCAGCAGAGCGTGGCCAGGGAGCGACGTTGAATGGCAAGCCGCTGCACGTCTCCAAGACGCCACGGCTGGCAGAGTCGATCTTGGGCACGGGCTTTCCCAGTCACAAGCGGCACAAGAGCCCGAACATCCATTTCTATCAACAGATCACGCTGCGTTCGCACGGAGTGCGGCGGGCGGGATCGGCGGCGCTCGATCTCGCCAATGTTGCGGCCGGGCGCTACGACGGCTTCTGGGAGTTCAACCTGAACCCCTGGGATACAGCGGCAGGAGTGTTGATCGTACAGGAAGCCGACGGCATGGTGACACGATTCGACGGCACGCCATTTCGCCTGGATAGTCGTGAGGTGCTGGCAACCAACGGCTTGATTCACGAAGAAGTGCTGACAAACTTCCGAGAGATTTTTGCCGGACGAGGGTTGGAACCATTGCCTTCTCCGGTGGAATACGCGAAGACGCGGTCCTAGCGCGCGGTCCGGAAAAGATATTCGGGCAGGTCCTTTATGTTTCGGCTTGGCAGAAAAATGTGTTTCCTTGTCGTCCTTCTGGTGGCCGTCGCAGGACCGGCCCAGGAGAACGCGGTGCGCGTCGGCGTGGCTCCTCTGCAGAACCGCGCGGGGCGTTCGGTTCCGGCCAATGTCGAGCGCGACCGGCTGGTGAAGGCGCTCAACCAGTTGAAGCCCGACAAGAAGACGCACATGAAGGTTGTCGGCGTGCCGCTCGACGGAATGACTCCCAACGAAATCAGCGAAGAAGCGGAACAGAAGAAATGCGAGTACGTGGTCTATACGACGCTGACCGAATTGCGCAACGCCGATGACCCTTACCAACACGTGCCGGGAACGACAGAGACCAATCCCAACAGCCAGTGGAGTCATCAGAATGGTGAGGCTGAGAGGCTGGACCCAGAGTTCCGCGTCACGGTGGAATACAAACTGGTCAGCATTCCCGGCAATAACGCAGTTGCTGGTGCGCCGTACTCAACGCAACTCGCCATGAACGAGATCGACGCCGTCTCGCAAGTATTAGACCGGGTGGCGAATGCGGTTTTTGGGGAAATGAAGAAGGGTACCGCCCCGATGAAGGAGTAGTCGGAGACCCCGACCCGAGCTGCCGTGTAGGCAAGTCTCGACTGCAAGCGGCGGTTCGTTTACCAGGCAGGTTCTGCGATAAAATCTTGCAGTGAATACGTCGTTGTTGCAGCGCACCGTAACCAAGCGTCCTGACCTCGTTCTCCTTAAGGGGCGCATTCTTTTCCTCACCGAAGATCCTGAACTGATCAAGCGGCAACTGGCGGGCGAAGACCTGCCTTGGGATACGCAACACCCTGAACGCAATCCCAAACTGCGCGACGACATCTCGACCGACGAAATTACTCCGGCGCACATCTGCTTTTTCTTCGACGAGACTCTGGGAGAATTTCCTTACACCGGCTTGAAGTGCGGTAATGAGACGCCGATCAAACGTGGCGACGTGAAGCGAGGCGGGTTCGTGGCCTGCGTCAGCGGTAAGCGCCGCGGCAAGGGATCCAGCCGCGAGCAGTCGCCATATGCCGAGATGTCGGCCGGCATCCAGCTGGTGATCGCCGAGAATATCGAGCGCATCTACAAGCAGAATTGCCAGAACCTGGGGTTGCTGGCGTCGACTGATTTCAGCCTGATCGACAAGGTCCGCGGCGGAGAAGAAATCGAGCTGCGCGAGTTCACCGATGGCGAAGACGAGATCACGCGCCAGGTGATCGAGTATGGCGGATTGTTCCCCTTCAATGTGGCGCGGTTGCAAGGCAAGGTATTCCTGCCGCCTATCGAGACCAAGCCCAGGCCGATGACGATTGCGGAGAAGATCTTCGCGCGCCATATGGTGCACGTCGCGAACCAACTCGGAGTCCAGGCGGTGAAGCCGGGTGATACCGGTTTCGCTCGGGTGGACCTGCGTTTCAGCCACGAATACGTTACTCCGATGGCGGCGATTTTCTACGATCACTATCTGGGCAAAGACGAGCCGGTCAACGACGCCAGTTCGATCCTGTTCTTCCGCGACCACCTGACGTTTCTCGACGAGGTTCTGTCAGAAGAGAAACGCAAGATGGGGCTGCTCGATCTGGCAACGCAGTTGAAATTGAAGCAGGAGGATTTCGCACAGTCGCGAGGCATCAAGCTGCACGGCGAGTTGCGCGACCGCAAAGGCTCGGAAGGGATCTGCCACTCGATCGTCACCGAGAGCTATGCGCTGCCGGGCCAACTCAACGTCGGTTCGGATTCGCACACGCCGCATGCCGGTGCCGTAGGATGCGTTGCGTTTGGCATTGGCACCACCGACGTCTTCAATTCGTGGTTCACCAAAGACGTTCGCGTGAAAGTGCCGGAGTCAGTGAAGGTCGTGATTCGCGGCCAGCGGCGCGACAACGTGACCGCGAAAGACTTCATCCTCAAGCTGTTGTCGATGGATTACATCCGCAGCGGCAAGGCGCTGGCCAAAGTCATTGAGTATTCCGGCGAGGCGATCCAGGCGCTGGGCGTGGACGAGCGCGCGACCATGACCAATATGGCCGCTGAGATTGGCGGATTCACCGGCATCGTCGCGCCTGACGACAAGGTAGTTCAGTTCCTCAGGGAACGTCGCGGCATGAGCCGAAACGAAGCGGAGACGCTGATCGAGGGTTTGGAGAGCGATCCCGATGCGCACTATGCCCACGTGATCGAGTTGGACGCCCAAGACGTTTATCCAATGGTGGCGACGCCGGGCGACCCCGGGAACGGAAAGTTCGTGCGCGAACTGAATACGCCGGTTCCAGTGGAAATTGCGTATGGGGGCACCTGCACGGCTGGCAAGAATGAAGACATGGACATGTATGCCGAGGTCCTTAGCGCGGCCCTGAAACAAGGCAAGCGGGTGGCGGAGAGTTGCAAGTTCTACATCCAGTTCGGATCACAGGAGACGCGGGAATACTGTCTGCGTAAGGGATATCTGGAGGTCTTCGAGAAGGCAGGAGCGCAGGTGATCGAGCCAAGTTGTGGGGCCTGCATTAACGCCGGTCCGGGAGTTTCGACACGTGCCGACCAGGTCGTGATCAGCGCGCAAAACCGCAATTTCCCGGGCCGAAGCGGTCCCGGCCTCATGTACCTGGCGAGCCCGCTTACGGTGGCCGCCAGTGCAGTCGCGGGCTATATCGTCGAGTATGAACCCGCGGGCCAGCGCGAGCCCGTCGCTTCTAGAAGTTAGAACCAGTGTCTGCGGCCTATCGCTCCCAAGCAGCGCATTTTTTGATAACATCAAGTATTCACTCCGATCTGGAATCGCCGACATCGGAATAGCTCAGGGAGAGACAGTTTTATGGCCTATGTGATTGCGGAACCTTGTATTGACACGAAGGACACAGCGTGCGTCGATGCCTGTCCGGTGGATTGCATCCACCCCAAGAAGGACAGCGAGAAATTCGCCACCGAGAAGATGCTGTATATCGATCCGGTCGAGTGCATCGATTGCGGCGCGTGTGTGCCGGTGTGTCCGGTTTCTGCGATCTTCGCCCTCGATGATCTGCCGGAAAAGTGGAAAGAGTATACCGAGATGAACGCCAAATACTTCGGCCGGTAACTTCTTTTGAGACATGAAAATGGGCACACTGCCGAGTGTGCCCATTTTGGCGTTTTTAGACCAGAAGGGAACCGCGAGGGCCGGACCTTCCGAAAGCTCAATTGTGTAATGACGGGTCTTAAATCAGATGCTGGATTCTCTCGATCAACACATCTGGAGGATCGCCCTTCGTGATGAACGCGTCGGCAAGATCAAGCGCCTCGGGCGGCAGCGAAAAGTACGCTGAGAGAAACACGATCGGAACACCGGGACGGCGGCGGCGCATTTCAGACGCCACCTCACCCCCGTTCAAGTCAGGCATGTAGTAGTCCAGCACCACGAGGTCGACGTCGTTCTCTTCGAAGGCGCGCAGTCCTTCGGGGCCATTGGTTGCAGTCAGCACCCTGTAGCCACGGCTTTCCAGCATGATCTTGCGGACGCGCAGGCCGATTTTTTCATCGTCGACGCACAGAACCGTCTTCGAATCCACTCGTTCCATCCTGATTGCTGGCTCGCGTTCAGCCTCGGATTTTAGTAACGCAGGAGCAGACATGGTGAAGCCGGCTCCATATCTCGAAATAACGGCGAGAAAGAAACCGCCAATGGGGAAGTGGCTGTCTGTGTTGTACTTCAACCGACCATCTTTGGCCATACATATAATGTCGTAGTTGGGACGAAATGCTACGGCGACCGTAGTAGGAAAGACCCGCCTGGCCCGGGTCGTTGACCTCGCGAAAAAGCGCGTGTTACCGTACTTAGTTACACCATCCTGAGTTGCGCCGGCCGTGCGCCGAAGGGACGTCTTTTGCCTCCCGAATCCCATCCCACCCCAGCCGTCCGAAAGACCGCATTGAACGCTGTTCACCGCCAGTTAGGGGCGAAAATGGTCGATTTCAGCGGGTGGGACATGCCCGTCGAGTACCCCAAGTTCGGGGGCCTGATGAAGGAGCATCTGACCGTCCGCAACGGCGTAGGGGTCTTTGATGTCAGTCACATGGGGGACATTCGTATCTTCGGCCCTGCGGCGCTGAAGGCGGTCCAGCACATCACCATGAACGACGCCTCCAAGCTGGCCGTTGGTCAGTGCCAGTACTCGGCAATGCTCTATCCAGAGGGTACGTTTGTAGACGATGTGATTGTCCACCGGTTGGGCGAAAGCGATTACTTGCTGGTTATCAATGCCGGGACGCGCGAGAAAGATGTCAACTGGGTTACAGAAAACACCCGGCAGTTCGATTGTTTGGTGGAGCATCTAAGCGACGATTACACCCAGATTGCGATCCAGGGACCCAAGGGCGCGGCAACCCTGCAGAAGCTAACCGACGCCGACCTGTCGCAGGTGAAGTTCTACTGGTTCACCCATGGGACGGTGTGCGGATTGCCCAATACCCTGATTGCCCGCACCGGATATACCGCAGAAGATGGGTTCGAGATTTATGTTCCTTCGGACGAAGCGACCAGCGGACGTGTTTGGAACGAAGTGATGCAGGCAGGAGAGGAATTCGGCATTGTGCCGTGCGGGCTGGGAGCGCGCAACACGTTGCGACTGGAAGGGGCGCTGTCGCTGTATGGGCATGAGATTTCCGAGAACATCAATGTGTGGGAAGCGAGGCTCGACCGCTTTGTCAAGATGGAGAAGGGCGAATTTGTTGGACGCGAAGCGCTGGAGCAGACTAAAGCACCTGGTACTAAGCGGACACTGGTGGGACTGGAATCGGTGGACCGGGGCATTCCCCGCGATGGCTACAGCGTGCTCGATTTGAACGGTAAGGAAATCGGTTCCGTCACCAGCGGGTCGTACGCACCGTTCCTGAAAAAGAACATTGCGCTGGCCTATGTGCCCTGCGAGTTTTCGGTGATCGATAGTGAAGTCTCAGTCGAAATCCGGAACCAGCCAGTGAAGTGCAAGGTCGTTCCGATACCGTTTTACAAGCGACCCAAGAAGCAGTCATAAATTTGCGGTTGGTGAACATTCCCCGGCTTCGGGCGGGCAGGAGAAGATAAGAATGGCCTATCCTACGGACTACAAGTATACGAAAGAGCATGAGTGGCTGAAGATGGACGGCTCGACCGGCGCCATCGGAATCACCGATCACGCGCAGAATTCATTGGGCGACATCGTTTTTGTTGAACTGCCCAAGGTCGGAGCTGAGATCACAGCCGGGCAGACGTTCGGTTCGGTCGAGTCGGTTAAGGCCGTGTCAGACTTGTACGCACCGGTGTCCGGTACTGTCACCGAGGTCAACGAAGCGTTGAATACCTCGCCGGAGGACGTGAATAAGGACGCTCATGCGGCGTGGATGATCAAGGTCACGCTGAAGAATCCGGCCGAAGCGAACAGTCTGCTATCGGCTGCCGATTACGAGAAATTTGCGGCGGACGAAACGGGCCACTAAGCCGTCCGCTGTGCTGCACTCTAGCCGCAGAGCCCGCTGAGAGATCGTTCTTACGCGGCTGCGCATCTATTTGAAAGTTACAGGTACCCATGCGCTATCTTCCTAAATCACAATCAGACCGCGAAGTGATGCTGAAAGACATCGGGGTGAACACGGTCGATGACCTGTTTGCCGCGATCCCGGCGGAGTATCGGCTCGCTGGGGACCTCAAGATTCCGCGCTCCTATGCTGAGAGCGAAATCGTACAATTCTTTCGCGACCGCGCCGCTGAAAACGGCCAAGGCTATGCGTCGTTTCTTGGAGCGGGAGCTTACTCTCACTACCGTCCGGTGGTGATCGACGCGCTGGTTTCACGCGGCGAGTTCTTCACTGCTTACACTCCCTATCAGCCGGAAATCGCCCAGGGTACGCTGCAATCCATTTTCGAGTTTCAGTCGATGATCTGCGAACTAACCGGCATGGATGTCGCGAACGCGTCCATGTACGACGGTTCGACAGGATCGGCGGAGGCCCTGATGATGGCCGTCCGCGTTACCGGGCGGAACAAATCGGTGATTGGCACCAGCGTGCATCCGGAGTACAGCGAGGTCGTCACGACCTACGCGCGTCACCAAGGGATGCCGCTGACCACCGTCGCCTATGACAAGAATGGCCGCGTCGATCCAGAGGCGCTCGATCAGGCGGTAGATAACGAAACCGCTGGAGTCTTAATTCAGTCGCCGAACTTCTTTGGCGTGATCGAGGACGTTGCTGCGATAGCGGACATCGTCCACAAGAAAGGCGCGTTGCTCATCGTGTCGATTGCCGAAGCGGTTTCGCTCGGCATTGTGAAGCCACCGGCGGAGGCCGACATCGTGAGCATGGAGGCGCAGTCCTTTGGCGTGCCTTTGGGCTTTGGTGGGCCGTATTGCGGCGTGATGGCCACGCGCGACAAGTTCGTCCGCCAGATGCCTGGCCGATTGGTGGGCGAGACTACCGACCGCAATGGTAAGCGCGGATTTGTTCTGACGCTTTCGACCCGCGAGCAGCATATCCGGCGCGAGAAGGCGACCTCGAACATTTGCACAAACCAGGCGCTGGTCGCGCTGATGTGCAACATCTTCATGACCATCTACGGACGTGAAGGCATGAAGGAACTAGCACAGCACAACTTGGCGAAAGCGCATTACGCGGCCGAGCAGTTCAAGAAGGCCGGCGCGAAGCTGGTATTCGACGCGCCGTTCTTCAACGAGTTCGTGATTCAGACCAACGGCGATCCGCACATCCTCAACGACAAACTGCTTCGGCAGAAGATTGTCGGGGGATTCCCGCTGAAGAAGTTTTATCCAGAGCTGGGCAATGCATCGTTGTGGTGTTGCACCGAAACCATGACCAAAGCTTCGATCGACACGGCTGCGAAAGAGGTGGCGTAATGGGTATCAATGACAAGATCACGAAAGCCACCACTCACATCAGCCAGAACGAAGGATTGATCTTCGAGAAGTCGTCTCCAGGTAAGAGGGCGTATAAGTTGCCGCCGCTCGATGTGCCTGCGGTTGACGCCGAAACGCTGCTCGGCGACTTGACGCGCGACGACCTCGGCCAGATGCCGGAGGTAAGTGAGATCGAGATCATCCGCCACTTCACCCGCATGTCCACCTGGAATTACGCGGTGGATCACGGCATGTATCCGCTGGGCTCCTGCACCATGAAGTACAACGCGCGCGTGAACGAAACGGTCGCGCGGCTGACGGGCTTGGCGGAGGCGCATCCGTATCAACCGGAGAAGATTTCGCAGGGCGCGTTGCGCATCATCAAGATGCTTAGCGACCAGCTCATCGAAATCACCGGCATGGATGCGATCACGCTACAGCCTGCGGCGGGCGCACACGGCGAGATGACAGGAATCCTGCTGGTACGCGCATATCTCGAGTCGCAGGGAAATCCCCGCAAGAAAATCCTCGTGCCCGATTCGGCGCATGGAACCAATCCCGCGACGGCGGCAATGTGCGGTTACGCGGTGGAGAACTTGAAGTCGAACGCCGCGGGGATGGTCGATATTGCGTCGCTTGAAGCGCAGGTCAACGAAGATGTCGCCGCGCTGATGCTCACCAATCCCAACACGTTGGGCGTGTTCGAGCAAGAAATTCACAAAATCGCCGACCTGCTGCATGCCAAGGGCGCGCTGATGTACATGGACGGCGCCAACATGAATGCGCTGGTCGGCAAGGTGCGGCCCGGAGACTTCGGCGCTGATGTCATGCACCTCAACCTCCACAAAACTTTTTCGACGCCGCATGGTGGAGGCGGTCCGGGCTCGGGGCCGGTGGCCTGTAAGAAGATTCTGGAGCCGTTCCTGCCGACGCCGGTGGTCATCACCAAGCCCGATGGCACGCTGGGTTTCGAGTACAACCGTCCGCAATCGATTGGACGCGTGCGCATGTACTACGGCAACTTCGGAATGTTCGTGCGCGCGCTGGCGTACATCATGGCCAACGGTCCGGAAGGCCTGCGCCAAACCACCGAAGATGCCGTGCTTAACGCGAACTATATCCGCAAGAACCTGGAAGGCGTGTATGACCTGCCTTATCAGACGCCTACGATGCACGAAGTGGTGTTCAGCGACCGCACTCAGACTCGGAAGGGCATCAAGACCGGCGACATCGCGAAGCGCCTGATCGATTATGGCTTCCATCCGTACACGGTCAGCTTCCCGCTCGTTGTGCCGGGAGCGCTGATGATTGAGCCGACGGAGAGCGAGTCGAAGGAAGAGCTCGACCAGTTCATCGAGGCCATGAAAGCGGTTGCCGAAGAGGTCGAGACTTCGCCGGAGATCGTCGCCAACGCTCCGCACAATACGCGCGTCTCGCGCATGGACGAAACCGCCGCAGCCCGCAAGCCGGTCTTGCGCTGGAAGCCGCAAGCTCTAAAAGAGGCAGAGTTGGTAGCTAAATAGCTGCGTGCAGTAAGTTGGCGGGAAAAATGAAAAGGCGGTCCCCGACGGGGTCCGCCTTTGAACTTGTGGATGCAGCGAGCTACTTGGCTGCGACGGCTTTGACGCGCTTGCTCAAACGAGCTTTGTAGCGGCTGGCGGTGTTCTTGTGCAGGGTGCCCTTCTGTACGCCCTTGTCAACGACGGACACAGTCGCGCTGTAGGCCTTCTGGGCGTCACCCTTGTCGCCCTTCTCGATGGCCTCGCGCAAGGAGCGTAAAGCGCTGCGTAGGCGGGACTTATTGGCGCGGTTCTGCGTCGTCTTGGTTTCTGTCTGACGGGCGCGCTTCAGCGCCGAGTAGTGGTTTGCCATAACTATACTGTAATCCTCTGGTAGAAATCTCGACCTAAGCCGAATGCCTGATTTTACAGGAGGATGGGCGCATTGGGCAAACGGCCGTGCTCCCGCCGGTGGCTGAAATGGAAGCACCAGCGTTAGGCGCTATACTCTCATCCGTTATGGTCACGTGGCCGTTCCAGCTCGTGTCTCTCTGTTTCCTGGCTCTTATATGGATCGCTCAGTGGCTAGACTGGGAATCGGGCATTCGGGACAGGCAACGCCACTGGCATCCCAGAAGACGTGTAGTGTGAGGCCGCAAGCCGGCCTGATGTTCCCGCGGATGAAATATGCCCTGGCCGCACGTGCTTCCTTTTTCCCGTTCTGCCATCTAACAAGTGCGATATGTTCCCCGGGTGCCACTGAAGGCACCACGAGCGACACCAATTTCTGAGGCGAACGGCATTGACGCCGTTTCGGTTCGAGGTTACGCTAACGCCAATGGTAGTCATTCGCTTCGGCGAAAAATTCGGGTTTATCTCTCCTTTCGATCCCAAGAAACTGCTGCGTAACGAAATTGTCAGGCCGGAATACCAGGTCTGGCGGGGCAACCACGCTTGAACGCACCGGGCCTCAGGAGGCTAACTACCGACCCTACATGAAGACCAACATCGAGATCAGCCCAAACATCGAGACACTTTTTGGCACGCGCGACGAAAATCTGCGCCTGCTCGAAGACGGCCTGAACGTCACCATCGGAATGCGCTCGGACTCTATTGAGATCGAGGGATCTCCCAACGACGTCGCGCGTACCGGCCAGGTGTTTGCCGATTATCAGCACCTGCTGCGCAACGGTTTCACTTTCGTGAACGGAGATCTTGGCGCGATGCTCAAGGTCCTGACCTCTGACGGCACAGCTACCTTGCGCGGTTTGGCGGAAGCGGGCAAGCAGCGGTCGTTCGGCAAGCGCACGGTACAGCCCAAGAGCATCAATCAGCGGCGGTATCTCGAGGCCATCGAGAAGAACGACATGGTCTTCGGGGTTGGCCCGGCAGGCACAGGCAAAACGTACCTCGCGGTGGCCATGGCAATCTCGGCGCTCATGGCGAAGCGCGTGAACCGCATCATCTTGGCGCGTCCCGCGGTGGAAGCCGGCGAACGGTTGGGGTTTCTGCCCGGCACGTTGCAGGAAAAGGTCGATCCGTATCTTCGTCCGCTGTACGACGCGTTGTACGACATGCTCGATCCCGACAAGGTCGATCGCTACCTCGAGAAAAACGTCATCGAGATTGCGCCGATCGCCTTCATGCGCGGCCGCACGCTGAACGATGCGTTCGTGATCCTCGACGAAGCACAGAACACCACGTCCGAGCAGATGAAGATGTTTGTCACCCGCCTGGGCTTCAACTCCAAGGCGGTGATCACGGGCGACGTGACCCAGATCGACCTGCCTTCGCCCAGTCGCAGCGGACTGGTCGAGGCTGGCGAAATTCTGAAGAACGTCGAGGGAATTCGCTTCTGTTACTTCGACGAGGGCGACGTGGTGCGCCATCACCTGGTGCAGCGCATCGTCCGGGCGTATGAAGACTACAAGGGGCGCAACGAGCAACTTTCGCTATCGCTCGACGTGAAGAGCGGCAACGGATTCGCAACTCCGCCCGCGCTTAACGGGACCAGTTTCAGTTCAAGTACTGACCGCGAAGTGCCGCTGGAGGACGTCCCGCCGGTAATCGCGCCGGAGACGAGAAATCGCATTTCCGAGTAAAAGCTTGCTACCATATTGTGGGAGGGCCGATGAGCCCTCCCATTGTTCTTGAACGGAAGTGAGCAACCTGGATCGACCACCGGAAGACACCAGCGCGCAGGCCTTAAGCCGGTTCGCGACCAAAGCCCAGCACGCGCTCGGCCTTGTCGGCGAGGTGAACATCTACGTCACCTCGAGCCGCGAGATGCAGGAGCTGAACCGCCGATACCGCCGAAAAAACAAGCCAACCGACGTACTATCGTTTCCGTCGCGTGCTCCGGGAGTTGCCGGAGACATAGCGATCTCGCTGGAGATTGCAGCTACCAATGCGGCTGAAGTTGGACATTCGCTGGCCACTGAGGTGAAGATCCTCATCCTGCACGGATTGCTGCACCTGGCGGGCTTCGATCACGAAAAAGACAAGGGCGAGATGTTGGCACGCGAGATCGCGATGCGGCAGGAACTGAAACTGCCTGTCGGGTTGATCGAACGGACTGAGAGCGCTGCAGCAAGAGCAGCCGAATTGGCTCGCAAGCCCCGAGCCGCGGCCAGGAAGACCGCTGTGGCCAAGTCGGGAACCGCACGCAAACGATCCGGACCTTCGAAGCGCGGAGGACGCCGCGCATGAACCTTCCGTTAACCACTCTATTGCTATTTTTGTTGGCGTTGCTCGCACTGGTGTCGTACGTCAACCGACTGCACCACGAAATGGGCAAGTTTCTTTCGCGAGAATTCCAGGAAAACATCGACGCCTACGAGCAGTTGGTAGAACCGCGCTTGGGCTTCACCCGAGAGCGCGTGTCGCTGTCGATGGCAGTGCTTGTCCAGCTTTGCATGGCAGCCATCGGAGTTCTTATCGGCTACCTGCTATTTAAGGACTCGGGATGGGTTGGGCTCGACCTGGTGCAGGCAGCGGTCAGCCTCATCTTTATCATCGTGATTTTCAACCGCCTGCTGCCGCACATATTTTTTGTGCGTACCAAGGGTGAGTGGCTGGCTAACCTCGTCCCAGTATTGCGGATTCTCGTGTACCTCGCGGTGCCGATCACGATGATCCTGGGTTTTGCCCTTTCGGTTGCATCGCTTTCGAAAGAGCATGGCGAGAAGGAGCCAGAGCATCCGTCGGAGGCCGTTGATGCACTGATTGAGGCGGGCCAGGAAGAGGGCATCCTGGAAGAGAGCGATCGCGACCTCATCCAGTCGGTGGTTGAGTTCGGCAACAAGACGGTGCGCGAGGTAATGACCCCCCGACCAGAAATCGTGGCGGTCCCGGTCACAATGACGATCGCCGAATTCACCGAGATGCTCAACAAACATCGGTATTCGCGTATACCGGCGTATGAAAGCGACATCGATCACATCAAGGGGATTATCTACACCAAGGACTTATTGCAGGTGCCCGACACGGAGGCTGGCAAGACGACGGTCGGGGACCTCATGAAAACCGACGTCTACTTCGTTCCCGAAACCAAGCTAGGCAGCGAACTATTGCGCGAGATGCAGCAGGACAATATCCGGCTGGCGATCGTCGCGGACGAATATGGCAGTGTCGCCGGCCTAGTGACCATTGAGGACCTGGTCGAGGAGATCGTGGGCGAGATCCGCGACGAAGACGAAAAGACGGACATCGTGAAGGAGAGCGACACCTCCTACATTTTTAACGGCAACACCGATCTCGACCTGTTGGAGAAGGTGCTGGGCGGTCCTCGTTCGGCTGAAAAAGAAGCCACAACAATCGGGGGATTGGTCAGCGAACTGGCGGGCCGCATTCCTGCACCGGGCGAAATCTTTGAAGATAACGGCCTGCGCTTCGAGGTGCTCGACTCAACCGAGCGACGTGTGGAGCGCGTGCGTGTTAGCCTCCAGAATGTCTCTGCTCCCAAGCAGATTCGAGCCTGACATGGCGTTCCGCTCCGGATTCATCTCCATCATCGGCCGTCCCAATGCGGGGAAGTCCACGCTGCTCAATGCGCTTGTGGGCGAGAAGTTGGCGATTGTCACGCGCAAATCGCAAACTACGCGTAACCGTATCCTGGGGATCGTCAACGTCGAGAAGAAAGGCAAGCGCCCTGCAGGTCAACTGGTCCTGATCGATACGCCGGGCGTTCACAAGCCGGTAAATTCTCTCAATAAGCGCATGATGAAAGAAGTCTACGACGCGCTGGAGGGTTGCGACCTGCTGCTGGTGATTGTCGACGCGGGGGAGAAGTTCGGACCGGCCGACCAGTTCGTGATCGACATCGCCAAACGGACCAAGCTGCCCTGTATTCTGCTGCTGAACAAAATTGACACCCTGCACAAAGACCGGCTGCTGCCACTTATTTCACGCTATAAAGAACTGCACGAGTTCGTTGACGTCATTCCCATCTCAGCGCTGAAAGAAAAAGGTCTCGACACGCTGCTGGATGCGATCCTAAAGGCGTTGCCGGAAGGCCCGCGCTTTTTTCCTAAGGACCAGATCACCGATCAGCCGGAACGTTTTCTAGTGTCGGAGTTGATTCGCGAGCAGGTGTTGCAGTACACGTCGCAGGAAGTTCCGCACGCAACTACAGTGTTGATTGACAAGTACGAAGAAGGCGCGAAACTCACAAGAGTTGCGGCCACCATCTTCTGCGAGCGCGAGGGGCAGAAGGCAATTCTAATCGGCAAGCAGGGCGCGAACCTGAAGAAGATCGGGACCAATGCCCGATTGCAGATCGAAAGCCTTCTGAACACGAAAGTTTTCCTGGAGCTGTTCGTGAAGGTACGTGCGGGCTGGCGCGATTCGCGGGATTTCGTCGAAGAAACCGACTGGCGTCGCCAGCTGGAGAACATCTCGGCAGGCATGTTGAACGATCAGCCCGACCCCAAGCCGGAGGACTAATTCACGTTATTCTTTTACTGCAATTCCCAGCGCCTTCATCTTGCGATACATGTGACTTCGCTCGAGACCCAGAACCTCGGCTGTACGACTAACGCTGCCCAGGTTTTCGTCCAACTTCTTGAGGATATAGTCGCGCTCATACGACGCCCGAGCCTCATGCAGGGTGGAAAACTCGCCCAGGTTGCGGCGTCCGCCCTCGCGATAGACCAGCGTAGGCAAGTGCTTACGTTCCAGTCGAGCGACCGCCGGATTCATGATGACGATGCGTTCGATCAAGTTGCGCAACTCGCGGACGTTGCCCGGCCAGGTGTAGCGCGTGAGCGTGTCCAGGGCATCGTCGGCAATCTCCCGCGGTCGCCGGTTGTAAGTGTGCGAGAACTCTTTCAGAAAGTGCCGCGCCAGTTGCGGGATGTCTTCTTTTCGCTCGCGCAGCGGCGGCACGTAAAACGGGATGACGTTCAGCCGATAGAAGAGGTCCTCCCGAAAATTGCCCTTGGAGATTTCATCTTCCAGGTCCTTGTTGGTGGCGGCGATTACCCGCGCGTCCGCCGTGATGGGTTCTTCGTCGCCAACCGGCACGAAGCGCCCTTCATCCAGAGTACGGAGCACTTTGGACTGAGTCTTCAGGCTCATGTCGCCGACTTCGTCTAGGAACAGAGTTCCGCCGTCGGCTTTCTGAAACTTGCCTTCCTTATCGGAGGTCGCTCCCAGAAAGGAACCAACGCGATGCCCAAACAACTCACTCTCAATCAAGTCTTCAGGAATTGCAGCGCAGTTCACCTCGACGAACATCTCGTCTTTGCGCAAGCTCTGCGCGTGGATGGCGCGCGCCGCCAGCTCCTTGCCGGAACCAGACTCGCCGTAGATGAGCACGCGTCCGTTGGTCGGAGCCATCAAGCCGATCTGCTGACGCAGCGCCTTCATCGGGATGCTGTCACCCACGATCACGCTGCGGGCCTGAAACTGCTTCTTGTATTCGAGGTTTTCGCTGCGTAGGTGTTTGGCGTCCAGGGCGTTCTTCAGGACAATGAGCGTCCGCTCCAGTGAGAGCGGTTTCTCCAGGAAATCGAAGGCCCCGAGTTTAGTGGCGCGCACCGCAGTCTCGATGTTGCCATGGCCAGAGATCATGATGACTTCGGGCGGGTCATCCATCGCGACAATGCGCTCGAGCGCTTCAAGTCCGTCGATGCCCGGCAGCCAGATGTCGAGCAGGACCACATCCACCGCCTTGCGGCTGAGGGTGGTTAGACATTCCTCGCCACTCTCGGCCAGCACCGTCTTGTAGCCCTCGTCCTCCAGCACGCCTTGCAGCGCGCTGCGGATCTCGGACTCGTCATCCACGATCAGAATGGTGTGCATGCTGTTCGGACGGCTGTGCAGCCATTGCCGCCGCTACAGGTAACTCTACGATAAAGCGAGTTCCGATGGGAGTGTTCTCTTCCACGCGGATCGATCCGTGGTGGTCTTCGACGATGCGACTCACGATCGCAAGTCCCAGGCCGGTGCCGCGCTTCTTGGTCGAGAAGTAGGGCAGGAAGAGCTTCTCTTTCAGCGCTGGAGTGACGCCGTGACCAGTGTCGGACAGCACGATCTCCACGGAGTCGCGCTCCGCGGCGAGCGCTGTCGATATCACGATTTCCTTGACCATCGCGCCCTGCATGGCTTCAGCGGCGTTGTCGACCAGATTGGCAATCGCGCGCTTGATCGCGTCAGGATCGGCGTGCACCGGCGGCAAGTCTGGCGCAAGGAACTTCTCGACGCGGATTCCACTGAGTCGCCCATCGAACATCAGTAATGCACTCTCCACAATGCTGTTGATGTCAGAAGGCAAGGGCCGCGACGCCGGAAAGCGCGCCAGAGTAGCAAATTCATCGACCAGTGTCCGCACCGTTTGCACTGACGAACCAATGGTGTCGGCACAGTTACGGATAATCTTCAGCGAAGCCGCGTCAGGAGGCGTTCCGCGCTCGAGATGGCGGCGAATTCGCTCCGCCGACAACGCGATGGGAGTCAGAGGGTTCTTGATCTCGTGCGCCACGCGTCGTGCTACCTCGCTCCACGCCGTCTGTTTCTGCGCGCGGAGCAGGTCCGTAATGTCTTCCAGCACGACCACATACCCCATGCGTTGGTCCATGGGCTCCTGCGTACCCGCGGGCGAGTCGAGCGACGCCACGGTGACGGCCACATTGAGATTCACGCGAGGCATCACAATCTCCATCTGGCTGGTGGTTGTGGCCATGCGATCGGCTTTTCGCAGCAGATGCTCGAGGTCCGCCGTTACATCTTCGGGAAACAATTCCTCCAAAGTCCGGGCCGGCATGGCCGACGACGGGCTGAGGTGGAGTAGACGCCTGACAGCGCCGTTCATATGAATCACGTTGCGAAAGGCGTCGAGCGACAGCACGCCTGTCGGGATGCTTTCCAGTATGGTTTCGATGTGCCGGTTGCGCTGTTCGAGCTGCACGTTCACGTCCGCCAGATCGGACCGCGAGGCCTCAATGCTGGCGCGACTGGCCTCCAGGTCTGCGGCCATCTGGTTGAACGAGTTCACCAATTGTCCGATTTCGCTCCCGACTTGCACGTCAACCCGATAGTCGAGTCGGCCCCGCGAAATCTCCTGAGTAGCCTCGGCCAGCGCGAGCAACGGCCGCGTCACCATCTTCGACAAGTACAGCGCCAGCCACGTCGATGCAAACAATACGCCGACAGTTAACAGCAGGAGATATCCGAGATAGGTACGGCGCAGTCGCCGCCGTTGCTTGCGAAGTTCGTCGTACTGCTGCTGCGCCTGCTCGATATCGCGAAGCGCCGATGAATAGTTTGGCGGCAGCGGCATCGCAACCAGAATCTGGCCATTCGGCGCAATCACCGCCCGGCCCAAAACGTAGGTCTTACCGAAAAGGTCGAACGATGTCGGCTTGCTGTTAGCCGCTTCATTCGACGGCAGCAGGTCGCGAATTACTGGCCAGGGTTGTGGGAGACGGAAGCTGGCTTCGGCGCGTCCATCAGCCAGTGCGACCGCAAAGCCGCCTTGCAGACTGACCTCACTCCGGCGGAACTCGTCCAGCACCAGCGTGAAATTACCCGTCTCGAACGATTTTTTTGTTTCCGGCGTCGTCGCAATTCGTTGAGCTTCGACCCGGGCGTTGTCGGCGGCGTAGTCGCTCAACAGCGAAGCGACCACGCCGGTGCGATATTGCACATCTTCTACCGGGCGCGAAAACCATTTCTCAATCGAGCGATTGATCAGACCATAAGAGAACAGGAAGAGCAGGATGACCGGGCCGAGAGACATCAGCAGGGCGCCCATCACCATGCGGCTGCGCAGTTTCGAGCCCATGATGCCCGTCCTGCGCTCGGCATACAGTCGAAGCAAGGTGCGTAAGAGCACGAACGTCAGCGCCACGAACAGCAGAAAGATGAATGCCGAAAGCGCGGCGAAGATGAGGGTTTCTTCGCTAGTGTCAGGCTGAAGGAACGTCAGGTTGAACGTGGCCTGGGAAAAGATCACGCCGAACAGCAGGAAAATTGCGATCGAGAGCGAGACGATCGCGGGTGTGCGACTGCGTCGCTTTTCCGGCCGGGTTGTAGGTGTGGCGGGAGACATCACGTGCCAGAGGTTCGCCACTCGGTGGGCGCACCAACCAGATTCAACCAATCAAATAAAGTGTCCGGGGCCGCGTTTCATTATAACCGCGGATTCGCTAACTCTTTGATGCTACCCGCCTTGTGGAGGATGGCCGCTTCCGCGTCTTGGGCAGTGCTACGACTGGTACCGGACGGAGAAGCATCGCCCCAAGAGGACAAACTTCACACTTGGGCTGTTGCTTGTGACAATAGTGCTTTCCCAACTGCACAAACAGGCCATGCATTTCGTTGTAAACCTGCGCCAAAGGTGCGCGTGACGCCGCGCTCATCGCCGACGGTGGATGAACCTCAGGACGCGGCATTTGATAGCGGGGCTCGCGCGCGACTATCGGTAACGGCTCTTCATGCTGCAATGCATGTTCGACCAACATGCGAATTTCATCGTATTTGGCGTTGGGAGTGACAGCGTCGTGACGCTCCAGTACCCTGCGCGTGTAGGCATCGACCACGAAGATAGAATGATGCCCCGCGTACAGGAGAATGGAATCCGCTGTTTCTGGGCCGATGCCGTTCTGCGCAAGCAGCTCTGCCCGCAGTTGTTCCGTGGGAGTGGAGAGCATGGCGTCAAGTGAACCACCGTGCCGCTCATCCACAAACGCGATGAAATTCTTCAGCCGTAGGGTTTTTTGCCGAAAATATCCCGAAGAGCGAACCAGTTGTTCGAGTTCGGCCAGTGGCAATTCGCGGATGGCTCGGACGCTCAACACTCCTGCCGCACGAAGATTGGCCAAAGCACGTTCGACGTTCGTCCAAGAGGTGTTCTGGGTCAGGATGGCGCCCGCGATCACTTCGAAAGCCGTCTGAGCCGGCCACCAGTGCTGAGGTCCCCATGCGCGCGCCAGTTTGCGGTACATTGCCCGCACCGTTTTATCGGGTGATGCGAGGCTCGCGGAACCTCGATCAGGCGGTCGATTTCGTGGTTTACGAGATGTCACAATTGCTACGACTTGCCCTGCTTGAGTTGCTGCTTCCATCCCAGAATGCGCGCTTTGTTGGCCTCGGCCTCCGCTTCCGGAACCATGCCCTTGCGCTGATAGAGGATCGACAGGCTGGTGTGAGCAAGAACATCGTCAGGATCAAGCTCGGTGATGCGATTAGCAACCGCGATGGCCTTGTCGAACTGCTCGGTGTCTTGATAGACGCGCGCCAGTCCATGCATGGCGTCGAGAAACGTCGGATCGGTGGCCAAGGCCGCCTCGTAATCAGCAATAGCCTCGGCTTGCCGGCCTTCGGCATAGTGGTCGAGCGCAGCGTAGTAGCGGTCTTCGGCGGCCTGTCGTGAGGCTTCGTCGCTCATGGTTATCCGAGGCGAGTTTAGCACGCAGTGATGATCGCAATCGCACGGCCGCTTGCCGATATACTTGTGGCGGGACGCCGCCAGATAAAGCTCGCGCCCATTTCGTACAGACTCGCTTGAAACACTTCGGCTACATCATCCGTTTTCTGTGGAACGCTACTCGCGGGCATCGCCTAACGCCGTGGCGCAGCTCTTACCTGCGCTGGCGCATCGAGACCTACACCGGGCTCAAGATGCAGAGCATCGGCTTCCTGGAATTTTGGGGATTCAGTTGGCGTGAACGACGGGAATTGATGCGCTTCCTCAAGTGGACCGGGGAGATGGAACGCTACGCGCGGGTCAAGCCGAAGAATCCCTAGGCGACGCTACATCTCCAGCAACACTCCGACCGGCGTGCCTACACCGGCAGAAAGTTTCTCTGCAGCCGACGCTTGTCGTGCGGCAATCTCCAAATAGCCGGAGCTGCCGACAATGGCAAAGAGTTCGTGATCGCTGCCGTCCGCGTACGAACGGCAGACACGCGTGATCTCCTGTCCTGCAATCAGCAACTTGACGCTTGGCGGTGTCGCGGCAAACAGCGCCGGCGCCTCTTGCTCGCTGACGTTAGTAATGAGGTTACCGAACTTGTCGACCTTCAGCACCACTCCACGCAAGCTGTTTTCGCCGATGTGCTCGACGGCGGGCAGCGGCAGGCGAACGTGGTCGGATATCTCAGGGCCAAACTCCGCCGGTGCAACTCCTTTACTGAGCCACGCCGCAACGGGAGAAAAAATGTCGCGCCCATGAAATGTCTGGCTGAGCGGCTGAAGAAAGTAGCGATCGGCGGTAATGTGTCGCACCGTAAACTTGGGCTCGCGCGCTTCGATCAGCGACAGCACTCCGTTGTCCGGCGCCACGAAAATGTAGTCGTCGGTTTCGGCGAGAATCGGCCGGCGCACACTGCCCACTCCTGGATCGACCACAATGACGTGCACACTGCGCGGAGGGAAAAATTGATACGACTGCGCAATAGTCCACGCAGCGTCCAGCACATCAAACGAGGGGATGGCGTGACAGATGTCAACAATCTGCGTCTCGGGATGGATGTTGAGCACGACGCCATGCATGGTGCCTACAAACGGATCCTGGAGTCCGAAATCGGTGGTAAAGGTGACGACACGCGGCTCAGCCATGACCGCAAGCTATTCGGATGCGCGTCGCGAGTCAAGCCGCACAAAACTCCTGCATAGTTCGATGAACGCTCGGCATCTCATTACGGCAAATCAAAATATTGCGGAAAGGCATTCATGCACGTAGAGGAGCTATGGCGCTATCCGGTGAAGAGCCTGCGGGGAGAACTCTTGCAGTCAGCCGAAGTGTCCGAGACAGGCATTCGGGGCGATCGTGAAATCGTAGTCGTCTCGAAATCGCGCGGCAGGTTCATTACCTCGCGGACCCATCACGGCCTGCTGGGATTGCAGGGCAGCATTTCGCCCCATACTCACGCGGCGACCATCAACGGCTATGCGTGGGAGAGTCCTGAGGCGCTTGCGCTGGTCGAGCAGGCCGTCGGCGAAAAAGCAGAGCTGGAGCATGTTCGGGGCACTGAACGCTTCGACATTCTGCCGCTGCTGGTTGCGACCGATGGCGCGATCAACGCGCTCGGCCTCGACCGGCGGCGATTTCGTCCGAACATCTTTATTGGAGGAGTCGAAGGGCTGGCCGAGCGACAGTGGGAAGGGAAGCAGCTCCGCATCGGCGAAGTCACGATCTACGCCGCGCAGCTTCGGGCCCGGTGTGTGATGACCACCTACGATCCCGATAGCCTGAAGCAGGACCGTAGCGTCTTGTTTCGCATCGTCAAGGAATTCGACGGAACCATGGCGCTGGATTGCTCCGTCGTGAAGCCCGGAACAATCCATGTGGGCGATCCGGTGACGGTGGTTGAGTAACCAGCGCCACCGGAAGCCCGCGAACTCTAGCGGATGTCGACGTCACCCGAACCGGTCGTGACTTCCACCTCAGGACCGCCACCGCGGACGGCTCCCTTCAGTTCGCGATGACCGAGGGTGCCTTGAACCATGATGGGCAGTTCGGAGTGAATCGATCCCGAACTGGTGTGCACATCGAGGTTGAAGCCTGCGTTGGAGGACAACGCCATCTTGATGCTTCCCGAACCGCTGTGCAATTGCCACGGTCCCTTCACCTCACCATCGGAGTCGATACCGCCGCTGCCGGTGCGGGCGCGCAAGCCCCCCTTGACACCACGCAGACGAATGCTGCCCGAGCCCGTATGAACGTCGACATCGCCGCTTCCCGTCAGGTCAGCCTCGATCTCGCCACTACCGGTACCCGCGGAAAACGGGGCTGCCACTGATTCGGCATGGATGGTGCCGCTGCCCGTATTCACTGAACTCTGAGGCCCGAGGTCCTGCACCCGGATGTCACCCGAGCCAGTATGCAACTTTACCGGTGCACGTACACCCTGTACGGAAATCTCACCCGACCCAGAACCCGCCTGCAATGTGGTATCGGCAGGCACGGTGATCTCATAGCTGATGGAAATGTGGTGCTTGGCTTCCTCGGGCAGGTTGTAGCCGATGCGAATCGTGCTGCCGTTCTGCTCGATCGGGGGATTGGACGCGACGCTATGCACGACGCTGTCCGCATTCCCCCCGAACCAGTCGTTGCTACTGCGGACTCGGCCGTGCACAACCACTTGATTAGAGCCGCCGGTCTTGACGACCACCTCGCCCGATCCGGTGGTGAGGTCGAGATTTACCGACCCGGAAACAGTGAGAGTGCGATTGAATTCGTCCTCAGCGCGGGCAAACAGCAAAGCTGGTACCAGCAGGAGGAGAGGAACAATAACAAGGAAGTGTTTTTTCATGGTTTCGCCCCAATGTCACTAACTGCGTTCAACAAAAAGTGGGCTGCCGTTGCCGGCAGCCCAGGAGGAGGACTCACGCTACTGTTGTAAAACGACCTGGTCGCCTTCCTTCAGGCCCGACAAAACTTCGGTCTTGGCGCCGTTGGAGATGCCAATGTTCAGCGCCACCTTGCGCTTGCCTTCTTTGCCCTTCGGATCCGGCACTTCGGTCGAGGCCTTCTTGTCCTTGTCGTAGAGTATGGCGCCTTCCGGAATCATCAGCACGTTCTTGTGCTCGTCGAGGATGATCTCCGCATTTGCGGTCATCTCCGCCTTTAACTCGCCGCCGGGATTGTTGATCGAGACGCGAACTTCAAACGTCGTGACGTTGTCTTTTTCTGCGCCCATCGGTGAAATCTTGGTCACGTGCCCGGTGAAGGTCTTGTCCTTAAATGTCTCTACGCGAATACGTGCCGGCTGTCCCAAATAGACCTTGCCGATATCGCTCTCATCGACCTTGCCTTTGACGTAAACCTCGCTCGTGTCGCCGATGGTCATTACCAGCGTCGCCGCCGAACCCATCACCAGGATGGAGCTGACCGCGTCACCCATCTCCACATCGCGCGATAGGATAATGCCGTCGATCGGTGCAACGATCGTGGTATAGCTCAGCTGCTCTTCCAATTGCTTGAGGGTAGCGTCGCTCTTCTGGACGTCGGCATGGGCCTGGGCAACCTTGGCCTTGTTCACGACCAGTTGCGCCCTTGCTACGTCGCGCTTGTTCACTGCCAGGATGTACATGCGCTGTGCGTCATCCAGCGCGGAAGTGGACACAACACCGCTCTTGGCCATTTCCTGTGCCCGCTCATAAGCGCGTTGCAGGGTCGGAATGTCCACGCCCTGAGCGTCAACCTCGGCGCGCTTCATATCGGCTTCGGCGCCCTTTTCGTTGGCTTCGGACGAAAGTAATTGCGCGCGCGAGGAGTTCACCTGGGCTTCGATTTCCTCGCGATCGAGCTCCGCCAGCACTTGACCCTTCTTCACCGTGTCGCCGGCATCGACATAAAGTTTCTTCACGATGCCGCTGGCTTTCGACTTGATCTCAACTTTCGTGATGGGCGTAACTTTGCCGGTCGCCACCACGCTCTTGGCAAGATCGCCCTTCTCCACTTTTGCCAGCTTCGTCGGATCGATCTTGGTGCCGCCACGCGTCGCTGCTACTGCCACGATGACGAGCGCGATCACTGCCACGACCACCACCGAGATGATGATCCAACGTTTCTTCTTATTTTTCCCGTTTGCCACTGCCGCCTCCCGACGCTAGGTAGCATTCCTGTGCTGCAGGTATCTACGTTTGAGTATGAACAGAAGTTCCGCGCCCGATGATGAAAAACCCGCCCCTGATCGCCCTTTTCCTCCCATTTAGACCGAATTGGGATAAGAAACGATAGCAATCACCCCTGATCCACGTAAGTTACTGGCCAGAAAATAGTTAGCTCGTCCACTCCTGCCCATTCAGAAGCGCGATGTTAAGATTTCAGCTTCATGGTGACTTTTGTTGTGCTGCGCATCGTGGCGGTCGTGCTGCTGGTGGCGGCCAACGCGTTTTTTGTAGCGGCCGAGTTTGCGCTCGTCAGCATCCGGGAAACACGGCTGCAACAGCTGATTTCGGCGCATCGTATCGGCGCCCGCACAGTCCAAAAACTCCATCAGAAGCTAGACGAGTTTATTGCCGCCGTTCAGTTCGGAGTTACGCTCTCCAGCTTGGCCCTGGGCTGGATCGGCGAGGCCGCCATGGCTCGCGTGCTGGAGCCGCTCTTTGTTCATCTGCCCTACTCGCATGTCTACGCCCACGGCTTCAGCATAATTTTTGCCTTCCTCCTGATCACCTACATGCACGTGGTTCTCGGCGAACTAGTGCCCAAGTCGATCGCTTTGCAGCGGACCGAACGAGTCGCGCTGGCCGTGGCGGGCCCGATGGACGTGTTCATGACCCTGGCTGCGCCATTGCTCGCAGTGATGACCGCATCCTCGCGAATGGTTTTGAAGGCCTTCGGCGCCCGCCAAATGCGCGAGGGAGGAGTGCACTCGCCCGAAGAGCTGAAGCTGATTGTCTCGGCCAGCCGCCGCATCGGGATCCTCGAGGCCCCACAAGAGCAGATGATCCAACGCGCGCTCGACATGGACAACGTCTTCGTACGCGAGATCATGGTCCCGCGCCCCGACATCTTCTCTCTGCCCGGAGACATGCCACTCGACGAGGCGTTCCAGAAGGTGACCGACGCGCAGCGCTCGCGCGTGCCGGTTTACGACCCCGAGCGTGGGCCGGAACATATCATCGGCGTGCTCTATGCTAAAGACCTGATGCGCTGGCTGCGATTTCGCTTGAGTCCGTCGATGTCAGCTCAACTGCCTCCGCGCTCCAGCGACCTGAAAGTGCGGCACGTCATGCGCGAGGTTCTGGTAGTTCCAGAAACCAAGCCCCTGCCCGACTTATTAGTGGAGTTCAAGCAGCGCAAGCGGCACCTCGCCGTGGTGGTCGACGAATTTGGCTCGACCGCCGGAGTGGTGACTGTCGAGGACATACTCGAGCAACTGGTCGGCGAGATCGAGGACGAATTCGATGTCAGCGAGCCTGTGTTCGAGCCTGGCGATGCCTCGATGCTTCTGGATGGCGCCACCAACATTCGCGAGCTTGAGTCGCAGTACCACATCAACCTCCCGCGCGATGAAGGCTTCGAGACCCTGGCCGGCTTCGTCCTCTCCAAGTTGCAGCGCATCCCCAACGCCGGCGACAACTTCGAGTATGAAGGGCGGCGCTACACCGTCGCCGCGATGGACGCCCTGCGCATCGATACAGTCAAGATCGAAACGCTACAGCCACACCCCCAGCCGACAACGCCGGTGGTATCGTGACCTTAGCCGGCGTCACCCTTCAAATCAGCAGCCTGCGGACAAACTCAAGTACCGAGTGCTTCGCGTCAGGGCACGACTTCAGTCGTGCCCTGACGCTGAAAATAGAATGGGGCTTTAGCCCCTGAGGCTAGTTCGAGTCTTCATCAATGGTACTTTTGAGCTGACCCCGAATGTTGCGTTACATTTCAACCAGGCTGATGTACATGCTGCCAGTCATCTGGCTGGTGGTCTCCGTGGTCTTCCTGCTGATTCATATTGTGCCCGGCGATCCCATCCAGCAGATGCTGGGCGAGGGCGCACCCGCAGCCGACCTTGCAGCCGCGCGCCACGCCTACGGACTCGATGTGCCGCTGGGCACGCAGTACGTGAACTACTGGCGTGGCCTGCTGCACGGCGACATGGGGCGGTCGTTCCGCCTTAACCAGGATGTCGGACACATCATCGCCCAAGCGTATCCCTGGACTCTGCAACTGACGCTGGCTGCGCTGACCGTCGCGTTGTGTCTGGCAATTCCCGCAGGTGTGCGTTCAGCACTGCACCGCAATCGCTGGGAGGACCGCGCCCTCAGCTTCGTCTCACTTCTGGGCTTGTCGTTTCCCAACTTCGCGCTGGGGCCGATCCTCATTCTCGTGTTTGCTATTGAACTCGGCTGGTTGCCAGTATCCGGTTCGGGCTCATGGCAGAACCTCGTGCTTCCGGCCATCACCATGGGAGGCGCGCTGGCGGCGATCCTGACCCGTATGGTGCGCACCTCAATGCTCGAAGAACTAGGCCAGGACTACATCCGCACCGCTCGCGCCAAGGGTCTGACCGAACGCACAGTTGTCTATCGCCATGCCCTACGCAACGCCATGATTCCGGTGCTCACCGTAGTCGGCTTGCAATTTGGCGCCATGCTTGCCGGCGCCATCGTAACGGAAACCATCTTTTCCTGGCCAGGCATCGGACGCTTGACCGTGCAAGCCATTTCCGGCCGCGACTACTACTTGGTGCAGGGTTGCATCCTGGTGATCGGTCTCACCTACGTGCTGGTGAACTTCCTCACTGATTTGATGTATTCCGCACTGAATCCAAGAATCCGCCAGTAGCACCGGTTTTGAAGGGTTGCGGCTTTAGCCATGCCCTGAGCGAAGTCGAAGAGTCCGGCCGCATAGGGTCTTCATTCTTATCATCCTCTGCTGGTACGACTTTTTCCGCAGCCTGTTCAGTCGCGCCGTACGTGTCCGAAATGCGTCAGCTGCCTCAGCCGCTGCAATCCGCGAAGCAATCTCGCGTCAGCGGTCAACCCGTCACCTCCCAATGGGCAACGGTGCGACGTGTCGTCCCGCCACTACCGCCGCCGGATTGTGGTTCACCAGCGCCTGCGCCACCTCGGCCCCTGCCAAGGCGGTAATTCGCGCGCGTGCCTCTGACAGCACCGGTGGCCGCAGCCGCAAATCATGCGCATCGCTGGCGACGATGTGTACGGCATCTTGTTTGAGGAGCTTCTCCGCAGCCTTCTTCGACTTGGGTCCCCAGAATCCGGTGAATGCGTTGGCGGTGACCTGAACCAGGCAGCCAGTGTCAATAAATCGCAAAACCTGGTCGGGGTGCTTCATAAGGAAGGCATTGCGCTCGGGATGCGTGATGATCGGTATCATCCCGCGGCTCACTAGTGCCATCAGCAGATCGTCTGCGTTGAACGGAATGCCGTGGTGGTCGAATTCCACCAGCATGTACTGGGTGTCCCCGATTGCAAAGCGTCGCGGGTCGCTCATCGCGTCGTCAACATTTTGAGGGGACAAGTGAAAGTCGCATCCAATACTGAACGTGAGCTTGCCTTCCGAGACCTCACTCAAGGTAGCCAGCATGTCGGTGAAGTGCTCGCGGTCGTACGCGTAATGCCCGTCGCAATGTGGAGTCGCCACAACATGCGTGATGCCGTCACGGACTGCCATGCGGCACATCGCGGTAGTCGTCGCCCACGACTCTGAGCCGTCATCAATCGCAGGAAGTATGTGGCAGTGAATATCGACCATCTTGGTCCCCAAAGAACTCTACCGGCAACTCGAGACGTTTTGAAGGGGCACGCCTTCAGCCGTGCCGCCATGGTCCCGGAATCAGGGCTTTAGCCCCCGAGGTAATTCGAGGTTCCCCATCGGGCACACGGAACTTGCCATCCTTTGGTACTTTCGGCCTAACTAGCGTTCATCCAAAGACCAGGAAAGATCATTAAATCCGTGTCGATCCGTAGTTGCCTTCGTCTTGAAACGACAACCGACAATTGGCTACTGGCCACCGTACCGCTCGCCCATGAAGTCCGTTATCTTCTCGTACGCGGCGTGCAGCACTTCGTCCTGCGGCAGGAACACGATGCGCATGTGGCGCGTGCCAGGCTTCTGGCCGAACCCCGAACCATGCACCACCAGCACGTGCTTCTGCTTCAACAAATCTGTGACAAAGGTCAGATCGTCCTCAGGAATGTCTAGCGACGGATACGCGTAAAACGCTCCCTTGGGTGCGACCAGGCTGACGCGTGGCGTGCGCTCGGCCCAACCGGCTGTGATCTGCGCCCGGCGCTGCAACTTTTGGAGCATCGCAGGAATGTGGCCCTGTGGGCCTTCCAGCGCGGGCTTGATGGCGTGCTGAAATGGATGCGGAGCCGACAAACGCGCCCGCAACAAACGGTGCACGGCTCCCAGATAATGATGCAGCGACTCGCGAGGACCGGTCGCGATCGCCCATCCGATGCGCCAGCCGGGCACGAGGTACGCCTTCGACAGTCCATTGAACGTAATAATGGGTACGTCCTGCGCCAGCGTCGCAATGGAGATGTGCTGCTCCCCCGGGCCGTAGATCAGCTTGTCGTAGATCTCATCGGCCAGGATGAGCAGGTTGTGCCGGCGTGCCAGCTCGATCGCGTTCTCCAAGGTCTGGCGCGACATCACCGCACCCGTCGGATTGCTGGGATTGATCAGCAGTATCGCCCGTGTCCGCGGATTGATCTTGCGCTCAAGGTCACCGAGATCCGGCTCCCAGCCATTCGACTCGTCGAGATCGTAGGCATTCGGAACCGCGTCGAGCTTGGCCAGCACCGCTCCATAGAGAGGATACTCCGGACTCGGCGTCAGCACGTTGTCGCCCGGATTGAGCAGCGCCGTGAGGCAACTATCGATGACCTCTCCGCTGCCATAACCAACGAAAATGCTCTGAATGTCCTTGAAGCCGTTGGCCTCGGCCTGGTGGCGAATCGCATCGACCGCCGGCTTGATACCCAGCGACTCGCCATAGCTGTTGTGGCCATCGCGCATAGCCTTGTGTACTGCCTCGATCATGTGCGGTGGCGTGGGGAAATCAAACTTACAAGGATCGCCAATGTTGAGGTAGAGGATCTTGTGACCTTCGCGCGCAACCTCGTCGGCGACAACGGCGAGATCGCGAATGGCATAGCGCACATTGGCCATGCGGCTGGCAGCGAGAACCTGGGCAGCTTGTTCAGTAGGCATTAGAGCGTCCTTAGGAAACTTCAATCTGAGCGAATCTCCATTATGAACCAGCATGCCAAGGTCGAGTAGCTGGCCGCATTCGGCCTGCGACTGGCGGCAGTTCTTTAATGCCAGCGCATCTGCGGTATCACCTCCGATGACTATGCTGAACGCTTTCCAGTGCATGCCCAAAAATCCTCTTGACGTACAGTTCTATAGCACTATACATTGCTATGTTAGGTACTGTGCTATGGCGAAACCAAGAATTCAGGTCCTTGACGGCGACTCCCCTGGCCGCTGGGAGGCCCAACTTCGGAAGGGCGCTCTCGAGATGGCAGCTCTTGCGAGCCTTTGGCGAGGCCGCCTGTACGGGCTCGAAATCATTCGCTTTCTGGGAAAGCACTCCCAACTCGTATTGGCTGAAGGCACCATTTATCCCATTCTCAACCGGCTCAAGGATGAAGGACTGCTGGCCTCGGAATGGGTCGAAGCCGAAGCCGGACACCCCAGGAAGTACTACTCCCTTACCCCCGCCGGCCGCCAACGCCTGCGTCTCATGGCGGAGGCGTGGGGCAGCTTCTCTCGCGGCCTTGGCAACTTACTAGAACCTGTGCTCGAAAAGCAGGAGACACCGCAATGACCAACAATTTGCAGATTGAAGGCTATCTGTCCTCTCTCAGCACCAGTCTTGCCCCTATTTCGCTCACCGATCGGGAGGAGATACTCCGCGAAATCGGTGCCCACATTCGCGACTCCGCGGAAGAATCCGGCAGCTCGGTGGACGCGGTCCTCGCTCGGCTTGGGCCACCGCAAGACCTGGCTGCGCAGTATCGTGATGGAGTGCTGATTCGCCGCGCCAGCCACAGCATTTCTCCAGTGTTGCTGTTGCATGCGACGCTCCGGCTGGCAACCAAAGGAGTGTTCGGGATGCTGGTCTTCTTCTCCGGCATGTTCGGATACGCGATGGGTGGCGGCCTCATCGCAACGGGATTCCTCAAACCAATCTTGCCCGCGCATACTGGCGTGTGGGTCGTCGGCGAGCAAGTCGTGAACGCAGGTGTACAGTTTCCTGTGCCCCAGCCTCCTGCCCATGAAATTCTGGGGTGGTGGTACATCGTGGTCGCGCTAACGGTCGGCAGTCTCACCCTTGCGATCACTACGATTGCGATCCGGAAGTTCCTGCAAATATCTCGGCGCTGGCAATCGAAGCTCGGCGCTGAGCTTCATTAAAGAATCGTTGCTGGGCCCGCTCGCCGTCTATAACTGCTATAACGATTTTCGATTTCACATCTAGGCAGAATCACGCTACTCTCTCGTCAGTGAATGCTCCTCGTCGCGCATTTGCTTCCAATCCAAGATGATCTGTATCCGCGAGTCGGGCACAGGTTGTAAGCCCGGCTTCCACGGCTTCGGCAGTCTTTGAATCTTCGCCATCGCTCTCCCCGTTGAGCAGCAGTACGGCGACAAAGATTCCAGCCCAACCAACGAGTTACCCGGACCGCTCGGCGCACCGGTGTCTCTCGCCGGCGGGCGCCAGGTACTCGCACCTTCGATTGGAGACGACTGAAATGACGTTCGCGAAAAAGATGAGCCTCTTGCTTTCCCTGTCTGCTGTCATGTCCCTTTCCGCTCTTGCGCAAGACGCACAGGCGAAATTCACCCTACCTTACGATGCCCGCGTCGGCGAAGCCGTTTTGCCTGCGGGTGAATACACTGCGACCCTGTCGTTCGATGGAATCACCAAGGCGATGATCGCGCCCATCGACCGCAAGGGCTCGGCGGTGTTCGTGCTACCTGTGAACACCGATAGCTATGCCAGCTGCAAAACCGCCTCGGTGAGCATGCAGCGTGAAGGTGCCGAATGGAGCGTGGTTTCCATCTGCTTCGCTGAGCTGCAAATCGCTCTGAACTTCTCCGCTCCCATGGAGAAGGCAAGGATGGCCAGCGCCGCATCCGTTCCGGTAACGATCGCCGGAGCGCGTTAACCCAAGTTTCACTCGAAGGGGACGGTTGTACCACCCACCAGCAGCCGTCCCCATTTTTGTTTTCTCGCGATTGCCGAACTTGGGTTTCGATTCATAAATAATTACGATTCGCACGATAGCAACTATCGATGAGAACTGCCCGCAATCCTCGGTAGCATTAGACGATGGATACAGCCGAACCAATTCCTACTCTCGAATTCCTTCATCGCGTGAGCAGCCGCATTGCGGCCGCCGATCCCTTGCATGAAGTACTCGACCAGATCGTCGAGTTCGTATCCGAATTTGTAAGTTGCGATTCCTGCTTCATCTACGTGCTGGAAGGCGACACGCTCGTGCTGCGCGCCTCCAAAAATCCTCATCCCGAAGTGGTCGACAGCCTGCGTGTGCCGCTTGGAGAGGGCATTACAGGCTGGGTTGCGAGGCATCGCGAACCGGTTGTGATCGAACGGGACGCGGCGCGGGACCCGCGTTTCCGCAGCTTCGCCGAACTGCCGGAAGATTCCTATCACTCGTTTCTGTCGATTCCCGTAATCTCTCGAGGACGCGTGGTGAGCGTCATCAACGTGCAACACAAAGAGCCGTACAGATTCACTCCGCGCGAGATCAAGTCGATCTCGACCATTGGCCATCTTGTCGGCGCTGCTATCGAGCTGGCGCGCCTCGAGAATGAGATCGCGGAACTCTCCGACAAACTCGCGATACGCAAGATCATCGAGCGCGCTAAAGGAATTGTGCAAGCCGAATTCGGCGTCAGTGAAGAAGAGGCTTACAGCATCATCAAGAAGCAAGCGCGCAGCCGTAGAAAGACGATGAAGGAAATCGGCGAAGCAATTTTGCTGGCGGAAGAATTGAAACGCGACCAAAAAACGAATGCTTCGCCGGCAGCGTGAAAATAAACTTGGGCACCGCCTCAGCGATGCCCAAGTCCAGCTAATTGCTAATTGCTTTTTCTATCCACTATCCA
>CAVRMO010000008.1:0-498605 GCA_963722405.1 uncultured Acidobacteriaceae bacterium
GTACCGGTGAAGGTGGGGAACCGCAGGGCTTCCGCAAGGAGCGGCCACGAAACCCACTGGAGGGAAGGGGGAAGCAAGCGTGCGAATCTGTTGAAAGGAGACATAATCGAGACTCAGAACTCGAATGATTATGTGCACAGACATCGACAGAATAGCTGAACTCGCCAAGGAAGATCCGAAGCGACAGTTCTACTCCATCGCTCACCTGATGACAGTGGAGAAGTTGTATGAGGCATTCGGAAGTCTGCGAAAGAATGCCAGCGCCGGGATCGACGGGATCACGTACGCAGAGTACGAGATCAACGCCGAGGAGAACGTCCGCCAGTTGCATCGGCGGCTCGTGACAGGCAAGTATCAGGTACAACCGCTGCGCCGAGTCTATATCCCCAAGGAGAACGGGAAACCGAGGCCCATCTCGATTCCCAGCCTTGAGGATAAGATCGTGCAGAAAGTTGTCGTTGACCTGATGAATGCCATCTACGAGCAGGATTTTCTCGATTGCTCGTACGGGTTTCGGCCCGGACGCAGTCAACATCAGGCTCTGGACGAAGTGAGACGGGTGATCTGTACCCGGCCCACAGGATGGATTCTGGAGCTGGACATCCAATCATACTTCGACAAAATTGTGCGGGGCAGCCTCATCGAGATGGTGGAGAAGCGCGTAAGTGACGGCAGCGTGCTCCGCCTGATTCAGAAATGGATCAAGGTCGGAGTCATCGAAGACGGCAAACTGCTGGTGAGCGAAACAGGGACGGGACAGGGGCAGCCGATCAGTCCGCTCCTGGCCAACATCTACCTGCACCACGCACTCGAGGTATGGTTCGAGGACGTGGTGAAGCCCCGGCTGAAAGGGGAAGCTTACGAGATTCGTTTTGCTGATGATGCGATCCTGTGTTTCCAGCACAGGGAGGACGCGGAAAAGGTGATGAGGGTCCTACCGAAGCGGTTCGAGAAGTACGGTCTGACCCTACACCCGGAGAAGACGCGGCTGATTGAATTCGGGCGCCAAGCAGCGAGGAATGCGAAGAAGCAGGGGAAACAACCCGAGAGCTTCGATTTCCTTGGATTCAAGCACCTCTGCGCCCGTAGCCGGAAGGGAGGATTCACCGTGCATGTGAGGACGTTAGCCAAACGGCTCCGTAGAGGGCTGAAGGCAATCGCCGACTGGTGCAAACAACACCGCCGCACGCCAGTGAATCAGCAACAGGAAGCCCTGAACGCCAAACTCCGTGGCCACTACCAGTACTATGGACGCCCGACGAACTACTACAGCATCCGGCAGTTCTATCGCCGCGCATGTCGTATCTGGCGCGAGTGGCTGGGTCGTCGAACACGCGGGCGACCGCTGAGGTGGGATAGATATAACGCCATCCTGCGGCAGCATCCATTGTTGTTACCTCGGATTACACACGCCTGGGTGGAGACGGGGAGTCACGCCTGAAGAACCCGCTGCGGGAAATCTGCACGGCGGGGTCCGTGAGGGGGGAGAAGCCGGTGAACCATGGTGAACTTAAACGGGCACGAAGCTGGAAACGGCGGACACAGCCAAAGAACACCTAAAGCACACCGGGGACTCCTCTACTCGGAAGCCATCAAACGTCGAGTGAATGCGAAACAGGGCTTCCGAGAATTTCAGGCGGCTCGGCGAACGATTCAAGGCTACGAAGCAATACACATGATCCGGAAGGGGCAGGTTCGATGGGTGGCAGGAAATGATCTTCTTCGGCAGATTCGGTTCATCGACGGCCTTTTCGATTTAGCAGCCTGAGCATACGAGGGCGCCCTTGCAACTTCCTGCTGCGTGTGAAGATTGCAACACTACCATATCGCCCCAACCTGCCGGTAGCCGGTGAGGCGAAATTATGAAGAGCAAATGCGATCGTGAGCCTCTGTTACACGCATCCTCGCCGGTTTGCTGCTCATAAATATATGCTGCGGATAACTGAGAGTCTTCGTGTGCGAGAACCTCGCGTTTCACGGGGAATACGCACCCGCGACAATGTGACATAAACGGTATCGTTCGGATCCGAGTGTGGCCGACCCAAAGTCTCCACGCAAAGTGCACAGGCTTTGTTCCATGTACGTAGGTGATCGATATCCACTTCCCGTACATGCCTGAATGAGTGAAGACACTGATTGCGGACCTGTCGCATCTGCCCGGGTTTGCCGGCCGATGATGTCGAGAATCGCGAAATTGGTATCCGACCAGCGATAATGGAGGCAGACCGGACCAGGCTTCATACGGTTGCCCGGTCCAGTGGTGTTTTGAGTTTGTCTCGAACAAATTTATGTTGGATCGAATTGCATGCTGATTGGCCCTTGGTTTCTTGACGAAGGGTGGAGCGTGAAACCATGACCGTCCTTCGGCTACTCGCAGTGCTTCTTTGCTACAACGACGGTGACCTCCTGGAGGACTTGATCCGTGGCCTCCTTGAACAGAATCATCACGTCATTGCCTGGGACCATGGTTGTACCGGGGAAACCGACGAAGTCTTCCGGCGGGTTGGGCACGAATTATTGAAAACTCGATTCCACCGAGAGAATTTGATTTTTATGAACTTTATTCGGCTATGCCCTCCACCTTTTGAAACGCTATGTTGCGAGTTATGATTGGGTTTCCTGGCGGGTCTAGAACGAGCTTCTGGAGCGGCCGTCTCGCTCGGCAAGCTATTGCGAGTCGCTCCCAGAGCCCTTCCATTCACTCTGCAACTGGATAGATACCTGAAGTGAGACCAAATCTATTTTTGAAACACTCTCCAAGGATGAGTTGTTGGTCGGAGCAGGCAAATGGGTTTTCAACATGACGGATGCGATCTGTCGGTGACGGGCGAGCGGGTTGTGTCCGGGAAGACGCCACAGTTACTAGTCCTGGAGCATCTTGTTCGCTACCGCTTCGCTGCGCGATTTGCTGGCGCCTGCAAGGTTTTGGACGTTGGGTGCGGCAGCGGGCATGGCGCTTCATTGCTCGCTCAAGAGGCCAACCGAGTTGTGGGCATTGACAGCGCTCCGGAGGCGATTCTTTACGCACAGAAAAACTACCGCCGCGCCAACTTGACTTTTGCCCGTGGGGATTGCCGATCCCTGCCATTCCGAGACCGGTCCTTTGACGTAGTCGTAATGTTTGACGTGATCGAGCATGTTGCGGAACAGAAACAATCCTTGAGCGAAATCCAGAGGGTGCTTGCGCCTGACGGCACGTTGATCCTATCCACTCCCAATGCTGCGGGTCCTGCTAAAGGCATCGAGGACGTAAATCCCCTTAATTGCACAGAGCTGACAGAACATAACTTGTTAGAACTTCTGCGCCCCTGCTTCGCTCATGTGCAGCTGCTCTATCAGCACGAACTCAGCGTGTCGAGTATTCAAGCTCCGCCAGCCGCGAAAGTCGTACCTGTTGAGGTAGCGGACGCCTTTTCTCCTTCTGCTGCCGCCAAGTATTTCATTGCCGTGTGCAGCGCCCGCGTATCCAGGGTTACAGCCGGCATGACTCTAGGAGTGGGTGGAATTGACCACCAGGTAGGCGTTCGCAGAGACCTGCGAAACTCCCCAGAAGAGATCGAAGTTCTAGGCCAACAATTAAGGGAGAACGAACGCGAATACGCCCAAATTCTCGCCGCACATCAACAGGATATCGAAGCTAAGCAGGTGGCGACTGGTGCCCTGCTGCTTCATAGGGAGGAGAGGGAGCGCGATTATGCCAAGAATCTAGCCGCCCATACAGAAGTAATCCGAGACAGAGAACAACATATTGCCGAGCTGGAAGCTCAAATTGCCGAGCTGGAAGCTCAAAATACCGCATGCCGGCTAGAGCTGGAATGGCTTTATCGATGGCTCCCGACGAACAGGCTCGCGCGCAGGCTTCTGTTCGGAAGGAACCTGCGCAGCGGATTAATGGCCAGACTTCATTCTCCAGCAAAAGCCGGTTTTCCCAATTCCTCCATGAGCTCCGTTGATCAAGAAAGCGAAGCTCGAGATGCGCTCGAAGGAAGGCCCTTGAAATTCGAGACGCCTGTTGATCCCAAGGTCTCAATCATTATTCCCGTCCACAACGAATGCATCCTCACATATCAATGTTTGAAGTCAATACTCATGCAGACGACTGACGTCAACCATGAAGTTCTGGTTATCGACGATGGCTCCCGGGACGCAACGCCGCAGATGCTTTCCCGCACTAAAGGTTTGCGCCTGTTTCGTAACGAAGAAAGCCGGGGATACATTTACTCGTGTAACCGAGGTGCCAAGGAAGCCAAGGGCAAGTATCTCCTCCTCCTGAATAACAATAGGTCGGTTGCGCCGCACTGGTTGAAGGAGTTGGTGAAGACTTTTGAATCGGAACCCAGGGCTGGAGCGGTCGGTGCCAAGCAGATTTACCTCGACGGCCGGCTGCAGGAAGCGGGGTCCATCCTGTGGCGCGACGGTTATGCCCTGGGATACGGTCAGGGGGATGATCCTTATAAACCAGAATATTCGCGGCTCAGGGAAGTCGATTTTTGTTCTGCCTGCCTGCTTGTTCGCAAAGACATTTTTCAGGAGCTGGGTGGATTTGATACTCGTTATATGCCCAGCTGTTACGAAGATGCTGACCTCTGTATGGGGGTCAGGACAAAGGGCTACAAGGTATTGTATCAACCCGAGGCCGTGGTCTATCAGCATGGAGATCCGAGCATCTCACCGAACCGCTCAAAGAGCTTGATGGAGCGTAATCGAGTGAGATTTGCTGAACGATGGCGGGAGCAACTACAAAGCCACGACGAATTCGTCCCTCATCTGGGGAACGACAGAACGACTTATGTCATTGGACTGTTCGGCAGCGGACGTGGGTATGTCAATGAACTGATCCTGCAGAACATTGGAGAAAGGGCGAAGTATTTCAGGGACGAGATACGCTTGCATCCAGCTCCGACGTCTATGATCTACAGCGGCCATGCCACAATGAAGTATGTTTCTCGCGAGCAGGCGTTGCCAGCGGTAACGAGCAGTATTTTGGAAGGAGTCAGACTGGGATTTGCCGATTTGATTTTTATCTATCGTCATCCCCTCGATTCGTTGCTGACAAGTTGGATTTGGTGGCGGAATCACGACAACAGCGTGTTTCATAATATCTCGCAGATTTATAAGAGCACAGACGATCTATGTGCAGATTTGGAGAGGAATTTTACTGAATTTAAGGATTTTGCCGACGGCGACCCTGACTGTATCGCGGCCGTAGGCGGCCAGCGGTTCTTGTCTTTCCCAGAATTTGTTGAAGAAACTGAGCTTTTCCTCCAGTCCGCCACGCTAACGTTGCGGATTGAGGAGTGCATGATCGATCCGTTCAAAGAGTTTTCTAAGATTGTTGAAGTCATGTCGGTTAATGTTGATTTGAGCCGTTCATGCGTCACCCCGCCAAGGACCGAGGCTTATCGCTATTTGGCTGTTAAGGAAAGAGTGCCTCGATTCCGAAACTTTATCAATGGGCTGAATGCGGAGACAAAAAGACGGATTGAGAAACTTGACTATAATGTGACGGCATAAGTTGACCATATTGTGGATTTCTGGCCTATATGGGGCCAGAGTCGGCCGGCACAACGACATGATTATCATGGGCACACTAAGAACAGTCATTGCACAATCCTTCAAGCGATTGTGTTCCGATTGCAGGAGCATGTAGTTCATCCAGAGTGGCTATCCTCAACGAAACCTGATCACTGACGGACCCTGGACAAATGGCAGCTCAATTGCGCGCTTGAGGGAGGGTAATAGTGACGGAACTGGAGTACGCAATCAAGCACGGGGGACTGACGCCCAAGCAACTGCTAATAAAAATTACCAGGCGTGGGTTCGGAGCGTCCATCTTACGCGGTCTCATTGGTGTGTTAGCATCACGCTTTCCAGGTAACCTCTCGGTAGCGGTAGCGTCACGCCTCATGAGTACAGCTTCGCAAGCGGTACCGGACGGTGATTTCACTATTGCCATTATTCCCGATCCGCAGTATCTGGCTGAATCATGTCCGGATAGGGGCGGTAGATATTACGCCGCAATGATGAAGTGGATCGTCGACAACAAGAACATCGTTTTCACATCCAGTACATCGTCCTTTGCCGCTAACATCAAGGCTGTAGTGGGCGTCGGCGATTGTGTGAACTCGACCGCTGATAGCAACGAGTACAGTAACGCAGAAACTGCCTGGAAGATTCTTGACGCGAATGGTATTGCATTCACTACGCCTCCGGGGAACCACGACTATTCGGGCGACATTTCTTCCCGGCATGGCCTCGGAGCGCAATTCAAAAAGGGCTATTTCTCGGCGAAGCACCGCTCATCCATTTACGGCTCCGGCATCAGTCTGGGTGACGGAGACATGGCTTACTGGATTGGATCTCATGACAGTACCGGAGCCAACACAGCGGTAAAATTCGTCATTTCGGGTATAAAAATGCTCATTCTGGCGATGGATTTCTTTGCTGGCAACGCCGCATGGTCCTGGGCCCATGACGTTATGATGGCGAATTCCGATTGCGAATGCTATATCACGACTCATGCGTGGCTGACCATGCATGGGACGCAGTACCAGAGAACAGATAGTTACGGGCCAGACTTTTACTCAATGGCGGGTGCACCCTACTCAAATTCTGCCGTGGAAGCGTGGAGCACGGTAGGAGTCAACACCTGGTCAAACCTGTTCGGCGTTTTCAGTGGCCACGATATTTTCGCAGGTACGCCGTCTCCAGGATGGTATTGGCAGCAGGTTCCGGTCAAGAGCGACAGTTGGCGCCGGCAGACTGTGCATCAGGTGTTTACCAACTCTCAGCAAATTGACCTGACTTGTAGTATGCCTGTGAGTCAAGCAAGTGGAGCGGGGCAAACTGCGAGCGTTTTCCTGCTCAGTCGCCGGCCCGCTTTGGGATTACTCGAAGGCCGCATGATCTCCACGCAATCGGGTGACTGGTTTAAGTCGAGATCCGAATCCTTCCCGGGCGGAACAAGCTGGAGCGCTTCGGAGACTCCCCTGTTCTCGGTTCCGTTCACAGGACTCCAGAAAGAACGAGCCCTGAACCCGACACAAAGAAGTTGAGTAGCCAACGGGGCGTGGAAATTGTCCAATCCGGGTCCCGGCCAGGCGAGTGGCTGCGAAACCCTGCTCTGGGCGACAAATTCTAGCCCGAAGTTCCGCTCTGAATTAAGGCCGAATTTCCCGGCAACTGTCTTATTTACAAGCCGGTAGCGCGCGAGCACCCTCCTAATCGGTGGCAATGTGTTCCCATGTAATTAACATTATTATGCTGACTGTTATGCTGTATTGTGCATACTAGCTCCCATGTACATCGAGACCGTCCCCAACCGCAACTCCCCGCCCGCCGTCCTCCTCCGCGAAGGCTGGCGTGAGGGCAAAAAGACCCACAAACGCACCCTCGCCAATCTCTCCCATTGGCCCCAACACAAGATCGAGACCTTCCGCCGCCTCCTGCAAGATGAACCTCTGGTTTCGCCCCAAGATCTGCTCTCCACCCAAAAGACTCTGCCTCACGGCCACGTCCAAGCCATCCTGCTGGCCATCCGCAAACTCGGACTGGATTCCATGCTCGCTGCCCAGCCTGGTCGCCAGCGCGATCTGGTGCTGGCCATGATCGTCCAACGCTTGCTCGATCCGGCTTCGAAGTTGGCCACCACTCGGCTCTGGCATAGCACCACCTTGGCCGAGGAGTTGGGGGTCGCCGAGGCCACGGAAGACGACCTGTATCAGGCCATGGACTGGTTGCTGGAACGACAGGGACGAATCGAGAAAAAACTCGCCGCCCGCCACCTCGAGGAAGGCGCCCTGGTGCTGTATGACGTCAGCAGCAGCTACTACGAAGGCCACAGCTGTCCCCTGGCCCAGTATGGGCATGATCGCGATGGCAAGACGGGATTACCTATCATTGTCTACGGGCTGATGACCGATAGCGTAGGGCGTCCCATCGCCGTGGAAGTTTACCCTGGCAACACCGGCGATCCGACCACGGTGGTGGACCAGGTAAACAAGTTGCGCGAGCGGTTTCAGCTCTCGCGGGTGGTGTTGGTGGGGGATCGAGGGATGCTGACCCAGCCCCAGATTGAGCAGATCAAAGCCCATCCGCAGTTGGGCTGGATCACGGCCTTGACCAGCAAGGCGATCCGCAGTTTGCTGACGCAAGGGACTCTGCAACTGTCGTTGTTGGACCAGCAGAATCTGGTGGAGATGCAAGCGCCGGACTATCCCGGAGAGCGGCTGATGGTGTGCTACAACCCGCTGATGGCAGAACGACGCCGGAGCAAGCGGGAGGAGTTGTTAGCGGCGACGGAGCAAAGACTGGGCCGAATCGGCAAGGAAGTGGAGCGCCGGAAAAAGCGGCCGCTGACGGCCACCGAGATCGCGTTGAAGGTGGGCAAGGTAGTAGGCCGATACAAGATGGGCAAGCACTTTGAACACACCATTGCGGACGGCAAGTTGAGCTGGTCGCGGCGGGCAGAGACGATCGCGCAGGAAGCGCAGTTGGATGGGATCTATGTGATTCGCACCAGCGAAACGGCCGAGCAGTTATCGGCGGCCGATACGGTGCGCGGCTACAAGAGTCTGGCGCAAGTGGAGCGGGCCTTCCGCAGTTTGAAAGGCATGGATCTGTTGATCCGGCCGATTCGCCATCGCACCGAGGAGCGGGTCCCGGCGCATATTTTCTTATGTATGTTGGCCTACTACGTGGAATGGCATCTGCGACGAGTATGGGCGCCCCTGCTGTTCGAGGATGAGGAGCTTCCTGCTGAGCGTCAACACCGCGACCCAATTCTGCCGGCAACCGGCTCGGAATCGGCGCAAGCCAAGAAGCACAGCAAGCAAACCGCCGACGGACTACCGGTACACAGTTTCGCCACCCTACTGGGGGAACTAGCCAGCCAGGCGCGCGTGACCTACAGCTTGAAAGGGGACTCGACCAGTCCTACCTTTCAGCAGGTGCCGCCGCCCAGCCAGCTGCAAGCCAAGGCTTATGAGTTGCTGAACTTGTTGCCAGTAGCTGGAAACTGAATTTTGAATTATCTCTCGGCGAATCAGCAAAATACTGTCCCAAACGTTTTGGAACTTCGGTCTAGCTAGTCGCTACGCGACGAGCCGGGCGAATTGGATGTCCCACGTGTAGCTTCAGTTGCGGTGCGCCTATGCGCGCCGCGTCGCCCAGGCGCGAGTCACATAAGTTGTCTCAATCGTCGTCAGACCCGCGATGCGCTTCTCTGTGAAATCCAGGAACTTCCGGAATAGTTCCGGACCTAGTTGCACCTGCAGATCATTCACCGAGCGCCACGCGCCGATGTACTGTTTTGGCGTTTGGCGCAGGGAATGCCTGGCTTCGAGGTACAGCACCTCAGCGAATTGCGACTTGGCACTTAACATGTCGGTCAGCCGCTCGGTGATGCCAGAGCGTCCGGACGAAATGCGCCGGATGTCCGGCTTGAGCCGTGTGATCTGCGCCTCGACTTCGACGAGCAGTGGGTTCGCCTCGATGAAGCGCGGATTCCACAAGGCAACGAAGACGCCGCCCGGCCGCAGGATGCGGTGGAACTCGTCGCACGCTTTGTCGAAGTCGGCCCAGTGGAGTGACGAGGCCATGCTGACGAGATCGGCTGAGCCGTCCGGCAATCCAGTGGCTTCGGCCGAACCTTTGCGCCAGACGATGTCCGTGCCGCGCGAGGTCACGATTCCTTGCCTGCGCATCTCGTCATTGGGTTCCACGGCGACAACGGAGCCTACTCCGCGGGCCGCGAGCGTGCGGGTCCAAATGCCAGTGCCGGCGCCGATGTCGGCTGCGTCGACGGTGGCCGCATCGCGGCCCACATACCCGAGGATCGCGGTCGCAACCTGGGGCGCATAGCCCGGTCGGAACCTGGCGTAGTCGCCAGCCAACCCCGTAAAATCTCCGTGTTTCATCATGACTGACAGCCTGCGGTCTCCCATCGCGGTTTCTATAAGGTTCAGAATGACCGCAGTCGCCGGGCACATCGATCGTCTTCATCCCGCAGCCGGCTTTCTGCCGGATCAGGCGTCCTCGAGCAAGAGCTCCCCCTCTCGTATCATATTCTGGTACAGCGCGACGTCTTCCGGGTTGTCGATTTCGCCCCATTGACCATTGGTGCCAAAAGTGCCGATAGGAAGATCCTTTCCGGCCAACAGCCGGCGCAGCAATCCGGTCACGTCGAGGCGATCGCGTATCGGTGCTTCGAGTCCACTGAGCAGCGCCTCGACGGCGCTCCATGCCGGTGGCGTGAATTTCAAGAGGCCCATATATTGCCCCTCGATATCTTCGATCCGTGTCGTCTTGCCGCCGATCTCCAGCAATTGGCCCGCGGCATCGATCCGGAAAGTTTCGGCGTCGGCCAAAGGATCGGCGAAGCGCCGGGTCCATAGGCGGTGCCAAGCCCGATCGTAGCTGATGACCAACTGGCCTGGAGCACCGGACAGATCGCGCACCAACTCGCTGCGATAGAAGATGTCGGCATAGCTGACGATGACCATCCCGGAACGCAGCCAAGCAGCGGCTGCGGCGAGCGACATCACCATATTGGTTTCGGACCAACGTTCGTTGGCAAAATAGGAAAGGCCGGGAAAATCGATCATCTCGGCGCGATAGCCTCGGACGACTCCGATCTGGTCCACCCCACCACGCCGGAGCGCCGCGATCTGGCGTTCGATCAACGGCTTGCCTTCGAGCTCGACCAAGCATTTCGGGCGGTCGTCGCCGAGATGCCCCAAGCGGCTGCCGCGACCGGCGGCGAGAATTACCGCGCGCATCATTCGACCCCGAAGACCTGGCGGAACAGTACCACGTCGGCAGGGGAGAACGGGGAGGACCGCTCAGGGTGCCACATAATCCCCGTTATAGGCTGGGCCGAATGGCGAATCGCTTTGACGACGCCGTCGCCAGCGACTGCCCAGACATCGAGCGGCGGCCGCGAGTCAAAAGCTGCAAAGTGATGATAGCTGTTGACCTCTCTTGGCTCGCCGTCCACTCGGATCAATTGACGTTGTGCCACATGGCCCTCGACGCGGCGTAACGGGACAGCGAAACGCTGCTGAATCACTTGCATGCCGCGACAAACAGCCAGGACCGGCAGCCCGCGACGCTCGGCCAAATCGAGCAGGGCATTTTCGACGGCGTCGCGTTCCGGGGCATCGCCCCCCAACACCGCAAGATCGTTACCGCCGGTCAACACCAACCCGGCGATGCGGGCCTCCCCGCATATGGCAAGAGCCGCCTCGGCGACGTTGGGGAGCAACACGGGAAGCAGCCCGCAGGCCGCCAGGAACTTAGTCCATGCTTGATCCAAGCAGTCACGGCGCTCACCATAGGCTGGAACGACCGATACCCGCTGGGTGATGGCGACCGCTTTCATGCGATGAGCAACACCTTCTGGTTCGCACAGTCGAGGCACAGCTGGCGCGCCGTCTGCCATCGCCGGAACAGAGCTTCGCCGGCGCCTATTACAGCGGGTATACCGAGCTCGCCGGCGCGGATCGCCATATGCGAATTGGCGCCGCCGAACTGGGTAACGAATCCGCCGATGCCACGAGTGAAGATCCAGTCGAACCCGGGGTCCGCGCTTGGCACGAAAAGAATCCGTCCCGCGAAACTCGCCGGCGGGTCGCTGATTGAGGCGACCGGTGCGGTGACGCTTTTTCGCGTAATGAAATTAGGCTGGCTCGGGGGAAGGTGAAATGCGAACACCTCGTCGGGCGACGCGATGATCGGCGGAAGCACGAGATTGCGTGTGAGCGCGTGACGCTCCCTGCCGAGCGCGACACTCTCCAGCAACGTCTCGCGCACCGAACCGCTCTCGCTATAGAGCGAGCGGATGGCGCCGTAGTTCAGAAATGCACAATCCTCCGCCGAAAGACCGTGATCCTCGCCCAGCCGACGGATCAACGACAGGGCGTCGCTCAGGCTTCGCGTAAACACGAACTTCGCGTATTCGCGGCCCTCAATGCCCGCCTTGATGAACTCGATCAAACTCAGCACGTCGATCTCGAGCTCATGTTCCTTGAGGAGTTGCTCGATACGGCGCAACTGCTCGATCGAGAGCGCGAAGCGCAGCGGGGCGGACGCCATCGGTCGAGCACTCGACCAGTCGAAATAGAGATCGGGTGCTTCGTCGTAGCGTGGCGACAGAATGTCGTAGGTCCCCGGCCGGAGATGGCCGTAGCGCGCGAGGAAGTCTGCCTTCGGAAGCTGCGCGAAATCTTGCCCGATGCGCGACCCGATGGTATCGACGCTCGCCATGAATGTCGCAACCTCCTGGGCATGCAGAACGCCCACCCCGACGAAAGACTGCAACATCTGTACCGCTATGAAGCCTGCCCGCGCGAGACCCGCGAACGGCAGCGTGCCATATCGCTTGCAGTCCTCGATCAGCCAGTAAATGCGGCTGATCTTGTCGATCTCCGCGTTGCAGATTGTCGGCAACCGCTGTGCCAGCATGTCGATCTTCGCGCGATCGCGCCGCCACAGCGCGGTCTCGCCATGGATGATGCGATTGGTGAGGTGCCGCAAGGCGACTGAAAGTTCGGCAAGGTCTTCTGGAGAGAATCCGTGCTGGGCAAGTCTGCCTATCCGCTTCGGCAAATCCAGGGTGTAGCAGGAGAAGATGATCTCGAATTCGACCTTGTCATGGAGATGTGGCTCGGAGAGGAGACGATCGGTGTAGTAGTTCACGACCCGCCCGGCGAGATCGTCGGGGACCTCGCGTGGTATGAAGGAGTTGAAGCTGACACGCACGTCGATGTAGGGCAGTCCGTGAAAGCTGACCATGAGCGGGAAACTGCGAAGATTCTGGTAGCCGTAATTGTCCCGCTGATAGGCCCAGATCGCATCGGTGATGAGTTCGCGATAGAGCGACAACGAGAGGGGCCAGGGCCGCACCCCGATGATTTCGGCCGGGTTCCAGTCCGGCATGACGCCGAATATCGCGCGGCTGCCGTGCAGGTAGGGATGCGGGCGGCTGAGTAGCTCGACCTTGCGCGCAACATTGGCGAGCGCGTCGTCGACCTTCGCGTCCGCTGGCTGCCCCTGGCGGTCGACGGCGAGCGGGCGGACCTGCAGAAGGTAGAGCTGTCCGTCGTCGTCGACGGCGAATTCCACGTCGATGGCATCACACGCTAGAAGGGTCTCGAGCTCGCTGACGAGAGCGATAACCGGTGCCAGCGACGGTGGACAGGCATCAGGCCGCGATTTGAGACAAAGAAAAGTCGCGAGATTGTCGCCAACACCGGCGGTCACGCGATCGGTCAGGCCGGAGCGGTCGTCGTAATTGATAACGAAATAGGGGCCGCCGCTGGGATCGCGCGAGAAGACCACACCGGCCACCGCCACCCGGTCAAGCATGGGCTGCACGAAGATCTGGTCGTCGTCGCTTCCCTCATTGGCAAACGAGTCAATCACCCGATCGATTGCCTGTGCGACTGCTGCGGTGCCGACCACACCGAGTACGGAATCGTACCTCCCGGCCTGGGAGCCGGCGGCGCCATCCTCGCACCGTGCACTGCTTCGCACGATGACGCGATCTGAACCCCAGGGCGCAGCGGTGACAGCAGCGAGCACGCCACCGGCGTCCGAGCGCCAATCGCCGACCGAGAATCGGACCTGCGGCAGGACGCGCCCATTGCGCAGCAGGGGCGCCAGCGCTTCTAGAGATTCCGCCTTCGTTTTGAAGGCGACGAGGCGCGCCGGCGGTGCCGCACCCGCGCCATCGGGCTGGGCGCATGCCGCCAAGATGCGGTCGACCGCCGTCGCAACGTCGAGCGCCCCATAATTGTCGATTACCAGGTCCGGCGCCTCGGGAGCCTCCGCCGGCACGTCAAGGCCAACGACGTTGCGCACATCGCCGCGGTGAGCCCGCGCGTAGATGCCCTTGCTATCCCGACGCTGTAGCTCGTCTATCGGGACCCGCAGATAGATCTCGCTATAACCCGGGATGTTCTCGCGGTTCCAGCGCTGCACCTCGTGAAACAGCGAGATGGTCGCGCAGACAACATCGGCGCCCTGCTCAGCCAGCAACCGGCATAGCCGTGCATTGCGCATCGCCGATCGCCGCCGATCGTCTGCGCTGTGACCAAGATCTTCAGCGATCGCAGCACGGAGTCCGTCGCCATCGAGGAAGGTGACCGGGCGACCGGCGGCACGCAGACGGCTGCACAATTCTCGCCCCAATGTTGTCTTGCCGGCGCCGGATAACCCGGTAATCCAAAAGACGCGCCCCGGTGAAGTTTCATGTTCGGCTCCAGGCTGGTGACTCGCTTTACTTTTGTTGGTCATTATATGAAGTGCTATCGTCCCTGTACCCCCCATGCCCGCTGGGAGCTCGCCCAGGGAGACTTCAGCGCTCAAGACTAACGGCAGGCCCTCCGCATCGTGGTAACACGTCGTTTGATCAAGAAAGACGGCTCTAACCCACTGGGTTGTCACAGAATATTCACAATATCAGGGCGGGTAGTTCCCAAACAAAAGTGAATTGAGAAAATTGCCGACTTTGATCGAACTGACATGATCGGCGGGGAGAGAAGGTTCTCGGACTTGCGATGTCCCCGACCCGCCATAGCCGCAGCAGTGCAGCCACCAGTGCATCGATGCCCTCGTGGTGTCGTAGAGCGCCAGCGACGGTCGCACTGTGTCCTTGACGCCGCAGAATCGGCTGTGCGCAGTGGTGCCGGCGCGTACGGCGATGCCCTCGTGGTCGAGCGCCACACCCACGTCCTGCGGTGCGAACATCGTCGAGCACGAAGGAAAGCACTCCTGTCTTCTCACGTGCGATACCGATCAAACGCAATCCAGGCAGGGTCGGCAATCCGGCGGTGCCGTAATTCGGGAGCTCGTGCTCGTGAGCAGTGATGCTTCTAGGCCGTTTGGTTGACTTAGATAGTGCTGTTCCCGCACAGGGGCCTACACACCTGCGACAATGTGACAAAAACGATGTTCGGAGCCTTCATGTGATGTACATAGCACTAACATTTCTGGACAACGTGACATGCGAATGTCGCTCGGAGTATTACGTCCTAGGTTGCGAGTTGGCCTGTTCACGCCAAGTATTCGATGGTGACGGTGATATTCCGGCCAAAAATCTGTCCGCTGCGGCAACATCGGGAATCTGTTTGCCGTAAGTTCCGGCAGAGGCGGAGTTTACAGCTTGACCGCCTGTTTTTGTTCGAGCTCGGCATATCTTGCTGCTGAAGTAATCTTTCGATACCCCCGCTTAAGACTCCGGGCGTATACTGTCGGCGAAACCCTTCGCCACTCCGCAACATGTGCACGGCGCGACGTCAGTCGACCCGATGCAGCAACCAAGCTCTGCAAGCCTGAGGAACTCGGATATAGCAAGTATTCCGAGTGTGGCCGTTGTCAATCAGGCCACCGAATCTGCTTCTCAATTAGGAGGGAACATGAAAACAAGAACAACTGTGCTGACTGTGGCACTGTGTTTCATTGGAGTGGGAGTGTGCTTTGCACAGAACCCGTTTATGGGTACCTGGAACCTGAATGAGGCCAAATCCACGCTTGCGCCTGGGATGCCGAAGAACAACACGGTCGTCTACGAGCCTGAAGGCCTGGATGTGAAAGTCACGATAGATGGTACCGACAGCACGGGAAATCCGACGCATAACGAGTGGACGGGCAAGTTCGACGGCAAAGACTATCCCGTCAAGGGCGACCCCAATTCCGACTCGCGCTCATACACAAGAAAGGGCATTCACGAGTTGGATTTCACCGTGAAAAACGGCACGAACATTACGACTACGGGTAGGATTGTCGCATCCGACGACGGCAAGAGCCGAACGGTGACCTCGAGCGGAACGGATGCCCAGGGTAAGAAGTTCACAAGCACGGCCGTGTACGACAAGCAATAAACCTGCTCTGAGCCTGCCGAAGGGTCGGGCGAGCAGCAACCTCTCGGCAGGTAAGCAGCAGCAGTGACATCAGCAACGCTCCCGAGTAATTCCTCGGGAAAGCAACATCATGCGCTTGCGAAGAGCCAACGGGCGCAAACAACAACTCCCATTCTCGTTACAGGCGATAAAGATATTACCGCAAGGGTGTTTACCAGCTCCACGGAGGAAAGGAGAAGCGACAATGAAGCTAAGCATCATTTGGACGAAAAGAACCCTGCTATTGGCAACCGGGATATGCCTTGTTTTCGCATACTCGATGAGTGCTCAAGTACAGACGCAAACAGCCACGACTAAGGGAACTCCGACAATAGAGGTGCAGATTGAGAGCGGTGAGGTCGTTGCCATCATAGGCGACGATCTTTTCGTCAAAATGGCAGACGGTACGTTACGCGATTTTCCCGATGTACCCGCAAATGCAAAAGTCACCGTGGACGGCAAAAAGCTCGGTATCAACGAGCTGAAGCCCGGCATGAAACTGCAGCGTACGACTGTAACAACCACCACGCCGCAAGTAGTCACAACCATAGAGAGTGTTACAGGGAAAGTCCTGAAGGTAACTCCGCCTTTCTCCGTGATGCTCGCGCTGGAAAACGGTGAGAGTCAGATGTTTAAGATTCCAGAGGGTCAGAAGTTTACTGTGGACGGCCAGGAAACCGACGCTTTTGGTCTGAGAGAGGGCATGAAAATTACTGCAACTAAGATCGTGGAGACTCCCGTGACGACCGTATCCGAGCAAACACGCGCAACCGGAACAATGCCGCAAACATCACCCGTGTTGATCTTAATCGTTAAGTAACGGTCCAATCCACGCCAGGATCGCGGGCTGCGAAAGTGAATTGACGATCTGCTTGTGAAGCCGGGGTGCCCGCGGAATCGCGACCGCGGTCGCCGAGTGAGAGCTGTGCAAAGTGTATGTTGCATTCGCGCTGAGAAGGAAATTCAAATTCCCGTCGGCAGGAGTGCGAGGCGGCGCGACGTGATCCAGCGGTTCGATCGGCTGACGCTCTGTTTGGGAGTCACTTACCTGTTGCCACCATCCTTCGCTGAAAACCGGAACGGGTACACGACGAATGGATCACTGATTGCTGAGCTGAGTTTGTGGAACTAGAAGAGCGATCTGCCGGTGCGTGTCCGCCTTAGCTCCCCAGCAGACGCGCACTCAGGCCCTCGGTTTCAGGGGCATCAGGCGGGTGATTCCCAGCCGAGACCAAGTTGGGTGGATACGTCGAGGCTTACCGCAATTCATTTGGTACAGCCTTGGTTGTTCGCAGTCTTGACGCAGGTGCTACCATCCGGGCCTTTTGCTACACCCTTTCCATTCTTGCTCTTAACTTCGCCGCCATTGCTGGTTTGAGTGGTCGTTACCCCGTTCGAGTTCTTCTGGGCAACGGCAGCATTGCCCGTGTTAGGGTTGACCTTAGCGGCAGTCGTTCCGTTACCGCAAACAGTCTGACCGCGTCGATTCTTGACGCAATCTCCCGCAAACAAACTCGAAGCAAATAGTAGACACGTTATCAGCACAAAGTTTTTCATTTCCAACTCCAAGATGACACTAGCACATCTCGTTGACGAAAACGTAAAGACGGTGAGGGCAGAGTGCAGACGGAGGCCACCGCGTCAGGTGGTTGCCGACGGATTGCGAGTGGTAAATCGCCATCTCGTAGGTAATCCGGCTGAGCGGCCCGGTCGGATTAGGCTTCGATAAGTCCTGATCACAACATCTATCCGAGTTCGACGATTGTTGGCCTCGCGTCGCAGATCGGCAACGGCGTTCCTAGCCTTTCGCTACCTCTTTTCAAGCCAAGGAGGAGACTGGAGCCAACTAGACGGGAACACGTCGTCCTCTTCAGTGGATACGATTGTGCCCTGATGAAAGAGAATGCGCCAACCCTCCGGTGTGCTCTGCCAAATCGTGGCTCGCCGCGTGAGCCGCTCAACTTGGCGCAGTGTGTATGTAATCAGATAATTGTCCGGCCCGATCTGGCGAAGGGCGTGGTCATAGGTCTGCCATCCTGCAGAAGCCGCGTCGACAGGTGGGTGCTCAGCCAACGTGCGGAGAATAAAGCCGCGGCTGTAACGGCGACCCGACGCGCTCGCCTCCCAATATTCTGGAGCTGTGGTCTTTTCGAAATCGGCCCGCGTACGGCCGAATTCTGGTGTGTGAAAAATCGGTTCGCGGCGTCGAAGCTCTGCGAGCACCGGGAGCAGAGCCGGATCAGTGTGCGTGAAGATCTCATTGGTGGCCATGCGGTCATTTTACGATCGCTCGCTTGCGGGTGACGGGCAACCCTGAGATTCGGGAAACCCGAATTTTTCCAAAACCAAGTGGTTTTGGAATGCCGAGAGAGCCCAAGAAGCATGTTGAAGAATCAGGGGTTGCGCGGGCGGTTGCGCAAGGGGTTTTGGAATGGCGCGCTTCCAATGTCGACTGGCCTCGGCAAGAATCGGATGATAGGGTACGAGATGTCCTGTTATCACTCGCTATCGCTCTAAGTCGGGAGAGTTCGCGACAGCAAGTCCAGGAGACCGTCATTTCCGCGCCCCACGTGAATTCAATTTGAGCAGGGCTTCGATAGAAGCCCTGTCCTGGACGCGCTAAGGCGTGCTGCACCTCACGAAGGACTCCCAAGTTAGCGTCAAGGCGCGAACCTGAAGTGACAACCCGAATGACGTCAATAAAAATTATCGATTCGACCGGCGAGGCGTTATACCGGAGACTGTGCTATAGCAAGGGGATGTTATGAAACACCGAGGAGGGGGGCGGATGGCCGACGCAGATGAACCTTGGATCAGGGAGTGGATCAATAGCGTAGCGGACGACATGATGCGCGAACACTCCTACATGGAAGTCAGTGTGCGAGAAAGTGAGCTCGTAAGTGTGAGTCTTACAGAAGTTGGCGCAACCTGTGCGTGCCTGTTGGACGAGAACGCAGTCCATCACCTGGAAAATGACTAGAAAGTTCGGTGGCCAGCAGTGTCAGATGTTGGCCACCAAGCCTTGTTTTCGTCAGGAGATCCTATGCATCGAGTTTCTGGCCGAGGAACTCCTTGGCTTTGGCGATTTCGCTGTCCCACTTGCTGAGCTGGTCAGGAGTTAGAAATTTAACAACGCGCTGACGAATCTCGTCGCGGTTCGCCTTCACCCTGGCCATAATGTCGGCTTTGGTTGTGTTTGGATTGTTCTTAAGGTACTCTCCGATCTTTTCCCGCCCTTCCGTCAAAGCGGCTTGGAGCTTTTCTTTCTGGTCGTCGGTTAGGTTGAGGTCTCCAGCGAAACGCTTCAGTTCACTCGCGACCTGCTCGCGTTGGTCAGCGGTCAAGTTCATGACAATCCTCCTTGGGTGGTTGATGATTTGGGTTAGGACACCACTCGGAATTACGTGCGAGATCCGAGTTCCTCAGGCTTGCAGAGCGTGGTTGCTGCATCGGGTCGACTGACGTCGCGCCGTGCACTTGTTGAGGAGTGGCGAAGGATTTCACCGACAATATACACCCGGAGTCCTGTGCAAGGTGTCCGAAAACTACTCGGCAGAGAGATTTGCAGATCTCTGCCCGAAAACAAAAAGAGAGGGATGCGCAGGTTGTAAGCTCTCGCTCTGCTGAAACTTACAACGAAGAGCTTCCGAAGATCTTTAATAGCGGAAGCAGTCAATTTTACATACCCCGATACCGGCGGGGTGCTCTTTTCGGGGACTGAATTCAGCGGGGTGGGACTCGTTGGATCATCCGCAGCGATGTGAGTGTTAGGCTCTCTCGCGCAATCTTTCTCCGTGCCCCTAAACCCGGCCATCGCGAATCCTGAACCATCGCATCCGCGCTGCGTTCGACGTCTTCATCCGCGGTGGCCCAACTCGACACACTGATTCGCATAGCTGCAATGCCCCGCCATTGGGTCCCTCCAAACCAACGGGTTCCGTCGTTTTGAACCTCAGCGATGACTCGTCGCGTTTCTTCCGGGCTACCGGGCTACATGCTGCACTCCGTCGTAAGTAGTGATGGTAAGGAGTACGTCATCACCGTAACGAAAATGAACGGTTCTTGCGCCGGGTTTGGGGCTACCACGTACGAAGAGGGAGTCATTTCTCTCCTCGAACCGTTGCGGTAGTTGGTGATAAATCGAGTCGTAGGTAATCCTGGCCGCACGGCTTCCGTCGCGATAGGGTTCGGGATGGCCTGTTATCGTTAACTATCTCCGATCAAGTCGTGCGAAGGAAGCTACGAGTGAACCGACCTTGGCTCTTTGCCGCCGTTCTCTGTATGGCAGGATTCTTGAGCGCGCAACAGCCACCGCTATTCGTTCCGCCGAATGACGCTTCACTCACCATCACTCCCAAGCGGAAGGTCTGCAAAATCGGAGAGAAAATCGAGTTTTCCTACAGAATAAGAAACACCAGCAACGCTGAGATATTCGTCCCTCGAACGGTGTGGGAAGTCAAGTGCGGCAATCCGCCGCATGTTTCGGTTTGGCTTGAGGCCAGTGTCGGCAAACACATCGGGCCGGGAGGATGGGCAACTTCCTGCATCGGCCCCGGTCCGGTCGATAAGATGAGCGCCGCCCAACGAATGGAGAAAGACGCAGTTTTGTTGAAGCCTATGGCATATATCGATGGCACGTTCGACTTTGATACGAAAATCTTTATGGACCAAGGCTTGAAGCCGGGTCGGTATCGCCTTGAGGTTGGACTCTCCGGCTGGAAGGACGACGCATTCGACGAAGCGCAGACCTTGAGCTTAGAAACGATGAAGCATCCATTCCTTCGCGGCGAACTCACGGCTTCGCATCCCATTGAACTGACGCGCTAGAACCTTTCCGACGGTTACAGTTGAGTGTCGCTGTCGATAAATCGCCATGTCGTAGGTAATCCTGGCCGGACGGCTGCGTGCGATAGGGTTCGGTAAGGCCTGATATCGACAGCAAATTCAATGGACTTTAAGATATTGGCCAAGCTGGCATGAAATCTGCAATATCAACGGTCGCTCTACTTGCTGTTATCAACTTCGCTCTTTTGTGTCACGCCAGCGATTCTGACATCCACTGCGCAATCGATTTGGGTTGGATTCGCGCAAGCCAAGTGACAAATGGCTGGCTGGTTGCACATTCCAGCCAGATTCCACGGAACGGGAATGCGATTCAAGCCGACGATACAGTCCTGAGTGTTGACGGCCAGCAAGTCGCATTTCTGAATACGCTTAGCGTTGCAAATCTCCTGTATCGGATATCTGTCGATGCAGTGAGTGCGACAGTGATTCGTGGCGGAAAGAAGTTGTCGCTGAATTTCACGGGCCCAAACAGTCTCTTGAGCGACGCTTACCATATCAGGACCGAGAAACGCATCCGGCTCTTCGACAGCACTGAAGCCCTGCCCTCAATGGTGCTGCCGGATGTTGACGGGGTTATGCACTCGCTGCCATTTCAAAATGAATGGACAATCCTGCGCGTCGGCAGTTTTGCCTGCGACGTACGCGACCTCGAAGCCTTCAACGAGGTCTCCAAGACTCCGAATCTGCGATTCGCGGCAATTACCGAATACGACGATGCTGCCACCGTCAAGAAACTGATGGCGGAATACAAATACGACTTCCCCGTACTTCTCTCTGGCGGCACAACGTGGGTGATCGAAGGCGAAAAAAGGTTCGACACCGACACGTTACCAGTACCGAGATCAGGCACATATATACTTGCTACCCCCAGCGGTAAGGTGGTTTTCGTCTCGCAGTCTGGCGAGGCGCTGAAGTCATTGTGGGTGTTTCTGAAGTCGGCGAATCCCGGCAACTAATCTGTGCTTACTTGGCGAGAAATCCGTAGTGCCGTCTCGACAGTGCTCCGCAGGCAGGAATTGGGCGGCGGGACGGCGGGCTTCCCGCAACGGCGGCGGATTACCTCCCGGAAATCGCCATGTCGTAGGTAATCCTGGCCGCACGGCTTCCGTCGCGATAGGGTTCGGGATATCCTGATTACGTCAAAAATCTCGGGCTACGCGGTAGCCCAAATAACTGCTGAAGAACCAGCGCCTTTCACTCGCTTTTTGAAACAGCCAGCTTGATGTCGACGCTTCGGTGCTCGCGCTCGCCGAGGGTTACCGGCACGGGGTCAGACTTGATCGTCGGCGCACCTTCGTCGGGGGAGGGAATCCTGGCGGTCACCTTGTACTTGCCTGGCGGAACGTCTTTGATCACGTAACGGCCATTCTGGTCGGTGTTCACCTGCTTGGCGCGGCCGCGATTGTACTCATTTTCTGGATCGACGTGCAGCTTTACCTGCGCTCCTACCAGCGGCTGGTTCTTCTCGCTGTCAGTAACCGCTCCCTCAAGTTGCGCTCCTTCATTGGTGACGACAATCTCCAGGTCCCCTTTTGCCGCTCCATCTTCGACCTGCACGCCCTTCTGGAATGCGTCCTCATTCCCTATATGTGCCGATTTCACAATCGAGCCTAGATCAAACCCATACACTGCCAACGCATAGCTGCCATCGTGAATTCCCTGGAGTTCGAATGAGCCATCCTTCTCAACTTCCTTAAAGCCGGGTTCAGTCTCCGCTTCCTCCGCCGTCGGCTCGAGCACCACCATTGCGCGCTCCTGGGCTCGGGAATTGCCCCCCACCACGCGACCACGTATGGTTGCCCCGCCGCTGAGGTTCAACACAAGTGAATCGATATTCGACTCACCAACTTCGATTTTCCTCTGAGTGCTGTGTTGTGTCCCTCGATCGTATGTGCTGGCGATGATGTGGTAACTGCCCGGAGGCACGCCTTTGATCGAGAAGTCGCCCTTGCTATCGGTGCTGGTACCTAATCCGGTGAACCAGTCCTCTGCCCCTGGCGCGGAGAGGTGCACAAATGCCCTGCTCTCTGCAGCGCCATCGGCTCCCATCACTCGGCCCGCAACCTCAACCAGCTTGATGCGACGCATCGCGAAGTCTGCCTGCATTTCCTCGCCAGCCTGCAACACCACGACTTGTGCCTGATCGAGTTGCAGCGCGCCGGGAAAATACATTGGCGCGAACTGGCTGCCGAGCGCTTGCAGCACCATACGTTCCTGCCCCATGGCGCTGTTCTGACCCATGAAGGGGTCGTTGGTCGTCTCAATGGCTTTCAGATAGTATTCGCCGGGCTTGAGTCCGAAGATGCGGTACTCGCCTCGATCGTCGGTATGCCCTGCGGAGGTGATTGTCATCTCTGCTTTCTTGGCCCGTGGCCCAGCGTCTTCAAGCTCCTCCTCGCTCGGTTTGTGCAGCACTGTAACGTTAACCCCAATCATCGGTTCGCCCGTGTCGTCCACCACTTTTCCTGTGATGACTCCGGCGCGTACCAGACGAAACAGTACGTCCGTGATCTCCTGGCCGGAAATTAAGGACAACATGGCACCCTGGCCGCGCTCCGTGCCCTTGGCTTGATAAGTCTGCTCGAGATAGCCGATGTGCGATGCGAAGAACCGATACCGGCCTGCCACTACCTTCTTCACTTCGAAATGGCCGTCGTTGTCGGTGGTGCCGCCGTAAACCTGGGGGTGATCGTGAGTGTCGGCCTGCACCAATCCCACACGCGCAGACTTCAGCGGCGAACCATCGGCCGCGCTGACCACCCGTCCACTCACGGTGCAGTTGCCTTCAGGTTTTGGTTTTTGTGGTTGGTTCGGACCCTGGGCCTCGGTCTGGCCGAATAGATTGGTGGCTGCCAATATCAGTGCGAGCGGAAAAAGCAGCCGGTGCGTCATGCCCAACTCCGATGACAAGAACACCCGAATTGTAGGACAGTTCCTCACAGTGTGTTCTAATTTCCGATACTGCTACGGTCGAATTGGCCTTGCATTCTACGCACTGAGCACCTTTCTGTTTAGTGAGCTGTTCTTCCAATCGCGCTACATCCCGAGAATCCTCGCGGCATGGGGTATGTTGGCCTCAATCTTCGAAGGGGTGTGCGCGTTCGCATATCTCAACAACCGCAGATTCGGAGCAGTGGTTTCCGTGAACTTGTACGAAATGCCGACGGTGCTGTTTGAACTGGCGCTCTGTGTCTTGATTCTTTGGAAGGGGCGGAAGGCCGCCAGACTCGGAAAGGCGGTCGGCGACGGCATTTAAGGGACCGCGCCAGAAGTAATGTTATGTCTGTCGGTGCTTGTTGGTGTGATATCCCCAAGTCGTAGGTAATCCGGCTGGGTCGGGCGGTTTGCGTTAGGGTTCGACCTGGTCTGTTCACGCCAACATCCGTAAACGCTTGTGTTTTCGAGATTCTGGACGACAATGACGGTATGCGGATTTGGTGTCGGCTTTGCCTCACTCTCGTTCTTCTGACTGTCGCGCCGGACATTTCTTCTGAGGACAATGCAGTGAAACCAGAGGAGGGGCAAACAGCTACAGCAATGCCAGAGGACCGTAAGGCCGCCTCCTACAGCATCTACTCGATGCTGATGCCACTGGGAGAAACTGCAGGTAAGAACTGGCCTCATAAGCTCTGGCTAGTCCAGGACATCACAGTATCGGTGATTCCTGCCAATGAACCCTGCAGGCCCGTAACATCTAAGGACGACCGACCTCTTGTCGCCATGACCATGAACCCTCATGTTGCGGTAAAACCCGCAGGAAACCAAGCCCAAGACTTCGTCGAAATTCTCGAAGATTGGGATCGTCATTGTCACGACCGCATATTGCTTGACCGCGACGGGTGGCACACCTTGGTCCCAGTGGTGCTCCTGGACTCCAAAGCACGGGCAGACCATGGGTCGTCCCGAAACACGGTCATCAGAGACGAGGCCGACCACCGCGAGGTCGACAAATACGAAGGCGCTCCTTCGCTTTACGGCTTCAGCCCGGTTTTCTTCAACAAGTCGCACACCGTCGCCTTGGTTTACTTGACCCACTACTGCGGTGGCCTTTGTGGAGAAGGATTTTGGGTCGCCCTCGCTCTGGAAAATGGAAGATGGAAGCAACTCCAATGGGACTGTCCCGGTTGGATCTCCTGAGGCTGTAGTCAGTTTTATGCCTGTACGCAGCCGCACATGTTGACCCACTCGGTTAGCTAAAGGCTGTTGCAAAACCCCGATTCTTCAATTCGGCGCGTGAAAGCCGATAATTTCGTGGGGAAGGTTGCTCGATGGCGTTGGTCTGAGTTGCCGGCTTGAGCGGTAACTCGCCAAGGCCTCGTCGGTTTTCGGTGGCCCGTGGGTCCCCGGGCGGGGAGGAGCAAGATGGTCCGCAGTCCGTGCACCGTCGAGGAGCAGAGATTGCCAAGGTCCAGCGCGAGCCGAATCGAACTCTATGCTTGTGACAACCGGAACTGTGGACGCGTCGGATGCGGGTTCTCTGCCTCGATCTAACCATGGTCCCGAGCCGACAACCTGCCACGGGTGGTTCAGACCAACTACCCGAGTAAAGCTGAGAAACAGACACACAAGTGCCCAGCAGACGAGGGTTAGGGAAAACCATAGTTTCATCGCGAATCAGCCTCGCGGGCGCGCTGCAAATTGCGCTCCTTATTCAACTCCGCCAGTTCGCGCAAGCATTGCTGCATTTGTTGCCAAGCGGCCACCCCTTCTCGCGTGGCCTCCTCCGCTGCCTGCGGAACATAGTAGCCGGTGGTCTTGCCCTTCTCCCCGCGGTAGCTCACATTCAGATGCGGTCCATGCTTGGGTCCATCTCCCTGACAATGGCAACCCGCTCGTCCGCAGGTGCGGTAGGTTTCCGAGAGCGTTCCGAAGATGGCGATCCCGGCCAGACGTTGGATCTCGCCCAGCAGCTTGCGTCGTTGGGCAGCAGCATCAACCGACCTGGCCATGGCTCCTCCGACGCACTTGATAGCGAGCGATGGAAAACAGATTCTTGGTAATCACGCACCAGCCCACGTAGCGCTGAAATCCAGGCTCTCCTTGGTAGGTGACTCGTCGCATCGAGAAGGGATGCTTCAAGGTGCTGATGGTGGCTTCACAGCCGGCCCGCCAACGCAGCGCTCGCCGGAACCAGCGCTGCTTCTGCTGCTGAGCTCGCTTGGTGGAGAGGCGTCCGAGCGCCGGCAGCGCCACCTTCTTCACTCCGAGGGCTTGTGCCTCCTGCTCGTTCTTGGCAGAAAAAAATCCCCGGTCGCCGGTGGCCATCTGCGGCGCTCGCCCGAAGCACGCTTGATGTTGTTGGAGAGCCGGCATCCAGGCCGTGGTATCGTCGGGATTGCCCGCCAGCACTGGTAGTGTTGCAAGTTTCAAAAGCAGACAAGTCTGTTGCCGAGCGTCTGTCGTGCGTTCTTAGGCTGCCAAGTCAAAAAGCCTGTCGATGAACTGAATCTGTCGAAGAAGATCATCCCCTGCCACCCAACGAGCTTGCCCCTTCCGGATCATATGAATCGCTTCGTAGCCCTGAATCGTTCGCCGAGCCGCCTGGAATTCTCGAAAACCCTGCTTGGCACTCACTCGACGTTTGATGGCTCGATGATCCTGTTCGAGAATGTTGTTCAAGTACTGCACCGGTCGGTGTCGACAGCGGGTGCGTAGCGTCCCTTCGTTCTTACTGTCGGGGATCGCGGAGCTGTAAATCGGCGCCAGGTCAGTGTTGATCACTCGAGGTTGGGGATGGGACCGATCGCCGAGCGCCTTGCGAAACAGTCGCTTGGCAGCGTCGGCGTCACGGAACGCTGACAGCAAGAAATCGATGGTGTCACCCTTGGAATCGATGGCCCGATACAAGTAGCACCAGCGGCCCTTCACGCGGATATAGGTTTCGTCGACCCGCCAAGACTTGTTGGTCGGCTTGAGATGCTGTCGCAGTCGCTGCTCCAACTCAGGGCCGTAACGCTGCACCCAGCGCCAGACCGTTGTGTGGTCGACGTTGAGACCACGCTCCTCCAACAACTCCTCAACATCGCGCAGCGAAAGAGAATAGCGAAGATACCACCGGACCGCACAAAGGATGATGCCGGGTTCGGTCTGCCGCCACTTGAAGATCGCAGGTCGGGTTCCCATTTCGCGATTCTTTCACGGCACCGGCCAGTCACCTGAAAGTTGCAACACATCCAGCTGTTCTGGGTCGTAATGCTCTCAACGAATTTCGAAGTTCCAAATTGTCGCTAATTCAGTGCGCCCAAGATGTGATTCCATGTTTCATCCTTCGTGAAGAAATGGGTGTGAGAGATGCCGTCTGCCGGGAAGAATTTCTTAACCTTGGGGCCAGGAAGGCTAAAGCTCGAGCCGACAATCGAAACTCCCTCGGTCGGCACAACCAGATCGTTGTCTTTCCCGCGGAATAGTCCATCCACGATTGGATCTTCAACAGCCCGTAAGAAGGGTCCTGCCGCGTGATAATTTGCCTCCACCGCCCAATAGCTCTGTGAATCTACTGATGGCGGATTGAGCTTGCTCAGAAATGGACTGTCCGGGGCCATATCCGCCAGGCCAGGTAGGTTGAAGACTGAAGCCGCGACATCGCTCGCCACCGCCAGCACGGCCGCAAGAGGTGCGGACCCGGCGGAATCGGGTATAAAGCTCGCCAGATTGGCCATCCGGTTCAACCATTTGGGCAGGTTGTCCGCGGCCGCCAAATCAGTTCCTGCGTTTGGCGTAGCCACGAATACAATTCGATCAATTTTCATCACGGATTGCTTCGGACGGCTCCAGCGTGGCTGATTTGCCAGCGACCCGATTGTTGCGTCGTCGAGTTCTTTCAGCGCTCGCGCCAGCAAGCCGCCACGGCTGTGGCAGATTATGTCAAAAGTGAATGTGCCGTCATGTTGCGACAGCTCGTTGTACAGCTTCACGGCATTTGCAGCTACACTGCGTCCCAGCGTGTGATGATTGAATCCTATGACGCGGTCTTCGTATCTTCGGAATAGTTCTTTCGCCCTATCCGGATAGTTTCTCAAACCGCCAAATGCACCAGTGGTCGTACTCGTGGTGCCGTGGATGAAAAGCAGTGACTTTTTCCCGTCATGTTGCTTCCAGCCCGTGAAACGGTCCGGTTTATCCGCCAAGAATTCGCCCAGCGCGCCTGCGCCAAAGCCTTTCGCGCTGCCGTGAAAGCCCTCAAAAGAACGAGCCTTGGATTCCCAAACATACGCTGCAAGCTTCGTTCCCGCACTGACTCCTAGTTTCCGCGCAATTACCTTGATCACTTTTTTCCCTAACACTCCCAGGACTCCTCGGGTTTCACCCTTTGTTTCGGCCCTGCGAAGCCTGATCCTGTAGTGAAAAACTCCACCGCGCGTGCCTCCGCGAACCTCGGCCGTTGCAGTCTCTGCCGCGCGCTCGGGAATCTCGATACTCATTACTCCATCTTCATCCTGATACACTACATACTGTGTTTCAGCTCCCTCTGCGGGCACATTCAGCGCCACTTCATCCTCGGCGACCTTTCCGGCGCTTCGTGTCCTCTCGCCATCTGCCACCGGTGGGGGGGTGCCAGGCGGCAAAATTAAAGTGTGTACGTCCTCCAGCTCCGCTTCATCAAGAGCGCGTCTAAATTGCTCGGACTCAAGCGTGTCCGCGCGCAGTTGTCCTTTCTCGCGCCGTCCATAGTGATTGCCCTGGCCGCTTAGGCCAGGCGCGATTAGAGTGATTCCGTCGCCGGCTTCGATGGGCGTTTGGTATGGCTCTAATTCAAATTCATCTGCCATGGCTTCTCACAATTCTCCACCTCAACTGCGGCGCATTTCTTTACGCCTCGGACGCTGCCTGTATCGGCACAACCTTGGCGGTGGGATCGCCATATAAGGTGTACGCAAGAAAAGTTACGCTTCCACCGTCTAGCCATTTCCTCCTCATGGTTTGCAGAGCTTCGCCGAGAGATTTCCCTGCACTCAACTCCCCGTAAAAATGGGTCGCTGCGTCCCTCGCACTCTCATCCTGCACGCTCCATAGCGGCCCAATAAACGCCGAGGCGCCCACTTCCAGAAACGCCTGAGGCCAACCCGAGCCCAAACTCAGCACCTTTCCTTCCGCTCCTAATTGGCACGCGTTGAGGAAAACCAGAGGATGATGTTTGCCAATACCCATTCGCACGTCGTCTTGATCAACCGCCGTGGTGCGGAAATTTTCCTGGTCATCTTCCAGCAGAATCCTGGAACGTTGCGGCTGTGCCTGGTCCATAGCCCCGTGACACGCAAAATGAATCGCTTGAGCGCTACCTTTGAGCAGGAACTCCTGGACGTCTGCCAACAAGAGTTTGAGAGGTTCGGCTTTCCAGGGTTCCGCTGACAGATAGTCCCTCTCACCCTGGGTCCATGGAAGCGGTGTCACACCTGGGATCCCAGAGTACGTACTCGTCGAAACTACGAATTTGTGCACCTCGATTTTCGACCTGAGCATGCAGGAAGAAAGGGAGAGCCAACGGCCCACTTGGTACTTCTCCGAAAGGATGACCGGCTCCACGTCCGGTTCGATGTCCCGGTCCACCACCTGCATGATCTCCCACGGCACACAGGGCTCGTCCGAAACGAACTGTATTGTCCTAAACTTGATTGGCTTCTCCGCAGCTTCCGCCGGGCCTTCGCTCTGCGCCTTGGCCGCTCGAAAAAGCTGCCAATAAGCATCTTGGAAGGCCTTTGGGGTAGCGCGATAAAGTCTCTCGCAAGATCCTTTGACATTCCCCCGATTGATACCATCCGGTGCTTTCCCGGCGAGCCATTCAAAGTTGTCTTGAACGTACCGTTCGGGCTTCTCCAGCGTTTGGACGCAATCCTGATCTGTGGATTTGAAGTTCAGGTGCGGCGACATGAGTGTCCAACGAAATGAATTGCTTCCTTCTTTTTGTATCCGGACCAAAAGGTCAGGTGGTTCCGCACCTGGTTCTACGTGCAGGTGTTGGCGCCACAGGGGTTCTTCCACATCGGGGAAGCGGTCGCAATGTTTTACTTGTTTGTCCCGCAGGATCTCGATGTTCGTTTGCGCTTCTCCGCACCATCTCCCTTTCAAATAGAAATTCAATCGGATTTGCTCAAACATGCTCGCCTTCCAGCTCCCATGCTCATCGGTATCCATCTCGGGCGCCTTGAGCTTAAAAACCGCCTCCTTGACGGTGCCGACAGCGGTGCTGCATTTCATTTCGCCTTGCTTCGATTCTCCACGCATCAAAAGGTGCACATCCACTGTGTGGACTTGGTCCGCAGGTCCCGGCGGCAGCCAGATGACCCCCGTGGTTTGTTCTGTCGGGAGCTTCTCGCGCAGCACTCGGACGATGGCGATGAACTCCTCCTGCTGGACGACGTGGCGCGGCTTGCAGGAAATCTCTGGAAAAAGCCGCTGCGGCTGATAATTTTGTTCATTGGTCTGCGCCCAGGTCCCCAGGTCGCTGGCCGGAGGTTTTGCAGGCGGATCCATGTCATGTGGAACAGTAGACGCAGTCCTTTGCGGCTTGGACAACCCGGAACGCCGTGTTTCATCGCTCTCACGTTCCCTCCATCCGCCTGTTTCCATGTCACCGAGGATCTCGATCTTGGCTCCAACCACATCGCCTGCAAATGACACGTCTTCTGGACCGGAGCCACCTCCGTACACCGCAGTTGCTAAGTCGTCTACCGTCTTTATGTTGCCCGGATCGATATCGGAGGGTTGTATGTTAATGTCGCGGGCTGGCGGGATCCGGAACTCATTCTGTAGGTCGGTCACGAGAAGATATGTCCCGTACGGCTGAAACGGAATGTCGTATCGTCCATACTCAGCCCACAGGACAATAAGCTGATCATTGTCGGTGGGATCTGTCTGCATGTTCGCCCAAGTTCTGACGACACCTATCACACGATCGCGGATTTCAAAGGGTTGTCCGGCGGAGCTCATATTGTCTATCCTTCTCTCCTCTGGTCAAGAACGCATCTTCGTGAGGCAAATCCTCGCCGCTCCAGATTTAGCTCCAGCACTCTGCCAAATGCCCTTCGTGCTCGGCGGAATCAGACCGTCTTCAAAAGCCCGGCCTCATTACCCGCCACAAGGCCTCGAGGTTGCCCGGTACCCGCCGCCAGACAAGCACAATGCCATCCCGCCGTCAGCGGCTTTGCGATTTCACCCGATATCAGGCGAATGGGTTGACGATTTAGTTCAACGTACCGGGTTTAATCCCACCGCCTTTCAGGCGGTCAGCTTTGAGCCTCCCGCTACAATGGCGAGGAGATGACCGAGTATCGCACGAGCAGGCAGGCGGTATGGGACATAAAGTATCACCTAATATGGATCACCAAGTATCGCTACAAAGTGCTGCGCGGGGAAGTGGCGGAGCGTGCCCGCGATCTGATCCGGCAGATCTGTCAGGCACGGGAGGTGAGCATCATTCGGGGAGCGATCTCACCGGATCACATCCACATGTTGGTAGCAGCGCCGCCCCAGCTGTCGCCCGCCAAACGGATGGGTGGCTGCTCCGCTCGCGCCCCTCGCCAAGAACGAGGGGCGTTTTTTCTCTCTCGGACACCGTGCAGCGCTACACTTGTCGCATCGAGCAGAAGCCTACTGCGATTGCAGTCAGCGCAAGGAGGCTATCCATGAAACGCATGCTGTTTCCTGCGACCGTGGTCGTTTCTCTTCTCGCTCCCTTTGGGGCGTTCGCACAATTGCCCGGCGCTGGCAAAGTCTGCGTTGTGGCGCGGGACACCGGCTTCGGTCATGCAGTCAACCACCAAGTGAACTCCAACCCAGAGCTCTGCACACAACGCGACTTGGTGGTGAAGTACTTGAACCAAGCTTCCACGAACAGCCAAATGAAACTGGAAGCCGTGGCTTTGACCTCGACGAATTCTGACACCATCCTGAGTGAGGCAAGTAAGATCGGTTGCAACTTCATCGTGGCGCTGACAATTAACCATCCTGCGGTCGCTGAGTCGGAGTATCAGCAGAAAGCAACCCCGGCCGAAACCTCGGGCGTGATCGATCCTTACTTTCCGCAACCCGCCCCTATCGCCTTTACCATATTGCGGCCCAAGGCATCAAATCTTTGGGTTTCCCTGCCATCTGGCAGTTACAACCCTTACAAATGGTCGGCGAAGGACATCGCCACCGAAGTGCATAAAACCATTCTCAAGAATCCGTCGCCCTGAGCTTGCAGCTCGCCTCTCGCTGTTGCATATCCCTCGTGTGACCCGCGTCCTACCTTCGATCATGCTGAGGTACCGGACCGGCTACCTGGCCGCAAACTCACTGCCGTAAGCAAGTGGACCAGAACTGAGATCAGATCTCAGGTCTGGCAGGCCCAGTGATTATTGTTGATATCAGGCCAACTCTCAACCTAACTGAACTGGACGTAATACTCCGAGCGACATTCGCATGTCACGTTGTCCAGAAACGTTAGTGCTATGTACATCACATGAAGGCCCCGAACATCGTTTCTGTCGCATTGTCGCAGGTGTGTAAGCTCCAGTACCTGCCAGACAGCCGTGCGGTCAGAAATTTGTCCAGCACCCGGCCAGCACTGGAGCATATACGCCTGGGACACAAAGGATAATTTCGAATTTGAACGCACAATTGGGTACCGCATATGACACCTCCTAGCTACTTGACAGATGTCATATACGGTTGTATTTATATGCCATATGTCCCGCGCCAGTCAAGGGCTCAAAGCCAAACGTCTCAACCATGCTCGGGACCTGCTACGGCAGTTCGATCATTTACCCGATGCCGTTTCTCGCATGGTGCGAGACAGCGCCCTCTCTCCACGCCAAGCCTATCGTTATCTGCAACAAGCACGGCATCTAAAGCAGCCGGTTCCGGTGAGCGATACCAAAGTCGCTTTTACTGTGAAGCTTTCTCGCAAATTGGTGAAGCAAGTCCGGACTGGTGCCCAGGACGCCGGCTTGTCCTTGAGCGAGTTCGTGAGCCGGGCGTTATCAGCGCAACTAACGTGGAGACGAGGGCGTGGCTGAGCGGCGTACCCTCGGCCGCAAGCTTCAGTTCCAATATCTGTTTGATCGTTTGGTACCACTTAAATCCGGCGTGAACTTCAGTGCTTCCATATGAATTTAGCCGCAAAATGCGCATTTGCATGCGGAATTTATGCAGCAGTCGATCTAAGTGTTAGTGGAGCTGCTTCAGCCTTCCAGCGCTTTCAACTTGTGAACTCGATGCAGGATTTTCTCTCCTGTTTTGGCTATGAGAGGTGAGTTGACTAATCGCAGAGTAGGTCGGTTCTGTGGGCGCGTAAGTTCCCCCGGCAGCCAGAAGAGCCTATGCCGGAGTTTGCTTAAGGTCAGGCTTTGCCATTCTTCAGGTAGACACGTCCGCTGAAAAGCTGTCACTAGGTTGTAGGCCAGTCGAACCACTTCCAGATAGAGTGCGTTGGCCTCAAATGCACGAGTGGGAATCTTTGACAGCGCATAGTCCTCGCGGATTTCCCGGATGCGCCGCTCCATTACGGCGCGACCATCGTAGAAGTGCCACACGCCGGCAGGTGTCAGCGGTAGGTTCGTGTGCCAGGCTCGGTAAGCATAACGCTTCATGACAAACAGGGTCGGCTCTGGGTCACTCTCCTGGATTGGCCTACGTGCCACAATGCAGCGCCGGGCGTGTGGCCAATCCTGGGGATGGTGCTCAAATTCCGCGATTTCCCAACTGGGATTCAGTCGCTCATAGCGCAACCTCCCGAGTTCGCGCTTCAGCGAGGGGATCATGCGTGCAACCACGGCGTATTGGGCCGTCGAACGCAGTTCTAGCAAATCTAAAACGGCCCGTACCCGAAGCCAGCATCCGCTCGCACTCGGAACTCGCGAATGGCGGAAGGGCTAGAGAGGAAACAACAAGCCAACAATTTCTCGCTACCCGCCCAGCTTCCCGCATCTCCGCGTCGCAATTCGACATCCCAGAGGAAGGAGGAATTAGCTTCTACACAAAGCAGTGGGTCATAGGACCGCTTGCCACGATAACGCGGATTGTAGCCAACTTCAGCGCCTTCCTGATGACCGAAGGATGTCACCACTGTGCTGTCCAGATCGAAAAGGAGACGCGAGCGATGTTCTGGCAAGTGGATGAACCTTTGCAGCAGACGATCGTTGGCACGGTGTAACTGCTCCCGGAGATGAACCGGCGCGTTCAGCAAGAATCGTCGCAACGTTTGTGGATCAGGAAAGCTGGGCAATCCGGTCAAGTATTGAAAGGTTCCGTTTGCACGCAACAGCGACGCGGTCTCAATACGATCTAATCCCAACACGATGGGGTAGACCAATGCCATGAGCATTTGCGGAACACTGTAGTGTCGGTTTCGGCGAGGATAACGGATCTGCTGCGCGAGGAAGTCTCGATGCAGACAGGTTTGTTGCCGAGCGTCTGTCGTGCGTTCTTAGGCTGCCAAGTCAAAAAGGCTGTCGATGAACTGAATCTGTCGAAGAAGATCATCTCCTGCCACCCATCGAGCTTGCCCCTTCCGGATCATATGAATTGCTTCGTACCCTTGAATCGTGCGCCGAGCGCCTGGAATTCTCGGAAGCCCTGCTTGGCATTCACTCGACGTTTGATGGCTCGATGATCCTGTTCGAGAATGTTATTCAAGTACTGCACCGGTCGGTGTCGACAGCGGGTGCGTAGCGTTCCTTCCTTCTTACTGTCGGGGATCGCGGAGCTGTAGATCGGCGCCAGGTCAGTGTTGATCACTCGTCGAACCGTCGGGGCATTTTCATACTGTTTGTTCAAATGCGTCGTGTCGTTCTGGACCGCGAGTGGGAAATCGCCATATCGTAAGTAATCCCGGCCCGATCGGGTTAGGGTGCGAGTTGGCCTGATTACGTCAACTATCATTGATTCGGATGAAAGCAACCATATATTCCATCGAGATGGCGGCTCCTGACCGCATCGCAATCGTTGCTCGTCCTCGCGGTGACGATTGGCTTTGCGACGAACTCACTGCACTATCGGGCGAAGGGGTTGACGTGCTCGTCTCGATGTTGACGGAGGAAGAGTCTCGAGAGCTTGGCCTAGAAAGCGAATCGGAGATCTGCGAGGCCGCAGCGATTAGGTTTATAAACATTCCCATTCCTGACCGCTCCATTCCCCCGGACAGCGAGAGGTTCTTGCAAGCCGTTGACCTATTGGCTCAACTTGTGAGGGAGGGAAAGTTTGTTGCCGTCCACTGCCGTGCCGGCATAGGACGCTCCTCGGTGCTCGCAGTGGCTATCCTAGTGCGACTTGGGTGGGAAACGAATGATGCGTTCGACGCCGTTGAGTCAGCACGCGGCTGTTCGATTCCAGATACGCCCGAGCAGCGCCAGTGGGTCATCCAGAACGTTCCGGCAGCGCATTGACTCACTGTTGGCGTGACATCCCCATGTCGTAGGTAATCCCGGCTGAGCGACCTGGTTCCAGATAGGGTTCGGGATGGCCTGTTATCGCCAACTACGTCGAAATAACTGCCTTAGCGTCTGTAACAAAATAAAGATTACATTTATAGATACTTGGCCTAACGCGCTATCTTCCTTGGAGATATGGTGTAGTTCCAGTCTGGATGAAAAGCGTGCCTGCGGAGATTAAGTTCTTGGATTTGTTGAGAGGATATCTTCTGACCCTTTTCATAGCTGCGCGTGTCCAGCGTTGCCTTCACCTTTAATCCGCTTCGAGTTCGCGTGCCGCCAATGAGGTTCACCACCGCCTCGTAGCTCACCAACGGTTGCCCCCTCCAATTCATGCTGATGAAAGAGAACAAACGATGCTCGATCTTGTTCCACTTGCTGGTCCCAGGGGGATAATGACATATCGTGATCGGAATTCCGATCGTATCGACAAATTCCTGCAGATGAAGCTTCCACCCGCGCGAACGGTTGCTATTGCTGCCTCCCGCATCGGCACAAATCAGTAGGCGTTTCGCCTTAGGATAGGTTTTCTTGCCCATCATCCGCCACCACCGTTGGATGCTGGACACGGCAAACTCTGCGGTATCGTGCGTGATCCCCACGTTGACCAGTGCCTGATCCTCGGCTACATCATAGGTTCCGTAGGGAACGGCCTTGCCTTGGGCTAGGCTGGGAAAGTCGTGCGTCAACACCTGCTCTGCTTCCTCTGCTCGCCGCCAAGTCCGACCCGGATTGCGAAAGGCTCCAATCTGCTCTTTTTTCTTGGTGTCGACCGAGATCACCGGATCCCCACTCTGCTGGAAGGATTTCCCTTGCCGGTTGATGTACTGAAATTGCTCATTGCGATCCGGATGTTGCTTGCCCTCCAGGCTTTTGACGTTACCTTGCAACGAGTACTCCATGGCCCACAAACAGCGACACACCGTCATCGCACTCACGGGATGTCCTTGTCGGCTCAGTTCAGCCGCCATGGTGCGCGTGGACTTGCCCGTCCATTTCAGCAAACTCATGGGATTTCCCGCCGTGGTTTCGTCCAGAATCCGCCGCAAGCGTCGCGAAACTTCCGGGTCTGCCACCTCCAGCGGTTTTCGTCCTCCGCCCGTCCGGCGGATTCGATCCCGCCCATCGGGGGGATTACCTTCCCGATGACTACGCAATTCCGCGATGCCGCGGTAGATCGTCGGACGTGACATACCGGTCAGCCGCGAAACTTGGCTGACCCCGCCCCTTCCAGTTCCAGAGCCTGCTGCGCCACGAACAGCCGCGCCTGCAGCTCGTTCAGAGTACTCAATACCCGAAGCCAGTGCTTCTCTGCTTCCGATATAGAAGGATCTGTACCCATACGGAAATAGTCTCGCACGAACCCCAGAATGCCATAACTTTAAATCTCTATCTGACCTATTATCTTCGATGTACCTTATATGTAACTATTATTATGTTACAGACGCTTAGAAGCAGTCCGGGAGGAGGCGACCGATGTCGTTCAACGTGTTAGAGACCGATGAGCACGGCAACATTGTGGCAAAGCCAGTGATCGGACGGATGGTCACAACCTACCAAGGCGCCTGCGCAGTCGCTGCGACTTGCGGCTTCACTAACCGACGTGGTGAATCACATACTTAGAGAGTCATCTGAAAAACCCGATGTAAACAAGGCACAGCTCGACCAGTTGCTGGAAGCTGAGAGCGTCATACGACATCAGTTGATGCAGCACCTCGCCGAACGGCGGTTTCATGTCACAGAAGGCCCGGATGCACCTCCCAGGGCGTTCAGCGTGGTCAGGGGAGAGCAACGGCCTGCGTGCGGGAGGTCACAGCTTTCATCAAATTGGTGATGATGAATTGCTGGTGCAGACCTTGTACTCGTTCGACCGCCACGATATCGAAGTCACGGAAAGGATTTCTCTTGCTGCAGATCGTACTCGGCTACGCTGCCAACTGATGCTGACAAGCGGCGGGGTCACCTCGCTTCACGATGACGACTTTCCGTTGAATAGCAATGCGTGACGACCCGATTCGCTACCTACCGCAGATAAGAAGCCGATTAGTTGCGTAATATCGCCATCTCGTAGGTAATCCGGCTGAGCAGCCGTTCGGGCTGGGGTTCGACTTGTCCTGTTCCCAACCGTAATCGTTAGTGGTACGTTGACTCATGTTTGACCGTTTGACCTCTATTCCATTCGTGCTATACGGGTCATATTCGCGGCGCGGTATAAGGCGGGGGAGCGGGGTTCAGGCGCTATTGATGTCGGCGACTTGGTTGTCGGCCTCGTGTTGGAAGACCAGGGCAAGGTGGGAGACGTCCTTTCCCTACCGTCGCCAGGTGACGTTGTCATTGATGGGCTGGACGCCCACCCGCCGTTCATCCAGCCAGAGGCGGCCGCTCGCTTACTGGTGAGTGTTGAGAATAATCTTACGCACTCAACAACTGTACCAACCAGTGTAGACCTGCCACTTTCTGCCGAGCTACAGGCGGTATTCAAGTTCGCAGAGGAGCTCAGGAAAGAACTCGTTCACGAGCGCATGGAACCGCTGCACCTTCTGGCAGGGGTTTTTAAAGAGAAATCGGGTGTCTTCTCGGACCAGTTTCGCGAAGCTGGTATCACTCAAGACTTAGTCATAGCGAAGCTCCGGGAAGCAGGCGGACAGCACTGATTGGCGATAACGAGCGATAAATCGCTGTTGCGCCCTATCCGGCTGGGCGGGGCGGTTCGCGTTAGGGTTCGACTTGTCCTGATATCGCCAATGACGCTGTTTTGGTTGCAAATCGCTTAGCAAGCTGCTGTAGTTCCAAGTACATGGCAATTATCAGGCATTTCGCAACTGCTCTCGCTTTCGCAGCCTGCGCTGGGAATGTACCAACGAACTATGTTAACGCCGCTCCGGCCGCACCTACAAAAGATGCACTTGTAACGCTCGAAAAGAGTGGGTATCAGGCTTGGAAGTCCAAGGACGCGACGTTCTGGGACACATTTCTTTCGGACAAGTTCGTCGGCTATGGTTCGTCTGGCAAGCTCGATAAGGCGTCTGCCATCCAGGAATTCCGAGGCCTTGGTTGCGAGATCAAGAGCTTCGATCTGTCCAATGAGCGGATGAAGCCGCTCGGTAATGATGCGGCTCTGATCACTTATAAGACAACCATTGACGGCACTTGCGAGGGACAAAAGGTCCCGGTTAACAGTTGGGCGGCGAGCGTATACGTACTCGACGGTGATCAATGGAAAGGAGTATTCCACGCCGAATCCCCGATTGTGGATTTAACAGCGACGTCCGCGAAACCGGTGGCCAATAAGGAGGTGCTTAAAAGGGGCAAACCTAAACCCGCCGGTCAAGAAGCGGGCACCGAGGTCATGCTTGCGATCGAAAGGGCCGTCTGGGAAGCTTGGAGAGTACACGATGCCAAAAAGCTTGCGGACCTGACCGCCAGCGATATCTCATTTATCAATGCTTTCGGCACCTATCTCGCAACCAAGTCCGATGCACTCAAGGACTGGTCCGCCGCTGGATGCGATGTCAAGCAGGTCGGCTTCACGGACGCCGCGGGCACGATGCTCTCGCCGACAGTCGGCATCCTGACATTTACGGCTACTGCCGATGGAACCTGCTACGGCCAAGCACCTCCGCCTATCTGGGGCACATCGATCTATGTTAAGGAAGCCGATACCTGGAAATGGATTTTCGGCATAAATACACCCGCACGCCGTTAGGCGTGCCTACGTCCAGCAGGGTGGCCCCACTGATCCCATCATCAACAAACTGTCGCTACGCCCCGCCAAGAGGTAAAGATTCGCTCCGGATTCTTGCCGGCCGCCTGAAGTGTCCGGAACAACATAGGCTCGTAACTGGTCACGGCCAATGTCGAGTATCGGCGGGTAGGTCAGCCGGGCGGCGCTTGGCCAGGTACCTTCGAAGACGTTGTGGCAGGAACTAAAGCTGGGAGCGAACACCTTGGCCCTGCGCCGGTCGTAGTCGGCCACTCTGCCGACGGACATTTGGCTCTTCGCTTGGCCAGCGAACCAGTTCCTCTGAAGGCAGTGATCGCGCTTGCTCCAGTAGCCGACCTTCGGCTTGCCTATGAGTTAAATCTCAGCAACGGAGCAGTCGTGGAATTCCTTGGCGGGACTCCCCGAAGCAGTGCCTGGCGGCTACGATGAAGCTTGCGCCAGTTCGCATGCTGTGTCGGCGCGTCGTTTTATCGTGCATGGAACTAAAGACGAAAACGTCCCGATCGATATCGCCCGGGCGTTTATGTCGGCGCGGCAAAACGATCCTGAGCCGCCACGACTGCTCGAGATCCCTGATACATGGCACATGGACCTAATTGATCCCGAGTCGCTAGCCGGCTTAGTCGTGATCGATCTTGTGACCCGCCTTGCCTACGAACGAGCCATGTGAACCTTCACAGCGATTCACGACAGGGTCGCAATGAAATGCTTGACGAATCGATGAACGTCACCGTAGGTGTTGTAGAGCGGCACAGGCGCTACGCGCAGTATGTCCGGCTCGCGCCAGTCGCACACAGCTCCCTGCTCAATCAACCGGCCGCAAATGGAACGGCCGCCTTCGTGTATTCGAATGGAGAGCTGCGCTCCGCGGCGTTCAGGCTCGCGCGGGGTGAGCACAGTAAAGTCCACCGACGCATGCCGATCGAGCAGAAACTCGAGGTAGCCGGTCAACGATTCACTTTTCTCGCGAAGCCGTTGCATGCCCGCGTCGGCGAATATCTCCAGCGAAGCTCGCAACGGTGCCATCGACATAATCGATGGATTGCTCAACTGCCATCCGTCAGCGCCGGGCATTGGTTGGAAATGCCGCCCCATAAGAAACCGGCTCTCCTGGTCGTGTCCCCACCATCCAGCGAAGCGCGGCAGATCGAATGCTCGCGCGTAGCGTTCGTGGACATAACATCCGCCCACGCATCCCGGGCCCCCGTTGAGGTACTTGTAGTTGCACCAGATGGCGAAGTCGATGCCCCAGTCATGCAGTCGAAGAGGCACATTCCCAGCCGCATGTGCGAGATCAAATCCCACAACACAACCCTGCGCGTGCCCGGCTCGCGTGATTGCCTCCATGTCAAACAACTGACCGGTGGCGTAGTTGACCCCGCCCAGAAGCACCAGCGCGAGCGCCGAACCTTCGCTTTCTAGCAGCACTTCGATGTCTTCCGGCCGGATGCTCGCCTCACCCGGACGCGGCGTGAGTTCGATCAGCGACGTCGCAGGATCGAATCCATGGAAGCGAAGCTGTGATGAAAAGGCGTACTGGTCGGAAGGAAAAGCAGCAGTCTCGACGACGATCTTATGGCGCTGCGGTGTGGGCCGGTAGAACGACACCATCATCAGGTGGAGATTCACCGTAAGCGAATTCATCACCACCACTTCGAGTGGCTTCGCGCCTACGATTCCGGCCATGTTGTCGGTCAGCAGGCGATGGTAAGGCATCCAGGGATGGCGACCGTGGAAATGGGCTTCCACTCCCAGCGTTGCCCAATCCTCAAGTTCTTGCGCGATGTATGCGCCTGCACTCTTCGGCTGAAGTCCCAGCGAGTGTCCGCAGAGGTAAACCGAGGGACTACCGTCCGGCCCGGGTGGAATATGGAATTGCTGCCGGAACATGGCCAATGGATCGCGTGCATCCATCTCTGCGGCAAAGCTGGTGGAAGTGTCGAAAGTAATCGCTCCCATCTAAACTCCCGGCAGCGGAGTCAGCTTCTGCTGCACCAGTGCTTCGGCCCTCGCCCAATCGATGTCCTCGAGCCGCTGCACCGAATCGCAGAGCTCGCCAAGCATGCGGTCCTGAACAGCACCCCGCAGGGCCGCGATAGAGTAGGGCGTCCGGTGAAAAGTTACCATCGCATACTTCGGCACAAAGAGGCCGGGATACTTCTTCTCGAGTTCAAGCTCCACTTTCTTCCTGAACAAGAACCGCGGGTCGGCAACGCGGTCGCGCATCTCGACGAAGTTCTCAATAGCAAGGTCGGCAATGGCATCGGTGTTGGCCTTCCGCGCCTCCTCGAATTCGGAAAAGAGCACGGGCCACTCAGAGCCATACCGATCCAGCAACTCAAGGAAGTAGGTGCAGTCCTCAAAAGCGCAGTTCATGCCCTGGCCGAAGAAAGGCACAATAGCGTGCGCCGCGTCGCCCAGCAGCAGTGCTTGGCCATCGGCATGCCAGGGCGAGCATTTGACTGTCACCATCGCGCCTGTTGGATTCCCGAAGTAATTCTCGATCAGGTTCGGCATGAGCCGAAGTGCATCGGGAAACTGCCCTTCGAAGAACGACAGTACCTTCGCTTCGGTATCAAGCGCTTCAAAACTGACGTCGCCACCCTCGAAAGGGAGGAACAGAATGCATCCGAAGGTGCCGTCGATGTTTGGAAGCGCAATCAGCATGAAAGTTCCACGGGGCCAGATGTGAAGGGCATGCGTTTCTAAAACGTGCCGGCCGTTGGTCCCCGCTGGAATGGTCAGCTCTTTGTAACCATAGTCGAGGTACTGCTGAGAGAAGTTAAAGCGCGGCAATTTGAGCATCTCAGTGCGAACCGCAGAAGTGGCACCGTCGGTGCCAATCACAACCTTGGAATCGACAACCCCATCGGCTCCCGTGTCCTCATTTCGGAGATGAACTGCACCGCTGCGCAGATTGAGGCCAGTGCAGCGCTCGTTGAAATGAATGCTAACGCCGACTTTCTCCGCGGCATTCATCAGCGCGATATTCAGTTCGGCGCGCGACACCGAGTTGATGAACTCGGTCGCATCTTTGCCATAGGGCATGAACGTCAAGTCGCCGGTAACGGAGTGCATCATGCGTCCCCGCATGGGGATGAGAATATTCGCAATTTCGTTCCACAGGCCTGCCTCACGAAGCGCATGAATGCCACGTGTGGAAAGTGCCAGGTTGATGGAGCGTCCGGCTGTGATTCGCACACGGCGCATGTCGGGACGGCGCTCGTAAAGCTGGACCGGGAATCCGCGCCGCGCGAGCGAAATCGCGAGCAACGGACCGGTCAGTCCTGAGCCGATTAGGGTAATGTTGTCACGCTCAGGTTTCATGCCACGGTGGGATTCGTATCCGGCTGGTGAAGCATGGTACGCGCTTCCCAGAGTTCTGGAAACAGGCGCTTGCCCAACGTAGTACGCAAGTACGATGTGCCTTCACTGCCCCCGGTGCCGCGCCGCGCGCCGATGATGCGCTCCACCACCTGAATGTGACGCAGTCGCCAGGCCACCATCAGCTCATCGAACTCCGTCAGCCGCTCGCAAAGATCGATCCAGTCGCGGTAATGGTGTTCGTCTTCGTAAACGTTGCGTACCGCCCCGGCACGTTGCTGGAAGCGATCCTGTTCCGTCGGACCGCCTGGTTTTTCGGGCATCTTGCCAATAGTGGCGAGCGCGTCGAAGAAGACATCGTGCAGCGAAGGCGAATGCAGTCTTTGCTCCAGGCGGGCATAGGCTTCGGGATCGTCCGCATGCTGACGAAGGAGTTTCTCGTCCTTCAATCCGCAGAGGAATTCGATCTCGCGGAACTGCTCCGACTGGAACCCGCTGGCCGGCTCAAGCTTTCCCCGGAATGCCATAAAGTGAGTGGGCAGCATAGTTTCGAGAATTGTGAACTGTGTCACCAGTACCCGCATGATCTCAGTACAGCGGCGCAGCAGCCGCGCCGCTTCATACACTTGATCGCGCCATTGCCGTGAAGCTACCTGTGCCAGGCTCTCGACCACCGCGTCGAGATCGTGCAGCAGTTCCTTAAACCACAACTCATACGTCTGATGAATGATGACGAACAGCAGCTCGTCGTGTGTCGGCGGCGAAGACAGCTGATTCTGCAACTTCAGCAAATCTGGAATCTGAAGGTACGAGCTGTAATTTAGCAAAACGTCCAAAGAATGATGAACGGCGCCATTATCACGGTCGGCCGCTTGACCGAACGGACAACCGGAGGTGAGGGCTGCGTCCTGGCGCGCGGAACCAGCCTTCTCGTGGAGCACCGAGTCTAGCCCAAAGAATTCGGCAGCGTTGCCAGCCAGCATCTTCTGCTTCGCTTCAGGCGAGAAACGGCTTTCGCGTATCAGCTCGCCAATGTGCTCCTCACCTAAAGGGTAAGGATAGTCAGAACCCAGCATGACGTGGTCTTCGCCCATGACATCGACTAGAAGGTTCAGCGAGCGCTGGTCAAAAATGGCCGAATCAACGTAAAAGCGATCGAGATATTGGGTAGGCGGGAACTGGGCGCCTCCCCTAGCCAAAGGTTGATGCTCCCAGGCATTCTGCATTCGGCCAAGCAGATAGGCGAAGCTTCCACCCCCGTGAGCGAAACATATCCGCAGAGTCTTCGGCAGGCGATCGAAGGCGCCGCTAAGGACGAGTGCCGACACTGCGAGCTGCGTCTCCGCCGGCATGGCGACGGTCCACGGCATCATGTACTTGGGCATGCGATCCTGCGCCATCATGTCCCACGGATGCACCAGCACAGGAGCACCGATGTCAGCACAGTGGTGCAAGAACGTAACGATGCTTGGATCGTCGAGGTTCTTCGGGCCCACATGGTTTCCGATCTGTACGCCAATGTGCCCAGCGTGCATGCACCGGCTCACTTCGGCGCATGAGGCATCGATGTCCTGCAAAGGTACCTGACAGAGGGCCTTAAGGCGCCCGCCCGCCCGACTGCATATTTCCAGCGCTGCATCGTTGAAGATGCGCCCAACTTCCAGCGCTTGCTCTGCCGGGCGGTTGTACGAAAACAGCACCGGCGTTGCGGAAATCACCTGCAAGTCGACGCGTTGCCGGTCGAGGTCCTCCAATCTGAGCGTTGGATCCCAGCACACTTGCGTAATGCGACGGAACTCGCGGTCCCCCAGCATAATCATCGCTTCGCCGTTGCCAAGCGGCTTCATCCATGGCCAGTCAGGTGAGCCGAAGCGAGCCGCGAGATCGGGCCATGATTCCGGAAAAAAGTGCGCGTGGATGTCAACGGCCTGCATGCTTATGCTCTTCCGGGGTGAACAGCGCCACAGTTCTTGCAACGGCGCGATTCCTCGCTACCGTAGAAATTCTCGAAGATCGGAGGAAGGTCGCGCACAATGCTCTTGAGCTTCACCTCAGCTCGATGCACCAGGTTGTGACAGTTAGGGCAGTACCACTCGAAGGCGTCCAGCGTCCCCTCTGGTCTCGGCATCTCGACTACAAGTCCGATTGTGTCGGCCTGGCGCTGCGGCGAGTGGCGAATATGCTTGGGCAGAAGGAAAACCTCACCTTCCTTAATAGAGATATCCTTCGGAGGCTTGCCCGGCTCTTCGATGATGCGTAGAACGATGTCACCTTTCAGCTGATAGAAGAATTCTTCCGTGGGATCGTCGTGATAGTCGCGACGCTGGTTCGGACCACCGACGACAGTTACTATAAACTCGCCGTCTTCCCACACTTGCGCGTTGCCAACGGGAGGCTTCAATTTGTCCCGGTTTTCATTTATCCAGCCCTGCAGGTTGAAGGCCTTTAGTGAAGTAATGGACGCCATCCTCACTCCTTGTTTCTACCATTCTCTTTATTGATGGGCTTGTATGCGATCGCTTTCATCTCAATCAACAGATGAGGGTGCGGCAATTGATGCACGGCGACCGTGGTCCGCGCCGGACCCTGATGATCGAAGTACTCGCCATAGACCTCGTTGTATCCCGCGAAGTCATTCATGTTGAGGAGAAACGTCGATATCTCCGCAATGTCACTCAAATTCGCTCCGGAGCTGGCCAGAATGTCGCGCATATTCTCAATCACGGCGCGAGTTTGTGCGCGGATATCGAGTCGAGTAGTGCCAAGCTCGTCTACGTCGGCTCCAGCGATGGAATTGTCGGGACGGCGGGCACTCGTTCCCGAGACGAACAAGAAATCTCCGGCGCGCTTAATGTGCGGATATCGGCCGCGAGGGGTCGCTTTCCCCTCTACCACCATTCCTTTCATTGCGCTGCCCGACTGCATTATTTATCCCACATTGTCAGAGCCGAATACAAATATTGTTCAGCTCGGAATAGAAATTCAGCGAGTGCGTGCCGCCTTCGCGCCCGATACCGGAAAGTCCCACTCCTCCGAATGGCGTACGCAGGTCGCGCAAAAACCAGCAATTCACCCAGGTGATCCCCGTTTTCATCTGCCGCGCCACCCTATGCGCCCGCTTCAAGTCGCTGGTCCAGATCGAGGATGCCAGACCGTACTCCGTGTCATTGGCCATTGCAATGGCTTCGTCCTCCGAGTCGAACGGAGCGACATGACTCACAGGCCCGAAAATCTCTTCCTTGACGCAACTGGACGACTCGGGCAGGCCTGTCATGATCGTTGGCTGCAGGTAAAATCCGTTATCGCGGGCATCGCCAAACACCGGAATTCCCCCGCCGGTCACCATGTTGGCGCCCAGCTCTCGCGCCTTGCGGAAGTACGATAGCACCTTTTCGCGATGAGCGGCGGAGATGAGCGGGCCAAGGTTGGTCGCGCTATCTGCTGGCCAGCCAATGCGCAGGCATTCGGCTTTTTTCTTCATCGCAGAAACGAACCAATCGAAAATCGACCGTTCGACATAAACCCTTTCCGCACACAGACACACCTGACCTGTATTCAGGAACACCGCGTCGCTCATCTGCTGAATGGTTTCGTCGCGCTCGCAATCACCGAACACGATAGCCGCATTCTTGCCGCCCAGTTCGAACGAGACAGGTTTCACGCCTGCAGCGCATGCTTTCATAATGGCAGCACCGGTGCGCGATTCGCCGGTGAAAGTCACGGCGTTGATCCCCGGGTGACTCACAAGGTATTCACCAGTCGAGCCCTCCCCAAATCCATGCACGAGGTTGAAGACGCCGTTCGGCACACCGGCATCGCGCATGACTTCGGCCAACAAGGTGGCGCTGGCGGGTGTCTCCTCCGACGGCTTCACCACGACTGCGTTGCCGCAGGCCAACGCGGGTGCGACCTTCCACGTCATCAGCAAGAGCGGAAGGTTCCACGGCGTGACGATACCGACGACGCCAACCGGCTTGCGTACGGCATAATTCAGCGCGTGTTTGCCATCTGAGGTTTCGGTCTCGAATGCTTCCAGTGGGGCGGTCTTTATTAGATCGGCAAAAACCCTGAAGTTTGCCGCAGCACGCGGTACATCAAGGCGCGCCGCAAGCGTGACGGGCTTTCCTGTGTCAGCCGATTCAGCCTGCACAAACTCGTCGAAACGTGCCTCGATGCCCTCCGCGATCTTATAAAGGAGAGCTGCACGTTGCCGGACTCCGGCGTTCCCCCATCCACCACGAAGTGCCTGGCGGGCGGCGTTGATAGCAGCATCCACAATGGCCGGCCCCGCTTCCGATACGCGCGCGATAATCGTACCGTCCGCGGGATTCAAATCGTCGAAGAAACTGTCGCCGCGCAGGAACTCTCCGCCCACGAAGTTTCGAAGCTCCGAGACAATAGCGGTGCTGACTGCAACCGTGTACGGCGTTAATCTGTCTTCAACCGACATAGGCACTTGGCATTCTACCGCTTTGTGGGGCCCGCATTCGGAACCGCGTCTGCCCGGGTGGTAGTGTTGCAAGTTTCAAATGCAGACAAGTTTGTCGCCGATCGTCTTTCGTTCGTTCTTAGGCTGCCAACTCGAAGAGCCTGTCGATGAACTGAATCTGTCGAAGAAGATCATCCCCGCCACCCATCGAACCTGCCTGTGCCTATCGTAAATGTCGAACTGCATGAGAGCATGGAGTTTGCGTATCCTCCGTCAATCCTTTCGTCTAGCCCTCAGCGCACTTGACCTGTTGGCCGTCGCCGCGTCGGCGGCTTTCAAATCCCGCGCTGTACTCCAGGTTGAAAACCTCGCGCTAAGACACCAACTCAGCGTCCTGCATCGCTCGGTGAAGCGGCCGAAACTCACCTCAGCCGATCGACTTCTCTGGGCGTGGCTGTGCGATGTTTGGAACGATTGGCGATCTGGATTGGTCATCGTTACCAGAAACCGTCATCGCCTGGCACCGCAAGGGCTTTCGGCTGTTTTGGACATGGAAAGTGCGCTCTGGCCAACCGGGCCGGCCAGTGGTCCCGAAAGACGTGCGAGAATTGATCCGCAAAATGAGCCGCGAGAATCCGCTGTGGGGAGCACCCCGGATCCACGGCGAATTGCTCAAACTCGGCATCGACATCGCTGAGACCAGCGTCGCCAAGTACATGGTCCGACAACGAAAGCCGCCGTCGCAAACCTGGCGGACCTTCCTTGAGAATCACGTCAAGACCCTGGTGTCAGTCGACTTCTTCACAGTGCCGACCATCCGGTTTCAGGTCCTGTATGTGTTCCTGGTTCTGGCCCACGACCGCAGGCGGGTCGTGCATTTCGGCGTTACCGCCCACCCCACCGCGGAGTGGACTGCCCGGCAACTCCGCGACGCCTTTCCTTGGGACGCCGCACCACCTTATCTGCTACGGGATCGCGATCGGATCTTCGGCGACGAATTCACGCAGCAACTCAAGGACATGGGCATCCAAGAAGTTCTTTCGGCGCCCCGATCTCCTTGGCAACGGGCGTACATCGAACGGCTGATCGGCACCCTCCGCCGCGAGTGTCTGGACCACGTGATTGTGTTCCACGAAGCCTCGCTATATCGGCATGTGAAGTCGTTTCTGGCGTATTATCACGAATCCAGGACGCACCTCTCGCTGGCTAAAGACACGCCTGAGCCGCGGCCCGTACACCCGCCGGAACTCGGAGCCGTGATCGCGATACCGCAAGTTGGCGGTCTTCACCACCGGTACGAGCGGCACGCGGCCTGAACCTATCAGTCCTCCCCAGTCCCCAGATAGGGAGAGCTCTGCCAACTCTTGCCGTCCGACCCGACCCGGCCAATCGCAGTACGGATTTCTCATGCTTCTCGATTGCTCTGTGCAGGTGTACAACCAGCCACGGTTTTCAGCAAGCCAGTTGTCGCCTGCCTCAGCGCATCTGGGACTTGCGGTAGGCACACATGCTTTCGCAGTCGCTGCTCCAACTCAGGGCCGTAATACTGCACCCAACGCCAAACCGTGGTGTGGTCGACGTTGAGACCACGCTCCTCCAGCAACTCCTCAACATAGCGCAGCGAGAGAGAATAGCGAAGATACCATCGGACCGCACAAAGGATGAGGCCGGGTTCGGTCTGCCGCCATTTGAAGATCGCCGGTCAGCTTATCATTTTGCGATTGTTTCACGTCACCAGCCAGCAACCCCGAAAGTTGCAACACATCCCACTGGAGAGCCATTGTTTAGATTGACGCAAAATGTCCGGGTTCTCGAATCGGTCTCGAACCTGAAGCCCACAACCTGCACCTGTTTCGCGCGTTCCGCTGCTTTCCTGGCGTCTTCGTCCGGCACACCAAGGGCCGCCTTGCGTTCTTTCGTCCATGGTGCGAACTGGACTGCTGGCTCGCACATCAGCGGAACCAACACCGATTCGTCAAGCATGACCGACAGAACCAGATTTCCGGTGGGGCAGTCGCTGGGCCGACCAGTTTGTTGTCCATCCCAGGTTTACCAAAGAATAGGGGGAGATAGGCAGTAAACCCCGGCGCCGATCAGCCGGTCGGCCAGGGCAAGACATCTGTCGCTCATCCCCGGAGCTTCGTGCATCACGAGCACGCAGGGGCCCAGAGCCGTCGTGATACACGGGATGGGTGATGCCGTCATGTTCGAAGATAAAGCGATGGTCGTCATCGAGACGCATGTGCACGGTTCCCTCAGTACAACAGCGACTTTCGCAGACACTGTTTTCGCGCCTGCTCGCATCCAGTGTTCGTGAGCTGATTGTCGAGAAAGCGTTTTCGCGCGCTGATTAGGCAAGCCGTCACCATCGATTCCGGAGCGAGCGCCAGGTATACGACGGCGGCAATCAGCGGCCCAAGAACTAAACCCCAGACGGTCGCCTTGGATAATTAATTACAAGGCCGACCGCGCCGCCGCACAGCAGGGCACTGACGACTGCGTCGGTCTTGCTGAGTGCGTGGGCCTTGGAGAAAAGGCTCGCGAGGATGGGGCCGGCAGGCACGACGGCTGGCTTTGGTGTTGGATCAGGCATGATCTCCTCCCGTCGGGTTATTCTCGATAACTCGGCGATATTTCGTCAGTTGAAGCGAGTACTCCCGGAATTCCGGCACGTTGCTGGCGTCAGCCCAAGCGGCCAGCACGGCATTGAAGGCGCGCGCCCTCGCCCACGTCGCCGTTGCAGGAAGCAAACCCACGGCCAGCAGCACGAAGGCTGTAAAGAGTGGCCTTGACGATTCAGAGAGCACGGGAGACCAGTCCGGCACCGTAGTTGTGGGCGGCAGGTGAGCCGCCCACAACACGACACCAGCGGCGATCAATCCGGCGACAAACTGGCAAGCGGCCTTCCACAGGGGATGAATGTAAGGCGGCGGTTCCTGCGGGGGGCTGGAGGAGGTTATGACGGTTTCGTCCCGGTGTTTCTTGTAATGGGTGATGAGCCCATCCTTGTACTGGTGTCGACAGACTTGCCGTATCAGCCAGAAGACAACGATCTCTAACAGGATCCAGTACCAGCGCTGGCCTAGCGGTCGGGTGAGCACGGTGGCGGCAATCGCAAGTAGAGCTGCCAGGATCGGGAACCTCGGCCACATATCAGGAGCGCACTGCAGAAGAGGGTCGGCATCAACTTTGAAGTTCAGGATCGCTTGCACCCTCTCCATCGGACCCAAGTCGCCGAAACGCCTCTCGTCGGGCTGCAAACTTGCGAGCCTTCCGTCTGGCGTCTTCACGTAACCGGGAGCGTCTGCAAACAGCGGAACGTATGTCTCTTGCGGGTGGTCGGCCTCCAGTGCATTCGCGGGATGATATGTGGGGACGTTCTGCATACGGTCGTAGACGCTCTCATGCAGCACGGCGTCGTTGGGCAGATGCCGATGTTTGCCTATCGGAGGCCACGTCCAGTGCGGCCTGCCCTTCAGTTTGTCGTACTTGTAATGGGGCAGAAACTCCACCCCCCACCATGCGCCTTTCAGTGACTCATGCTGGCCGTCGGTGGGATCGGGACGGACAAATGGGGCTGGGGGCGCGACTCCCAGCACACGTTTAGCTTCGCTCTCATGGATGCGAAGTCCTGACGATTTAGCCTCGAGCAGCATCCACTCCAGCGTGATCTTCGAAAGCCCGCTCTCGCCTTCCGGATAGCTGCCGCCAACATCGGAGTGAACTCCAGCGAACCAGACCTGCTTGATGTCCTGAGGCACCCGGAACTCAGGGTCCGTCGGCTGCAGCGGTTTGCCCCAGAGATTGTCGCGGAAGAAGCAGCGGCGTTCGTCGATCGAAACGGCGTGCCGTCCAGTCTTTATGATCGGATTGGTAGCAGTGAACGGGATGACGACCGGATCGGAAATCCATCCCACGGAGCTGACCGTGTCCCACACGCCGACGAAACGAAGGAAGACGTCCTGGCAGAAGGTCTGCTTAAATCCTTCCGCCACCTCCAAAGTGTGGGTCATACCCTGGGTTTCTTTCGTGCGGTTGGCGAACCTCTCGGTGATGTAAGGAATCAACCCTTCGTTTCCGCGGTGGAGTAACCCATACATATGCAGGAGTCCACCGAGAGCGCGGGCGGTATAGGCGCCGCGGCTGAAGCCGAAAAGGTAAATGTCGTCATCCTTCTCGTAGGTCTTCATGAGGTAGTGATAAGCGTCGGCGATGCAGAAGGTAATGCCATAGCCGAACGCCAGTCCGCGAATCACGTCCCACTTTTTTTGCAGCCGGCCTCGCGCATTCGCGCCGCCCATGGTCCCCACGCCCGGGTGGTAGTACGAGACCTGATGCTCGTCGATAACTAGGGTGCTGGCCAACTTGACGACGTTTGAATTGCTGTCTCCAAACTCATTTCCTGTTCCATCGCAGCAGACAACAATGTTCTTGGGCATTAGTAATCCACCTAGACTGGAGATGGCCATCACTTGGACGAGACCAACTGCTACTCCACCGGTTCTTCAGGGGGACCTGTGCGGGCTATCTTCGCAGATTCTGCGACGGGCTACCATCAATTTCTAGAGATCGGTAGAGATCGGTATCATGATCCAGGCGTGAAGACCCATACCGTGCTCCTGGCCGGGCCGTCCGATCAGAGACTCCAGTAAGCCATAACGTTCCGTGACGGACTTAAGCGCTCTATGTCGAGCTATTTTAATATTCGCCTTTTGTTCGTATTTATTGGACTGCCCCAAAAACTGAGCTAAGAAAAAGAGGGGCAGCAGCACCGAAAACGATTCCGCCCGCACGCAAAGCTGCTTCCTCTGACACCAATCTTGTCCAATAGCCCACGACTGCCGCCAGCAAGATGCCAGACATGACGACCACCACAAGTCTGAACAGCATGGTCCGGCGAGCGTGCTCGTCAGAAGCCGCTTTAAACTCGGGAGGCAGATTGTATCTTGGATTCCTATCAGGAAATACGAAAAGAAAGAGCGACGCCACTAAATTCCAGATTGCGACAGCGGCTAGCTAAAGGCTGTTGCAAAACGCAGGGCTCAACCCCTTGATTGACGCAGGTCGCTGACGCAGCACTGTGGCAGATCTGTAGCTTCGCTCATATTTACTCGCAGATTTCCTTCAAGAAAATGCAGGCTTTCGCTGTTTCTTCTTGACAGTCTCTTGTCTTACTCGATATACTCGAGTACGTTATGATTCGCTCCACTTCCCATCAAGCCTGGCTCTTCTACTCCCCCTTGGCCCAGCAAGCCGCCCTGCTCAAGGATGACTTGCTCGATCCCGTCGATCAGCTCTTGGAGGATCCCGCCTTGGTCGACTTGGTCCGCCAATGTCTGGCCACCCGTTACCCTCTTTCGACGCGTACTGGACGGGACGGAATAGCCCCCGATCGTCTGCTGCGTTGCTGCGTCATGAAGCACCTGAAGGGCTGGAGCTTCCGCGACCTGGAACGGGAGTTACGCAGCAACCTGGTGTACCGTCGCTTCACCCACTTCGATGCCGAGGCTACACCCCATTTCACTACCTTCAGCCGCACCTTTGCCCTGCTGAGTCCGGCGGTCACGGAAGAGATTCATCAGCGGGTGGTCGGCCTGGCTTGCGAGCATGGGGTGGCCCGGGGCGATAAGCTTCGCACCGACACGACGGTTGTGGAAAGCAACGTTCACTACCCCACCGACAGTTCGCTTTTGGGCGACGGCATCCGGGTGCTCAGCCGCAGCCTGCAACGCATCGCCGCCGAGTGTACGAACGGAGCCCTGGTAGTGGTCGCTCACGGGCGGGCGGTTAAACATCGTCTGCTGGAAATCAGCCGCGCCGCCAAGTCCCTGACCGAGGTCAACCAGCAGCGCATGCAGGACAGTTACCAGAAGTTGTTGGGGCTGACCCGGGGCGTGGTGCGACAGGCCAGCGAGGTGCTGCAACGATGGGGGAAGGGGCGGCTGAAAGTGGTGGGCAAGCTCCTGCGAGTAGAAACCCAGATCGGCCAGCTACGGCACTTTCTTCCTTTGGTGGAGAAGGTGATGACGCAAACCAAGCAACGGGTGTGGGGAGGAAATTGCCACGTGGAAGGCAAAGTCTTGAGTCTGTTCGAACCGCATACCGAAATCATTCGCAAAGGGAAAGCGCATAAGCCCAACGAATTTGGTAGGCTGGTGCGCATTGACGAGGTAGAAAACGGCATCGTGAGCGGGTACCAAGTGCTGGCGGGCAATCCCGACGATACCACGGCCTGGATGCCGGCTCTCCAACAACATCAAGCGTGCTTCGGGCGAGCGCCGCAGATGGCCACCGGCGACCGGGGATTTTTTTCTGCCAAGAACGAGCAGGAGGCACAAGCCCTCGGAGTGAAGAAGGTGGCGCTGCCGGCGCGCGGACGCCTCTCCACCAAGCGAGCTCAGCAGCAGAAGCGGCGCTGGTTCCGGCGAGCGCTGCGTTGGCGTGCCGGCTGTGAAGCCACCATCAGCACCTTGAAGCATCCCTTCTCGATGCGACGAGTCACCTACCAAGGAGAGCCTGGATTTCAGCGCTACGTGGGCTGGTGCGTGATTACCAAGAATCTGTTTTCCATCGCTCGCTATCAAGTGCGTCGGAGGAGCCATGGCCAGGTCGGGTGATGCTGCTGCCCAACGACGCAAGCTGCTGGGCCAGATCCAACATCTGGCCGGGATCGCCATCTTCGGAACGCTCTCGGAAACCTACCGCACCTGCGGACGAGCGGGTTGCCATTGTCAGGGAGATGGACCCAAGCATGGTCCGCATCTGAATGTGAGCTACCGCGGGGAGAAGGGCAAGACCACCGGCTACTATGTTCCCCAGGCAGCGGAGGAGGCCACGCGAGAAGGGGTGGCCGCTTGGCAAGAAATGCAGCAATGCTTGCGCGAACTGGCGGAGTTGAATAAGGAGCGCAATTTGCAGCGCGCCCGCGAGGCTGATTCGCGATGAAACTATGGTTTTCCCTAACCCTCGTCTGCTGGGCACTTGTGTGTCTGTTTCTCAGCTTTACTCGGGTAGTTGGTCTGAACCACCCGTGGCAGGTTGTCAGCTCGGGACCATGGTTAGATCGAGGCAGAGAACCCGCATCCGACGCGTCCTCAGTTCCGGTTGTCACAAGCATAGAGTTCGATTCGGCTCGCGCTGGACCTTGGCAATCTCTGCTCCTCGACGGTGCACGGACTGCGGACCATCTTGCTCCTCCCCGCCCGGGGACCCACGGGCCACCGAAAACCGACGAGGCCTTGGCGAGTTACCGCTCAAGCCGGCAACTCAGACCAACGCCATCGAGCAACCTTCCCCACGAAATTACCGGCTTTCAAGCGCCGAATTGAAGAATCGGGGTTTTGCAACAGCCTTTAGCTAGAAACAAAACCAGAACCAGCCATTTCACGTTATCGCCTTTCGCTCGTCGCCGTTCCGATGACCAGGTGATGCGGACGCAGAATTCGGCAACTATTGTAGAGCCTTTTCCAATGTCAATCGTACTCTTCGGCGTAGTGGCGCGGAGACCTGCTTGCCGATCTTCTAGCGGAGGAACGTGGCGACATGACCCAATCCAGTTTCATTTGTGTAGAGTCAAACTGGCGAGATAGCGAATGGTGCTCAGGCTTGGAAGGAAGAAGTACGCCCCGCCGCGGACGGTCACGAACTGCGGAACGCCGGTAAGGCGAATACGCAGGCCGCTCTCCTGTGGCAGCGAGAAGGTATCGGTGAATGGACAACCCGGCACTGCTGAGCGGTTGCCCAACAAAGGATCGCTCTCTTCGGTCATCGCACTGAACTTGGTGCTCATCACCCAAGCACCCTGCACGAATTCGAATTGGCGTGAGATGTTGGCGTTCAGGGCCAGAAAGTAGAGGCCGCGCTCGATATTGTCGGGATAATTGATTTGCTGTACCTGTTCCGGCGGTATCGGGGGGCCGTACTGGCGTCCGCGGCGCAGCAGGCGATGGAATCGTGTAGAGGCTATGGCGTCGTCGCGAAATTTCTTGCTGCCGAATCCAAAGGTGTGCAGCAGCCACGAGAAAAAGCCCTTTGTCCCCGGCGGCATGTCGGCACTCCTCGGATTAGCTCGGCGGATATGGGCGCCAAAGGGGCACTTCGTTCCCGCTCCATCGGAATCGAAAGTGAACTGGTTCGTCGCTGTATCGGGTGGCGCGATGCCTTCGATCCTATCCTTGGAGAGCGGCACCAGCGGATTGCCTTTCATTCTGCGGCCCACCATCGACTCCGCGAGAGCCTGGCGCGCTTGGGGGGCGGAATTTGTCTGCGAGTCGACGAAGCGCCAGAAACCGGTGACGTCTTGGCGCAATTGCCGTAGGACGAGGTAGCTTCCGTTGCGACCCAGGTCGCGCTTCTGTGGAACATCTTCCGCAGGCGGTAGCAGCGTAGCAGAAGGTGCTGTGGGATCGAGCAGCGGCCGGTCGGTGTATCGGCCGTATTCATTTGGATACCCGAGCAGGATTTCGCCGAGCGCGATCAGGTTACTGTAAGCCAGCTTGTCGCCCTGCGGATTGCGCTCTCGCGGCCAGTCGAGAGCTGGCTGGCTGAGACCGTCGGCAAACCCGAAGGGCTCGAAACCCACCGTGTTCGACGTGGGCAGAAATGCGAGGACGTCAAACGCTCTTGTCCACTGGAGACTTTTGACGGTTTGTGTCCATCCGTCGAGCTGTCCTGGCCGTGCGTAGAGCATTACGAGGAGATGCGGAATTCTTTCCGGACCTCCCCAGCTCCAATACCGTGGGTCGTTGCTTCCTACGTCACCCAGCCGGCGCAGCCGGTTGTCCTCTCCAATCATACCGCTCAGGAACTCGTCGGAAAATCCGGCGAGCACATCCGGTGCTACCCCCAAGGCCTGCATCCCTTCGCGGGTGAAGGCGATTTGCAGGGCAGTCTGCGGAGCCTCATCGCGAGTGACGGCGTCGGTGATCTGCGCCGCGGCGAGCCATGCGCATGCAGCGGCGGCTTCGCGGATATTCAGCAGATAGAAGCTGCAGTCGGTGAGCTTGCCGTGACCAAAGCGCACTAGCCCTTGGATGTCGTTGAAGTCCACCCGCGCGACCGTCATCTCCGCGCCGCCTTTAGAAAAGTTGCAACCATTCTCTGATCCCGGAGTCGTTCATCGCCGGCTTCTCCAGCCCCTGGCGAATTAGTGTGTTGCGTTGCAAATCATGCGCCGTCAGCCCGGGATAGGCTTTGTACCAGACCTCGGTCGGCAACTGGTGCCTGCGAAGAACGTACTTGAACTTCTGCTCATTTTTGGAGCCATCCAGGACCAGCCAATTCGTCCGCGGATACGCAATGCCATTGCTGAAGGCGATGTTCAACCCGAATCCGACTTTATTGATGAAGTCGTCCATGTAGCCTTCGAGGCTGCCATCGTAGTTGCTGGCAAACAGCATTCGCTTCTTCTTGTCGAGGAAGACCCAGCGAGCGGCGTGGATGGTGCTCACACGCGCAAGCTTGCCGCGAGTGTAGATATGCCGCGCGGCGTAGCTAATGATCCAGAGCAGAAAGGCCAGCAGCCATTGACGGAACAAACCGGGCTTGACGCTGCCGAAGGCGTTGAACTGGTTGGTTACTTCATAATCTTCTTGCACAGCCAACTGGTGCGCATGCGCCGGGTCAACGCGCGGAGCGATGTCGGGATCTGAGAGCTCGCGCCGCCGAAGCTGAAATAGAAAGACCGGCAGATACAGCAGGAAAAACGGCGTCAGAATGAGCAGGAGCAGGGGCACACCAATGAGGTTAAGAAGCTTGCGGAGTTGCCAGCCGAGAGGCGTTGGCTCAGGAGGCGTGAGTGTCAGACCCCCAGACTGCTGTTCGGTCGCAACGAAGCGCCTCAAGGTTTCGTGTGTCTGCTGCGGTTGCATGGATCGCAGCGACGCGGCATTTTCCTGCACGAAGTTCTCGAGCGCCAGCCGCAACGCATTTTCTTCGCGAACCTGCAGCACGGTCCTCCCGACCCAATTGAAGTACATCGCCATGGCAGTTACGTTGTGAGCCTTCATCCAGGCGAGCAGGTCGGTGTTAGCAGAAAATCCTTCACAATACGAGAAGATCTTGCGGAGTCCGTTGCCAGCGCGCTGCACGAGTTCCGCCCAGAAGGCATCATCAAGGCCATCGAAGTCGCCGAGAAACGTCAAATACGTCGGGTAGTCAACGCGCGGCAATCCGAACGCGGTGATATCGTTCAGCGTCGAATCATCCAGCACCAGGAACCGGGCGAAATGGAGCTGGCCAAATTGACCGAAGGGAACAAGCGGGTTCGCCGGATCGACCGCTCCTGTTTTGCGATTCATGGTGGCCAGCAGCTGGCGCAGCTCACCCACGCGACCCGGAAGTATGGGCGCGAGCACCATGAAATTGGATTGCGGCGTCATGCAGCTTCAGAACTGCAGCGCGAAGTGAATGGTGCGGGTCTTGTCCCAATACACCAGGCCGAGATACTGGCCAGGGCCGATCTGGCGGATCTCGTCGCGGATGTGGCTGGCCACCAGCGAGGTCTGCGAGTAGTCCAGCACGATGCATTCCTTGTTATCGAACCAGCTTGGGGCTTTGTAGACCTGGGCGACGATCGCGTTGAGTCCGAACGCGAGGATGCGGTTTGTGAGCGTTCCATGCGCGGCATCGAAGGTCTTGCCTTGCCAACAGAATATGTTGACGAGGGATGCAGCTTCCTCACCGAAAGGAGTCCCTGACGCGATGATGGCGGTCCCTTGGCCTTCGCCGTTGGGGATGTCGCCCGCCGGGCTGTTGGTGAAAAGGTCGTCCAATTGCTTTTGCGACATCGCCAAAAGTTGCTTCGTCGTGTAAGCCATACTCGTTCTCCTCGGGACACTAGGTTGCCCCGCCAGGTGGATTTCGTCAACTCTTAGAAAGGTGCCTTAGAAAAGTGCCGCCCACTATGGCGGCAGAGTAGGATTTTGTCAATGGAACAATGCTTGTTTGGAACAATGCTTGTTTCCTTCGCGGGCAAAGGGGTCTGCCACCTGGAGCATAGTGTGCGCGGGAAGAGCAGCGTTTCATGCGGCGGTGGCTGCGCCCTAAAGCGAAAGCAGATTCCCTCGACTGCGTTCAGGCTCGGCTCTCCCTTCGGCCTAAAAGGCCTCGGTCGGAACGAGGACCCTTGGCGTGGCGCAACGGAGGGCGGCTCTACTCGAAGAATTCGTCACCGGTGGGCTCGTAATGGAGGATGTTGTTCATGTTGTGCCGCAGGGTGGAAAGTGCCCAATACATTCGCTGACGAGCGCGGTTTTGATTGCCCAAGGGGCGATGCTCGGAAATGCAATGCCATGGATTATAGGAAAGCCGCTTTTCGAAGTTGATCTGCGCCACCGAGTCGAACTTCTGCCGCGGAATGTGCACTGTCGCTACCGAAACGCGCGGCGAGAGCCTTTCCGGCCAGAGCACAGCGTTGTTCTCGATAGGCATCAGGTGCGGGTCATTTTGCAGTTGCAGTCGCATGTCAAACTCGACATCCTCCTGATCGAGGGCTTTGACCATCGCCTGCCGAAGGTAATCATCCGGAGGACGGAAGGGCAGCCGCGGTATCGGAGTGCGCTTTCTCCGCTTCGGCCACATCGAGTACTGCATCGCCTGACCTTCACCCAGTGCATAGGGAACGCAACTGAAGTACGGCGCCTCGAACGGGCTGCTCTGCGTCTTGATCCACAACCCCTGCATGATCAGGTCGAGCAGGTGCGAGTTGTGAAGATTGACGAAGTAGAAGATTTGCGCGTTCTTGATGCTCTCGAGCTGCAGCTGCGCGTTGGCCTTTACATCCGGGGTGACGAAGGTGGGGGTCGAGACCCCGGTCATGTCCTGAGTGAACTTCTCCTCGTCCATCAGCTTGGGACCGGGCACTCCCATCAGCTTGATGCTCATGCTCATGAAGCCCACGTCGTCGATGTCGGGCGTGATGTAAGGCCCGGGTCCTGAGAAGCGCACCCACGCGCGATAGCTCTTGGGTTCCGCATAAATACCTTGACGGAACTCCCGAGGCAGATTGTCGTGCACGATAAATTCGGCGCGGACGATGCCGTGTGTCTTCGTATTGCCGCCGCGCTCGAAGCCTCCGGGCTTCCACAGCAGCCGCATCTGCGTGTCGAAGCTGGAAATGATCGAGTCAACGAAGGCCTCTTCGTCGGGCAGCAGGCGCTCCTCTGCGATCTTCAGGTCTTCGTTCGGACGCCGCTTATTGATCACGGCGGCGACCGCGCGCGCAATCGGATCGCGCAGGATAGCATCGAACGCCGGGCGAAACAGCGGATCGAAGCGGCGCTCCAGATTCACGAATGCGGTTGATGCGTCCGAGAGCCAGTTCAACCAGGCGGAGCCTGTATTGGCCTTCGGCTGCGGACGGCTCGTGTTGGAAGCAAGGTCCGGAATGGCAAAACTTCCCGCAAGTGAAAGCGCGCCCCACTATGACGGCGGGGCGGGAATTTGTCAAAGGAAAGACGAACACGGAAAGACGAGTTGGCGCACCGCCTCCGCGGCGACGATCAACTCTGCGCATCGGCCGGAATCACCTCGGCTGCCTTCTCGCCGATCATGTAAACCGCGCTGACGATGAAAAATTCCGGAATGCGCGGAAACACAGAAGCATCCACCACGCGCAAGCCCTCTGTTCCGAGTACGCGAAAATCGGTACTGAGCACGCCGTTCTGCTCACGCGGGCCGAACGCGCAACTGCACGACGCATGGTGTCCCCAAGCGTTGTAGCGAACATAGTCTCGCAGTTCATCGTCGGTCTGAAGATACTCGCCCGGCAATTCCCCTGCAGCAATGAGACCCCTGCTCCTTCAGGCGGACGGTTTAACTGTCGCGAGATTATACTTCGGGCCCTTGCCTGTAGTTCTGAATTTGTATTCAAGGCGGTCACTTTCCTTCGTTTCGTGGTATATTGCACGCCAACTGAATTCAGTTTTTTGGAGGCGAGCATTCCAAGTCCAAACTTGTTGCACGCGGTCACTGCAGTGTAAGCACGCTGTCTGCGTTAAGCTTAGCTTCACTAGATAAGTATGTGCTGATATTCAAGGGCCCGCGCTGCTCGTCGTCTCGATACCGAACAAGTTCTCTCTCGGAGGAACGAAGTCAATGGCTCGGTCGGGGCCCAGATGCCTGCTGTACCTAGCAGTATTTCTCGTATTCCTCAGCAGCTGCAGTAAGCAGCCTAAGTCCGGAGAGGTGCAAGACGAGGCGCTCCGCGCTGGCCGCGCCCCGGCTACGTTCCCCGCTGCTGACGAAGACTATTTCCACGATATGGATGGCGGCCTTGCCTTTACCAGCGACGAGATCAAGGGCCGCAACATGTGGATCGTCTGGACCGGCGGCAATGACCGCCTCTGGGAAGAGATGACCAACGCGAGCGTCGGCACGCTCGATTTTCTGAAAACGTTGTCGTCGTACCCGGGACTCAAGTTCAGCCGCGATAATCGCTGGAACTATCTCGGCCTGGTGAATGAACCATGTTTTGACAAAGCTACCGGGCCCGATCCACAACGCTACGGTTTATGGCTCGACAAACGCCGTGCGGACTGCCCTCCCGACCCGTTTGAAAACGAACAGAAATATCCCGGCGTAAAGATCGGTGCGAGAGGGAAGAACCTACCGGTGGGCTCTTTCTACGGGTATGCCACTGGCATCGTCGGCCTGCGCCTGTTCCCGAATCCCAACTTCGACGAGGCCGCAGCCAAGAAGTGGGACCCTAAGCGCTTCTATGACGACCCGACCTATTACAACGATAAGAAGCTGGTCAGGCCGTACCGGGTTGGAATGACGTGCGGCTTCTGTCATGTTGGCCCAAATCCAGTTAAGCCGCCTGCTGATCCAGAAAATCCCAAGTGGGAAAACCTCAGCTCTAACGTTGGCGCTCAATATTTCTGGGTAGATCGCATCTTCACGTGGGAGGCGGATCCCAGCAGCTTTGCTTTCCAGTTGTTCCACACCTCGCGACCCGGCAGTCTCGATACCTCGTTGGTCTCGACCGATAACATTAATAACCCGCGCACCATGAATGCCGTGTACGGCTTGCCATGGAGGCTCAACATCGCCATGCGCTGGGGCAAGGAGACGCTCGCCGGCGGAGAGTTGAATAACAAGCAGTTCAACGACTTTGTGCACGAGGGACCGCTTACGCAATTCTTCCAGCCGCCCAACACGGTCTACACCAGCAAGATCCTGAAGGACGGCTCTGACTCCGTCGGCGCTCTAGGTGCTCTGAATCGTGTGTACCTGAACATCGGCCTCTTCAGTGAAGAGTGGCTGTTGCACTTCCGCCCTCTCGTTGGCGGCAAACCCATCACGCCGATCGAAATTGCGGTGGCCAACAAGAACTCTACTTACTGGAATGTCGCGCAGGAGCAGACGTTCCAGATGGCGCAGTTCTTCCTGAAGAGTACCGCCCCGCACCTGCTCAAAGACGCGCCAGGAGGCGATGCTTACCTCACCAAAGACAAGGCGAAGTTGGACCGCGGCAAGGTCGTCTTTGCCGAGCGCTGCGCCCGGTGCCATTCCAGCAAAATTCCGCAACCTGCTCCGGGAGTGGATCCGGGCGGATGCTCGGGCAAAAACTATCTGGACTGCTGGAACAAGTACTGGGCGTGGACGAAGACAGAAGAGTTCAAGTCGCAGATGCGACAGATGGTGCAGCAGCCGGACTTCCTCGATCAGAATTACCTGTCAACCGATCTGCGTGTGCCAGTGACTTTGTTGCAGACCAACGCATGCAGTCCGCTGGCCACCAACTCGATCGAAGGCAACATTTGGGACAACTTCTCCTCACACACTTACAAGGAACTTCCATCCGTCGGTTCAGTTACCTGGTACCACCCGTACACGGGCGAAGCGCGCACCTATTCGATGCCCGCCGGTGGCCGCGGCTACACACGGCCGGCGTCGCTCATTAGCGCCTGGTCAACAGCGCCGTTTCTGCAAAACAACGCAGTTGGCAAGTTTGATCCGAGTCCAGCTGTAGAAGCTCGCATGCGCTCCTTTCAGGACTCGATTGAGAAGATGCTCTGGCCCGAGAAACGCGAGAAAGACCAGTTGCTTGGCGACAAGGTTCCGGGATCCATCGATCGCACTACCGCAACCAGCTACCTACGAGTTCCGGGTGGCTTTCTTCCTGATTTTCTGAAACCGCTACTGGGCCCGGGCGAGCGTTACTTCCCCTCAATCTTCGGGGAAGGTGGCGTGCAGATTGGGCCAATTCCTGCCGGGACGCCGGTCGATCTGCTGGCTAACCTCGACATTCTCGGTGAAGTGACTGATCCTGCTGAAAGGCTTAAGCGCCAGGAGAAGGTCTTGAACCTGCTGCTGAAAATGAAGCACGACCTGAACGGCCTACCGAAGGGAGCATCCGATGAAGATGCCAAGAAAGCTTTCGCAAACTTGGTCGAACCGCTCCTTGAACTCAGTAAGTGCCCCGACTTCGTGGTGAATCGCGGGCACTATTTCGGCACCAGCATGTTCGCCGAAGAATCGGGACTCAGCGACGACGACAAGCGTTCACTTATCGAGTACATCAAGACGTTTTAGCCCGGTACAAGAAGAGTCTTCGAGTGAGAAGTGCTTCGAATGCTTTGCGAGAACGGGCGCGTACACGCCTAGGGCGCAAAGGATAATCGGGTTGTCGGGAGGGGGTAGGACTGGGATCGTTGGATGGAGGTCCGTCGTCGGAAGGAATCGGAATCGAATGGCGGATGGTAAGAGTGTCAAAGCCAACCAGGATTTCTTTCACCAGCAAGCGCAAGATCTGTTGGCGCTCCTTCACATCCAGCGTCTCCGCACGGGCACGCAGTTTGTTGCGAAATCCACCCAGGCTTTCGGCGAGCTTCAGATACCTGGATTGGTCTAGCTTTGCCATCTCCAACACTTGTAATTCTGAGTTCACCGCTTGCGATTGCTGCTTGAGATGAGGCATTCTCTCACGCAGTTGTTCCAGGGTGAGCAGCCCGTCTTGATAGGCCGTGATTCCTAAATCCGGCGCATTCTGACGTTTAAAAAGCGGCCCAAATGCCCTTCTGGAGCGGGTGGGAAGGCTATCGTGGTACCGTAAGCCTCACATCACTTTCGGTGAGGTGAGGCTTTAAGTGCGTCGATCGCCTAAGAATGTCAGAATCGCCTTTAACCATGCTGGTCTAACGCACTTTGGTGGCATTCACTTACTGCATGAATTTACGCGAGTGCTGCATTTTCGAGACTTCCTCGCGCAGCAGATCCGTTATCCTCGCCGAAACCGACACTACAGTGTTCCGCAAATGCTCATGGCATTGGTCTACCCCATCGTGTTGGGATTAGATCGTATTGAGACCGCGTCGCTGTTGCGTGCAAACGGAACCTTTCAATACTTGACCGGATTGCCCAGCTTTCCTGATCCACAAACCTTGCGACGATTCTTGCTGAACGCGCCGGTTCATCTCCGGGAGCAGTTACACCGTGCCAACGATCGTCTGCTGCAAAGGTTCATCCACTTGCCAGAACATCGCTCGCGTCTCCTTTTCGATCTGGACAGCACAGTGGTGACATCCTTCGGTCATCAGGAAGGCGCTGAAGTTGGTTACAATCCGCGTTATCGTGGCAAGCGGTCCTATGACCCACTGCTTTGTGTAGAAGCTAATTCCTCCTTCCTCTGGGATGTCGAATTGCGACGCGGAGATGCGGGAAGCTGGGCGGGCAGCGAGAAATTGTTGGCTTGTTGTTTCCTCTCTAGCCCTTCCGCCATTCGCGAGTTCCGAGTGCGAGCGGATGCTGGCTTCGGGTACGGGCCTGTTTTAGATTTGCTAGAACTGCGTTCGACGGCCCAATACGCCGTGGTTGCACGCATGATCCCCTCGCTGAAGCGCGAACTCGGGAGGTTGCGCTATGAGCGACTGAATCCCAGTTGGGAAATCGCGGAATTTGAGCACCATCCCCAGGATTGGCCACACGCCCGGCGCTGCATTGTGGCACGTAGGCCAATCCAGGAGAGTGACCCAGAGCCGACCCTGTTTGTCATGAAGCGTTATGCTTACCGAGCCTGGCACACGAACCTACCGCTGACACCTGCCGGCGTGTGGCACTTCTACGATGGTCGCGCCGCAATGGAGCGGCGCATCCGGGAAATCCGCGAGGACTATGCGCTGTCAAAGATTCCCACTCGTGCATTTGAGGCCAACGCACTCTATCTGGAAGTGGTTCGACTGGCCTACAACCTAGTGACAGCTTTTCAGCGGACGTGTCTACCTGAAGAATGGCAAAGCCTGACCTTAAGCAAACTCCGGCATAGGCTCTTCTGGCTGCCGGGGGAACTTACGCGCCCACAGAACCGACCTACTCTGCGATTAGTCAACTCACCTCTCATAGCCAAAACAGGAGAGAAAATCCTGCATCGAGTTCACAAGTTGAAAGCGCTGGAAGGCTGAAGCAGCTCCACTAACACTTAGATCGACTGCTGCATAAACTCCGCATGCAAATGCGCATTTTTCGGCTAAATTCATATGGAAGCACTGAATTTCACGCCGGATTTAAGTGATTAAGCGTTCCATCTGGTTGCGCAAACGTGCCTGCTCACTGCGGAGAATTTCTTTACGCCGCTCGCAGGGATCCGTCTTGCCGGCCGTTTCTCTGCGGCGATCAATCTCGGACTGAATCAGCTTTTCATTTTCCAACAAGGCGATGATCTGCATCCAGATGATCTGGTCCAGATAATCTTGCCGCACCGGACGGTTGGTGCACCGTGTACCCTGGGGCCAGCGATATCCATCCGCACCCTGGCATCGGTAGTAATACAACCGGTGCTGGGGTTTTCCCCCAGACGTCCCGTACATCGCATAGCCACACTGCTCACACACCAAAAGTCCCTGCAGTAAGGAAGGCCTTTTGGTTCGTCGAGGAGAAAAGTGTTGGTTCTTTTGTAGCTGTTCCTGAGCTAAAGCAAACACCGATTCATCGATTAGTGCGGGGACGCTCACCTCGATCCACTCATTCCTTGGACGCTCACGGTTGACCATGTCTGGATGCGGCGAATGCTTTCGCTGCCGCAGAAACCGAGTGCTCTGCGGTCGCGGTTGCAGGCCCGTTTTGCCATAGCAAGCCGTTCCTCGGTAAGCCGGATTGCGCAGCATATGCCATATCGTTTGGCGCCGCCAGCCAACCTTTCCGCTGCGGGTGAGAATCTGTCGTTGATTCAATTGTCGAGCCATGGCATTGATGCTGAGCTGTTGTTGCGTGTACATCTCAAACACCCAGCGCACCACCTGAGCTTCCGCTTCCACCACTTGGTAATAACCCGCCGAGACATCGCTCTTCTTGACGTAGTGGTAGCCGTAAGGGGCCCCGGAAAGCACATTCACCACGCCCTGCTGCGCCTTGTGCCGTTTTCCGCGGCGACTCCGTTCGGCGATTTGGGCACGCTCATATGCCGCTATCATCCCTTGAAACTGCACCACCAGTTGATCCTCGGCTGTGGTCCCGGCTGGGGATTGGAGAAAAACCAATTGCACCCCGCAACGGGAGAACTCTTCTGCCAGCAAAACCTGATAGGCATACTTACGGCTCAGCCGGTCCGGCGAATACACCAGAACCGCCACCATCTGGCCTTGCGCTGCCAAGTCACGCAACGCCTCTAATCCGGGCCGTATCAAGGTAGCGCCGCTATAGCCTTCGTCTTGAAATACCCATTCCGGCGGTACGACGTAGCTGTGCTTCTGCGCGTACTCCAGCAGGGCTGCAGTCTGACTGGCAATCGTGTGTTCCTCCTTCTGGCGATCGGAAGACACTCGGGTATAGATGGCCGCGGCTTGCGTCATGCGAATTCTCCTGCGGGAAAGTCGTGACAGGGCAACGAATCGGGCGGGCATGGTCGGGGACCAACAGCTGATAAGCCTGTTCCAGCTTATCTGGTACCAAACGATCAAACAGATATTGGAACTGAAGCTTGCGGCCGAGGGTACGCCGCTCAGCCACGCCCTCGTCTCCGCGTTAGTTGCGCCGATAACGCCCGGCTCACGAACTCGCTCAAGGACAAGCCGGCGTCCTGGGCACCAGTCCGAACTTGCTTCACCAATTTGCGAGAAAGCTTCACAGTAAAAGCGACTTTGGTATCGCTCACCGGAACCGGCTGCTTCAGATGCCGTGCTTGTTGCAGATAACGATAGGCCTGGCGTGGAGAGAGGGTGCTGTCTCGCACCATGCGAGAGACGGCATCGGGTAAATGATCGAGCTGCCGTAGCAGGTCCCGAGCATGATTGAGACGTTTGGCTTTGAGCCCTTGACTGGCGCGGGACATATGGCATATAAATACAACCGTATATGACATCTGTCAAGTAGCTAGTGTAGTGTCCACGAATTAGCTGGACAAACGTTTGCGGCGTTTCGGGGCCATGCAACCAGGCTGGATCTGTTCCAGGGTTTGGCGGCAACGGGCGAGTTTAGCGACGATGGAATCGACCGTCGCGGTCCAGACGAATGGCTTCGGATTTTCATTCCACGCGGTGAGGAAGTCGTTGATGGCGGCGACAAGTTCGTCGACGCTGAAGAAGGAATCGCGACGGATGCGTTTGTTGGTGAGTTCAGCGAACCATCGCTCGATCAGGTTCAACCAGCTACAACTGGTGGGCACATAGTGGATCACGAAGCGGGGATGCTTCCTCAGCCAGGCTTTGACCTCTGCTGTGCCGTGAGTCCCGTAGTTGTCCATGACGACGTGCAGAGTCTTGCCGCCCGCAAATTCGCGATCGATACGCCGCAGAAACTTCAGAAACTCCTAGAACGGCAAGAAATTAGCTATCCCACGTTTGACAGTGCATATACAGTACACGGATTTATTTGCCGGACGGCCCCATTTTGACATCACGAACGGGAACTTCAGCCCCGGATTACTTGTGAGATGGCGAATTCACAACATCTATCTACACCGACTGTCTCTTCAAGATTTCTGAGTAGACATCCATGAGTTTGAAGCTTCAACTCATGCGAAGCCCCAACTAAGTCAACTTCCAAATTGCCGTCATCCGTGGAGCGTCCACTGATGTGTGCGGCAGGGCACCGCACGGTTCATCAACTAATAAACTCGCGCGTTTCCGAACCATAGCCTAAATAAAGACGCGCTGCGCGCTTGAAACGGATTATCATCTGGCGATGGCACGGTTCGTAGTTCCGCTGGTGTGTTTGGCGCTTGTACTCGCTAGTTACGCGCAGGAAGCCAAGTCCGGCATGGTGACGAATCGAGCTGAGCTAGAGGCAGCCTTGAGCTTTGAGGCTCCCGTAAGGGCCGGTCTGCCCGGGGGGTGGGGCGGCGGTCCGGCGGGTACGATCTTCGCGGACGACAAGGTCGTCCATGGCGGACGGTGGTCCGCACGAATCGAACGACATTCCGACAGTCCCGCCGAGTTCTCCACCATTACCAAATCTATTCCCATGGACTTCTCAGGAGTCACGATCGAGTTGCGAGGATTCCTGCGCACTGAAGAGGTGAGCGATTCCGCTGGTTTATGGATGCGCGAGGACGGAGACACACCCGGCCTTGCTTTCGACAACATGCAGGCCCAGCAGTTGAAGGGAACCACAGCGTGGGAGGAATATTCCATCGCGCTGCATGTCGTCCCAGAGGCGAAGCGACTCTTCTTTGGTGTGGTAGTCACCGGGACCGGAAAAGCGTGGGCCGACGATTTACAGTTGCTGGTGGACGGCAAGCCGGTTTGGGAAGCGCCTAAAGCGCAGCCGCCAACAACTGTTCTTGATCGAGATCACGAGTTCGACTTCGGCTCCGGGATCAGCGTTAGTGAACTTACGCAAGTTCAGATTGATAATCTGGCGACTCTAGGCAAAGTGTGGGGATTCCTGAAGTACTATCATCCCCGGGTCACGTCGGGCGAGCGCCACTGGGACTATGAGCTTTTCCGCGTCCTGCCGGCGATCCTCGCCGCGCGAGATCACGCGGCGGCGAACGCCGCTCTCCAAGGTTGGACTGCAGCTCTGGGCGTCGTCAACCATTGCGATCCTTGCGCCAAGTTGGACGAAGTCGATCTCCAGTTCCGGCCAGATTTGGATTGGATCGCGAACGAGAAGTTGCTGGGAGCCGATCTCAGCCGGACTCTGCGATCGATCCGCGAAAATCGCCTGTTGGGCAAGCAGTTTTACGTCTCCCAGGTGTATAAGGTCGGCAATCCTGTGTTCGACCACGAACCTGGTTACACGAATCTCAAATTTTCCGACTTTGGATTTCAGCTTCTGAGTCTTTATCGGTGCTGGAACATTATCGAATACTGGTCCCCCAATCGCGACTTGACGGCAGAGGATTGGAACCATGTGTTGACGGCGTTCATACCCCGAATCGCGTTAGCGAAGACTGGCGAATCCTACCGGCAGGAAATGCTGGCGCTTATCGCCGAGGCCCGCGATGGTCACGCTTACCTGGTGGGCGCGCTGGACGTACAGCCACCGCTGGGCAAGTGCCAACTTCCAGTGAACGTGCGCTTCGTTGACGGTCTCGCGGTGATCAACGGATTTTCTTCTGCGGATCCCAAGAGCCTCACAGAATTGAAAATTGGCGATGTCATTACGGAACTCGATGGCATCCCGGTCAGCAAGCTCCTGGAAAGTTGGAAGCCGTATTATTCAGCGTCTAACGACTCAACGCGACTGTGGAGGATGGGCCTGTCAATGACTCGGGGAGAGTGCGGCGAATCGAGCATCAGTGTCCGTCGCGACAGCCAGGAGCTCAAACTCAAGGTCACGCGAATACCGCCTGGCCGCCAGGATTCCCGGTCCGGGAGACACGACTTGCCGGGACCAGCCTTCCGCCTGCTCTCGAAAGACGTTGCCTATCTCACCCTGTCTTCGGTTAAGTCCGCGGACGCCGGTAGCTACGTCGAGCAGGCCGCCGGCACGAAGGGACTGATCATCGACATTCGCAATTACCCTTCGGATTTTATGGTGTTTGCGCTGGGAACGCTCCTGGTCAACAGCGAAACTGAGTTTGCACGCTTTACCCACGGCGATCTGGCTAACCCTGGCGCCTTCTACTTTACGGAACCGATGACGCTGAGTCCACAACAGCCGCATTACGCGGGGACAATCGTGATCCTGGTCGATGAAACGTCCATAAGCCAGGCTGAGTACACGAGCATGGCGTTTCGGGCGGCGCCTGGGGCGATTGTCGTGGGCAGCAAAGACCGCCGGGGCGGACGGCAACGTATCATTTTTCACTTTGCCAGGAGGTCTGCGAACGGGGATCAGTGGCCTCGGAGTATTCTATCCCGACAAGAGGCCAACCCAGGGGATTGGCATCGTCCCCAACGTGGAGGTTAGGCCGACGATCGCAGGAATCCGCGCCGGCAGGGACGAAATGCTCGAAGAAGCCCTGCGCCAGATTCTGGGACGCCAAGTTCCATCCGCCGACATCGAAAAGATGGCCAAACCATAGGCGGAATTGTGCGAAACAACAGTCTAGTCATCGCGGTTTCAAAACAGTCGGGAGTATAGCTCAAGAAGCGAATGCCGTGAGAAACCGAAGGCCAATTCGGGTGGGCGGCCTTTTCTGTTCAACCGGCAAACTATGGATTCGGGTCCACTGCGGCAGAAGAGCGCTGCTTGTGCTCGGTGGAGCAGAAGTCACTGCTCGGCATCGTCGTGTACTGGCATCCGCCGTTGTTGACGGTCGAAGGCGCGAACCCTGCGTTCCAGCTTGAATTATTAGCGAAACACGAAGGTGTCGGCGGCGTTAGGTGCGTTACGTTACTGAAGGTGGAGGGCATCGTCAAACCGAAACCGTAGCAACCGCTGTCGGGGCAGTCGATATCCTTGACCGCCTAAGTGCTGCAGGCCGCCTGGCACTGGGCAAAGATGCTGGGTGTATAGGTTGGGTCGGTCGTCTTCAGCGCGCAATTGCACGCGCTCGCCGTCCCAGTGCAGAAGTTGGCGGGCTGGCACTGGCTCGAGGTTGCAGTGAAGTCGAGGTTGCTAGGTTCATGGTCACCGTGGCGATGCCGGTGGCTGCGTCGTACGGAGGGTGATATGAAGGGAATCCTCGCAGTGGTTGCCATCATTCCGTTTGTTCTGGGTTCATGCACCATCCGTGTGGAAGCACAATGCGGTACGATACCCTTCAATCCCTGTGCTCTGGACTGGAAATGCACAAGCGACTCGGGGTGGGTGCCCACAAGGGCAGAGCCGCCAGGAACCCCATGCCCGACGGTCAAAGCCGGCCCGATCGATGGGATATGCCAAGGGTCGGCATCGCAGTTCAGCTCAACGGCTGAGTGCGTTCTTTCTCCTGCCTATAAAATTGGCGGCACAGTCTCCGGCCTCTTGCCAGGCAATACCGTGACGCTCCAAGACAACAACCTTACCCTAACGGTAGCCAACGGCCAGTTCGAATTTTTCACCCATATCGCGGGCTATAGCGTAACGGTCTCGCTCCAACCCTCGGGCCAGCACTGCAACGTGTCCAATGGCAGCGGAACGGCATCGGGGACTGGCGTTTCAAACATAACGGTGGTATGCGACATCACGGCTTGCGACCCCACTGGCAAAAACTGCGTTTCCGAGGCCAACATTTGCGCAAACGTCAGCAACTACTTGATGAACCCGCCTATGGTCAACGGTATAACGCCCTCCCCTGCCATCGGGTTTGTTTGCATTGCGGGAGGAGCGCCCCCGGTTTATGGCGGGCTGGGGCGCGAAGCCACCGACCCACCCCTGACTTTGATGTCGCCCGACCTGGTGACGAACATCGCGAGCGTCAGTAAGACGATAACCGCGATTGCCATTTTGCAGTTGCTGGAAAAGGATGGACTGACCATCCACCAGAAAATCTCCAAGTATATCTATCCCGATTGGGTTCAGGATCCATCCGTCAGCAAGATTACTTTCCGAGAATTGCTGACCCATACGTCGGGATTCGGCCAAACGCCCAATTGCGGTAACGCTGACGCGTACTCCGATATAGAGACCCTGGTAGCCGGCGGGGTGACCCTAACCAACATCGGCAAGCCAAAGTACGGCAATTGCAACTTCGCGCTGTTGCGGGAGTTGATGCCGGCGCTGATCCAGAACCCGTCGCCAATAGCATCTTCCCCCGATGGGCCGACACGGGCCGCGCAAAGCTCGGCGGCTTACATCAACTACGTGAACGCAAACGTTCTCCAGCCTGTTGGCGTTCGCGCGAGCACGTGCGCGCCGCCCGTTGGAAGCAACGGTATGCTTTCCTACCCGTCTCCAACCAATGAAACTCCAGGCAACAACTGGGGCGATTGGTCGCTCACATGTGGCGCCGGCGGTTGGAATCTGAGCGCGAACCAGATCTTCAGCGTGATCAACGACCTTGCCAATGGGAATGCGCTGCTGACCAACGCCGAGAAGAGCCAGATGTTCGCAGGTTGCCTTGGCTGGGACTGCGTGCCGGGGCTGAGGGACGACTGCCCGTCCCCAAACGTCTGCAAGAATGGTTACCTCGGCGCCAATTGCGAGAGTGTTGCTATTTGGACTTATGCGGGCATCTTCACGACTGTTAGCCCGGTCGTCCCTGTCGTCGTGGTGGTCAACTCACCCACGCCTCCGCCATTCGCGGGTTGGCATGTTGCCTCCAACACCCCAGAGGCGCCGGACATCATTGATCTGGTCGAATGCGCGTACAGCCAGGCCTTCATCTCGGGCATCTCGGGGGTGACTCATCCGTGCCCATGACCCATGCTGTTTCTCCCTCTTGACTATCTTAGCCGACGTATCGCGAAGCCAAGAGGTCTACGTTGAGTCGTTATTCGGTCATAACGGATGGGTTGCAACTTTCGGGGTTGCTGGCTGGTGACGTGAAACAATCGCGAAATGATAAGCCGAGCGGCGACCTTCAAATGGCGGCAGACCGAACCCGGCATCATCCTTTTTACGGTCCGATGGTATCTTCGCTATTCTCTCTCGCTGCGCGATGTTGAGGAGTTGCTGAGGATGGGTTGCAAGTTTCAAAAGCAGACAAGTCTGTTGCCGAGCGTCTGTCGTGCGTTCTTAGGCTGCCAAGTCAAAAAGGCTACCGATGAATTGAATCTGTCGAAGAAGATCATCTCCTGCCACCCATCGAACCTGCCCCTTCCGGATCATATGAATTGCTTCGTAGCCCTGAATCGTTCGCCGAGCCGCCTGGAATTCTCGGAAGCCCTGCTTGGCATTCACTCGACGTTTGATGGCTCGATGATCCTGTTCGAGAATGTTATTCAAGTACTGCACCGGTCGGTCTCGACAGCGGGTGCGTAGCGTCCCTTCCTTCTTACTGTCGGGGATCGCGGAGATGAGTATGTTGAACCTAAAGGTAAGTTTGCTCCTATTCGTCACAGTGCTGTTCACAATATTCCTACCGGAAACGCGTGCCGTAGCACAGGATCAACCGACTGCTGCTCCGACATCGCAGCCAGCGAAGAAAGCTGAGCCGCTGCAGACAGCAGCAACTCCTACCAGCCCGACGCTGGAACAACGTACGTCGCTTCTTGAGGAACGGTTGAACCTTGCTCTTGCTCTTAAGGACGAGAAAATTCAACAAATTCAGGATCGCGTAGAGGGGATGTACAAACTTATCCAGTTCGCAGTCTTATTGACGACGGTCGTTCTTGCCTTCTTCTCAATCCGCGACTTCCTGTTCCGGTCAAAGGAAGCACAGCGGCAACGGGGAATAGATGAAATCGTGAAAGAGACGATGAAACTCCAAAACACCATAGTGGGTCAACAGGTCAGCTTTGGCGGACTGCAGCTGAAGGCAGCGGAGACTGCAGCAACCTCAGAAAAGCAGTTTGATCCGGTCAAGAATGTCGGCGAAGTCATCAATGTTGTACAGCAAACGCTTGCATTTAGATTGGAGCAAGAAAAGATCTTCGCAGACACGATTAAAGAAATCCAGCACATAAAGGAGGAACGAGAGCGCATTAGGAGACAGAAGTACGAAAGCGCTGTCGGTATCAACGACTACTTCAAGACGATGAATCGAATGCAATTCGCAGCACTCGCTCCCGAGCAGTACAAACGTGGAATCAAACTGCAGGGACTGGTTAACGAACTAGACGATTATCTGAATGAGAAGGAATTTCGAGAAAACGACTTTCAGCTCGGCGGCAGTTTGCAGTATACGTGCGGCGTTATTGCGTATTACGACAACGACGTAGTCGAGGCAAAAATGCGTTTCGACCTCGCAGCCAAGTACCTTGCGAAGGATCACGAAGCAGAACTACAGACGAACGATGAATATCGCTTTCGATTTGCCTTTCTTCACTATTTTCGTGCGCTTATACAGAAAAATTGGGGTGAGCTCTCCGAGGCGTTGCACGAAATCGAGCTGAGCACCAAATTCCTAGCGAACAAACCAGGCGAGCTTCTCTCACCTGTGACCAAAGCAGAAATACGGTCATACATTCTGGGGGAGGAGAAGCGCACTCAGACGGAATGTCAGGCTCTGTTAAGTAAGATATCTCAGTTGGATGATGCTCTTAAGAATTCGGGAAAGAAACTGGATACCAATCAGATGCGGCTCCGAAATCGGACCCTACTTTTACTTGGGAATATGTATTTCGTAAACCAGGACTTCCAAAATGCGTTGGGGCGTTACAGCGAAGCGCTTCAGTTTAGCCCGAATGACTACTATGCACTTGCATCTGCCGCTCAGTGTCATCGACCTTTAGGAGATGATAGGTCGGCTGAAGACAAGTTCAGGGCATGTTTGGATGCTATCGAACGATCTGGCGACCTCAGGCGCAAACGAGAACGCATTACTCTCGCTGGAATTGCGGTGCTTGGGGCTATAACAGCGAAAGGCTGCGGTGACAACGCTAGGTATGAGCAATATGCTCGAGACGCGCGAGATATGTTGGCTGGTAATTTGGACGTCGACGGTATGTCACCGAAGTTCTTTTCGCCTTCCACTAAACGCTTAGTAAGCCCGGCGGACTTGCTCAAAGAGATGGAAGAAGCATAAGCATTGTGTCCGTAGTTCGCTCCGCTTGATGAGGCGCCGCCACGGGAACCAGCCCATCCCGCCCGCGGAGCTGTTGGTGATCTGCTCTCATCTTTGGCCTACACCCCTTCACCACCTACTCGACCCACGACCAGGAGTTCACCGAGCGGCTGCATGCCGATCTGCAAGCCAAGGGGGTGCGCTGCTGGTTTGCGCCCCACGACATTAGGGGCGGGCGGAAGATCCATGAACAGATCGATGACGCGATTCGCCTGCATGACCGGCTGCTGCTGATCCTGTCGGAGCACAGCATGAGCAGCGAGTGGGTAAACACCGAGATCGCCAAGGCCCGCAAACGCGAAGTGAAAGAAGGCAAGCGGGTGTTGTTTCCTGTCAGGCTCGTGGGGTTTGAGCGGCTGCGCGATTGGGAGTGCTTCGACGGCGATACGGGGAAAGATTCGGCACGCGAGGTGCGGGAGTATTACATTCCTGACTTCAGCAACTTGAACGATCAGGGCAGGTATCAGACGGCGTTTGGGCGGCTGGTTGGGGACTTGAAGGCAGGGTAGGCCAGAATCACTCAATTACACCGAACGGTCCACTCCAGGTACTGTCGATTGGGTGGGGTCGCGAGAACGCGCCCGCGCAAGCAAAGAGGCTTGGACGAGCGCCTTTCTTAAACTCCTTGCCATATTCTGAGAATCCGATAAACTTGCCCGCGGTCGTGAGAGTGGCGCGAAAGTCCCGCCCAACTGGAGGTCAAGACATGCTTGGAGATCAGCTAGGCGAAAGCAAAGGCAAGAGAATCGTGAGACGGGTGCTGTCGAGCGAGCCGCTTAGATTGGAAGTGTCGTTTGAGGACGCCGGCACGATGTTGGGTGTCGTCATCAACGGCATGGGAACGTACACGTCCGAGGCCCGGCCCGACGGCTCTGTGTTTGGCGAAGGCCACGGAGCGATGATCACGGCCGATGGCGAGCCGATCACGTGGAAAGGCTCGGGCTCGGGCAAGCTTTTGCCCGGAGGGGCAGTCAGCTATCGCGGCATACTGTACTACCGGACGGCTTCCCAGAAGTTGGCGCGCCTGAACAACGCCTGCGGGGTTTTCGAATACGAGGTCGATGCTGCCGGCAACACCAGCTCGAAGGTCTGGGAATGGAAGTAGGCGGGGAGCCACCCAACCTTTCATTGCGAAGCGGAGATCCGAGGTGCGCCATCGCCGCGGGACCGGGATAGTAGCTTCTGTGCGATTGGGCTCACTTCGACGGCGATACCGGAAAGGCTCGGCACGCGCGATACGCGAGTACTTCATCCCGGACTTCAGCAACTGGAAGGACCACGACTCGTACCAGACGGCGTTTGGGCGGCTGGTGGGGGATTTGAAAGCTGAAGCGAGCAAGTAGTTGCTGGCGTTTCCAAAAGCGTATTCAGAAGGTGTTCTTGCAACCGCCTGATTTCTCCGCACTGGCAATGGGGATTCCACGCTTTTCAAAACGACTAGATTTCCTCCGGCAACCTTTGGGCTGAAGGATCTCGATGAAATTGGTGGATCACCAACAAAGAGACTGAATCGGCGCATGGAAGCAGCCGATAGGTAGCCTTCGAAATTTCAGGAACTGCCGGGATTCCCCAACCCGTCATCTGTGTTCTGGTGGATTCTGGCGTGATTGGGTGGGGCTGGCAGCCTGCACCGCTAGTTGATGCTGTACTGATCAGACAATTGAAATCGGATTTGCACCGTCCCGGTCAACGCTGGGATCATCCGTGGTGCCCGCCAGCAGATGTCGGCATGGACTATCTTGAGTAAGCTTAGAGGCGATTCAATAGGAAGTTACTGCGGGTTTCGAGAGTTGCTGCCGCTCCCGTTCGCGAGCCATATCTCGAAGTGGTTAGGGCGTATCTTCGTGCTGTTCTCGTACCCAGAAATGTATTGGAGGTGAGCTGATTTGTCGCCAGCGTCTTGCAGCACACCCAGAATCGTCTGAGCCTCCGTTTTGTCGGCTTCCCTGAAGTAGCGAACTTCTGAAGTCTTATACCACGCCGCGTTGGGAACATACTCGATTCCTAGAAACAAAAAGCCTGCCACTGTCAGGGGCGCCGCGATCTGCTTTGCATAATCGCGATCACGCTCGTTGACAATCTGCATGTACACCCTAGGCAGGATCGCCGCCGAAGGTTGCGACCCCGTGGCAGCCGGCACATCCTTCTCGTTAGTCAGGCTGTCGAACTTCTTGGACAGTTTAATTGAGCCCTGCAACGCTTCTGCGAACTTCGCCGACTCCTGTTTGGCCCGCGCGGCCTCCTGACTTGCCATTGCCTGCTGCTTGGTCGCCTGCCGCAGTGCCCAGACTGCAAGTATCGTGGTTCCCAACAAAACCAACGTCAATGCCGCAAACAGAGCGGTGGCGATGCGGGAGCGCTTCTGTCGCTCCTCTTCCTTGGCCTTGCGGATGTCACGGCTGGCTCGGACCACTGGCACAAGGCGATCGTGAATCAACTCGATGCGCGCGATATTGCCGCGGGGAACGATTCGCAGGAGACGGCGGCGGTCAGTCAGCGCAGCCAGTTGTTCTGTACGCAACTTGTTTTCGTTGAGAGCGCCCTGTTCTGAATAGTCGCCGCGAAAGTCACCTTGGATGAGATAGTCCTCGATGAAACGCGCTGCATCAGGTTCGCCCTTTACCTCAGGGTCTCGTAACGCATCTCGATAGAAACTTTGTAGAATGTCTTGCCCGGCAGCCTCCACCAGCTTCTTGTCAATGCGGGCTCCGCCTTTGCGGCGTTCATTAAGCTGCGTGCAACACAGGCTCAGCAATACCGGCTCTACTCTCTTTGCCGGCGGTGATCCAGACAATGCCGTCGGGGAAAGCCCGCTGCACCACTTCGTCTTCGGTGAGGACCTTAGCCAGCACGGTCCTGCCGATGCCGCCCATGCCGGCCAGCGCGGTGAGAGCGATAGGTTGGCGATGGTCCTCGGCAAACAGCGCGTCGCGCAGCGCGTGCAAGGCTTCCCGCCGCTCCAGGTAATTGGCGACGCGCGGTGGAGCGGTGAGATAGGTGACGCAGGTCTTGCGATAGGATTCGGGCAGCGTAGCCGTGGTGTCGCCGCGGATGTCGGCGACGAGCTCGGCGAGACGCGCGATGTAGTCGGCGTCGCTGCTGAAGTCGCGGTATTGCTTGGCGTAGAGGTAAATTGGGCGGTCGGCGGTTTTTGCCGCCAGCACCGGGATTACCCGAATGCCTAGATCCAGGGCGAGTAGCTGCTCAGAACGGCAGATTTCCGACGCGGAAGAGCCCGGACTCATCAGCGCAATCACGACGCGGCATGATTTGACTGCGTCCTCGATCTCGGTACTCCAGACTCGGCCACCGGCGATTCGCTGAGTGTCGAGCCAGGTGTCGAAGCCTCGTTTCTTTAAGTCCTTTTGCAGGCGCTGGGCGAGTGCGGCTCCGTCTCTGCGGGCGTAGGAGATGAAGACGCGCGGCTGCTCAGACGGTGGCATGGGGCGACAGGCCATTATCGATCCAGAAGCTGGCGCCGCCAACTAACTGTTTACGATGTCGGCCGCAGACTCATGCGGGGGTACTCAGAACGACCTTTGGGGTAACCTTGCTGCCGCGGATTAGTGCGCGCCAATTTCGGTCGAAGGCGCGCTTCGACTCGAGGCACAAGTAGTCATCAAACCGGAGCCTTATGTCCGGCTTCGACCTGCCCTCTCTCGTGGTCGTCAAGCGACCGTCGTGGCCGTGCCCTCGGAGAGCTATCCTCGCGGCAGACCGAGTGTCTTTCTGGCTGGCGATCTCGCCATAGATCGACAGCAGACTCCACATGCGGCATACACCCAGGTAAGACCGTGCTGTTGTGGTCGAACAGTGACATGTCCACCTTCTTGCGCCGACAGGGAATTCAATGATAGTGCGCATAGTCTCTTTGGGTATTTGCTGCAATCGCAAAAGACACCTGCGAACTGGGTGCAGCTTGTATGCCTTACTCGTCCCGTGTCTGACATCTTTGTCAGCCATGCCTGGGGCGACGACGACCGCCCCAAGCAGATCGAAGACAAGCTACCAAGGCGTTGCTGGCGTACTACTCGAAGACGTACCCGCTGACGCGGCGCTTGCCAGTGGGAACTAACGGCGGCGTTCTTGGCTGCGCAACACGAGGGCGATCCGCGCTGTCGGCTGCTGGTCAGCAACCCGAAGGAATGCTGATCACATTCATCCCATCCCTTTTGCTGTTGACATCAATAACAGCGGGGATAAAATACCTCATCACTTACGATTAGCTGCTGCTCCTTGGCGTCGCTCCTGAAAACTAGCACCAAGGCACTGGGTTTGGAATGAACTTCGGGAAGCATTTGTTTCTCAGCTACGCCCACGTGGATGATCTTCCTACCCCGGGTGACGATCACGGCTGGGTCACGCGATTCCACAAGTACCTCGAAACATATCTAAGTCAAAGCATCGGCGAGGAGGCCAAGATATGGCGAGACGACAGGTTACACGGTAACGACATTTTTGCCAATGAAATCGCCAAGCAATTTCCTGAAACTGCAGTCCTGCTCTCCATTTTGTCTCCTCGATATATCGATTCGGACTGGTGCCTGAAGGAAGTCAACGAGTTTTGCCGGTCTGCGGAATCACACGGCGGCCTCACTGTGGATGACAAGGCCAGAGTTTTCCGTGTGATGCTGAAAAGGATACCGACGGAGCGGCGCCAGCAACTACCGAACGTCTTAAGAGATGCCCTGGGGTACGAGTTCTATGAATCAGATGGCACACGCGAACTTCCGTTAGATCCGAGTTTCGGTACAGGTGAGACCTACAGACGACAAATTTATTTCCTGGCACAGGATATCGCCGAGCTGATCACAAAGCTGAAGCAGAGAGAATCTGACCAAAAGCAAGAGCAGGGAGCCGCAAGGCCGACGGTTTACCTAGCTGAGAGTAGCTACGATTTACGCGAGGAACGCGACAGAATAAGAGGTGAGCTTCGTGCACACGGTTACAAAGTGCTTCCTGACCAGATGGCCCAGCTACCTGAAGTTGAATCAGAGTATGTTGCAGAAGTAACTCGCCTGCTGGAGTCCTGCCAAGTTTCCGTTCACCTCATCGGTAGCTCCAGGGGTAAGCTCCCCGATGGCGCGGGATCCAAGTCTGCGTTGCAACTTCAGAACGAAGTGGCCGCGGATCTTAGCGCCAGATCCGGATTGCATCGCATAATTTGGCTGCCGGAAGGTACCCGCGCAGAACAACCCGAACATCAGGCTTTTATCGGTGCCCTGCTTCGAGATCCAGTTCTGCAGCAGGGAGCGGACCTCATCACAACGAATGTCGAAACCTTCAAAGCAGCGATCCACTCCGTGCTCGGTAAACTGGAAAGTTCCGTCCAGCCCGCTGAACTGACCGATTCGCCACCATTAGTACATCTAATCTGTGACCAACGAGACCGCGCTGCGACCGTTCCTATTCGTAAGTACCTGAAGAGCCAAGGCCTGGACGTTGCTATTCCGGTGTTCGAAGGAAACGCAACGCAAGTGCGCCAGGCAAACGAAGATTTCTTGCGGCGCTGCGATGCGGTGATCGTGTTCTATGGAGCCGGAGATGAAGCGTGGAAGCATGCGGTTGACACCGACCTGAGAAAAGCGGCCGCATTCAGGAACGATAGACCCTTACTGCACTGCTTCAACCTTCTGGCGGCACCGATTACCGAAGACAAGCAAGAAATAGTCGAGCTCGGAGATTCCTACGTTATCAACGCATTGTGCGGGTTCAACGAGTCCGACCTGAATCCAGTCTTGGATCTGTTGAGGTCTCGATGAGCGTCTCAAGCAGGACGGGCGCTGCGGAGTCGATCGACGTCCCCAATGTTTTTCCTGGCTTGAGACCATTCCGCACCGATGAGGAGCACCTCTTCTTCGGACGGGAGAGCCAGATTGATTTCATGGTAGACGCGCTTGCGAAATCTCGCTTCCTTGCCGTTGTAGGGACCTCGGGAAGCGGTAAGTCGTCTTTGGTGAACTGCGGATTACGACCGGCCTTGCGCCGTGGGCTGATGGCCGAGGCAGGTACTTCTTGGCGCATAGCGCAATTTCGACCGGGAAGCAATCCAATCGGGGCGATGATACATGCCTTAGCCGGCGATGGCGTGCTGTATCGTGACTACCGGGGTGGTATACCCCTCGAAGAGGTTCTTGATACTTCGCTGCGAATAAGCAAACGAGGCATATTGGACGCGTTCCGCAAGTCCCGCCTCCCGCAACAAACCAATCTTCTGATCGTCGTCGATCAGTTCGAAGAGCTATTTCGTTATCAGACACAGAGTGTGTCGGAGGGTGCCAGCCGCGATTTCGCTCAGGAAGCGATTGCGTTCGTTAATCTATTGCTTGAGGCCAAACGAGATACCGCCTTCCCGGTCTACATCGTTATTACTATGAGGTCTGACTTTCTTGGGAACTGTGCCGAGTTCCCACGGCTGCCCGAAGCCATAAATGAAGGTCAGTATCTGGTCCCTCGTTTGACCCGGGAAGAGAGAAGAGCCGCGATAAAAGGTCCAATAGCGGTAGGGGGCGCCAAGATTAGTCCGGTTTTACTCTCTCGCCTGGTAAACGACGTCGGTGATAACCCAGATCAGCTCTCTATTCTGCAGCACGCCTTGAATCGCACTTGGGCTCATTGGCGCAACGAGGGCCACGGTGAGGGGCCAATAGCACTGAAGCACTACGAAGCCATCGGTACCATGTCGTACGCCTTGGACCGGCACGCCGAAAAGGCGTACGCAGAGCTAAGCACCAATCGGCAAAGAAAGATCTGCGAAAAAGTATTCAAGGCGCTAACCGATAAAGGTACAGACGTGCGTGGAATCCGTCGTCCGGCGAGCGTCCAAACGCTTTCTCTCGTCGCTGAGGCCCCTGTGGCTGAGGTAACAGATGTCATTAACGTTTTTCGTAAACCGAGCCGGTCTTTCTTGATGCCTCCGCTTCCGGAAGCCTTGGAGCCGTTCTCAGTAATTGACATTTCTCATGAGAGCCTCATGCGAGTGTGGGAACGATTAAGACAGTGGGCGGATGAAGAAGCGCAATCTGCCCAGATCTATCGTCGGTTGTCAGAATCGGCCTTTCTCCACACCGAGGGCAAAGCCGCTTTGTGGAGAGACCCCGAATTGCAGCTCGCCGTTGAGTGGCGAGACAAGGCAGATCCAAACCCCCCGTGGGCGCAGTTCTACGGAGGGGGATTCGAGCAGGCCATGATGTTCCTGGCCCAGAGCGAGGCTCTTCGACAGCGTCAGATTCAAGAAGAAGAGGAGCATGCCCAGAGGAAGGCCGACTACGAAAAGGCAGTCGCACTGGCGGAGGAACAGAACCTCAGGATTGCAGAACAAACAAAGGCACATCGTCGACTTCGGCAATTACTAATAATGCTGGCCATTCTTTTCGTCGCGGCCGCCTTTGCCGGTATTCGTGCTGTCCAACAGGAGCGCAAGGCGGAAAACCTGCAACGGGCGTCAAGGGCCAGGGAACTAGCGGCGCTTGCAGTATCAACTCTTAAAGAAGATCCTGAGCGGAGCGTGCTTCTGGGCATGCAGGCAGTGAACGCAACGCTGCGTTTCGGGCAGGCACCGGTACCCGCTGCCGTGGATGCACTACAAACGGCGATTCTCGCACTGCCGGAGAATACAAAGCTGCATCACGCGGCTCCCGTCCTCAGCATCGCATATGGCCCGGATGGCAAGAGCGTCGCCACGGGGAGCGCGGACAATCGGGTTACACTGTGGGACGCTCATGGAAAAGAGGTGCTCGCCTTGAAGGAGCACACAGGTCCAGTGACGGGAGTAGCCTTCAGTCCCGACGGCAAATTGGTAGCCAGTATTAGCGAAGATGGAACGCTACGGGTATGGGACGCGATTTCAGGAAGAGGCCTGAAAACATTCGATCTGCAATCTGGCCCTCTCACGGCGCTGGCTTACTCGCCCGATGGCGGAAGCGTGCTCGTTGGCAGCTCCGACGAGACGGCAACCCTGCGAGATGTGTCAACCGGTCAGCCGCTGCACAACTTGCGCGGTCACTCAGGACCGGTCACGAGTGTCGCATTCAGTCCCGACGGCAAGTTCTTGAGTACAGCCAGCTCCGATCGAACGGCAATCGTTTGGAATCGAAGCAATGGAAAGCTCATGTCGACTATTCGAGGGCATTCGGACTCGGTAAACAGTGTCGCCTTTAGTCCCGACAGCACCTTGCTCGCCACTGCCGGGGCCGATAATACTGCTCGCCTCTGGGATTTCCGCAAAGCAGTTCAATTGCGCAATCTAAGACAGTCCGGCGCGGTTAAGAGAGTGGCCTTCAGTCCCGACGGCAAGTGGCTCGCGACGACGACGGACGATATGACGAGTGTTTGGGATGTTGGGAAAGGCGTCCAGATGCTAAGCGTCCGGCCACTGGGATCAGTCAACGACATTGCGTTCGGTCCCAATGGAAAGCGTTTAGCAACGGCCAGTGCCGACAACGTAGCTCAACTGTGGCACCTGGATGGGGGAAAAGGCCTACTATCGGTACATCATCTCGACTCGGTGAACGATCTGTCCTTCAGTCCTGATGGAGCCAAGCTAGCGACTGCAAGCTCCGATAGCACAGCCAAGATCTGGGACGCATCGAGCGGGGCCCAGTTGTTGAGTCTGAGCGCCTCCTCGAGCCCGGTAAATAGCGTCGCATTCAGCAAGGACGGCAAACATCTTGCTTTGGCTAGTGCCGACGGAACGGCAACAGTCTGGGACATCCAGAGCGCTCAGCGCTTGTTCGCGGTGAAGGGACATGAGGCCCCTGTAAATGGCACGACATATAGCCCTGACGACAAAACTTTCGCCACCGCCAGTGCGGACGGCACAGCGAGGATATGGGACGCGAGCAAGGAAGGCCCTCCCCTCCAAGTTTTGAAACACGCGGGTCCAGTAAATTTCGCTGTGTACAGCCCTGATGGGAAACGCCTGGCCACTGCCAGCTCTGATGGAACAGCGCGGGTATGGGATGCGGCGAGCGGTGCGCCGCTCTTGACTTTGAAACCCGGGAGCGGGGTTCTAGACGTAGCTTACAGTCGCGATGGGCGAAGGTTGATAACGGCTGGAGTTGACGGCGACGTTTCAATCTGGGACGCATCCACCGGAGACATGGTCAAGCCGCAACTCCACGGACATGCAAGCTCGGTGCTGGCTGTCGTTACCAGCCCCGACAATCGCCACCTCGCCACCGCGAGCCAGGACGGAACTGCGAAAATATGGGACATTACACAGAAGCAGCTGGTCGAGACCCTGTCTGCCCAATCAGGCGCGGTAAATAGCGCAGCCTACAGCCAAGATGGCAAGCGCATCGCAACCGCAAGTACAGATGGAACTGTGCAGTTTTATGCCTTGGATATTCACGAATTGTTGAAGCTGGCACGCTCGCGAACTAGCCGCAACCTCACTTCAGAGGAGTGTAGCCACTACCTGCAGGCAGATTCGTGTCCTCCTGTGCCTTGGTAGTTCAGGATTCACTCCTAGCACGCCCTCCTCCGCAGAAAATGCGCACTCGCTTCTTAGGAGCATGTCAGCAGCACAGTCCCGAAATCCAATTGTGTGCGATTCAGTGCCACTAGTTTTCTCGGGTGCGGCCATTCGAACCGGAAGTGAAATCACATCAGTGGCTGCCAGTCGTTGGGGCCCTCAATCCGACGACTCATAAGAACGATCAAATCGTCGAGCGTCGTCGTTACTTGGAAGCTTCGAGTAGATCTTTGAAAGCACAAAACCTACAGCCCTTTCGCAGACCCAGCGCTCTATCTGCGCTCTGTTTGTTGGATTACCGCTGCTTTTCATGGTCTTAGGTGTCATCCGCCGAGGACTCGAAAGCACCGAGGAAACTCAACGGTTTGTCTACTCACTGCCTGATCGGCTGGCGGCAGACCGCGGATACCTCGTTGTTTCCTACTTCATCGTTGTGGTGCTCTGGAGGATAGGACTGCTCTCGGATGCGCTCCAGAGAGCAAAGCGAGATCTGCCGGAGAAGGAGGCTCGATTCTTCGGACTGAGTAACGTGCTAATGCTTCTGAACGGACTTCTAAAGTACCGGCATCCCGAATTCAATGACCAGATGCTAGACGAAATTCGAGCGAATGACGCACGGGCTAAGCGAACATTCGTTCCTAATTCCTGCCGAGATAGCGGCAATTCGCGCGATGAGGCTAAAGAATAAAACATCATAGCCGGGTGCCCACCCTTGTCGCGCAGCGACAAAATCTCCCCTGAGCTAAGTCGAAGTGGTGGGCTATGCAGACCGCGACATCAATTGAGCCTAAGCCCACGACAATCCAGTCCCGCCCCTTCCTGGACGACAGATCTTAGCCCGGCGCTTCAACACCGGGTAGTCAGCAGTGAATGATCGCGTTTAAGTTGCGTGCGGAAGCAGGTACACCGTGATCTTGAATGTGCACTCTTGTCCGTCGTTTTGAAAGTACTCAGAAATCGTACTTTTCATTTCGGCGACAGTGGTGCCGGTGCTCTGTTGCAAAAATTCCACTTTCATGTCTATCGTTCGCGGTGCCTTGAAGCAACAGTTACAACCACCTTCGAGGCTCTTTCCGCAGTGAATGCATACGCGGTTGGCCATCCTGTCACCTCGTGTAGAAGAGGAAGAATCTTAATGTTATTCGGCGCTGCGCTATCACGTCAGCCCCCTGTGCCTCGCCATAACTAAGAGAAGGCCTTTCTTGCCCCGCAATGCCACCCATAAAACAGGACAAGCAGTGTTGAGCATCAAGTCGTCAAGGACCTTGTGAAGTCGTGGAAACGATTCCGCGGGCGCAATTCGCAACACAGGCGTGAATGCCCCTACAACCTCGACGAGTCTTACTCAGACGGTTGCAGTTCGCGGCCAGAGGTGACTTCAGGCCGCTACCGTGTAGCGGTGATGGAGCCCGCCGAGTCGCGGCCGCGAGATGATCTTGTTTCCACTTGGCGATGCCAACGCCGCAACTCGCCCAACGGGTGTGTCCTTCCCGAGCCCGAGATGAGTCCGGTCCTCGTGATAGTAGAGCAGATACAGAGACACCAGCCGTTTCAGATGCCGCTCATTCAGGATGATCACGTGGTCCAGCAAGTTGCGCCGGCAACTTCCAACCCAGCGTTCCGAAACTCCGTTCTGAGCTTTCGCTTGGCATTGGACGCGGAAGTCGCGACACGAGTACTATTTTTCGCTGCAAGCACCTTTTAGCCATTGACATCCATTCCGAACCAGCCCACTATCGCGGCCAGCGTATTGACAATAAGTGGAGGTTGGATTTCGCAATCGTTGGATCGGTGTCACTCCGGGAGTCGGCTACTTAGTCTCCGCGCCGTTGTTTCGCCGGCGATTGCGCTTCTTCCTTGGAAACACCCGAGCTCTTGCTCGCTTACGGTATATCTCCATCGAATGTAAGGGATGTCAATCAAGTTTCGTCAATTGAAAGCAGAGGAGAGTTATTATGGCCGCTGCTGCGCCAGCCTTGGACGTAGTAATTAAAAGTACCGACCTCGCTGAGACAAGTCACCTCAAGAGCCTGTTGCAAGGTGAAGAAAAACCAATATTCAATTTCGGAACCCCGCTTGCTCCTCTCTGGGACAAACCCATCAAACAGGCTCCGGATGGCACATCCGTACACTTTAGCATCGATAAAGATGCCAGCTGGAAGACAGGTTCGGGAGTTAGCTTCGGTCTCTCAGGGGGGCTCGATTGCAAACTTGACATTGTGGCGAAGGGATCTCTTGTTTCGTACCAAGCGGCGATAGAATCCAGTGATCAGGCTAACTTGCCCACCGGCGATTACGCTGGCTTTGTCTACATTCGCCTCGCGCTGAAGTTCACCATATCCGGTAGTGTCGGAGGGGCGGGCAACGTGGGCGCCATTGGGATCAGTGGCAATGCCAAGGGAAGCTCCAGTACTAGCTTCCTCTTCTGTCATCGCGTCGCGGAAAGTGTAAAGTTCTCCGATGCTCTTCATGAAACGCTCAACCATCTGGTGTTTCCGTCCCACCCAAGTTGCGCCATTGACCTATCGCCCTATGACATTGCGCAAGTGACATTCAATGGGTCATTTGATTTAAGCGTTAAACTCAGTTACGGGTTCCCATCGATTGCTTTCTCAGCGCCTGGAGTAAGTTCTACTGTGGCGAGCGTGACGAATGGCAAGGCATTGCTAAGCTTGCCTTCAGGCAAAGTCGACATCGGTGCATATTTCTCGGTCGACTACACTCATGCCGACGATTTTACGGTGATTGTTGAGAAAGTTGATGGCACTACTGCGTTCTTTTATCTGCTGCGAGCTCATCGTGACGATGTAGGTGTGGGTGTTGGTGTGAAAGCCGCGGTAACGATTAACAAGAATGCGCAAGTCCAGATTGACACCGGCATTCTTCACACCGCGGTGTCAAGTGTTGCCGGCAACACGGCGGCTGGAATGGTCGCTGCCCAAGCCTCCACTCTAGAGGCCAATTTGAACGGCAAGCTTCAAGATTGGATTACCAACCAAGCGAAGGGCGGCGTCGCATTGGGAGCGGCATGGGACCGACAAACGCAGACAACCATGCTCTACAAATATAAGGTTGCCGCGACTGCCCCTGTGGTGCTCGAAGCGGCTTGGTTTGCGCTGTGTGCTGGCGATGTCGTCTCTGCAGTAAGGCGGGGTGTACTCGTTCCACAGGCTGGTTCAGGAGTTCAGCAGGAACTTGATCGTTCATTCACAATATCCTTCAATTTGTTCAACTTCTTCTCGGCCAGCGAGAAGGAAATGTATTTCAATAAGTCGGCCGTGTACATCACCGATGACGGCGGAATACGTTTTATGTCCGACATCGGACACGAGTCGGATGTAAAGGTCAACAAGATTCTGGAAGTCTGGAAGTTGCATTTCTTGGCCACAGCCGACAGCAAGACGGCCGACGCGGTCTCTAGTGGTTCAGTGGACCTCTATCTTGAGTTATCCGAGACCAAGAATGCGAAGGAGGCCGGATACATAGCGGACTCGGTTGGCTTGATCCCGCCGAACGCAGAAGTGAATCAGGCTCAGCAGGCTATGGCAAAGTTTCTGGCCGACAAGCCCACCGGCACTCTCAATATGGTGTGCGTCCTGAAGCCGGCGGCCTACTCCCGACTCTCGTGCTCTGAGTTTGTGGGTGATACGCCCCCAACTAATCAGCAACAAGACATGGAGAACTGGGATGTCTTCCAGGAAGCCACGACACAACTGGCAGAGAATCCCGGTATATTTCGTCCCATGAATTACGAGGACTGGCATGCGTTCAACTTGAAGTGCAGGCAAAAAGAAGGTGGCCCTGGGAACCGTAGGGATCCGGGCAATCCTGTACCTCTCAGTTCAGCCGCAGGCCAAGCAGGCGCGGATTTCTGGAGCGGACTACACCAAAATGGGACGGCAGCTGCAATACTCAATGAATTCTGTTTGGCCAGTGCTAGCTTCATGAACTTGTGCGATGAGCTTCACGTCTTGGCGGCTAAGGTCAGTGCGGCGGATACTCCAGACAAGTGGAATCAGCTCTTGCGCGATCTGGAGGGCATCACTGAATCGGGCACCATCGGAATGCACTACGCCAAGCCGACAGTCGGTGCCCTGTTGCGATTATCTAACCCGAAGTCGGTGACTTTCGACCAAGCCAGCGTGAAGGACTCATTCACTTGTACGCTGACGATCACTTAGCTTTGGCGAACTTGATTCACGCGAGGGAGGCGAGCCTCCCTCGCTGCGAAACTGGCTTGAGACGTGTCGTGCGGATCAGCCTTGGGCCAGATCGAGCATATGCAAGAGCGGCCGGACGATTAAGGAATGAGGCGACACGGAGCCGAGTGGCCCCGCCTACGGATAATCTAACTTCTGGTACCGGTGACCCCGCTCGAGTTGTTGTTAGGCGGGCGGCCCGCCAATCCAGAGACAACGATGGTTGAAGTTCGCGAGCAAAGGGTCTCGGCGGGTACTCTACTGGCGAGACCATGCGCTCTTAAGGAGGACATGTGTCGTCACGAAATCCGATAGGTGCGTTAGCGATGGGGGTTGTATTGCTGATTCCCCGAGTGAGCAACGCTCAGAAGTTTGGCACACAGTGTCATCCATTCAAGACCATTGAGACCGTGACCGATTCCGATAGAGAATGTCCAGCGCAGGGCGACAGCGTACAAGGAAAGAAACCGGACACCTACGACCAGGATCTAGTCAAGAACAACTTCTGCGCTCCGGAACCAGTTCGGGATATCACAATCACTCAGCTTGCGGATCTACAGAGGACCACCGTCACTCAGTTGAAGGTAAAGCAAGGCACGCCGCCCGACGATCGTTCAGTCCTGCACAGCGCGAAACTGGGCCAGTTTCAAGAGGGTAATCTAGTGCGTCTGACCGCCTATGTATTGATGGCCGAAACTGCCGACTATGAGAGCACGGGCGAATCGGTGAACTGCAATATTGGTTTGAGGACGCCGGGACAAAGCTACACAAAGGACTACGTAGTGCCACGCAACGATATCCATATTGCGCTGGCCGCAAGAGGCGCTACGGACGAGTGCAGCAGTGTCACAGCGGAGATCACTCCTCACATGCGTCCCCAGGATTGGAATGAAACGGCGGTTAGTAACTTGAAGGGGAAGCTAGTACGCGTAACCGGCCAACCGATGTATGACGGCTCCCATCATGTCTGTGTGGGCGGGAAAGCCGGCAAAAGCGACCCTGCTCGCCAGGCCTTGTGGGAAATTCACCCGGTCTACAATCTCGAGGTGTGCCAGAAAGATTCTGGGGGTAGTTGCGCCGATCAAGACTGGAAGCAGCTCTGATGCTGGGGGGCATCGGTAGTGTTGCAAGTTTGAAATGCAGACAAGTTTGTCGCCGAGCGTCGGTCGTGCGTTCTTAGACCGCCAAATCGAAGAGGCTGTCGATGAATTGAATCTGACGAAGAAGATCCGCCGCCACACTCTGCCCGCTTTCTTCCTGCTCTGAAACCAGACTCCGCCACTTCACTTGCTTGATAGGTTGGATCATTCCAGAAGCTTGCCGTGCGCGACGCGCGCAGGCAAGATGGGGTTCAGATATCCCTCACGACATGCACAACGCCGGTTTGCCCAAACAGGAGACTCATCATGCAGCCACCACCGCCAGCTGACCAGCAGTTCGTAACGCCGCTCGTAGATGCCATCCGGCAAGCGGCCAAGGCCCAGCCTAGCTGGCTTAGCTATGTGCTGCAATCTCAGCGGTAATTGCAACCGTTTCAGCGACCGTCAGTCTCTGGCTTACCCGGAGCCTCGCCGGAGAAGCGCGCGTTTTCAAGCTCTTGCCGATGATCATTTTCAATCGACGTGCGGAACGTGTGTGGACCTTGAAGAATGTAGGAGAAGGCACGGCAGCCAGCATTGTCGTGCGCAATTACGTCAGCGGAGACCGGGTGCAGGATGAGGTTCAGGTCTATCCGGTTGTGCCGGGCCATGAGGTCAGGCCGGACTACCTGCGCGGGGCGGACAAACTCATCGCAGGGTATGTCAATATTTTCGGACAGGACCCGCACCTCACCATCAGCTCCAAAGACACCAATGATTTTCAGCGCGGCAAATTAAAGGAAATCGAGGCATCTGTTGTGAGGGGCCATGAGAGTGACATCCAGAAGTGGCCTATGTCCCGCCTCTGATAGTGAATGATCACGTCCGTGGGTGTTGAAAAAGTCTCTTCGGCAGAGATGACACTCCCTAGGTGGGACTGGGGACTGGGTTTTTGTATGTTCTTTGTCAGTTGATTAAATTAAGTGGCTGCAGCGAATGTCGGATTTGGTGCTTTGCTGAGGAACCGGGCTAGCCATGCATGTGAATGGCAAGACAGCGGAAGGCAGCGCTCGTGCATTGCGCCCTTTGCGCGCACCCCCCCTGTGTTGGAATGACATCCGCAACAAGGCGCACAGAACACCGTGCCTTGGTTCATCGTGCAAAATGGCCCCATCCGCGAAGCGCTTCACGTTCGAACAACTCTTCTATCTCGCGGGAACGGCATCGTTCGTCCCCAAGGTGGATTCCGCCAGGACAGATGTTCTCGGCCATAGCGACCACCATATTCTTTGCTCTCGCGGCCACCTCGTTACTCTCCGGACGGTCGGCTCTTCTGGCATCTCGATTACTAGCGGGGATGCTGGTCGGCTTCGGATTGCTCGTATGGTTGCCGGCACCCTTTGCCGATCCCCACAAGCTGATTAGGCGGTGGCACTCGTTGATGCGATGTGTGAGCCAAGAAACTGACAGATGGACTGCCGCGTTACTTCGGCTTTTTCTCCATCTGCGTCGGCTCCCGGTCCGTTTACAATTTGTCTTTGGGTTTGCGAAAGAGAATGAAGCCCACCCATCCGAGCAGGGCGGTATTAGCGGTTTCAAAAGAGCGCTGGAGCAAAGGCACTTCCTTTATTTTGTCCCATAAATTGGCCGTCTGCTCCTTGCCCTGGACTTCGACCCGCGCCTTGCCTGAAATATTCATCTGTACTCGATCTGAGCCAATCTCAATCTTGGAAACATCGAGTAATCCCTGGCTGCTTAAGGCGCGGGCGCTGAAATCGGGGTTTACCGGGTTCTTATCTCCATTTTGCTGCGGATTCGTCCACACGGTATGAGCGCGAAGCGGTGGGGCGTCCTCGAAGCGGACTTTCGGAGCTCCGAGGTTGAGCGACTGCACGGCTTCCCCGGAAGCTTGCGATGAGCCAGTCTTCTCCAGGGGACTGAAGTAAAAGCGAAAGGCCGAGTCGGTGTCCACGATAACCGTGATGGGCGGCATCGGTTCCGCGATGTTACGGTCCCAGGGCCGCTTACTCTGGCTGTCGTCGTCGGACAAGCTGCTGAGGCGTAACAGCTTCTGATACCCACAGGCCTTGAGTGTTTGGTTGGCGTAATCGATGTCGGTATTGAAGGTAACTGCCAATTTCGCATTCTTCACTTCCATTTCCACGTAAGGGCTGTCTGCTTGGCTGTCGAGCTGGTACAGCCCGACCTCCGGCTCAGCGCCGGGGGAACTTAACAACGCGATCTCAATGCTGGAATGGCAGTGTTGTTTGGAACTTGAACTCGCGGCGGCTTCTTGGGTAACGTACTTGATGCTTCGCAATTCGCTGGGTGGACTAAAACTCTTGAGTTGTTCGACAGTGGACGGGGCTAACCGGGCACGCGGAAAGTAGATGTCAAGAATCTGGTTCGCATTTCCCGTCTTCGAAAACAGCACGCCTTCAGCAGAGTTCGTGACCGGGCCTTGAATGACCAACTCGTGTCCAGCAGGGGAGATGACCGGGCTGAATCTGGCAACGTCGACGGTGACGGGGATATTGGCCAGCCCGGCCTCGACCCCTACCACACCCAGATAGGCCAGCACCGCCGCAATCTTTCGTGCGCTCGGGCGGGCCCAGTCGATGTGCAGGAATGCCGAATTCATGGTTCCATCCACCGAAATAAAATAGGCAACGCGGCTGAACAGTGCTTATTCGACACGCAATACCTCCGTGGACCACGCCGTCACCCAGTCGGCTCCGCTCTTGAGCCCTCGCCAGGCACGTACCACCATATAATGCGTCCCGGGCGAGAACTTTCCATTGTCGGCCTTTCCATCCCAGTTGCGCCGTACAACCGCGTCTCGTTCAACTCCTCCTGGGATCGACTCGACCTTCACCTTCTCCTGAATGATGAGCCTGTCAGGCAGCAGCATCGAGCCCTTGGGAAACTCCACTTCCACCTCGTCGAAATCGGAGAGCGAATGGAAGCTGTAGCCGACCTTCTGTTTCTGCTGGGTGTTCAGGAGCTGCTGCTGAAAGGTGAGCTGATCAATAGTCACGGAACCTACTGCCTTCTCGCCGGCGCCCAGGGCGAAGATGTGGAAGTGCACTGGCTTTATTTCGCCGACATTGTTGCTAAGAGCGCGAATCAGGTACCAGCCGGGCACGGGCTTGGCGCCAAAGCGGGCAGGTATGTGGAAGATGGTCAGCTGGCGCTGCTTGGTACTGTCCAGCCGGTAGGATGCGGTTTCGACGCCGGGAGCAGCGATCGTTACAAGAATCAATGCGGGTTCTTCCACTTCGTATCCGAGCACGACCGGCCAATTACCCTTCACGTAAGCTTGAACGCCGAAACTGCTCATCGTGAAGGCGTCGGGAAACTGAGGGCCCTTCTTGTCTAGAATCTTTTCAATGTCCGGTTCCTTATGCCCGAACAGCCCGGTCAAATCGACGGAGAAGCCTCCCCCTCCGCCAACACTCTCACCCGGGCGAGTAGGAGGCTCCTGCTGTTTCCCAGTCGACGGAGGGATAGTCTGCTGAACTGTGGGGGTGTCGGTACGCTGGGTCGTCTGCGGTGAGGGAATCGGAAGAGCTTCGCAGACAGGTTTACAAGAGAAGATCCAGATGGCCAGCAGGAAAAGCAGCCACGGCTTCGGACGGCAGAAAATACTCGCGCTCATAGAATGACCCCCGAAAGCACTGGTCTAATGCAAGGGGCCCCACGACGTATTACGGTAGCTTAGAGGAAGGCGCTGCCTGATCGCAAGAAGTTTCTCGGTGATGTGACCTTGCCCTTCCGAGTAGGGAAGTCCCGGCGTGCTTTAGGTCTTCTTTGGCTGTATCCGCCGTTTCCAGCTTCGTGCCCGTTTAAGTCCCTCGCAGCCAGCGAGCACCCGCGCTGCGATATGTTGCCCTTGTTGGGCGTGATGACTAACAAACGGGGTTAACGTACCCTAGAGAACTCTCTGTCTTTTGTAGTTCCTTTATCGCGCTGCCAAGCTCGTCTTCCAGCGGCTGCAGCTTCGTTCGTCCATCGAGAATGCGTTGGCGAGCGGCGCCTTCTTGGCCGCCTAGAACCAAGGTCGCCACGGCACGTGATTCGTTCGACAGCAACTCGCCGATTTGTTCCAGAGGCTCGAAGAGGTCCGCATCGCCTTGCGCCAGCGCTTGGAAACTGGCGTCGATGTTGTCCATCTGTGCAGAAGATAGCTTACCTTCATTGACCTTCTCCTGTAGGGCCTCCCGTAGACCACTGTAGTAGTAGTTGTCGATGTTATGGCAATGCCCGCGGCCGACTGCGATCAACGATCTCAAGTTGCTGCCTTCGAGTTCCAGAAAAACGTCGGCGGTAATCATCTGCTGTGCAGCGGGCTTCTTGAAGCTCAGGATTGCGGAACTAACTGCGCGATAGGTCTTACCGACCTCGTCAAGCGCGCCGCGTAACTTCAAAATGGACGGTGCGTCCGACGCCAATACTTCTCCCGCGCGGCGAATTTCGAATGTTAGGCCTTGCATTCTGCTGACTATATCTTGCGACATACCGATAGTGTTGTCATCGCGAGATAAGGTTGGCATATATTGCTTACTCGGACCTAACTTCAGCAACTCTCTGATGGTACCAACGAGTTTACTCAACTCGGGGTGATCTCCTCCGGTCCAGCCTTCTAACTTCGCATGTTGTAGTTGGCGGAAACCCATCGGCGGCACCAGTCCGGCATCGAGTACAACAGGCAGCAAGATGCCTTTACTCTGTGCAAGATCAGCCTCGTCAAGCACGAAGGGGCGGGCAATCGAGGTCTGGGTCCAGACAACGAGAATCGCAGACGCTGTCTTCAGCGCCTCATCTATCTCTTTACGGAAGGGCTGTCCAATCGTTATGTCGTCATCCCACCAGACTACAAAGTTGTGGCTCTGCAGGTAGTCCAGCAGCTTCTTCACGCGATCCAGGTCGGCGTGCGCATAACTAACAAAGACAGAACTGCTGGTACTGGCTCCATTGGCCATCGTGCTCTCCGGTGCGGCCTCGCGGGGGGGCCTAGTTTACCACACTACTGCGGCGTGATGAACGTTCGGAAATCGAGCTAATCGAGCTGGCTGGCCGGCGGCTTTCTATTGCTGTGCCTCGCCAAAACTCTGCACAATCGCAGAATCAATGCTTGGAGGAGCATCTGCCCGGCGCGCTTTTCGCTATGATTCCCTGATGTTTGTGCGCCTTCGACATCTGCTCGGCTGGGTCTTCTCCGTCTTTCGCTCCCGAGAAGAACTCCTCTTGGAGAACCTCGCCCTGCGGCAACAACTGCTGGCTCTGCACGCAAATTGACCGCGCCCTCGACTAAGTTCCGTCGACAAGCTGTTCTGGGTCGTTCTGCGAAAGGTTTGGTCAGGCTGGAAGAGATCGTTGATCCTCGTCACCCCGGAGACCGTGGTTCGCTAGCATCGGGCCGGCTTTCGGCTGTACTAGCCTGCATTATTCACGAAAAGTGGAACAGCCAAGAATTTTTGTGAGAGTGAGGCAAAGCGTGCGACGAAGGCAGATTTTGGTTAGACCGGAAAGCTGATTCTAAAGATCTTAGCCAGGTGTCGCAGTCGGATTCTGTGCGTCGAGAGACAATTTGAGTGAAGGTAGAGACGAGGCTTAGTTGCGGGTTGGAGAAGTGGGAGAGTTACCCACTTTGTGCGCCCAAACTTAGGGCGAGACGATGAAAGCTATCGAAGTACGGAAAGGACTGCGGTAAGTGCAGCACGATGCGACGTACGGAGACGACCACTTGGGCTCCCAGTTTCAGGAAGCGCTGCCGCAAAATTGGGACTTGCGCCCGGGCCGAACCCGTGCCCGCCAGGCCTAAGCGCAGTTCTTGCATCAGCACATAAGCCGCGGCGGTCATCAATACACGGAACTGATTGGCCCAGAAGTTCGGGCAACTGGTGCGGCCAATCTCCATCCCATAGTGCAGTTCCTTGATGCGGTTCTCCACGTCCCCTCGTTGACAGTAGACTTCCTCGTAAATCCACTGCGGACTCTGCTTCAGGTTGGTGACCACGAAGCGCGGATTGTCCTTGGGTTCCTTGCCCTCGGCACGTACGACCTCGGCTTTATAAATGACGCGACGTTTCCAGGGCCAAGTCTTGCGCGTGCGATACTGGCATTCGCCGTAGAGATGTTCGGTCTGACCGGAGGCCTCCGCAGCACGACGGACGCGTTTCATGGTCGACCCCACGGTGCGCTTCAACACCGCATTGGCTGCCAGGTTGACCAGGTATTCCACTTTCGGTTCCCCATCCAGAAGATCCAGAACTTCCGGTGCCGCGAAGCCGCCGTCCAAGCGCACCCGAATCTGGGCGCTCGGAAAGGCTCGCTTCAAGCGCTCGATCAAACGCCGTAAAATGCCTACGGCTCCCAGCGAGGCGGTCGCGTTCCCAGGACGCAACACCGCCGTCACCAGATACTGCTCGACTTCCTGATCAAAGCTCAGGAACCCCGCCACGGGCAGGTAGCAATATGTGTCATAGTGCCCGTTGAAAAACGTCAACTGCTGCGCACCGTGCGTGGGATCGTCGGTGGGATCCAGATCGATGGTGATCCGACGGGCACGTCCCCGCAGACGCTTGCGATGCCGTTCGATCACCCGCTCGGCCAGCACCTCCCCCATGCGAAATAGCTCCTTGCGATCCACACTGTTTTCAAAGCGCGAAAGGGTAGGTTGCGAAGCCAGATCCGCTCCCTGCTCCGGATCCCGGCCGACCAACAGCTTGTGCACCGGGTCGGAGGCAAGACGGGCGGCATCGTTGGCATCTTCATAGCCGCAGGCGATCGCCATGACCCGCTGCCTCAGCAACTCGTCTACTTCGTGCTGCACTTTGCCAGTCTGGCGCTCGTCTTCCAGACAAGCCGCCAAAGCTTCCGTTAGGCCTAACCGTCGATCGGCCGCCTTGAGTAAGATCGCTCCTCCATCGGAACTACTTTGCGGCTGATCGAACTGGGCGACTACGGGACGGTCAAAAATTTCCGGGAAGAGAACACGCTGTGTTGTGGTATGCTCGCTCACGAAAAGGCCTCCGATTGGTGTCAAAACCGCGTAGACAACGGCTTTGTACCATGAAGAGGCCTTTCCTGTCTCCAAAAACGTGAATAATCCAGGCTAGAGGATCTCGCGCGCTCCAAAACCGGTTGGAAGAAAACCAATTAGCAGGGAAGTACGCGATCAGATCTTCCGGATGGTCGCTGAGAACCCAGCGTGGGGAGCGCCCCGCATTCACGGGGAACTGCGGAACTGCTCAAGCTGGGTTTCGACATCTCGGAACGATCGGTTTCTCGCTGGGTGAAGCGCGCGAATCGTCTCGCGATCCAGGGTCCGTTGAGTGCTGAAATTCTGGAAACCCGGTGCCTCAGCCACGATCTCGTACTCGCCCGGCGGTCGCGGAATCCTTACGGCCGGGTCGGAGTCAGGGCTGCGTTCGGAAACGCAACATGTTTCGACACTGAGATGTCTCTGACTACTTTGCTTTCATAACCATGCTTCGAGATGGCAACGGTATACACCCCGGCCTTAACTCGAATAATCAGGCTCCCATTCGCATCGATTTGCCCTTTCGACTCGCCATTAACATAGACATCAGCTCCAGGGGTGCCATCCGTAATTTCGATGAAAGCCAGCGTCGGAGATTGCACCTCGGGCACCAGAACAACGCGCTTCCTGAGGGTTTGCCCACGATGCAGCGTCATCGTCCACTGCTGCGTCTGATATCCGTTAGCGGAAACCGCGAAGGTGTGAGAGCCAACCAGTCCAGTAATAAGCCATCCGGGTTTCTGCCGTTGTACTGTCGCTCCGTCCACGGTCAGGCTCGGTCCTTCCGCGTTTGTGGTGATCAAGAGTTGCCCCTCGGTAGTAAGCGAATGCACCGTCAGGGCGGGTGCGTTAGAGATATCGATCGCAAGACTTCCCTGGTCGTTACCTTCGGCAAAGCTGATTTCGCGGTTCTGCTCGCTGAGGTCTAAATCCGCTCCTGATGGAAGCACTGGGACTGTTTGGTCACCGATTCGAACACTCGTCAGGAGATTATTCCCGTACACGTTTGCGGTATTGCCTAGGCTAGTGACGACGAACACGTCATTGGCGTCCAAAGCGGTGACTCGGGGGCGAGAACCGGGCGCAGCCTGGAAATCAACCGCAAACAATTGCTTCCCTTGCCCGATAACAGCTAGTTTGTGACTGTTGCCGTCCGGCGTGAGGTTGAATTCATCCATGGATCCATCGATAAGATCGCGGATTTGTTGCCCATCCAACTCCACAGTGCCGCTTTTCGCCGAGATCTGTATTGACACGTGCACGGGCTCCGGTTCGAGCACGATCTTTCCATCCGATTCTTGTTGGACCAGAGCTCGTTTCGTTTTGTAGCCGAGATGGGCCACTTCAACCGTCGTCCCAGCCGCTGCTGCTCCCCCCGTGACCGGTTTGCCATCACTCGTGATTGTGCTGTCGGCGGGATCGGGGCGAATTTGCACGTACTGCCTCACATTGACCGGTACAGCCCCGTTGTTATAGGTGCTCGGCGTCCGCTCTTTGAGATGCCCGATCATAGAAATGAGGTATCCGATCACGGCGATCAAGACGATGCTTACCCCCACAGCACCAAGCCTTATTACGGACCATTTGTCGGCGGGACGAGCAAACGCAAGCGCTTTTCGCTTGACTTCGCGAAAGAAGGCTGCAACCGCATAAAGGAAAAGGTCGGGTGGGGTTTCTTTGCGGTTTCGGGCTTCCTTCTGAAGCAGCACGGTCTTGGCCGTGCGGTGATCACTGGAATTTCGACCCTTTCTTTCCCCGGCGGGAGGTAGCCCCCCCAGGAAAGTCGATGGAACAGGAGTTGGTGCTGGTCCTCCGCGCGCTTTCACGATTCGTTCAACCTCGCGCGCAATCGATTGAATGTCGGCCTCAGATGGATAGCGTACTGCGAGATTTCGGGTGCGCTCGCTTATCGACTGTAAATCCTCGGGACTGGTGGACGCTTCGGCATCCCTCTGCAGTACCCTCAGTTGCTCTAAATCGCCAGCTCGAGTCTGCCTCCACTGCGACCGGGAGATTTCCTTATTCAGGGAGTCGCGCAGCATTGTCAATCGTGGCTCTGCGGGATACAGTGCCAAGCCTTTCTCTACCTCCGCAGCCGCCCCGTCCACATCTTCCGCTGCCTGGAGGCGTCGGGCTCGCAAGGCACAATCAGCCACGAATTCCTCCCGCCTGCGATCTTGGGCTTGTGCCCTGAAACTTCTGGCAAGCGCCGAAGTTGGATCCAGGTCCAGAGCCTCGTTCGCCATGGACTCGGCGCTGGGCCAATCCTTGTCCAGAAGGGCTTGGACGCGTTCAATCAGGCGGTCTCGTAACGCAATGCGGATTGCGGTGTTATTGCCGACAAGACGGTATGCCTTTCTGAGTGACTCGATTCCACTTTCAAATTTGCCTTGCTCGTAGAGGGCCTGACCTTTTGCGCAGAGTTGTTCCGCCTCGGAGGCGAGTTCGAAACCTTGCTGCGCACGATTCTGAAGCTCGGCCAGCTCGGGGTCTTCAGGAAACTCAGCTTGTGCTTTTTGCAGAAGTTCCAAGCTGCGTTTGTGTTCACCCGATTCCAGCTGCCGGTCGATTTGCTCCACCCAGCTTGCCTTGGCGACGTCCATGATCTGCTGTTGCTGACGTTTCTTCAGCCTATCAATCTCAAAATGCAAACCGGGGTAAGGAGCGTAAATGGTCCGGATGGTCTCAAGATCGTTGAGTGCATCGCTAATCTGGCCATTTTCTTCATGGAATCGGGATCGGGCGACGATGGCATTTACCAGGTCCCGTTTGTCACTGGTAACTTTAAGAGATCCTTCAAAATGGGTTTCTCCTGGGTGAGCCGCCAAAGCCTCGCGGAGTATGTTGACCTTGGCATCCAGATCGGGCTCCGCGTCAACGCGGCGACCTACATCGGCAATGAACGATGAGAGTTGTTGTCGTTCCTGCTCCGCGATGTCAAACTTGAGCGCCTGAAATAGTGCCTGGCCTGGATACTTCGCCAGGAATTCGTCGCAGGTCTTGTGAGCATCCTTGAATTCTTGATCGGCCAAGTGCCTGCGAGCCTTGGCATATCCATTGTTCATGGCATCGTGCTCGGAACGTACTTTGTTATAGAAGTTCTGATAAGAACCGCTGGGATCCGGCGACGATGTGTCCGGAGCGCGGTGATCAATATCCAACACCAAACCCATCTGGCTCAAAGCGTGACTGACGTCACCGTTCTTCCAGGCATTAAGGGCGGATTGATAAAACTTGTCCTTTTCTCGTCGCAAGCGAAGATATGCTTGCTCCTCTTTTTGGATCTCCGCTTGCAGCCCGGTCGCTCTGGAGTCTTTTGGCCGAAGTTGCAGGACACTTTCGATTGCTTCGCGAGCATGGTTATAGGAATGGTTATCCACATGCTGCCGAGCCAAGCGTAACCATTTCTCGATCTGACGCTCGCTACGGCGCTCATCAATCTTGCCCTTGAAACTCAAAGCCAAGGCGTTGTTGGGATCCAACTGCAAAATCTCTTGGATTTTCTGCAATGCCAGCGGGTCTTCCTCTTCCTCATATCGTGCCCGCGCGCTCTCTAGTAGCTGCGCAATCGTTTTCTGTCGGATCACCTGCTCGATTTGCACCCGCAACAAGGTAATCTGTGGATCGACGTTTCCTTCAGCTTCCAACTCGCTGACAATTTCGCTTGCAAATTGATGGTCTCCGTTCTCGAAAGCCTGATTAGCCCGATTGAGCCGAGGTTTGAACCTCGCGGGGTCGAACAGCTCTATAGGCTCGTTGCGCAAGGCTTTCTGCAGCGTCTCGCCAAATTCTCGAATAGTGTCAAAGCGGTTCCACGGCTGCTTGGCCATGGCCTTGTGGACCACGCGACTGATCAAGTGGCTCACTGCCGGATTGACGTCAGAAGCTGGCGGTGGAATGGACTTCAGGATCGCGTGGACGATCTCTTCTTCTGTGTTGCCGCGAAATGGCTGACGCCGGCTCAGCGCTTCGTAACAGACTACCGCAAGGGAGAAAATGTCTGATTGCACCGAGACGGGTTTGAATTGGACCTGTTCCGGCGCCATGTACAACAGAGTTCCCTTTTGGAAGCCGCTGGAGCGTGAACGCGAGTCGATAACATGTGCCACCCCGAAATCGATGATTTTGACCGAATAGTCATCCATGACGAAGATGTTGCTCGGTTTCAGGTCGCGGTGGATCAGTCCCCGTTCATGCGCCGCCTGCAGGCCGCGGCACGCTTGGGCCATGATGTCAACGACCCGTTCTACGGTTAGCCGGCTGGTCTTGTGAATCAATTCATCTAAGGGTTTGCCCGGCAGCAACGGCATCACGAAGAAGGGCTTAACTTGCCCGCCCTCCTCGAACTCGCCCTTATCGAAAATCTCGACGATGTTCGGATGGCTCATGGACTTGAGCACATCGATTTCTTTGTAGAAGAGCTGAAGCGCCGAGGGGTCAGAAAACTCCGGCAAGGTCTTCAAGGCAACATCACGGCCCACAGGAATGTCGTAGGCACGGAAAACGACACCCATGCCTCCTTCCCCAAGCCGTCCCTTGATCTCGTAGCGACCCTTGATTTTGCTTACCGAAGGCATACACACCCGAAGTTAGCCGGAAGTGGCAGCAGCGCCGAGAGGCAGTGATCAAGGTCAGTATTCAACTGCTACTGACCGTATCTCGCGCGCCGCTACAGATTGCTGTCATCCCGTAGCCGACTCTGCGCACGACTTCGAGAGAAATCCGGCTTCGGCTGAATAACGGTGCTATCCAATGGCGTCCGCGGCGATCCGGTGGGCGGAGTATAGCATGCAGGGCAAACGGGCGAGCCGTATCCGGCTTTGGCGGTCGTCCCTAACGCGGCGGCCAGCAGCCTGCACGGATTCCTCCAAGCCAAAGTTCAGCCCGGCAGTCAGGTAATGAGCGATGGCTGGCGAAGGTACCAGGGGTTGGAGCCGCAAGACTTTCAGCATACCGCCCCGCCCTTGCACTTAAATCCGGAGGCCGCTAATCGACTCTTTCCTTGGGTGCACATCACACTGTCCAACCTGAAGCGCTTTCTACTGGGCACGCACCACAAAGTCAAACCTCAACACCTCCAACGTTACGTAGCCGAATTCAATTACCGGCTCAACCGCCGCACTATGGAGACTAATCTGTTTCACCGCCTCGTGCGGGCTTGTCTCACAGCCAACACTCTCATCTATAAGGAATTAATCGCCCTGCCGGATCAAGCTTAATATTCATCTACCTAAATTATGCGCACACTCGAGCTGTCCTGAATCTGCCGATTGATCTCCGGTCCTCATCGGTCCTGCTGGTTCGGGTCTTGATGCTCCGCTGAGTTAGTCTGTTCTCGTCCTTTCGTGACCCCCTCTTTCTAAGTGCTTCGATTCGCAGGGTAGATAGCGCATAGAATTCTATGCACTATTCAGCATGTGAGCGGTGTAGCCACCACTGGCAGGAATCCTGTCGGGCCAACCGTGATGGCGCGGAGTCGATCCATGAGCCGCTGAAGCAATCCCTGTTCCTGATACTGATCGCTGTAGCTGATGCCGACTCTCCCGTAGTGCCGCCAGATCTTGGCGGCCACAAACAGAAAACGCAGACGCGCCGTAGCTAAGATCGTATGCTTCAGATTGTCGGTCTGGACTTCTTCCTCCCGGTTGAACAGCATCAACCAGCAGTTCAGGTTGTGGGCCAGCATCACCAGCTGAAAATGTGCGCAATTGGTAGCCCAGCGCTGGGAAGGGTGTGCCGCCAGTCCCGCATCATTATTGGCTTCCTTCACCAGATTCTCCGCTGCCGGGTGCTGATTGTAGAACCACACCAGGGAGCAATCTCATCCTCCATGTTGGTGACGAACACCCGATAGAGGTATTGCGGAGTCTCAAACAGTTGATACTGCTCGCGTTTGTGCGGCAGCTTGTCGTTTTTATAGCACAGGACAATAAAGCGGTAGGCTTTGCTCCAGCCTTCCGGTTGGTACCACAATTCACACTGCTGGTCGGCGTCGGTCTGGGGTAAGGGCTTCCACGCAGCCGCTTGCAGTTGATCCAGCAGGCGAGACGTCTTGCGAGTCACCAGGATGAAGTACGCTTTGACTTGCTCGTAGGCTTGCACCGCCTCCCAACACTAGAACCCGGAATCGGCCCGCGCGAAGAGGCGATCAACGCAAGCCGGCAGGGCCGTGAACACCGCCGTCAAATGACGCGCAATCTGTTTCCCGTCGGGCCGGTCGCCGTTGCGTAGCTCCCCCCAAATGTACTCGCGGGTCTCAGCGATAAAGGTAAGGATAGGCTGATAGCTTTTCTTCCCTCTGTTCTTCGGATTGTAATTCTTGCGTGCCCCCATCTGGTTGCCACACAGAGTGTGCACGGTGGTGTCGGTGTCCACAGTAATCGCGTGCAACTTCAGGTTCGCTGCTTCCCAGACCCGCTGGCGCAGGACTTGCTGCAAATCCAACAACTGTCGTGCCCAAAATTGTGTGGTTTCGACACTGCGCATTCTTTCAGTGCAAGTGTGGAAGGGCGCATGACTTAACAGATCGGAGCTGCGCAGGTTTTTGGCTGTCCTTAACGAAAACTCTGTGCGGCCGATAGCGGATGTCTCTGTCCCAAGAGAGATCGCCTCGTTATCGGGTCAGAAGTGCAGTCGCGGCGACGTCAATCAGATTCGTCGATCAACGGTTCATCGCAGAGATCGCCGCCGCACCGAATGGTGTTGGAAATCAAACCAACGGCAAGAAGACACCGAAACTGCGGTCACGACGCCAGGTCCTTTCATCGGTAAACTAACCTGCCAATTGCTCGATGAAGATCTCTTTGCACAGTTCCCGCAAGACATCGCGAACGTCCTCTTTCGTGTCACATTCCGGGATGAGGTAGATCGCCGGCTCCCGAGACAATTCCCGTAGCATGAGTCTGTGGCTGGTGGGATCGGTCGCGTGCAGCCAGTCCAGGAAGGGCTGTCTTGGCATAACCACGATTGCTGACCGATTCAGCATAATTATCGAAAGTCTTTCTACTCGTCTACTCTCACGCGGCACGGCGTTCATAACCGATGACGATGAAGCGGCGCCGGACTCTGATCACTTCCCCACTGGACTGGTTCCTCAGCGTACATTCCGTCCCACCTCCTGCCATACCCGTTTTGGCCGAACGTGGAGGCACCCAACTCAAAACGCCTCGGCCGGTGCTGGTCGTTGATACCTTCGAACAGAATCCATTCGATTTTTCACGCTTCGAAGGCTGGTTCAGTGGAGTTGCACGTCGAGCGTTGAAACTGGGCGATTACTCGATTTAGGGACTCGACGGACGGGGATCTTTGATGAGAGCATTGACGACTGTCGGAGGGGCGAATCTTTGTCGCACGCAATTCTTGCGCGCCACAAGTGCACCGATACGGACGGGTTCGAACCTTGAAGTTCTCTTGTCCGCAAAGGTCTTTGATAGCGCGCTCTACGTCCAGTGTGGTAAAACGTGACTTAACTCAACCAACAGTGCGAACCTTTTCGTAGGTCCGATTGAGCCCAGCCAACGCGTGACGAAGTCGGCTGGCCGGAGGACGCATTTCCTTAGGGTCTGTACCGCTTGATGCCGAAGAATTCTGGGAGGACCTGCTCGCCTTCATCGAAGACGGGCGCGTCATCCCTGTCGTTGGTGCTGAGCTGCTCACCGTCGAAGAGGGAGGGAAGCAGGTAGGCCTTTATCGCGTAGTCGCCGGGCGCCTGCTGAGCAAGTACGGATTGCCAGCAACTGTGCTGCCTAGCGGTGAAGTCCTGCGCGAACACCATGAATTGAATGATGCAGTCTGCGTCCTGGCCCGAGCCGGCCGGCGCATAAAGGATCTTTACCGTCCAATAAATGACATTCTCGGCAAAGTCCTCGCCGAACATGCAGTAGATACCGAGCCTTTCCGCCAACTGGCTGCGATCCGGCACTTTGATCTATTCGCCACCACTACGCCAGACGACCTTTTGGCGCGAGCTCTCGATGCTGTGCGCTTCGATGGTGTCAGGCAGACGGACGAGATCGAGTATGCGCCCAAGCTACCTACCGACCGGCGTCGTGACGTCCCTGAGGTAATGTCATCGAAATACGCTGCTGTTTTCTATTTGTTCGGGAAAGCCGATGTTTCTCCCTTCTACGCTATTCACGACGAAGACGCCCTGGAGTTCGCTTATACAATGCAGGCCGGCAACGGGCCTGAGCGGATGTTCTCTCAGTTGCGCAGCCGTAACCTGCTTTTGATCGGCTGCAACTTTGCGGATTGGCTCAGTCGCTTCTTCCTCCGTCTGTCCAACTCGGAGCGGCTCTCTTCCGACCAGCGCAACAAGAAGGAATTTTTCGTGGGTCACGAAAGCCCCGAGGACCACGATTTTACTGTCTTCCTCGAACGTTTTAGCCAGGATTCACGCTATTATCCAGTCGATGCCCTGGCATTTGTGACTGAGCTGTATCAGCGCTGGAGCGAGCGCAATCCTGCAGCCAGCGCCACGCCCCAGCCTGTACTTGGGCAGGCTGGTCCATCACCGGATCTCTCTGCTAGCGGTGCCATTTTCATCAGTTATGCCAGCGACGACATTGGAGCAGCCAAGAAGCTGTTCGTCGATCTGCGGGAGATCGGCGGCGATGTGGCCTGGTTTGACAAAACCGCGCTGAAGCCTGGGGACAACTGGGACCAACACCTGCGGAGCGCGGTCCAGCGCTGTGGTTTGTTTCTGCCGCTGCTCTCGGCGAACACCGAGCAGCGCACGGAAGGCTATTTTCGACTCGAATGGAGTGAAGCCGCCGAGCGCTCCAAAAGGATCCAGGGCCGCAAATTCATCTTTCCCATCGTCATTGATCCTGATTATGCCGGCGCCATGGACCGTTATGCGCTGGTTCCGGAAGCGTTCAAGGCGGTGCAATATTGCCACGCGCCGGCAGGCAAGATTTCCGACGAGCTTAAAGGGGAACTCCGCGAGCAGCTGCGCACCCTGCGAAGGGCGAGAGCGGTATGACCACTGTCGTCCAAGTCGCGATCGACGAGCAGAACCCTTGGCCGGGACTGGGGTCATTCGACGAGGGGGCCGAGAGATTCTTCAATGGCAGAGAAAACGAAAGCGCGGAGCTGCGCCGGCTGGTGCTAAACGCTCCACTGACTGTGCTGTTTGGCGCTTCCGGACTGGGCAAGACCTCGCTGGTCCAGGCGGGACTATTTCCTCTGCTGCGGAAAGAGCATTATCTTCCGGTCTATGTTCGGCTCGATCTGAGCTGATCGCGCCGCCCCGCTCATCGAACAGGTCAAGTTCGCTCTGCAGACTCAGCTCGAAGCTCGACGAATCGATGCTCCTGCCATGCGCGATGTCGAATCGCTATGGTGCTACCTGCATCGCGCCGGGCTGGAACTGTGGAGCGAGCAGAACCAGTTGCTCACTCCTGTATTTGTTTTCGACCAGTTCGAAGAAGTGTTTACTCTGGGAGCGGAGAACCCCGCTGCCGTCGCCCGGCTTCGGATTGACCTTGCCGACCTCATCGAAAACCGCCTGCCCGCCGCCCTGGCAGGCAATGTTGAGAGCAGCGAAGCAACGGGCGAAGTCCTCTCCCTGGACAGTCAGCGCTACAAGGTGGTGCTGAGTTTCCGTGAGGACTTCCTGCCCGCCGTGGAGGGCTGGAAGCGCGAGCTACCCTCCATCCAGCGCAACCGCCTGCGTCTGCTTCCCATGTCGGCGCAGCGGGCCTTCGAGGCCGTTCATAAAACGGCGCCCCACCTGGTTGACGAGGAGCTCGCGAAGAGAATCGTGGACTTCGTGGCGGCGGCGCAGGAAGACGGAGCGGGCAAAACCAACGAGACGCCGGACAGCATGCGGGAGCTTGCGGTGGAGCCGGCTTTACTGAGTCTGGTGTGTAGCGGTCTCAACGAAAAGCGCAGGGCGCAGGGCAAGTCGGCGTTCGATTTGGAGCTGCTGGCGGGTAGTGGACAATCCATCATCTCCGATTACTACGCGAAATCGGTCGGCGATTTGCCTGAGCGTGTGCAGCGTTTCATTGAGAACGAACTCATCACTGGGCGTGGGTTCCGCAAGCCTTGTGACATTGACGACGCCCGCAGCGTCCACGGCGTCACCGACCAGGAGTTGCGCCTACTGGTGGACAGAAGAATATTGCGCATCGAGCCGCAGCGCGGCACAGAGCAAGTGGAGCTTACTCACGACCTGCTGACTCGAGTGGTACGCGAACGTCGGAGAGAAGCCGCCAAACGAAGGAGAGAATAAGGGTGCGGCGGGTGCAATTCATGGCTCTGGCCTTTGGCTTGGCCACGGTGAGCCTTCTGGCCCTAATCCTTGTCTACTTTGTGGCCTACAAATGGGATTACAACGCCTACTACAAGGATTACAAGGAGGTGTGGGGAGTACCCGAAGGCATCGGATCGCTAACAGCCTCCGAGGTCGGGCATCGGACCGCTTCCTACAAGATCACGAGGAAGGGTCGCTTGGGCCCTGTCGTGAGCATGCAGTTTGTTAACGCTGCGGGTAAACCTAGGGACTTGAGTGGGACTCTCCTGGTAGCTGGTTCTCAAGACGAAATAACAAAGGTGGTAAGTCGCTGGGAATACGTCTACGATGCCCAAGGCCAGATCGCCGACGAGATCTTTCTGGACCGCTCCGGCAAACGCCTCCAGAGCATCATTTATGCGCCATCCGAATATAACCTCTCCGGAGCAGAAGCAGTCCGAAGTCGAATTGCGTACAAAAGCGGACCGAATGGATCTCTGGCGCTAGAAAAAGGGTCGTGCGTAGCATTCAGAAAACTCGATTATTCACCCGACGGCTACGAAACTCAAATCCACTACTTGGATCAGAACGGCCTTCCGGCTCCCAAGAAAGTCGGTGCGTTCATCACACAGCGCGAGTATGACGGAAAAGGCCGTCTGCTCAGGTCAATTTCGCTCGGGGAAGACAGTCGCCCGATGAATGATGCGGCCGGAAACGCTGAGCTGCGCCTGTCGTACGACGATTCCGGCAATGTGACCGCCCACGAGGCGCTGGATGCCGCTGGTAGTCCTATCGATCTTAGGAAAGATGGGTACCAGCGGTTTACATGCAAGAACGACGATCGTGGTAATTGCGTTGAGGTAACCACTTGGCATGCAGACGGCAGTCCCCGATTAATAAACGGTTTCTGTCATTCAAGAAAGGTTAGTTACGACAGCCGTGGAAATGTGGTCAAGGAAGTTTGCCTGACTCCTAATGGCCAACCGGCCAAATCAAGCGGAACAGCTGGCGTGACTAAGTACGATGAATATGATCGACCAATTGAAGAGGAGTATTTCGATCGCGACGGGCGTCCTGCTATTGAACCGGACTATGGCGCCTTCCGGATGACGCTAACCTACGACAAAGACGGGAATCTCACCGAAACCGCCTTCTTCGACGAAAACGGAAAACCGACTCACTCCTTCGGCGGTTTTCACAAGACGATTAGCAAGTTCGAGAGGGGCCAAGAAATCCACACTGAATTCCGTGACACCGATGGCAAGCTTGTGGCGATTGACGGAGGCTACGCCGCTGTCGAGAGGCAGTACGACGCCAATAATAACGAGACAAGAACGTCTTACTTAGGCATCGACAACCGCCGCGCTGCGAACCGGAATGAAGGCTTCGCGATCAAGGAAACTACCTATGATGCGTGCGGACGCGAGACTGAAAGCGATTATCTTGATAAGAATGAGCACCCGGTGCGCTCGAGAAAAGGATACAGCCACATTGATAGATCTTACGAAGGTAGCAACAACGTGGTGAAAGAGGAAGCGTTTCTGGACGAAAAGGGTCACCCGATTCGGTCCGTCGATGGCTACGCCCGTGTGACGAGGGAATACGACCACAACCGTAATGTCGTCGACGAGCGATATTTCGACGAACAAGGCAATGCCTTATTACTGAAGGGTGGCTTCGCAAGACATACCAGCCGCTACGACGACCACAATGCGCTGGTCGAAGAAGTTATTTGGGGAGCGAACGGAGAGCTCGTCCGGAACGAGAAGGGCTGGGCCAAGCATACGCGTCGCTATGATGAGCACGATGCACTGGTCGAAGAGGCCTATTTCGGGACCAGCGGAGAACTCGTCCTGGGCGAGGGGTGGGCGCGGATGGCTAAACTCAACGACGCCCATGGCCGGGAAATTGAACGGACGTATTTCGGAATCGACGGTAAACCGATAAACGTGAAGGAAGGCTACGCAAAATCTACGAGCAGCTACGACTCTCAAGGAGCACTGGTCGAAAGGGCGTTTTTTGGGCTTGCCGGCGAGCCTGTTTTGATTGATGAGGGGTTCGCCCGAGTCACGTTTGTCAATGACGAGTTTGGCCGAACGATCGAGCAGGCCTTTTTCGGTATTCGAGGCGAACCGGTGATTGGAACGAAGAACTACCTCTATCACCGAGGAAGATATGTCTTGGATGAACGAGGCAATCAGCTCGAACTCGCGACATTCGGAATAGATGACAAACCGATAAATGTGAAGGAAGGCTATGCAAAGATTACCCGCCGCTTTGACATCCGTGGTGCAGTGGTCGAAGCGGCGTATTTCGGGGTCGGCGGAGCCCCCGTCTTAAACGATGAGGGATTTGCCCGCGTGATATATGTCAAGGACCGCCATGGCCAAGACATCGAAACGGATTATTTCGGAACCGACGGTAAGCCGTTGAACCAGAAGCACGGCTATGCAAAACTCACGGACCGTTACGATGAGTATGGAGCATTGGTCGAAGCGGCCTATTTCGGCAACAGCGGCGGACCTGTTCTGAACGATAACGGCATTGCGCGCATAACAATAGCCAACGACGACCTCGGCCGCCCGACCGAATGGGCCTATTTCGGGCTGAGCGGGGAGCCTGTAGCCGGAACGAGGGTCGGCCGCTACCATCGAGCGAAGCGGGTCCTGGACGAACGAGGCAATGAACTGGAATTCGCAACCTTTGGAGTCGACGGCAAGCCTCTCGCGGCTCCGGAATCGACCGGCGGCCGTCCGTGCGCGCGAGTGGTTCGGCGCTTCGACGCGGCCAACAAGGAAATCTCCTCAGAGTGTTTCGATGCAGCCGGGAAAGCGACATCGAGAGCGGCGTCAGGTTCCTAAGAGGAAGTATGCGGAGGCGTCACGGAACGCTGACAGCAAGAAATCGATGGTGGCACCCGCGGAATCGATGGCCCGATACAAGTAGCACCAGCGTCCTTTCACGCGGACATAGGTTTCGTCCACCCGCCACGACTTGTTTGTCGGCTTGAGATGCATTCGCAGTCGCTGCTCCAACTCAGGGCCGTAATACTGCACCCAGCGCCAGACCGTTGTGTGGTCGACGTTGAGACCACGGTCCTCCAGCAACTCCTCAACATCGCGCAGCGAGAGAGAATAGCGAAGATACCACCGGACGGCATAGAGGATGATGCCGGGTTCGGTCTGCCGCCATTTGAAGATCGCCGGTCGAGTTCCCATTTCGCGATGCTTTCACGTCGCCAGCCAGCAACCCCGAAAGTTCCAACACATCCCGAGAGGATCTACAGTATGGGGCTGTTGGGAGCTAAAACGGAAATCCCGGCTAAACAAGAGGTGAAAACGTGCGAAAGTGTCAGAGCGAAACAATTGGGGATAGGGCGATCCAAGCTCTTCAGCATTCCGTGGATCCCAAGGGAGACGCAACTGTATTCACCCAACGAGCTAACCCGCTCGCCAGAATCGAAGGACTTAACGTCACCGACCATGCTTATGCTTTCTCAGAGAGCCAGTGTGCCCTGTTGTCTATCCAGCGTCGCCCTTTCTCCAATTTTGCGATCCCGATCAGCAATTTTCCAATTTTCTGCATCCCAACAAAGTGATCGGAATCAGAGAAAATCGCTGATCGGCTTCGACAAAACTACTGACCGGGATCAACAAAAACGATGATCGGAATCAACCAAAATTACTGATCGGGATGGACAAAATTCCCCATAACCTACAGGAAGCGTTCCCGATCAGGAAACCGACAAAGATGACGGTCAGTAGACCGGCGGTTTTCCACAGCCATGCTTTCGGTGAATTGAGATTAGGACAGTACCGGATTTCGCGTAACCTTCATTTAGAACGGGGAAGTAGTATTGTTGTGCAGTCTCCTAGACAGGTTTCCGGAGGGAATATGAGCCGCCCACTTTTATTGATTCACGGTTACTCGGCTACGGGGTTGGATTTTGAGCCGCTTTGCAACGCGCTCAGGGACAAGGGAATTCAAGCTGTCGATCTCAACATTGGGAACTATGTTTCGCTGAATAACGAGATCACGATCAAAGATATTGCAGAGGGGCTTGATCGGGCTTTTCGGATGCAGAGAGGACTGAACGATGCTCAGGAGTTCGATGCTATTGTGCATTCGACTGGCATGCTGGTGGTCCGGTCGTGGCTGACGAATTATGGAGCGGCCGTCGGAAGCAATGATCGGCTGAAGAAGCTTAAGCATTTGGTTGGAGTCGCGCCAGCGACGTGGGGTTCCCCTCAGGCGCATAAGGGCCGCACATGGCTTGGTGCGTTGGTGAAGGGGGCAAGACGCCGGGTCCGGATTTTCTGAATGCAGGTGATGAGATTCTGCATGGACTTGAGTTGGGCAGCAGCTTCACGTGGAACTTGGCTCTCAACGATCTTGTCGGTCCTGTGCCCTATTACGGTACAGGCTCCGACACTCCTTATGTATCGGTGTTCATCGGTAACCAGCCCTACGAGGGGCTGCCCAGCGTTGCCAACGATCCCGGTACGGATGGAACAGTTCGCTGGGCTGCTTGTGGACTGAACACGCGGAAGATCACGATCGACCTTACGCGCACGCCGATTGGGCCTGACGGGAAACCGGCGTCGCGAACGTCGATTACTCCATGGGCGAGCGACAGACTGGATATTCCGCTGATTGCTGTCGCAGGGAAGGATCATGGCACGTTGATCAGCAACCCGGACGACAAAATGGTGCAGTTGATTGTGGATTTTCTGACGGTGGGGGACGCGGCCGCTCACGAAGCATGGCTTCTCCGGGCAAAGGCCTACGGCGATCCCGCCAAACAAAAGATGCTGGTTGATCCGGGGAAGGACGCTGGCGGCGCCGCGGGAGCTTTTAAGACATATTTTGGCCATCTGTTCCACATGGCCGAACACCCGATGGAGGGTTGGCAGCAGTTTGTTGTTCACGCATGCGACGAGCGCGGCGATCCGGTGACGGACTACCTGGTCGAAGTGCTGCGGAAAGATGGGGATGACTGGGTCAAGTTCGAGGACATGTATACGGATGTTCATGCATACTCGGCCGATCCCAGTTTTCGCTGTTTCCATATTCGCCTACCCGAAGGCATATGCGGTGGTCAGGTACCGTTACGTGTTCGCATTCACGCTTCGACGGGAACGGAATTGGTGGCCTATCAGGGCTACGGAAGCGATGACGTTGGAACGAAGATGGAAGCGCTGGCTAAGCCTGTGGAAATCGATCTGAGTGGGATCGGCGAAAGTGGCGACTCGCTGTTTCACCCCTTCACAACGACAATGGTGGAGATTGTCCTCAACCGGGAGCCTTCTCCTCTGAATGAGGTAAGTCAGATCTTTAAGTTTCTGTAGAGGGGCTTGCCGGAATGTTAACGTCGAGCATCTCAAATCGGTCGCCAGAAGAATCAATCTTCCTTTCGTATCATCGGAATCGGAGCGTTGATGCCTAGACTTTCCGATAGGCGTAAGCGCCAGCATACACCGGATTGGTGAGCACGTGATGGATGGCCGTGTTGGGTAGTGTGTCGTGGTTTCCTTCGACAACATCGACCACACGTTGCTAACCCGTGCCGTGCGCAAACACGTGGATGGCACAGGAGTGCCCGGGCCTCACCCAAGACTGGGCCCTGATCTTCAGCGACGAAGCCAGCTTCCGCCAGGATTGCACCTTATACGCGACCTGGAGCCGCATCGGCCAGCCACCGCAGATCCCTGTGACAGGAGAGCGGAAGAGTGTCAAGATCCTGGGAGCCATTGAACTGTTTCAGACCCGCTTCCACTACCGCCAGGAGACGGTCTTCAACGCCTCCACTTACCTAGGCTTCCTGAAGCAACTGGCCGTCCACTATCGCCGGCACGGCGCCATTCTCATCCAGGACAACGCTTCCTACCGCAAAGACCGCGAGGTCTGGTCTTGGTTCGGGGCTAATCGGCACTGGCTGGAAGTGCACCAAGTGCACCAGTTGCTGCCTTACTCTCCTGCGTTCAACCCCACCGAACGATTCCGGCAATGCACGCCACGAACCGGAACCCACAACCGATGCTTCTCTCAACCCCTCCGAGTTACTCGCCGCCCTCACCCGCGTAATGATGAAATGCAATGCCACCCGGAGCTAATCCGACCGCATTTGGCTTCCTTTTGTTTATCAGTATGCCCCTTTATTTATGCGCATCTGTATAGCAGGTTTCGTGTTTGGTTCGATGCCCAACTGCTGCGCATACTCTCGTATTTCCTGCTCTTCCGGTCTGCCGGAGAATTGCTGAAGCGCGTGGTGTAACCAATAGCTCTTGTCGGCGAGCGCATATCTGGCAAACTCATCGCTCCGATTGAGCTCCTGGATGGGATCTTGCGTCAAGTTGTGTCAAGTAACGCAAATTGACCGCGCATTCGACCAGGCTCCTGCTGAGACCATACCCCTCATCCGGGAAGTCGACGTCAAGTAACGCCAAAGACGCCTTGGCGAGTGCGAACATTGAAAGGGATGCCAAACTTATGCTGTCAAAAACGAACTGGTCGAGGGGACGCGGAACGATATTCAGATGGTTCACTTCATCTTCCGCAGTTGCAATGTATGCTCGAATCTTTTCGATCTCGGCACTGTTATCGGGGTGAGTCATAATCAAAATCCGAACTGAAAACTCAACACATTTGTTCGCTTAACCTGCATTATTCGTGAATGTGCCGCGAGCGGTGGTTGGCGCCGCAAGGTAGCGGTGAAGATGCTTGTGCCTGCGTGATTTGGTTATATTGCGGCTACGGCGAGCTTGGGCGTCTGCGAAATGGCTGCGTGAGAGTTTTTCGAGCAAGGCTTTTCCTCATACGCGGTTTCCGCAACATTGGGAACCAATGTTTCGAGCAGTGCGAGGCCGTGTTATCCCGGTGTGGCGCCGAGTGCCAGCGCCACTTGCCGGAAGGCGGGCAGGAACGGGAACGACGCGGGCAGATGCACGACCACGCGGCGAACCGAAACCAGCACCCGGGCGCCCAGTTTCAGCAATCGCTCGCGGAGTGTCCAGACCTGAGCTCGCGCACAGTTGGTGTACGCAGCTTGCAGACGTAACTCCTGCATCAGTACGTAAGCGGCGGCGGTGAGCAGTACGCGGAGCTGATTGGACCAGAAATCGTTGCAACTGGTGCGGTCAATCTGGAGCTCGTGCAGTTCTTTTATGCGACTCTCTATTTCCCGGCGCTGGCAGTACACCTGTTCGTAGAGCCAAGGACTTCTGCCTGGAGCGTAACTCGCGCACGGAGCGAATCACGCAAGCAGATGAGCAGGGAAACTGGGACCGGGAGCATCACTAAGAAGCCTATCGATGTCCCGCGCTAAGTGTAATCGGCACAGCAAGAATCGAGTTTCTGGTAGGGACTGCTTCCATGTGCCGTTGCGCAGATGTGATTTCTATGATGACCATGCACTCTGCCGCGATGTCCACCGCAAGCTGGAGTTCTGGCTCCAGCCGGCCGTCTGGTCGACTTCCGCTCAGGCGAGTGTGCTCGCCCTCGGCCCAAGTCGCCATCGATGAGGAGGCGCCCAAGAATCTTACCATTCAAGGCCGAGGTTGGCATATAATATCGCCGCAATCTCGCATTAGAGTAGAGTGGTCGCCGAGGTTCTAGTCATTCCCCAAGTCTGGGTAAGGAGGACTACACGATGGCTCTACAACGTTGTCCCAACGGACACCTCTACGATCCGGCAAAGCACTCGACATGTCCGTATTGCGGTGTGTCGGAATTGGATTTCTTCAAGACGAGCCCCAAGCTCCCAGTACCCGAACCTCGTGTGGATGAATCAGAAGCGATACGCACTCGGCCTAAAGAGGAAAAACCGATTGGAGGGACAGACCCAGGAGTAACTCAGCCACATTTCCGGCACAAGATCGGGCTCGATCCGGTCGTCGGCTGGTTGGTCTGCGTGGATGGGAATGACCGGGGCCGCGATTACCGCATTCGTGGCGAGAATAACTACATTGGTCGTTCCGAAAAAATGCCTATTTGCATTAGCGGAGACCCCGGAATATCGCGTGAGAATCACGCTGTAATCACGTTCGATCCAAAGACCAGTTCATTCAAGCTTTCTCCGGGTGACGCGCGGGGAATGGTGTACCTGAATGGTGAAGCTGTTTATTCCCCCGTCGATCTCTGTGCTCACGACCAAATTCAGTTGGGGAATTCGCAATTCAGGTTTATTCCTTTGTGCGGAGATCGGTTCCAATGGGCGTAGCATGCCGAGTGCTTCGGTGTGTCGCCCTGTGTGTTGTCGTTGGGGTTTCCGTTTTTGGGTCTGATGTCGAGCAGTTCGTCATCAACCAGGCTCACGTCCAGATAGGCGGGCTGTCGCCTCAGATAGTGGTCTATTTGGACGCTCTCGATGCGAAAGGGCAGCCGGTGACGACCCTCAGCCCGCCTGGTCTATCGGGCTCTCTGGGGGCAGACCCACTGACGCTAGAATCGGTTAAAAGCTTTGAGTCGAGTGCCGAAGGAGTTGCGTACGTATTTCTGATTGATGTCTCCGGATCGATCGGCCCATCCCAGTTTTCCCAGATGATATCCGCGATCAGCACGTGGATCGAAGCCTTGGGGCCCTCAGATCGCGTCGCGATATGGGCGTTCGGTGATGACTGTCGCATGATTTCGGACTTCACGGCCAATAAGGGTGTCTTGAATGAGACGTTGGCGTCACTCACTCCGAAGGATACGAAGACGCTGCTGTATAACGCCCTGGCACAGGCGATGAGCTTGAACAGTCGCGGCGATGATGGTCTGCCAGCACGACGTGTCATTGTGGTGTTGAGCGACGGGAAGGATGAGGGAAGCGGTCGCACCGTGGAGGATGTACTTGCAGAAATCCGTCAAGTTCACATGCCGATTTATGCGATTGGTTACAGCCGACTTCCGCGGGTTGAGCGTCAACAATATCTTGCTGTGATGCATCGATTCGCAGATAACTCCGGTGGTGTTTATCGCGAAGCCGGCATGGAACCTCTGGAGGATATCTACGCTGACATCCGGCGCGCCATTCTCCGAGTGTGGGTTGCAAGCTTTAACTGCTCTAAGTGTGAAGCGGACAACCAGCTCAATACTTTGCATGTCTCATTCAAGGCCGCTGATGGCCGCGAATTGAACAGCGATGCTGAACTCAGAATCCCTCCTTTTCAAAGGCCTTCTATCCCCGGCCGCACAGTTCCCTGGTGGAAGCGTTGGTGGGTCTACGCCACGGCCACAGTCTTGCTGGCTGCTGTCACGCTGGTCGTGATGTTTGTTGGGCGGCGGAAACGGCCCGAAGAGTCCGAGGCGAAAGTGACCGTCAACCCGCCTGAACCCGAAGTTGTTACGGCGCCGCCCGAACCGGCAGGTCCCCGGCTAAAGTTTGTTGTGGTTAAAGGTGCACATCCAGGCAAGACTCATGAGGTGCGACTGGCGAAACAGGCCGTCATAGGCCGTATGCCTGAGTGCGACTTGGTTCTGAAAGATGACGACGAAGTTTCTGGCCGCCACGCTGAGTTAACTCTAGTGGACGGCAAAGTTGTTATCTATGATCTGCAATCTAAAAATGGCACTTCCGTCAATGGTGTGCCCATTGTAAGCCGATGTCGCCTAGAAAGCGGGGACTCGATTCTCGTTGGTCAGACGGAGTTTCGGGTCACCATGCAAGATGCGCAATGAAGCTCTTACCTGGAAATGCGCAACACATTGGCGCTCGCGAGGAGCAACAGGATTCCTTTGGGTTCTCTGATCTAAGCAACAGCGCGTTTATGAAACACGCAGGTGTTGTGGCAGTGGTGGCCGATGGGATGGGAGGAATGGCTCACGGGGACGCTGCCAGTAAAGCCGCAGTACGGACATTCCTCGCCTCTTACGAAACCAAGTCGCCAAGCGAATCCATTCCCCAAGCTCTGGATCGTGCGCTGAGGGAGGCCAATAGCGCCGTCGTTGCTCTCGCGAGAGGTGCCGATATGGAATACGGCATGGGCACCACGCTGGTTGCGGCCGCCGTCCATAATGGTTCACTCTATTGGGTTTCGGCGGGTGACAGTAGAGTTTACTTGCTACGACACGGTGACTTGGCAAGACTCACCTCCGACCACGTCTATGCGAATGAACTTCGTGAAGACGTTGCGGAAGGGAAGATTTCGAGAGCCGAAGCTGAGAGGAATACGCAGAGAGGTGACCTGACCAGTTACCTCGGTCTGGCTGACTTGCCCGCGGTTGACTGTAATGTTCGGCCGTTTCCGGTCCTTGCAGGAGAGTCAGTAATTCTTTGTTCGGACGGGCTCTACAAAGCGATGTCAGAGAACGAGATCGCAGGGTCTTTCCGCGGTGACACACAAGATGCCTGCGAAGCGCTAATTCAACGAGTATTGACGAAGGGCCTTCCACATCAGGACAACGTAACTGTTATCGCTTTGACTTGCGGTTCCGTACAAGCGCCTGAACGGGACGTGCACACGAAAGTGGCACTCGGGGTCTCTTGTGCCTTCCTGGCTGCTTTACTTGTGTTGGGCGGATTTTGGTGGTGGTGGAAAGCCTCAAGACATTCAGCCAATGAATCAAACACTTCGTCTTCTTTGCCTAACGGCACCACAGGAAGCCCTGTGAATGGCAGGACTGGAACCGCAAGTAATTCCTCAGTCGCGAACCAGAAGGAATCAGAACCAGCAAAGGAGGCAAGCAATAAAGGAAGGAATGAAGAAGGCGAGAGTCAGAAATCAACTCCGGCTGCTACTCCCACCGGAAATCTGACTTCCTCAGTCGCCAAGCAGAAGGGATCACAACCGGCGAAAGAGACGAGCAAAAAAGGAAAGCATGGAGAAGGGAAGAGTCAGAAATTGACTCCGGCTGCCACTCCCGCCGGAAATCTGGCTTCCTCGACAAAGCCTGCCTCCAATCTCGATCTGAACCCTCGAGCGCTGAATTTCCCCGATCAAGTTTTGGGAAAGAAGAGCGACGTCCAGAAGATAACACTGAAGAATGTCGGTCAAGAGCGCCTAAGTGTTTCTATAACCTCCCACGACGGTGACTTTTACGTAGACGACAGTCGTTGTCGCGTTTTGGAAGTGGGAAAAACGTGCGATCTCTATGTCACGTTCAATCCGAGCGCCCTGCGGGAGCGGGGCGGCAGCGCAGTGATAACGGCCAACGGACAGGCGCAAACAGTCACCTTCACTGGTAATGGCATCGATGAGAATCCCGGTAAAGGCAACGGGGAGCAAGACAGGAGCAACACGCAAGAGCAACACGAACGAGAAAGACAGGCAGTTTGGAGATCACAGATAACGCTGGCAGGAGCCAGCAAAAAGTATCGTCCTCTGGACAGGCCGAGGTGCGCGGAGTTTTCAAGGAGGGCAGGGCGTGTGCCTCTAACGTAGCAAACATGGAAACAAACGGCCTTAATCAACAAAGTGCCACCAACCCGCTGAGAGGCCGGTTTGCCACGCCTGTACTCCCTCGGCTGGGTCTGACCCTCGCGGTAGTCGCTAACTGGCCAGCAGCTGCACATGTGCGGGGTAACGTGTTGTTGGCCTGATGGAGTCGAGCAAGTTCTTATCGTCTGCCCTGGGGATGAACAAAGGACGAGGGCTGGCGCTGGATGTCGTTGGAGGTGGATGCTGCGTCGTAACGAAAGGGCACGAGGCGAATGGCGTTACGTGCTTCGTGGCATTCACTGCGAAATATCAGGTCTCAGGTGAAGTCAGGGTGGCCTAATGCCTTTTATCCAAGCCAAATTGACGAAACCAGGCGGGCGCGAGATCAACGAGGATTATTGCAGTTTCTTGGATCTTGGAACGACTGCTTGCTGGGCGGTTGCCGATGGACTAGGTGGACATCAGGCTGGCGAAACCGCCTCTCGACTGGCGGTGGAAGCCGTTCTGAATTCCTTCAAAGCGGATTCACGCCTGTCCTCCGAGTCGTTAGCATGTCATTTCGAAGCTGCGTTTCAGGCGGTCGCGAAGCAAAGGGAGGGTGTAAAGGAACTATCCGACATGCGCACTACCCTCACAGTCCTGCTGACCGACTCCAAGGGTGCACTTTGGGGGCATGTCGGTGATACCCGTCTCTATTATCTGCAGGGGGGGTGCATCGTTTATCACACAAAGGATCACAGCATCCCTCAAGCTCTGGCCACTTCCGGAGACATCTCACTCGAGGAAATCCGTCATCACCCTGACCGGAACCGATTGCTCCGATCAATTGGTGGTGCAGAGAAGCACCCAGCGGAAATTCTAATCAAAGAACAGACTCTGTCTCGGGGCGATGTCTTTCTGTTGTGCACCGATGGATTTTGGGAATTTGTGACTGAGTCTGAGATGGAGGTGGATTTCTCAAAAAGCAGTTCTCCTCGGGAATGGCTAAGCAACATGGAATCAAGGCTTGCTGAGCGTGCTCCGGAGGGAAATGATAACTATACAGCGCTCGCCGTTTTCTTCGATTCGCCTACTGCTCCCCCACCGCCCGAGTCTCCCCACCAAACCCTGACGGATCAAAATACTTTTTCGGTCAGTCGGAAGAAAATAGTCGCTATGTCGACGACCGTCGTGTTGCTCTTAAGCATTGTCTACTTCTCATGGAAAACGTGGGGAATGTTTCGACAGAAGTTGACAGCGGTGTTTTCCGGGTGGCTGAATCGCTCGAAGGCTGCGGAAGGCTCGCCTCCAAAAGGAGCGACCACAAACTCTGCAGGAACTGATACCGCGGGCAAAGTCTATCGTCCTAAAACGAACAAATCCTATACGACAATAGCCGAAGCGGTGCGGGAGGCAGAAGATGGCGAAGAAATCTGGCTCGGCGAAGGAATTTACAACGAAGCAATCGAGGTTTCTAAGACGTTGTTCTTAACGGGCGCCGGTCGGGACAAGACCGTTATTAATCTACCAGGTGACCACCCGCTAATTGTCCAGGGTGCCAGAGGATCGATCGCCAGTCTGACTATCATAGGTAAAGGGACGGGACCTACAGTGAGGATTGACGGGTCATTTAACGGGGTGATCGAAGATACCGAAGTTTCTGGTCCGGGTTGTCCGATTGAAGTTGCCGATACGGCGATGGTGTACGTCTTGAATAGCTCTCTGGAAGGAGTCCGCCCTTGCAATTGTGGTGCACAACCGAAGCGAGTTGTTAGAAAGTGGAATCTATGCAATGGCAAGGAACAGTGAAGGACAACGCCGAAGAGGGCTATTCCTAAGTCGGGAACAGAACGGTACTCGTGCGAGCGGGCGACGCCGATGGATAGAGACTAATGGCCGAGAGTTATTGCGATGCGCGGTCCACGGTCGTATTAGGGGCGATGAAACGGAGTTTGAGGTGAGGTTCGCATGACATCACCCGATACTCTTTGTATGGGATGCATGGCGCCGAAGGATTCGGCGGTAATCTGCCCGGACTGCGGCTGGCGCGAAGGTACGCTTCCGGATTCAACAGTACAGCTGCCACCACGCACACTCCTCGATCATATCTACATTCTGGGACGGGTGCTGGGGCAGGGCGGATTTGGTGTCACGTACCTAGCGTGGGACATGAAAGAGGAGCAAAAGCAAGCTGTAAAAGAGTATTTGCCTGGCGCATTTGCGACGCGGAGCAGAGACGGTCGTACAGTAACGCCATCCGGTAGCCAGAACTGGGAGCCATTTACTTATGGCCTGAAGAAGTTCACGGATGAGGCCGCGGTGTTGAAGCGTTTTGCTGGGCATCCCAACATAGTAGGTGTCCACGACTTCTTGCGGGCTAACGGCACTGCATATATCGTGATGGACTACGTAGAAGGCATCACGTTAAAACAGTACCTGGAAGACAAAGGCGGTAAGATCCCTTTTGAAACGGCACTGAAAATCCTAACACCTATTATGGACGCTCTTCGGGAGGTTCACAAGGCCAACATCCTGCATCGAGATATAAGCCCGGACAATATTTACTTGTGTTATTCGGGACCCGTAAAACTTCTGGACTTTGGCGCCACTAAGCAAGCTATTGGGGAACACAGCAAGAGTATCCAGTCAATATTTAAGGCTGGGTATACACCGCAAGAACAGTATCTCAGCGAAGCGAAACAAGGCCCATGGACGGACGTTTACGCTTTGGGGGCGACATTCTATCGATCGATTACGGGACAAATTCCGCCCAATGCATGGGAAAGGCTGGAGCACGATGACTTGAGTCCGCCAAGTCATCTCGGCGTCACGATCCCCCAGTCTTCAGAGTCAGCCCTCATGCAGGCTCTAGCGGTGCGCCCAGAGTTGCGTTGGCGTTCTGTTTCGGAGTTTCAGGTCGCCTTAGCTCCCAAGGCTACCATTTCGGAGCCAGAACTGCCTCAGCTGGAGTCGAGGCCTTCGTCGCCAGCGTCCGTGCGTTTGTCGAAAGCTTTCTACGTTTCGTCCTCCGCGCTAGGAGTTGGCGTATTTGGCGTGATTGCAATTGCAGCTCAGATTCAGCACTGGGCAGGGAACCCTACCCTGTCACCCGGTTGGACTGCTGTCGGGTATGTGGGCCTAATATTCAGCGTTGCAGTAATATTTGTCCTAATTTACAAAATGTGGGCGGCGGTCCAAGATGAAAGTACGGGTCGGTCGCCCGTACAAGCGATGGTACTAGCATTCGTTCCTGTTTATGGTATGTTTCAGGCGCTATGGGCTTATTCGAAAGAGTACAACGCCTTCTTGCTTCGTCACTCGCTTCAAGTCCCGAGGCTGCCGGAACGCCTGTTATTGGTTTATGCGATTCTATCAGTGACACCTTGGGTTCTGGTGCTTGGATTGCCGTTGTCTCCGGTGCTTGGAGTACCGTCGTTCGTCGCCTACTATTTTGTTGGATGCATGGTGGTGTATCAAATCTGCGATGCAGTCAATGCTTTGCCTGAGACTCTGCTGATTAAATCAGGGTTAGAAAAACTTTACCTCTACTGCACTTCGGGCGAGTTCGAGGGCAATGCGGTCGAAGTCTCTACCGAGGGGATCATTATCGGCAGGAGTCTGCGCGCCAACCTAATTCTGAGTTCGGTCCTGATCTCGGGCAAACATGCGCGAGTATGGCCTGATCCGGCGGGCTCAAGTCTGTGGGTGGAAGATTTACACTCTACTAACGGAACGAGTTACTTACAACCGAGAGATAGTAAGGCCCACAGGGAATGGATTCCCTTGCAAGAACGCACGCTACTGATGAAAGGTGGAAAGATCAGGCTCGGTGGTGATGTTGCTGAGTTCGAATTAAGAGGGGATTTATTCTCTTTGGACTAGATACGTACTTGCAGTACTACAGCAGACGACCGGCGACTTTTGTTCCCGGTGGAATCAGAGAAAGTCTGGCGACGGGACTGGAAAATGGCTCAAAGCCTCCGGGCCGCCTATCTCGATTTCCATGATTGACACTCTTGGAGTCTTTCAGCTCAGGCAGCGCTTGCTGAACCAACTCGCCCCGCCGCCGCAGTCACGGTGTGCGAATTGGAGGACGGGCGATTACAGATTCGCTATCGCGGTAGGGCGGTGGCTTGGGAGGAGATTCCCGGCCCGCTTCCAGTTCAGGCCGTAAGGCCCAGGGAGGCCACGGCCAAAAAAGCAAAGCCGCCCACTCCACAAGCGGATCACCCCTGGCTGCGGGACCATCGCAAGATGCGCCCTTGGAGCAAACCAGCGATCGCGGTAGCGCCCGCCATCCCTATAGCCTCGCCTGCGGCTTCGCCCTATCGAGGTTCCGAAACTTAGACCACCCGATAAGTGAGGTAGGAGCAAATTGGTGGCCGCCGAAGAACAACAACTCGAAGCCCGACGGCGAAAGGCTGTGGAAAAGCCGCTCCATGGAAAAGTCCACAAAACGGACTTTCCCACTGCGCTTGGAAATCCGCACACACCGCGGATTCCCACGCATTATAGAAGGGCGCCCCTTTGCGGTAGATTCTGACTGTCAGAGAGAATGTTACCGAAAGGAGCACCCACAATGGATAGCATCAAGTATATCGGCATGGATGTTCACAAGGAATCAATTTCGATCGCGGTGATGAATGGTACAGGGAAGCTGGTGATGGAGTCCATCATTGAAACCAAAGCCATCACCGTTGTGCAGTTTTTACAAGGACTGCGTGGCGACCTGCATGTCAGCTTCGAAGAAGGGACTTGGGCCGCTTGGCTCTACGATCTGGTGAAACCGCATGTGAGCAAAGTCGTGGTGTGCAACCCACGGGTAAATGCGTTGCTGAAAGAGGGCAGCAAGAGTGACAAGGTCGATGCGCGAAAACTGGCCGATCTGCTGCGCGGCGGACTTCTCCGGCCGGTCTACCATGGAGAAAACGGCATACGAACCCTGAAGGAACTGGGGCGCAGCTATCTGACGGTCAGCAAAGATCTCACCCGGGTTATGAATCGAGTCAAGGCGCTCTATCGCAGCTGGGCCATTGCTTGTGCCGGCACGTCGGTTTACTCCCCGCGTCACCGTGCGGAATGGTTGGACAAGATTAAGGAGGTTGGGGTGCGCCGTCGGGCCGAGTTCTCCTACCAGGAACTCGATGCCCTGCGCACTCTGCATCGGGCGATACGGCGAGATCTGGTGCAGGAGAGCCGGAAACATAGCGCGGCAAAGTTGCTGCGGGAGATTCCTTCGGTCGGTCCGATTCGAGCTGCTCTCATGACCGCGCTGATCCAGACCCCTCTTCGTTTCCGAACCAAGCGACAACTGTGGACCTACAGCGGTCTTGGGCTGGAGACCCACGATAGTGCGCAATACCGCTACGTGGAAGGACAGCTGCAACGCAGCAAGAAGCCAGTTCAGCTGCGTGGCCTCAACCGCAACCACAATCATGATCTGAAAAATGTGTTCAAAGGTACGGCCAGCTGGGCCAGCAGTCACCCCGGCCCGTTCCACGATTTCTATGACGGTCTGTGGCGAAAGGAATGAAGCCAGAGATGGCTCGTCTGACCTTGGCCCGCAAGATCGCAGCCATCAGTTGAGGGTTTGGAAGAGAGGAGAGCATTTCGACGCGAAATATCTAAAACAGCAGGCAGCTTGAGCGTGTGCGGAAGCCCAGGCCCCAAAGGGTTTCATGCCCAATGTTGGCCAGTCGGTTCTTGCGACGCTCGGGTTCGGAAGAGAGTATCTATGCGTAAAGTAGGCCTGTGCCTCGGCACTCAGCCTCAGTTCCCACCCTATGCCCTTCCGGATAACCCAAGAAAGCTATAGGCCTCGAGTCTCATATAGGACCATGGTTGGCGCATTGCCTACCCGCTCTGCTTGCAAGTTTCAGGAGCCGAATGGCGTCGACAACGAATCGTGTCATGAAACCGTCGGAATGGGGGCAACTCGACCACTCGACCTGGCACTCCGCCGCGAAAAGCGATCCAGACGAAGTGGCAACCCGCGAGGGGGGCTGGATGTGCGAGAAGTTCTACCGCGTCCGGCGGGGGGAGAAAAATATCTCTTGACATCCCCTTCTATAGGACTTTACCCACAGCCTCGACTACTACTGGAAAATAGAACATGCACGACCACGACAAAAGAGGACATTTCTAATGTCTTAAACAAGGGAATATTTCTATTGTCCGTTGACACAAGATGAAAATCCCGGTTGACATCTCGTCTCAATCGAGAGGAACATATCATCGTCCTATGATGTACTGTCCAGCGGGCTGAACGACCCGTAAACGTTGAGCGAAGGCGCTGTACGCGGAGGGCTAAACATCCGCAAAGGCGACCTTCCTTTCGGCAGGCCCGCTGGCGCTTACTTGATGGCGCTTGGTTAAGGTAAGGAGGTCTGATTTCGGAGAGGTCCGGGGGAGGAAGGCTCATTGGACAACATAGTTCTGCTGGAGTTTCTTCTCTTTGTTGCCTTCCTGCCGTTAATCGCCGGCGCAGGTCGATGGTGCGGTGTCTGGCACGGTTCTGCTTCTCAAGGTTCGTTTCCCTTGCAGATTCTCGCCGTCCGTGGAGGCGTCGCTAACAGCCTGATCTTCGTCGATTCCTCTGGTTCGGGTGTCTTCGTACTGAGCTGGCGGCCCCTGGCTCGGGACGGCATTCCGGCGATTTGCTCGAAACTCGCACCCGAAGCCAAACGATTGGTACTCGCCACATGTCGGGTATCCATGCAATGTCGGCCGATTGTATTCGGCAATCTGCTTTGTGGTCGTGTGCTAATTCATCATCCATCAATCATTTCCGCAGACTTCCATTTGGCCATCAGATAAATGCTGCGTAGCGGCATTCACGGAGGCGATATGTCATGGTCGAAGAGTCAGACAACTAGGCTGATGTGCGCCAGCGCTTTGCTGTCTGGAGCCAGCTTCAGAAACCAGGTCCTCAGATATCTGGAAAACAAACACCACGCTGTATCTCCAGAACTCGGCGTCGATATAGGGATTGTGGCTGCTGTTTGCCAATACGCGAAAAGCCGCGCCGAGCGTTTTGATTTGTATCTGTTTTGTGCGCTTCTGGCTGGACTTTTGGTCTGTTGGATAAATCTTGCGTTGGGAATCCTCTTGTTCGTAGTCGCGTCGGCGTCGATTCATTTCTATAAGCTTTACGGTGAACGGTTCGGTCTGTTGATGAATTTCCGACGGGAACAATTCGACAAATGGGACCCCCAAGAGATATTTCCCGTCAAACTCAAACCCGCAGTGGAGTCGGCGCTTCCGCGTGATGATCAGAACCTGTTTGTGTACACCGGATTCACTCCGTTCGCCTGCGCGGGGGCCAATCTGGGAGGCTGGTCGTTTGCGGTCGATATCTCCAAGCCGGCCGACAACTATACGGGTTCCTTAGAGTTCGAGGTACGGGATCTTTACCGCTTCGTCGACAAAGAGATATTAGATTCTGGATTGACAGGGCTGGTGATAAAAGATTACCTCTTCGTGAATGGGCGCGAAATCCGGGACGATCGTGAGGTCTTGCCCGACATCTTCGGACGTCCGGTGCAGCGGCTTGATCGCGTTTCGGCCCGCAAGTATGCGACCGGCAGCGATGAGCATATCCGTCACTATCAGTGGATTCGCGTCCATGACTGGGGGCAGGAACTCGTATTGTCATATTTCCTACGATGCTCCCTGCGTGGAACCCATATGTTCGTGGAGGTCAGCCGCTTTATTCTCGGACCGCTGGCGGACAAGTACCGCACCATCGATTCAATCTACACAAAAGATAAGACGACTCAGGTCATGGGCATGTCGATCCGGTCGCTTTTTGTTGGCCCGTTTTACGCTATTCTCTCTCCACTGGTGCAACTTGAAAGACTTAACCATGTCATCGAGGAGCTGTTTGGTATAGAGAAACGGCGGCGGACGAGGGAAATCGAGCACAATCTGCTATACGATTTCGGAGGCGGCCAGGGATTTCGCAGCGCGCTTGACAGCCGCACGTATCTAAACTACTTTCAACAGGCGGACGGCGACTTCTACAAGAAGATGCTTGAGCAGTCTATCTTGGATAGCATAGTTGTGTTTCTGGATCAGCGCCACATTGACACATCCGATCTAAAGCAGCGCCAGACGACGATCCTCAATAGTGGAGTCTGGGTTCAGGGTGGTGACGTGAAGGCGGAAGCGCTCGCGGTGGGATCTGGTGCTCAGGCTACCAAGACGCCAACACCGCTGGGGAACGCCGATGAGAACCGTCATGAAAGGAGCGGGTAAATGAGCGACTCGAAGCCGGTACAACAAATCAACGAAGGCATTCAGGCCACCAATGTTACTGCAGATGTGCTCGCGGTAGGCCGTGGGGCCCAAGCCATAAAATTCTCCACTGGCGATACCCAGCAACTCGCCAAAGCAGTCGAACAACTTCGTGCAGGCCTGGAGGCCTTGAATCTTCAACCTCACGCCAGGGAAGCAATCAAGCAGGATCTCGGCGAGCTCCAAGCGGCCACGGAATCGAAACAGCCACAAGCGGATCGTGCGGGGCGCGCCCTGGAGAGCCTATCGGGAAAGCTTAAAATGGTAGGTATAGTGCTCTCCGAAGTCATCAGCTTGAGCCAACCGGTGCGGCAGATTGCCGGACTGCTGCAAATCCCTTTGCACTTGCTTGGTCTTTAGCTCCGCCGCAACGAGTTGCGGTTTGCCGAGGATCGTTGAAGGGGAAACGAAGTTAACCCCTGCGGAAGATTAGCCTAACCCCGCCTGGGCCAACTGCCGTTGGCAAGCTCTGAACTAGTGTCGTGCCCGGAAACACGTGTTTTCTCCTTCGGCGGCCAGTCTCATTGCGAGCAATCTAATAATCAACCGTGACCAGCTTGCCACACTTAATAACGTGAACCCAAACCTCAGTCTGCGGCCCGGGGCTGCCCATTATCGCCACCGCTGACTCACTGCCGAATGACACAACGAACAGTACGAGCCTGGCGGGAGAGCGCGCCAGCTCGGATTTCGACATTAGACATCGCTTTGTAATTGCGTACACGTACGCCATACCCACTTGGAAGCAGGCAGGGATTGTTGGAAAAGGGTGGCAGCTGTCTGGGATCACAACGGTTCAATCTGGTCAACCCTATTCCGTGTATTCCAACTTCTTCGGTGTGCCCCTGCGTCCCAATCCATATAGCTCAACTTCAAGCAACGCCAATGGCGCCATCGACGGTGCTCTTCCTGCCGGTTGCAACGTTTCGATTAATTGTCTGGGAACCTCTCAAACGAGTTCGTTCGACACAAATCAGACCTTCAGCTTTCAATCGGGATCTCTAGCGAGAAATACGTTTTATGGACCCAGCTATGTGAATTTTGACCTTTTAGTCCTCAAGAACACGCGTGTAGCCGAGGGAATGACCCTTCAGTTTCGCGCGGAATTCTTCAACATTTTCAATCAAACAAATCTGCGTCAACCGTTCAGTCAGTCGGGACAATACGAGAGCAACCCACTTGTCCCATCACAACCGAGCACGGTCGTCCCGAACACTTTTTTTGGTCAGAATGTGCAAGCGTACCCGGCGCGCCAGATTCAATTCGGAATTAAGTTCATGTTTTGAGGAAGGGACCGCTGAAGGTGATCTAGTGCACGTGGGAGCTGTGCGCCCAGGTCGAGGGAAGGGATGGGCCCCGATTCGTGGCAATTTGGGCCGTAAGGTGTGAGCAAGTCCTTGCGCGTAGTCCGTTACAAAGGAGCCCTGCGGTTGGCGAGTCAGTACGGGTGTTAGCGTTGGCCAGCGTCCATCACTTTAGTGCCATTGATTTCCCTATTCAAGCGACGTACTATGCGCTCTTATTCTGGCACCTCTGTCTTGGTTTCATCAGCCTTATAACGTTAGAAGCTAGGCTAGCGCGGTTTCTGAGGAGCACGAAGTTCAGGCGGACCAACGGCATGGCTTCTATGACCCAGGATGCTGTGGAGGTAGTGGTCTCGGCTCCAGCGGGAATGGAATGATGAAGAGTGTGTGAGCTGCATAGGTTGGCGAAGCAACGGTGCTGCTCACATCGTTTCTCCCAGACTGAACTTCCTCTCGCTGGAAATTTCTAGGACGCCTATATGCCCACGCTGCACATTCAGTTCGAAAACGGAGACGTTCACCAGATCCGAGCGGAGGGGTACGTCACCGTTCGCGAGTTGATGCACGAATATCTTCGTGCGAAGAATGTTCTCACTGGTGATGAGAAGGGTGGAGATTGGACGACCCTGCACAAGAGAACCAACATGGCTCTGGAATTGGATCGCACCTTGGACCAACATGGACTCAAGGACGGCGATGAATTGTATATTTCTCGACGGGGCAACAGAGGCGAGGGTGCAGATCTTAAGCTGGACGTCACTAGCCCGGACGGCAAGAACCACCATGCAGAAATGCCGCCCGACACGGCAACGGAGGAATTGCTGACGGACCTCATCGAAGTTTGGAAGTTGCCAGCCGGTAGCTGGGAACTGGTGGATCAGCAAACCGGCAAGCGATTGGATTCCAAGAAGACGTTGGCCGAGAATGGTGTGGTTACAGGGCAGCGGTTGTATTTGAAACAGCCAGGTCCTGGAGTTAAGCCGGGCAACCCTTGTTGGCGATGCCAGGCGGATGTTCGGGGAATGAGGTACTGCAACAAGTGCGGTGCTGATCAGCAACAGGGGCCCGGTTTCAAGGCTGAGGTTGTTGAACCTGAGGGAAAGCGCCGCGAGATCGAGATCTCTTCGTATAATGAAAAGACTCAGGGAATTTTCCGCAAGAAACTCGGACTGGACCCCGTTGTCGGCTGGTTAGTCTGTGTGGATGGGAGTGAACGGGGCCGTGATTACCCCATCCGCGGTGAAAACAACTTTATCGGTCGTTCCGAAAAAATGGATATTTGCATTGGCGGAGACGACGGAATATCGCGTGAGAATCACGCCGTAATCTCGTTTGATCTAAGAACCAGTTTATTCAAGCTTTCTCGGGGTGATGCGCGGGGAATGGTGTACCTGAATGGTGAAGCTGTTTATTCCCCCGTCGATCTCAGTGCTCACGACCAAATTCAGTTGGGGAATTCGCAATTTAGGTTTATTCCTTTGTGCGGAGATCAGTTCCAATGGACGTAGCGCATTTGACGAACGGAATAGACCCCTTTCAGGAGAACTGCAACTGGTAACCACTCATTCCCTGGAAATGATTCTCATGCTAGTTGCGACGATCGGGTCAGACATAGGAGGGCGGACACCGAATCGCCGGCGATTTTTGCCCCGATATTAGATACCGGTATTCGACAAGTTTGAAATCGCGAACTTTAACTGCGTCCAATGTGAGGGGTGAGGGCAGGTCTAATACATTCGACGTCTCATTCGCGGGCATCGAAGGTCGCGAGTTGCGCAGTGACGCGGAAATCAGAATCTAACACAACGGTGGAGAGGGAGTCTGTCGAAGTCCGATTTGTCCCGTTCTGATATACATCGCTCTGGTGTGATACGGAATTTGTATCCGGGGTCTTCTCGCTCAAGGTTCAGACGGGGTCGTTTGGCCAACGTGCGTAACTTGGGATGCTGTGGAGGTAGTGGTCTCGGCTCCAGCGGGAATGGAATGATGAAGAGTGTGTGAGCTGCATAGGTTGGCGAAGCAACGGTGCTGCTCACATCGTTTCTCCCAGACTGAACTTCCTCTCGCTGGAAATTTCTAGGACGCCTATATGCCCACGCTGCACATTCAGTTCGAAAACGGAGACGTTCACCAGATCCGAGCGGAGGGGTACGTCACCGTTCGCGAGTTGATGCACGAATATCTTCGTGCGAAGAATGTTCTCACTGGTGATGAGAAGGGTGGAGATTGGACGACCCTGCACAAGAGAACCAACATGGCTCTGGAATTGGATCGCACCTTGGACCAACATGGACTCAAGGACGGCGATGAATTGTATATTTCTCGACGGGGCAACAGAGGCGAGGGTGCAGATCTTAAGCTGGACGTCACTAGCCCGGACGGCAAGAACCACCATGCAGAAATGCCGCCCGACACGGCAACGGAGGAATTGCTGACGGACCTCATCGAAGTTTGGAAGTTGCCAGCCGGTAGCTGGGAACTGGTGGATCAGCAAACCGGCAAGCGATTGGATTCCAGGAAGACGTTGGCCGAGAATGGTGTGGTTACAGGGCAGCGGTTGTATTTGAAACAGCCAGGTCCTGGAGTTAAGCCGGGCAACCCTTGTTGGCGATGCCAGGCGGATGTTCGGGGAATGAGGTACTGCAAAAAGTGCGGTGCTGATCAGCAACAGGCGCCCGATCTCAAAGTTGAGGTTGTTGGCCCGGATGGCAGGATCCACCATGCAGAAATGTCGCCCGACACGGCAACGGAGGAATTGCTGACGGACCTCATCGAAGTTTGGAAGTTGCCAGCCGGTAGTTGCGATCTGGTAGACCAGCAAACCGGTAAGAGATTGGACTCCAAGAAGACGTTGGCAGAGAATGGTGTGGTCACAGGGCAGCGGCTGTATCTGAGTCGGCTTGTCTTGCCCCCTCCTCAGGATCTCAAACTTGAAGTTGTTGACCCGACCAGTAAGAGCCACAAGGTTGCAATACCTCGGGATACTCTTACTAAGAAATTCTTGGATGACCTAATCGAGGCTTTCAGGCTGCCGCCCGATGACTGGGCACTGTGGGACGAGCAACGCAACAAGAGTTTGAGTCCGAATAGAACCTTGGCCGAGAACGGTGTCGCTATCGGACAGAGGTTGTATTTGAAGCAAACTGCCTTACCTCCCCCTAGGCCACGGGTTCCTGATTTCAAGCTCGAGGTTGCTGACCCGGACGGAAAGCGCTACCCGGTCGAAATGCCTCCGGATACTCGCACGGAGGAATTCCTGAAAGATCTAATCAAGGTTTTCAAGCTGCTGCCAGGTGACTGGATGCTATGGGACCAGCAACGTAACAAGAGTTTAAGTCCGAATAAAACCTTGGCCGAGAACGGTGTCACTACTGGGCAGCAGCTGTCTTTAAGGAAAGGTGCTGGGTGGGGCTGGAAAAAGATTGCTCTCGTGGTGGGGCTGATCGCGCTCATCCTGCTAGGTATCATGATCGCGCGTCACTTTCTCGTTCCTCCGGTTGCGGTCAGTCTTGAACCGCGAGGTCCCGTCAATTTGGCTCCATCTGGAACTCAACAATTCACAGCCACCGTCAAGAATGGTAGCCACGGAGTATCCTGGTCGATCAGCCCTGAGGTCGGTAAGATCTCTCCTTCCGGGATGAAGGGGGGAACGGCCTCCAACTACCCGACGGATGCAACTTACGAGGCTCCTGGCGCCCTAACGGAGCCGCAAACGGTAAAGGTAGTCGTCCGCAGCGTAGACGATTCAACCAAGACGGCGTCTGCTGAGATCGTACTCGTTCCTGGGAGTCCTCCCGTCAGTGTCAGTCCTTCGAGCGTGACGCTGGGGCCTGGAAATTCCGCGCAATTCGCGGCAGATACCGAAGTAAATTGGTCATTAGACCCCGCGGTGGGAACGATTACCCCAGAAGGAATCTATACTGCACCTCAAGAGCTTCCTGCGGACCAAACTGTTGCCGTCGTAGCGACCCGCAAGGCCAACTCTGCGAGTTCCGGCCGTGCCACGATTTCTTTGACTTCCGGTCCACTGTCCTCGTCGCAAGTGGGGAGGGTGATAGTGTCTCCCAGCAGTGTTGCTCTTGACGCAAACGGGCGGTTTCAGTTTCGTGCGACTCTACCGACCGCCGGAGACCAGGTGGTCTGGTCACTTAATCCAACCATAGGACAGATTTCTGAGCAGGGTTTGTATACCGCTCCATCCTCTATAAAACACGATCGCTCGGTCACCGTAACTGCCAACACGAATTCTGCGGGTCCGGGCACCGCAACTATAAGGCTGAAGGCTGTGGCGCTTACGCCCATCGAGGGTCCCGGAAGCGTGCGGAGTAATGAGTCGGCTACTCTTCGAACCAGCGTGGTGCACAGCCCCAACAATGACGTCAGATGGACAATTGACCCGCAAGTCGGAAGCATTTCGCCGCAGGGTATCTATACTCCGCCTGCAGCCGTAGCCAAGCCAGTGGACGTGACGGTCATCGCGACAAGCCAGGCCGATCCCAGTAAATCCACGCCTCCCTTCGTTATCCATGTCATCCCATCCAAACCGCAGATTGCAGTCACACTGAATCACTACAATAATGTTATGCATGAGTCCGAGGAACAGAAGCTCTCGGCTACTGTTACGGGAACTCCAAATACTGCAGTCACTTTTTCGATAAGTGGTGCTGGCACTTTAGTTCCAGATGGGAATGTCAATAATATAGCGCACTATACTGCCCCTAACTCCATTCCACTTGGTGGAATAAGAATCACGATCACAGCTGTCAGCAACGCCGATCCCACAAAGTTTGCGATCGGTTATTTGCGATTGGAACGTGCCAAACAATGATACGAGCACATTCAGGCAATACTGAACTATGCTTCGTCAAACAAGTAGCTATTTATGGAATGCTAGCGCAAATTGGTACTGACTCTGGCCTCGTGGATCATTGGCATGAAGCGACCAAATATTTTGGTTTACGAAGAAGTATCAGCCTATTCCAGTGCAATTCGCGGTGCTCTGGATCGCGCCGATTTTAATGCAATCTATGCGCAAGATCGTGGTGAGCTCTTATCGTTACTTAGGACTGCGCCGGCCAATGCGGTGGTACTCGGCCCCTCGGCGGTCGACTCCGAATATACCCTGCATCTGGCGGTTCAGATCCGTCAATTGCTGGTGGCGGTTCCGCTGGTTCTGATCGTTGCCAAAAGTTGCGAGGAACTCGCGATTGCGGCCTTGCGTGCCGGCATTACCGAATATCTAAAATCTCCCTACTCACCGGATGAACTCGTGACCGCTCTTGGCAGATGCCTCGCCACTCGCAGAGACAACGATCATTGCGATACGGCGGTGGGGCTAGGAGGCGTGGACCACTTCGTGGGTGACAGTACGCCGATGAGGGATGTGCGAGCGCGTCTTGCCAAAGCTGCGGCGACGGACAGCAATGTACTGGTCACAGGAGAAACTGGGACGGGTAAGGAACTCGCCGCAGAGCTAGTGCATCGGAACAGTGGTCGATGCAAGAAATCTTTCGTTACTATTAACTGTGCGGCCATTCCAGACAGCCTATTGGAGAGTGAGTTATTCGGATTTGATCGGGGGGCGTTTACTGGAGCTGTTCAGAGCAGGGAAGGCAAATTGGCTGCAGCCAATGGAGGAACAGTTTTCCTGGACGAAATTGGTGATATGAGCCTGTACGGTCAGGCAAAGATGCTGCGAATGATTGAATCCCACGAAATCCAGCGCTTGGGCAGAAACTCAGCCAATGTGGTAAACATACGCGTTATCGCCGCCACAAATCGAGAACTCGAGCGCCTAGTCGCTGACGGCAGCTTTCGAAAAGATCTATTCTTCAGACTGGCCGTAACCTGCATACACGTGCCTCCTTTACGGGAGCGCAAGGAAGACTTGCTGGCATTGTTGACATATTACATCGGCTACTTTAACCATAGGTTTGGCAGATCTGTGCGAAGGCTGTCAGATGAAGCCATGGAGCTTCTGCTCGCCTACAGCTGGCCCGGGAATGTCAGGGAGTTAAAGAATCTGCTGGAGGCGATCTTTGTGGATCTCCCGTCTCCCGATACGGAGGTGGCAGAACTGCCTTCGCAGTTCCGAAGCCGCTACGCCGATTTCCAATTTGCCTCCGGCGATGAACGGGCACGTCTCGTATGGGCGCTATCGGCAACAAATTGGAATAAAAGCAAAGCTGCCTCAAGCTTACACTGGTCAAGGATGACTCTATATCGCAAGATGGCTCGTTATCACATCAAGCCGGCTGATCGCGACTGATATTTGCAAGCTCTCACCGGCGGTGTCACTAAGTGACACGTCTGTTACACGCGATGTGACAGCCTGCGCCGGTTCGCGAAAGCCTAAGGCCATATCCAGTAACGCTTGAATTACAAATGGTCAATGGGAGCTTCGCGCTAGAATTATCCGCTATTGTCCACGCCGGGGTCTCCTCGAAAACCTGCGCTTAGTGTCACCTTCACGATACACCTATATTCAAGAAGCTTCCGATCGACGATATCGTTTGGCGCAAACTCCTTTGTTTCGCTCGACTTCCAGTGGTCTTTCGGTTGTTACTAAGTGGACTCTCGATTGCTCACTCTCTTACATTTCCCGCGCGGCGAGCGGCCCTGAATTCTGCGTTGATTGAGCGGTGTTCTTCATGGGGAGCAATCTATCGGATCGCCAGGGCTCAATTCGAGATGACGAAGCGGAAGGTAGATACGCAAACTATTTCCAGGTTGGCCATAATGCCTTTGAGTTCGTCATGGACTTTGGGCAATTGTATCCGGGCAAGCAGGGACATGTTCACACTAGGATTATCACCAGTCCACCCTACGCCAAAGAGTTCTTGAAGATATTGCAAGACGCGGTCGAGCAATACCAACGTCAATTTGGGACGGCCGACCGAACAGACTGACGCTATGACGACGCCTGGTATGTCCAAGACTCTAGAAGCGGTGAGCGCCGGCTGCGATGCGCGTGAGGTGGCCTCGTCCAAAGTCAGTAATCTGGGCGCCGATTACTTTCCCGTTTCGTTGGACCACGTTTTGGCTGAACTGGAAGGCATCAGGCTCCGCCTCCAAATCCCGGTTAGCCGGATGCAAGAACGCTCATCTCTGGAGAGTGAATTCAAGGGACTCGTAATTAGTGAGAAAGAGGTGGAGGCACTCATCGACCGTCCACTTGGGGAGCCGCCTGCCGTTGAAAATTCGAGGACGGCAGATTCAAAGGAAATCATCAGGCTCCTTAGTGAACGGAACGCAAAAGTAGCTGCACAACGAGCAGAGAGCCTGCGGAGAGGAACCAAGCTCAGGCTTCACGAGCTACAAGCCGCGTTCGGTTTGACCAGGTTCGATGTCGAGTGCCTGCTGATCTGCCTTGCCGCAGAGCTGGATCTTCGCTATGAACGCCTGTACGCCTATCTTCAGGACGACGTCACTAAGACGCGGCCGACCATGGATCTGGTCTTGAATCTGCTGTGCGCGACTTTCGCAGAGAAGCTACAGCAACGCGAACGTTTCGCGCCCAATGCCCCCTTGGTGGCGCGCCAGATCTTGCTGCTGAGTGACGACTCGTCCCAGCCGGGAAGTACGCTGCTTGCGAAAAAGTTGCGAGTCGACGAGAGAATCACGAGGTATCTGCTGGACAGTGACGAGATTGACTTCAGGATCTGCACCTATGCTACTTGCATTCAACCGCAGACGAGCATGGAAGAGCTGGTTCTCACCCCAAACATAAAGCGAACGCTCGCTTCCTTAAGCAAACAATCTTTAACGGCGGAACCAATTCTGCTGTACATGCAGGGACCGTACGGCTGCGGCCGAAAGGCAACCGCAGAGGCTTTGTGTCGTGATTGGGGTCTGCGATTGCTGGTGGTTGACCTCGAAGCCCTTATCGCTAGCCAGGCGACGACTCCCGCTGCTGCGCTTGAGCTGGTGCTGCGGGAAGCTGTGTTGCGCGGCGACGCGCTATACCTGGAAGAATTCGACGTTCTGCTCGCTGAAGACAAGTTGGCAATCAGGAAGACATTCTGCCATCAGCTGCGGGGCCACATCGGTGTGGTGTTCCTGGCGGGAGAGTCGTGCTGGCAACCACGCGACGAAATCGCCGACTTTTCATTTGTTCACATCGAGTTGCCTCTGCCCGACTATGTCAGTCGCTGTGAGCTCTGGGGCCGGGCTGTGGAGGCGAATGGCAACTCTGCTCTCGACATCTCGACACTGGCGAATAAGTTTCGTTTTACCGGCGGGCAGATTAAGGATGCGTTAACAACCGCTCAACACCACGCCCGTTGGAAAGAGCCGGAGGGTACACAAGTAGGATTGGCAGATCTCATCGACGCATGCCGATTACAGTCCAACCGCAAGCTCTCGAAATTAGGACGGAAAGTCACACCTCGCCAGAGCTGGGAAGACATCGTTTTGCCCGTAGACCGGCTGCAGCAGTTGCGGGAGATCTGCAACGCGATGAAGCACCGGTCGAAGGTACTTGAAGAGTGGGGGTTCGACCGCAAGCTTTCTCTCGGGAAAGGGTTGAACGTTCTCTTCGCTGGGCCCTCCGGCACTGGCAAGACTATGGCAGCCGAAATCATGGCGGCCGAACTCGAGCTCGATCTCTACAAGATCGATCTTTCGACAGTGGTTAGCAAGTACATTGGCGAGACCGAGAAGAACCTGGCCCGGATTTTCGCTGAGGCCGAGTGCAGCAACGCCATCCTGTTCTTCGACGAAGCCGATGCCCTCTTCGGAAAGCGCAGCGAGGTCCGCGACTCCCACGACCGTTATGCCAACATCGAGATCAACTACCTGCTGCAGAAGATGGAAGAGCACGAGGGAGTTGTAATTCTCGCAACGAACTTCCGCCGCAACATGGACGATGCTTTCGTTCGGCGCATGCATTTCACGGTGGAGTTTCCGCTGCCTTCAGAAGCGGACCGACGGCGGATCTGGGAACAGATTTGGCCCAAAGACACGCCCCAAGCTCCTGATCTCGATTTTGAGTTCATGGCCCGTCGTTTCGAAATTCCCGGTGGCAACATCCGTAACATCGCCATGGCCGCGGCATTTCTGGCGGCCAGCGACGGAGGCGTGGTGAGCATGAGCCATCTTCTCCACGGAACTCGTCGCGAGTACCAAAAGATGGGGAAGGTTGTCATGCAGGGAGAGTTTCAGTAGGAACTCACTGTTAGCGGCTCGTGCCGCGAGTGAAAGGTAAGAACGTGCGAGAGTGTCAGAGCGAGATCGTTGACAAGAAAAGAGTTCTGATTTCGCAGCCGTCTGTCGATCGCCAGGTGGAAGGACGGATTTTTGCGCCGGAAGGTGACCTGCTCACCAGAATGGGAGGCCGAAGGCCCAACCCAGGCGTGCATGCCCAAGCTCTGAACCGTATGACCAATGGTGAACCCTCTCGCGCCAGACAGTCGATACTTCAGTTGCAGCGGGCCTACGGAAACCGCTACGTGCAGCGAGTCGTGGATGTTGCTAGGCAGGGAGAAGGCGAGGGAGAAGTCACTCCCGATGTTGAAGTAGCCATTGAGCGCTCGCGCGGAGGCGGTCAGCCGCTGGACACAGGTGTGCGCCGCCAGATGGAAGGGGTCTTCGGTGCCGATTTCAGCGCTGTGCGCATCCACACCGGACCCGAATCCCACTCCCTCAATCGTGCGGTCAACGCGATTGCCTTCACGACCGGTAGGGACATCTTCTTCCGCGATGGAACGTACAACCCGGAAAGCTCCGGCGGCAGAGAACTGCTGGCACACGAGTTGACACATGTCGTGCAGCACGGTGGTGCTTCGCCAATCCCGGCGGTTGCCCAACGTTTTCAGGTCCAACGTATGTGCCCTGATTGTGAGGACGAGAAGAAGACTGCAAGCATTCAAGGCAAACTCACTGTTGGGCAGCCGGACGACCAATACGAACAGGAAGCTGATCGCTTGGCGCGAGCGGTGACGCGTGAGCTGGATGCTGTGGATGTCGGAGCCAAAGCACAGACCAATAGTTTCACGGCAGGTTTGCAATCATATAGCTGTAAGTGGGACCACTCGCTCCAGCGTACGATCGGTGACGGCCATGACCTCAAGGCGCCGCGCTTCGCCGGTGACCCGGTGCTTGAGGCTTGCTTTGACAACGAACAGCTCCTGCGGTTTGGAAGCCGAGGTCCCGCAGTTCAGAAGATCCAGCAGGCACTCATTGACGCCGGGTTTCCGCTGCCTCAGTTCGGAGTTGATGGGAACTTTGGTGCTGAGACCCAAGCCGCGGTTCGAAGTTATCAAACCGCGCATGGATTGGCGCCTGATGGGATTGTCGGGCCGCTCACAATGGGGAATATGGATGCGCTGTTCGCGGCACCTGCGCCGCCCGGACCCGCACCGGTGCCACCGGGTCCCGTTCCGCCGGCGCCCGTTCCGCCGGGTCCCGTTCCGCCGGGTCCCGTTCCGCCGGGTCCCGTCCGCCGGGCCCGTGCCACCGGTTCCGTTCCGCCGGCGCCACCCGCCCACACCCTCACTACCGATCTTCGGGCGCTGATCACTGCTGGGAACACAACTTACGCAGATTACAAAGCGAAGATCGTCGCGGCTCCCGTGGCAGAGCGGACCGCGGTTCTAGGCGACACTGCATTGCTCAGGAGCATACAGGGGCAATTGGCATTCAATGATTTCGCCAAGGTCGTCGAGTTGCTTGGCAGGTCGGCCCCCAGTGCCGCTACGATGCTTGCCAACGCAACCGTCACAGCCGCGATGACCGCAGCTTTCAACGCATCCAATCCAGCCGTCACGCTGCCTCCGCACGACCCGGCACAACCGGTTGGACCATGCAATCCCCCTGCGGGCACGCCGCCCCCGGCTGGGGTACATGAAGAGGCCGGGTGGATCTACCAGAACTTGATCACTGGCGCGCTAGACACCCGACGCGCTGCGGCTGGTGGGCAGGCGAATGGAAGTGTGGCAAACCCCCCGGATGTTGCTGATTCCGTCGTCGTTGGGACGTTCCACACCCATCCCAATATTGGGCCGTGTTGGGGCGCCTTGTTTCCCAGTGGAACGGATACCAATTCTGCCAACGGCGCGGGTGTTCCATTTCTAATCATGGGAGCGTTCCCCGATGTTGCACACACCCAAACCACAAGCACTGGGCCGGGACAAAGGCTTCACCTAGCTGGCGGTCGTGGGTTCCCCGGTGCTACCGGCGGTGATGCGCCGCAAGCGACGATTGATGGTTCCTTCGATGAACTCTAGAACTATTTGCACGAGGTCGCGATGCGACACGCTTCAAACAAAATCATGGCTGCACTTGTTGCAGCTCTGCTCCTTTTGGCAGGGTGCACGCGGCCTACTTCAAACCGGCCGCATCAGCAGGGGGAAAAGATGGCAAATGCCAGCGGACTGATCGATGAAGCGAAAGCACGTGCAATCGCAAACGAGGATGCTACGCGTGCCTATCGAGACCTGAGTATCTATCGGGTTAAGACGGAGCTTAGGGACGGAAACTGGCACGTCGACTATGAATTGGAAGGAGAGGCGGTTGTTGGTGGCGGGCCTCACTATGTTATTTCCGCCAAGACCGGCGAAATCATCGAAAGAAGATATGAGCAGTAATCTCGGAACGGATTAGCCGATCGCGCTTCCGAGTGGCTGCCTAGGGTATTACCACAATGGACAGTAGCTTTTGCAAGCTATCGCCTATTAGGGTATGGAAATTATGAATCGGAAAGAACAGTCCGATGGTGCACCGCATACCGTAGACCTGCGCCAGGAAGTGTGTGACGGACTGTTCTACACCCACGTTCGCCTGAGCCAGAGCACCAATAAGACCCTGGAGAACTCTGCGTTTCTATACGGATTAATCGAGCTACTGAACGAGAAAGGAATTATCAGCACAGACGAATTGGACGAGCGCAAGAAGGTGGTTGGCGAACGATTGATTGCGCAGCTCAAGGAAAAAGGCTTAGGGGTAATGCTTCAGGACCCGGAGGAAGACAAGTACACATTCCGGGAAGAAGTAAGGATTGATTGCGAGAACCGGGTACATCTCTGCAAGGCGACCTGTTGCCGGCTGAAGTTTGCCCTGTCCAAGCAGGACGTCCATGAAGGCATTGTGCGCTGGGACCTGGGACAGCCATACATGATTGCTCACGACAAGGACCATTATTGCACTCACATGGAACGCGGGACGTGCCGGTGCACTGTGCGGGAAAACCGTCCGCTGCCTTGTCGAGGGTACGACTGCCGCGATGACAAGCGTATCTGGCTCGATTTTGAGAACAAGATTGTGAACCCGAACATTAACCGCGAAGACTGGCCGCAATGTGAAGTTCCGGTCGAACCGGAGAAGGCTCAAGGGGCAACTGCGTGATCCGCGATCTGGACATGACGGTGGCGGCGTTGCTGAGGCAGGAGTTGCATCCGGAGTTGATGCAGCAGATAGACATCAGCTTTGCTGCGCCGGATAGCGACTTCCCGCCCGCGACCGTGACGCTGCCTGCTGTAGATCTGTTTCTCTATGACATTCGCGAGAATCTCGAGTTACGCAACACGCAGTGGATCATCGAGCACCAGGATGACGGGACAGCCACGAGAAGGCGCGCTCCTGTGAGGATTGACTGCTCGTATCTGATTACTGCGTGGTCCAGCGATAGCTCGACAACGCGGGCTACGGACGAACATCACTTGTTGAGTGAGGTGATCAAAGTACTGCTGCGACATCCTACGATTCCGGAAGTCTTGTTGCACGGGAGTTTGAAGGGGCAGGAGCCTCCGTTGCCTTCCGCCACACTTCAGCCCGGCCGATTGCAAAGCGTGGCGGAGTTCTGGCAGGCCCTGGGCGGCAAGCCGAAAGCAGCGTTGAACTATACAGTCACGATTGGTGTAGTGGACGAGCAGCAAGTTGATACCGAGGTGCCTGTAGTCGATAAGGCATTGAAGTTTCGTCCGGGAACCCAGGTAGTGCGATGATCTCGTGGCTCGTGGCTCGACATCGCGTGGCAATTGCAGGACATGTAACCGACGCTCAAACGGGGAAAGCCATACTTGGAGCTGAAGTGGCCATGATCGAGATGCCTGCAGCGTTCAAACAGAAACTGCAACACGCGGCCGCGACTGGGCTTCTAGACAAAGCGCGAACCAGGCACGACGGGCTCTTCTACTTCCTGGACTTGCCGGACGGAAAATACACGCTTGAGGTTTCGGTTCCAGGCTCAGGCAAACGCTATGGCAGCGTGCAACAGAAGACCAAGGTTTCTCGTGATGAAAAGGGTGACACAAAGGTCGACTACGTGAACTTTGCTTTGCAGCCGACGGCGGTAACGGGAAAGATCACTGGCGCCGGGAACAAAGGCGGGGTGCTGATGGCGCAGGTGCAGGTAAGAGGTAGCGGCGAGCGAACGTTCAGCGATGCCGATGGAAGATACGCCTTGGCAGGAATTGAACCAGGCAAGCGCACAGTGCAAGTGCGGGCGCAAGGTTACCGCCCAGCCGCGGAGGCTGTCTTTATTGCGGCGCCTGGGGAATCGAAGACGCTGGATTTCGATTTGGTGAAGGACGGCAAGTAACGCAGTGTTGGGTCCGGTTTGATAAGAGAAGATCGAACTCCGCCGCTGGATTCAATAACCGGCGGAACGAGGGAGGTAATAGACGTGGGAGATGACGAACCCGTAAGTTCTCCACCACCAGAAACGCCCACAAGGAAAGTTAGGGGCCGGCAGCCGAAGGGCGCTTCGGGAGAAGCAGAATCCAAAGCCGAGGAGACGGCGCCCGACATTGAGGGTGAAGCTCCCTCGGTAGAAGAGAGAGCTGAGTCGGAAGTGACTGAGGCGGTGGTGACCGAAAAGCAAGAACACCACCAAGCCGAACACCACAAACAGGAGCAGCCGAAAGCGGCAACTGGAACGGAGCCCAAGAGCAAAGGTATGGCAGGAATTATGCGATTTCGAAGAAGAAGATAGTCCGCGGGTGACGCTAAGCCATCACCTCGCGGGAGTGAATAGAGAACCATCAGTGACGCCGGAATGAATTCGAGCCGAGATTCGGCGTTTCGGTAAGCACCAAAAGTCGGCTTGAACACAAATTTCCAGAGAAAAGGAGTAGGAGATGCCAGAGTATTTATCACCCGGCGTTTACGTTGAAGAAGTTCCATCCGCGGTAAGGCCTATCGCGGGAGTCAGCACCAGCACGGCGTGCTTCATCGGGTTGGTGCCGGATACGATACAGATTCCCTACGAAAATCCGAGCTACGATCCCACTCACCCATTAGCAGCTCCTCCTTACTTGACACGCCCGTTTCCGGGGACCAAACCACCTGACGATCCCCCGGCGGGCAGCGATGAAGCCAAGGCATTCGCTGCTTACACAGCCAATCTGCAAACTCTCTCAGACCTTAAAGTTGATCCGGATAACCCGACCGGACCGCCTGACCCAAAAGACGACGATTCAATGAAGAAGTTCAATGATGCACGGCAGGGGGTTATGGCCTTCCGCGCCAAGTACCCACTGCGGGCTGCTCTGGACCAATACACCAAGAGCCAGACTGCCTTGAACACACTGATTGAAAAACCTGCGGGTAAGGATATCGACAAGAATCACCCATCGGCTACCCCGCCGGTTGGTTTGAGCGACGACGATAAGAAGACCTACGCGAAGGCCCAGGCCGCCGTGGAGACGTTCACGAGAAAGTATGCAGGTATAGCCGCGGTCTACGAGTTTAGGGATAATGTTGACGCTCTGACGGCTCTGGGAGTGGCGGATGGTGAGAATCCTCCCCAGGCGGCACCTGAGGCCATAAAGAGTGCTGGCGACAAGCTTGCGGCATTTGACAAATCGAAAGCTGTGATCGACGCTTTCAAGGCAAAATACCCGTACATGGCTGAAGTAGGATATCCCGTACTTTGCACAAGCTTCAGTGATTTCAAGAGATCTTTTGGTGACTTCTCCACGGACGGGCTACGCGAATCACAAACAGACCTCCCCAATAGAGACCTTACGAAACCCTTATTCAAACCTGGAGGAGATCTGACCAACCTGCAAGCCGCGACTGGATTGCAGAACCAGCTGGCCCATGCGGTGTTCGGGTTCTTTAACAACGGTGGAACGCGCTGCTACGTGGTGCGGTTCAAAGACGTACTGGGCTTGCGAGACCCTCAAAGCTTGGCGCCACTGGAGGCTATTGAGGAGATCTCATTAATTGCTGCGCCCGGCATCACGGACCAGGCAGTCCAGGACAATCTCGTTACGCATTGTGAGAACATGACCAGCCGTTTTGCGATCTTGGATTCGCAGGTATTAGACGACGCTGCGAACCTCGACAAGGCGAGCATCCAGGGGAACTTGGGGGATACTGATTACGGAGCGGTGTACTTTCCGTGGATTTACGTGTTCGACACCGCGACCCAGGTTATGCATCCTGACGCGGATGGAGAGATTCTGTGCGCACCTAGTGGCCATATTGCCGGGATCTACTCACGGGTGGACCATGAACGCGGAATTTACAAAGCTCCGGCCAATGAAGTGATTCGTGGAGCTTTGGACCTCGATCATCACCTCGGCCGGAACGTACAGGATGGGTTGAACCCCTATGGCATCAACTGTATCCGGTACATCAACGACAACATCACGGTGTGGGGTGCCCGCACCATTGGTGGGGACGCGAACACCGACCTGAAGTACATCAACGTGCGGCGCACCCTTATTTTCCTTCGCGAATCAATTGATCGCGGCACCCAGTGGGTGGTGTTCGAGCCCAATGACCTCAGTCTCTGGGCGAAGATCACTCGCAATGTTACGGCGTTCCTGACGACGGTGTGGCGGGATGGAGCGCTATTCGGCGCCACTCCACAGGAAGCCTTCTATGTGAAGTGCGACATCGAGACGAATACCCAGGAAGACCGTGACCTGGGAAGGGTCACGACAGAGATCGGCGTGGCGATTGTACGGCCGGCCGAATTTGTGATCTTCCGCATCTCGCAATGGGCGGGACCAACGGCGTAGTCGAACTGATTGAGGCGTGCTGTGGACAAAGGTAAGAACATCACCGCGGACTCCACCACGAGTGGGTCGCGCAAACCGCGTAACGAGTTCGACAAGTACTCGCAGTATGCGCCTGGTGTGTACTTGGAGAAGTGGTTCAATCCTCCACGCCGGACCTTCTTCGCGACCGGAGTTCCGGCGTTTCTGGGGGTGATGGCGAATGCTAACCGGAAGGTGAAAGAGGAAACTTCTCCAGTAACTCACATGCTTAGCCTATGGTTTCACTTTAACGCGTACATCGGCCGCCCTGATCAAAAATGCAAATTGGCCTATGCCGTTAGGGGTTTTTTCGAAAATGGCGGGCACTGGTGCTATGTGATCGTGCTGAAGGACGACACTACCGCGACTTTGGAGGCTGGGCTGCAGACCATAGCGAACCTGAACACGGTGGACCTGGTGTGCACTCCGGACTTGAGCAAGCAGAGGGAGGAGGGTTTCGTACAGCAACAGGACGAGATGTACGTACAGCAACAGGTGGTGGTGGACCACTGCGAGCGGATGGGAGACCGCTTTGCCATTCTCGATTCGCGGCCGGGCGACAACCTAACCCAAGTAAGGGACCAATGGAGTGCAATCGATGGGAGAAGCGGTGCGCTCTACTACCCATGGATCAAGGTAAGAGCCTTTGGAGGTGACGCGCAGACCTTTGAAATAGTGCCGCCCTGTGGTCACATAGCAGGAGTGTACAGCAGGACGGACCGAGAACGCGGCGTACACAAAGCGCCGGCGAACGAAGTGCTGGAGGGAGTGATTGATCTGGAGCGCCGGGTCACGAACCAAGAGCAGGCGCTGCTGAATCCTAACAACGTGAACTGCCTGCGCGCGTTTCCAGGCCGGGGGATACGCGTGTGGGGAGCACGTACTTTGGCGGGACATCCGGAGTGGAGGTACGTGAACGTGCGCCGCCTCTTTCTGACAGCGGCACGATGGATGGATTGGCATTTGCAGGAGATGGCGTTCGAGCCGAACGACTCTAAGCTATGGGCTCGGATCGAACGCAGGATGAACGACTACTTCCTACAACAGTATCGTCGGGGCGCCTTGAAGGGAGCGGCACCGAAAGAGGCGTTCTATGTCAAGTGCGATGAAGAAACCAACCAGCCCGAGACCCTGGCCATGGGTCAAGTGGTCACCGAAATCGGTTTGGCGCCAGCAAATCCATATGAATTTGTAGTGGTCCGGCTAATTCGAGGGGCCAGGGGCGTCGGACTTTCGGGCATTTCACCAACAAAGGAAAGCTCATCAACAGAACAACTTCCGTAAGGAGACAGAAAAGCCATGGCAACTGGAGACAGAAAAGATCCATTTCGTGGATATAACTTCAAACTCGAGATTGACGGTATCAGCCGTAATGGATTCCGGGAGTGCTCCGGACTCGACGTCACGTCCGACCCCATCGATTACCGCGAGGGTACCGACAAGGCGTACTCGCCAAGGAAGCTTCCCGGACAGTCGAAGTACTCAAACATCGTTCTGAAGGCGGGAATCACAGACGACCATTCGCTTTGGGACTGGCGCAAGCAAGTGATCGACGGCAAGACCCAGCGAAAGAACGGGTCGGTCGTACTAATGGACGAGTCTGGCGAGGAGAAGCTCCGCTGGAACTTTACGGACGGATGGCCGACCAAATGGACGGGCCCCAGCTTTAACGCGACAGCCAATGAAGTAGCGGTGGAGTCGCTGGAAATCGTACATGAAGGAGTCACCAAAGCGTGAGCGTGCAAACAGAGTTCCCATTTACGCTACCGCGCGGATTTGTCGATTCCGAAGGCACGATCCATCGCGAAGGGACGATGCGGCTCTCGACGGCGCTCGATGAAGTCGCGCCCATGAAGGATCCGCGGGTGCAGACTAATCCCGGCTACTTGGTGATCATTCTGTTCTCCCGTGTCATGACTCGTTTAGGGAGCCTTACGAACATCAATCCCAAAGTGATCGAGGGGCTGTTCTCGGCGGACCTCGCTTTTCTGCAAGACTTCTATCGGCAGATCAACGAGAACGGCCACAGTCGGGTTGGGGTAGTGTGTCCTCATTGCGAATCGAAGTTCGACGTGGAGATGAACAGCCCGGGGGAATGATTGGCTACCCCTCGGATGTTCTGTTTGAGGAGGTGGCCTTCATCGCCTACTACTTGCACTGGCCGGTGGAACAGATCATGTCGATGAACCATCGCGAGCGACAGCGATGGGTGGGTGAAGTATCGAAAATCAACCAACGGCTGAATGATTCGGTCAAGCGGGAGAGCTGAGCACTATGGCAACTGGCGATCGCAAAGACCCCTACTTGGGCTTCAATTTTACCGTCAAGGTAGATGGCAAAAATGTAGTGGCGGGTTTCAGCGAAGTTTCAGGGCTACAAGCCGAGATCGAAGTGCAAGACTACCGGGAAGGCGGAGTAAACGAGTACGTCCACAAACTGGCAGGGCCGACCCGTTATCCGTCGAATCTAGTGCTTAAGCGAGGCATTTCAGAGGTCGAAGGGGGACTGTGGTCGTGGTACTGCGATGTGATGCAGGGAAAAATCGAGCGCAAAGACGTAACCGTGACCCTGATGAACAGCGCCGGGGAAGAAAAGGTGCACTGGGGTTTTCGGAAGGCCTATCCGGTGAAGTGGATGGGGCCGGGCCTCAGGGCAACGGCATCGGAGATCGCGGTCGAGAGCGTTGAGCTGGCGCACATGGGGCTGATGCCTACTTCACAAAAGCGCTGAGTGCTCGAGAGTGCCAGCCAACGGACGCCAACACGGTGACAGGTTGATATGCCCGAAGGTAACGACCAACACGGCGCAAGGGAGCCAGCGACTGGCAGCAGTCAGCCGGAGAAGCCGGTCGCCCGCGAACTGGGCCGCGAGATCCACGGACGATATTGTGCTGATCCTGGTGCGCTCCGTGTATCCCCGAACATCGGTCTGGGCAGCGAAATGCTGCGGTTTAGCGCCAACCGATCGGCGCTCTCCTTCGAAATTCAGAATCGCTGGGGCGGCAAGGCCGCATTTCCATTAGCGCGCCTGGTGGACCACAGCCTATGGGCGGACGAGCCGGCTGGTCGCCATGCCACATACTCTCGCTCTCCTGGCATGTCTGGTTTAAGCTATGTCGCGGCTGAGGGCGACCACGGTACAGCGTCACACACGGTTAAGTCTTCGCCGGTAATTCTTACGCCCCAGCGCATTGCTCCGCAAACAAACCCGCAACAGAGAGTGCTGGCTGCTTTTGCGACGGGCTCGGACGTGGACGCTTTGAATGCTGGAGGTGCAGCACAAGCAGGACTTCATTGGAAGCAAGAGGCGATCGGTGCTGCTGCCAGCGTGAGCGCGCTTCCTGAGCTTAACCAACAGACTCCCGCCGCACCAGTGACTGGCGCGAAGGAGGTGGGACCACCTGCCGCAACAGAATCAGGACTAGCGTCCGGCCCCAACACGCTGGCCATGGGTCGGCCAATTATCAGCCGGGCACTACGGGAGGCGCGCGCCCAGGTGCAGCATGTGCACGCTCAGTCTAAAAGCCTAGGGGCGACGGCAAAGACAAAGAGCAACGTAAACGTGGATGTGAACCCTTCCCATGCCCCGGACTTACTCACGAATGCGGCAGCACATCCGGAAACGAGCGCCCAGGTCGGGCAGAGTTCGGCTTCGCACCCCCCGGTTTCAAGTCCGATCACCCTGATTTCGAGTCCGGGCACTCTGCACGAGAGTTCGCAACAAAATGCCACCTCTCCAAGTCCTCCTGCTCAACTGACCCATCCGGCGGCTCGCACCGAACCGGTGGACGGAGAAACCTCACAACTCAGCAAGCAAACAGCAGCCACCAAACAGCTCGGCGCAACTGCGCCCGGGGAGGTTGGGAGCGGTGCACTGGTGAGCGCTCGGGAGACACGAATGGGTGCGCCGATTGTGCAGCGTTCCTTTTCCCAGTCCAGCCTGAGGACGGCCGCAGACGTGGAGGTATCTCGCGGAGGTGGCGCGTCCGTTGAGATAGGGGGCGGTGATTCCACGGGAGCAGTTACGGTATCGCAGGCATCTTCGGGCAATCTGCCGACTATGAAGCAGTTGGAAGCCAGAGCGACTAGTGAGCCAGTGGCCACGGTGAAGGCTTCAAGAGCGGAGGCGACCTCACTGGAGAAGGTGCATCGGCAGCCAGCAGGTTCACCGAGCAGAGGGGCTGATTTGCCTGGGGAGGTTGGGAGCGGTGCACTGGTGAGCGCTCGGGAGACACGAATGGGTGCGCCGATTGTGCAGCGTTCCTTTTCCCGGTCCAGCCTGAGGACGGCCGCAGACGTGGAGGTATCTCGCGGAGGTGGCGCGTCCGTTGAGATAGGGGGCGGTGATTCCACGGGAGCAGTTACGGTATCGCAGGCATCTTCGGGCAATCTGCCGACTATGAAGCAGTTGGAAGCCGGAGCGACTAGTAAGCCAGTGGCAACGGTGAAGGCTTCAAGAGCGGAGGCGACCTCACTGAAGAAGGTGCATCGGCAGCCAAGCGTCAGGATTTCGGAGGTGGCGGCAGCAGGTTCACCGAGCAGAGGGGCTGATTTGCCTGGGGAGGTTGGGAGCGGTGCACTGGTGAGCGCTCGGGAGACACGAATGGGTGCGCCGATTGTGCAGCGTTCCTTTTCCCAGTCCAGCCTGAGGACGGCCGCAGACGTGGAGGTATCTCGCGGAGGTGGCGCGTCCGTTGAGATAGGGGGCGGTGATTCCACGGGAGCAGTTACGGTATCGCAAGCATCTTCGGGCAATCTGCCGACTATGAAGCAGTTGGAAGCCGGAGCGACTAGTAAGCCAGTGGCAACGGTGAACGCTTCAAGAGCGGAGGCGACCTCACTGAAGAAGGTGCATCGGCAGCCAAGCGTCAGGATTTCGGAGGTGGCGGCAGCAGGTTCACCGAGCAGAGGGGCTGATTTGCCTGGGGAGGTTGGGAGCGGTGCACTGGTGAGCGCTCGGGAGACACGAATGGGTGCGCCGATTGTGCAGCGTTCCTTTTCCCAGTCCAGCCTGAGGACGGCCGCAGACGTGGAGGTATCTCGCGGAGGTGGCGCGTCCGTTGAGATAGGGGGCGGTGATTCCACGGGAGCAGTTACGGTATCGCGAGCATCTTCGAGCAATCTGCCGACTATGAAGCAGTTGGAAGCCAGAGCGACTAGTGAGCCAGTGGCAACGGTGAACGCTTCAAGAGCGGAGGCGACCTCACTAGAGAAGGTACACCGGCAGCCAAGCGAAAGAGTTTCGGAGGTGGCGGCACCAGGTAGGACGGCCAGCGCGGATGTGGGGAATTCGAAATCGCAAGCCAGCACGGCCTCGGTGGACTCGACATGGCATGGGGTCAGCACTTCACGTTTGGTAGCAAGACCAGTTCCAGAATTCACTTCCATGCTATTCAGAAAGTACGAATCGTATTTGCCCTTGCTGGGGATTGGGCGAGAGCTTGCGCCGCCGACGAGCGGGATCGCGCGCGGGCGCGTCGTGCAGCGCGCGGTAGCCGCAGCGGACTCAAACGCGATACCCGATTTTCGCGAAAGCTACGGGCATTCCTTGACTCATGCACAAGTTGGCGCACTAACCAGCGCAACTCCGGTTCTGCGTGCTGCCGCGGAGAACCACGGCCACGATGGGACCGGTGAGGAGCGTCCGACTTCAGCTTCCCAGTTACGAACCATGGATGACACAACTGCTTCCTTTGTGACGGTAGCAAGAAGGCTCAGTTTCGTTCAGGCAGGTGGAGGCGCAGCTTTGCACATCGGGAGCCGTCGAGGATTTAAAAGCCCGACATCAGGACTTCTGGTCGGAGGGGTTTTACACCGACAGACAGCCCTGCTGGAGGACCGTCACCGGAACAACGTTGGCATGAACCCAGCTGGCGACTCCTCGAGGTTTCCCCACGTGCTGACGGCGGGGCCGGACTCTATGGCGATTGATACCCCGCGCTTTGAAGCACACACCCGCCGAATACGGGAGATGGGAACCGAGTGGACAGCAAATTCCGACCCTAGTCGGAGCATGATTCAGAGACACAGCTTCGCAGCACACGTAGTACATCGGCAGCTTGCGCTTCCTTCAACCACACCAAGTTCCTTCGTAGAAGGAGCCGCTGAAGTGGCGCATCCTTGGAGCACATCCACAGTGCAGCGGCAGGCTGACGTTCCGGCGCCGACTGCCAATCTTCCCCCCGGGAGCTACGGAATGAGCCCAGAGCGCCTTCCCGAGCGGTCGGCGGAAGTATCGCGCTTGCCGGCGGGCGTGAACCTTGACCAACTGGCAAACCGTGTCTATGACTTGCTCGTGCGGCGACTGGCCAGCGAACGCCAACGCAGGGGGGCGTAGCGATGGAACTGCAGAAGGTGACGATAACGCCGCAAGGAAAGGGCGCGATCACGGTGTTGTTCAACCCCACAAACTATACGATCGCCAAATCGAACCAAATTTCGGAAACCGGGATACCCGGGCTGGATGCACCGATTTTGCAGTATGTGCACGGCAATACGCGAACACTGAGCATGGATCTGTTCTTCGATACCTATGAGGACCAGAAGGACGTCACCAGTGAGACAAAGAAAATCTATGATCTGCTGGAAATCGATGCCGCGAAACATGCACCGCCGGTGTGTGATATCCGTTGGGGGACTTTCCATTTCACGGGAGTTCTGGACCACGTGAGCGGCCAGTTCACGCTGTTCCTGTCAGATGGAACTCCGGTAAGGGCGACGTTGAACGTGTCGTTCAAAGAGTACATCGAAGTGGAAGTCTTGGTGATGCAGCACCCTACCCAGTCGGCCGACCACTACAAACAACGAGTGGTGAAGAGCGGCGACCGGATCGACAGCATCGCCGCGGAAGAATATGGAACTCCGGCATGCTGGAGAAAGATCGCGGCGGCGAACGATTTGGACGACCCTGCGAGTTTGTCGCCGGGCGGATACCTGACGATACCGCCATCAGATTGAAGCTAGAGACAAAAAGTTGTGCCGAAATACTTCGCACCGGCGTTTCAGATTTTGGTGGATGGCACGAGCCTGGCGGCGGATGTGTCTAAGAACATCCAGCGGGTGCAAGTAGTGAGCATGCCCGACACGCTGGACACTTTTAGCCTGACGCTGGCGAACTCATTGCCGAAGATGCGCTGGACGCATACATCTGACGCGGAGCTTTTTAAACCCGGGTCCGCCGTGCTGATAAGAATGGGGTACGTGGAAGATATGCGCGAGATGATGGCGGGCGAGATCACGCATTACACTCCCAGCTTCCCCGATGGTGGCATGCCCACGGTAACAATTGAAGGACATTCGCGAATGCACCGGCTGCGCGGGCAGAACAAGACGCGGACTTTTCAAAAAACTACAGACAAAGAGATCGCGGAACAGATTGGCCGGGAGGCTGGGCTGCAGGTTAAGGCAGAGGATACCGTCATCCAGCACGAGTATGTGATTCAACCTAATCAGAGTGATCTGGAATTTCTGAAACAGCTCGCGAAGAACCTGCACTTCGAGGTATTGGTGCAAGAAAAGACTTTGATCTTTCGCAAGTGCACAGAAGCGGAGACAAAGGTCCTGACCTTCATCTGGTATGGAACGCAACAGGCCTTTGCACCCGCGCCGGACACGCTGCCGTTGAAAAGTTTCACCCCGCAGATGAACGCGATAGAGCCAGCCACCTCGGTGGAGTTCCGCGCTTGGGACTTTATGAACAAGCAGGCGTTCGTGTCGCAGGCGTCCTCAGCACAGCAGACGACCAAGATGGGAGGAAGTCGGACGGGGGCGCAAGTTTCCTTGGACGCTTATAACAACATGGAACGAAAGGTGGTGCGGGTGGACCGTCCCTTTGCTTCAAAAGAGGAAGGAGACGGGCACGCCGCGGCAGATTTCAACGCGAAGGCGCTGGGATTTGTGGAAGGGTCGGCAGAAACCATTGGTGTACCGTCGTTGTGGTCAGGGCAGGTGGTCGAGTTGAAAGGTCTGGGGCCGATTTTTAATGGCTGTTACCTGGTCCAGGAAGTGACACATTCCATTGGTGACAGCGGGTATCAAACCAGCTTTAAGGTGAAAAGGAACGCACAGTAATGGGAACGAGCCTGATTGACTTGCTAAGTTCGCCGGGGCAGCACGAACCCGGACGTATGTACGGGGTTGCGGTAGGAGTTGTCTCCAACAACCAGGACCCCGAGAACCTGAACCGGGTGCGGATGAAGTTTCCCTGGCTCTCCGATGATCACGAGAGTTGGTGGGCACGGATGGCAGCGCCGATGGCTGGGCCGAACCGCGGCGTTTACTTCCTGCCGGAAGTAAACGACGAAGTGCTAGTAGCGTTCGAACATGGAGATGTGCGATTCCCTTACGTCATTGGCGCGCTGTGGAATGGGCAGGACAAACCGCCAGCCAACAACAGCGACGGGAAGAATAACCTCCGCTTGATGCACTCCAGGAGCGGGCACCTAGTTACGCTGGATGACACGGATGGCAAGGAAAAGATCGAACTGCACTCCAAGAGCGGGCACGTGATCAGGCTGGATGACAGCAGTGGAAGTGAAAAGATCGAAGTCATCGACAAGACCGGCAATAACAGCCTGACCATCGAAAGCTCAAGCAACAACATCACGCTAACCTGCAACGGCAAGATGAAGCTACAGGCAATGCAGGGCATTGAAATCATCTCGCAAATGGACGTGTCAGTGCAGGCCCAAACGAGCGTGTCAGTGCAGGCCCAAACGACCATGGACTTGGAAGCAACAGGGGAGACGAACGTGAAGGGCATGATGGTCAACATCAACTGAATGGGACGAGTGCGGTTGAGATGGAACCAGAGCAAGAGTGGGAATGTTTAGCGGCTAGCCGGCTCCGTTCGCATCCTGCTGCATAAGGGTAGTTCGAAAGATGAGGTAAGCAGATGCCTTGCTCGCGCTCAGTTGGTCGCCATGGCGACCTTCCTTGCGCTTCTGCGGGACGACGAGAGTCAGGGAACTCGTGCCGGCGTGGCTGCAGCCGTGCCTCTTCAAGGCAGGCGAGAAAAACGGTAGTTAGAGAGTAAAGGACGGCCAATGGCAGGGCCAGGTTTTCTAGGGTCGGGCTGGAGTTTTCAGCAGCTGATTGAGCATAACTGCGTCGATGCGTCGACCGGTGACGAAAATATTCGGGAGTCTATCTGGATCATCCTGGCCACCTCGCCGGGTGAGCGGGTTATGCGCCCGAGGTTCGGTTGTGGGCTGCACGACTTGGTCTTTTCCCTGAATGATGCGAGCACCCTGGGACGGGTCAAACAGGACGTTTGGGACGCGTTGGTGCTCTGGGAGCCGCGGATCGAAGTGTTGGACGTCGATGTGGAAGTAAAAGGGTGGGGAGAGGTGCTGCTCATCAACATTCATTACCGAGTACGGACGACCAATAACCATTTCAACCTTGTGTATCCGTTTTACCTCGAGGTGGGATCTCAGGGATGATGCAGCCACCCCAGGTCGATGCGCGCACAGCTGCCGACATCGCGGCCCAGCTTCGGAAACTACTGCAGAGGTACGTTCCTGAGCGGCCGGACTGCGCACAAGAGAGGCAGCTTACAAATGCCCTGGCCCATGTATTTTCCCGGTTCAGTGAAATTCTTATTGACCGTCTCAACAAAGCGCCCGAAAAAAACCTTTTGGCCTTTCTCGATCTGCTGGGTGTGTCGAATCTGCCGCAACAGGGGGCCATGGCGCCCCTGACGTTCTATTTGAGTGCTGGCAGTGCAGTCCACGTCGTAGTCCCGGCCGGCACGCAGGTGGCGGGCCAACCGCTGAAAGGCGAGCAGCAGCCAGTTATCTTCGAGACAGAGCGGGAGCTTGTGGTTGTTGCCGCGAAGCTGGAGTCGTTAATAACCAAGGACGGCGGACGCGACGAATACGCCGACCTAAGCCACATAGTTCCGCAGGCACCACCACAAACCAGCGGACAGGGTGCAGCGACTCCCGTCCCCGGTTCTGTGGCGGGAAAGCTCGCATACCGCGGGGACCAGCCTATTCCGCACTTGTTCTATATCGGTTTGAACATCTTCTCGCCGAGCCCAGTGCTGGACCGCCTAGTGCTGCACTTTGCAGTGGAGGAAGGAGTGGGTCCCGCGCAGGCTTCTACTGCAGGCGGTGAAGCGGCGGCCTTGCACAGGGGGGCGCAAATGGCTTCCAGTCACCCGATCGTCATCTGGGAGATGTGCACCGGAATCACCCCGGCCTCCGCTGTCGCTCCAATGGTCCCGCCGGTGCCAGTGGCAGTAGATCCTGACGACGGTGTCCTAGGAGCTCCCCTGACCCCGGTGCAGGATGGGACCGAGAACCTGACCAAGACGGGTGACGTGGTCTTTGAGAAGGTGGCTCTGAATGAGAAAAAATTGAAAGAAGTGGATGCCGCGCTGGCTGAAGCCCTCCTGGTAGGGCAAAAAATGGGAATGGACAAGGGTTCTCTTCCGATTATTGCAGCCCAAGGCACGCCTCAGTGGTTGCGGTGTCGGTTGGCGAGTCCCATCGACAGCACACCAGAAACCACGGCGGGAAGAGTACGTGCGGCTGATTTACCCCGGATTAAGCAGATCGGCGCGGAGTTCCAGGTTTCACGCCAAGATCTGCCGTTGGAGCAGGCATACTTCAACAGTCAGAAACTGGACCTCAGTAAGGACTTTTATCCGTTCGGAGAGAGACCGAAGTTCGGAGATGTGCTGTATCTGGGTAGCCAGGAGCTCTTTTCCAATCCTGATGCGGAAGTGAGCCTGCACATCGAATTAACCAACCCAATATCCGTCGGTGCGAAAGGGCCTATTCCACCGACAGCACCGCAGAGTGTGAGACTGAGCTGGGAGTTCTGGGATGGCTACCAGTGGTTTCCGCTGGGAATTGCTGGGCTCCCTATCCAAATAATCGTGGCGAAACCAACCGCGGAAGTGTTCAGTGACACTACTAAGGCCTTCGGTGAGTCTGGAGACGTCAAGTTTAAGTTTCCCGTGCCACCCCAGAAGACGACAGTCAACGGCCAAGCCGGCTTCTGGATTCGGGTCCGGATCGTGGCCGGCAGCTACGGACGAGAAGTTCTGGTTGACAAGCAACTGCAGCCTTCGACGGTTGCAGTATTCACCTATTCGCCGCCGGCCATTCACGCGATCAGGTCGAGTTATAGTATTCAGAAACAAATTCAGCCGCAAGCGCTGCTTTCCTACAACGATTTTGCTTACACGACGATCAACGTGGCTGAAACGTTTCTGCCCTTCTCGCCCGTGACAGCGGACGAACTAACACCCGCACTGTATTTTGGATTTACACCGCCTACAAGCGCGCAGCCAAAGCCGTCGCGAAGCCTGGTTTCTCGGCCACCAAGATTTCCCAACCGCTCGATGAGTATGTACGCATGGGTGGATGAATCCACCACGGGAATGGTGAAGCGCACTACTTCCGAGGCCGTTCGAACGCCAGCGACCTGGGAGTACTGGAATGGCTCGGCGTGGGCAAAGTGGACGGTCTTGGACGACACGAACGGATTCCGTCAGTCTGGGCTCATCAGGTTTCTGGCGCCACCGGATTTTGTGGCGCGCCGAGAGTTCGGATTAGAGCGGTACTGGCTAAGAGTGCGCCCGGGTGATGCGCAGCTGGAACCGCGGCTGTGCATGGTGCTGTTGAACACGACATTGGCGAGCAACGGCACGACTTCGATGAACGAAGCTCTGGGAGTGAGCAACGGAACGCCAAGACAGTCATTTCACACCATGGCTACGCCGATACTGGAGGGGCAACAGCTCCAGGTTCTTGAGCCCAGAATGCCGGATTATTCCGAGCAAAAAGCTATCAAAAAGGAAGAGGGCGAGGACGCGATCCTGACCATCTCGCGGGAGGCAGGACACGAGCAGATTTGGGTGAGATGGCACGAGGTTGCGAACTTCTACGCTTCCGGACCCCGGGACCGGCACTACGTTCTGGACAGGGTGACAGGCGTACTGACATTTGGCGATGGAGAGAACGGGCAAATCCCGCCGAGGGGCGGGAACATCCGCATGGCCCTGTATCGCGCCGGCGGGGGGGCCGTAGGAAACAGACCTGCGTTCAACATTAGCCAGCTCAAGACCGCGGTGCCCTACATCGACAAGGTTTGCAATTGGGTGGCGGCGGGAGGAGGCGGAGACACGGAGCCTGCCGGGGCGCTGATGGAGCGCGGCTCGCACAGCGTACGGCATGGCGGGCGAGCCGTAACGCGCGAGGACTTTGAAGACCTAGCGATGCTAGCTTCGCCCGAGGTGGCGCAAGCCAAGTGCATTCCACTGCAAGACTTGGCGCAGAACGCAGTACCAACCAGCCGCCAACTAGGAGTGGTGAGCGTCATCGTGGTGCCGCGCTCGACCGAACCGAGGCCGACTCCGAATTCCATTTTGCTGGGATGTGTGCGCGAGTTTCTGGGGCGGTATCAGCCACCGACGGCGCGAGTCGTGGTCGTGGGGCCGGCTTACGTCCGGGTGGACGTGTGGACTGACGTGGCAGTGGAAGACCCGGACACTGCCGCGGACGTTGAACTCGCGGTGAAGCTAGGACTGGGGCGATACCTTCACCCATTGACGGGAGGGCGCGACGCACGAGGTTGGGCGTTTGGTAGGCGGCCGCACAAATCTGATTTTTATACGCTGATTGAGGGCGTGGCAGGCGTGAGCCATGTTCGAGATATTCGGGTGCGGACGGTTGCTGACCGGCCGGGGCTGGAAGAGACGGAGTGCTTTCTGATCTGCGGCGGCAATTTCAGCGTGGTGACTTCACTCGAGGATTAAGGTGCCATTAACCCTGCCAAATCTCGACGATGTTACCTGGGCGCAATTCACGGAAGAAGCGCGCTCGCTGATTCCCGCATACGCGCCAGACTGGACGAACTTCAACCCTTCCGATCCGGGCATCACACTGGTCGAGTTGTTGGCTTACGTGACCGAGCAACTTCTGTATCGGGTGAACCGAATCGGAGACCAGCAGACGATCGAATATTTGAGGCTGCTGAAGGGACATCCGGCGTGGAAGCCCACTAAACCTCTGGACGTGGAAAAGCGCGCCGCCGTTCTCAGGCTGCGAAAGTTGCGGCGCGCAGTAACGGAAGAGGATTTTGAAGCGCTTGCTTTGGCGACCAATGAGCAAACAAAGACGGTCGAACATGAGCGAGTGGCGCGCGCGAAATGCATTGCGGAGCGAAACTTGGAGGAGCAGGATGCCGCAGCCCGATCCAGTGCAGCGCCCGGCCACGTGAGCGTGGTGGTTCTTGCGAAACGGGACGCCGCTCCGGCCGCGGCGCTGCTGCGGAGGGTGAAAAATGCCTTGGATGCAGCCAGGCTATTGACCACGCGGGTGCACGTTGTGGCGCCGCGCCTTGTCACCTTCAGCCTTCGATTGACCCTGGTATTGCAAAACAGGGCCTCCCCGGACCTGGTGCGGACGGCAGCGTTGGACCGGCTGGAGGATTTCTTCGATCCGTTGCGTGGCGGGCCAGACGAAAAAGGATGGCCGTTCGGGCGCAGTGTTTATGTGTCCGAAGTTTACCAACTGCTGAGCACGATTCCCGGCGTTGACTATGCGACGCGGAGCAGAGACCGGACGGGCCGGGAAGTGGACGAATTGATGGTTGGTGAATCGGAGGCAACACGGCTCAAACGAAACACCCGGAATGAACTGGAGGCACTTCAGCTCAATGCAGATGAACTTGTGGTGTTGGGGATAGGACCGGAGGATCTGACTCTGCAAACCAAGTAGAGCGTTGTGGGGATGACGTCGCCCAGAATGACAAGGTCAACTCCGAGATTCTCTGAGGAAAGTTTTTTCGAGCATTAAGGGATTCAGCTTTAGAGGGCAGAAGGTGACGCAGGCGAAGCACAGCAGGGCGGTTGCAGATCGGCCGTTGAAAGCGAAGCGAGCGGGCAAAGCCGTCGCGGCGAGAAAGCTGCTGGAATATCTGCCTGCGATATATCAGGAGACGAATGAGGGTGAAGAAAGCACCTTCGTGGGGCGGTTGCTGACGCCATTCGAGATAGTCCTGCTTGGTGGAGGAGAGGAGGATGCAAGCCAGCTGGAAGAAGTCGCCAGGGTCCAGGAGAAACTCGCGAAGGCACGTGAAGAGGCTTGGAAAGCTGAAACCCCTGAACAAAAGGCCCAATCTCTGGCGGATCTAAGGACAAAAGCAAAAGGGTTGATCGAGAAGATCCGACAGGCTCTCGCGGAACCAAAGAATAGGAAAATGTTGAAAGCCGACCCGAAAGCCAAAGCGGAGATAGAAGCCAAGCTACGCGATCTCGACCAGCAGTACGGCGACGCAGTCAAGAGTGCTGAAAATATTGGGGGCGATCCCGATCTGCAAGACCGCGCCCGGAAAGATTTCGACGATGTGTGTACCGAGGCGGAGATTCTGGATGGCGAAGTAAGTGAGAAGCTGACGAAAAGCCTGGAAGAGGAGATTGCGGCGCTGCCTGAGTTGTTTGATCCGGGAGAGACGCCGGAGGAATTCCTTCCCTGGCTGGCGAGCTGGGCTGCCCTGAGTTTCCGGCCTGAGCTAGACGAAACTCGCAGGCGCAGACTGCTCGCCAGAATCATCCAGCTGTACCGGATTCGGGGCACAAGAAAATATCTGGAAGATCTTTTGCAGTTATGTGTGGATGCATCCGTTTCCGTGAACGATGCTGAGATTCCGGGCTTTCAACTCGAAAAACATTCGACGGTTGGAGTGGATGCCTACATCGGCGGCGGCCCGCCGCACTTCTTTTCGGTGACGCTGGTGGCGCCGAAACTGAGCTGGGCGGAGAAAGAGAAACAGATTGCAATCGCCCGTAGCATCATCGAACTGGCAAAACCAGCGCACACGTTCTACGAATTGTCCGCGGACTTCCCTCAGTTCGAAATAGGAGTTCATTCCAGGGTGGGCATTGATACGGCGCTGGGGGCGCCGGGGGTGATGGGGCGAGCCTATGGCGAAGAAGCAAGCGAACGCATCCGCCAAGGGAAGTAACGCTGCGCCCAAATTGAGCGTGAAAGGGGAATGAGATGGTTATCAAACGCCTGAATTATTTTACCCATCAACTTCTGCGGGAGCAGGATTTCAAGGATGAGCAGGCCTATCACATTGCTATGCGGCGCCTTCATCACAGGTTGTTTCACGCATGGGGTGTGGTGGAAGGGCTGGAAGTAGTGGAGCGCGGCACCAAGGGGATCGTGATTGAGCCAGGCAGTGCCGTTGATAAGGAGGGCCGGGAAGTCGTCCTGCAGGAACGCGAAGAGCGCGATCTCAGCTCCTTCGGCCATGAGTCCCACGGCCATGATTCCGATGTGTACATCGCCATCAACTATCACCAGGAGGAAACCGATCGTGTTTCGGGTAGCGGTGCAGAAGGACACGCGCGCGTGACGGAAAAGGCAGCGATCCATGAAGGCCGGCACGATCAGCTGGATCCCGCGGCGGTGATGCTGGCGCGAGTTCACCTGGATGAACATGGGCACATTAGTCACATCGACATGAGTTCTGAAATCCGTAAGGAGGCAAGGTCAAGTGCTGGCAGGGGTTGGGTGAGAATGCCGTTCAAACCGGTGAGGCTGCCGGCGGTGAGAATCGACAAGGGCCTGGCCGTTGAACAAAGTGCGGAACATGACTTCATCGTCGACGAAGCAACAGCCTACTGCTACGACAGGGGAGCGCGAGGCTCAATGGAGATACCGGTGCCGCCGGGAGCGACGCATCTCTCCGGTTTCAGGGTCGCGGGAGTGACGAAGGGACAGGTGACGGTGCGGCTTTTCCGTGTTGGCTGGAATCTGAAAGAAGGCAAGGGCGAGAGAAGCCAGTTGCTTGAAGAAAAGATAGAAGCCGGCTCATTCCACAAGGAGGTGGCCGTGCAGTCCGCTCTCGATGAATCGCATGCGCTGGCGGCCTCGGTGCACGCCCAAGGGGAGACGGAAATCTGGCTGGTGGCGGTGCGGTTTGAGTAGCTCACGGATGTGCGCGGCGTTGGTCTAGGGCGATGACAGAACTCGAGTCAGCAACGAAGAGCAGCGGTCCAACCCTGAGGGAAGAGCCTGAGCTGCGCAAGCTCGCAGAGCGGGATTCCGGCGCGGGAGTTGCGCTGCCTTCGCTGCGGCACGAGCATCCGATCTTGGGTTTACAGAGGACGTTCGGCAACCGTGCGGTGGGGCAGATGCTTGGTGTGAACGTCTTGCAAACCAAACTGACCATCGGCGCTCCCGATGATGTTTATGAAAAGGAAGCCGATGAGGTAGCGGAGAAGGTCGCATCATCGGAAGCGGCTTTTCGGGCTTCCGCGAGTAGCGGTGCGACGGAAGGCGATGATCCTCGCGGAAGACTTCGAGCGGACCGTTCCGCAGCCGCAAGAATGCTGCTTCAGCGGGTTCCAATCAGGAAACTGCAGCAAACACTGGGGAACTGGGCGTTTGAGCGGCTCTTTCACGAGGCCTTTCCAACTCCGGCCAAGCCCGAACTACAACGAAAATGCGCATGTGGGGGCGACTCCAAAGAGGAATGCCCGGAGTGCCGGTCGAAGCGGCTGAGCCTGCAGCGGGCACCTGCGGCAGGAGATGCGGGGATGGAAGCGCCTCCGATTGTAGACGAGGTTCTGGGCACTCCGGGGCAGTCGTTGGCGGAGTCGGCACGGCGAACTCTGGAGCCGAGCTTCGGCCACGACTTCGGCCAGGTGCGAGTACACGATGATTCGAAAGCCGCGGAGTCGGCGTCGGCGGTGAACGCGCATGCTTACACGGTGGGCAATCACATTGTATTCGGCGCAGGCCAGTACACGCCGGGTACAAACCAAGGTAACCGTCTGCTCGCGCACGAACTCACGCACACCATTCAGCAAACAGGCGGCACAGTGCTAGCCAACTCTTCCGATTGCGAAAAGCAGTCCGCAGCTCCGGTCGCTGCGCAAGCGCCTGGCGCGGGTGCCGGGGGCGCTGCACAGAGGGTTTCGTCCGACGGTGATGCTGGTCTGAGGCACGTGGCGACCGGCGTACACTCAGCGGTCGTTACGCGCGACGACCTGGCAGGTCGCGCGGCGGACAGCGAAGCACCTGTCGCATTTCCGGCCCCTGCTCCAGCCAACCGGGAAGTAAGCCGTCAAGGAGGAGCCCAGGCTGGAGTCGTTGCCCTACAGGCGGCGCCGACAACTGTCAGCTTCCCACCTGAACTCATACTGAATCTTCCCCCAGGGACGACACCCGCCGAGTTCATCCAGAACCAGGTCAACCTCATAAAGGAGTCGCTGAACCTTTACTGGAACAACTACAGCAACGGATTGTTGAACTTCCAGAACTCCATGTCGTTCGCGTCCGAGCAGGAAGCCGAGTCGCGATATCTGATGACCACACTCAAGGCCGTTGCAAAAGTCGACCTCGACATCTTTCTGGAGGGCCTGGTAGATGGGTGTCCAGAGCTTGGAATCCCCATCAAGTTCGCGAAGGAGCTCGTCAGTGCCGAAATGGAGGAGTACGAGAGAGTCGAGAAGGCCGAGGGGCAGGTGAAGATTGTCGAGTACCTCGACAAGACCAGAAACGCAATCGGCCCGGCTCAGCAAAAATCGCTGGACGCATTCAACCGGCAGGTACGTCCGATGCAGGTGGAATACGACAAGCTTGCGCGCCAGCAGACCGAGGAGGAGAAGTCTGACGATGGAAAGGCTGGCGATCGACCATCATCGGTGTCCGGGCCTCCTGCCCGGTTGCTGGAGCATCTCGAGTCGTCACAGAAGCGCATGCACGACATCGTTGCGCTAAAAAAAGCTCCGGTGTTTCAGGAGTACTTTACTGAACAGTTTGCATCGATCGGGGCCTCACAGGTCGGCCCAATTACGGCGGGGGCCTACAAGAATGCCACCATGTATCTGTCGTGCCGAATGTACAAGGACGAGAACGGCAAATACTCAGTAAAAGACATCGATGATTACTGGAACCTGAAGACGAACGCCCCGAACCCAGACAGAGTCGCAAGTAGTCTTGACCGCGCACTCAAGGCACAGTCTAAAGAGCCCGTAGATGCGTCGTTTATGAAGGTTGTGCGCGCCACGCTTGAGGTCGAAAGCGGACACCTGTTCTCATCGAACTCCTACGACGATACGTCATATACGTTTACAGATATCGAGGACGTCCAGTACAGCGGAGCCGACGCCGTCCTGCACGGAAACAACCCGAAGGAATTCCTGGAGGCCTGGAACGCCGTTCTCAAGGAGAAAGTGAAAGGCGTCAAGAAGTTGAAAGGAAGCGGAGGCTAGAACCATCCCTGTCTACCCGAAAAAGCTCAGAACCGCAAATTCTCCGGTGACCTCTGGTACTACGACAGTCGATGAGAAAGAGTATCTCACTCTGAATCGTTGAGGTTGAACCCGCCTCACGGCACTATCCTGGAACCCTGAAATAAAGCTGTCTCCGGCTGGCGCACCCCGCTTAGGATCGAAAGGAATAAGGAATATTGATTTGAAGCCGGCTGAGGCGACGACAACCTGAGCAACAGAAACCGTGCGATAGGGTGCGCGACATATAAGTGAGAATCAGGCGGCACGGCGGTCCTCCCAGTAAGTTTCAAACCGGTTGTTGAGGTGAGCGCAGCGCAGCGCCAGGATGGCGTTGGCGCCGCGCACAGTCCAGAACATGCCGGACTGCTTGAGGCGAGAGCCGATGACGGTTTTGCAGCCGGCCTCGCAAGAGGCTTTCCCTGCTCCGGCGGTCGTACCCGAGTTGCGGCGGAAATGCGCCTGCGGCGGCGAGTCGGAAGAAGAGTGCCCGGAATGCAAGACGAAACGGGAGGCAGTGCAGCGGGTTTCGTCAAGTGGGGACGCCGGTCTGGAAGCGCCTCCGATTGTAGAAGATGTTCTTGGAACTCCGGGACAGCCGTTGGCGGAGTCGGCACGGCGAACTCTGGAGCCGAGCTTCGGCCACGACTTCGGCCAGGTCCGAGTACACGATGACGCGAGGGCGGCCGAGTCGGCGTCGGCGGTGAACGCGAATGCTTACACGGTGGGCAATCACGTTGTGTTCGGCAGTGGGAAATATGCGCCGGGGACGACGGATGGGAATCGTCTGCTGGCACACCAGCTGATGCCCACCATTCAGCAGACCGTTCATGGGCACTCTGCTCGAGTGGTATGCGTACTCAGGTCGGGTGGGAAGCTCGATCTAGCCGATACCGGTTGGATTGCGGTGCAGCTCGTAGGCGGTTTGGATCTCATCCGCCGCGCAACGGGGATCGCTCAGACGATTCACGAGGTAGTTGCTCTGGACGTCTATACAGGCAGAGCAGTACGAATCAAGGAAAATGCTGCCGAGATTGTGAGCATCGGAGAGCTGGCGAGCTGACTGATAGAGCACGTTTTGCTCAAGTGGCCGTAGAATTACAACAAGGAACGCAGCACCAAATGGCACAACAAGTCTGTAACGGCGCAACGCTTCAATGCAGCTTCGGCATGGCCCCCAGCAGTCTGGTCGTGTTGCCGGTGAATCGGGTGAACACGACTGAGCAGCCGGACGCAAACATCCTGGACAACGTACCGCTGGTGAACATCATGCCGTTCGCCATGTGCATGTCGCCAGCGAACCCTGAGGTAGCGGCCGCCACCGCAGCCGCGCTCGGCGTGCTGACTCCGATGCCTTGCATACCGGTTACCCCCGCGCCTTGGGTACCCGGAGCTCCGACCGTGATCTTGGCCGGAAGCCCCACTCTGGATAGCCAATCCACGCTGAATTGTATTTGGGGAGGAATCATTCAGGTGGTTGTTCCCGGCGAATTCACTGTGTCGGTGCCGTGAGCGCTGTAAGATCATTGGCTGACTATGGCTGGGCACTACAAGTTTGGGAAAGATGTCACGAGCTCAATCGGAGACTTAGCGGAGCCGACTTTGTGCCTGTAGGTCATCAAAATGCCATTGCCGCGAAGAATCAAAGGGTTCAGCTTGGGTGCTGTCGGTTATCAAAACCTACTTCGGTCGGAGAGATCTCGCGACTCGACCGACCTCATCGTGGTCGCTGAACGGTCATTGGGCAGACGGTGAGAGAGTCCAGGGCGTTGCGGCCGGCTACAACCGGTTCGCGTTCTGGAAATCATCGTCAGCCTGACGGTGTTAGAACCGTCGTCAAAGTGTTCGATCAATGTCGACCCCTATTCATCAGTGGTATTGATGCTAAGCCGCTTGTGACCAGGTATATCGATGATGAAGGCCGCCGACTCTAGGCAGGGCCTGAGCCTTGCGCGCCTGGTTCGGGCAGGCTTCAACGGGCCGTCTTGCCGGCGTCGTCTTCTCCAGTCCGATGTGCGTGCGATCTTCGTGATACAAGTCGACAACGCAACACCCATAGTATTGAATTGCGAGAAGTCCTATATCCTTGGCACAACCGGGTTGTGGCGGTCCACCAATCCTTTACCCGGAATGGGCCCCCCTTGTTCCGCTGCAGCATCCAAGAGAACCTCGAAGCTCGACTCCTGGAGATCCCGCAGTGGATGTTCGATCCGGCAACCTGCAGGCGAATGCGCCTGGCGGCAGTGCCCATCGTCAGTTGTAAAGCATTGCTGAATCTGAAGTCGCTGCTGCAATGCGCGCTCTTTCCTGGCAGTGAGGCTGTGCTACAAGCTCAGCATAGTTGCTTGCTATCTCCAGGAGGTGCTGATGCAAAGCGCAACTTCGGATTTTCAACTACATAGCGAGGTGGGGCAGTATGAAGCGTAGTTATACAAGCGGACAATACCCATAGCACGGGTCGCGAGAGAGCTGTTATCCGTGGCATCCGTGGTGTGGGCAATCGGTCTGGATTCACCGAACAGTTGTAAAGTCTGGACGCCTCTTATCTCGGTGCAGTCTGGATCAGAACCGGGAAGCTCGACTCGTCGAGGTACCGCGATGGATGTTCGAGTCGGGCGCTTGTTGCAGAGTACACAGTGCGGAAAAGCCCGCGGTTGACTGCGCAGCATTGATCGATCTGAAGATCCTTCTTCACCATTAGTGCTCTCCTGCCCGTGACCTTGTGCTACAAGCTCAGCATTGTTCCTTTCCAGGAGGTACCGATATGAGCATCCGGGACCCGACCGGGACTCCACAGATCGAATTGTTTCATCCGCCCCCGCCGATTCCGTGCTGGCGGAAGCTACCGCCAGAAATCACATTGCTACCAATATTGACTGCTACCTAACTGAACAAGTCGTTCAAATGGGCTGGTGAGTGGGGGACCAGCCCTGCCCGACATTATCGAGACCGGGGGTTGGTTCTATTTACGTAATGCCAGGGCCCGGCCACTGCTGGAGTCAATGCGCACCTGGATGGAAAGCTGCTTATCGAAACTCTCGCGCAAGTCCGACACCACGGCGGCGATCCACTATGCCCTGGCGCGTTGGGATGCTTTCGTGTGCTACTGCGATGACGGTCGCATCGAGATCGACAACTCGGCGGCCGAGAGAGTCTTGCGTGCCATCGCGCTGGGCCGGAAGAACTACTTGTTTGCGGGATCGGATCGCGGCGGAGAACGCGCTGCAACCTTTTACAGCCTGCTCGGCTCAACCAAGCTCAACGGATTGAACCCCGAAGCGTATCTCCGCGAAGTTCTGGAGCGCGTCGCCGACCACACCGTGAACCAGTTGGAACAACTGCTGCCCTGGAACATCGGCCTGGACCCGGCAACGACCGCGCTTAGTACCTACACTCAACTAGGTTTTGTCCACGAAAAAGAATGTGGACACAACCTAGTCAAGACGGTAAGGGTTCCACGCTTACGCAAGAGCGCCATCCAGCCGGCGAAGATGCGGTCCCCCGCGGATAGAGTCGGCGATCGTTGCCGGGAGCGATTCACGATCAGGAGTTGGTGTTTGAGGAGAAGCGATTCCGCGACTACGGAACGGACGCCACCAGGACCGAGCAACCGAGCCAGGACGGCAATCAAGTGGATGAAAAGAACGGCCAAATTGCCCGTCGGAGAATGGTAGCAGGACGGGGAATCCTGAGGAGTCTTGGGTGAAATAGCAATTCGCCAGGCACAGGATTGCGGATTCTCGCCAGGCTTGTCGCCAGCACGATACTGCTTCACCGACGCGCATCCCGCTGGAACTTAGCATGTCAACAGAGCCAAATACCGTCGAGGAGTGCAGTGTGTCATGAGCGCCTTGACCTAGCGTCCTTTTTCCCTGTTTTCTTCTTCGCTGATTTCTTAGCCTGCTTCTTCGCCGCTTTTTTGACTGTTTTTTGGACTATTTTATTAGCAGTCTTCTGGCTAGCGGCCCTCTTGCGCGATTCATCCGCGGCGGACTCGCGCGTATGTGTGGTGACTTCCGGTTCGCCTTCGTCGACGTCAATCTCTTTCAGTACCACCGAGAAGGATTCAGGTTCCAATTCTTCCGCCGCCGGGATTGGCGCGCGCGATTCAGTGGTAGCTTCCGATCCGTCTTCTTCTATGTGAACTCCTTCTGCCACCGAAAGGGATTCCGGCTCTTCTTCTTCAGTCGCGGCTGGCGTGTGCCTGCGCCATTCAGTGCTAGCTTCGGGTTCGCCTCCTTCTACGGCAGCCTCTTCCGCCACCTCTGAAAGGGATTTCGGCCGGCTTTCTTTATCAGCCGCGGGTGGCGTGTGCGATTCAATGGTGAATGACTTGAACAGTTGGGTCAATTTGGTGATGTGCAACAGTTCCTGCACACGCGGCGACAGGTTGATGAACTCCAGCCTGCAGTCAGCAGCAGCTGTGGCTGATATCTTCAGTCCGACCAGGGTTCCCAAACCTGAGCTGTCCAAATGGGCCACGTCGGTGAGATCGAGCACGATGCGTCGGCATTTGGGGATCAAGGGCTTCACCAGATCCTTTAGCTCGCCAGCGGTTTCGCTGACGACTTTGCCGTGACACTTGATAGTCGATTGTTGGTCTGACATCTCAATTTCGTACCGGAAAGGAAGTTGTGCTGCCATGGGATCTCCTTTTCGAGCGTGGATGGCCAAAATTGTACTGTCAGTAAGACCGGTGGACCTCGATAATGGCCGGGACATTGTCAAGATACAATTATCCTGCCCGGTCCGCAAGCTGCTCCGCTTGGCTGCTCCGCTTGCTGCTCCCCTTAGTTGTGTGTCAGTAGATGGGATGAGAGGGTCGATCCCCGTCACGGATGACGCTAAGCTACTCGTGATCAACGCACTCTCAGGTGCAATCATAGTTGATAAGGAGATTGACCTTGAAGAAGAATAACAATTCGTCTACGAAGAGTGAACCGTGCTCGAAGCAGAGTAAGTCGCGGGTTTCGGTGCAGCGGGATAGCAAGGAAGTGATGGCAGAATTATTGGGAAAACTGGGAAAAGCTAAGTCCGAAGGCGATATCGGCGAGCGTGGGAAAAGAGAAGCAGGGGCTTCGCCCCAACCTGGATCGTCTGACGGTGGGAGTGGATCTGGGTGACCAATGGAGCGTCTACTGCATTTTGGGCCCGGAGGGAGAGACGCTGATCGAGGGAAGGTTGCCGATGACCAAGCAGACGGTGGCGGAGTTTTTCCAGGGCTTGCCAGCGGCGCGGGTGGTCATCGAAGTGGGGACCCACTCCGCTTGGGTGCAGGAAGTCATCTCCAGTTATGGGCACGAAGCGCTGGTGGCCAACCCACGGTTGATGAAAGGTTCGAAGCGTCGCAAACTTCCGGTTTGGTGGTAATTAGCACGTTTCTGACTTCCAGTCTCTTTCGAGTAATCCTTCGCGAGTCGAATAGGTATCCCACGTCGTCCTCCGAAGTTCAGGCTAAGGACGATACTCCGACCCGGTGGTCCGATCCCGGAGTAGACAGTGAATACTCCCGCGCAGCCCCAACAATCACCATTCGGAAACGTGCAACGCTCCGCTGAGCAAGATGTTGTAACTCTCACGCCTACCTTCAAACTCGTCTTGAGTGTGCTCGCGATCACATTATTTTGCCTTGTGCTAGAGGTTTTCTTGTCTCTACGTGAGCAAAATGAAGCGGTGAAGAATCTCAACGAAAAGCTATTATCCGTCTTTACGCCGGGTTGCGGGGCGATCATAGGATTGCTCGGCAGAAGGACCCTTAAGTGAGCGAGAACCTGCGCTGCCGCCGTTCTTGATCGGTGGTGCTTCAATAATGGTCTGAGATCGACTGATGATCACGTACCGGTGAACTGGTGTTAATCCCGCCGCCCGATGTTGATCTGGCGTCATGCCCGGTCTCCGGATGGCAAGTATCTAGTGATGGCACGGCGAAACTTTTCCTGAGACACCGTTATGCTCACCGATCTGCGCTAACGCGCGTGTGTTTCGGCTGCCGAGGACAAAACCTTGAAAATCTGGGAGGTAAAGACAGGCAGCTCCTGGCTCCTGCACTGCCTCGATGGTCGCAACGACTCAGTCAATGCGATGGCCATCACGGCGGATGGCGCGCAGGTGGTCTCAGCTTGCTTTGACAAGACCCTGAAAGACGGGGGCGTGAGTTGGGGCCGCAGATCAGCGGCACACAAGAGTTTCTGAGGTCCGTTACATTTGTCTCCCCGCGGTTGGGCTGGGCCGCGGGCCGGGTCGGCACCGTCCTGCGCACTGAAGACGGCGGCCTGACGTGGAAAAGTCAGGATTATCGCTGCTGGCCGGCTCCATGGTTTGCTCTATCGCTGATACTCTGCATCGCCGGGTTTATCTGGGCACTGCAGTCTCTCGCCTCAGAAGCCACGCCCTACATCGAAGACCTAGCCAATGCCGATTCTCCGTTGTCCAGCTCAAAGACGACGCATTGGGCATCCGTTGGTACGGCGTCTACCGCGGTACATCCAGAACCCGACGAAACCGCCGCTGGTTGCTGGCCGTACAAGCGCCGTGGGGAATTGGTAAGACGGTTCTTCTCGCGAGCGAGAGCCGGAGATGACCCACACCGCGAAGCCCGCCTCACAAGTCGTTGATTCAGCGAATGTACGGAATTGTGGCGACCGGCAAATCGTTGGTCTTGGCTTGATCTGTAGCAAGTCGCGTCAGTGGGCAACGGACTTGAGCATAACACTTACGGTGCGGGCGGCGGCTTAACCATCTGGCGTAAGACCACTACCAGTTTGCCATCCTTGCGGCGGCGAACAGTGTGAACATACCATCCCGGCCGGCTGGGCGATGGCTTCTGGGTTTCTTCGCTCATCACGATCAGGTCATTGCCCTCGAAAGAGTAGTCGCGTTTTTCGAAGTCAAGTCCCGCGGGCCCATTGCCGACGTAGGTGGTCAGTCGCTTGTGGACCGCATCCACGCGAAACATCGGAAACTCGCCAAGGTCGCGAAAGCGATCGGCCACAGGGTCATACACCCAGAACTCTGCCTTGGCGTTTGCGGATCCCTGTTCGGTCATAAGCAACAGATCGAGCCAGCCGTCAAAATTGATATCCTGTCCTCCAAAAAAGAAGGACTCATCTTCAGCCATTGGCGTCATCGAGGGAACGGCCAGCCTCTGCTCGGGCTGGCCGCTCCGCTCAAAAACTATGGCTTTTACCACACGCCCCTGCGGAACCGTCTCCAATTCGAAGCGAAAGTCAGCGGGGGGATTTCCTTCTCGAAGCATGATGGTGCAAGGATCGCAGCGCTTGACATACTGCGGCCCCGGATGAGGTGCGGCGGCGGCGGTTTGCAGGGCAAGGACAGCGGCTAGGGGATAAGTAAACATTTGGCAAGTTTAAGGCGCCGGGCACGATCGTCAAGGCCATTGGTGCCGCCATTGATCCGCTTCGTAATGGTGAGCAGATCATCATTATCGGCCAGCTCATTCAGGCGGCGCGTCGCCCAGAACCAGCCTGAGCAGTCGGCCGCGACGTTGGGATCAGTGGCTAGCAGGTTGGGATTGAGGCCGGTGATGTAATCCTGGCCTCTGTCGTTTCCGTAATTGGTGTAATTGGTTCGGCCGGTGATCTGGATCAGCCCGCGGCCTTTGAAACGCGGGCCATCGCCGGGATGCGTGTTGCCGAGATCAATGCGGCCCTCGTAGGCCGCGCCGCTTGCAATCTCGGCGGTAAAACGGAGACTGCCGCTCTCATGGCCAAGCTGAGCAAGAAAGTGAGCCTGACGAAGCGGGGTATTGATCTGATTGGCATTCATGGCAGCCACCAGCGCCGCGGCGAAGGTGTCCGCTTGGTCCTGGGACGACAGCGGCATCAGTATGTGCAGCAGATTGGATCCGAATTGGCCATTCACAGCCGCCCGCAGCGCGGTGAGAGTGGCGGAGCCGAGATCGATGATGCCGGAGGCCGCTCCAGGCGTGGCCACCAAGCTCTGGAATTGCTGGATCACCGCTTGCGAGTGCGGACCCAGCACGCCATCTTCCATGATGAAGGGAACACCCGGCAGCAGGGAGAGGTTTAGGTTCAACAACGCTTGAATCAGGGTGACGTCATCACTATTATTCGGGGCGTCTAGCCCCACACTCTGCGAGATGAACATGTACCTTCCTCCGACGTCTCGTCCTGGCGCACCCTGTTCTTCGCCGTCCGTGTCCAATGTTCCAGATTTAAAATACCTTCCGTGCGCTCGTGCAGCACAAACGAGAATTCTTCTTTTCTTGTCCCGCTTCGCCCGAATTATACGCCCGGACATGTTCCGCAAGGTGGCCAAGGTTCAATTCATCCTAAAGATCTCCGTAGCGCCGGTGCCCTCCCCAGAAGAGGTGTTTACGGATGGATCAAAGCGACGCTAGGGCGGGAATACCACCGGCGCTGCCGGAGCAAGAAAGGCACCATCCGCTCGTTCTTGTGCGAGATACCGCTCAATCCTGGAGCGTCTCAGCCTGTCCTCCTCTACGATCAACTCACATCTTTCAGCGATCCGGACCCATGCCTCATCGTTGCGGCGCACCTGTCCAGACATAGCACCGGTCTAAGGTGTGGCGAGCTGGCGCCTTACCAACGAGCCGAATTCTGTTGGCGCGTAGCGGTTCACCAGGAAGGGATCGTTGAACCAGCTCCAAGCTGTCCACCCGATGCCGCGATCTTGTAGGTAAGCGACTAGCTTGCTCACAAAGTCCAAGTCATCGGGAGTATCCTCTCCACCAAACTCGCCTACAAACACCGGTACCGTTTCGGCGAGGTTGCCGAAAGCGTTCGCCCAATCCGTACCCTTATTGGAATAAACATGCGAAGAGTAGACGACGTTAGCCAAGTCCATTGGCATGCCATTCAAGTCGTAGGCCCAGTTCACACCCGGAATAAATATCAGCGACCGGGGATTCCGCCCGCGGATCGCGCGCGCCAGCTGCCGCACCCACGCCTGCCACATAGCCATCGTGACGGCGAACTGCCCGGATGGGTAGGTGGTCCCGTCTTCTTTGTTCAAGGGATATGGATCGTTTGGGAGGCGGTCGTGCGGCTCTGTGAAGATGTCGTAGAGCACCGCGGGTTCGTCCGTATAGCGTGCCGCCAGCGTCGTCCAAAGCGCGATCGACTCGACATTGGGAAGAGGCGCCACAAAGTTGCGATCGCCTCCGTAAATCTGTTGGGCGTCCAGCCACTGCAGGTCGAGCAGCGTATAGGCACCGAACATCGCATTCCAGGAAATTACTTGGTCGAGAGCCTGCTGGTATCGTTCGGGGGACAGTCCATTGCGGCCACGCAAAACGAAATCCTGGTTGAAGGGCAGACGAACGATACTACAGCCCCAGTCCTTCACGATAGTCTGCACTTCGGCCCGGCAAACTCCCGCGCCGGAAAGAAAGCCCTGCTCATCCGGTTCGGAATATTCCAAGCCCGAACGGTTCAAGCCGCGCAACAGCACGGGTGCGCCCGTGGCAGCATTGACGATTCGGTTTCCCGAGGTGGTCAGAAACGGAAGAGCGTAGGATAGTTGTCCATTCATGTTTGTCGCCCGGGAGCGGCCCCTCGCCGGCGATCTCTCCTATTTCCTTTAGACCAGAGCGTGACCTGACCCCATAACTCGCCCAAGCAATCATACGACGTTTTCCGGTTTCAGCTTGCCATCCCAGTAACGAATGATAAAGGACGTTATGTGCGCCGGGATAAACCGGCATGAAGCAGAGGATGAAAAAGCCTTACGAGTAAAGACTAGCGATCTGCTCGGCCCCGAGTCTTGCGCTGACACCGTGAGGGACTCAGCGAAGCGTAGACAGGGGCTAGGCGAGGTGGGTATCCAGCTCCGAAAATTTACAATCCGGACGCCGCCGTCTTATAACGCCGCGGTAGGCAACATGAGCAGGAGCGCTATTGCGAGTTCCTGCTCAGTCCGGCGTAGTCGAAGACCCCAGACGCGCCTAGAAGCTTCATGCACGAGAACCGGGAGACCTCGGAGACACCTGCTGCCAAACCAGGCAGCAGGACGGTGGGCGAAGGAAATAGCCGCACGGCCCGCATGTACGTTCCCGAGGAGTCACACGACGGTATAGTACCGATGAATCATTCGAACAAAGACAGAAGACCGTTGGCGGAGAGTGAGGAGGAAAGGCCGTCGATCAAGGAGAACGCAAGTCAACCTCACACGTACCCGACTCAGAGCGGGAAGGGCGTGTCCCAGGGATTGGCAGGCGTGCGGAAAGCAGCACGGGAAAATAAGGAGATGAAGTTCACCGCTCTGCTCCACCATCTGACCGTCGATCTGCTGCGGGAAAGCTTTTACTCACTAAAGAGGAAAGCCGCACCCGGAGTGGACGGGGTCACCTGGCAGGAGTATGAGACCGGACTCGAAGATCGGTTGGCTGATCTCCATGGCCGGGTTCATCGCGGAGCGTATCGAGCGCTGCCTTCGAGAAGAGTGTACATAAAGAAAGAAGATGGACGGCAACGTCCTCTCGGAGTCGCGGCCCTGGAAGATAAGCTCGTCCAGTACGCCGTGGCCACCATCCTCAATCAGATCTATGAGGAAGACTTTCTTGGATTCTGTGTGCTGCAGAGGTACACGGATAAGGAGGTCATGATGACCTAATCAATTCGTGGACGAGCTGTGCAATCGATGAAGGTGGGCCCTTCGAGATCGACTTTCAGGAGCAGGTCTCAAAGCACCTCCAAGCTGCTGTGGTCAAGAGCCGTGGTAGTGAGCGTTGGGGGAAAAGCGCGAGGAAAACTCGCGCAGGTGAGCATCCGAGAGACGAACGAAAGTGAACGGAGTAGCCAACAAGGCTGTCGTACCTGAGGGGTGCGAGTCCCCTCACCATCAATTGCCCGGTTTGGATGGTTAGCATAGCCGCTGCACGGGGCAGGTAACCAACCGTGATATGCGCGGCTGTAAAAGTCTCGGCTGCCCCACACGCATATGCGTGTAAGGGTAGGAGCTACCTGGGAGGCGAACAAACCTGTGGGCCGGAACGTAAAGGAATGACTGCAGCTCCAAAATCGTTCGCCATCCGAAAGTAGCTGTGATGGAGCGATGCCAAGCGCCGACCCGTGTTCACTCGGGGAAGGCCAATGTCCCAGGGGGAAGAAACGGGTGACAGCACCTTGGGAGCAGCTGGAGTAGAGGTCCCGGCACGTAGGGAAGGACGACAGAGATAGCGTTGGGAAGAGCCTTGACGCAGCAGGGGCTGGCAGCAACCTGCAAAGACCTTTCGTATAAGGGCGAAACCCGAAATCGGAAGAAGCGTGGAGGCTTGGCGCATGAGCCAGTATGAGCGAGGAAGAAAGGGTAATGCCTTTCGAGAAGGCGCAGGACGTCTTCCCCATCAAGGTAACGCCGACGTGGGGCAAAGGGGCTCTGGGCGCTTGGCGGTCACAGGGTCGGTCAACTGGGAAACCGGGATGAGCCACCATAAGGACTAGTCTGCAAGGCAAACCAACGACGGTGGGGTGTATGTGTGCCAGCAATTAAGCTTCACTGCGTTGGGAAGGTCTGCAGAGGAAATGCCAAGGTCAGAACCGAGTCGGGGAAATCCCGCTGCTCGGGATCGCAGGGAGGCTTGCGGAAACGTGAGCATGATGGGAGCCGGATTGAGGCCCTCTGGGAAACCAGAGGATTTGCCACCGTACCCTAAGATGCAGACGCGCCGCATTTCTATCCCGACCCTTGAGGACGCGTCGTTAAGAAATCAAGTGCCGTCAAAACCAGAGGCGAGAAACTTTTCTGGGATAAACCTGCTGGATGCCTGATGACTGAGCAGGTGGTGGCCGGCGTGGAGAGGGCGTGAAGCGGATGTAGGCGGTTGCACGGAACTGCAGGAACCAGTCGCTCCGATGTGAAGGGAGAAAGCCCAAGTGGCCAAAACCGCGAGGCGAGAGTACCGAGGCGGAGCACTGGGACGGGCCGACTCGTATGAGCGATGAAGGCCCTGTAATGGGGCTGGAGCAAAGGGGTCGGGTCAGGCGGTCGCATTTAGCGAAACAACTGGTAACAGGATGACCTCGATGCATGCGACAAACAAACCGTTCAACATCGATAAGCGCTTGGTGTACGAAGCGTACAGAGCAGTCAAATCCAATCGAGGGGCAGCTGGAGTGGACGAGCAGACGATCGAGCAGTTCGAGGCCGACTTGTCAGGAAACCTGTACAAGATTTGGAATCGGATGAGTTCAGGAACCTACTTTCCACCGCCGGTGCGCGCCGTTGCCATTCCCAAAAAGAGTGGCGGAGAAAGGATTTTGGGTGTGCCCACTGTGGCCGATCGCGTGGCGCAGACGGTCGTCAAGCTGGTAATTGAGCCGATTCTAGACCTGATCTTTCTGGCAGACTCCTACGGTTACAGGCCGAATAAATCGGCCTTGGACGCTGTAGGAGCTACGCGAGAGCGGTGCTGGAAGTATGACTGGGTTCTAGAGTTCGACATCAAGGGCCTGTTCGACAACATCGACCACGAACTTTTGCTACGGGCTGTTCGGAAACACATAACGTGTAAGTGGGCGCTGTTGTACATCGAAAGATGGCTCAAGGCACCCATGGTGCAGGAAGATGGAACCATGATTGAGCGAAGCCGCGGTACGCCTCAAGGCGGAGTGGTTAGCCCAATCCTGGCCAATCTCTTCATGCACTACACGTTTGACCTCTGGATGGCAAGGACACATCCGGACCTCCCATGGTGTCGGTATGCGGATGATGGGCTGGTGCATTGCCGCACTGGGCACGAAGCAGAAGCCCTCAAGGCGGAGCTACAGGTCCGGTTGGCGGAGTGCCACCTGGAAATGCATCCGACGAAGACCAAGGTCGTCTACTGCAAAGACGGGAAGCGAAAAGGCAAATATCCGAACGTCAAATTTGACTTCCTCGGATACTGCTTTCGGCCTCGTTTGGTGCGAAATTTCCGAGACAACTCACTGTTTGGAGGATTCAATCCAGCAGTCAGCCCCTCGGCAATGAAGGCCATGCGCCAGGCGATCCGGGACTTAAACATACGGCGTCAAACGCAGCTGTCCCTGCAGGACATTGCCCAGAAACTCAATCCTCTCCTTCGAGGATGGATTGCGTACTATGGGCGTTATGCCCCCTCGGCGCTGTATCCCTTGCTGCGATACGTCAATCAGAGGCTTGTGGCATGGGTGATGCGTAAGTTTAAGCGCTTCAAACGCCACAAAGTCCAAGCGAGTCAGTTCCTAGAACGGCTGGCGACGGAATGCGGGGATATCTTTGTACATTGGCAGATCGGGATGACTGGCGTGTTTGCCTGATGGGAGCCGAGTGAGGCGAGAGCCTCACGCTCGGTTCTGTGAGAGGCTGGCGGTGCAACTCCGCCGGCCTACTCGACCGTATGGCTTTCGCCCGGGGCGCGGCCAGCATGACGCGCTGGATGCGTTGTCGTACGCGCTCCTGAAGAAGAAGGTGAACTACATTTTGGACGCTGACGTCCGAAGCTTTTTCGACAGCCAGGAGCGCCAGCAGAGTAACTTTTTTCATATAGAACATTGCTGTGCATTTTAGACGAGATCGGTGAGGGAATGTTTCCCGATCCGCGCCCTGACTCCTGTCTTTCCGAACGCGGGGTCGTTCAGTGATTCCTGAAGGCGTGCTCCACCCCCTCACGGCAGCAAGCTTTGGCAACGCGCGCACCAAACGGGTGTACAATCGAGCACCGCTTTTAGGGCGAAGACGACAGCCTCCCGTTCGGGGTTGGCGTCGAGAGCGCCATCGTTCGCGGGGAGCAGGGCAATGGTCAGACGCATCACCACTCCTGAGCATTCTCAGTCATCTCCGCCAGACCCGGACCTAACTGCCGGCAACCTGCCGGCCCCTTCCAGACAAGCGGGCATGCGAATTCGCGATTATGAAATCGTTCGCGAATTGGGCCACGGCGGTATGGGACAGGTTTACCTCGTCCGCAACGTGATTTCCGACCGCCTCGAAGCGATGAAGATTCTGCTTCCCGAGCTGGCACAGGATCAGGAGCTTACGGCTCGCTTCACGCGCGAGATCAAAACGCTGGCGAGTCTCGAGCACCCCAACATCGCGCAGCTTCGCACCGCATTCAGCACCGACGACCAGTTCATGATGGTCATGGAGTACGTCGAAGGCGACACCCTGGCGCATCGCCTGGAGCCAGGCCCGTTTTCCGTCGCCGACGCTTTGAACTACATCGGACAGGTGCTCAGTGCCTTGAGCTATGCCCACGCCAAAGGGGTCATCCACCGCGACATCAAGCCCGCGAACATGATGTTGACGACGCAGGGGGTGGTGAAGCTGATGGATTTCGGCATTGCTCGCTCCGGTAGCGAGGCGGTCATGACCGTTCCCGGTACCACGATGGGTTCGCTGGATTACATGTCGCCTGAGCAGGTGAGGGGTGAGGGGGTCGACGCGCGTTCCGACCTGTACTCCGTGGGCGTTTCGCTGTACCAGATGGTTACGCGTGCAAGGATGTTTTCCGCGACCAGCAGCTACGCCATCATGGAGGCGCAGGTGAAGCAAATGCCGCGGCCTCCCATTGAGCTGCAGCCGTCGCTCCCGAAGGCGCTGAACGATATCATCATGTTCTCCGTCGCCAAAGATCCAGCACAGCGCTTCCAGAACGCTGATGCGTTCCGAAATGCTTTGGCGAGTGTGAGTGTCGCGGCCGCCGCTGCCGGAGGAGTGGCAGCACAGCCGTCAGTTCCTTTCCCAGCAGTCGTAACACCGCCCCGAGTAATCGCGACTCCGCTCCCGGCGATGACTCCGCCGCCGATGACGCCAGCTCTATCCACCCCTGTATCGCAACCGAGCGCCTCGGTAACGCCCCTGCCACCGCAACCGGTGCGCAGCCACATCGGCTGGATTATCGTCGCCGCGATCGTCATTCTGGTAGCGGTTGTAGCATACATGGCGCTCGGGCCAAAACAGGTGACGGTTCCCGACCTCACGGGAAGCAATTTGCCAGATGCCGCCGCAAAGTTGCAGGCCTTGCATCTTGCGATTGGACACACGACACTTCAGGAAGACCGAACGAAAAGTCCGGGTATCATTCTCAGTCAGTCGCCTTCTCCTAATACACGCGTGGACAAGGGAACGACGGTTGATATCGTGCTTTCGCCATTGCCGACGCCCGCAGGGATGGTCGAAGTTCCGCCGCTGGTGGGAAAGTCCTTCGACGCTGCCCAGCAAGCACTGCAGGACCTGCATCTTACGGTCGGCAATATCTCGCGCGAACCGAAGTCTGACGTAGCTCGAAACACCGTCCTCGACGAATTTCCCAAGCCTGGCAAGAAGGTGGACAGCGGAACGGCAATTGATCTAGTGGTATCGGAGGTGCAGAGCCCACCCCAGCCCCGACTGGTACAGGTTCCGCGAGTGCTGGGAAAGTCGTTGGATCAAGCGCGCGTTCAACTGCAAAACCAAGGTCTGTCCTTGGGTAGGGTCGCAAAGCAAACGCGGGCGGACGTTGCACCCAACACCGTTCTAAACCAATTACCAGCCTCCGGTCAGCAAGTTCAAAAAGCTTCGCACGTAGACCTCGCCATCTCGATCGGTCCCCCTAAACCTTCGACGATCCAAGCTCAGCCCCCTCACCCACCACCTGCAAAAGAACCACCGATCGTCTCGAACGCGATCCCCCAGAATGTTCCAAGTATTCCGAAACCATACGATCGGGGCATCGAGGACAACATGTGGTTTTCTGGTCCGGAAGTTCCCGAATTCGTTCCATCGGAAGCAACTTGGAAGCGATGCTACGACGCCTGTGTCAACAATCCGCAATGTCGAGCTTTCATGTATATAAGGCCTAATGAGACCTATGTAGGTCGCAAAGGGTCGCCAATAACAGTCGGTCCAACTGGGATGTGTCGTCTCAAGACCGCTGTAACTGTCCCGAAACCCGACAAGTGCTGCATCTCGGGATTTGTTCGTAAACCCGCAAGATAGGCAAGTAGTCTCGTCCTTTGGCACCCGCGCTGCATTACTCATTACGTCACGTCCGTCACCCCTTCGCTTCGGTGGTCGGGGAATTGGGGGCGCGAAGCTGATTCATGTATTGGCTGCACCACGAGGACCGGACTCATCTCGGACTTGGGAAGAACACTCCCGGTGGTCGAGCTTCAGCATCAGTACCTTCGAAGTGCCACAAGGTTATCTCGTTGCCGCGGCTCGGTGGCGATCACGTGCTATGGCATTTCGACCCCTAAAATCATTCTTTCCGACTGCGGACGAACTGCTGCAGCAGGATTTGCCAACGCTCGGCGAAGTTCTACTCACGCACCTGAAAAGCTATGAAGGGTTGAACACGGTCTACCAACATGCCGGGCTGCATCGTGGGTATTTCCGCGCCATGCTTGAAAATCGGAACGCCGGCCTTGGGCCTTTGCCAAAGGAGCCGGAATTTGGAACCCGTCAGCCTGAGGTGACAAAGCGGATCATGGAGACGTGGAACTGGCTGGAGCGCCAGGGCCTGCTGATTCACTACGACCAGCAAGTTGGTGACTGGTTCACTATTTCTAGTGACGGGGAGAAGTACCTCGATCGGGAGAGACTGCCTGCGCCGACTTCACCGAATCCTGCGAGAGCGTCGAGGTCCGCCACGGGCGCGCCTCGCGCGCTCCTCTCCTACTCCTGGGATGGTCTGGAGCATCAACGGTGGGTCGGTGAATTCGCTCCGCGTTCCGAACTATGCCGAATCGAACATGAGGCATCTGCATATGGCGCATAGCGACGAAGTCATGCAGTGCAAGATGGTCAACGCCGATTCGCTTGGCATATCGCCTTACCGCAGTCCAGACAACGTCGACAGTCACCCCGAAGGCTACCTCGGTCCTATTTTTCCATATCCTCCTGAAGATCTTGCATCGGCCACCCCTGAATCGCGAAGCCACAAATCGATCAGAGCCTTGCACCAATTCGGAACAGGTACCGTCCGCCCTTCCCGAGCAAATCGACAATGCCCCAATGCTCTTCCCTGGACTGCAGTTGATCGAGACGCAAAGAAACTACTTCAGAGCGCCGAAGTCCGCATCCAACCAACAACCCGATCTTCTGCCTGATCTCCGGTTAGCCAATTGCCACACCTCCTGCCTAGTCTCTTGACTCCCTTGACCCGACGGATTCCAATTGCCAGCTCAGGGCTCAATAGGCCGCTTTCAGCAGCTTCATCGGCTAACCGCCGGATCGCGCACAGATGAAGATTGATTGTGGCGGCCGACAACTGAAGAGACTCGAGGAACGAGCGGTATCGCAACACTTATAGACCGATTGAAGCCTAGCCGGCGGCGCTTTTACGGTGATCGCTGGAAAACCGCTAGCGATCCGATACGGTATCGAACTGCGAACAGGCCCGCGAGGTCGCCCCCCACGTCATTCATGGCGATGCCCTGGATGTGCACTGCCCCGTGGAGTTCCTGTCGCTGCTCTATCTGAATCCATCCTACGACTTCGAATCCGGCCAATCCCAAAACCGCAGGTTGGAACAGATATTTTTCGAGCACTTCTACCGCTGGCTCAAGCCTGCTGGCGTGCTGGTTCTGGTCGTTCCCGGAGATCGTCTCGCCGTTTGCGGGAGCCTTCTCGTGGCCGCCGCGCACTTGCAGCAAGCGCTCGCTGCAGAAGGGATCTCCGCGGAAGAGATCCTGAAAGGCTTCCAACGCTGGCACCGTGGTCAGCGCAACCGATAGCAGCTTCTTGAGTCGGGTCGCCGTAACTCAAATCGGTGTTTTGCGGGTTTCGAATGCACATTTGCGGGACTAGAAAGCCTCTGTTCTAAGATGCTTACGGTATCCGATTGTATATTCGCGAAATGCGAAGTATTATGAATATTCGCAATATGCGAAGTAGGCCGAGTCAATGCATGTGATCAGCAAGAAGGCGTGGAAAGATTCCGTCGCAGCCGATCTCGCGCCGGAGGGCCCAATCTCGGAGTGGTACAAGGTGGCGAGCAGCGCATCGTGGCAGAATTTAATGGATGTTCGAAAGACATACAGCCACGCCGACTTCGTAGATCCGTACACGGTCTTCAACATCAAGGGAAACAACTATCGCCTGGTTGTGAAGATCGAGTACTGTTGGCAGCTGATCTTCGTTAAGCATCTGCTTACCCATGCGGAATACGAACGGGGAGGATGGAAGAAATGAGTGCGCTAGCAAGTGATTATGGATCTCTGCTTTCGGAGACGAAGCCCGAAGTTATTCACGACGAGGGACAGAACGACACGTTCGTGGCGCGACTCGAAGAATTGACTTCCAAGCAAGTCGTCACTCCAGCGGAGGAGAAGCTGATCGAGCTCTTGACGGTCTTGATCGAGAATTTCGAGGCACAGCACTATTCGGTTCAAGGTTCCGGTCCACTTGATGTCATACGGCACCTGATGGAGGAAAACCATCTGCGCCAGAAAGACCTGGCGGACGTCTTTGGAACGGAGAGCATCGTGTCCGACGTACTCAATGGAAAACGCGACCTGGCAAAGGACCACATTCGCAAACTCAGCGAACGATTCGGAGTATCTCCAGCGCTCTTTTTCTAAGGTTGCTCAACTTCAGCTTCAGCCACCAGTGTAAAACGCGGGAACGCGACTGGTGGCGTGCCCGCCGCGGTCCCGCGTATGGGTTGTTTTGAGAGGGAACCCGTCGAGTGGGCGACCAGTCCCTCATTTCGTCCACCCTAAATCGAATCGACGAGCGCGATTGGACGTTTCTGGACTTCGATGTCCAGGGTTTGGACGTTTGCGGACGTAGCTCTCTGCGGTATTTCCCTTCGCGCTGTTCATCACAAGACCCTCAAGAAGCCTCGTGGATTGGGGCTTTTGTGCTGACCGCAATCTGGTCCGAAAACGTCCACTTTTCACGGCATAATGGGGTTACCCTCGGTGGGGAAGCAATATGACGCTGGACTGGCGAATATGTTCACGGGCGAGGCTGTCGCGCGATCCGCGCTTTGACGGCAAATTTTTTATCGGCGTAATCGGCAGCCACGTGTACTGCCGTTCGATTTGTCCCGCCCCGACTGCCCAGGAAAAAAATTGTCGCTATTTCCCGACTGCCGCTGCGGCGGCGGAAGCCGGCTTTCGTCCCTGTTTGCGATGTCGGCGAAGCTCCACTCAAGCTGCGCGGTGTGATGTCGATGCTGAATTGCCGGCCAACCTGCGCGGTCGCCGTCTGCACGGAATTGAGCGCGCCCATAACGTACACCAGCGAAAAGTCCGAGGCTGACAATCTCTCGCGCATTGCGTCGCGGACGGTTGACACCAAGGTCAGGCTGGAGTCGGTCAAGCTGTTTGAGATTTCCTCGTTCACTGCAACCCTCGAGCGCTCACGCCACAATTTCCCGATTCTGCCGCCGCTGGTGGAAATTCCCTATATCGGGTCCTTCCTCAGTTGGCCGGTACCAGGCGCAGCCGAGTATCACCGCAGTACTGCCATCATGAGCGCAGTTGTCGTCCCGACAGCCGCCGATCTGGCCAGCGGCGTGGCCTTTACTAGCGATCGTGTTTGCGTCCCAGTTGAATACCAAGTCAGCGACACGCCGCAGAGCGGCACCTCCCAACCGTCTGCACAGTCTGGTTGCCCGACGAGAAAAGCGCTCTCGCTGGAGGACCTGAGCCGCGCGCCGATACGCGAGTTCAACAAGGCGATGATCCGCTGCCTCGCCTCTGTGTCACCCTCCGTGGACTGCGCCAACCTCAGCTTCAGCAAATTGCTACAAATCGAATGAGGGGCGCGGATAAACCGGCGGGCATATAATGTCACGTTCTTTCCGAAGGGATGCCCGTCGTGGTGCGGACCGAACGGAAGTGCTTCCATGGCATCTGCTCCAACCCGAAGCCCGATTTTGCCGTGCGTCGATCACTCACTCCCTTATCACGTCATCTTTGAGGAACACCGCGCGCGCCGTCCGAAAAACCTCCTGTTCGCCACGCTGGAAGCGTTTCTGGACTTCAGCCCTACCCATTTCAAGCACACGCGATGGGATGATCTGGGGAAAGAGCGCAACGCCGCGCTCCAGAACCTGGAGGAGCGTCGAAAGCAACTGTCCGAGGTGGAGAAAACGCTCGGCGAGATCGACTCCGATGTCCAGGGCCAGCAGGAACACCTGGACAAAGCTGAAGACCTGCGGAGGGAACTTTCTGATCTTGAGACGACCTGCCGGACTTATGACAATGAAATCTGGGAGAGGTTCAATGCTCCGCTAGTCGAGCCTCGAGCGGCGATTCAGGAGATGGATGCTGGACTTGAAATCCTGTGGCGCCAGCTTACCGGGCTGCGGATCCTTCTGGCCGACCTTAATACGAAGGACTTTAAGGGCATCGATTTAACTGCTCTGTTCGACGATCTGGATAAGAAGAAAGCGCACATCGAAAGGCAGCGAGACACTCTGCGAAAGGAGTTGGCCCAAAAGCGGCTGGAATGCGAACGGATTGAGCAGCAGCTGTGGCAGCCACTGACGACGCAAGCCAACCTCGTCATTACTGCTTATTCCATGTTGAAGCAGAAGAAGGTCGAGCCGTCGAAATTGCTTTTGCCCTTCGAGTCGCTGGAGGAATTCGAGTTTCGGGAAAAAGAAAGACAGAAGGCGATCGTCGACATCGAGGCGCAATGCAAGCGACTGGAGGAGCCATTACGGCGGATTCTTCACAAAATGAACGCTACCGCGGTCTGCCTGTCGGGCGGGGGTATCCGCAGCGCCAGCTTCTCGCTCGGCGTTTTGCAAGGCCTGTCGCGCTTTAGCGTGGGCAAATCTTGTAGACAGCCACCGACCGGCCCTGTTCACTCCGACCTTAAGCCTCTTGAAAATTCGCTCATGGCCAAGTTGGACTATCTCTCCACTGTCTCCGGCGGCGGCTACATCGGCAGTTGGCTGATAGCGTGGGCACGGCGGGTGACCTATCCCAACGTGATAGCACAATTAGGGACCTCAGCAATCACTTCAGGGGACCCGGAGCATCGTCCGGTACGGCACCTGCGGGAGTATACGAGCTACCTGGCGCCCAAGTACGGCTTTTCGCTCGACAGTCTCACCTTGGTTGCCATCGTAGTGCGCAACATGTTTCTCAACTGGCTCATGCTGGTTCCGGCGGTAGTCGCTCTGCTGTGCCTGCCCCAGTTCGTCTTGTACTGGTCCTATCGTGTGACCGACTTGGGTACGGCCGGGGGCCATGCAGCCCTGTACTTCTGGGGGGCGATGGCAACCGGTTGCGCACTGATTGGAATCGCGGCGTGGTTCGCGGCGAAGCACATGGCTTTTCCACGCGAGCTCGGCTTAGGAGCAACGTCCACGGCAAAAGCGATTTCCGCACCCCGCAGTGTGAAGCTGTTCGTGCTGCCGATATTGATTTCCGCCTGGGTGCTGGGAGAGATATGGCTTCTCAGCCAGGTTCTTAGTGAAGCTCTGAAACACGAGTCTTCTGAGCCGCGAGGATATCTCGGGGTTCTTTGGGTTCTGTCCAGCATTCCTCCCCTAACGGTCTCATGGTACCGCGCGCGCAATGCTCTCTCAGGCAGAAACACTTTGTTCAACCAATCTCCCGCTTCAGGAACAGACCATACGTCGGGTCAGGTGAAAAAGTTGCGTCTGATGGGATCCTACATCGCACCCTTTGCCGCGGGTTCCGTCGCCATGCTTTTGCTATGGGGTGCGGGAGAGGTGTTTGCGCATCACCTATTCCGGCCTGGCGAGGTGATTTCCGAAACGGTGAGAGACGTTTCTATCCTTGCCATCGTGCCAACCGTCTTATGGGTACTGATGATCGCGTCCGCAGTTCTGTCAGGACTGCTTAGCAACATCGAGCGCGAGGAGGAACGCGAGTGGTGGGCACGCGCCGGCGGTTTGTTAATGGCGCTCGTGTTGGGTTGGCTGGGACTCTGCGCGATCGCCTACTTCGGCTACGAGGTCCTGCGCGGGGGCATGAGCGCGGCTCTCGCTGCCGTAGGCCTGTCAACCGGCTTTCTCGGAAGCATTGGCGGATTGAGCGCTGCTACGGCGTCGGGCTTGAAAAGAGTCAACCGGGAGCAACTCACCAGAACGCAGCGATTTCTGGCTGATCACGACTTAATCACTCCTGCTATCTGCAGCGTAGCTCTGCTTTGCCTGGCTGTCGTTCTAGGCGCCTTTACCTTCTGGCTGCGCAGTGTTATCGAGGACGTCACCGCGAATCACGCAAATTTGTTCACGTCATACCCCATTGTGGAGTTTGCCTATGAACATTCGGCTTTTTGCGTTTTCGTTGCAGCGCTCGTGCTCGCTGCGGTGGCGAACTTGTTCATCAATGTCAATATTTTCTCCCTGCATGGCATGTACCGGATGCGGCTCACGCGTGCCTATCTCGGCGCTTCCAACCTCTCTCGTCAGCCCAATCCGTTTACCAATTTTGATCCTACCGACAACCTGTCGGAAGGTTATTTGCCAGCAGACGGCAGCGCGCCCCTGCACATTATCAACGCTGCGCTCAACGTAGTGGCCACTCGAAATCTTGCATGGCAGCAGCGCAAAGCGGAGCCTTTCTCATTTACCCCGCTGCATTGCGGGTGCTGGCGCATCGGATACGCACGCACGCGCCAATATGGAGGCTACCGCGGCGTGCGCCTGGGGACCGCCATGGCCATCAGCGGAGCAGCGGTCAATCCGAATATGGGCTATCACTCGTCGGCCCTGGTCACCTTGCTGATGACTTTCTTTAATACCCGCTTGGGTTGGTGGCTTCCCAACCCCGGCTGGCCGACGATTGCGGAGAAGCGACTTGAAGAAGTCATCGCCTCGCCGTCGGGTGCTTCAACCACGCAGGGCGAAATTGAGGCGGCCATCGGCTTTCTTCAGCAGGCCGGGCCTACCTTTGGTTTAGCGCCGCTCCTTGCCGAAGCACTTGGGAAAACGGATGACACTTCTCGCTTCATCCAGCTTTCCGACGGCGGGCACTTCGAGAACCTAGGCTTGTACGAGATGGTAATGCGCCGCTGCCGCACGATCGTCGTAGTGGATGGCGCCTCCGATTCCAAATACGAGTTCGAAGATCTCGGTAACGCCGTGCGTAAGATCTACATCGATCTGGGCATTCCCATCCAGTTCACGGATTTTCCAGCCGGCCTACCTATGAAACGAGGTAAAGACGGCGGGTTTGACCCATCGAGTCTGTATTGCTTCAGCGGCAAGATTATGTACAGCTGTATCGACAGCGAGGCGGAGGATGGGGACCTGACCGTCATCAAACCGGTGCTCAACGGCAGTGAACCCGAAGACGTTCGTGCTTACGCCTTGACCCATCCCACTTTTCCGCACGAGAGTACGGCAAACCAGTTCTTCAACGAGGCGCAGTTCGAAAGCTATCGCCATCTGGGATCGTGGATGGTCGACAAAATTCTTGGTGAACCTGTGGATTCGGCACAAAACACCATGCAGGGATTTGTGGAACTGGCGAAAGAGTACAGCTCGAAACGGGCCGTGACGGCGGAGGAGGCGTAACAGCCCCTATTCAGACTTGCACAGTGCCTGAGAGGGCTTATTGGACTAGTCACAATCTCCAGTCCATCTATCATCTTTCAGCTCAAGTTCCTTCCGCGTCTATCTGAACTAGGCTTAGTCCGTTGCTTTGCGGAATTGTCGAATTTCGGATTACGTCTGGATGGTAGGCTACTCGGAAGGTTTTCGAACGGGGCAGTGTGCAACGCTGAAAACTGAGTGTTAATTCTGGTGTCAGTTCGATCTGGGATTCCGTGCGCTTTGCTGCGTCATGGTGCATTGCGCCCGATAGCTAAGCTATTGTGTTTGCAGGCCAATGCGACTTAATGCGCTTAAGGTGCACTCCTGGTAGGCGAAATTAAGCGTCAGCCGCTCCGTCCGAGTGATCTTCCTGCGGCGCAACCACATTTAGGAGTGGAAGGCTCTCTCAGTACTGCGCTGAAACGATCCTTGAACATAGACGCCAGGCACCTTGCTTTGATTGCGTCAGTTGGGCGGTTTTCAGCGCGGTTCTTCTTGCGCCCAGTCATAGTTTCAGAAGAAGTCGGCTAGACAACCCTGTGACTGCCGCTTCGGCGGCGTACTGTCATTCGGTCGCAATCAGCATCCGAATAGGCGGCGGATGACACCTAAGTGGATCGGAAAAATCTCACTTTCTTGCTAGACAAGTCTGCCGATTCAAGGCAAACTCTCTCGAAGTATCTGTTGGGTATCGACCAGGGAGAATTCCGGGCGTCTCGGCTCTCATACCGATCATAACGGCGTCCAAATCACTTGAACCACTCGGGAGCGTGAAGTATGCCACCAGGCCTCGACCAACTGAAACATATCGTCGTGTTGATGATGGAGAACCGCTCGTTCGACCATATGCTGGGCGGACTGACGGCGCAGGATGCGCGCATCAATGGCCTTACCGGAACCGAGTCTAATCCGGACACAAACGGGACGCCGGTGATGGTGCAACCGAACGCGTTGTATCAGAGCCAGCTCGACCCCGATCCCGATCACCATTTTCCCGCCGTGGATAAGCAGATTTTCTGCGGCAATCAGGCCGACGACCGTGTGGCGAACATGCAGGGGTTCGTCTCCAGTTATTTCGATCAGCGCAGAGACATAAACCATTCCCACTTGATCATGAATTACTTTCCGCCCGCAAAATTGCCGGTGCTTTCGACCCTGGCGACCCAGTTCGCCCTCTTCAACGCCTGGTTTGCTTCGATTCCCGGCCCCACCCTCTGTAATCGTGCGTTTGCTCACTACGGTACCTCTTTCGGAGAGGTCAGCATGAATGTGTTCTATCTCGGAAAGCCGTACCCGAGCATTTACCAGCGCATGATCGATGCCAAGCACACTGCGAAAATCTACTACTACGACATCGCCAGCTCCTCACTGGAGGTTGTCAACCTGGTGAAAGATGAGCCCAAGGCGTTTGGGACCTACGATCAGTTTTTGTCTGATTGCGACAGCGGAAATCTGCCCGAGTACTCGTTTATCGAACCGAACTACACGGACCACGATAGCGACACTGGCGAAGTAGCGGCATCCGACCAGCATCCCGACCACGACGTGCAGGCAGGCGAAGTCTTCATAGCCACCATCTACAACGCCATTCGGCAGAACCAGGAGCTATGGGAAAGTACCGCGCTGCTGTTGGTCTATGACGAGCACGGCGGAATCTACGATCATGTAATACCGCCCGCCTGCATGCCGGATGGATTTACCGCCTCGGGCGACGCTACCGGAACGGGTAGGCCGTTCAACTTCGATCGCTTGGGAGTTCGGGTCCCTGCCGTGCTGATTTCACCCTGGGTTCCGAAGGGCACAGTTGTTCCCGGGCCCGCGGGCACGGTTCCCAACGGCCGAACCTTCGAGCATGCTTCGATTCCCAACACGATCACCAACTACTTTCTGGGAAGTTTCGACAACCGGTCGCCACGCGAGAAGGCGGCGGATACATTCCTCGATCTGCTAACTCTGGATGCGGCACGAACCGACGGCCCCGTCTTTCAGTTCCAGCGCTAGCTTCCATGAGGAGGGTTACATGAGTGAAAGCGAGCCCATGATTGTTCCGGTCCCTAAGCCGGAAACCAAAGTCAACAAGGATCGTAAGATCAATACCCTGCTGCAAGCCCAGGTCCGTCATCTCCTGGACATTGAGCATAAGCAGATGATCGCGCGTGATCGCACCGGCGACACCAAAGACCTCACACCCATGTCTCAGAACGAAATAGATGAGTACCTGCAGTCATGGACGGAAGGCCAGGCTGCCGCGTACATCCGGAAAATGACAACTAAGCTGCATGAAATAAACACCAGGCCAAAGAAGACTCGTAAGCGAAAGACAACGAAAAGAAGCAAAACCGGCTCCTGATCGTTACACCCAAAGTAGGAGGCCCCATGCGCTTTACCATCTTAGGTGTGCTATTGCTGGCGTGCGTAACCGCTTTCCCTCAGGAGAGCCAACTCGCCGCCGACTTCCGGCACGAACATCAGGACCTGGCGGACAGCTGTGGCAAAGGCCCCAAGGACTTTATGGGTTGCGCGCAGACGCTATTCACTGATCATCCGCTTCACATTGCAGTGGGCAGCATCGCTCCGCAAAACGGATTCGGTGCCGGTCTGGCATTTGTCACTCACTACACGCCCAACGAGAAATGGCGGCTCAGCTGGGACTTCGACGCCATTGGCTCCTCGAACGCTTCCTGGCGCGCTGGCGGATACATGAAGATCATCCATACGCCACCAAGAGTGATTACGCCAATCGCGGTAACGACGACTCCCGGTAGTGAGCCTCCAAAGTCCAATCTCGCTGTTCGGCCATACACTGTCTTCAATGTTTATGCCCAGGGTATCGGCCTGAATAAGCTCTTCTATTTCGGCGAAGGTCCGAATACGCTCCCAGCCGGCCAATCGGTCTTTTCCGAGCAGCAGGCGATTGTCGGCGGCAACGGCATTGTACCGGTATACCAGCCACTGGCTCTCAGTCTGTTTGGCGAAATCAACGGACGATTCGTCACCATCGGCAGCCCGCAAAATCAAGGCGCCCCGCCCATTGGAACGTTGTATGACAATGCGACAGCTCCGGGCCTCGCCTCTCAACCCGGGTTTGCGCAATTCGGGGAAGGCATTCGCGTGAACCCGAATTTCTTTCACGACCACTTGCAACTGAAATATCAATTTACTTTTCAGCAGTTTGTTGCCCCGTCGAACTCCACCTACAGTTTCCGCCGCTGGACGGGTGACTTCGAGCACATTTTTCCTTTGTACGGAAAGACTCCTCCCGGCCCCAAGGCATTCAATGGTCCCGATCAGTGCGCTACTGCACCGGGCGAAAAGTGCCCGCCGATCTCCTATTCCATCAATAGGCAGGGAGCCATTGGCATACGCGTGCTGCTGACGGAATCTATCGCTGATGCCGGCAGCGTCGTGCCCTTCTACTTCCAGCCGACCCTTGGCGGTTCAGACATTAACGGCAACAGCTACCTCCCCAGCTTCAATGACTACCGCTTCCGCGCACCCAACCTGCTTCTCATCCGCGAGAGCATCGAGCACTCCATCTGGGGTCCCTTCGGCTTCAATTTCGTGGCCGATCAGGGAAAAGTTGCCATGACGCGGAGTGATGTGAACTTCAGCAACCTGGCATATAGTTTCGCCGGCGGCTTCACCATCCGCGCTGGCGGCATGCCTATGGTGTATTTTCTGTTCGCCTGGGGCGGCGGAGGCAGCGGGCACAACATTGTCAGCGTGGACACGTCACTACTCGGCGGATCAGCAAGACCGTCCCTGTTCTAACAGCGGACGCGGCGAACCGTGCAAGATAGCGCTGTAAGGCCCCGGCTCTCGCGCTCTTGTTGCCGCACAGCCCGGGAAGTCCGATCACGTTTGGTTAGTCTGATATGGCCGCTTAGACTCTTAGACTGTGGCAGAAAAACTTCATGCCTCCTACCCACTCAAGCCTTGTGCAGCCAGGTGCCCACACTGGGCTGACGAAGGAACCAGAGCTCTCCATCCGTTTGTCGAGCCACTAGAACAGCCCTGCCATCCTGCTCTACCGCAGCCCGCAGAAACTGGGTGCAGGACCCGATGCACTCCCATCCGACAAACGGTCCGTTTGGGACCGTTTGAACGTTTCGCCACACCGCATGATCGGTTCCGATGGCCAACAGTTCGATCCGCCCGTCACCTAGCTCGACACTCTCGACGAAGGTGAAGCTTCCGCCAAGCGAATACCAGGAGTCGAAGTAAGCGTTTGGCGCAGTTTGCCAGCAGTGCACAATCTCCTGATCGAGTGAAACAGCAAATAACTCGAGACGGCGGTCCTGGTTCTGTGCGACTGTCACTTGGCTGACGGCGCCGCCGAGCGAGTACCATGCATCAAAATTGGCGTTCGGGGCTGTCTGCCAACGGTGATACACCTGGCCATCGGTACCTGCGATGAAGAGCTCAAGACGGCCGTCAGCGTTGGCTCCGGTTTGCGGCTGGTCACCGGCTCCATCCAGAGAATGCCAGACGTCAAAGTAACTGTTCGGCGCCACTTGCCAACAGTGGTGAATCGCACCATCGGTAAAGGCCGCGAAAACCTCGATACGGCCATCTGCGTTGCGGGCCGCCGTGGCGTTACGAACCGAGCCTCCCAGTGAACTCCATCCCGCAAACGGACCATTGGGACTGACCTGCCAACGGTGCCACAGGGCGCCATCCAAACCACTGCCGAACAACTCCATTCGGCCGTCGGAGTTGAGAATCCCAAAGGGCACCTGGACATAGCCGTCCATTGCATGCCAATCGGCCAGCGCACCTCCAGGTTTGGTCTCCCAGGTGTCTGAAATAGTGCCATCCGAACGTGCTGCGACGAGCTCGAGACGACCATCCTGGTTCGGTGTCAGCACTGCACTATGAAATGAGTTTCCCAGGCTCGCCCACGGCTCGGCATAACCCGCCACCCAATCTTCGTAGACTATCGAAGCACGAGCATAGATACCGTCGTTGAGCATGAACGTTTCACCACTGACCCAACCGTTCAGGCCAGTGTTGTAGTAATCCCATCCTCCCTCCCACAAAACGTGGCCATTCACAATGGTCATGAATCCGTTCTGCTGTGGGTCCATCCACCAGGCTTGGCGATGCACTCCCCAGTCCTCGCCGCTCCAAAGCCAAGATTTCTGGTTTGAAGCCCCGTTACTGAAATTCTCAAAGCCGCGAGCAAGTGGAGCGTCGAGGTTCTGGATGAAGGCAGCAGCCTTCCACGCCGTGCCAGAGGAGGAGGGGTTGAGGGCCTTGCTTGCGGGAATGCCGGGATTGAGGCCAAGCACCCATCCCAAATGGCCGGATGCCAGCTTTTCCAGCTGAGAGTTGTTGGCTAATTTCCCAAGAAAAACCATGTCGAGCGCCATGGTGCAGAAGAAAGTAGAATTGTAGAAGTAGCGACCGTCAGCGACAGGCTGACCTGCCCGCGGAACCAGGTTCATGTCATCCCAGTTCGCGGTGTTCTGGGCCCAACCCCCACCGCTGGATTGCGGAATGACATGAAAGCCGTTATTGGCGACCAGATAGGATTCCATGGCACTGGCCAGAGCACCGAGCGCGCTAACCCAGGACGCCGTCTTTTCCGGATTCGCCCGGCAGATCGCGTAGATACCTTCTAACCACGGAATCATTTGACCGGTGTCGCGCGAAGTGGTGCGCCAACCCTCGACGGTAGAGAAGGCAGAGGCACCGAAGAGGAAATCCTGCCCTGCTTGGAAGGCCATGGCATCAAGCCGGCTGACGACCTCGGAGGTGGATACCGCGAGGTCGGTTGCAACGAATTGTGCAAAGTATGGATCGCGGCCAGCGCATACCGAGACCTGGTAGTAGAACAGCGCTGCGTACGCGGAATCCAAACCTTGATTTGCGAGCCATTGACATCCCTTCCAACCGCGACGCATGGCGTCAGAAGCGATCGCCGGACTAATCTCTGCCGCTTTGGTGGCGAAGCTCAGGTCGCCGTAGACACCGGAAATCGTGAGATAAGTGAGAAAGTTGCCGTTGGCATCGACGTCTATACCACCGCCGCGACCTAACTCTTCGTGCTTGTATCGCCCCGTTCCGCCGGCCAGATTGAACAGATATCCCAGGTAACAGACGCCGGTGAGCAGAGCACGACGCAGCGCCTGCTGATCGGTATCGCTGAGCTGACCGCGGCGGATTGCCCACAGTTCGACGAGGCCTGCGACGAATGCGCCATGCGAGTTTGATTCGCCAATAATGTTGTTGCAGTCGTGAAAACCGTGGCGTTGGGCAAAGATTGGAGTACAGAGCGGTTGCTCCACGGTACCTGGATTTCCAGCCACGGTGCCGTCGCAGGGACCGCGGCCCGATACGGATGGCCGGTCAAAAAAATAGTCGCCAGCACCCTTCGTCCACTCCACTTGGACACCTTGACGCCAGACCGCAACGCGATCAAAACAGACAGAGCTAGCCCAGGCTTTAATGGCAAAAATCCCCAACAGATCTACGGGCGTTCCGGCCGAAAATTGAAATATCGAATTCAGGTACACGGTCACGAGGTCTGCGGTCACTACGATTCGAATGGAATACGCCATCCCGGCCTGGAACGGGCACTGGTCAGGTAAGTAGCGTGCTTCAATGATTCGAAACCCGCCAAGTACGGCTGTGCCTTCTTCATGGAGGCGAATCGCGCCTGGGCCGCCGCCGTGCGCGCAACGCCCTCCGGCGCCAGCTTGCAAAGTGACGGCGAGCCGCCGGGTCGGTGTAACTCCGAATTGCAATTGGGCATCGCAGCCTTCGAAGATCGTGACTTCGCCGGTCATGGTGTAGCCGTTTGCCTGTTCCGGCAGGGGCAAAGTAGCACCATATCCATTGGAGGGGCGCTCGAGAACGGCACCTTGCTGGTCATCTGCATTCCAGGCCTGCAAGGTGCCATCATCTGCGACGATGAAGCTTCCTGAAGTGCACGACCAGTTACACCGCAGATCGATATCAGCGGCATTGCGCGCTGTCGCGTTGAGGATAGTCAGCGGCCTGAGCAGCCTTCTCGTGAATACACGTTCTTCGATCGTGAAAGGTGAACTTTCCAATACCTGAAGAGCGCTGCCCGCAATTACCTCGACGCGAAGGACATAGAGCCCGGGCGTAAGGAACGAGGAAAAGTCCGCCTCCCAGAGCTGCATGCCATACGTATCGGGAAGGGAAGTCAACGGCCCCGTTGCAACGATCGTTCCATTCGTCATGCGTAGAACAAAATGTGAGTTCTCCAGATCGATGCCGTCCGGAAGAGGCACCAGCGTCCGCAAGAGGGCGCGCTTGGTACCACCCACTACATAGCCCAAGGTGCTGTACAGAAGCGAGAAGTTGCTGAGGCCGGCCGTATCAGTCGTCGCATGGACTTGGTCGAAATCAATGTCACTCTGAGAGCCAATCGGGCGATAAGCATACAAACCGAGACGCCCGGCAGGAATGAAGTCGTCCTCAACCCGGAGTGAGACGCCATCGACGGTGACTTCAAAGACAGAGCCAGTGCACGTGACCGAGACGACATGAGCCGCGCCCGCGGAGAGCGGCATCGGAACGTCGCCGGTCGAGGAGATCGGCTCCCAGATCCAGGTCAATTCGTGGAGTTGGCGATAGACCGTGAAGCCGGCCTCGCGAACTCTTACGCCGTAACGACCGTCGCCGGTGATTCGAAATTGAAGATGGGCATCCGCGCCGCCTCCAAAAGTGACGGTCGCGCCGAAAGTCAGGTCGGCGCCATTCACGCCCGAGAGATGAGTCTCGGCGTGCTCGTAGTTGCTGTCGTTGCCGGTGTCGCCGACCTGGACAAATGCAGTTGGACGCAATCGCTCAGTGAGGGTGTCGGGCGTCCAGGCACCGACGACACTTTGGAAGGCGTCGACAGTGTTGAACAAAGCAGTCGTCATACGGCGAGTCCTTGCGTGCGTTTTAGAGAATGCGGGAGATACCTTACGTGTGGTCCCTGGGTCAATAAGTTGTGCGAACGAAGCGCTCAAAGGCGGTCATTGTATCGCAGCTTCCAATCAGGACGGAACCGAATCCGCGCCCGTTCTTGGTCGAGGTTCGCGACTCCGGAGGCGAACAGCGCATGCATCCCCTCTGGCCGGGATAATAAGGAGTGATTCGAATGCCCAGACTCGCGAGAAGCAAGCAGCGCTCTTGCCCGGGCTCTCTCATTGCTGAGTCATCTTGCCGTCCAGCCGCCGTCGATGAGCAAGGTTTGTCCGGTGATGAGCGATGCGGCGGGCGAGGCGAGGAAAACGACGGCTCCCGCTACCTCTATAGGCTCGCCAATTCGATGTAGCGCGGCAATGCGCTCGATGACGTCGGCTCGGAATTCAGGCTTGGCAAGAGCTGATTGGGTTCCCGGCGTGTGAATAAACGTGGGCGCCACAGCATTCGCTCTGATGTTGTTAGGGCCCCATTCCACTGCGAGGCACTTTGTGAGGTGCGCGATGCCTGCCTTGGTCATGCAGTAGACGGCTTCGCCGGGTAGAGCGGCGAAGCCCGCCTGCGAGCTCATATTGATGATGCAACCGCTCTTCTGGCGGATCATGACCCGCCCCGCGGCCTGGCTGGCAAAGAACGTCCCCTTGAGGTTGACCGCAAGCGTGAGGTCGAAGTCTTCTTCCCGCACGTTCTCGACAGGATTGCCCGGAGCGACGCCAGCGTTGTTGACAAGGATATCGAGTCGCCCGAAGTGCCGGACGGTGTCGTCAACGGCATGAGTAATCTGGTCGAGGTATATTACGTCCATCTGAAGAGGCAGGGCGCGGCGACCCAGCGCTCGAATCTCTGCGGACAGACCGCCGTCGGCGTTGACGTCGCGGAGACCAAGCGCCACGTCTGCGCCCGCCGCAGCCAGCGCCAACGAGATAGCGTGACCCAGGCCGCGGGCCGCTCCGGTAACGAGGGCAACTTGTCCTTTCAGATCAAAACTAGGAAGCGTTTCCATACTTCTCCGTGCTCGGGAAAGGTCGCGGCTGCACTGTCGCTACGAACGACGGGCCGCCTGAAACAGCCCGAATCTGCCCTATTATGCGCCGCCCCTGCTCGGCCCTTTGAAATCCATATCCGACTGGGATCCCTTGCACACGCGTACATGCCCGAATTTCGTTGATCAGACTCGAGCAGATCCCGAACTGCTTGAGGTTCGCCGTTCGCCCCGGGAGAATCACATCGGCAACAGAGCGCACGGAGTTTTCGTTAGGGGCAGGTCAGCGACGTTCGATTAGACGGGGGTCAAAGTGGGAGGGAATTGACTCGCTAAACTGCAGCTTAGGAAAGTCAGCATGCCGGGGGTTGAGAAGAAAATTTGATTCTCCAGGAACCAACGTGCTCGGCACCCGCAGCACTGCCGAAGTGGCACTGGTCACCCACTCGTCTCCAATCTTCTGCACTTTGCCTGGTGCCGGTTCCGCTCTCCAATTCCTGGGAAGTGCGGCTGCGTCGACGGCGACGATGTACGACTCATGAATCCTGACCTGAAACAACACGTACTCTTTCAACAGTTCAGGGGAGTCGAGGTGAACCAGGATTTCCAGCACCGCCAGCGATTGCGACTCGGCCGTGTAGATAATCGAAGTGCCATGACTATTCCATCGCCCGCCGTACAGACGAGCGCCCTCGCGGGTGAATGCGGATCTCGCGTGCTTGCGCTTGGTAATGCGCCAAGCAGAAACCATCAAGAAAAGACTCCATGCTCAAGACGGCCGATCAGATCTTCTGCTTCCCGGGCACCGAACTCCGTCCGTGCGTATATCAGAGGAGTCTCCTGATTGAGAGCTTTCTTCGGGGTTGTCAACCAGTGGGCGGCCGCCGTGACATCGCCCTCGAACAGCTCCACGCACTTCTCGAATAGGTTGGAGATGCGCAGCAATCGCTCAGATTCATCCGGTGCGAGCTTGCCTGCAGTCTTGCGTCGGGCCAGGGTTCGTTGAGGAATGCCAATGATCGACGCCAGCAAAGAGAGCTCTAAGCCGCTATTGAATTCCAAAGTCTTTAAGGTCGCGAAGGAAAAGCCACTCTCAACTTGCTGAATGAGCTCTGCGGTATCACTGGCTCTCAGCCCAAGACTGGCCCCACGTCCTCGGAAACGCATGACCCGGCGCGGCCCGGCGGATGGGAAGGCAACACGCAACGCTTTTGTAGAGGCTCCACTCATGGATCTAGGTTAGGCGGGAATATGCCACAGTGTCAATTATTGTATGCCAATTGGCAGGATCATCTCGGCAGGCACTTTGTTGTGTCGGTGTCTCTGGTAACGCTAGCCGTAGTGCGTCGGACTTCAGTTACGGTGGGGACTTTTGTCGGACTAGCAAATGTCGCCTATTGTCTCCAACATCGAAAGGCGCTATTGAGTTGGGGCGCCCGGGTGAGGAGGGACTGGATTGTACTGGGTTCAGGCTCGATTGATGTTCCCGGTCTGCAACGCCCAACCCGTCGTTGCGTAACAAAGGCAGGACACGCGGCGATTCCAGTCGCCCTACCAAAACAACTGTTTCGGAGAAAAAGTCAGCTGGCCACTGGCGGCGGCGAATGTAGGGAATGTTCGGGAAGCGCCATCTGGCCAGGAAATAAAGACCCGGCATCAGCAACAAGCTCGTGTACGAGACCAATATATAGGTCTGCCTTATGGCTGTCGCGTGTTGGTTACTGGCCTGCAGCCTTGGTGCTCGCCGAGGGTGCATTCATCGCGCTGTCCTTGGCCAAAAACGGGCCGCCTTGGAGACCTGATGGAAAGATGTTTGCCAGACTGCCCGTGCGCAGATACAGCGGGTCGAAGAACCGCAAGTGGATGCTCGCAAGAAGCGCGGTGACACCCGAGGCACCGGCGCGAAACGCCAGTTTTCGTATTGCGCTCCGGGGATTGATAAGCCATGCCATTGTCTTACCGAGGACGGCGACCACGAGGAGGCCAATTATAGTCTTGGCCAGCCAGTCGCTTGTTACCAAAGCTTTCGGGGGTTCCATGAAGAACAGCCACGCGAGGAGTGCGATTCCAACGATTGCCACGACGACGATGAGCACTTTGCGCAGCGTTCGTAAGAACGGCACCATGTCCCAAACCTTAAAGAGGCGCTGGCTGGACTCCTTCAGCACATCAATGAGCGGAGTATTGCCTTTAACCATTTCACCCCGCAGTTTCAGGAACTCCCATGCCTCCCGCTTATCGTCGGGATCTCTGGCCTCCTCCAAGTTCGAGGGGAAGCAGGCGTCGGCCATCTTGTACCCACTGACCATGAGCGCGTAAGCCTCAGCCTCGTGGAAGGAATCCAGGTCGGTGCGAATCGCCGCCAGGCGTGTCTGCACCTCTTTGTGAACACCGTACGGTGTAAGCACACCCTTCTCGGCCGCAGGGCGCGCTTCATCGGAGGCATCGAAGGGTTCTTGGCATCCGACCCAGTCCTGCGGTTGGGAATCGAGACCCTTCCGCAGGTGAAGGAACATCAAGCTGCGCAGCAGCGAGGATCGCACCCTGGATTCCAGGTCCTGATACTCCGACACGCGAACACGCTCTTGCGAAATATCGTCAGAACGTAGCGCGATCTGGTGCAGAACTTTGCCGGGATCGCTCTCATCAGGCAGCTGACCGCTGGCATCGCTGACCAAGAGCACTGAGCAGCCTTGCTCGAGGAGAGACGCCACTCCCTGGTTATCGTGAACGCCTCCGTCGGCGAGGCGAACCATCATGTCCGGGTACAGACCCTCGAGTGCGAGCGGCGCAAACAATGCCGGAACGCTGGCGGAGGCGGCTACGGCGCGGCTGATCAGGATATGGTCGTGGGGTTTCGGCGCTTCACTGTAGTACATGCGGCGGAGGCGTTTGTTGGCATCCACCTCGTCATTGATGGTTGCCGGCGGCTCTCCCATCCAGGTTGCGGTGAACTGCCAGTTGTGACCGGTGTTGAGGGTCGTGCAGTTCAGAACCAGAATCGGAACCTTGTTCTTGCGTCGCCAGTTCTCGTCCTTGGGCCGGAACTCCCGCGCGCCGGACGAGCCGTTCGCGTAAAGCCCCGGAGAGACGACAAGCTCGTCCATGTACTTGGGAACTTTCTCGTTCTTGTTGGGATCAGTCTCGTCCTTGTTGTACTGGATGCGCGAAAAAAGGAGCTCATCGTACAGTTCGGCCGTGCGCTCCGTCGGTAAGACCCCGAGGGTCGGATCGTGATGGAAGTTTGTCTCGATGCTGGTGAGGCTGCGAACGCGAACGTTCTGCTGAACTCCGGCGAGAAATTCCTTTTCCATCCTCTTAACGATCTCGACGTAGTCCTCGCGCGTAATGTCTTTATCGTTCTTACGCTGCAGAAGGTTGCGGGCTTCCATGTAGTAGTACGCGCCAAGAATGGAGCCACCCGACACACAGGAGAGATATTCGACATGGCGTAGGACATTCAGCTCAGCCAGCCGCGCCAAAACTCCAATGTGAAACAGCGACGCGCGGAACCCACCTCCCGAGAGGGCCAATCCTACTTTGCCGATGAAGGCAGTGCGTACTCCGTCGGCTTGATCCTTTAGAAGAGAACCCAGGTATTTCCAAGCGTCCGCGTCGGCAACAGAGGGCTGCGCGCCCGGCGCCAGCAGTCGTGCCAAAGAGGTCAACTGGCGGGCGGTGCTCTCGACCATCCAGTCGTAGCGGTCGAGGGCTGCAGCCTTTTCCAGATACGCGTTGCCCGCCTTGAAGTTGTCGGTGTTCTTCAGCCCGAGTCCGAGGTACGCCTCCCCCAAGGTGACATAGATCCAGTAGAGACGGTCGGCGGCGTCTTCGTATTTCTCGGGATCGTCCTGGAGTGCTGCGATTTGGGCTTCGATATCAGTCGCGAGGCCCGGCAGGACCTTGACGAGTTCTTTGCGAAGTGCGCGAGCTTGCGTTCGGCGCTGTGTCGAACCGCTTGCCTGCGCCGACGCGCCGGCTTTCATTCCCTGCAAGTCTTCCTGATAGGCGATCAGGTCCAGCAGGTACGCAGTATTGTTTGCGGTGTAGCCGTCGTCATCGGTTCCCTGGTCTGACCCCCGCTGGTAATAGAGGAGGGAGCGCTGAAGGTCCTGCACTTGTCCAAAGGTCTCCCATTTGACTTTGAAGGTCGCACCGGCGAGCCCAAGTGTTTCCTGGTCTGTCGTAGTTGCGAGGTCAAAGTTCTGGTCGAGGATTTTGAGAGCGCGGTCAAACCGAACGTCGGCGGGGAGATCGTTGTCCTTATACGTACACAGAGCGTGCTGCTGACGAAGCTTGGTATTGAACCGGGGATCGGAACTCTTGTTCAATACATTCTCAGAGTCGGAACGCGCGAGCCACAAAAGCTGCCGGGCACGGCCGAAACGCTTCCAGCGGTTCTTCAGGACGCGCGCCAGTTTGAAAATTTCTAGTTGATCGGTCTGTTCTCCCCTCAAGATCAGGTTGGCACGATCCAGCAGTTGCTCTTCAGGCAGGGAACGGAAGTCAGTGGCGATTGGCATGCGAGCCCTAGCCCGGCCTTCCAGATTTCGGACAGAGTCGCCCTGGAGGTGCAACGGGAGCTGGAGACTTTTGTTGACTTGTGCAGTAGCAAGTTGCCTTCGGGTGAGGCCAACAGTCTCCCGAAGATCGGCATCGTACAATACAGTTTGTTCAAAAATCGCACCGCTGAGGTCGCTGCCGGTGAGGTTGGCGCCCGTAAGGTCCGCGAACCTCAATGACACACCCGTCAAGCGAGCCCGAGTCAGATTCGCACTGGCGAGAATACTACGATCTAGCAGGGAGTTGCTCAAATCTGCCTCGCTCAGGTCGCATGAGCGCAGGTCGGAACGTTCCAGATTGACGCCTTGCAAGTTGGCCTTCCGAAGTACCCTCCCGCTGAGGTCCGAGTTAGTCAAATCGCGCCCGACAAGCACGGCGGGTTCACCTTCCTTACCTCCAGAGGACAACCAGAGATGGTGATCAGATAAGATGCGCTCCAAGGAAACGGAGGCCGGACTGTCAGGAACTCCTTCGGGTGAAGGCAGCCAATAGGGTTTCGGCGGCTTCCCCAGCAAAGAAATCTCGATGCCGGTCCGAACGATCGCATACGCGATCTCGAGGTATGCACCGTAGAGTTCGCGATGTCTGAGTTCTGGATTCTCTCGAGCCACTACCCGCTCAGTGAACGAATAGTACGGAACATAGGGAATTTCTGTGCGGGCAAAGAACTTTGATGAATTGATACCCGACGGGAGCCGTGGTCGGAACGCATCGCTAAACCTGCCGCGGAACCGGACCAGTTCTTCCTTCTCGGCGGTCTGCTCAATGCGGGCTGCCACCGGAAGCAGTCGTAAAGGCCTACCGTTGCGCAGACTAGCGAGTTCCGGCACTTCCAGCCTTTCAGCCATCCAATTTGTGCCTAGAATATTGAGGTCGTTGGCTCCGCTCAGCAAGACTACGAGGTCGGCGAGATGATGGGTGCAAACGCCACCCTGTTCAGTAACGCCGGTCCGGCTGTCGATCAGGACTACATCAGCAGTATCGGTAGGGCTTGTTGGATCCGCAAACCGGTCGACGCTCTTGCGAAAGAACTCCAAGTATGAGCCGCCTCCCCAACGCTCATAGAAGTCGGTCCAATCGAATTCCTGTACGCGGCGCGCATAAGGGCGGGTCGGATCATCGCGTTTGCCAGCAGTGAGCAGGCGTAGCCAACCTGTATGGACGTTGCCCCGGGGCAGGAGGACGGACGACCGGAGGGGGGAACGCAGTTCGGGGAGCGCCCCTTCAGTGGGGTTGCCAAGCGAGGAGAGCGAATCCTTGTAATCAGCGAGGAGGTCGATAACGCCTTCCCTGGATTCTAGGGCCTTGGCTTCCTGCTGAGAGTCGCACGCGTAACGCTCCAGCCCCGGCGCTTCGAGGTCGAAGTCGCAAATGAGAACTTTATACCCCGCTTCAGCCAGGACCTCGGCGACATTCATGAGTGCCATGGACCGGCCAACGCCGCCTTTGTACGAATAGAATGTGACGATCATGGAGTTGTCATCCAGTTGCCTGATGAGGGGTGATAGCCGGTGGCGGGAACTGCGCCAGCATACGTTCTAGCATCGGCTGCTGCGGGCGGGGCTCAGCAAGTGCATTCGACATCCAATATAGCCAATGCCAAAGCGAAGCCGTCGTTCCGAGATCGAAAGCGCGCCACGGTGCATTTCTCTCACCCCATTCCGAACGAATCCAATCTTCAAATAAGTAGCGGACACGGGGGGGCTGCACTGTTGCGTTCAGGAGGCGATCTTGGAACTGACCCGTCCAGTGCGAATACGCTGGCATCCACACTAGTGCAGTGCGGTCCGGTTCCAAATCGGGCAGATCATTCAACATTTGCCGGACGTCCGGATGATACATTGAGAGGGAATCGATGATCAGCAATCGTGCATTCGAACGAAGCATCGCACCCGCGCGCTGTTGTCGGCCTTGGTCTCTGCTCCATAGGTCTGCATTCATCCATTGGAGCGCCAATGCTGGGCTGTTTCGATAAATTCGGGCTTTGTTAAGCTCGCGAATGGCTAAAGAAACAACCTGGACGAGCGGCTTGCCGGGTTCGAAGGGGCGGAAATCCAGCGCATCCGTTCCATAGCGTGGAGCAAAAGCTCTTGGGAAAGCATTTACGGCGGCGGTAAAGGGGGCGCAAATGTCCGCCTCGGGCTGTGGCATGACTTGGCCCAAGGCGTTGAATTGCGGCGCACTCATAGCGAGGATCAGTGCTGGAAATGGAATAGGCACTTGTTTGCCGAGGCTCTTGAATATGGCTCGGATGAGGTCTTCAAGTGCGGTCTCGCGGGAACTGGGCGCATTCGGTTCGAAGTGGTAGACCACGGTGTTAGAAAGCAGCCGAGGGATTTGTTGGGCGTCCAGCACACCCGTCTGCACTGGAATGATTGCGCGGAGCAGTCCGTTCGCTCGCTGTTTGGCGGCGTGTAGCCAAGCAATCTCATTCTGAACCCACTCGCGAGGAATTGACGTATCTGAAATACAAACGATCGCCGCCTTGGCAGATTCGATTTCCTGCAGAACACGGGCATCGATCGGATCTCCCGGATCCATGTTTCGCGTGTACTCGAAGACGGACAACCCAACATCGCTTAGGCGGGTTGCAAGTTCTCCAACCGTAGGTTTGTCGGCGGCACCACCCCAGCTTATAAAAACATCGCTCATAGTTTGCCTTTGCCGAAGATAGTAACCGTGATTTCAGAATATGAATAGGCCCCGGCACAACCTAACTTAAGCCGGGCATAATGCCCCGAGCAGCATTCGCTCGTAAGACTGGCCCGAAACCGGCATGTGAGAGTTTACTCCCGATATGTTGGGCCTAACGGCAGAAATCGGGTAGGCTTACTACCGCTCCGGGGAACGGCCCAGCGACGGCCTTTCCGGAACCGATCGGCAATTGCGCAGCCGATCTTGGCGACCAACTACGAGGTCTTTGGGTAAGCACCCTAAACGCCGGACTCCACCTGCACCTGATTTAGGGCGTCAGGTCAAGCAGCAAGATAGCCCCCTACTCCGGTAGTGTTGCAAGTTTCAAATGCAAACAAGTTTGTCGCCGATCGTCTTTCGTGCGTTCTTAGGCGGCCAACTCGAAAAGGCCGTCGATGAACCGAATCTGTCGAAGGAGATCATCTCCTGCCAACCATCGAGCTTGCCCCTTCCGGATCATATGAATTGCTTCGTAGCCTTGAATCGTTCGCCGAGCCGCCTGGAATTCTCGGAAGCCCTGCTTGGCATTCACGCGACGTTTGATGGCTCGATGATCCTGTTCGAGAATGTTGTTCAAGTACTGCACCGGTCGGTGTCGACAGCGAGTGCGTAGTGTCCCTTCCTTCTTGCTGTCGGGGATCGCGGACCTGTAAATCGGCGCCAGGTCAGTGTTGATCACTCGAGGTTGCGGATGGGACCGATCGCCGAGCGCCTTGCGAAACAGGCGCTTGGCAACATCGGCGTCACGAAACGCTGACAGCAAGAAATCGATCGTGGCACCCGTGGAATCGATGGCCCGATACAAGTAGCACCAGCGACCCTTCACGCGAACATAGGTTTCGTCCACCCGCCACGACTTGTTTGTCGGCTTGAGATGCTTCGCAGTCGCGGCTCCAACTCAGGGCCGTAATACTGCACCCAACGCCAAACCGTGGTGTGGTCGACGTTGAGACCACGCTACTCCAGCAACTCCTCAACACCGCGCAGCGAGAGAGAATAGCGAAGATGCCACCGGACCGCACAAAGGATGATGCCGGGTTCGGTCTGCCGCCACTTGAAGATCGCCGGTCGGCTTATCATTTCGCGATTGTTTCACGTCACCAGCCACCACCCCGAAAGTTGCAACACATCCATAAACTCGCGTTTCCAGGCGAGTTGTAATGAAACCTGGGAAAATTATGTAACGAACATAATCTTTTACTGTCTCGTAATGGACTTGTAAATGTCCTGAATGAGACATATACTCACTTGGCAGGAGGTTGTTCCATGGCGACTTTGCCAGCGTTTGCAGCGGCCGGCTACCAATTCGACGCGACACCAGATCTCAGCAAGCTTGAAACCCGTGAGCGGCTTAGCCAGTCTGCGGTGGACGGTCTGTTCGCGATTGTGGACAAGTGGCAACTCCCGGTTGAGAAGGTCGGAGAACTCCTCGGCGGCATCCCGCGTTCGACGCTCTACAAGATGAAGACGGCCGCCGGAACTCTCAAGCAGGACGAGCTGACGCGAGTCTCCTATGTTGTCGGAATCTATAAGGCTCTACATATCCTGCTTCCTCCGGAGCACGCGGACCGGTGGATGACCCAGCCTAACGACAGTTTTCTGTTTGGCGGTCAGCCTCCGGTTGAGTACGCCATCCGGAACGGCATCCCGGGCCTGCAGCAAATTCGTAGCCTCCTCGACGCAGCGAGGGGCGGACGGTAGGTGGCACACCTCGGCGATTTTGATCAGCAGGGCATCCACCGGCTGATCCCGGCGGCTTACGCCATCGAGAGCGTTCTCGAGACTTTGCCTCTTCCGGCAGACGTCATTAGCGACCTGACCGAGCTCGACGGAGCTACCAATGAGCGCAAGATCGCTGAGCGCGGTGGAAACGCCGCGATTAGCCCGGGCGAATTGCTTTACGGGGTCCCCGAGGCGCACATCGTGAACGCCGCTTTCACTCATCCGGGACCATTCGGGTCGATTCAACGACTCGCGCCGTGGGGCTTGGTACGCTGGCGTTGAATTCGAGACCTCGATTCACGAAGTGGCATTTCACAAACGCCGCTTCCTGGAGGATGGCCGGATTTCAGAACGGCTCAGCTTCGACTATGCCGATTTCCTGGCCGACTTTTCGGGGCAGTTCCATTTTCTCGACGATGTGGAAAGTCAGCAATGTCTTCAGCCTGAGCCGATTCCGCAGTGCTACGGTCCATCGCAGGCGCTAGCTACCTCGCTCCTATACTCCGGCTCAAGTGGGATCGTGTACCCTAGTGTCCGTCATGACGGTGGAACATGCATCGCATGCTTCCGGCCAGCGCTCGTTTTCCATCCTCGCCGCGGCAAACGTTATCGCGTCGCAGTTGTTGCTGCAAACGATGAAGTCGAAGCCCATGAACTCTCATCGTAATCACGCGAAGGCTATCGCGTGGGCGATTTGCAGAACCCAAAAGTCGAGCTGGGTGTCTCAAGGCGGCGAGGCACCAGTGACAGCCGATCTTCGGTCACGGCCTCGCGTGAGTAATTCCGGAATCATCGCGTACGTAGGTCCACGGCCGTCCTGTCTTGGTCTTGATGCTTGCAAGACGATTGCACAACGCGCGAAGTTGAACTCAGACGACTTTTGGCTGCACAGTTCCGCGCAACGTTTGCCACTTGGGCGGCTGTGGGACGGCATAGATTTGCGAACGGTACAGCTCTGGCCAGGGTGCATGAATCACTGGACGAAACCCTCGCTTACCTGAAGGGCTCAGACGCCGCGAGCGAGCCGGTGCAGGAGCAGGTGGCGACTGGGGCGCTCGCGGTGTACGTGTGAAGTTGGGCACGCACTCTGATCCGTGACTTCTGCACTCCTTCAACGCGCCGGCCAAATACGCCCGGTCGCTCGCCATCCGCTGCCCCCCAGGCCACCCGCAAAATTGCCGGGGAAGATAGTAGCCACGGTGAATTGCTGCAGGGAACCCGATGCGACATCCCTGCTGCCACACCGATCCGAATCTCAGCGCTAAAATAACGTGTGAATAAACTTCTTGTCGTCGTAATCGCGCTCGTCGTTTTGTTGCCCATCGCCTTCTTAGTGGCGCGCTCCGCCACGCCGGTCATTGACCTTCCTTCCGCAGTTACCTACGTCGGCCAGTCCACTCCCATCAGCATCCGAGTGCAAGATCCACGTGGCATTCGCAGGCTCACCGCATCGCTGGAGCAGAACGGGACCCAGTACTCCGTTTTTGAGGTTGCGCAGCCGTCAAAGTCGCCCGAAAACACTTGGAATTTCACCGCCGGTACCAAAAGCACGCCGCAACTTCAACAGGGCAAGGCGCGGCTAATCGTTGAGGCCACGTCTAATGACCTGCTCCGAAAAACCGCAAGGGTTGAACGGGAGGTCACCGTGGTGACGCAGCCGCCCACCGTGAGTGTCGATTCCGATCAACACTACCTTTACCTGGGTATGGCAGACCTGGCCACATTCAACGTCTCAGGTGACTGGACCGAGGCAGGAGTGCGGGTGGGCGACCAGAAGTTTCGGGCATGGCCTATGCCGGGCAGCAAGCCAGGTCTGTTTTCGATGTTCGCCTTCGCCTGGAATATGCCGCCAGACACGGTGCCGGTCGTCTACGCCTCGAATGGAACCGGAAACGACGTGACCAGCCCACTCGTCTTTCAGTTCCCAAAGAAAGAGCAGCCGAAATATACGACACACGACCTGCAAGTAAGCGATGCCTTTATGCAGAAGGTGGTGGGCGAGCTGGACCCGCACGGGACCGGTGATCTGGCGACACGCTTTGTGAAGATCAACAATGAAATGCGTCGCGCCAATAACAAGACTCTCTCCGATCTGCAATTCAAAACCGCAGACAAGTTTCTGTGGTCGCAGCCTTTCATCCGGCAATCGCACTCACAGGCGGAATCTACGTTTGCCGATGTGCGGAATTACATTTACCAGGGCAAGAAGATCGATCAGCAGGTTCACCTTGGGTACGACCTGGCGGTGACGCAGCATGTCGGCGTGCAAGCCTCGAACGATGGCACGGTCGTGTATGCCGCACCTCTCGGCATTTACGGGAACTGCATCGTTGTCGACCACGGTTACGGGCTGCAGACAATGTACGGCCACCTCAGCAAGATCGATGTCCACGAAGGTGACATGGTAAAGCGAGGGCAAGTCATGGGCCTGAGTGGCCAAACCGGCATGGCCGGGGGGGACCACATCCATTTCGCCATGCAACTTGACGGCGTCCAGATCGATGCCAAGGAATGGTGGGACGAGCACTGGATTCATGATCACATCGCGAAGCGCGTGGTCATCCCGTAATGGGCCATTTCAACTGCGGCGCTTTGCTCGCCGGATTCGAGCGGCGCATTCTGTATTCCCTGCGGGAGTGGCTAGGCACGAATCGCTGGACGTCACCCTGGCCTACCTAAAGGGCTCTGACGCTGCGAGCGAACCGGTCCAGGAGCAAATGTAGGCTACCGACAACACCTTTCTGTCTCGTCCTTCGCATTGCCATCCGCCATGGTCTGCCACTGCATGTTGCTGCGCGTCTGCGCCACCGCACTCCAGTGGTCTGACGTGATCGATCACATACCCAGGGCAACTTCTGGAGGTATGTCCGCTCGCTGGGCAGGGATGCTCGCGCTTGAATGCGTCGTTGGCTGCCCCGCTGCGTTTGATCTTGCCGTGTTTGTTGTAAGTGACGGATGGGTTCGGTGAATAGCCTGACGCCATGTGGTTCGGCTTGTGGCTCGTGCCGGGAGACTGACCGTCGTAGGGTGCGACGTACTACCATTCTTCGTCGTATGACCGCTTACGTGTTCGGCCTTGCCAGCGCTGGTCGTCGTGGAGTGGTGACTGCTGTGGCAGAACTCTTCCCCATCAGGGGAAGGAAGGCGGCGAACAATGCAACACAGATCAGGACGAACGTCGTGCGGCGTATGAAAGACTCCCGTTCATGCTTTTCACAACAGTGGCACATGACGGTGAAGGAATCCAGCACCGGCATCACTGGACGAATGTGATGTAACGGAGCAGTCCATCCCGAGACCGGATCGCCTGCGGCGCACAAATCGATAGCATCCACAGGTAATCCGAGGGCATCGTAGTGAGATGGGTCGCAAGGAGGTGCATGATGCGCTGGCCGATGGCAAGTGTGGTTTTGGTCTGTTCTACGCTTATCGTTCCTTTGCCAGCCCAGCGTGGGAGCGGTGGAACGCGCGGCAGTATGACGGCGGGGTTTCGGAGTGGCTCCGGCGATGGTGTTCGTCCCGGCGTTCCGCGCCAACCGTTCGGCGGAAACTCTGGCTTCCGCCCATCCGCAAACCCCCAGGGGCACAGGGGGGTTGGGTATGGAGCATATTGGATTCCCTCAGGCTACCCGTGGGACGATTTGGTGTGGGATTCTCCCTATTGGTATGACAATGGGTACAGCGACTCGCCGTCCCCCGATACTGTAAACGCCAGGCCGCCGCAGAATGGGTCATCCGCCCCGGTAGTTTTCATCATTAGTAAGCCGCAGCAGCCGGCCCCCGAGCCTCCGAAATTGATCGAAGTAGCTGCGCGAGAACGAGCTCCCCAATCCGCTTCACAACTGCCAACCATTTTTGCGTTGGCGAACGGCGATCGACTGGAGGCACGCCAATATACGCTTACGGTGAATTCTCTATACATTGCGATCGGCCGGGAACGTCGTGTGCTTTCCCTAGACGCACTTGATCTTGAAAAGACTATCGCTTTGAACCATGCGCGAGGAATCGATATCAAGGTCCCCGAGAACACGTACGAGATTTTTATCGGCTTTTGAAAGAACAGGCGCGTTGGGGTGCGGCGAAGAAGGCTGGAGCTAAGGCGCTCTAGAATCGTGAGTACCCAGACGAAATCGTTTTGGGTTTTGTTCACGATCCTCAGCTTCGGCGCATTTTGGCTGCCGATTGGTTGGGGAATCCTAAAAACGATTGTGGCTTTGGTCGCCAGTTGGTGGCTGATCTATCGCACAGGTCTTTCTTGAGCGGATCCTTCGCTAGCGAATTGAAAGAAGGGATGGTGGGTTTGCAGTCGCCGACATCGAACGGCACAGGTGGCCGACGCTAACGGCCATCAACTCCGCGATGGGGGAACCGCATGATTCTGCTGAGTAACATGCCCATCCTGAGTCAGACCTGAAAGCAGTTCTTTGAGTTCGTTCTGCGCCGCGGAGTCTGCCAGTTCATGCGTGAGTGCATGCCCCCAAGATACTAATTCGTCGGGTCTCTTTACCAAAGAAATCATCCAGTGATGGCGCTTCTTTTTATTGCTTATAGACTCTGATTCAAAGGACAGGACATACGGATCAACAGCCTTCTTCATTGCATGTTCCTACTCTCACATCCAGTGGTCGCGTCGGAAGAGATCCCCTCCAGCTTGTCTCGGGTATGACGCATCGCACACCCCATGTCTTGATGATACGCTGATCTCGCCAGCGGGACCGGTTCCACCGTGACCCCTCATCAGGCGGCGAGCATGAACATGGGCGAGTTGCGCTCCTTCGTGCAGGAATCTACGTGGGCGTTTGCCAAGTCCATGCCGCAAACGCCGCATGCGTACATCCATCGGCGTAACGCCAAGTGCGAATCCCTTTTTCAGCGCGTGGTCATTTGTATCCGACAAGTGGGCTATCAGCAGAGTGGAGCAAAACCACTTACACTTACCTCTAAAGTACTGTTAATCGCGTGGCAGCAAGTTCCCGTCATGCTGTGACCATCTTCTCCGACCAGCTCTTTACGAATGCTCCGAAGCGGTTGAGCGCCTGCGAGAAATTGTCTCCGGCGGCGGCAAAGCCCAGGCGGAAATGCGAGGGAGCATCGAAGCAATCGCCGGGAGCCAGCAGGATCCCATGCTCGGTAGCGGCCTGGCAGAACGGGCGGTCGCTCTCTCCGCTCACCAGCCATGGGAACGCGGTCATGCCGCCTTGCGGCGTAATCCAGCCCAGTACGTCGCGATGGTCCGCCATGAAGCGCTCGAGGAGCTTAAGGTTTCGGGTGGCGGCGTCCTGAGTCTTGCCGAGCACGACGTCACGTCTGCGGATTGCGATTTCCGAAAGAATTTCTCCGGTGGTGGTATTGCAGATCGAGAAGTAGGCGCGCGCGGTCCAGTATTGCTGGCGGCGCTGGGCGTCGTGCTCGATCATCCATCCCGTGCGCACGCCGGCAATCGAAAACGCCTTCGACAGGTCGGCGATTACAGTGGCGTGCGGCAGGCGCGCCGCCGATTTCGATTGCCTTCCGTGGTAGATCGGATGGTAGACCTCGTCACTCACCAGCTGGATTCCGCGCTCGGAGGTGAAGTCGTGCAGGGCTTCCATTTCGCTGTCGCCGATGGTCGCGCCCGTGGGGTTGTGGGGGCTGTTGACCAGGATCAACTTGGTCTTCGAGTCGGCGAGCCGCTTGATCTCGTCAGGGTCGATGTGGAAGCCGTTCTCGCGTCGCACGCGATAGAAGCGAGTTTCCAGTCCAAGAGATTCCGGCAGCGCCGAAAAAGTCGTGAATCCAGGCAGCGGGATGATCACGTTCGCGCCGGGCTCGGCGGCCAGCCACATCAGGGCCACCAGCGCTTCGGAGGCGCCGGTTACGATTTGGACAGCTTCTACCGGGACACCCTGCATTTCAGCGATCGCCTCACGCAGACTGTCGGCGCCGGCGGGGCGGCTGTAAACGAGGCTGTGGTTCAGGAAGCGGTGGCGGGTTTCGTCGTCGGCGAGGGCGAGGACGTCGTTTACGGTCCAGCTCGGCCCGGTGCTCGCAGCGAGGTTAAATTCTATGTCGTGTTCGTACTGGTCGAGCCAGGCATCGAGCAGGAAGGGCTTGAGTCGCATGCGGACACCTCGAAGGAGAAGTTGGTTCCTGTTATTGATCCAGCGAATAGCCGCTCGGATGATTTTTTAGTTTACGAACAAACAGAATCCAACGCATAAACAGTCTGCTGCAAACCCCGGTTGGGCGGCCACCTTCGTAATCTTAGATAGGGTGCTGAAGGAGAGGTCCAATTCTTGGGTGCTATCTAACCTTCAAGCCAACCCTCAAATTATCACAAGTCTGTGATAATCTTAAGGCTGTTTGTGAGGACAGAGTCAATGAACGCGCAACAGTTCCGAAAGGCAAGAAACCATGCCGGATTGAGCCAGCAAAAGGCTGCGGCCGAGCTCGGCGTCTCGCAAAGCTATCTGTCGATGCTGGAGAAGGGCCAACGGCCTTTGTCGCGCGAACTGGCGCGGAGGATGGTTCAGGTTTACAAGCTATCGCCAGCTGCGTTGCCGCCGTCGCAAGTATCCTGGCAACCAAAGATGGCCGATGTCGAGCAGCTTGCGACCGATCTGGCCGGGTTTGGATACCCTGGTTTCGCCTATCTGCGGACGCGACGAATCCCAAGAAACCCCGGCGAACTCCTGCTGAGTGCTCTGGCGCAGTATCACCTGGAGGCGCGGCTGTTCGAGGCGCTGCCTTGGCTCGTGCTGAAGTACTGGGAGATGGACCCTGAGTGGCTGGTGCAGCAGGCCAAACTCCATGACTTGCAGAATCGTCTGGGATTTGTTGTGGCGCTGGCGAGAAAGGCAGCCCAGCGATTAGCGTTGCCGGATTCGAGGCGCAACGCAGCGCTTGAGCATTTGGAAGCCAGGCTGAGGGGCAGCTTACTGGCGCGTGAGGAACTGTTAGCCGGAGCGCAGGTGAGCGAGAGTGAACGCCGGTGGCTGAAAAAGCATCGCTCGAAAGAAGCACGCGATTGGAATGTCCTAAGCAACTGGCGGCCCGAGGCGCTTCGATATGTCTCCTGATACCGCGCACGTTCTGCCATCCAAGTGGAAAGACTTCTTGAGCGAGGTTGATCAGCTTCTTGGTGCCAGTGTTGAAATGCACTGCCTTGGCGGCTTCGTGCTTTCTGCCCTCTACGATTTGCCTCGACCCACAGGGGACGTGGACTATATTGCGGCGATGCCATCTAGCAGCATCACCGAGTTGGAGAGTATTGCCGGCCAAGGCTCCGCCCTCAGCAGGAAGCACGGTCTGTATCTTCAGTACGTTACGGTAGCTGACGTTCCAGAAAACTACGCAGAGCGGTTGGAGGAATTGTTCCCGGGCGAGTTCATCCGGCTCCGCCTCTTTGCACTGGAAGTGAACGATCTTATTCTCGCCAAGCTCGTGCGGAACAGCCCAGTTGACCTGGAAGATGCCAAGTTCCTCGTCAGGACAGGGCGGTTGAACGAAACCGTTCTCAAACGACGATACGAGAAGGAACTACGACCGTACCTCGCCAATGAAAAGCGGCACGATCTTACGTTGAAGCTCTGGCTTGAGGCCTGTTTTCCTTCCTGAGTGTTCCTGTTCAACTGAACGGAGAGAGCGAAGGACGCGAGGAGATCATCGGCGATCCTTCAGCTATGTGGCAGTTGCTGGAATGACTCCAGATGCCACGGTCCGTCGGGTGCCGACGTTTCTCTGCGAAAGCATGTAGAGATTTGCCGTCATCGGCGCGGACTTTGAAAAAGAAATCCTGCCGGCCGTACCACTGGTCGAGGAGTTCCTCGACCAGATATTCGCGTCCGTCCAGCCGAAAGCGAACCGGCCTTTCGTGCGCCGTCCGACCCGAATAGCAATCCACTTACAGCTTCATCACCTTCATTCTGACGCATAGTCGTCACACTCGCCACTCCGTTCACGAAGGCAGCGCCGAATACTCAGTGGGGGTTCCGGGGTTAAAAGGGGGACAAGTGGTGGATCAACCTCTTGTCCCTCCTCGACCCCGGAACCAGGAGGGTATGTCTATATTTTTCCTCATTCTCGCACTGGAGCACTTACCCACTGGAGACACAAGTCTCTGCGAATTGCGTTTCGTCCGCGCGGACGGTTGTTTTAAGATCTATTTGCCCGGTTGAGTAAGCGACCGCGGCAGAAGTAAAGGATTCAATATCGACTCCCTCCGCTACTTTGCAGGGAGCACCCGCGAAGGAAGTAGGGGTGTGAGCAGCAAGTGGGGGTATATTTCGAATGCCAACACCGATGATGGTCTCGATCGCGTGCGAAGCCAAATGCCGATAGCTCTCAAACTGGGACTCGTTGAAGAACTGACTTGCCGTCGTCTCGTGAGGAAACGTGGGGTGGGTGAGAGCATACTGCTTGATGTCGGGCGGTTCCGTGCCATTCAACGAAGCTTTGACGTAAACCAGAGTGCCTTGCAGGTGTGCGCGCTCCTCTGAGGTCAGCTCCGGGCCACCATCAATTTGGCCGTAGTTGATCGTTGCCACTGCGCAGTACAGGTTGTCTGATTTCACACCCTTCTTCATGTGCAAACCATGCCGGAACCGGATCGGCACTCCCAGGTCTATCTCAATTTTCCTCAAGGCATTTCCCAGGTCCTCGAACTGGCAGTCCGGGTCGGCCCCTGCGTCCACGACCACGATGTGGTGACAGCGGCGCAGCACCATCTCGTACAGTGCCAGGTCTTCAAAGTGTCCGCCGTCGGAGAGCTCAATCCAACGGTAGTTTTCGTCGGTCATCCCCAAAGCTTCCCGAATAAGAGGCTCGAGCGCCATAGTGGGGCCGGACTTCCGCAGGAAGTCCGCCCCGATCGCGCCGCCGGGCAAGTCCGGCCGGTTGGCGCGTGCGGGATTCGGCAGCCACACTCCTAATCGTGCGTTGAAGAACGTCATGAGCAGCGTGACTAGCGGCGACGAGTGGTAGCCCATATTCGGGTTAAAAGCGGCGCCGCTAATCGCCATGACGGTTGCGACCGTTGGACCATTGTGGTGGGCATAGCTGTCGGTCGAGACATAACCAAGCCGCCATGACCCGCTGTGCAGCGCAGTAAAGCTAAAGGGCGCGGCTTTGCGCTGCCGCCACGCCGAATCCTGCGTTCCCACGAGATTCAGAGTCGCATTGTGAACATGTAACGGAACCGCCGGCGACGTGGCCAAGTCCGTCTCGAGGGGCGTGTCCCGCGGGTCGAACTTAGTAAATGCATCCGGCGTGCGTTGCGTATTCGATGCGCCGAGGAATGCGCGCATCAGGCGCTCGCGGTACATGCCATGAAGTGAGAAGAGGTTAATGTTGATGGCCCAATTCAGAAGTAGCGTCAGGGCCGCCGAGACTCCGAAGACGGTGAGGTGCGAAACCAGATCGGCTGTCTTGCCGCCTGCGATCTTAAATTCCACCTCAGCTACGCCGAACGCAATCAATAGGAGAGCGCCGGCTGACGCGGCCGGCAGTACCAGGTTATGTTTCGCGAGAAATCTGCCCAGTGTCGACAGTTGGGCGGCCTTCACCGGCCGAGGTCCTGCCGAAGTGATACTGCTGAAACCCAACGAACTGGCTAATCCTCCTACCATTCCGCCAAGGCCGGCTACAACCAAAGCCCACGACTCGGTGGCGTACAGGGTCACCGAGTGCGCGAGGACCCATCCCACAACCACGGCTAATTGCGCTCCCCCGGCCCGCGACAACCATTCCCGGTCCTCCTCTTGTTCAAAAACTCCTACTAGACCGGAGAACAGAGAAACCGTCAACAACGGAATCATTGTCACTAGCGGGGGCGCAAAAATCGTGAAGAGCCGATCCTGAAGTGCAATGGATTCGCTTCCGGGCGGACAATGGGTGAGATGAGGAAACACGCGGTCAACTACCCAAGCAAGGAGACCAGCGGTTGCCAGTGCAGAGATCAACGCGGCACTTTGCGTGGCGAGAATGTCCTTGAGCCGGTGCGATTCTCGGTGCGCCGCGGTCCGACCGGTTGATACAGCGTTCTGGTAGCTGTGGCAGACTCCAGCCCCAAGACGGGCGAATCCTAGCCAGGATATGAGAAGAACACTCAGAAACATCGGAAGGTACTTGCCCGGGCAAATATTCCGGCAGAGTTGGGCGATGATCCAGTTCCCCAGCAAAACAGGCAAAACAAAGCGTTTCAAAACAGTCCCAGGTCCGGGACCCGGGTTGAGCTTCTTGGGGCGGTGCGACGGAAGCGATGCTGCGGTGAAGCAGGCCGCTTCCAAGAACAGCACCACGGTTGTGGCAATCGCTGCCCAAAAGGCCCAACTCCTGCCGATTCTCGAAAAGTTACCAGCCGCGAAATGCGATATCTGCGGCAGGGACACGAGGGCAATAAGCAAGGGAACCAGCATTATCCAGTTCACCAGCAGGTTTCGGAACTCGATGGCGAAGAGGTCCCAAGAATCCAGGCTCAGTCCCATGGCTGGCGCTAGATATGCGGTGTAATCGCGCAAGTGGCGAGTAGGTTGTGGTTCGGGGTCACCCGAAGTCAGGCTACCCTCACCGCCGAGCAAACGGAGGATAAACGCATAGCTTTCCCCCCAACCGTTCGTGGCGACACCACGTGCCTCCGTCCGCCGCCTGCGATAGATCCAAGCGGTCAGCCAACTTCCGATGTAACCACCTCCCGAGACAGTGGAAAGATAGTCCAGTTGATGCATGAGGCCTGGATGACGCACAGTGGCGTCGCTGACTATCTTCTGTTTGCTGTCAAGAAGCCCTAGGCTGAAACTCGACAAGGCCTCCAGTACACCCAAGCTGAAACTGGCACTACGAATGCCGCCACCCGAAAGGCACAGAGCACTTCCGTTCATGCGGTGTAGAACTTGTTTCAGCTTACGATCAAAGACCGCTATTTCTCTTAACAGGCGTTGGATTTCTTCGGGCGAAGTAGTCGGGATCGATTTAAGGCGCTCTAGTTCGTGGTATCTCTTGTTCTGTGCTGTGAGTTGGCGACCCAATTCGTCCCAGCTCTCTACATTCAGGACAACCTTAACGTGTTGACGAAGTTCGTCCGGCCTTCGGGCCGCATATTCCTCAAAGATGATGCCGAACGGTAGAGTGTGCCTGGGGCAGTCGACGACGAGCCCGGGTTCACTGCCCGCCGGTATGCGTGGCGCGATTAGCACTCGTACATCTTCACTGTTGTGTGCAGAAGACATAGTATTGACCTCCATGAGGACACCGTGACTCCAAATGGAGCCGGTTCTCCGATTTGTTCCCGAATTTGCAGGTTCGGCACCTCTGCTCTGGCCTCACGACAGAAGAGCCGAACCTGCGGAAAAGTTGGGCGACCCACCTACTGCGCTTTCTTGCAAGCGGTCTGAGGGAACGTTTGCACATCTGCAACCGTGAGGCTGGCAACTTTGATACGCACACTCCAACATCCAGTGTCTTTCGTTAGGTCCACGCCGGCCTTACTCAAGTCGATGTACGCCTGCGTCGGACTAGTAATGGTTAGCCCTATGGTTTTATCCACAGTTTTGTCGGCCTTGCTCACATCGCTCGTTGGAGTGCCCGGCTTGAACAAGTAGACGGTCATCGGATCAGCAAATCCCCCGCCGATGATCGACAACGTGGTTCGTGAGACAGTTGGCTGGTCAAGGTGAAGCGTCTCCTGACCGGTTTTGATCACAAACGGAGTGCTTTGCACTTTGTCTCCCGACTTACTGGTCTTCGCCACCCGGAAGGTGAGTTGATCGGCCTTGACGTCCGAGGGGAAGTTGACGCTGAAGTACAACGATGTGTCTGTCGACTTCGTCTTGTCGACGGTAAAGACGGGGTTGCCGATGTCCGCAGATTCCGCCAACAAAATAGACACGTCTGTTCCGCTCAAATACTTGCCGGTTATTACGCCGGTGTGGTCGCCCACCTTCCAGGTTTTTGCCTGATCATTTCCCTCGTCCATCTTGACGTCAGCGATCTGGGCCGGAATCGTGTCGACGTCTACCACCATGTCACCACCCATCACCACGTGTATGGTGTTGAGGCTGGCGTGGGAGAGAAACTGCATTACTCGCGCCGCCCGGGCCTGGGTGAGTGCTGTAGAGCAACCCTGCTGCGCTGTGCAACAGGACGGAGACGGTGCCTGTGAGTTCGGCACATTGCCTTGATCGGGTTTCGCGCTTGGGCTACTGGACTTTGTCTTTTTCGTTACTACCTTGTCAGGCAGCGGAAGGTCAGCGTCAGAAACCTGGCAACCCTTTTGTCCGGTTCCGGAGTTTGCGCCGGCATTTTGTTGAACATCGAGATTAGAGACATAGGCGTTGATATAACCTACCGATAGTTGTGTCATGAATAACTCGGCCTGCGTACGGTCGCCGAGAAGGTATTCAATCTGTGGCTTCAATGCATCGCGCGCTTCCTTATCGAACATCAAGGCATAGGGCGCGAAAAAGAGTGCCGGGGACTTTAAGAACAGTTTTTTCAGTCCGGGAGTGAGAAACCGGTCGAGCGGGAAGAACGCCACCACGATGTCGGATGAGTTTTTCGGAATAACCTTGTTGACCTGAAAGCCGAGATCACTGATCCGATTCATTTGGCCTACGGTCCCGTCCGGGAATAGCGCATTCAAGGCGGGCATCACCTCGCCGTTGAAAGCTCCGATTCCAGTGACAATGCCCTTCTCACTGATCGAAAACGTGTAGGCAGCGGCTATTGATCCGGCTGCTTGGAGTGCTCGGAGTGAAAGATTGCGAAATGTCCATGGCTGGCGGTCCAACAACTCGCCACGCGCAACCCGGTATTCCACGCTCGATATCTGGCCAGCTTTGTTCGGGGCCTCGTAGTCTGGCCAATCCGTGCTTCCGTCCGACTTCTTTTCTCCTGTCCGAGTGGAGTCTAGGAAGTTGATCCCGCTGAGGGCCCAGTCTCGATAGTCAATGAACACACTCTGGACAATCAGAGCCGAATCAGGGCTTCGGTTCGAAACTGTCAATTCAACGGCGGCGTAGTTCTTCGCGATCTCGGTGCCGAAGACCCTTTTGCAAACGTCATACGGAAGCAATACGGCCTCGACCGTTACGTTTTGTCGAACGGACGCCGTCGCAATCGTCGTCTTTAGGGGAAAGTCTTTGCCCTTCCTCTGTGTGTCGAGATTGGTTCGGGCGGTTTGCGCATCGGTTGAGGCCGTATCGGCCTTGCTGGTCGTCTTACCTTGCGCGGACAACAGCAAAGCCGGAAGCCAAAACGCAATCAAGAGATAGCGGCAAATTGTGGTGAATGAGCGGCGGCTGGAAGTGGGCATCTTAGTGTTCTGCTTCATTTGGGATCTCTCTAGTTCGGATTTCTCAACAACGGGTGCTGTGGAGAAGAACGAGAGAAGGACGCAGATCCCTTTTCACTTGTGCATACTCGAGACGAACTTCCGGCAAGTTGCAAAAAAACAACTAAAAACTACCCAGAAAGCCCCAATAAGTGGGGGACGCCATAGCCCAAAACCGTTGTAAAATTCGCCCCACCAATGCGCCCAGAGTCACTATCGATCCTCGAGCTCCTAGAGCGTTGCGCCCATGAACCGCAGGCCGACGTGTGGGAGGAGTTCATCGCAAGAACTCGCCGGATGGTGAGTGCTGTGGTCTTTCGGGTAGCCAGTCGATGGGGCGAATCACGGCCTGAGGTTCTGGAAGAACTCGTTCAGGAATGCTACTTACACCTCTATGCGAAGGATCGGCGTGTGCTGCGCGAGTTCAAGCCACGAGAGGAAGAATCGGTCTTCGCGTTTCTCAAAGTCGTCGCGGCCAACATAACGAATGATCAAATGCGCGCGCAGTGCGCCGCCAAACGTGGCGCCGGGATCAGAGAGAATTCTGTTGATTCTGACCATGGAAGTAGCCTTCTCGCATCCCAAGAAACAAACGTTGACCAGCAAGTCCTTCTACGAGAAATAGAAACATGCTTGAGCAAACGGGTCTCGGGACCGGACTCCGAAAAGTCCAAGACCATTTCCTGGCTCTACTATCGCCAGGGTATGTCAGCCAATAGCATCGCTCAGATCAAAGCTTTCGGCCTCTCGACTAAGGGTGTGGAGAGCGTCATCTATCGCCTGACGCGAATGTTGAGGGACGAGTTGGGAGGCAAACAAGCTAACCCGGCAATCCCCCTGGCAGAGTCAAAGGGAACCGGGACGGCCTGACGTTTATATATGTGGACGGATGATCAAGATACGAACCGGCAGATGCACTTGTCGCAAGACAGGCTCCGACAGATCTTGCGCGATCCATTAACCGGTGTCGAGACAGCAGACGCAAGCCGGTTGGAAGCGGAACGTCACGTTCAAGATTGCGACATCTGTCAATTGAGGCTGACCGTGGAGCAACAGGGCGGGTGGTCAAGCGGAGCACCAGCGCCAGGCCGTTGTCCACCCGAGACGATCTGGTACTCGATCGCGGGTGGAACTGCGCCTGACGTCGAGGCCCGGCAATGGCTCGAACACGCGGCCGGCTGTAGCCCATGCGCGGAACACTTACGGGAGGCGGTAACCGATTTGGATGCCGACATACAACCTCACGAGGATGCGGTGATAGAACGGCTGGCAAGCTCCCGACCGGAATGGCCTCGTGAAATAGCCCGGCGTTTGGAGCTGGAATCAGCTTCGTCGGATCAATCGAGGTACCACGGTTGGTGGAACTTCAGAATTGGACTCGCCACCTCCCTGACGCTGTGCTTGCTGGTGACCGGACTCCTATTATGGCGGCTCAGCCGAAAACCGAACGAAACCGCTAGATTCGATTCACGGGAAGACGATGTGCAGTCGGCCGAAATCAAGACTTCTCCGGACAATCAGGCGAGACGTCAGGTTGAGGAGTTCCTCAGAACCGCTTACAGGACGGATCGCAACTCGAATTATCGGCTGCAGGATGTCCCGCATGCGGAAGTTAAGGTCATGCTCGGGAGTGGAAGTGCGAAGGAGTCTTCGAGAATTGGCGGACGCCTACGCCGCCGTAAGACGCGAGTCCGCTGCATCACCGACGCCAGCATGGCTTGACTTGCTGGGTCGCACACAACTTATGCGGACAGAGTCATACGAGGCGACCGCCGCAATACAAACTCTGGAAAAAGCCAAGCACCTGGCCCCCAACGATCCGGTAGTGTTGAGCGATCTGGCGCTGGCCTACGCAATTCGGGCGGAACGGGCGCCCAAGACCCGCGAAGGCAAGTTTGGCGAAGAAGCTACGGCCGACCTAAAGGTGGCCACCAATCTGGCGAAAGACGCCGCGAAGCTCGATCCTTCCAACACCGCCAACTTGTCCAATCTCGCCTTGATGGAGCAGGAACAGAGGTTGCCGATTGATGCTGTGAAAGTCTGGAGCGAGTACCTGTCGCTCGAAACTGATAGCGGTTGGAAGGACGAAGCCCAGAAGAATCTAAAGGAGGCGCAAGCGCTAATCGAGAAGAGCCAGAAGAATCCAGAGACGTCGCCGCGGTCGTTTTTGCGCGATCACCTAGACAGCGAGGTTTACCTGCAGGCGGCGGTGCGCTCATGGCTCCCACGGGCGACGGACGGGCCGGTTCAGGCGGCGCTCAACGAGTTGGCCAATGCGATGGTCCGTCAGCATCACGATGGCTGGTTGCGAGAGACGGTGAACGGCCCTCACGACCCCGAAGGCCTCCGCGCGCTAGGCGCCGCTGTGGAAGATAACGCACAGGGGGACTACACCGGTGCATTGCGACAGGCAGACACTGCGATCCGACGGTTTCGTAAGGTAGGGGCAAATGCGGCGATCTTGTGGCCCAGTTCGAACGGGAATACGCCGACCGGCGCATGCTGCACGGTCGACAATGCAGCCACGAGGCGGACGAACTGCTGACCGGCGCAAGCAACCGCGGATTTCCGTATCTTCATGCACAAGCACTGCTTGAGGAGGCGGGTTGCAATGACTTTCGCGGCAACTTCGGCAACTCGGTCCATGACGCCGAACAAGCTTTAAGGGTGGCGGATGGTGCGGGGCTACGATTCGAGAGCCTCCGCGCCCTTGGCATGCAGGCTTCCCTGCAGGCTGGACACGGCAATTCAGCCCTGGCGTGGATGCTCTGCGTGCAGGGCCTTCAAGACTACTGGAGCGCTTGGGCTCCGCCGATGCGCGGATACCACTTTCTTACCGAGATGGAGTTCGCAGCTGAGGGCGATGGTCAGTGGGGTCTGGCGGTGACGTTGCAGGATGAAGCGCTTGCGGTTGTGCAGTCTGATGAGGACCCGGACCTGAAGGCCATTGCGCATTTCCGGCGCGCCCGCCTGGCGGTGGCCACCGGCGATGTCGTGGCGCTCGAGAGGGAGTCCAAGTTGGCGGCCGCACTGTTCGCTAGCTCTCGCGATCAAGCCACGGCCCGCATTCACGATGCGGAAAGCCGCGTGGGACTGGCGGCGATGCAACTGCAGCGCGGACTTGTGGCTCCGGCCCAGGAGAACCTGAACTTCGTGGACCAAGAACTCGCGCGGGACCCGGATGTGCCGTACTACTTGAAAGTTGATCTACAAGCCACGCGCGGCGATGTAGAGAAGACCGCCGGGAACTGGGGTGCTGCCGAAGACAGCTACAAGCGGGGCGTGGAATATGCTGCGCGGGCGCTTAAAACCCTGAACACTGTGGAGAAGCTATATTGGGCAGGCGCTACCGAGCATCTATATCGAGAGCTCGCTTCCATCCTAATTCGACGCGGCGATGATGAGGCCGCTTTCTGGAAATGGCAGGAACACTGCGGGGCGGGCCTGACCATTCCGACTTCACAAAGCACGGATGTGGCGCATGACCGCTTGCGCCTGACCTACTTGCTCGTTGATAACGGGGTTGGCATTTGGAGCTCGACGGCAAACGGACGACGCCACTTTCGGTTGCAGGTGGTCGATCGCGGCGAACTGGAGCGAGATGAGCACGAACTACTGGACTATGTCGAAAATCCAACGTTGACAGCGAACAACTGAAAGAGGTGAGCCATCGGCTGTTTCACGTCCTTCTGGCCCCCGTCAGCACGGAGCTCGAGTCGGCGTCCGTGGTCGTAATTCAGCCCGACGTAGTGCTGTCCGATATTCCATTCGAGGTTCTGCAGGACGACACCGGTCGGTTTGTGGCGCAGACACACACGCTGGTGTACTCACCTGGCACGGTATACGACCACGACATATCAGTAGCGGACTTTGGGCCGCAGCAAAGGGCATATCTCTTGATGGGGGATGCGGCGCCGTCTGCGGGGTTGTTGCCCGGCTCTGACAAGGAGATACGGAGCTTTCGCCACGTTTTCCCTCTTGATGTGAATCACAATGCCCGGCCCGAAACGCGGAAGGACCTGCTGGGCTCGTTGAATCAGGCCGCGGTGCTGCAGTTTGTCGGTCATGGCATGGAGTCATTCACCGGTGCGGGTCTACTCGTGCGGCAAGAGCGGGGCGACGATCCTGGACTGATGTTGGATGTGGGATTGCTCAGCGAAGCGAGACTCTCCGGCATGCGACTGGCGGTGCTGGGGGCGTGCTCGACGGCGCGCGGACAGCACGGTCTGCTCGACCCCGAAAACCTGGTACAGGGTTTCTTGCGAGCCGGAGCGGGTATGGTAGTGGCCAGCCGGTGGGATGTCGATGCCGCCACAACCTCACAGATGATGACTACCTTTTATCAAAGTCTTTCCCAAGGCAAGAATGTTCCGGAGGCACTGGCGCGCGCCAGCCAAAGTGTCCGGACACCAGACCGCAACCAGCCGTTCTTTTGGGCGGCGTTCAGCGTGTATGAGTGAGCGCCGCACGATCAGGAGAAGAGTGTATGCACGAAGTACTTCCGCGAGCCGCAGCACAGCGTATTGGTGATTGTTAACGGCACATTTGCGGCTGCTTTTCGAAAGGGCGTAAGGAGGCAATCCCTCAGACGTGATCATTTTCGCGCCCGACGTCGAGGGACATCAATACACAATCAACGGCCAGAGTTTTGCGGGTGCCTTTTACCTGAACGGAGTGCAGTCGTCCCCAAAGCGTACTCTTCTCGATTATGACCTTGAGGGCGGGTGTTCACCGTAGACACGAGCATTCACCCGGCGGATCGTAACGTCATTCCGCACGGTCGGCTCAGCACAGGCTATCCCAAAAGCATCATTCCTCACCGGTTGTTTAACGTCGCCTTCCGAGACGGAGGGACTCCCGGGCCGCATGCTTCCTCGGTTCCTGGCGCTTTGGTGCTTGAATACATCCCGACCGGAGATCCGCTTCATATCAGCGGGCCATTCGCGCCAATCCAGCCCGAGAGCTTCTGCGGAAATCCAAATTGCTTCTTCCTGTACGCAGGGGGGGCCGAAGATGAGAACGACGATTTTCTGGTGCACGCAAGGCAAGCGTGGCGCGGGCTTGCGGACCACTGCAGAGGACTAACGTGCGAGATCTATGCGGCTCTGAGATGCGACTGTGACCCGACCATTCCAGACAGATTGCATGTGACTGACCGTGCCATTGAAGGGCACGGTCCCGGGGGAATGTTGGAAAACAAGGCACCCAATTGCAAGACTCCGCAAGCAGTACTTACCAACGGAACTACAGCGACCGTAACGTGGGACTAACGGCCGGTCGTGCTTCTGAGACCTTACCTTGCGATGAGATGGCCAATTGAATAATTGTTTTGAGAAGAACGGAGATTGGCTTATGGAAACGGATCGGCGAAGTTTTCTGAAGTTGACGGCGGCCGCGGCGTTGGCCACAGCGGTCAGCCCGATCGAGGTAGGGGCGTCCGACAAGGAGAAGCATGCCACAGCTCCATCCGGCAACTTGCCGACTGTTGTGGTTATTAATGGGAGCTTCGGCTTGGTCATTCCCAATGATCCGAAGAGTCAATTGATGGCGTTCGCTCCGGACATTAGCGACCACAGATATCGGCTGGATGCGAAGCCCCTTCCCAAAGGGGACCTAAATGTAGTAACCGTTGACTCCAAGTGGAAGCCAATCAAGGGCTACGCGGCCAGCATCAACTTCTTCTCACCAGACGAAAGCGGCTTCGTTTTTGACCCTAGCGTGGGGTCCTACTTGAGGATCTACCTGCCACATCCGCAACAGATCTACGCTCATCGTCTGATAGACGCGGTTGTCAAGACCAGCACGGACATTGGACCGTTCGTATCTGGTTGTTGTGGTGCCGTCGCACTTGTTTACGCACCAGGCAGCGCGCCCGCGGTCAACCAACTTCCAGAATACGTTCCGGATTGCTGTGGTCCCTACTATCGTATGGTTTTCGCTGCGGAGAGTACATTCATGACAGATACTGAGGCCTCCATTCTCGCGCATGCTCAGGAGGCATGGGACGGATTGAAAGCGCACTTTACGGGCATGGACTGGAGTCTTTACTGGCCGCAAAGCACAAAGCCACCTGCCGCGGCCGACCCCCTTAATATCAGCGATAGTGATATTGAAGGCGCTTACTACCCATGTCCTCCACTGCCAAGATCTGCAAAGCCTCGTGGGAAACAATTGGATACACCAAACGATTGCCGGCAGGCTCGAGCCGCCAATTGCAAGACACCGTTATTTCTGACGACTGGATAGCTGTTAGCGGTTCGTCGCCGATCGAGCCCCAGAACGCGAACTTGGGGCCCGGTCGTTTGTTCAAAGGGAACATTCAGTCCCTTGCGTTCTTTGCAGTAAGCCCGTCCACAAACTCTCTGGCCGGGCTAATGCGAAGGTCGCGAGGTAGCTATGAATCGGTCGGGAGGAGGCGCATTAGTGTTGGCGCTGCTGGTTGCGGTATGGGCCGGCAGCGGCGGAATACGTTCGGGCCCTCCCGCGCCGACGCTGGGAGGCAAGCCGGCAGCGAAACAAACTGCGGTCGCTGCAAAACCTGAGGCCAAAAAAAAGTCTTCCGATAAGCAGCGCGAAGCAAGGCACCCGTACCCCGACGGATTTAATGATGAGGGTGATCTACTCGCCACCACTATCGCGGAAGCTACTTCTACCACTCTCTCCATGGATGACCAGATTGAACTGAATGATCTGGTCAATGCGCTTGCCCCGGTCGATCGTAAGGTTGGTTTCATGATCGCGTTGGCGCCGAACCCGGTGCGCACGCACTTGTCGCTGACGTTTGACCGCACCATTGATGCGCTGGAGCAGGCGCTGCAAAACAGCGACTTCGACTTTGACCGGGCGCTCCTTCCATGGGACAACCACGAACACCCCGAGTCCGGCAACTTTCTGCTACGCGTCGGCGAGGACGACTACCGTCGTCATGCCGAGATGGTCCCTGGGGTACTGATTTTTCGCCGTCACCAGAATGCCGAATCCATTATTGCCAGTCACGCTGAGAACAGCGTCGGAAAATCGGGGGTTTCCATTCCTGCGCCAGTTCAGGTGCTGGTGGTCTTCATTGTGGACGACATGCCGACGTCCGGAGTCGACCGCGTGCAGTTTAATGTGGCGCTTGCCTTGGGCGAAAAGCTTACTAGGAATGACGAACCCAAGAACCTTCTTATCATGGGCCCCACTTTTTCCGGCTCCTTGGCGTCGCTCAAGGACTTACTGATCGCGAGGGCCGGAGACTTTCAGAAAATCACCATCGCCAGTGGACAAGTGGAGGGCAAAGGGTCGATTGAAGCGTTCAAGGAGCAGCTTGCGCAACAAATGCCTGGCCGCGTGAACTTTGCGAGTTTTCAGGAAAACGATCAATCCCTGCTCAACCACCTCTACGAGTACGCGTGCTCTCAATGGAGGCTCAAACCCGAAGAAATCGCGCTGGTGAGCGAGACCGAGACAGCGTTCGGACGACAACCTAGCAGGCCGGTGGACATACACTTCAGTCCCGACTGTGATCGCCCTAGCCCGGCGGAAATGACGCCGCTCACACTGCACTTTCCTCGCGGCATCTATCACATACGTACAGCTTACGAGCAGCAGTTTGGCGGCGGTACTACCAGCGATGACACCGGCAGGCAGGCTCGCGTCAACTTACGACCCAACCTAGGAGAGTCGCGGGCTACCGCCGATACCATTCCCGATTATTCCCTGCAGTCGCCGGTTTCGCAGGAAGCAGTTTTGATGGGTGTTGTGGACGAATTGCATCGACGGCAGAGCCAGCTCGTGGTGCTGATGGCGAGCGACTCGCTCGATATCCTTTTTCTAGTGCGGTACTTGCGCAAGAACTATGCCTACGGGCGACTGGTGATCCTGGGGCCGGACTTGCTATTGCGACACGAGTCCGAGGAGCCAGATATGCGGGGGATCTTGGCGATCAATCCCTATTCGATGCGTCCGGGCGAAGACGAGGACGTGCTCACGGTCTCTGACCCGAGCGAGCAAGGGCAAGACGAAGCAATCACGTTTGCTGATGACGGTGAGAAGGCAACTTACAACGCGACGATGGCCCTAGCTGCGTGCCTGCAAAATCCAAAGGACCCGTGGTGCGCTCGAGCGATGCTCGATCCGCCAGAAAAGGCCAAGTTGCCGGCCACACTCCATCTTGAAGACTATGGACGATCGGTATTGGAGGGAAGCAGACAGATGGCGGAGGGCACGAAATGCTGCCGGCCGGACCTCCACATCGACTCGCTGGGCCGTGACGGATACTGGCCAGTGGCGGAACTGGAGCCGGGCGACCAGAGCTGGTTGCCGTTGCAGGACGGGACAGTTGCGCAGCGGCAGCCGTTCGAATTCGCGGCGCCCGTTGCCTGGAAAGCATTGGTGGCGGCGGCACTCCTGTGTTTCGCCCTGATTCTGTTGTGCTTGGAGCGAGCATCCCTGCTGGGCTCGATTGAGCCCGAACTGTTGCTGGCGCCCTGCAGGCCTGAACGCCGGCAGGTTCTCAAGGCGTTCGGCGAACCTATCTGATCACGTTCCTGTGTACTTGCTGGATTGGAATCGTGGCGCTCGCGTTGTGGCCGGTAGGAGCCAAGGAATTTCGGGTCAGCCCACTCATCCTTGTGATCGGAGCGGCGGGTGTAGTGGCATACGCGTGGTTCGTCTGCATCCTAGTTCGACGCTATCGGCGGCCAATGTGGCCAGCCCACATTGTGTCCTTGGGCACTTTGCTCGCAGCATGCTGGATTAGCCAGTTTGAAGGGTTTCGGGTCTTTTTCATCAAGTACGTCAACATAGGGTCAAGCATCAGCCCGTTGCTGCCGCTGGTTCTGGTAGTACTGTCTCTGGCGTGGTGGGGCTGGTACAACATAGCGGGCAGCGTTCTCACCGATTTGCGACGGCCGCTGTTGCCGAGAAGCGAGACTGTCGGCCCGCAAGAGAAGCCGATCTTGCCGCCGATGCTGGCACCCATCGGCGCAGAAGAACAAGAGCGGCTAGAGTATGTACGATGGGGCCGGCATCTGTCGATCGCCGTATCTGGATTCCCATTGGCGGAGTGATGTTCGTTGCCCTGCTGCTAATTTTTCCCTCCCGGCCACTGCGCGGTATTGAGCACTACAGTTACGACTATCTAATGATCAGCTTGCTGGTGATCTCGTTCGTCCTGCTGCTCGAATCGATCACGCGGGGCATGATCGTATGGACCGATGCCAAACGCCTGCTGCACAGCATCGAAAGCCAGCCGTTCAGCATGATGATCTCGCGGAAAGACGGCTTTACATGGACCTCGATCTGGAAGATCGGCACCGGACTGATCGACTCCGCCCATCGCCTCGTCTTGCCGGAGATGGAAGCGCTCAAGGTAGTACAGGAAAAGGCGCCGGCGTGCCTGCGCGCGCATCCCTTGTTTCCCGCCAAGGAGATCGAGCAAGTCTGGGACCTCTATCTTGACCTGTTGGCCGAACGCCGTAAGAAACGGAAGAGTGCACCGACGTCGACTGCAAAGACAGAAGACGACTTGCTAGACGGTTTCCAGAAAATGCAGGCGCAACTGGCTGACGCTGCCGCAGTGCTGCTGGGCTACCTGTTCAACCGGTACCAGGGCCGTTCGAACCATAAGTGCGAGCTTGACGCTGAGGAAATAAAGAAACTGCGTGCCAAGCCTCTGGAAACGTGGGAAGAGTGGTCTGAGTACTACGTGAGCCTGGTGTATATCAACTACATCATCACCGTTTTGTTGCGCATTCGTACCCTGGCCATGGCGGCCGTCGGCATCTTCGTGCTCGATGTCCTTGCCATTAGCTCCTATCCGTTCGAGCCGCGCGCCATCCTTCGAACCTTTATGTTTGCGATATTCGTAGGCCTGACGATTTGTTTCGGTTACGTCTATGCGCAGATGCACCTCGATCGGACCTTGAGTCGAATCACAGATACTCGACCGGAGGAGTTGGGCGCCGACTTCTGGTTCCGCATGCTTGGGGTCACGGGACTTCCGTTGCTTAGCCTAGTCGCAACGGAATTCCCGTCGATCGGAGACTTCTTGTTCTCATGGATCGAGCCCGCGATGAAGGCACTTCGGTAAAACTGTGCTGTCGACTCATAGCCACCTGGGACGGGGCGATTAAAATAGCGAACAAGTCGGTCAACACCGGCTGCGTGGATCCCGCGTTTTAGATCAGAGCTCCATTGATCCCATATCAACCGCTGAGACGCCACGGATCGATCTGCCGATCGTAATCGCCCTTATGGAGGCGCCCAGGGTTCCCAATCGAGGGTTCCCATACAAAAGTGACTGCTGTGCAAGTTCAAGATTCAAAGCCATTTATGCGATTGAAGCACCACGAATGAAATTCATAAGTTATTGATTCTAAAGTAGTTTTCCAATTCGGGACCAGGGGTCAGAGGTTCAAATCCTCTCTCCCCGACCATTCTTGATTTTTTGCCCGCTCGAAGAAATCCGTTGCACGGTTAGAACAGAAACGCCGGTAGCGGTGAACTAAGAGCAGATAGCTGCGATTCGAGCGCGCGTTCCTATTCGCGCCACTCGTTCGATCTTGCGCGTCCAAAACTCCTCGTCAATCTTGCCGTCGAGTTTATCCTCATACATCTGGTCCATACGCGTCCGAAGGGCTGAAAGGCGCTGCTGGACTGCGGTGATCCACTGCGACGTGGCGATGCGGAACGATCAGAGTGTGCCCTTCCGTGAGCGGTAAGAGATCCGGCAAGCTGAATCCGGCCTCGTTGGAGAGAAGCACGCGCCTGCTATCAATGTTGCAGAATGGACAAGCACCTTTTGCCGACGCACCCATGAACGACACTCGATCAATTTGCTCAAGAGGTAAGTTCGTAAGTTCTAGCAGATCAGTCTCAGATTGTGGACATTTTTCGCTGCCGTCCCGTCACGTTCAACCGATAGCTCCGCAGGATAGAAGCCAGGAATTTTAAATTGAGCAATCACAGACCATCGGACCATCGAGGACGGACTCGAACAACTCCTGCTTGAAGCTGCAGGTCAACGAGTCAACGCCCCGAGCTTTGTGCGAAGAGCAACGGAGTGATTGGAATGGCTGAGACACGGTGCGCCAGGCTCTCCGTGGGGCGATACCAGGGTGATACCACTTTCTGTTGCTCGACCCGCTCAACGCCCTCTCTCACCTTCTCCGCCACTGCGCAGGTGATACCAGTGATACCGTTTTTGGTGGAATTTGAGTCAAAAGGAGAAATCGCGGAAGTTCAGTTCCATTGCGCTAAAAGTCAGTAAGTTGTTGTAAATAAAAAGTTTGTTAGCTAACTGACTGATGCTGTCCAACTTGGGGATTTCCGTGTTTTTTGAATCCCCCCTCTCCGCCAGCACTTATAAGCATATTAGAATTAATAAGTTAAAAGTCTGCATCACGCAGCTCTATTTACCGCAATTGTTTGCTCCGCCACCAATGAGTTGCACAGCGGTTGCACACTTCATTTCTCGGTCGAGTTTTTACCCGTAATTTGGTCGTAAGGGCGTCCAAGTGCCCAACCGTGAGTTACGGTCTGCTGCGCGTGCGCGGCTTTACCCGAGACGACGCCCACATCTTCTGCACTCCCAAGCAGATTGAAGACGAAGTCGTCGGCTGCATCGACTTCGCGCTCGTATATTTGCCTGCCGTTGGCAAAAGGTGGGGCCTTTGTCCGGGCACATCACAGACCTATGACCGACCGCATGCCCCAGAGGCTGCCCTGAGCCCCGCCGAAGGGTTCGCGTCCCACTGTTGGGTCCTAACCTGTGAGAAGTCGTGGCATCTTTCGTGCCCCGTCCGCATCCCTAACAACTGAAAGGAGTGGCCCATGGCAAGAATCGACGGTGTCGATCCCCAACAGACGTCTTTCCTGATGCGGCAGGTCTTCAAGAGGGTCCGCAAGATGTTAGGCCGCGACCTGACGCCGCAAAAGATCACGGCGCGAATACCGCGCGTGTTCTGGGCTTTCACCCTCCTCGAGTGGCTGCTCGGCCAGAAAGCCCAAATCCCGCAGCGGCAGCGGTCGCTGATCATGTTGCGGACTGCGGCGCGCGTCGGATGTCCGTTTTGAATCGACGCCAATTCTGCCGGCGGCAGAATGTTCGGCTTGAGCGACGATGAGATTACTGCGATTCGTGAGGGTAGGCTCGATGGCTTCGACCCGGCAGAGGCCGCGTTGCTGCGCATGGCAGACGCGCAGGCCGACACGCCCTCCAATGTGTCCGACGAGTTGTATGCCGAATTGCGCCGGCACTTTTCCGAAGAACAACTGATCGAGCTGGCTGCGGCTGCGGGGCAGGAAAACTTTCGCGCCCGCTACAACCGGGTATTCGACGTAGGCAGCGACGGGCTCTATAGGAAAGGGCTGCGTTTCAAGGAGCGCAAAGTCGCCTAGCGGGCAACAAATTCATCAATTGCGTCGTCGGGCTGATGGCCCACATATCCCGCGGCCCATAGTTGCCTGCCGTTCCGAAATTTACCCGAACTTCGGCAGCGCTGCTACGTCTAAACCGGTGTCTTGCGGGCAAAGGAGGCCTCTCCGATGAAACCACTCCCAGTTTTCTTGCTTTCAGCCATGCTCATCATCGCGGTTAGTGCGCTCGGACAAGGTTCAAAGACCGCCGAAGCCGCGACCGCGCCAACCCTTGCTTCCGCCGTCGACCACGAGATCAGCGCGGTCGAAAAGGAAGTCCTGGACGCGGCCGAGGCCATGCCCGAAGACAAGTTCAACTTCTCTCCAGAGAGCCTGAACCTTCCGGGCAGTGACTACAAAGGTGTGCGCACGTTCGCCGGTCAGGTCAAGCACATCGCGGCATCCAACTATTTCATCTGGTCGCCGCTCACCGGCGATAAGCTGCCCGCAAACCTTAAGGACGGGAACGGTCCGGAGGACGTCAAGACGAAAGCCGAGATCTTGGCGTTCCTGAAGGACTCCTTTGCCTTGGGTCACAGGGCTGCTGCCACGTTGACCACCGAAAACATGTTGCAGACGCCCGGCCAGAGCAAATCGACCCGCCTGCGCCTGGCCACATTTGGCGTAGCGCACGCCTTCGATCATTACGGACAGATGGTGGAGTATTTGCGGATGAATGGAATCGTGCCGCCCGCCAGCCGGGGTAAGTGACACTGATGTGGCGGGTGGAGATTTTCGTGCATGTCGCACCATACCCTTGATCCTCTCTCCGCCCAAGCCGCGTAGCGGCGGCATTGTCGTTAGCCCACGGTGAAGCGATGCGCTAGACGCGCCTGTCTCAGCTGCTTGCGCCGGTTCGCTCAGCACTAGGCTTTGCTGAGACAGCCATCAGCCTCGGTAGAAGCGTGCAGTTGACCGCGCCGGAAAGTGCTCGTGTCGTACTGCAGGGCTGGAAACAATTTCTTCACTTTCCCTTTCAACACAGACGCCGATAAACGATTTCAGACGTCGAGCCGCCAGACTATCGCAGCGGACATAATCCATTTGAGAGATAATTGCGAAGTGTGCACGGCGGCACAGTCCATGCTGTGAAACGTTCGTCTTGTCCGCGAGAGTCAAATGTCGACTGATGCCCCTTTCGAGCCTTACTGGGAAGACGGAACCAACTGGCTGGTCACGTTATGCATGCTTCCTGAAGATGGGGACAAGGATGAAAACCTCACGGAGTTGAATTGGATCGGGCGTTTATTCGGGTTTGCGCAATTCACAAACACCCGGATCTTGGCGCTCGTCGGTGATCCCGACCTACCCACGTACGAAATCCTGTTCTCGTTCGATAGCTCTGAACACCGCCAGCAGTTCGGAGAGTTAGTACGAGACGACGGCTATGCTGACCCCGATGAAGAGGGCACTTTCATGGTCCCAACCGCAGACGAGATTCGAGATGCCCGCCCAATCGGCTTGGTGTTCCCAGAACATCAGGCGAGTGTCATCGCGGTTGTCGGGATGATAACGTTTCAAGGTTTGCATACGGACGCGAATAATTCAGACGCGTAGCCCGCTCCACCCATTTCAACTTCCTGGTTGCTGGAAATCGCTTGAGGCGCTGCTGGGATTGCATTGCCCAGCAGCGCCGAGCATGGGCGTTCATGTCCGTTTCCGGGTGGCAGCTTCCAGTGTCCAGCTAGTCTCAACCACAGAGAAACTCTGCGGTTTTCCGCTGAAAATCGCCGAAACTGCGCGTAATTCTGCATATCTTGCGCTCAGACCGGACTCGGAGAATGTGACCCCCAAGGCACGAAGGCCAGCTTTGCGACCCTTTTCTCCGAAGCGTCTCGAGGCAGTCCGGTTTGAGGATTTCCATCAGGCGAACGCGAAGCGATTGCGAATCCGATCACTCGGCGAATGCCAACTTGACTGGTGTTCCATTACCGGGGCACTAGCGGCAGTGCGCGAGCGCGAGCTCAGACCCGCCGGATGAAAGTGGCATCATTGCCAGCGTCGCCGAGACCCTCTCGCATGACGGCATGAACATCGACATCGAACTCTCTTCTCACGTTGTCGCGTCCATTTGAGCTCTTCGCGCTACAATGCGAGCCACCCTCGGGAGGGCTACATGGCGCTGCATCATAAGAAAGACGTTCTCAGCCGTCGCGACGGCCACGTGTTCGGGACCGGCTTCCTACCTAATCCTCTACCTAAGTACCAGGTGCCTCAGGAGGAGACCGACCCTGCCGCGGCCTATCAACTGGTGCACGACGAGCTGCTGCTTGACGGCAATTCGCGGCAAAACGTCGCCACCTTTTGCCAGACGTGGCTCGAGCCCGAAGTCCGCAAGCTCATGGATGAATGCATTGACAAGAACATGATCGATAAGGACGAGTATCCGCAGATGGCGGAGCTGGAATCGCGCTGCGTGCACATGATTGCCGATCTCTGGCACGCGCCGCACGCTGCTACTACCGTGGGCTGCTCCACCACTGGTTCCAGCGAAGCCGCAATGCTCGGCGGCCTCGCCCTGAAGACTCGGTGGCGCAATCGTCGCCGCGCTGAGGGCAAAGACATTTCCCGCCCCAACCTGGTGTGCGGGCCGGTGCAAATCTGCTGGCACAAGTTCTGCCGCTACTTCGACGTCGAAATGCGCGAGATCCCCTGCGAAGGCGCGCGCCTGATGATGAGTGCTGACGAAGTTCTCAAGCGCTGTGACGAGAACACCATCGGCGTCGTCCCAACGCTCGGCCTCACGTACACTTTGGCGTACGAACCTGTCGAAGAGATCGTGAAGGCGCTCGACGAACTGGAGCAGCGGAAGGGTCTCAACATTCCCGTCCACGTTGACGGTGCCAGCGGTGGTTTCATCGCCCCATTCATCCATCCTTCGATCGTTTGGGATTTCCGGCTGCCACGCGTGAAATCGATCAACGCCTCCGGCCACAAGTTCGGCTTGGCGCCGCTCGGCTGCGGATGGGCCATCTGGCGCGACTCCCAAGACCTCCCCGAAGAGCTCATCTTCGACGTGAAATACCTCGGCGGAGACATGCCCACCTTCGCCCTCAACTTTTCCCGTCCCGGTGGACAGATTGCTGCCCAGTACTATAACTTCGTCCGGCTCGGCCGCAGCGGGTACGCCAAGATTACGCACGGCTGCGAAGAGGTCGGCATCTGGCTGGCCGAAGAGCTGAACAAGTTCGACATCTTCGAAATGATTTACGACGGTCGCGGCGGCATCCCCGGCTGCACCTGGACGTTGAAGAATGGCTCTCACCCGAATTTCACGTTGTACGATCTCTCCGACCGCCTGCGCCTGCGCGGATGGCAGGTCCCGGCATACCCTATGCCTGAGAACTGCACTGACCTGGTCGTACAGCGTGTGCTGGCCCGCCTCGGCCTCAGTCGCGACCTCGCCGGATTGCTTCTCGACGACCTCGAGCGCGCCATCCACCACTTCGAAAAGCAGCCTTCCCAAAAATCTAGCACTAACCAGGATGCAGGAGGCTTTCACCACTAAAGCAAAATTCGTATTGCATTACTACGAACAGTTCTGACGATCTCCGAACACCTCGACTTCGCATGGCTAACGCTGCACGAGTTGAAGTTTCGCAGACGGTCCAGAAAGCCGATCACACCGGCCCGTCACCTTTGTGCAGACGGTAGCGGACTGATATGAACCCTTTGAGCCACGAATTCACGACTTCGTGCCACTCGCGGCTGTTTGCGGATTCTTCACGTATGTGTTCAGCCAGTTGTTCATCTCCCACAACATGTGGAGAACGGACTCCCGCGCCGCATATCCATGCGACTCCAGGGGCAGCAGCACAAAGCGCACGGTGCCACCCTGACCTTTAATGGCGCTAAAAAGTCGCTCGCTCTGAATTGGAAACGTGCCCGTATTGTTGTCTGCCTCTCCATGGATCAGCAAAAGAGGAGTCTTAATCTTGTCGGCATAAGAAAACGGAGACATTTTGAAATACACTTCGGGCGCCTGCCAATAAGTTCGGTCCTCATTTTGAAATCCGAAGGGTGTCAGCGTCCGGTTGTAGGCTCCGCTGCGAGCGATGCCGGCCTTGAACAGATCGCTATGTGCGAGCAAGTTTACGGTCATGAACGCTCCATAAGAGTGCCCCATCACGGCAACTCGGTCTCGGTCCACCACGCCCAGCCGCACGCCTTCATCGATCGCGGCCTTCGCGCTGGCTACTAGTTGTTCGACGTAGGTATCATTCGGCTCTGCTTGTCCTTCGCCCACGATTGGAATCGTGGCGTTCTCCAATACCGCGTAACCCTGCGTAGCAAACGGCACGGGCGATCCCCAAGACAAGAATGGAAACTCGTATGGAGACCCGCTGATCTGTCCGGCCGCGGCCTTGGTTTTGTACTCTGTTGGGTAGGCTTCCATTAAGGTCGGCAGCGGACCATCCCCGGCCTTGTAGCCCGGTGGGAGGTACAAATTCGCGCTCAGATCGACTCCGTCGGCACGTTTGTATTTGAGAACTTGCTTTTTCGGCAGCGCCGCATTGCCATACGGATTGGGGAAACTAGTGACCTGCTCTAGAGAGCCATTCGCAACATTCTTGAGGTAGAAATTGGGACTCATTTCCGGCGATTCTCGTCGAATCAAGATTGTCGGAGCCGCCAGGTCCAGAACTGCGAGCGGTACCTCAAAAAATGGCGCCGCCGATTGCCACAGCCGTTTGGTCTCTCCATTCGCAACGCTCATCAAAGAAATAAACGGCTGGTCTCCATCAGGGGAAGCTCCCTTCGCGTGCAGGTACACGCCGTTCCCGTCAGGCGTGGTTCGCACGACATTTTTCCCTGCTTGGTTCATCACCTGAAACGGCTGGCCCGGGTCATGATAGCGATCCTCAAAGGAGCCTTCGTAAAGTTTCACTGCCCGGCCTGGATCCGCTGGCGACATCGCAAGCATGATCCGCTTGCGATCCTTCCACCGTTCCTCCTCGACAATCGCTAGCCGGCCGGTTCCCCACTCCACGCTTCTGAACCGCAAAGGGATTTCGGTCAGCTGCTTTGGCGAACCTGCGAATGGCGCATCCCACATGAACAGCCTGTCACGAACCGGCGCTTCGACCCGCGGATCTCCGCCATCGGCAGCCTCCACCCAAAAAACCGAGGATCCCACGTCGCTCCGCCATTCGAAATTGCGCCGTCCCGCCGCCACTGCATCGTGAATGTTCGGGGTCATGTCTTCAAGCGGCTTGTCAACCAGTTGCTTGGTGTTTCCGCTCTTTAACTCGATCGCCGAGATCCTTTCTGGGAACATAGCGAAAGGCAGCAAATAGGAGTACGGATGATGGCGCTCGTCCAGCAGCGCGTATCGCCCATCGGGAGATGCCGATACACTTTCCATGACACCTGGCTTGCCCACGGGCGTGATCCTGCCATCGAGCCCAACTACTACAACCTGCGACGTTGCGTAATAGTCGAAAAGCACCTCGTCCTCGGGGCTCTTGAGCAAGTCCTGATAGGTTGCCACTGGCGTGACTCGACCAAGGTTCTCCTGGATTACTGGCCCTGTTGGCACTTCGTTGCGGGCAGGCGGCGCACCTCTTCCCTTCGGCACTGCCTTACAGATCAGTCTCTGGCTGTCCCCCAACCATTCGCAAGGCTGGCCGAAAATACCGTTTAGCGCCAGGCCGGGCACGCGTCGCGCCTGCGCCAATGCCACATCCACAATCCACAGGTTAAGTCCAGGATCTGCCAGAGCATCGCTGATGTTCACGAAAAAAACGTGGCCGGCATCCGGAGCCCAACCCACAAACCGGATCTTCGCTTCGGTCGGTAGTCCCGCAATCGGTGTCTCGGCGCCGTCTGGAAGGGCTTTCAAGCTCAAGGCCGTCACGTATCGTCCACGGCTTGGTCCGTTCGTTTTGGGATTGAATCGCAGACCTGCCAGCCTCAATTCTGGCTGAGCAAGATCCGCGATTGAAGGTAGCCCAGAGATCGCCTCAATCAGTAGCCATCGCCTATCCGACCCTTCGCCTGGCGAAATCTCCACGGTGGGCGTGGGCCGCACATCCACCAACTCGACAATAGCTTTCGGTGGCTGTTGATACTTGACCGGCTCTTTCTGTTCTTGCTGCGCCCATACAGGCAGACCAAACAAAACCAGAATCACAACCGACAGGCGACCCGATCTCTTCATCATGATTTCTCCGATTGTGGTTTTTGAATTTGATAGGGCTGGTCTTTGCGCTCTTGCGATTGCCAAGAGGTGCTAGCAGTCTGAACCTCGTGGGGCTATTCAGTCGTACTCATCTGTTGCCAGCCGCGTCGATTCTACAGTAAGGCATCACCAAGTACGTATCGTTTCCAATGCGATTGATTGAGACTGCGCACATGCACAGGTCCCAGTCGCTTGGGCGTCAAACCGGGGAATACTCCATCTGGTTTAAGGACGCTCTACTCGCTGAAGTGCGGTTACAATTCTCCGAATTCTGGAGCGAATAGCACGGGGGACCATGCTTAAAGTACCGCAGATACTTGGGTTCTTACGTCGGGGCTGCCAGAGAACTTGGAGGCGGGTTGGACTGGCCGAGGAGCAGCAGGTAGTCAGTTGCGAACCGTCTTGAGTGCCGAGCCGGCGCAACCACGGCGCCCCGTCGCCGAACCATGCTAATCCTTCGCTTTTGCGTCGCCACCGAAAGCGGACTGCTCGACCGTATGGCCGCGCCTAATTCGTTTCCCCGCTGGGCTCATTTCCGGAATGAAATCCTAATAAGTGGCTGACACGCCGCAGCTTAGTGCATAGTTCTAAACTGTACTAAGAGTTCGAAACCAGTTCCCTCCGCCAGCTATTCTTTATCATCAGAGAAGTAACTCGAAAAACGCCAATTTTATCGAATTTGGCGGCATATTTCGCGATTCTTAGACCGCGACCTATAACAGAGAAACCGACTTTCAATTTACTAGAGCGTAAACACTCCAAAATTCTCTGATTTCCAAAATCGGAGTACAGGTCTGCAATCCGACCTGTACCTGAGAGTTCGCAATGCAGCTTATTGCCCGGACGGGCAGTCGGCGATCTATCGACCTTATCTCGCTCGTCCGGCCAGCGAGTCAGGCGCCAGCGTCTCGTTCTCGGCTGAGTTCCGATTGGGCGAATTCAGTTTCAAATGGGTCCCTTTCATTGCAGCTAACGAAGATCGGCGTTGGCATTTGCGCGATGACGCAGGCGATGGAAGTATGTTTCCCGGCTAATCTCTGGTACACATTTCGCACAGGCTGCACCACGCCGGTCGGATTAGTTTTTTCTTGGCAAAGAAGGGGGTGAGCTTGTGTACTCAGCGCCGGATACCCCAAGAACGGCACGTCGCCGTTGATGATGACGATATAATCCTCACCAACTCATGCCACTAACCCAAGGCGTCACACTGGGACCGTACGAAATTCTGTCGCTGCTCGGCGCGGGCGGAATGGGCGAGGTATACCTCGCTCGCGATACTCGCCTTCAGCGCACTGTCGCCATCAAGATTCTTCCGGCCCATTTGTCTTCCAACCCGGATCTGCATGCCCGTTTTGTGCACGAAGCGAAGTCGATCTCAAGCCTGCAGCACCCCAACATTTGCGTGGTGCACGATATTGGTTCGCAGGACGGCCTCGACTACATGGTCATGGAGTACGTCTCCGGCCAGACCCTCGATCGCATCACTCCAAAGGGCGGATTGCCAGTGAATGTCGCGACCAAGTACGCCCTGCAGGTTGCCGATGCACTCGCTCGCGCCCATTCGGCCGGAATCATTCACCGCGATCTCAAGCCAGCCAATATCATGGTCGACGATTCCGGACTGGTTAAAGTTCTCGACTTCGGACTCGCCAAGCTCGCTGCCGCAGAGTCGGCGGACAACGATGCAGGCGTGACCATTACAGGAGCCGGCACTGGCACCACGCCCGGCATGATTGTCGGCACCCTGGCCTACATGTCACCTGAGCAAGCCGAAGGCAAGCCCGTCGATGCTCGCAGCGACATCTTCTCGTTCGGCGCTGTTTTCTACGAGATGCTCACTGGCAAGAAGGCCTTCGACGCTGACTCGAGTGCCGCACTGCTCGCGGCAGTCATGCGCGATGACCCCCAGCCTGTAAGCGAACTAAAACGCGATGTACCCGCTGAGCTTCGCAGCCTGATCACCCACTGCCTGAGGAAGAAGCCCGCCGGCCGCTTTGCTTCGGGGGCGGAATTGGCACAGGAACTCCGTCGCGATCGTGACTTGCTGTTTCCCGAGTCGGGCGCCACGCTAACGCCGGCGCGCTTGGTGCGCGAGGCCAAGCGTCCCCGAATTATGGTTCCGCTGCTGGCGCTGCTCATTCTGTTAGGCGTCGGAGTGGGCTGGCTCATCCGGCGTAATCGTGAGATTCGCTGGGCACGAGAGGTCGGTGTACCGGAAATTTCGCGTCTTTACGACGAAGGCAAGTACGGCGCGGCTTTCGTGCTGGCCACTCGTGCCGAAAAGGCCGTCCCCGGCGATCCGGCATTGGCCAAGCTGTGGCCGGTGATTTCCTACCAGATGTCGGTCAACACTACGCCGGAAGGCGTCGACGTCTATCGACGCGAATACGACGATCCCAATTCGGCATGGGCGCTGGTAGGAAAGACGCCGCTTAAGAATGTTCGCCAGCCCCGCGGCATGTTCCTCTGGAAGTTCGAAAAACCCGGTTACACCGCTGTGTTTCGCACCACGAATGCAGTGCTATCGAAATCGGTGCCGGTTGGAGAAGGTGCCGATGTCTCCCTGGTTCTCGACGAGACCGCGAAAACGCCACCGGGCATGGTGAGGGTTTCGCCGGGGCACTATCCCAAGACGTTGTACATTCCCGGCTTCGAGGGCCAGCCCGAGCTCGACCTCAAGGACTACTGGATCGACCAGTACGAGGTTACGAATCGGCAGTACAAGGCATTCATTGATGCCGGAGGCTACCAGAAGCCCGAGTACTGGAAGTTCGATTTCACTCGCGACGGCAACAAGCTGACGCGGGACGAAGCTATGGCCGAGTTCCGCGATGGTGCAGGACGTCCCGGTCCGAAAGACTGGGTGCAGGGCGAATATCCCAAGGGACAAGAAGACTATCCCGTCACCGGCATTAGCTGGTACGAAGCCGCGGCCTATGCCGAGTTCGCCGGCAAGAGTTTGCCGACCGTCTACCACTGGAACCGCGCCGCCGGTCCTACCTTGGCCGCGTTCATTGTCCCAGCCAGCAACATCGGCGGCACTGGCGTTTTGCCTGTGGGCAGCAAGCCGGGGATGAGTCCGTGGGGCAATTACGACATGGCCGGCAACGTGAAGGAATGGACCGCCACGGAGGCGGATTCCGGCAAACGCTACGTCCTCGGCGGGGCATGGGACGACCCTGTCTACATGTTTGTCGATCCCGACGCCCAGTCGCCGTGGATGCGCGCACCGAACATCGGCTTCCGTACCGTGAAGTACATTGATCCCGATTCGGTTCCCCAGGAGGCACAGGTCGCGATCCCCTGGCCGCGCCGCGACTATAGCAAAGAGAAGCCCGTCAACGACCAGCTCTTTGAGGCGTATCGCAGTCTCTACAGCTACGACAAGACGCCGCTGAATCCCGCGGTCGAACAGGTCGGTGATGAAGAGGACTGGAAAGTCGAAAAGATCACCTACGCCGCGGCCTACAGCAATGAGCGCGCTATCGCCTATCTGTTCGTGCCGAAAAAAGCCAGGCCGCCCTTTCAAACGGTCATCTTCTTTCCCGGCTCCAACGCCCTGCTCCTGCGGAAGTTCACGCTGTACCCCACCGCGGCACTCGATGCCGTGGTGCGCAGCGGGCGCGCCGTGTTGTATCCCGTTTACAAGAGCACCTACGAGCGCGGCGATGGCATGGAGACCGATGTGCCCAGCACCTCTGCCACTTGGCGCGACCACGTCGTGATGTGGGCGAAAGATGCCTCGCGAGCACTCGACTACGTCGATTCGCGCCCCGATCTCGACCACGACAAGATCGGCTATTACGGCTACAGTTGGGGAGCGGTCATGGGCGCCATCATCCCAGCGGTCGAACCGCGCATCAAGGCCAACGTGCTGGCCCTGGGCGGCATGGAATACAGCAAGTCCCTGCCGGAAGTCGACAAAATCAACTTCATTACGCGGGTGAAGCAGCCCACGCTTCTGCTCAATGGCCATTACGATTTCTTCTTCCCCGTCGATTCCACCCAGCTTCCGTTCTTCAACTTTCTCGGTGCAAAGAAAGAGCAGAAGCGGCGCGTCATGTACGAGACCGGGCACAACATCCCGCGCAACGAACTGATCAAGGAAGTCCTGAACTGGTACGACCTGTGGTTGGGGCCGGTGCAAGAACGTTAAGAAGTTTTGCTGGCTCTGTGCTTTTTCTCCCTGAACGTGTCGATTGCGGTATCCCATCGCTGCCACCATTCCGACTCGAAGCTGCGGGTGGGGCGACAAATCTCGACAACCCACGCGAGTGGGGAGCCTAGCACTAGTCCTTGTTCGAGATGCAGTCATAAAGACCGCTCATGCCTCAAATGCTGCGGCGTTTTCGTCGATATGCGAACGCCGAACTGTACCTGAGAAACTCTTCTTAGGTTTACCAGACCGATCCGCAATGGCCTTTTGGTTAAGTTCGTCGCGAAGGCGGTCCTAGTATCTTTCGATTATTCCGTCTTCCGCGATAACTCACTACAGTTCATGTAATCTGCCACCACCACTGTGCGGATCGGCGCCGCATTGTGTTTTTACAATCGCTATGTGTATGGTTCGGCAGCATCGGCGCCACCGGATCGCACGATGTATCCGGACAACGCACAGCGCGTCCCCGAAGATGCTATGTCGCTCGACAGACGGTTGTCCGCCGCAAGTCGCAAACGGGGTGATTTCGGCTTCGAGTGGCGGGGGGAATTGAGTGGGCCGAAACGCAATCTGGAAATTCAAGACACAAGGAGAAACATGGCAGACGAAGTGATTTCTAACCAAAAGACAATTCTCGATAACCAGAAGTCAATTCTGAATAACCAGAAGACGCTATTGAGCAATCAGAAGGCGATCCTCGACAACCAGAGTGCCATCAAGAAGAACCAGGCGACGATCAAGAAGAACCAGGTCGCGCTGGGCTTGATCGTGAAGAACCAGGGAACGATTTTGAAGAACCAGAAACAGATTCTTGCGGCGCTGAAGAAGTAGCCATGTTCGTGGAGTGGCAAGGCGGGAGCTATTCTCGCCTCGCCACGATCAGCCCGTTTCTTGCAGGCTTGCGCTTACTCCAGTCGGGGCGAAGCGGTTTTGTTTTGCACCGTATATGCTTGTTACACCTGCAAGGATTTTGGGCTGGGGTGAGCGTGTGGGGGAAAGAACTTTGCGGGCCTGGAGCCGCGCATTGATTGATATACGCGCGATGAGGCCTTGCCGATACAAGCTGCTGTGCTACCTTCCTGGAATTCTGGTTCTCTTGGTTTTGGGATGTCAATCGGGCAGCAAGTTGCCGGAGAAGTCCTCGAAGACATACGCGGATTTCGTGTCGGTGTTCTACACAGGCTTGGCTGCACTGCAGGTTGGCGACGACGTGCGCGCGGGAACTGAACTAGCGCGGGCGACGCAGATGGTTCGTGCCGAGCCAGCAGGATGGGCTAACTGGGGCGTGCTGGCTTTGCGCCAAAGAAGTTTTGACGCCGCGTCACAGAGACTCGAACAAGCGCGGACGCTGGCTCCAAGAAACGATGCGATCTACTACCTGCTGGGACTGGTTGACGCTGGCAAGGGACGCTCTGCGGAAGGGATTGCCAATCTCCGCAAAGCGGTGGAGATCAATCCGAAGAACCTGATCGCAACGTATCGACTGGCGGAAGAAATCGAGCGACAGGGCGATCCGAACAGCGACGCCGAGTTTCAGAAGCTCATGCAGCAAATCGTACAAGCGCAGCCGGACAACCTGGCGGCGTTGCTGGAACTGGCTCGGGTTGCAGCGAAGCGTGGCGACTCAGCCGTCCTGAAGCAATCTGTGGCGAGTATCCGCGCGCAATCTCAGGGGTGGCCTCCCGAAGTACGAGAGCAACTTGCGGCGCTGGAAACAGCAGCGGCCGGGTCGGATCCTCATGCGGCGGCCATGCGGACGACTTTCCTGCGGAATGCGTTGATGCGGGTTCCGGACTTTCGCCAAAGCATGGCGGAGATCAAGCCGCCGCCCGGGGACGAAGCGCAGCCGTTTACGCACTTCTTGCGAATGGAAACGCCGGTGTTCGCGACTGCTCCGGCTGATACGACGATGACATTTAGCGTTGAGCCGCTGGCGAACCCGGACAAGACGCGTTGGAGTTGGATTGGGTCTATTTCGCTGAGCGATACCGGTGCTCCTACCGTCATCGAAGCCAATGGAAGCGAAGTGACGCTTGCAACAGGTGCAAAGTTTCCTTTCCCAGGTGGCGCAAATATGACCCCTCCGCTACCGGAAGGCGTCGTTCCAATCGACTTCAATTACGACTTCAAGACAGACTTGGTTCTGGCGGGAGCGGGCGGAGCGCGATTTTTCAGACAGGACAAGCCGGATGTTTTCACCGACGTTACGGCGCAGACAAAATTGCCGAAGCAAATCGTGACCGGCCACTACACCGGAGCGTGGGCGGTCGACATCGAAGCCGATGGGGATCTCGACATCGTGCTCGGCTCCAGCGAGGGCCGGCCGATCGTTCTCAGGAACAATGGGGATGGCACGTTCACAGCAATCTATCCCTTTGCCGGGATTTCCGGCGTGCGCGGCCTAGTGTGGGCCGACCTGAACGGAGATGGCAATCCCGATGCATCCTTCATCGATGGGTCCGGCCATCTGCACGTCTTTTTGAATGAGCGATCGGGACGATTCGCGGAGATCCCCGCGCCGGCCGGGCTGGGGCAGATTAAGGCGATGGCTGCTGCGGACGCCAGTCACACTGGAATTCTCAATCTCATCGCTGTGAAAAATGACGGCGCTATCGTTAGCCTCGCTCGGAGGGATGATGAACGTACCTGGGACATGACTGAGGTAGCCAGGGTCTCGGATCCATCGAGTTTTCTAGCTGGCGAAGTCCGCCTGCGGGTTGCGGACTTGGACAACAATGGCGCCATCGACCTTCTGTTGGCTCGCGTATCGCCGGTTGTAGGGAGCGACGCCCAGGGTGCATTGCTATGGCTTGGCGACACCCATGGCAACTTTGTGCTTGCCAACAAGGCCGTAGCTCCGCAAGTGGTCTTCGACGCCAGTGACCTAAACGCCGACGGGCGGCTGGATCTACTCGGCCTATCAAGTGATGGCCAGCCGATGCAGGCAGTGAACCGCGGATCGAAGAACTACCATTGGCAGATCATTCGGCCGCGCGCTAAGCAGGCGGTCGGCGATCAGCGAATTAATTCCTTCGGAGTTGGCGGCGAGATCGAGATCCGTTCCGGATTGCTGGTACAAATGCAGCCGATCACCGGCCCGCAGGTCCACTTCGGATTGGGCGAACAGAGCGGAGTGGATGTGGCGCGTATCCTGTGGCCGAATGGATCGCTGCGTGCCGAGTTTGCGCTGAAGGCCGATCAGGAAGTGGTGACCGAGCAGCGCTTGAAAGGCTCGTGTCCGTTTCTATTCGCATACAACGGCAAGAACGTGGAGTTCGTAAAGGACGCAGTACCTTGGGGATCGGCGATCGGCTTGCGCATTAACAATCTGGGCACGGCCAGCATCGCCGCCACCGAGGAGTGGTACAAGATCGGACACGACGAACTGGTGTCGCGTGACGGGTTCTACGATCTGCGTATCACTGGGGAGCTTTGGGAGACTTACTATTACGATTACGTTTCGCTCATGACGGTCGATCACCCTCCGGGTACAGAAATCTTCACAGATGAACGTTTTGCCGTTCCAGCGGTGAAACCTCAAGTAATAACGGTGGGCCCCGCTCATAAAATGGCGAGCGCGGTCGACGATAATGGCCGGGACGTGACGGACGTCGTGCGCGACCTGGACGGCCAATATCTGGATACTTTCGGACGGGGACAATATCAAGGAATCACGCGCGATCATTATGTCGAGGTGGATCTCGGCGATGACGTTCCCGTAGATCGCCCTCTCTATCTGATCGCCAAAGGCTGGCTGCACCCGTCGGACTCTTCGATCAATGTCGCCATCAGCCAGGCGCAGCATGAACCACCGCATGCGATCAGCCTCGAAGTGCCGGACGATCATGGTGGCTGGGTGCCGGCGCGCGCCAACCTGGGGTTCCCGGCGGGCCGGAAAAAGATCTGCCTGCTCGACCTGACGAACGTATTTCGCCCCGGTACACCGCATCGCGTGCGGCTGAGGACGAACCTGGAAGTCTATTGGGATTCGATTGAGTGGGCGCAAGGCCTTCCTGGAACTCCTTTGAAGATCACTCGGCTGGCTCCGACGGTGGTCGATCTGCATTACCGCGGATATTCCGTTATTCATCAGGCGAATGACTCTTCGCCTGAGATTCCCGACTACAACCAGCTTGCGGGAACGAAGCAGAAGTGGCGCGATTTAGAGGGTTACTACACGAGGTATGGCGACGTGCGTGAGTTGCTCGCTGCCGTCGATGACCGCTACGTGATCATGAATGCGGGGGACGAGATGTCGTTTCGTTTTCCGTCACCGCCTCCGCCACCCGCGGGCTGGGTCCGCGACTACGTGATTGTGGGCGATGGCTGGATCAAAGACGGCGACTACAACACCAGTTACGCAAGAACGGTCTTGCCCTTACCGCACCACGACAGACGCGATTACAACACCCCGCCGGGCAAGCTTGAGGACGAGTGGGCCTATCGTCACCATCCAGAAGACTGGCAGAACTATCACACAAGATATGTCACGTCGGAACCCTTTCAAAATGTGCTGAGGAGTCAACCGCCGAGATGAAACGCGGGCCCATTGCACGGATTGTGCTAGTTATTTTTTTCGTCGGATTGCTGGTGACCCCGATCGTCATTAGGCGCGTATCGGCACGGCGGGCGTCGGCAGCAGCAACGCTCGATGCGAATGCTGCTCTGGCGCGCCATGGTTTTTATCTTCAGGAAGTATCCAAGGCTGCCGGCATCAATTTTGTGCACCAGGCGCCGACCCTCGATCCCAAGCTGAAAGGAATCATGCCCGAGGTCGCCTCGATGGGGGCTTCGGTATCGATTGTCGATTTCGACCGCGATGGCTGGCCCGATATTTACGTGACCAACAGCGGAGAGAACACCAAGAACAGCCTCTATCGCAACCAGCACGATGGCACGTTCAAGGACGTAGCCGGCCAGCTGGGTGTTGCCGACGTGAATCGGACAGGCACGGGCGTATCCATGGGCGCTGTGTGGGGAGACTACGATAACGACGGTTACGAGGACTTACTGCTGATTAAGTGGGGACGGCCAGAGTTGTATCACAATGACGGCGGCCATGGATTTACGCGGGTAACCGAGCAGGCCGGACTTCCGAAGTGGATCAATGCCAACACCGCAGTGTGGTTCGACTACGACGGTGACGGACTTCTCGACCTGTTCATCGGAGGTTACTACCCGGAGGATCTCGACCTCTGGCACCTGTCCTCCACGAAGATGATGCCCGACAGCTTCGAGTACGCCCAGAACGGTGGCCGCAAATATCTATTCCACAACCTGGGCAACGGTAAGTTCGAAGAGGTCAGCGAAAAGCTTGGAATCAACAGTCGCCGCTGGGCCCTGGCGGCATCGGCGGCGGACCTGCGCGGTACGGGACATCCCGATCTGTTCGTCGCGAACGACTATGGAGTTTCCGAGCTGTATCTCAACGACGGTAAGCGGTTTCACGAAGCGGGGGTAGAGACGGGTGTCGGATTCGCTCCCAAGAGCGGCATGAATGTTGCTTATGGCGACATTCTCAACCAAGGCAAATATGCGGTGTACGTTTCCAACATCTCGGAAGAGGGAGTGCTGATCCAGGGGAACAACCTGTGGGTGCAGAAAGACGGCGCTACAGGAGATGCGCTCAAGTTCGAGAACCTGGCCCGCGACCTGGGAGTGGAACTCGGAGGATGGAGTTTCGGTGCGCAGTTCGGCGATCTCAACAACGATGGAACGCTCGACCTCTATCTCACCAATGGATATGTTTCACTCGATCGAGATCGCAGCTATTGGTATGACTTTTCCAAGGTGGCCGGCGGCAATAGCACGATTATCGGCGACGCCAAGAACTGGCCCGCCTTTGACAACCGGAGTTTGTCTGGCTATCAGCAGAAACGGGTTTGGCTGAACGATGGCGCGGGAAGATTTGTCGATGTTGCGCAGAGTGTTGGCGTCACCGACACCTACGATGGACGTTCGGTCGCCCTCGTCGACTTGTGGAATCGCGGGGTGCTGGACGTCGTCGTAGCCAACCAGCGTGGACCACTGCTGGTGTATAAAAATACGGTGTCTCCGGACAACAAGTGGATTGAGTTCGAGTTGGAAGGAACGAAGAGCAACCACAGCGCGATCGGAGCACAAGTCACGCTCTACTGGAACGGACAGCGGCAGGTGCAGGAAATATCAGGCGGAAGCGGCTTCGCCGCACAGAATCAAAGGCGGTTGCACTTCGGTCTGGGGCGCGATCCCAAGATTGAAAAAGTTGTGATCCGTTGGTCATCGGGCAAGCTTCAGGAAATCGACGCCCCATCCCCCGACAAGATTTATGAGATTAAAGAGCCTTTATGAGTGAGCAGATAATCGCGCCGGAAAACGTTTCAGCGGTGTCCGCCTCTGCGGCTCGGTCCGTCGCGGCCACGCCGACAGGATGGAAGAGCTTCCTCAGCTTGGAGAACCGTTTTGTCCCTCCGATTTTCATTACGCTGATCCTGCTGGTGGGCCACCTTACATTTGGCATTTTGGAGAGTTATCAGCGAACGCTGCTCGCGATCGCAGTCGCCATGCTGGCGGAGTTGATTTTAGGACGGATCTTCCTGGGCAAGTGGCCGCATCTAGCGAGCGCTTACATTACCGGCATCAGTGTGGGAATCCTGGTGCGATCGCCCGCGTTCTGGCCGTACGCGCTTTGCAGTCTCATCTCCATCACTTCGAAATATGTTTTACGCGTCAAGGGACGCCACATCTGGAACCCGTCTAATTTTGGGATCTCGGTGCTGTTGTTCTTGGCTGCAGATACGGTCGCGAGCCTCAGCATTCAATGGGGAAACTTCATGTGGCCGATGCTGGTGATCTGGGCGCTGGGATCGGCAATTATCTGGCGACTCAAGCGCTTTCATATCACCGCGACTTATGTCGCTTCGTTCTTGTTGTTTGCGCTCGTGCGGACATGGATCACCGGCAACCCCTGGTTATCGGAGGTTGCGCCTCTCACCGGGCCTGAGTACCAGCTCTACATCTTCTTTATGATCACCGACCCGAAGACAACCGTGCGCGGCGTCAAGGGACAATGCCTGGTTGCGTTCCTGATTGCTTTGGTTGAGATGGTGCTGCGATTGGATCAAGTAGTCTACGCTCCGTTCTACGCGCTTTTCCTGGTCGGACCGGCAGCTCTTCTGACCGAAATGTGGCTGCAATCGCGCCGCCAGAAAGCTGGGCTCTCGGTTGCTTGAGCGAACGGTGGGCCCTCGGACAGAATTATTGACCACAATGAAGCATTGGCTGGTGCCCTGCATTGTGTTGCTGGTGCTCGCCGGGTGCAAAAGCAAGCCCTCCGAGTCGGCGACGCCAACGTCCTCACCGGACGTTGCGCGCCATGCCGACTCACCTGCGAGGTCGCCTGCCGTGACGGCACAACCCTCTCCCGTCGAGACTCGCCCGTCCGGGCCAATTGAATTTACCGACGTGACCGCTCAGGCAGGGATTCACTTCCAGCACAACAGTGGGGCATTCGGGAAAAAGTACCTCCCCGAAACCATGGGAAGCGGGGCTTGTTTTCTTGACTACGACAATGACGGTTGGCAGGACATTCTGATCGTCAATTCCATGGATTGGCCGGCCCATAAGTCGGGTAAATCTTATCCTGCGCTTTACCACAATAACAAGGATGGCACGTTCACCGACGTAACCCGGCAGGCCGGACTGGCCGTCGAGATGTACGGCATGGGTTGCGCCGTCGGTGACTTCGACAATGACGGGTTCGACGACGTGTACATTACGTCGGTGGGAGGCAGCCACCTCTTCCGCAATCTGGGTAACGGCAAATTCGCTGATGTTACGTCGAAAGCTGGCGTGAGTGACCCGGGATTCGCCACGAGTGCGATTTGGTTCGACTACGACAATGACGGCAAGCTCGACCTCTTCGTCTCGCACTATGTGGAGTGGTCCCTCGATAAAGACCAATATTGCTCGCTCGATGGCAGGAACAAGTCGTACTGTACGCCGGAAGCGTACAAGGGCGAGAGCGTCACGCTCTTTCACAACAAAGGGAATGGTGTTTTCGAAAATGTAACGAGTCGGGCCGGCTTGCACGACCCGACCGCCAAGTCGCTCGGCATCGCGATGCTTGACTATGACGACGACGGATGGATGGACCTGTTCGTGGCCAATGACACGCAGCCGAACAAGCTCTATCACAACAATCACGACGGAACGTTTACCGACAATGCAGTACTTTTGGGCGTCGCCTATGGGGAATCAGGCACCAAGCGAGCTGGAATGGGCGCAGATGCCGGCGACTACGATCATTCGGGACGCCAGGGATTGCTGGTTGGAAACTTCACCAATGAGGGGATGGCCCTCTACCATAACGACGGCTCCGGCCTTTTCAGCGATCAGTCCTCATCCTCCGGCGTCGGCGCGGCCTCGATGAAGTCTCTGACCTTCGGTGGCTTCTTCTTCGACTATGACCTCGACGGATGGTTGGATATCTTTGCCGCCAACGGTCACGTCGCAGACGACATCAGCGTAATGCAGCCGACGGTGCAGTACGCAGAGGTTCCGCACCTGTTTCACAACAAGGGCAACGGGAAGTTCGAGGACGTGGCCAGTCGTCTGGGCCCGGCATTAAGGCGACCGGTCGTTGGCCGCGGCGCTGCGTATGCCGATTTTGATAACGACGGCGATCTTGATTTGCTGCTTACCAGCAATAATGGGCCCGCGCGTCTGTTGCGCAACGACAACGGCAACAAGAACGATATGCTGAAAATAAAGACCGTGGGCACTCGATCGAACCGCGACGGTATCGGTGCGAAGGTCACGTTGACGACCAACAAGAATGTGCGTCAGTTTGCCATGGTGAAGAGCGGATCGAGTTACCTGTCGCAGAGCGAGTTGCCGCTTACTTTTGGTTTGGGCAAACCGGAAGAAGGCAAAATCGTAAGCCTGGAAATCGTGTGGCCAAGTGGACGAAAAGAGCGGCTCACCGCCATCAAACCAAACCAATTCATCACGCTGCAGGAGGGCAAGGGCGTCGTCTCAGCCCAGCCAATCGTATTCTCGCCACCCGCACCGCAATCCGCACCACCACGATAGCTAAGTGTCACAAGACGCAGCCGGTACTAGCTCTTCGACTCCAGCCGAAGGCCGCATCGTTGCAGGAGTTGGATAATCTCGTCCTGACTGGCTTCGACCTTTTCCGCGGAGCTGAGTAAGTCGTCCGGATCGACGGGATACCAGTTGCGGCGGTCCCGATTTCCCATGCCGGTCACATTGAAAGGCTCGATTGCCCGCAGAATGTCTTCGCTGAGATCGTCAGATTCCGTCTGCGTGCGAACTTGGCGAGCCCGTTGGCATAATCGAACCAATGTAGAACCGAAGCGCGGGTGGTCATGGAGGAGAAACGACTGCGCCAGGTGGGGCTTATCCAACCTTCGCGCGGTTTCCGAGAAGCTGGCCACGGCGAAATAAATCAGAGACAAAGAGACGAAAGTCGGAAAATCGGCCATCGTGGAGTACAAGCTTGCAATCAATCGCGAGGTGGCGACCAGTTCTGCATCGGTCTTAGCAGCATACGATTGCAAGCTCGTCGCAAAGCGCGGAGAGTCCCAGTCGTCAGCGACGATCTCGGCCAAGCGGGCGACTCCAAGGAGAGCGAGCGGGAAGCCGGTGGACAGCAGGGGATCGACGAATCCCGCTGCGGACGGCAACAATGCCCAGTTTCTGCCTACGATAACTTCACTGCGAAACGACAGACGAGGAATGCGGGTGAAGGGCCGTTCCGCCCTCGCGGTAGCGAACTGTTCCCGTAGTGCAGGAATACTCTGCAGAATTCCCTGCCATGCTTTCGCACCATCGGCGAGTTTCCATTTCGCGGCGAACTGATCGGTTGCCGCGATGCCAGCACTGGTCACTCCGTTATTGAATTGCAGCACCCAAATCCAGCCTCCGTCGAACACGTGGTGCACCGCGGCGTCATCGACAGGATACGGCGACTTCTCCTCGCTGTTACCGAGCGCCTGTTGCTCAAGCCGTCCGACTCCAGAAAAGTGGCTGTAAAGTGCCTGGGTGTGAGGAAGATCGGGCAGTTCAAGTTCCTTCAGCTCGAGAGCGCGATGGAGAAAGCCGCGAGGGCCGGATGCGTCCACAAGGAACTTCGCAGAGAAACTTGCCGGGTGGCCCTTCCGTTTGCCTTCGAGCATTACTACGCTGTCCGATTGGCTTATTTCGGTAAGCTCAGTTTCATCCCAATAGTCGATCCCAAGCTTCTGTGCCTCGCGGACCAGCCGGTGATCGAAGTCGGCGCGATACCAGTGCGTATCTGCGATCTGATCGTGAGGGCTCGCAGCCACCAGAAGCTGATCGCTGCGATCCAGGCGGCGGGCCTTGGGCTCGTTGAGGTCGTGGTGGTAAAAGGTGAAGCCACGCTTCAATCCACAAGCGACCTCGGGATACGCCTTCTGCCAGCTTCCCCATTTCGCGAGTGGCCTCAGCGCCGGCAGATCATAGTGGGTGGTGAGGTCTTCCAGGAGAAGGTTGGTCAGCGGTGTGGAGGATTCACCGATCACCACCCGGGGATGCTTGCCTCTCTCGATGAGAAGCACGGAGCGGCCAAGCTGGTGGGCGATCATCGCAAAGAGCGATCCCGCGAACCCGGAACCCACGACGGCAATGTCGTATCGATCGCTCAGTTCGCAGCCTCACAGTTTGAACAAGAAATAGAGGGCAACACGGCCTGTTGCAGATTCATGGCGCGCAGCCGCGAAATCCGAGGCTCATAACAATGCGGGCACGTGTCGGCCGTCTTCGGTTCCCACAAGTCGGCAAATACGCGTCCCCGACGAAGGGAAAGTCCATAGGTCATTGCGGTTTCCAAAGTCGCGAGTCGTGGCGGCGAAAACTCTCCAGCAGCAGCCAGTTCTTCCATCCCACCATTTCCTCCGCGGGTTGGGATCAAGGTTGCGGCAGTCGCGCCGCAGTCGAAAGCAACCTCGAGCGATCGTTTGGCCCACTCTAGTGCTTCGTCTTCGCTCATGAACGGCGGCTTAACGAGGATGAACACCCGCAGATCAATACCCTGTTTTCGCAAAAGCCCGGCCGCCGTCGCAAATTGATCGATCGTCATCCGCTTGTTCAGTCGTGTGAGAATCTCGGGATGCGCCGTTTCCAGTCCCATCGCAACTTCCAGGCGGCCGGTCAATCGGTCCCTGAAGCGCAAGCAGTTTTCGCCGATGAGTGCCGGATGGCTTTCGACGATGACGCGGTCGAAACCGGCGACTTGACCGGCAATGGACGGATGGTCTCGCAACGGGACAGCTTGGAGATCGAAGAAGCTTCCACTGTTGTAAAGCTTGATCTGCCGGGCAGGCGCTAGTCGTTGCAGGGCGTACTCAATCTGCGCAGGAATGGCCCCGGAAGGCACGGTTTCCAGCAGAGTGTTGCGCCACAGGTCGCACATCAGGCAGCGCCAGGGGCATTCCTTGTTCGTCAGAAAAATAGTGGCGACTGGAACGATTTCTCCAGCGGAATATTCATTTTCCACAAAGAACGCATACGGCCGCAAAGGATCGAGCGTGTTGCGTTCAGGCCGGCGAGCAAGAATCCATTCGTCCCGCTGCGGACCGAGCGTTGGATAAGAAGCAGGCAACGTGGCGCTCACTGATACAGCGACAGGAATTGCTTGCGGTATTCGGCTTCGCGATAAGGCAGTCGTCGATGCAACGTGTCGACCGCCACCGCACCATGCTGGAAGCGTCGCTTCGGAAAGACCGGCATTTCCATTCCGGTAATTGCCGCGACGCCGCGCGAGACGATCTCGCCCTTGAGTTCGTACAACCGGCCGACATCGTACTGCGTCAGGTCAATGAACGGGATTGCTTCGGCCACTGCGATCACCTCTGGTTTGGTGAACGGACTGAAGCCTCGGAATCCATAATGATGGGCTGGTGCATAGGTCCGCGTGTAGGCGCGGCTCAGCCCTCCACTGTAAGTGAGAGAGTGCTTGATCTTCCCGACGCCCCAGCCCTCCTGGTAGAGCATCTGATTGTTGATCACGCTGCGAATGGTGAGTTCCGGATTCTCTTCGATTGGGTAATCTTTCAGGTTCTCGTCGCCGCCATCGCCATCGATCAAGTAGCGCCACTCAGGATAGCGATCGCGAATGCCGCGGCACAGAGCGATTGCCATCGTCGCCGACTCGATGTCGAGCGGCTTGTAATCCTCGATGATGCGTATCGTTTCGCTTACATCAAGCGACGAGGCGTCCGCTTCAATCGGCTCGAGGAAAAGAGACAGTCCTAGCGGCTCAAGAAAACGCTGCGCCTGATCCAGATCCGGGCCATCTCCCAAATCGAGCACGAATGCCTTCAACCGGGCAGGATTCATGCCGAGCTTTCGCATCACATGATAAGTCGTGAGAAACACGCTGCCACTGTCAACGCCGCCCGAAAAGCAGACTCCAATCGGCTCTTGCGCGGGAACGACCTTCAACCATCGCGCGATCTCTTCCGCCAGTGCGCCGATGTAGGTTCGGCCTATGTCATCGAGATTGGAGGACAAGATACCCGAATTCGGCGTAAAAAAACGCGTGTATACCGGATCCGGATCGGGACATCCGACGAGTTCCAGTTCGACGACGTAGTGCGCCGGCACCATGCGTGTATAGCTGGGATGAAACTGCTTTTCCAGACCCTCGGACCTCAGCCAATCAAAGATGGTGTCAATTCGATGCGCTACAACGAGCGCCGGCCCTTCCTGGCGTTTGGCCAGAAAGTACCGCATAGGGCGATCGAGCGAACGCACCATCCGTACCGTCTTGCCCGACTTTGCGAGCAGGGCGAATGACCCTTGGATTTCCCGAACCGCCTGCGGCGAGTGCTCGAACAGCAGCTTCCGGGCATCTTCGACCGTCAGGTTGTAGATCTGATTTGCTTCCGGTTCGGTTAGGTCAACAACCCGCTCAACGTATTGATCCACAATGAACCTCAAGATGGCTTTGGAGCCAGTTTACCTTCGTCGGCCGACAAAATCATACGTGTCGGATGGAAAATGCGCACTTTCACGGTGCCCCTTAAAGTCTGATGCGAGTCACGTCGGATAGTAGATTCCAACTATTGATGGGTACAAATCTCGGATGATAACTTCCAGCAACGCAGGATTACCGGGGAGAGGACTCAATAAATAGGTTCGTGGCTAATTGTGGGCCCTTTTCGCCTACTGTGTCGTGGACTTCGCTGATCCTTTATCGTTGATTCGCCAGCGGGTGGGGCACAAAGACCGAGACAGCAACAGGAGCCAGGGGCGGAGACGTGCGCCTGCAGTGCTCTTGGCAATGGCGTCCGAAGCGGTATCCTGCATAGAATTTGGAGACCCAAGGACGAGACGGTCAAAATTGCCGACATCACACCGACCATCGGCGGGAGATGCTGTCCAAACCAGGAACGAGTCGCTCGCCGGGGCGAACGCCGTTTTGCACTCCGCGCCTCTGCTCGACTCAGATGTGCCCATTCTCGGCGGTGGCTCGGCGAAAACGCCGGCGCGTTGCATCCTGCGAAGGCCGGTCGCCTCAGAACCCTTCGGATTCTGAGGCGTGGCCGCCATGCGTAGGCAAAAGTGGGTGACACCTTGAAGCTGTTGGTTCGACTTCGACCTCTCGCGTTCATCGCGGTCCTGTTGGTCATCTGGCAGATCGCCGTTACCCGGAATCCCATTCACCTCTTGCCCACACCATGGGGAGTGGCGGGCGGCATCGCGGATCTTCTGCGCCACGGCCTGTTGTTTAAATACGTGGTAGCTTCTCTGTTTCGTGTCTCGTGGGGATTCGCTCTGGCTGCGGTCCTGGCTATCCCGCTTGGTCTCGCGATCGGCTGGTACCGACGCGCCGATATGGCATTCAATCCCCTCATTCAAATTCTGCGCCCCATCTCGCCACTTGCCTGGATTCCGATTGCAATTCTGTGGTTCGGAGTGGGCGATGTCTCTTCCATATTTCTGATCTTCCTCGGCTGTTTCTTTCCATTGCTTTTAACGGCCATCAATGCGGTCAAAAATATTCCCAGCGTTTATATCAATGCAGGGCGCAATTTTGGCATGGGCCCGGCCACCCTCGTTTATCGCGTGCTGTATCCCGCCGTGGTCCCGCAACTCATCATCGGATTGCGGATCACGCTGGGCGTCGCCTGGCTGGTGGTGGTGGCGGCCGAGATGATCGCAGTCGATTCCGGACTGGGGTTCCTCATCGTCGATGCGCGGAACGCCGGCAATCGCTATGACCTCGTGGTTGCTGGCATGGTCATCATCGGGATCATCGGCCTGCTCTTGGATACGTCGATGCGGTCGCTGGAGAAAGTCAAATCATTCCGCTGGGGTTATTCGGAGGACTAGTCATGTCGTCAACGGACGCCGTTATGACGCCCCAGACGGTGGGGACCAAACTACGCGCCGAAAACCTCAACATGGTTTTCGCGCGCGACGGCAAGAGTACGGCAGTGCTGGACAACATCAATCTTGACGTGCGCGACGGGGAATTCGTCTGCCTGGTCGGACCCTCCGGATGCGGTAAGTCAACCCTGCTAAATATCATGGGAGGATTTCTCTCACCAACGAGTGGAGCTGTCCTGATCGACGACGAAGTAGTTCACGGGCCTGACCCTCGCCGGATATTCGTCTTTCAGGAACGCGGTGTCTTCCCGTGGTTGACCGTCCAGGGGAACGTTGGGTTCGGTCTTTTCAAATTGCGGCAGGCGGAGCGCGAACAACGTGTCGCGCACTACATCAAAATGGTCGGGCTCGAGGGGTTCGAGGAAGCGTATCCTTCCGAACTCTCCGGCGGAATGAAGCAGCGACTCGAAGTGGCCCGGGCTTTCGCCGTGAATCCCGACATGCTCTATCTGGACGAACCGTTTGGCGCGCTCGATTCGATTACCCGGCTCATCATGCGCGGAGAATTGCTTCGAATCTGGGAGGCGGAGCGCAAGACCGTCATTTTCGTAACCCATGATATTGACGAGGCAGTTCAATTGGCGGACCGGGTAGTGGTCCTGAGCGACCGTCCCGCCACCATTCAGCAGATTGTGAACATCGACATTCCCCATCCGCGCGACATGAGTTCTCCGCGATACTTGGAGCTTCGCGACGGAATCTTCCAGCAAATCGGATTGGCGCACAAAGTATGAATTCGCTTGTGGAACCGAGAAAATGGGAGAGGTTTTTCTGGCCTGTGCTGGCGACGGCGCTGTTTCTCGCGCTGTGGCACTACTCTGTTATTTGGACGGCCACAAAGGTCTTCCCTTCGCCGGGACACGTGGAACAAGGGATGGTCGAGCTGTTCCACAAGAATGTTCTGTGGAGCGACATCGCTAGTTCGCTGCGGCGGGTAGCGATCGGATATGGAACCGCCGTGGTCCTCGGCATCCCGCTGGGTTTGGCGCTCGGCTGGTATCCAGCCGCCAATCGCGTGGTGAATCCGGCGATGCAGATATTGCGCCCGATTAGCCCTATCGCATGGATTCCGGTCGCAATCATCTTTTTCGGAGTGGGCGATAACGCCGCGACATTCCTGATTTTCCTGGGCGCATTCTTCCCAATCGTGGTTGCGTGCGTCAACGGGGTATCGAGTGTTCCTTCCACGTTCAGGCGCGTGGCCCGCAACTTTGGCCTTTCGCCTGCGCAGGTTCTTGCCCGAGTCGTGTTCCCTGCGGCTTTGCCTCAGATCATCGTGGGTTTACGACTGGCGCTGGGAATCGCCTGGTTGGTCGTAGTGGCGGCCGAGATGGTCGCGGTCGATTCCGGCTTGGGATACCTGGTCATCGATGCGCGCAATTCGGGAAAACGCTATGACCTCGTAGTCGCCGCCATGCTGATGATCGGTGTGATCGGATTGATACTCGACTCTGGCTTCCGTAGGCTGGAAAAGATCAAGTCGATGCGATGGGGATTCCGCGATGAGTCTTAAGAAAAAAGTTCTGCTATGCGCGCTGGGATGGCTCGTGACGATTTCGCTGCTTCATGGTTATTTGAACGTGAACTGGGCAGCAGTGCTGAATGAATACCGTCCGCTGTCCAAGCGCAAGATTACGGTAGCTTACATCCCCGTGACCTGCCAACTTACTTGCCCGGTTACCGACTACATCTCAAAGTTTTCAGACAACGGCGAGATTTTTATGCCGCGCCTGTTCCAGGGATTCCCCGAGATCAAGGAAGCTCTCATTTCCAACAAGGTCCAGGCGGCATTCATTGTCGCTCCGCTCGCGATTGCACTGGTGGCTCAGGGAGTTCCCATCAAGGTGGTTTATCTGGGCCACCGTTATGGCAGCGCAGTTGTCGTCCGAAAGAACGGGCCGGTTAAGACTATCCCCGATTTGCGTGGGCGCACGATTGCGATTCCGAGCCGCTTTTCCGATGAGCGGCTGCTGCTCATTCGCGCGATTGAAGCTTGGGGGATGAAGCCAGGCGACTTGAAAATGGTCGAAATGGCGCCCCCGGACGTCTCGGGCGCGCTCGCCGCCGGGGCAATCGACGGGTTCTCAATGGGAGAGCCATTTCCGTCCCAAGCGGAAATGGGTGGCTTCGGTCAGATTCTTTTCCAGGCACGAGACTATTGGCCGGACTATATGTCGTGCATTCTCGTGGTTCGGCAGGACTTGATCGATCAGCGTCCCGAGGTAGTTCAGGCGCTCGTAGACGGCATTGCAAGGTCTGGTCTCTGGCTCGACCAGGGTAAACCGTACCGCGAGGATGCCGCCGATTTCGTGGGCCGTTTCTACTACAACCAGAAGCCTGCGTTGCTGCGCTGGGCGCTTACCAAGCCGATGGATCGCGTCGTATATAGCCCACTTGCTCCGCGTAAGGCGGACTTCGACCTGGTGCGCGACCTGATGATTGAAACCGGCGTTCTGAACAAGAAAATCGAGTTCAGCGACTATACAGACACACGCTTCTCCGACGGAGCGACAACACAGACCGCCTGGAAGTATCAGGCGGGTATCGCGACGGCCAAATAGCCAGCGACTCGGGGCTATTGACGGTTCTGGGCCGGACGAAAGGAGACAGGCTATGTTTCGCAGGCAATTTGTTCAACTCATTTCGCTGGCCGGAGCCGGTGGCCTGGCAGCAACTGCAGCAGAAGCACCTACTGAGACTAGAACGGTGACCTATCGAGTCAAGGGATTCAGCTGTATTACCTGCGCTGTAGGACTGGATGCGATGCTGCAACGTGAAAAAGGTGTTACATGGTCACGATCCAGCTATCCCGATGGAATAGTGGTGATCAACTATACCCCCGGGGAGATTACAGAGAACGCACTCAGGTCCTATATTACTAACATGGGTTTCACTGTGGCAGAAGCGCCTGCCACTTAGATGAAGACTCGATCCGCCATGAGTGCTGTCGGTTGACTAGCAACTCTTGATAGTAATCGTCTGAGCGCCAACTAGCCCCGGATGTGAGGAGCGAAATGCCGAATATGAGCGATCATTCTATAACTGCCAGAATACTTACCAACTCTTTGAGCCTTCGTCAGCCTCCTGTGGCGATTAGTTTTTCCGCTTCGGTTCCTGCGGGAGTACCCAGACATGCGGGTCGCGTTGCAGCTGGATGTCGGTTCTGGGAGGATGGCGCGACTGCCGCATTCGCGACAGCTGCCTCAGACCACAATCTGTGTGCCATCGGAGTCTATACCCATAGCTTGGAGGCTTCGCCAGGGCAACAGACGGATCTGCGCGATGCCCTGAAAGTGTTCAGCGATCTCGGCTATGTTCGGGAACAGGACTTAAAATTGATTCCAGTACTGGAGTGGCAACCAAATTACGTAGTCTATGCACCGCTGGCTGAGACTCCGCTTCCCCCCGACGTCGTCATTCTGTTCGTCGATGCCAGTCAAAGCCTCATTCTCTCCGAAGCGACCCAGCAGGTCGAAAACGACAATCCGCCAGCCATGGGAAGGCCCGCGTGCGCTGTGGTCCCTCAAGTGATGAACACAGGACGGGCCGCGCTGAGCTTCGGATGCTGTGGCGCACGAGCTTATCTCAACAACCTGACCGACGACATCGCCATTTTCGCCATCCCTGGAACAAAGCTCGACGCCTACGTCCGCCGAATCGAAGCTCTGACAAGCGCAAACGCGCTTCTGTCGAAGTTTCACGAGATTCGGCGCCGCGACATAGGTGCAGGGCAGAGCCCAACTATCAGAGAGTCCTTGGCGGTGCTGCAGTCTTAGGCTGAAGCGCGAGCTATTGAGGTCAGCATGCACGTAGAAATAACGGTGCCTTCTAATGCGGTTATCCGGCATAGACACGTTATGACGTGACTATTAGTAAGTCGCTTTTATCGCCAGAGGCGATCTGCTATTGAGGAAACCACCACCTGTTAACTAGGCCGTCCCGCCAATATAGTGCATTAAAATATTGATCCTGCCTGGGCCGAACGCTTACAAAGCCTCAAAGCCATTTGCATGGGGTTCACGCAAGCAACTAATTTGCATGCGTAAAGCTTGAACCGTTCGAGGTTCAACCGGGAGAGATGATGATCTCGAAGAGAGTCGCTGTGTTCGTGTGCGCTATGCTGGCAGGTATAGTCGCATGCGGTGTTCCGCTGTCTGCGCAATATGGATTGTCGGGTTTCTTCGCGAGCTGGGAAGATCGCGCCCGTGAAACTTTGGCGCAGCAGCCAGCGTGGCCGACACCGTTAGTCACGCCCTCCTCAGGGTTACTGCAACTGTTCCGCACCGACTTTCTCCACCAGGTCACCCCGGCGGAGACCAGCACATGGAACTATGGCAACACTAAAGGCTTCGATCTCGTCCCCTGGTACAAGCTGGAGTTTGACATTTATATTCCTCCGTATATTCAACATAATTCACCGGCAAAGGACGGGTTCGGCGACTTCTCGATGCTTTTTAAATATCGATTGCTTGGAGCGGACCACGCACATGGAGACTATGCATTGAGCTTTGCCTTGGCCACGACTCTGCCCACCGGCAGCTACAAGAACGGAAGTCTCACCTCTACGGTCACGCCTACGCTTTTTGCGGGCAAGGGATTCGGTAAGTTCGACGTTCAATCCAGTCTGGGAGTGACCTTCCCTACAGGTGACACCGCCAAACAAGGACGCACGATGGTCTGGAATACCGCCGCGCAGTACCAGGTTGGCAAATTGTTCTGGCCTGAAGTTGAAGACAATGCATCCTTTTTCCTTGGTGGGCCGCGGAATGGCCTCATGCAGAACTTTCTTACTCCGGGCCTGGTTGTCAGCAAGTTTAAATTAGAAAAAGACCCTCAGAATCGCCTCGCAGTGATGTTCGGTGGGGGCATGCAGATCGCTACTTCGGGGTTTCACACCTATAACCATGGGCTTGTACTCACCGCGCGTATGCTCTTTTGAAGGGTACTGTCACTGATCAATCAAGGTGAATTTGTTGCAGCAATTGCGCGAAGCGTGGTTCGCCCCGAAGGGAATCGTAGGCACGGTCCACCTTCAGGTACACTACGCCTGAGGCACGCTCTTCGACTGCGCGATTCAGCCATTCGAACGCGGAATCTGAATTACCCAGTGCACTGTAGACGGCCGCAATCTCCACGGGAGGAATGTAGCGCTGCGCAGCCAGCCGTTGCTGGTGATTGACGATAGCGATCGCTTTATCTCTCTGTCCCGCCAGCGCGTAGGCACGTGCCAGGTAGGCCTCGGCCACAGGATCGTCGTGGGTCAACTCGACTCCGCGCTGAAACTCGGCGATGGCATCCTCGTACTGCCCCTTGTAGAGGTATGCCAAACCCAGCACGCGATGCGCAAGCAGAAACTCGGGATCCATGTCCAGCGCCTTACGGCAACTCTTGATCGCATTGTCGTAGTCACGCATCATCAGGTAGGTCCAGCCCAGGTGTTCGTTCATCACCGTATCGGACGGAGAGATTTCAAACGCACGCATGGCTTCCGCCATCGACTCGCTCCGTCGTCCGCGCGCCATCAGCAGGTGTGAATACCAATGGTGCGCATTGTCGTACCCGGGATTGAGGGCGATGGCGCGTTCGAACTCCTGCTCGGCGCTGTTCCAGTCCCAATCGTAAGTAAATTTGAGGTAAGCCAGCGAAGTATGCGCTTCCGCCAGGGAATCATCGATGGCAAGGGCTTTCTGCGCCGCCTCCTCCGCCTTGGGCATCGCCTCTTTCGGCGGCAGAATGCTGTAGCCGTAGGAGCCCGCCAGGGTATAAGAGTCCGCCAATCCGGCATACGCCAACGCATAGTTAGGGTCGGCCTCGATCGCCTTCTGGAAATACTCAAGACTCTTCTTGACGCCGTCGGCGGTCCGTTTATTCCAGAAGAAACGCCCTCGCATGTACAGCTGGTAGGCATCACTGCTGGCGGTAAAAGGCCGCGACAGTCTGCGCTGCTCGTCTCCGCTCAGATTCGGCATGAGCGCGGTTGCGACTTTCTGCGAAATCGAATCTTCGACGGCAAACATGTCGGTGATGTTTTCGTCGAATTCGCTGCCCCACAACAGCTCTCCGTCAGAAACCCGCAGAAGTCTCACAGTCACGCGCGTGCGGTTTCCAGACCGCTGAATACTGCCCTCCAGCACGGAATCCACTGCAAGCTGCCGGCCCGCCGCCAGCGGATCATCCGCATTGGCATACTTGCGGACCGCGCTCACCGGGCGAATAACGATACGGTTCACACTACCAAGGCGAGTGATGAGTGTATCCGCCATACCTAATCCAAGGTATTCGTCCTGCGGAGAAGTTGCCAACTGCTGGAACGGCAGGATGGCAATCGAACGGTTGGAAGCGCTGACCACGGGCGGCTTCGACTTCAAGCGCAGCCACAGAAACGAAACCAGTGCCAGCAGGCCCAACACGGCCATGCTGGTCAGCGCGATCCTGGTCAGGAAGCGCTTGGAATCAGCAGGCTGCAAAGCAACCTCAAACGGTGGCGATGGGGCCGCGGGTGCTGTCGCCACAGAGGCCGCTAGAGCGTTCGCGGTCGCACTACCCACCAAAGAGCCATTCAGAACAGGCGGCGATCCAAGTATCCCTACCCCGATATTCTGCCCGCCTTCATCAGAAGGTCCCACTCCGAAGGTGCCAGAGCCCGACTCACCCGCCTCGTCGCATTCCTCGACGGCCACCTGAAAGCGGTAGCCCTTTCGTGGCACAGTCGCGATGTAAGTCTGTCCGTCTGCGGCATCACCCAGCAACTTACGTAATAACGAAATATTAACTGTGAGGTTAGTCTCTTCCACGAAGCTGTCAGGCCAGACTGCCTGCATCAACTCGTCGCGTTTCACCAGGTGGCCACTGTTTTGTACCAGGTAGAGCAGGATTTCAAAGGCTTTGGGGGCCATTGATATCGGCGATTGGTTGCGCAGGAGCAGAGACTCGGTTGGATACAACCGGAAGTTCCCAAAGCGGAAGTACTTTCGGTTCAGCACCATACGTCAACCTGGATCATGCCAATGAAAGCCCAACATATTTCCAACTACTTCTAAAGGACAGCCGCGCAGGATTGCGGTTACTGTCCATTCATTGCAGCTCGAAGTCGCGACAAGCCCGGGTACAGGGCACCAACAAGTGAAGTTATTGTAGCTCACCCAAAGGTAAGTCGGACCGCTCGACCGATCGCAGAAAACCACACTTCCAGTTTGAAATAAAGGAGCATCCCGTGATCAGCTAGCGCCGCCTCGACTTGCGATTAACAAATTGCGGAATCCTGATGTTGAAGAAAGCCAGCTCCGGAAATCACCCACCACACGTCCTGGCGCAAGCCGACGTTTATCCAAAGGCATTCCACGCAAATGGGATGACCGAGCTCCAAGAGGAGAGTTCAATGTCTACACAGAAATTAATTTTGGCACTCGCCGCCGTCGCGCTTGCCGTTTCAGTGTCACCGGCGTGGGCGCAGTACACGTTCCACTCGTTTGACGGACCCAACAGCAGTGCCGGCACAACCGCCAACGGCATCAACAACAACGGTCAGATCGTTGGCTTTAGTGTCGATAACCTGGACAACGTCACCAACTGGTGGCGGAACACCAACGGAACCTTCAACATTCTGAATATCCCAGCGGGCTCGTTCGCGAACGGAATCAATGCCACTCCGACCGTGGTAGGCCAGAATGGCGCTACGGCCTACAGCTATACCGGTTCCACCTTGACCACCTTACCGAATGTGAACGGTACCACTACGTCGCAATTGGCTTTCGGGGTTAACGATGGCGGCTGGATCGTCGGCCAGTATACCGACAGCAACACCGGCACCTCGCCAGGCTTTGTGTACAACGGAACCAACTTCACGACCCTCAATCCGGTCCTGAATGCCACCAACACCTTCGCCCAGGGCATCAACAATCATGGATTAGTGGCTGGTTTCTATAGCACCGACGGGAACCTGACGTCGCACGGGTTCTTCTACAACACGACGACGGCGACCTACACTTTTGCCGCTGATCCGAACGTGCCGAATTTCGTGTTCTCGCAGATCCTGGGTATCAACGATCACGATATCGCCGTTGGCTATTACGGCGACACCAGCACCAGCCAGTTCGGGTTCGTCTACGACTTGGCCACCAAGGCCTATCTGATCATGAGCGATCCGAACGCAGCGGTCATCAATGGCGTTTCCATTACCCAGATCACCGGAATCGACAACGCCGGCGAGATCACCGGGTTTTACATCGGCGCAGACGGCCTTTCGCACGGGTTCTACGCCACACCCACTCCCGAGCCGTCGAGCTTGCTCCTGATGGGCAGCGGAGCACTCGGGTTGCTGGGAATTGTCCGGCGCAAGTTGCTGGCATAGTCAAATCGAGCACGAAACCAAGAGCCGCCTCTCGGGGCGGCTCTTCACTTGCGACTCATTTGCCACACGTGTCTATTTTCCGGCCTCCGGCTGTGTCAGCTTGAGTGCCGGGACCTCCTGTTGCTTGACCAGGTTGTTATACGCCGGCACGTCGGTCGCGACGACTGCCTGCCACCTCGACATCTGATCGCTCAACTGTTTGCTGAGCATGTCGAACACCTCATACGACTGCTGCGTGGGGGCCGTATCGGCGCTACCAACCACGCCACCCAGCGCGGCAAAGTGATTATTCAGGCGCACGGGGAAGTTCAGCACATCCTGCCCGCTCTTGGCCTTGGTCTGAACGAGAACTTCTTCGATTTCGGCCATCTTCTTGTTCAGCGATTTTCCGGCATCGAGGATTGCCTTGCTCTGCGGACCGTCGCCAACATGCTTGTTGACCGCCTCGATCTGGTCGCGGAAACTGCGAATCTGAATGATGGTGTCGTCCGTCTGCGTAAGGGAGTCGCGGATTTTCATCAGCAGATCGAACTGTTTGGCAAGGTCGGCCTGCGTGACCGTCAACCGCGGATCGGCGATGATCTCCAGCGGCGCGGTGTAACTCTTGCCCAACACCGTCAGCTTCACTTGATACGATCCCGGGAGCGCGACCGGACCATCCGTATTGCCGCCCCAAAGCGGCGCCTTGGGAACCTTGGTCGCGCCTTCGTACCGCAAGTCCCACACGAACCGGTTCAAGCCCGCATCCGCCGGAAGCGCACCACCTCCGCCACCACGAGCGAAAAAGTCTTCTTCGTCGTTACCAGCTTCCTCCTTCCTGGGAAACTTGCGGATGGTCTTGCCCGACGAATCGAGAATTTCCAGCGTGATCTTCGGCGGTTCGTTCTTGTCCGCGTCGGTCTTTGCTGCATCGGCCGTGGCTTGATCCCCGCTCGCACCAGCCGCTTCTTTCTTGTCCGGCTTCTTCAGCGACGTCTTCAACCAGTAATTAATGACGGCTCCCCCCGGCGGATTCTTGCCGACACCACCTCCTCCCCCGAACGGCGACCCTTCAAATACGGTGTGGCTGGTCTGTGCCGGCGTGAACAGATGCGCCTCCTGCTGCGGGATCGACTCGCTGTACTGTCGTAATGGCGTGATGTCGTCGAGGATCCAGAAGCTACGCCCGTGGGTCGCGATCACCAGATCGTTGTTCTTGACGATCAGGTCATTCACCGGCGACGTCGGCAGGTTGACTTGCAGGGGCTGCCACTTATTGCCGTCGTCGAAGGAGACATACACGCCCAGTTCGGTCCCGGCGAAGAGCAATCCCGCCTGGCGAGGATCGGCGCGCACCGCGTGTACGTAATTGTTAGCGGGAAGACCGCCAATCAGCTTGGTCCAGGTCTTGCCGAAGTCAGTTGTCTTGAAAACGTAGGGCGCGAAGTCATCCATCTTGTGGCGTTCGACCGCGATGTAGGCGGTTCCGGCGTCGCGCGACGATGCCTCAATCATGCTGACGGTGCCCCACTCGGGCATGGCCTTGGGTGTGACGTTGTCCCAGTGCTGGCCGCTATCGCGCGTGAGATGCACCAGTCCGTCATCGGTTCCTGCCCAGATCAAGTCCTTCTGCACCGGCGATTCGACCACCGAGAAAATCGTGTCATAAACTTCGACGCCGGTGTTGTCTTTGGTGATCGGGCCGCCCGACGCAACCTCTTTTGATTTGTCGTTTCGCGTCAAGTCCGGGCTGATGATGGTCCAGCTCATTCCGTTATCGGTTGTCTTGAACAGAACCTCACCCGCGAAGTAAAGGGTTTTGGGGTCATGCGGCGAAAAAACGATGGGCTCGGTCCACTGGAAGCGATGCCTTACGTCCGCCGCGGCCCAGCCAATTGGATTGATCGGCCATGGATTCACCGCCTGCTCCTGATGCGTGCGGTGATCGTAGCGAGTGATCTCGCCGCCGTAGGATCCGGCATAGACAATATTCGGGTCCGTCGGATCAGGCGCAATGTAGCCACTCTCCCCGCCGCCCACGGGATACCAGTCCGAACGATCGATCGAGCCGTCCAGTCCCGCGCTTGCGATCGCAACGGTCGAGTTGTCCTGCTGCGCGCCGTAAATGTAGTAGGGGAAACGGTTGTCGGCAATGACGTGGTAAAACTGCGCCGTCGGCTGGTTGTACTCACTGGTCCAGTTGTCTCCGCCATTGGTGGAGATCGTCGCGCCGCCGTCGTTACCGTTCATCAGGCGCTTGGGATTTGTGGGGTCAATCCACAGCGCGTGATTGTCGCCATGGGGCACGCGTAAACGGGTAAACGTCTTGCCGCCATCATTGGAGCGATAGACCGCTGTGTTGAGGATGTACACCGAATCGGCAGCTTTCGGATCGGCGAAAATGTGCGAGTAGTACCAGGCACGTTGGCGAAACCGGTGGTCATCGGTCATCAAGTGCCACGAGTCGCCGGCGTCATCGGAACGATAGATCCCGCCCTTACCGGCCTCAATCACGGCGTACACGCGATTGGGATTTGCACCCGACACCGTCACGCCGATGCGGCCAATCACGCCTTCCGGCAACCCGTGCCCCTTGAGTTCCTTCCAGGTCGTTCCACCATCGATGGATTTATAAAGCCCGCTGCCCGGGCCACCGCTATCCATGCTCCAAGGCGTGCGTTTCGCCTGCCACAACGCCGCATAAAGAATGTTGGCATTCGTGGGATCGAACGTGATATCGATGCCGCCAGTCTTGGTGTCCTTGTAAAGAACCTTCTGCCACGTCTTGCCTCCGTCGACGGTACGAAAAATCCCGCGCTCCTCGTTGTCGGCGAACGGATGCCCCAATGCCGCGACGAACGCGATGTCCGGGTTCTTAGGATTGACGATCAAGTGTCCGATGGCATGCGTATCCGGCAAGCCGACAAGCTTCCACGTTGCACCGGCATCGATCGACTTGTACACGCCGTTACCGCCGACGATGTTGCCGCGGATACACGCCTCGCCGGTTCCGACATAAATCACGTTTGGATCGGATTCAGCAACCGCAATAGCGCCAATCGCAGGCGACGCATCCTTCGTCTTGTCGAAGATGGGCTTAAACGTGAGACCGCCGTCAGTGGTCTTCCAGACGCCGCCGGCGACCGCACCGAAATAGTACACGTCGTTCTGTCCCACGACGCCCGACACGGCGACCACTCGTCCGCCGCGAAATGGGCCGACGAGCCGGTATTGCATCCCCCTCCACGGACCCTGTGCCTCATTGTCGTCCGGTTGCGCATCAGTCGTAGGCGCCGTGCCAGTCTGCGCAGCCTTTTGCGTTCCTGGTCGCTTTTGCGTGGGCTCTGAACCCGGTTTCGACGGTTGTTCCTGCGCCACCACTGAGGTCAATAAACAAGTAATAAGAACGGCGAGCGAAGTCGTTCGCAAGGCCTTTTCCTCCGGAGATTTGAGTTGAAGAACTGGTCCCGTGATCAACAGCCTAAGATCTGCACGATAGCAGGAATTCTCAGCCTTGGTCGAGAGCGTTTATCTCTTGGCTGACGTTTCCGCGATTGTCGTGCGGCAACAACTTTTCCCGACCCGCAGGTTTATACAGACTGGATCAATTGATCGGAGCAGGTATTTATGGGTCGCGCACCAGCCAGCCATCGCCGTAACCAAATAAGCCTCTGGTGGCGTTGCAGTGCGGCGCTGACTCTTCTGCTGCTGGTCACACTCAGTCTTTACGCGGCCAGGAAAAATCCGACCAAGTCCGCAGTCGATGAACAGCAAAGGGTGCTGCACGCGCTCGATCGCCTCACCTTCGGCCCCCGGCCTGGTGATGCGCAGGCGGTTGCGGCGATGGGCGTGGACAAGTGGATCGAGCTCCAACTGCATCCCGAAAAAATCGACAACAGCGACCTGCAGGCGCGGCTCGCCCCATATCGCACGCTCGCAATGAGCAGCCAGGAAATGCTGCTCGAGTTTCCGCCCAATCCGGTGGCGAAGGCGGTAATGGACGGAAAGCAGCCAATGCCCCTCGATCCTTATCGCCACGCCATCTACGTCGCCGCGATTGACCGGATCGGGCAGCAACAGGCGAAGAAGCAGAATGAGACTGGTCCCAAAGCCAACGTCGGAGTAATGCAGACCAGCGCCGCTACACCCAGCAAACCGGCGAATCCCACGGAGCTTTCACCGGGTCCCCGGGAACGCCGCGAGGCTCACAGCATCGTGGATCAACTCGCTACATTGCCGCCCGACGCGCGCATGCAACGAATCCTGTCCTTACCGGTGGCGGAGCAGCGCGACCTGACTCAAGGCCTTCCCTTTGACAAGCGCCAGGCACTGTTGGCAGGACTCACTCCCCAGCAGCGCGAAACGGTACTGGCACTCAATAATCCTGAGGCGGTCATCAATAGTGAGATCCAGTCTTCCAAGCTGGTGCGAGCGGTTTATAGCAACCGCCAACTCGAAGAGGTGCTCACCGACTTCTGGTTCAACCACTTCAATGTTTTCATCGGTAAGGGAGCCGACCACTATCTGATCACGGCCTACGAGCGCGATGTCATTCGTCCGCACGTGCTGGGCAAGTTCAAAGATCTGCTGGTCGCGACCGCCCAGAGTCCGGCCATGATGTTCTATCTCGACAATTGGCAGAGTGAGGGTCCCGACTCCGACGCGGCGCGCGGAGTTCCCGCCCACGCGCCGAATCCCGGAATGAACGGTACCCCGGGACACCGCGTTGCGTATCCCGCGCCTCACGCTCCACGTCCCCAGCAGCAGAACAATCAACAGAAGAAACGTCACGACGGACTCAATGAGAACTACGCGCGTGAGTTGATGGAGTTGCATACCCTTGGCGTCAACGGCGGCTACACCCAGCAGGATGTCACCCAGGTGGCGCGCGTCTTCACCGGCTGGTCCATCGACGAGCCGCGTCAGGGCGGAGGGTTCGTTTACAAGCCTCGCCTGCACGAGCCGGGCCAAAAAACGGTGCTCGGCCACAAGATTAAAGACAAAGGCGAGAACGAGGGCATACAGGTGCTCGAGATTCTTGCGCATCATCCCGCCACCGCGCGCTTCATCTCCACCGAGTTAGCGGAGCGGTTCGTCTCCGACGATCCGCCAAAGTCTCTGATCGACGCAATGTCGAAGACCTTTCTGAAGACCGACGGCGACATTCGCTCAGTGCTGGAAACGATGTTCCACTCGCAGGAATTCTGGGCGCTCGAGGCCTATCGCGCTCGCGTAAAAACGCCGTTTGAATTTGTGGCGTCGTCGCTGCGTGCGACCAATGCCGACATCAGCGATCCACAATCACTGCTGGCCACCCTCAACAAGATGGGCATGCCGTTATACGGAATGCAGCCACCCACGGGCTACTCCACCAGGGCGGACGTGTGGGTGAACTCGGCCGCGCTCCTCGATCGCATGAACTTCGGACTGGCACTAGCCGCTAACCGGCTGCCGGGCACCACCTTCAATCTCGGGCAGCTATTAAACGACGCGTCGGTGGGCGAAGCGGATCCCTATCAAGTGCAGTTGAAGCTCGAGCAGATGCTGATTGCCGACGGCGTTTCAAAGCAGACGCATGAGACGATCGAGGAGCGCATAGTCACTCCTCAGGCAATGACCCAGTTCGAGTATCCTTCCCATCCGGCCAACGTCAACGTCATCGCCGGACTATTGCTGGGCTCGCCGGAATTTCAGCGCAAGTGAAATGAGTAGAAGATGAGCATCACACGACGAACATTCCTCAAGGGCGGCGCGATGGCTGTGGTCGGAACCGCAGCAATCCCCTCGTTCCTCACGCGTGCAGCATGGGGCGCGGCTCAAACCGGATCCGGCAACAAGCGCCTTGTCGTCATCTTTCAACGTGGCGCCGCCGATGGCCTGAACATCGTTGTGCCCCACGCCGAAAGCGCCTATTACGCCATGCGGCCCAGCATCAACATTCCGCGGCAGCAAGTGATTGATCTCAACGGTTTCTTCGGTCTGCATCCCTCACTCGCGCCGTTCAAGCCGTTGTGGGATCAGCACCATCTCGCCATCGTCCACGCCGCAGGTTCGCCTGACACAACGCGCTCACACTTCGACGCACAGGACTACATGGAATCCGGCACGCCCGGCGTGAAGATCACCAGCGATGGCTGGCTGAATCGCACATTGCAGACAGAGTCCGCCACCGACAGTCCGTTTCGCGCCGTCGCGCTCGGCACCTCACTGCCGCGCATTCTTGCCGGCAAAGCTCCTGCGGTTGCGGTCAGCAACGTAAATGGATTCGGCATTGCCGGCGGAAACCCCAACGCTGCGCCGCTGGGCAACACCTTCGAGGCGATGTATGACCAGTCGGTGGACACCGTGTTGCACGGCACCGGTCGCGAGACATTCGAAGCGGTGAAGATGCTGAAGTCCGCCGATCCACAACGCTACACGCCAGCGCCAGGCGCGAACTATCCACGCGGCCGCTTCGGTGATGCCCTCCGGCAGACCGCGCAACTCATCAAGGCGAACCTTGGCGTGCAGATTGCCTTCACCGACATCGGTGGATGGGACCATCATGTCAACGAAGGCGCGACAGAAGGTCAGCTCGCCAACGTGCTTCGCGATTTTGCGCAGTCCATCGCCGCCTTCTGGACCGACCTCGGCGCCCTCACGGAAGAGACTGTGATCGTTACCATGTCCGAGTTCGGACGCACGGCGCGCGAGAACGGCAACCGTGGCACCGATCACGGCCACGCGAATGTCATGTTTGTCCTTGGTGGATCGGTACGCGGCGGCCGCGTTTACGGACGCTGGCCCGGCCTCGACCCATCGCAGCTCAACGAAGGACGCGACCTCGCACTCACCACCGATTTCCGGCGCGTGCTGGGCGAATCCGTTTCCCGACACCTCGGCAATAACAACTTGGCCAGCGTGTTTCCCGGCTTCGACAACTCGCCCCAGGCCTTTTTGCGATACCTGGGCTGACGTACTCGCGGACTGAGCGCGTGGCGCACTATCGCCGCGCGATCCTGGAGTTCTGGCGCTCTTAGCTCGTGGCACTTCCTCTCCCCAATCTTCGACGCCTTGCGAAATCTTGCACCGTAGCTCACCGGAGCAGGTACACTGCGACCGAAGCTATGCCCTGATCCATCAACCCAGGAGAACTCCGCCGCGTGGGACTGAACACGCTCGATGTCGCCGTCATCGTCGTTTACCTGGCAGGAGTGACGGCTTTCGGACTGCGTTTTCGCAAGCAACAACGCACTCTAAAAAACTACTTCCTGGCCGACAGGCGAATCTCGTGGTGGGCGATTTCGCTTTCCATCGTGGCCGCCGAGACCAGCACCCTGACCGTCATCAGCGTCCCAGGGCTCGCTTACGACAAGGACTTCCGTTTTCTACAACTGGTAATCGGCTACCTCGTAGGTCGCCTCATCGTCAGTTTCGTACTGATACCGCAATATTTTCGCGGCGAACTCGTCACCGCCTATCAACTCATCGAACGACGCTTCGGCCCGAGACTGCGCTCTCTGACTGCCGGACTCTTTCTCATCACGCGCGCCGCCGCCGAAGGTGTCCGAGTGTTTGCCGTTGCGATTGTCGTGGGCATTGCGCTGTCGAGCCTGCTGGTGAGCTTCTCCGACTTCGCGCGCGATATGCTGGCCATCGCCGTCGTGACCGTACTGACCTTGATCTACACCTTCGAAGGCGGTATGGCCGCCGTCATCTGGACTGACGTGGTACAACTCACCATCTACATCAGCGGAACGCTTGTTGGATTTATCACCATCCTGCACTTAGTACCCGGCGGCTGGAACACGATCCACTCGATCGCGGGTCAATCCGGCAAGTTCCGCGTATTCGACTTTTCGTGGAACTTCTACTCGACCTATACTTTTTGGTCCGGCTTGATCGGCGGCGCATTTCTTACCACCGCCAGCCATGGCACTGACCAACTCATCGTGCAACGTCTTCTGGCGGCCCGCAGTGAGCGCCAATCCAAGATCGCTCTCCTGTCGAGCTGGATCGCGGTCACGGCGCAATTCTCTTTGTTCCTGATGATTGGCGCCATGCTGTTCGTCTTCTACAAGATGTTTCCTCCGGCCGTGCCCTTCGCTCGCACCGACACCATCTTCCCGACCTTCGTGGTGACCAGGATGCCGCACGGAATCAGTGGTCTGCTGATTTCGGCCATACTTGCTGCGGCCATGTCGAACCTAAGCGCCGCCCTGAACTCCCTGTCATCGACATCGGTTGTTGATTTCTATGGCCGATGGCGTCCCCAGTCCAGCGAGGAACGCCGCGTGCGGGTCTCGCGCTTCGCCGCCGTGGGTTGGGCGCTGGTGCTATTTGTTCTCGCCATTCTTGCGCGCCACGGTGGCAAAGTAATGGAGGTCGGGCTCTCGATCGCCTCGGTCGCCTACGGTTCATTGCTCGGAGTATTTCTGTTGGGAGTGCTGACCAAACGGACATCCGAGCGCGGCGCGATGGCAGGCATGCTGTTCGGCTTCCTGCTGAACCTCTACCTCTGGCTGTTCACGCGCGTGCCGTTCACCTGGTATGTGGCGCTGGGAAGCATTGCAACCATGTTCGTCGGCTACGCAGTCAGCTGGTTGCTGCCCCAAACTGCCACCGAGGCTTCTCGGCGCAGATGAACTCGCCCCCGCTCCGCAATCACCGCCATTTAGCACGCGTGAATATGCTGGAACTTCTACCGCTCCACGGCAACGTGCGTTTCCGTACGAATGACGCCGGGCATCGAATGCACTTTATCCAGCACCAGTCCGTTGAGCGCTTTCCATTCCGGAAACTCCACCACTGCATACACGTCGCCGCCACCCCAGCACGCGTCCGCCATCTGCACTCCCGGCAGCGCAGCCATGGCATCTGCAATTTCCCGCGCCGTCCCTGCTCTTGCGGTCACTACCACGTAAGCCTTCATCGCCAAGTCCTCCTTTCCTTTTGGCCTCTTAAAGCAAAAGGATACGTCCGACCCCGATGCGAGTGAGTGACTTTCCTAATTTTTTCTTTGTCTTTTCCAACCTCTGACGATGCCGGGTTGACTGCCAGTAATCGGATCACGTAAATAGACCGGCACGATCAGACTCTCCGCAGCCAACCGAGTCGCGAAGCACGCAAAAAAGGCGGCCTGAAGGATTTCCTTCCAGGCCGCCGAAGAATCGATCTCGATCGACGCGTTACAGCTTCGCCAGTGTATTTTGCGCCTGGCTGGCGTCGTCGTGGTTCAGCGGAGGCGATAATTGCAGCGCCTTCTTCAACTCATCCTTCGCGCGGTCTTTCTGTCCGGCGCCATTAAGCGCCATACCGAGGTGGTAGCGGTATTCTGCGCTCTGCGGTATCTTGTTGACCACATCCGTCAGCAACCCAACGGCGATCAAATAATTTCCCTTCTTGTACTGGATCCACCCCAGCGTGTCATTGATCGAGATCTGATCGGGCATTGTCTGTTTGGCTTGCGTGGCCAACGCCAGGGCAGTGTCCAGGTTCTGGCCCTCCATGGCGTAAACCCACGCCAGGTTGTTCTGGATCAGAGGATCGTTCGGAGCCAGTTTGTTCGCCTTTTCAAAATACTGCTGGGCCTGCTTGAGGTCGTTCCTCGCGAGGTACACATTGCCGATCGCTCCTACTATGGCCGCGTTGTTCGGTACCGCTGCCAGGGCCTTCTGATAGGTCGCGAGCGCATCGTCGGGCTTACCCAGTATTTCGTAGACCCGGGCCAGTTGCATATACGGCAGCAGCGACTTTGGTTCCAGTTGGATACACTTCTCATACACCGGGATCGATTCGTCCAGCTTCTTGCTGTTGGCCAGCGAGGAAGCATAGATAAATTGCGCTGCCGGACGGGTCGGGTTGGCCGTGGCGTATTGACTGGCCAGTTGCAATGCCTTGGGTCCCTGGTTAAGTCCAAACAGCATCTGAACGTATTCGCCCATCGCGGTGTCGTTCTGCGGGTTTAACTTCAGCGCAGTTTGAAATTCACGCTCGGCCTCGGGAAACTTCTTCAATCCCCCATACGCGAATGCCATATTCACGTGGACAGTCGGATCGTTGGGTGCCGCCTGGGCGACGATTGCCAATTGCTCCAAAGCGCCTTGATAGTCCTTTGCCCCTAAATCGATGGAGGCCATCAGGTAGTGGGCCTGAGGATTCTTGTCGTTCATCTTCAACAGGCGGTCGGCAAACTCTTTCGCAGTCGCGTAGTCGCGCGAGTCGCGGTAAGCCTCAGCCTGGGCCTGAAGGTAGGCAGGATTATCGGGCTTACGCTTGATCGCTTCCTGAAACTCGGACTTAGCGCCCGTCAAATCGCCCGTCTTGAGCAGCGCTTGCCCCAGGTAATAGTGGGCTTGCGGATCTTCCGGAGAGTTCTTCACTACGGCGCGGAAGGTCGTAACCGCCGTGGGGTAGTCGCCCTTGATGGCTTCCAGACGGCCCCGGAACATAAGACCGGTCACATCGTTGGGCTTTTCTTTGAGCAATTGCTGGTCCATCTTGGTGACTTCGTCGATGTGCCCCGACATCAAGTAAGTCTCCATCAAAGCCGCCTTAAGCTTATCGTTCTTGGGATCGAGCGCCAGCCCGCGCTGGTATTCCTTTATGGCGGCGTCGGGTTTCCGCTCTGCCATGTAGAACTCGGCGATCGCGCCAGCCACTTCGGGGTTTTTCGGAAGCCGGTCTCGCAGGTTCGAGATCACAGTGTCAGCATCAGCCGCCCGGTTCTCTTGCAGCAGCATGCCTGCCAGCCGCAGGTAGTTCGCCGGCGAATCCGGATCGTTCTTGATTCCCTCCTGCAGCACTCCTTCGGCTTTCGCCGGCTCCTGTTTGTACACATAGAAGCGCGAAAGGTTGGAGTACGCCTCCAGGTTCTTGGGGTTCAAGCTGATGGCTTTGCGGAAATCCGCCTCCGCCTCGGCATCGCGTTTCGTGCTCGCGTACAGCACGCCGCGGTTCAAGTACGCGCCCGAGTCGTTGGGCTTCAGTTCGATGACCTTGTTATAGGCCTGCATCGCCTGGTCGGTGTCCTTCAGGGCGAAGTAGGTGGTACCCATCAGGGTGTATCCGTCGGCGTTGTTTGGATCGTGCTCAACCACGTAGTGGGCCTGTTCTTCAGCCCCCTTGAAGTCTCTGCCGGCCCACAGCAGATTGCCCAACTCCAGCCGGGCTTTCATGTTGTTGGGATCCAGCTTGACCGCCTGGCGCAGCTCGAGGTAGCCGTCCTTGCCTTTCCCTTGTCGAAGATAGGTCAGCGCCAATTGATAATGAGCTTCCGCGTAATTGGGATCGACCTGCAGGGCCTTTTTAAACTGGATCACGGCCGCGTCGTACTGCTTCTTGTCCACATAACTCACGCCGCTCTCAAGATACTTTTTCTTGGCCTTTTCCGGATTGGCTTTGCATCCGGTCGCAGCAATCAGCAGCACGGCCACCAGCGCCGTTGTAATAGAAATGACGAAACGATTCCGCATGAATTCTCCTGGGGTCACTGGGGAATAATCTGACTGACATCAACTGCAACTTGTTTGGCAAACGCTACGGCCTGGGCCTGCGCTGCGGCCACGTCTCCGTTACGCACCGGAGCTGTGATGCGCACCAGTGCCGCATCCGTGCGATTGAGCCGAATCGCATCGTAAGCCATGTAGAATTTGCCCCAATATTCGCTGGCCACTACTCGCCCGTGCGATTGGTACCAGTAAAGAACCACTTGCTGTTCGAGATCTTTACGGATCACGTAATGGTTCACTGGCACGGTTCGGCCGTCGTCCAGCTTCAATTGATAGATTTCGGAAATCACTGGCTGCCATCCCGCGCCGGGAAGGCAATTCTTCGGCGAGTGTATGGTCGCCCCGGTGCGCTGCGTACGGAAATAGCCGATATACAGCCCAAGGTCTCCCTGCGCCGGATCGAAATACACCCGGTTCAGATAGTCCGTCACGCCCAGCACCTTCAGCGTGTCCTCGTCGAACGGAATTTCAGCCACGGTCCTGTAGCTACCTATGTCTTTGGGGAACTCGTTCATCGGACGGGAGGGTGGGGTCGACTCTCCGTGTGAGAGGAAGCCCATGCCCGCAGTGCCCGCCAGCAGCACCGCAATCATCGTCCAATATCGCGCCGCGTTATTCATCCCACCACCTACGCTTTCGCTGCCGCTTCCGTATCTTTCGGCATCCATCCCAATTTCTTGCGAACCACCACCGTCAGGGTGTGCAGGGCCAGGAACAACGCCGTCGCCACCACGAAGATCACCCAGCCCGAGAACTCATGCATAAATCCCTCGGCTGCCTTCGGTCCGATGTAATTGGTCATCAGCGCCGTGATCATCACCCGCGTTCCATTGCTGACGATTGCCAGCGGCACCATTGCCAGGAACAGGAACCAGCGCACCGGCACGCTCTTCTCCGCCAGGTATCCATATCCAGCAGCCAGCGCCAGCAGCGACATCAGCGAACGAATTCCGCTGCACGCCTCCACCACTTCCAGGCGCATCCCGGGCATGATCAGAACGTTGCCCTCGCGCATGATCGGGAAAAGGTTCAGCCACTCCAGAATTCCGGTGGCAAAACGCGAAGCTATGCCTTGTAGCGGGAAAACGATTTCGTTATAGATTATCGCTGGAATCGGAATGGCAAACATCAGGAAGGCCAGCGGAAATGCCATCGCCCGCAGCAGTCGCCATCCCGAGAAATAAAGGATCAGGCCGCAGATTGTTCCAATGATGGAGATCCGGGTAAGGAATAGTTCTGCTCCCAGGCTACCCAGAAACAGCAACCCCAACGAACCGACTACCACCAGCAGGCCCCAATTCGAAGGACGCCGCGGAATCTCCGCCAGCTTGTCGCGGCGCTGCCAGATCAGGTAAGCCGAGAGAAATGGAACCAGAAATCCGTGGGAATAATCGGCATCGCTGTTCCACTGTCGCACCAGATGGATCAGCACTTGGCCATAGAGGCCCAGGAACACCGCGACCAGCAACCAGCCACGCCAGCCAACTCCCTGGGTGCGTTCCCACAGCGAAGGACCCTTGGGTGCAGTCTTAACTGTGACGCCGGCCCCGTTCTCGGACGCGACTGCCACCGCCGATGGCTCTGAATTCGTGGGTTCAAGCGCCACTTTACTCACTCCGTTCGTTGCCGTTCCGACGGCGCCAAAAGCCGCTGTAATATAAGGGAAACTGATCGTTGGATTGCGTATCGCACACCTGCATGCCGTCAGTAGTTGTTACTTCCGAATCCGGCGCCCGGAAACCCCCGCGTGAGACGCGAAAAATGCCTGCCTTCGCAATGCACCCGTCACTCGTCGCCAGCTTGCAAAAAAGACCGGCGCCACAGAGATTCGCCTGCGGAGTAACCGATTCTCCATACACTTGGCAAGCTATAGAATATCACTAACTCCGCCAACCGTACCTCTGTCGCTTCAGCAGCAATTGCAGGGCGTGCCAAACTGGCGCGGGTCGCTAACAGCGTGCCGAAACAGGCCAGTCATGGTTAACGGAACTACCTCAGTCCTGCCCCCGCCGTCTCCCACAGTACAATAGCGTGTGGAATTCTAAATTGTCAGAAGGAAAGTCATCGCCATCATGAAGAAATACGTAGTCACCGGAGGGGCGGGCTTCATCGGGTCCGCACTCGTTCGCGGCCTGCTCGCCCTGGGCGACGGCTCGGTTAAAGTGATCGACAACCTTTCTACCGGCCGCCGCGAGAACCTCGACGAAATATCATCGCGCATTACGTTCCATCCCACCGACATTCGCGATCTTGACGAAATCCTTCCCTTGATCTCTTGCGCCGACACGGTTTTCCACATTGCGGCGATTCCGTCGGTGCCGAAATCGATCGTCGATCCAGTGCCCTCGCACGAATGCAACATCGACGGCACTTTCAACGTTCTGCGCGCCTGTGTTGACGGCGGAGTCCGCAAGGTCGTCTATGCCGCTTCCTCCTCGGCTTACGGCGACACCGCAGTGCTCCCCAAAGTGGAGACGATGCAAGCCAACCCCAGGTCGCCCTACGCCGCCCAGAAGTTGATGGGCGAGTATTACTGCAGCGCCTTTTCGTCATGCTATGGACTGGATGCAACCTCGCTTCGTTTCTTTAATGTCTACGGCCCGCGCCAGGATCCCGGCAGCCCCTATTCCGGCGTCATCTCGGTCTTCATGACCTGCCTACTGCAGCACACCGCTCCCACTATTCACGGAGACGGCGAGCAGACCCGCGACTTTACCTATATCGAAGACGTCGTCGCCCTCATCCTCAAAGCGGCGCAGGCGCCCGGCGTTGCCGGCCGAGTCTTTAATGCCGGAAACGGCGATCGCTATTCCTTGAACCAAGTGTGGGACCTGCTGCAAAAGATAGAGGGAGTCCAGATCCCTGCTCAGTACGGCCCACCTCGCGCAGGCGATGTTCGTGATTCGCAAGCCGACACCACCGCCGCAATCCGCGATCTCGGTCACGCTCCCCGCTTCACCCTGGAAGAAGGACTGCGTCGCACCCTGGAGTGGTATCGCGAAAGTCTCGTAGCCGCGGACCGCCGCTAAGCAGTTTGGAAGGGACACAGTCTTAGCTGCGCCGTAGAAACGCTTTGTTCTCGTCGTCCAGAGCGCAGGGAGCGAAGCGGCCGGAGTCGAGGAGCCTGCCCTGAGCTTGCCGAAGGGACCTGCATTTTCCCCGGCTTACCCTGCTTCCCGCCCCGTCATTTAACCTATTCCCCATGCCGAACTTACCCCGTCGTCGCCGGCAACTCTGCCGCTTTGCAACTATCATCGGTACTCTCTACTTCTTCTCCCTCTCACTCGCCGCGCAGCCCGCCTATCAGCCCTCGCCCGAAAACCTGAAGTCCCGCGAGTGGTTCGAGCAGGCTCGCTTTGGCATGTTCATCCATTGGGGAATCTACAGCGAGCTCGGCGACGGCGAATGGGTAATGCAGAACCGCGGTCTCACCGGCCCGCAATACGAACAACTGGCGGCGCAGTTTTATCCCACCAGGTTCGACGCGGCGCAGTGGGTCGCACTAGCCAAGCAGGCAGGCATGCGCTACATCGTCGTAACTTCGCGCCACCACGACGGCTTCTCCATGTTCGCCACCAAACAGAACAAGTACAACATCGTTGACGCCACTCCCTACGGCAAAGACGTCATCCGCCAGCTAGCCGACGAATGTCATCGCCAGGGCATCAAGCTCTTCGTGTACTACTCGCAACTGGACTGGCATCATCCTGACTACTATCCGCTGGGCGGCACCGGTCATTGGGAAGGCCGCCCCACCAATGGACAATGGCCGCGCTACCTCGACTTCATGAACGCGCAGTTGACCGAGTTATTCACCAACTACGGCGAAATCGGCGGCGTATGGTTCGACGGCATGTGGGACAAGCCCGGCGCCGACTGGCAACTCGACCGCACCTACGCGACGATTCACCAACTGCAACCCGGCGCGCTGATCGTCTCCAACCATCACAAGCTGCCCTTTCCCGGCGAGGACTATCAAACTTTCGAGAAAGACCTTCCCGGCGACAACACCACCGGATGGGGCGGCGCTCCCATCAGCCAGCTTCCACTCGAAACCAACGACACCATGTATCCCAGTGGTTCCTGGGGTTTCAAGCTGACCGACCTGCAGCCCAAGAGCTTGCACGACCTCATCCAGTACATGGTTCGCGCCGCCGGCAACAGCGCTAACTTTCTGCTTAACGTCGGTCCCCAGCCCAATGGGGAGATTCAAACTGCCTTCGCCGATCGCCTGCGCGAAATGGGAGCGTGGCTGAAGATTTACGGCGACTCAATCTATGGTACTCACGGCGGTCCGGTGAAGCCCGGCGGATGGGGCGTCACCACGCAACGCGGCAACATCATTTATGTGCACGTCCTCGATCCGACACTGAGCGTATTGGCGCTTCCTGGCATCGCCAAGCCCGTGCGCGATGCGCACCTGCTGAACGGAGGAACCAAGGTCAGCTACGGCCTATCGGAAGCCAGCGTCGTGCTCCAGCTTCCGAAGCGCACGTCCGGCGAAATCGACCAGGTGGTCGTTTTGGAACTGGCCCAATGAATCAGCGGGTTCTACCGGCCTGTTCTTGGACGGTAGGGCGGGTTTCGCGTTTACTCGCTTGCAATCCGGCGTCGGTTCTCTCTGTTGGCAGTTACATGCGATCCCGCCTAGAATCACTGGCATGGAAATCCCCCTTGCTCCCGAGCTCGAAGCGAAACGGAACCGCTTTGCCTCGCGCACCGACAAAGGCGCGGGCCAGATCGTGGAGGAGTTGGTTGCCAACTACTTCGATCACGACGAATGGTTCCGGCAGGTGGTTGGAAAGGGCATTCTCTCGCTGGATCAAGGCAAGTTCTTATAACCCGCTTTACTCTCTTGCCAATATCCCTTCCTTCGGAGCATGATTCTCCGCTGCGGACAATTCGTCTCTGTCCGCGCACTCATTCCGGAGGCCGCCGTGAAACGACTCTGCTGTCTCGCACTTCTTCTGCTGTTCGCTCTCCCCCTTCTCGCCCAATCCGACGGCTGGATCCAACTCTTCAACGGCAAAGACCTCACTGGCTGGAAGCACGTAGGCCCCGGCGAAATGATTGTCGAGAACGGCCTCATGCGGACCCACGGCGGTATGGGACTTCTCTATTGGACCTCAGGCCCGGTCGGCAATTGTGTCATCCGCGTCGTGTACAAGATGCGTGACGAGAACGACAACTCCGGCGTCTTCATCCGCATCCCTATCGAGCCACGCGAGCCTTGGATGCCCGTCCACTACGGCTACGAAGTCCAGATCGACAATCACCCCGAAACCTCAGGCGAAGACGAGTATCACGTCACCGGCACGCTCTATTCCTTGACCAAACCTCTCGCCAAACCGGGCAAGCCCGGCCCGCAGTGGAACACCATGGAGATCACCCTCGACGGCCCGCGCACCATCGTCATGCTCAATGGCGTTAAAGTTACCGACTACACAGAAGGCGACCCGGTGCCCGACAGGAAGTTCTGGTTCGAGGGCACGCGCGGTCGGCGGCCCAACTTCGGATGGTTCGGCCTGCAGAACCACGGCAACTATGACGAACAAAAAGGCAAATATGAGAACGAAGATGCAGACGTCGTCATCTTCAAGGAAGTCGCCATGAAGCCGCTGGCGAAATAGCACTTTGAAGGGGCGCCTTGAAGGGGCACGGCTTCAGCCGTGCCGTAACAGGCGCCGTGAATGTTGGGCTTTAGCCCCTGACGGAATTTGGTTTTTTGCCCTCAATCCGAATCTCGTCGATTTACTATCATCACCCGGAGGCCCACCGCCATGAAATCCGACTTCACTCGCCGCAATTTCCTTCAGACCGCCGCCGGAGCCGCCGGACTCGCCCTTGCCACCAAGGCCATGGCTCTCCCCGAACCCTCCTACGCGCAGGAATGGGCCTCCGGCCCCAACGGCGCGACCGTGCAGTTCGGCATCATCGGCATCGGCATGCAAGGCTCCGGACTCCTCAAGACCGCCGTCGATCTGCCCGGCACCAAGTGCCTCGCCGCCTGCGATCTCTGGGACGGCCGCCACACCCTCGCCAAGGAAATTGCCGGCCCCGACATCATGACCACGCGCAAGTATCAGGAGCTCCTCGCCAACAAAGATATCCAGGCGCTCATCGTCGCCGTGCCCGACCACTGGCATAAACAGATCGTGGTTGACGCCGTCACCGCTGGCAAAGATGTGTATTGCGAAAAGCCGATGTCCCACACTGTGGCAGACGGAGCCGCCATGGTTGCGGCCGCCAAAAAATCCGGACGCATCGTCCAGATCGGCTCGCAGCGAGTCAGCTCCGCCTTGCTGGCGAAAGCAAAGCAGCTTTACGACCAGGGAGCCATCGGAGAGCTGCTCTCCGTCGAGCTCTCCCTCGGCCGCAACGATCCCACCGGCGCCTGGGAGTATCCCCCGCCCCCCGGCCTCTCTCCCGAAAACTTCGACTGGGACACCTGGCTCGGCTCCGCGCCCAAGAAGCCCTTCGATCCCATTACCTTCGCGCGCTGGCGCTGCTGGAAGGAATACGGCACCGGCGTCGCCGGCGATCTCATGGTGCATCTCGTCAGCGGCATGATGTTCGTCACCGGCATCAACCAGGCGCCCACGCGCGCCTTCGCTACCGGAGGCATCGTCCGCTGGAAGGACGGCCGCAACATGCCCGACCTCCAGGCCGCAATTTTCGAATACGGCAGCGTGCCTGCTTACGTGCGTCTCACCCTCGGCACCGAGACTTCCGAGATGACCCGCCTCATGGGCCCCAAGGGCATGCTCGAAATCCGCGAGCGCGATTTCACCTATATCCCACAACGTGGGATCGACACCGCTCCCAGCTATTACGATCAGGGGTTCCCCGCCGCCATGCGTAAGACCTACGAGACCGACTGGCGCAACCAGCACGATCCCGAGCCCGGACACGAGTTCGTCGCCGAAGCCGTCACCTACAGCGGTCCCTCGTACGACGACGAAGCGCCCCACATGTGGAACTTCATGGAGGCCGTGCGCACCCGCAGGCCGGTGGTCGAGGACGCTGTCTTCGGACACCACGCCGCCGCTGCGTGCCACATGGCCAACCAGGCGTACTTCCGAAAGGCGACCGTGACCTGGGACGCTGCTACCGGCACAATTCGCAGTTAACCAGCGGATCGTTAGTGTAGTAGACTGCGAACGCACCATCACCACATCGGTCAAGCGCGAGCGAGGCACTCGTGAGCGCTGAGCGCAGCGGAATTTCTGCGAACCTCCCGACCACCCGCGGGTAGAGCAGTATGGTCGGGAGTTCCTGTCACGAATTGGCAGTTTTCCTCCACCCCCGCAATCGGAGTCACGGCCCCAGGCAAGAGCACGTCTCCCTCTCGGGAGCTAACCACTATTTACGCAGAAGGGATACCCATGGATTTAGGAGCAGGAATCAGAAAGCTGGCGCTGGGAGCGCTCGCCGTGTCGAGCTTTCTCGGCGGCGCCAGTGCGACCTCGCAGGCGCAAGCCGCGAGCGCAAAGAAACCCAACATCCTCGTCATCTTCGGTGACGACATCGGCTACTTCAACGTCAGCGCTTACAACCTGGGCATGATGGGCTACAAGACGCCCAACATCGACCGCCTGGCCCACGAAGGCGCGCTGTTCACCGACGCGTACGCGCAGCAGAGTTGCACCGCCGGCCGCGCCGCCTTCATCACCGGCCAAAGCCCCATCCGCACCGGTCTACTCAAGGTCGGACTGCCCGGCTCCAAGCTCGGACTCCAGAAAGAAGATCCGACGATTGCCGACCTGCTCAAGCCGCTCGGCTACATGACTTTCCAGAACGGCAAGAACCACCTTGGCGATCGCAACGAATTCCTGCCCACGGTGCACGGCTTCGATGAATTCTTCGGCAACTTCTATCACCTGAACGCCGAAGAAGAGCCCGAAAACGTGGACTACCCGCGCAATCCCACCTTCACGAAGGAGTTCGGTCCGCGTGGAGTGTTCAAGTGCACAGCCACCGCTACCGACAATCCCGCGCCTTCCGATCCGCGCTTCGGCCCCTGGGGCAAGCAGACTTGCGAAGACACCGGTCCGCTGACCAAGAAACGCATGGAGACCGCCGACGACGAATTCCTGGCGGTCACGCTCGAAGACATGGACCGCGCCGTCAAGGCCGGCAAGCCATTCTTCATCTGGCACAACACCACCCGCATGCACATCTGGACGCACCTTCCTCCGCAATACGCCGCCATGGAAAACCAGAAGGGCCTCTACGGCGCCGGCATGACCCAGCTCGACGACAACATCGGCGTGCTCCTCAAGAAGCTCGACGACCTCGGCATTGCTGACAACACCATCGTCATCTTCACCAGCGACAACGGCGCCGAAGTCATGAGCTGGCCCGACGGCGGAACCACTCCTTTCCACGGCGAGAAGAACACCAGTTGGGAAGGCGGATATCGCGTGCCCTTCCTCATCCGTTGGCCAGGAACCGTCAAGCCGGGATCGGTCTTCAACGGCACCATTGCTCATGAAGACTGGGCCACCACGTTGTTGGCCGCTGCGGGCGTGCCCGACGTCAAAGAGAAGCTGTTGACCGGCTACCAGGCTGGCGCCACTACCTACAAGGTCCACCTCGATGGCTACAACCTCATGCCTTATCTCAAGGGAGACACCGACGTCGATCCTCGTCGCGAGTTCCTTTATTGGACCGATGACGGCGAGCTTGCTGCCTTACGTTACGACAAGTGGAAGGCCATGTTCCTGGAGCAGCCCGCTCACGGCTTCTCCGTGTGGGAGACGCCATTCGTTTCTCTCCGCGTCCCCAAGCTGTTCGACCTCCACGCCGATCCCTTCGAGCGGGCCGAGATGGAAGCCATCGACTACTCGCACTGGCGCATCGACCGCGTCTTCCTGCTCACCCCTGCCCAGGCCTTCGTCGGACAGTGGCTGACCAGCTTCAAGCAATTCCCCCCACGCCAGAAGCCGGCCAGCTTCAACCTCGACCAGGTCATGAAGCAGATGGCTGAAGGCAACGATTAACGAGCAACAACCTCTACAACCAGCTCCAACTACATCGGGCGGTCCCACACGGGATCGCCCGTTTCTTCAGGGGTGCAAGTGGTCAGTTGTCAGAAAAACAGCTGCCCCGGGCATAGGTGTCCAGCTTTGAGGGTACGGAGAAGTCAAGAGGGAAGGGAGAGATTTCGGGGGAGTTGACGTTACGAGGTAACCGGAAATTTCCCACTATTGGAAAAGCAGTGGGCAGTTGTCGGTCAACCCACAATTGCCAGCGGCAATTGCGGGCCACCTGCGAGTCCAAAATATTCCCAGGTTTGCGTCCAAAAGAAGGACGCGAACCTGGGTACCCGCGCTTACTTAGGCTACCTAATCCTGCCTCTTACGAACAATTGCCGGGCGGCCGTTTAGCCGATACTGGAAATCCGTGCAAAGCAATACAACCTGTTGGGCGTCCCTGTCGCTCGGCTTATCTACGTTGATCTCGATCCAACAAGTAACATACTCTTCAACCTCGATGCCCATCCCTTCATCCCAATCAGTCAACAAACGGCCGACTGTTGCACGAATCGTCCTGGCAGGGGAGTCTTCGTAGAACAGTTCAATTCGATCACCAGATTCGAGATCTAGCATTTGCACCTCCACATCCACCCCGGGCCGTATGCTGGAGAGGATTTCGACCGTCATGTCGCAGGCCGGCACTTAACGTCCTCACGCCCGGCAGACCGGCAAAGGAATGCGATCTGCCGGACGCAAGAGTTTATGCTGCCTTGCGGGCCTTTTGAACCGGCTTCAGAAATTTCAGCAAGTCCGCATCGACTTCATCCTGATGCGTAGCTGTGAGGCCATGAGGCCTGCCCGGATAGTAGATTTCCTGCGCTCCCTTGATGAGCTTGGCCGATTTCTTCGATGAGTCATTGATAGGCACGACCTGGTCGTCCTCACCGTGCATGATCAGCGTGGGCACATCGAACTTCTTGAGGTCCTCGGTAAAGTCGGTCTCTGAAAATGCCTTGATGCAGTCGTAGGAGTTCTTGAGACCGCCCTGCATGCTCCATAGCCAGAACTGGTCGAGTATTCCCTGCGAGACCTTCGCACCCGGCCGATTGGCGCCATAGAACATCACGGCAAAGTCTTTGTAGAACTGCGAACGATCCTCGGCGAGGCCGCTGCGCAATCCGTCAAACACTTCGATCGGGATCCCCTCGGGATTGGTAGCGGACTTCACCAGAATCGGCGGCACAGCAGGCGATTAGGATAGCCGCAGCAACCCGCTTTGTGCCGTGGCGTCCGATGTAGCGCGCCACTTCGCCTCCGCCCGTGGAGTGACCTACGAGAGTGACATCCTTGAGATCAAGCGCATCGATGACGGCTGCCAGATCGTCGGCATACCCATTCATGTCGTTCCCGGACGAAGCTTGGCTCGAGCGGCCATGGCCGCGCCGGTCGTGCGCAACCACGCGGAAACCATTCTGGGCGAGGAAGAGCATTTGTCCGTCCCACGCATCGGAACTCAGCGGCCATCCGTGCGAAAACGTGACGACCGGGCCTTTGCCCCAGTCTTTGTAGTAGATTGTCGTGCCATCTTTTACCGTTATCGTGCTCATATGAATGTTCTCCTTAAGTTTGTAAGTCTGTGCGAGCAGAACTACTCGCGGTTTCATGTTTTAGTTGGCGGGTACCAGCACGGGAGCGCCTTTGTCCTTAACGAGGAACACGACGAATTTCGCCGGCTTGGTTTGGCTGGCGTTCCGCCCGACGACGTGGACATCATCGGGGCCTTCGTAGAAGGTCTGACCGGGCGTCAGAGTCACTTCCTTTCCGCCTCTCACCTGCATCACGATCGAGCCTTCAAGCACATAAACAAACGCATGTGCATTGTGGCGATGTATTGGGTCCGACGCTGCCCGGCGGATATTCCACGGTGATCATCAGACCTTCTTCGCCAGGACATGTTTGTCAGGTCTTTCGACATGAGCTGCGTTACCTTGGCCTCCTGTGCTACTAGCGTGGCGGACATGAGACATGCCAGCGCCAAAAGTAGTTTTGTGAATGTCATAAACTAATCTTTCGTTGAGCGACGCCATTTCAAAGCGTCGTGTTTGCTGGTCGGCACTTCGCAGTTGCGCGTAGTGCCGGACGGCCTACGCGGTGGCGATATCAGCTGGCTTTCTTACGACTCTGTTTCTCCGTGGTCACTGCTGCGACGCCTGTTGGCTGAGGATGCGCACTCGGAATTTGTGCCGCGGGCTGAGTCAGCCAAGTTTCGAAACGGGTCTCGCCGAGTCGTGCGTTATTGCCGGGGAGTAGCGTTCTCTCGCTGAGTTTCGCCCCAGAGTAAAGCGCATTTGGGTCAGTGATGACTTCGCGGGGATCGTTGAGCGAGGCCAAGCGGCGCTGGACCAGTTCATCCAGACGAAACTGTTCCGGGCCGGCAATTTCGAGGATGCCGTTTACCGGCTGATCTACTGCAATCCTGGCCACGCCACGCGCGACATCGTCGGCAGCCATCGGCTGGAAAAGCACATGCGGCAGATGCACCTTGTCGCCGACCATGGAAATGTCGGCAAGGCCCTTGAGGAACTCGAAGAACTGCGTAGCGTGGACGATGGAGTAGGGGATTGAAGATTCCGTGATCAATTTCTCCTGAGCGATCTTGGCCCGCATGTAACCGCTTTCGGACAGCCGCTCGGTTCCCACAACCGATAACGCAACGTGATGTCTTACCCCTGCGGCCGCTTCATGGGTAAGGAGGGTGCGGGTTGATGTCTCAAAAAACTTCAGGACCGCCGCGTCGTCCCAGGCGGGAGAGTTTGATACGTCAACGACTACCGAGGCGCCGAAAGCGTGCCGGATCACTCAACGGTTTTCACAAACCGCGAGGGATGGATGCCGAGCAGCATGGATGTTCCGTTGCCTGGTTGCAATGTTGAAAGAGTCGAATCCCACTTTAACGATTGAGGAAGTGGTGTGTTCGGTTTGAAAGCTCAACCTGCTTAAGGTGTAGGGCAGCTCTGACGAGGAGGGCTACTCGGGCGGGCTAAGTGTGGCCGAGCTACAACTATACTGCCGGGGTATTTTGCGTCGATCAGGCGTACGCTACATCGCACGATTTGCCACTGTCGAGCGAAGGCGGCCCCCTTCCTTTCGAAAAAATCCGAATCGTCGGTGAGGGACGCAATGCGAAGAACTAAGGTGTTTGCCTGCTGGCTCCTGCGTTACCAAACAGGTTAACGTTAGTCGGAGCCGAGTCACCAGGCACAGCTTCTTCGACCAGGGAGGCGCATGAAAGAACTCATTGTGCGTTTCGTGATTGGCGGCCTGGTGGTTTCCACGTTCGCTTTGCTGGGCGACCTGTTGAAGCCAAAAAGCTTTGCGGGGCTATTCAGCGCTGCGCCTTCGGTAGCGTTAGCTTCGCTGGGCCTGGCAATCGCTCAACATGGCAGCACGTACGCGAGCATCGAAGTTAAGTCCATGATGTTGAGTGCGCTGGCTTTCATTCTTTATGCGTGGATTGTGAGCCAACTGCTGTTCCGAACGAAGTTTTCCGTGCTGACAACAACGGTTGTGCCCTTGGTCGTTTGGCTCGTGTCGGCCCTGACTTTATGGTCGGGGCTCCTGAGATGACCCAATGCGGATTGAGATCGACACTTCTGCCCTGCGACGTACCAAGTGGTACGAGTACGTGCTCCGCTTCCTGGTGGGCGGGAGCGTGACGCTTATTGCTGCGCTGGTGGCGAACAAGTTCGGAGCGGGAATTGGCGGACTTTTCCTGGCGTTCCCCGCGATTTTTCCCGCGACCGCGACGCTGATTGCGTCGCATGAAGAACGCAAGAAAGCAGAAGCCGGCAAGCACGGCGCCGTGCGCGCTCGAAAGTTAGCAGGCGCGGACGCGGCCGGCGCAGCGATGGGTGGCGCTGGACTAGTGGCCTTCGCTGCCGCAACGTATTGGACGGTCCTGAACCACTCCGCGACCGTGGCATTGGGGCTGGCGATCCTCGCCTGGCTGCTGGTGTCAGTTGTCATCTGGGAGAGTCGAGAGTTGGTATTCCGCCGTCTCCGCAGGAAGTTACTCAAAATTCAAACTCAGTACGGGGAGCACAAAAGTTCTCCGGCGCGCGACAGGAGTTCCCATGAGTAAGAACGATAGCGGTCGAGGTTCGATGTCAAACCCTGTAAAGCTTGCTCCCGTCGACAAGAAAGATAAAGACAAGGTGCGGGTGGTGATTGAGACTCCGAAAGGCAGCCGCAACAAGTATGCCTTCAATGAGGATGAGAGGGCTTTTGAACTCAAGACGGTGCTGCCCGCGGGAATGACATTTCCCTACGACTTTGGATTTGTGCCCTCGACCCTGGCCGATGACGGGGACCCAGTGGATGTGCTGGTGCTGATGGACGAGCCAGCGTTCGCGGGTTGTGTATTAAAGGCGCGCATCGTGGGAGTCATTGAAGGCCAACAAACGGGAAAGAAAGGTAAGGAACGAAACGATCGCGTGGTAGCCATCGAGCAAGAAAACCATAGTTTTGCAGACATCAAGGTGATCGACGATCTTGGCAAGCAGTTTGTTCGCGAACTCGAGGAATTCTTCGTCAACTACCACGCACTGTCAGGCGAGAAGTACCAGATACTGGGCGTCAAGGGGAAAGACCGCGCCGTCCAACTCATTGACAAGGGCAGACGCGCCCAACGCAAGAAGCCATAACGGCGGCTTCGCGGTCTTGAGGTCGAGGAGCGTCGGAGTTTGTCGGTTGATCGCTCTGGGCGATGTGCTGGCGGCGCCTGGTGCGGGAAATGTACGTTGAAGTTGAATCGGTTTATGGAATCGCACCGAGGCGAGTGCAATACGTGGAAGTCCTTAGAAAGACACTCTTCAAAGCCGCAAAATCCGAATCATCCACAGGCTTTTGCAAGATTCTGTTGATAAAGGAAATGAATAGCCGAAGGCCCGACTAGAGGGAGGAGCTTGGCTTGTTTGGAGGAGCGCTTTGGTTGTATTGAAAACGGACGCCCAAGATTTTAGGCAATAGAAAAGGCTGTGACTTTGGTTATGCTCTAGCCGACAACTCCTGCGAGGGAGCCCCCGGCGTGGACGCATGTACCGTCACAGCCCTTGATGCGGCCACCGCTTTCGCGGTTCCAAACCCCGGCTGACACCTCGCAGTGCAGTCGGTTTTTTCGGGTCTGGCAGTTACGGCGAGTCACCTCGCTCGAACGGGCCACTCAGCATACTTCAGGTCAGCTACGATTATGATGCCAACCCTTTTCTGCCGTCGACGAGGGCAATCCTAATATAGAAATGTGGGATGTCAATGCCCAAGATTGGTGCAAACCGCGTATTTTTTCGAGCCGAATTTCTGGCGCGCAACTCGCTGAAAAAACAGTGGGTCGAGTTTCGAGGGGAGGAAATATTTCCGCTTTTGTCACACATTTTTCACAGACCCACGCGTCAGAGTTTTGCACCGACGCGAACCACACAAGCCTCTTGACGCCAACCGTCAAGTGCGGCATTGTCGAGGTAGCAGGGGTTTGATGCCGAATCTTGTGGCTTATGTTGATGGCGGGTCCCACGGTAGTCCGGGGCCGTCGGGCATTGGAGTAGTGATCGAGCAGGCTGACGGCGAGAAAGTGTTCATCGCGCGGGCGATCGGCCGCCAGGACAACAATGTAGCCGAATATGTCGCCTTGCTGGAGGCCCTGCAACACGCGGTTTCGGTTAAGGCCAGCACCCTGCACGTCTTCTCCGACTCGGAGATCATGGTGAAGCAGATGACGGGTCTCTACGCCTGTCGCAGTGCACGGCTCTACTCGCTGAACTGGACCTGCCGCAAGCTCGCGCGCTCGCTCGAGTTCTCGATTGCCCACATCAGCCGCGAGCAGAACCTGGAAGCCAACGCCTTGGCTAACGACGCGGCCCGGTCGCGTAAAGCCGTCTGAGCCGGTCAGCCACTATCGTGCCAGAGAGGAATCAAATGTCTCCTTGTGTGCAACAGTTTGCACTTGCTTGGCGTCGTAAACACGCTAAGAGGCTTGCTTTCAATGGGATCATTTGGCGTCGTAGTTGCAGCTATCTGACTGCCAGCAGATCGTTGTTTCTTATGGTGTGTGCGAACAACTTCGCCGCCACGTCAATCAACCTTTAGCTCGGGAGCAGGTAGCTCAGGAGCAGGTAGCTCAGGAGCGGGAGAAAAAGCGTGAAAAAATTGAATGTTAAGTTAGTCGCCGGTCTAGCTGCAATTCTGGTCGTGACAACGATGTCGGCCAGTGCTGCCGTGATTGACCTCACTTTCGAGGGCGTCGGGCCCTATCCCACCACCAACTATCCGCAAATCCTTCAGTTTTACAACGGTGGCACCAGCAGCGCTGGATTGAGTGGACCGAACTTCGGCGTCTCTTTTCCCACCAATGCGCTGGCCATCTGCCTGAATGACTTGAATAACGTCTGTTCGAACACCTCGCGCGGTGGACTTGGGGATCCGAACTCCCAGCACGGAGCGCTGTTCTTCCTGACGGGTTCGAACACCTTCGTCGATGTCGCTGCGGGCTTCACCACGGGCTTCGCGTTTAACTACACTGCCATCAACGTAGGCGGTACCGTCAACGTATGGAGCGGCCTGGACGGAACGGGTACGCTGCTCGCTTCCCTGGTTCTGCCGACGACTGTGAGCGGACCGTGTCCGGGATACAACGCCGGGTTCTGCCCGTTCTTTCCCTTTGGTGTTTCCTTCGCCGGTACCGCGATGTCCATCGATTTCGGCGGTGTGGCGAACCAGATCGTATTTGACGACGTAACCTTCGGCAGCTCGCACGTTGGTACTCCGGAGCCCTCCAGCCTGCTTCTGCTGGGGAGCGGTGTCCTGGGGCTAGCGGGTATGGTTCGCCGCAAGTTGATGCATTAACTTCTAGCACCCACACTGTTCTGCCCACCGGCCGGAGCCTATGCGCTCCGGCGTTTTTTTGGCGCACTTTTTTTCCTTGCAGTGTCAGCCGTTGGGACCGACCAGAATGGAGCGGGGAGCTCCGAGAACTTTCGACAGGGGCTGACCCTGAGATGGTTTTGCTACGCAGAAGTGCGTCAGGTTTTAGTCCGGCAGCCGGAGGCGACCGCAGTGCCGCTGGGATTGCTGACGTGGAAATCTGTGGCGATGATGCATCGAGGTAAACGCGGGTTGTAAAATTACAATTGATGGCATTTCCGATACGAATCTGCGCTGTCTGCTCGGAGGAGTTCGAACTGAAGCCGGACAAGCCGGGCTTCGTCGACCGCTGCCCGTCATCCAGTGAATCAGAGCAGACTGAATCCAAAACCAAGCTGGGTATCGACTATCGCAAGGACAGCTAACTTCTTAGGGTGCCCGCATCACGCATCCCATGCGATCGCGGGTCAGGAAGTGGGGATCGTCGATGAGTCCCTGCAGGTTCGAGATGCTGGCGAAGCTCTCGCCCAGGTCATGTACTTGTTGAAGTGATCACCCAGCGACTGGCCCGACGAGGTCCCTTTACCTGCCATGGCGGTGTAGACGAATTGCGACAACACGTTCATTCCCGCGCTAGTGCCGCCGATCGGGACGCCCTGCGCGATCAGGGCGTTCAGAGTGCTCTGCACCGGCGTGCCCTGCCAGAACTTGACGTAGTTGGACTGGTCGCCTCCAGCAATCCAGATCGCTTCGGCGTTGCTGGATGATGCCGGCGACCGCAGGATCGTTCGCCGCAGCCAGATTGGGGATGATGAGTGTCGCTACGGAGTTCTCATTCGGGCATAGCTGCTGGATGCAGGGATTGTAGGCGTCGGTACCGGTAGCGCGGATCACGAGGAAGTCGCAATTGCCGCTGCGGCTGCACATCCACACAAAAGCGGCGTCGACATCGGTGCCGCCGCCCATTAGGACCGTTCCCAGCGTGGCGGCGGTGGTCACATCGTTCGCATTGCCGACACGAAAGTACGAGAACTTCTTGGCCGCGTTGGCAGAGACCGCTAAAGAACCGATCAGCAGAAGAAGGACGAGGGGCTTCATCCCGCAGTTCCATTGGCTTTGCAGCTATATGCCTTTGGAATTTCGTGTGGAACTGGAAACGTCTTAGATCTCATCTGCTAAGCTGGTGCGTTCCTCATTGCTGTACTGAAAAGGAAATTGCCCGTGGAAGTTGTAGCCGGAGTAGACCTTGGCGGAACCGCAGTCAACTATACGATCGTAGATCAGCAGGGGAAGTTCCTCATTGAAGGCCTGTGCGAATACCCGGCACTGGCTAAGCAAGGACCGGACATCTGCCTGCAGCAGATCGCGGATGGTCTCAAGATCGCCGCAGACAAAGCTGGAGTCGCTGTATCCGATATCGTCGCAGTGGGCTTGGATACTCCCGGTCCGGCCAGTGCTTCTGGAGTGCTCAGCGCGCGCGGCTCTACCAACTTCGTACATAGCAAGTGGGCTGGATTTGATATCCGCGAGAGCCTGGCACACAAGCTCGGCAAGCCGGTACTGTACTTGAACGACGCCAATGCGGGCGCACTCTGGGGGCATTACGCGATCTTCGGTCCCAACAGCAAAGAGACATCGATTTCGATAGTGATTGGCACCGGCAATGGTGGCGGCATCATCATCGATGGCGAGGTAGTGAAGGGCAAGAACGGATTCGGCGGGGAATTGGGCCACGTGCTGATTCCGTATCAGAGCATCGCCAACACTCCGGGATTGAAGCCGGAGTGCAATTGCGGGCGGACCGGCGATCTCGAATCTGTGTGCTCGCTGACCGCGATTGAAAAGACGCTCCTGCCATATTTCCTGCCGCGATATCCCGGACACGAGCTGGGTAAGACTGATATTCACCAGGCGGCGAAACTGGTGCGTGGCATGGCCGAGAAGGGCGATGAACTTTCACGCGATGTGTTTCGCGTTCAGGCCCACGGGCTGGGACTGTTCTTCGACGAGATGGTGAACACCTTCGATCCCGATGCTCTGATTGTCGGTGGAGGTGCGGTTGAGACTTCGCAGGAGTTTCAGCGCTGGTTTATCGACGAGATTCGCGCCGGCATGCCAACGCAGCGCGAAGAGCAGGCGGACATCCCGATCCACGTGATGCCCAACGGGGATACTGCTGGTGCTCGCGGCGCCGCGATCGAAGCCCAGAAGCTGGCGCGACAGGGCGGACTCGCATAACTCGGAAGTTCGTTTTACGCACAAGACGAAAGCCGCCCCATGAAGGGCGGCTTTCGCTACAACGTCGGCGAATTTTATCGTCCTTGATCGTGGGGAACGGTCACGATTGTCGCCGCTGAACCGAGGTTGCCGGCGTAATCGTTTGCACTGACCGTGATCGAGTATTGCCGTCCGTCCAAGTCGTTTCCGTTTCGTGACGCTTGCAGCATGATGGTGAACGAGTAGGACCCTCCTGTTCCCAAGCTCACCGGTCCGTGCGGTTGAACGATTCCGTACTCGTCAACCACCGCGAAGGCCGCTGTAGCCGGGTTGACTCCCGACAAGCTATCGGTAATTGTTCCGAAGATGGTGACTGGAACCATCTTGCCGTTGGGTGGCCAGATTGATGACGGGCTGGCCGATACCGACACAACGGGTGGCGTCACGTCGATACCGAAAGCTGCTGTCGCCAGCGCGCTGATGTTGCCGGCGTTGTCGATGGCACGGAGTCCCACAGTGTAAGAGCCCTGTGCCGTCAACTGTGTCGAGGCGGAACTTCCAGTGACTGCTGTAACCGCGCCGTTGTTGATCCAGTAGCGAAGCTGCTCCACGCCGCTGCCCGAATCGGTTGCACTGAGATTGACCGTGACGGGAAGCGAGTTGATCCAGCCGTAGCCGTTTGCCGCTGGCGTTGTTGTTATCGACGCGATCGGCGGAACGAGATCCAAGTTAACCGGCGAGGGCAGCAAGACCACTCCGGTACGCGCCGCCAACGTTACCTGCACATTTCCTCCGGTGACGCTATAGTTCGCGCCCGATACGGCGTCCTGCAACTGCGTGCCGTCGGTGAACACGCCGCTGACCGGAATGCTTGCGGTGTTGCTTGCCGGTCCATTGTTCATAGCAATGACCGCCGCTTCGCTGCCCAGCACCCTGGCAAAGGCATACGTATTCGGCGCGGTGTTGGACTGTTGCGTGTCACCCGTGAGCAGCGTGACGAAAGTTCCGTTTCGCAGCACTGGATACTGCTTACGCAAATGGCCGAGCTTGGTGTAATAGGACTCGACCGAGGTGTCGGGTGGCCCGTAGACGTTGGGGTTGCCTGCTTGATCGAGCCACGGATAGGGCGGCCTGGTGTAGGGATCGCCGATAGGCCCGTTGGAGCTGCTGGTCAGCGAAGGCGAGTTCACAGCAACCTCGTCGCCGTAGTAGACCATTGGTGCGCCTACGTAGGTGAACTGGAAGAGCGCCGCCAATTCCAGCCGCTGCTTCGCCTGCACCAGGCCGGTGTCGCCGGTTTCGGTCATCACAAACAGCGCGCGGTTCACATCGTGTGAATCCAGCAGGTTGAGCATGGCCGCGGTGGCTTGGGCCGGATAGTCGTCACGCACGGCGCGTATGGCATGGTCGAACTGACTGGGCGTTAGCCCCGGGATATCGTTCGTGCCATTGTTGTTGTCATCGTGCCATTCCGCGTTGCGCACGAAGCCGGTGATGTTCTTGCGGAAACGATAATTCATCACCGAGTCCATCTGGTCGCCGGCCAACCACTGGCTAGCGTTGGGCCAGATTTCTCCAATCAGAGGACCGTTAGCGTTGTAGGACTTCGCGTAGGTGCGGTAATCGTTCCACCACGCGTGTGGGAAGTTACCATCGTCCGCCACGTCAAAGCGCCATCCGTTCGCACCCTGGCTGTACCAGTACTGAGTGACGTTGCCGGCGCCCTTGTAGAAGAAGTTCTGGACGGCGGGATTAGTGTGGTCGAAGGTCGGCAGGCTGCTGAATCCATCCCAACCTGGATAATCGTTGGTCGTGCAGGGGACGTTGTTGTCGCTGAAGTGGAACCAACTGCGATACATTGACGCCAGCGACAGGCAAGCGCCGATGTTGGGAGGTGTTCCTCCGTAGCGATTGTAGAGATCGAAGTAGAGACCGTCGGACGAGGCGTGATTGAAGACGCCGTCGAGGATGACCTGCATGCCGCGGCGGTTCATCTCAGTCTCCAGCGCCGTGAATGCCGCATCGCCGCCCAGCGCGGGATCAATATGCAGATACTGGTCGGTGTCATAGCGGTGATATGAGCGTGCCATGAAGATCGGGTTCATGTAGATGGTGTCGAACCCGAGCGACTGAATGTAGTCGAGCTCGCTCTGCACGCCCGCGAGATCGCCGTTGTAGAACTGAGTAAAGTTGTTGTAGCAAGACGAGGTGCTGTTACGCGGATCGCACATCTGCGAGTTCCAGGTGTCGTAGTGAATTACGGTGTTCGTACCGCCGCCACCGTAGAACGTTGGACAACCGGTGCTGGATCCCGTGCGGCAGTAGTCGTTGGTCTGATCACCGTTACGGAAGCGATCAGGCAGAATGTGATACACGTTGGCGTTCTGCAGCCACGCGGGAGTCTGGAAATTGGGGTCGTACACCGTGATCTGGAATGAATTGAATGGTTCGCCATCGCTGGCCGCACCGGCGCCGTCCTTGTGTACGTTGTCGTTGTCGTCGAGGTAATCGTCGCTGTACCAGCCATTAGTTGTATCTCGATAGATGTGGAACTTGTAGTAATAAACCGTCGTGGTAGACGGCATCGGCAAAGTCACTTTCCAAGCGTCATACTCGGTGCCGCTGACCGTGATGTTCTGATCGAACGGCATGTTGGTATCGACCGGTCCCGTGGTCGTGCCCGATGCGGTGTCAAACAGGTAGGCGCGGACGTTGACGCCCCAGATGCCACTGGAATGCAGCGTCGTGAAGCGCAGTGCGACCTGCGAATTCTCCGTCACGGCACCTTCCTGGTCGCGATAAAAGGGATTGAACGTGTCGTGCAGGAAACCCGCCTTGTCTGCAGTGCTGAATCCCCCGGGTTGCTCCATCGAGAACGGCGGCGTGCTGGTGCCGTTTCCGGTATTGATGACAGCGTAGTATTGCGTGGCTGTGGCGTTGGTGCCTACGAGCGCACCGGGATTATCGGACGGCGCCTGTCCGTAAACGTATCCGCCGCTGGAAGTCAGAAACCCGAAGAACACAAACGAGGAAGGAATTCCTCCGCCGGTGATGGCGCTCCACGGAATTGCGACCTCGCGAGTGTTGGTGTTGCCTCTGATTGTCGGCGTACTGGCCATAATTGGCGGTCGATCCGGTCCATCCACCATTACCGTCAGAATTGCGGTACTCGCGGTATCCATTCTTAACGTACGTCACGAATGCCGCGCGGAACGGCAGCGACGTGAATTGTTCGTTGTCATAGTTGAAGCCTGACAAACTCCCGTCAGAATTTGTGCAGCATGTCGGCGGATTCTGCGGATTGCCCTTGATGTAAATGACAGCGCCTTCGCTCAGGTTGGCGTTCACAATGCCGACGTAAAGGTTGTTGGCATCCCACGTCATGTACCAGGTCTGCCCGGTGTTGCCGGCGTTGTTGAGCTGGTTGTTCGATCCGTATTCGCCACTGGTAATCTGGCCGTCGATGGTGGGTGTTGTCCATTGCGCCCACGCCGGAGCAGCAATCACGTAGCTAAGCGAAATTAGAAAAGCAATCTTTAGCAGGGGAGTACGAAACATGAAAATCCTCGCGAATTCTCTGGCGAATAGTGTGGCCAGCGGGCTGGAAGGAAGAGCGACGCTACAGAGGCAGAAGGCGGTTAACACTTTAGTCCCACATCAACTTGCACCAAGAGGGTCGGGCAAACGTCCATGACTGTACACCAAATTCCGGGTCCTGCAGAGCAAAATCCCTGTGTCTGCGCATTTTTTTCGCGCCGAATTTGGGGCGAACGCCCTCCCGTCCACCACGAAAGGGGGAACTTCGGGTCCGACCTTCTCGTATGTAAATGATGAAGGCCCAAAGTAGTGTTGGGTGGGCGCCGCCGCGTTGGCTGTCGGGACCGTTGTATGAACTTATTCGATATTTTGAAACAGACGATCGCGACGCTGCGCGCGCACAAAATGCGCAGCTTTCTGACCATGTTCGGGATTATCTGGGGCATCGCGTCGGTCATTTTGTTAGTTGGGTTAGGGCTCGGCTTCAGCAAAGACCAGAAGAAAAGGATGGAGACCCTAGGCAAGGACCTGGTCATCATCTGGGGAGGCCGTACCAGTTCACAGGTTGGAGGGCTGGCCGCCGGCCGCCAGATTACTCTCAGCATCGACGACGCCCACCTAATCAAGAACGAGTGCTACTTGATCAGGGCAGTCAGTCCCGAGTTGCAACGCACGGTGACTGAGGTCAGCCAGTTCAACTCAGCGGCACGGCAGGTCTCCGGAGTATGGCCTTCTTATCAGGATTTTCGTTCGCTGATTTTGTCTGAGGGCCGGCTCATGAGCGACGACGACGAAACAGAGGCGCGTCGCGTTGTGATCCTCGGATCGAATGCGGCCCGGCAACTCTTCCCCGGACAGCCCGCCGTCGGCGCAACGCTGAACATGGCCCGCTACCCCTACACCGTGATTGGCGTTCTGGCGGAGAAGAAACAGAATTCAAATTACAGCGGTCCCGACAACGACAAAATCTACGTGCCGTACTCTGCCATGGCGCGCGATTATCCTCCTCCTCCGGCCAAGGGAGAAGTGATTAACAAAGGATACGTTTCCGATATCGTGATGGAAGTTGCCGATCCGGAATCGCACGACGCTGCGGTGTTGCAGGTGCGCCGGGCTCTTGGTCGCGTGCACCACTTCGAGGCGACCGACAAAGACGCGCTCTTTATCTGGGACACCATGGAGTTCGCCAAGGTGCTGGCCCGCATATTTGCCGTCATCACTATTTTCTTCGGATGCGTGGCCGTCACCACGCTTGCGCTCGGCGGTATCGGAGTGATGAATATCATGCTGGTGGCCGTGACCGAGCGTACCCGCGAGATCGGCATTTTGAAGGCCGTCGGCGCAACCAAGGCCGACATCCTAAAACAGTTCTTCAGCGAGTCCGTGGCGTTGACGCTCCTCAGTGGGACGCTCGGCTATGTTGTGGGCGTCGGCATTTGTGTGCTGCTGAATGCCGCGCCGCTGCCTGATTTCGTGCCCAAGCCCATTATTTCAGCCATCGCCATTGTGGGCTCGCTGCTCACGTTATCGCTGATCACCGTTAGCGCGGGAATGTATCCCGCGCAGCGTGCCGCCGACATGGATCCGATCGAATGTTTACGTTACGAATGAACCGAGGTGGGGCGTGTATCTCAAAGAATTGATTCTGCAGAGCTGGGCAGCATTGCGCAGAAACCGCATGCGTTCTGCGCTCACCATGCTCGGAATCAGTTGGGGAGTAGTCTCCCTTGTGCTGCTGCTCGCCTTTGGAGAAGGGCTCGGAGGCGGCATCGTTGCCGCCCAGGGCTCGATGGGCAACAACGTCATCGTGATCTGGCCGGGCCAAACCAGCATGCAGGCTGGCGGTCAGCGTGCGGGCCGCAAAATCCACTACGAGTATGAAGACATTCAGTCGCTGCGGGCGGAGGTCCCCATCATTCGCGCCGTCAGTGCCGAGTCAACGGGCGATTTCGGATTCAAGACCGGCACACGCGTGGTTTCCATTCAAACGCGTGGGGTTGAGTTTCCTTACTTATCTATGCGCAAAATCCAGGCTGCCGAGGGCCGCAATATAGAAGAAGGAGAGTTCGCCAGCCGCAAGCCAGTCGCCATTCTCGGGCACGCGGCAGCGAAGCGCATCTTTCAAGGGGCTCCCGCTGTAGGTCAAAGTGTCCTCATTCAAGGACGCAGCTTCGAAGTAGTCGGCGTCATGGACACCAAGATCCAGGATTCCATGTACGAAGGTCCTGATAACGAACAGGCCTTCATCCCTTACGAAGTGTTCAACGAAATCACCAACGCCAAAGACCCGCAGATCATCGTGTTCGAGCCGATCTCTGCCGAGTTGCACAGCGAAGCCTTAATCGCCGCGAGAAACGTGATCGGAAGGCGCCATCACTTCGAGCCGCGCGATACCAAAGCCACTCCCGAATGGGACACCGTCGAGAGCGGACAGATGCTCAAGGCGTTCACCATCGGACTCGATTCGCTGCTTGGCATCATCGGCGCGCTCACCCTCGGCGTGGGGGGAGTCGGCGTCATGAACATTATGTTGGTCAGCGTGACCGAGCGCACTCGCGAGATCGGACTGCTAAAGGCCATCGGCGCGCGTCCCCGTCACATCCTGATGCAATTCCTCATCGAGGCGCTGGTGCTTACCTTCATTGGCGGAGTCTTGGGAATCGTCGCATCCTGGCTGCTCACCGTCATGATTCCGCCGATGCCGCTGTACAGCGAGTTCTACAAAACCACCAACCACCAGGGCGACATCTTCCTCAAAGCGTCGTTTGGAGTGATGATTGTGTCGTTCGTGATCCTCTCGTTCGTGGGAATCACCAGCGGCTTCTGGCCAGCCCTGAAGGCCTCGCGCATGGAGCCGATCGAGGCCCTGCGTTCCGATTAGCAGCTGGCGTCTCGCCAATAGCGCGTTTCTTGCGACACATCGGACGTACTTGCTTGCGACCTAAGTCGTAGCGCCAGGGTCTATCGGTTTTCAAAGTTCAAGTTCGTCGGCCCATCCGGGAGCTTCGAACCTTTCCCACCGGTTGTTGGGATATCCGCCCCGACAACCTCAAAGTTAGCGCTATTCAGCCAGACTGTTCCTGGTCCGTCCAGCAAAACGCCGAAGAAGATGCCAGTCGCATCTTGCGGAACATCCAGCACCACGTCGTACTTTTGCCAGCCCGTGGTGCCTTTTATCGGCCGATCCATCATGTTGTCGAAAGCGACAGAGTCCTTCTCCTTATCCACGCGCATCCACAGTCCAGCCCAGCTTTGGACCCCGTCGGATTTCGCGAATGCGCTGAAACGCACTCGCTTACCGACGTATTTGTCGGCGCGGAAGTCCTGCATCAGGGTGCCGAATCCGCCCGGGTCGGGTTCCTTAGCTTTGAGGTAGGCGCTGGGATGGCCATTGTAGGCCGCCGACGCGTCGGTGCCCGCTTCATACGATGCCGGCTTGGTACCAGCCAGGAACCAACCGGTCGGCGCAGCTGCTTGCACAGCAAGGGTAAGTGTGAGTACCAATACCAGTCCCATGATTGGCTTCGAGCATCGTGCGAAGTTCGTTGCCATACTGACCCCCTTATGGTCATGGATTGCGGCGGTGGCTGTTTATGTCGTGAGGAGCAGCGAACCGTCTCGCCGCTCCCCAAAATAATACTGCGAGCACCTCACCGGCTTAAGTCTAGAGAAGTAGCTTCCTTCGAAGCGTAGCGACGCATCCAGCCAGCCCGATCCCCCAAAGCCCGAGCGATCCCGGCTCCGGAGTTTGATCCGTCAATTGAAAGAACGAATCGTTGGGAAGGTTGATATCGCCATAGGCGCCAAGGAGAACATCCACAATCTCCCCAGGATCGAAGCTCCACGGCCCATACGTTGGGTCATCTGCCGACGTTCCGGCTTCAAAGTTACCGTATTGGGCGTCCTGGTTCGACGTGTTGGCGACTGTAACCGTGACGTTGCCAAAACCGTTGTGAACATTGGACACGGAGAAGGTCCACTGTTGTCCGTCTCTATGCAGAATGCCGACCTGGTTGCCATTGTTCGTCCAGTACCAATCCAGATTGCCGGGAGTGAGGGCGTTGCCAGCCTGCAACCAAATCGCTCAGGACTGCAACTCGACCCATACCCGCGAAGGCAAGCTTGAAAACCTCCCATTCTGCATCCGTTATGCCGCCTTGCTTCCGCGATCCTCCGCCCTGGTCCCACTGGACGACGGCCTCACGTCCTCCAGCTTGCGAGAAGTCTCCGATTCCAAGGATGGTGCCGTAGTGCCACACATAGATTCCGGGCAGGCTGTTGGCCTGCAGAGTCGCGGCATTCAGTTCGGAGATCTCAGGCGCGGCGGAATTCACCGTTTTGCCCGTAGTTTGGGCGACGAGCGGAGCTGCGACAAAGCAAAGCAGCAGAACCAGACAAATCAGTCCACGTTTCGTAGTCGGATTCGTGTTCGTACGAACGGTTTGTGACTTCATAACGACCTCCTTTTAGTCCAGGGAAGTGAGGAGCAGCCTCACCGTTTACTGCTCCTCACTGGGAACGACGTTAATGATTCGGCCAGATAACGCCGTCCCTAACCTCGTGCCAGCCATCGCTTGCGTAGAAGACCGCCGACACCTATAGCGCTGGAGCCCAGCAAAAGCAGACTCGACGGTTCCGGAACCGGCCCCACGATGCTGGCCGCGTCAACTTCGGCATCGAAGCCGATGCTGCCGACTCCGTTGGGGTCGGTGATATCAACCGTTGTGGTCTGGCTGGTTCCTCCCGCGAGATTGATAATGTCGAGCTGATTGCTATTGCTCAGGTCGAACCATTGAACCTGGCCGGCCGTGCCCAAGTCGCCTTTCCAGGTGATCAGATATTGGGCCAGTGTCGAGGACATGTCCGTTTCCGTCATGGTGAAGCTGGCCGTCGCGTACGGGAGCACCCCGACGACATGCAAGGAGAAGTTCCCGGCGCTGGCGTCATCTCCACCGACCGCGGTTGCGTTCTCGACGATCGCGCCCGTTCCGACGACTCTCTGTGCGCGAGCGCTGGTTCCGGCGTTGCAGCCGAGATTGTTCGGAGGCGGGATTTGGACTAGCGGTGTATTGCCGGTGGCAGACTTCGATGTTTTCCCATTGGCGCAATCAACGGACACTCTCGCTGTGTAAGTTCCGTTTGCATTTCTCGTGACGGTGCCAAACGACGACTCGCTCGAGCCGAGGAGGGTGATTAAGATGAGCGAAAGCCAAAGGCCAACGCTGTTGTGTTGAGTTTTCATGACGACCTCCTTGTGGTCGGGTGGTTGTGGCGGCAGTGCAGCTTGCAGTCTGAGGAGCAGTTTCACCGCTGAACTGCCCCGCAATAGGGAACGGCGCTCATCATTCGGCCAGAGAGCTCCGTACCCTAACTTCGAGAGAACAGTTGCTTGCGCAGGAGACCGCCGACACCTAGCACACTTGAGCCCAGAAGGAGCAACGACGAGGGTTCGGGCGTGGGCATGAGCTCGTGATCGGCTTCTACAACTCCATCGCCTGTAAAACTGCCGTCGCTCGTCCATCCGCTGGAAGGGTCGAAGGTGAAGGGGGCCGTGCTGAATTCCATGCCGGGCAGACCGGCCACCACCCCGTTCACAATGGAAAAGACTTCGCCCGGCGTAAACGACGGGATGCCGTTGGCGAGAAACTGCTCGAGGTTTACGTAACTGTAGAGATAGTCGCCGTTGCCGATTACGCCGTCTCCGTTAGTATCAGCAAACAGATCAGGGAACTTAACGTTTGCTCCCATGCCGAGATCGTGATAGATAAAGTCGAAGTTGCTCTCCAACTTGTAGGTCTGGCTCTTCGGGTCGAAGTACTGGCTCTCCAGCCACAGCGTGGCGCTGGCATTGCCGGCGCCATCGGGACCCAGTGGTCCATGCCCCCTCAGCGGCGGCAGGATGTCGTTGTGGACGTCGCAGTTGTTGTCATTGAAGCGATTGGCGGGAATGTTGACGAACACATCGCCTCCCGATGGGATATTCCCGAGATCGGCCCGTCCCCCCGGAAAGTCGTTACCGTTGTGATCGCTGATGTGAATGATGAAGTGATGCACACCGGCAGTGAAATTGTGTTCCTGGACCGTGCCCCCCAGCCTGCAGTTGTTACTTGTCCCACCCTTCGGAGTTGCTCCCGCGGGCGAGAAGTGTCCGGCCGTCATCGTTCCGATCAGCACCAGGCCCGCCATCAATAGTGATTTGTGACTGTTCATCGTTTTCTCCTTTCACGAGCTTTGGGGACGGCTCACTTAGTGGGTCGTCAGGTTGAGGTTGGCCTGCACGCCGCTGCGCGGCATGGTGCTTGTTTCCCCGTACAGAAGTTCATTTGGCCGGTCGCTCGGCTCCAGGTATCCCCAGATCTGGAGACAGGCGTCCGATGGCACGGTGGACGAGTTGTGCACCTTGCGATCGCTGAACATGAAAGTGTTGGCGCTCAATCCAGTCAGGGCGAGCGGAGTTAGGGTCACGCCGGATGCGGCTTCACTCGCAGAATGTTCGGGAAAGTACGCAACCTCGACGCAGCGATACACTCGAGGTGCGTTCGTGACCAGGTGCATGGAGAGCGCTCCGCCGTCACCCCACCAAGAAACATTCACCTGCTCGATAATGAAACGGTGTGCGGTAGGCACGCGGAAGGTGGCTTGCTGGCCTTCGGTGAAGACGAACCCGTATGGCTGGCGGTCGATGAACTCGATTTCCGTCGGCTCCCCCCACGGACCGGTCGCCGTCAGGCTGTGGTTGCGCGGTTGTGAACCGTTGGCGGCGCACATCGAGCGAACGCGCAAAGCCAGTTCAACCAATTTCCGTGCTGCCTCTCCCGTGGTTGGCGATTGCTTCCGTGCGATTTGAGTTTGCATGGCGACCTCCTTCAGGTCTTCGGTTGTGGCGGCGCTCCATCTTGAGAAAGTGAGGAGCAGCTCCACCGCGTAGCCGCTCTTCACCTGCGGCGGCGTTGCTCACTCGGCCAGACAACGCCGTTCTCGAGCTTGGCGTGAATATCGTTTCCTCAGGACACCGACGGAACCCAGCAATCCGGAGCCGAGCAGCAAAAATGTGCCGGGCTCTGGGATGGGCCCCTCCCACACCGCGTCAGTTATCTCGTACTCGGTTTTTTCATCCGGGCTTTTCCACGACAGAAAGCCGTCATCCGTTTGCGTCACCAGTTGCGTCTTGAGCTTCCCATCGTTCGGGTCGATGTAGTAAATGCCGCCAATTTTGTCGTCGGAATTCCACGACATGCCGGTGACTGTGACCGTATGACCGGTGGTGTCGCCGTCGGTGGCGAGATAATTGATTTCCACGTCCCGGTTCGCCTTCAAGTTGGAAATGATGTACTGCGCCGTAGGCTTGGTATGGGCGGCAACGCCGGGAGGCTTGACCAGTCCCCATGGCCAGTACGCAGATACCTCGGCGCCGATTCCAGTAGTGTTCGGCGCGTGATCCTGAAAGTAGTTCTCTTTTCCGTAAATGAAGTTGGTGATCGACGTGCCGTTCGTGGTCTTCATGTCCGTCGCCAACTCGGTCTCTGCCGTAAGCAGATCGGCCGGAGTCGGCCCTACCAACTTCAGCCCGTAAGTGTCCCAATAGCGGTTTTCCAGAAACACCATTGAGTTCACAACGGCGGTCGGTGAGCAGGAGTTCTTGTCAGGCTGGACCATGTTTCCGAACAGCTTCGGGTCCAGAAAGTACCCGTCGATTGGATCGGCGAAGGCAGGCGAGCACAGGCAAGCAGCAATCAACACAGTTGCCAACCCACGAATAACCGTTGCCTGCGCGCAGACCGGTCGTCTTACCGTGTTGTTGAGCATTACCAGCTTGCGTGTTCATTTCGACCTCCTTGAGATCGTGGGATGCGGCGGTGCTGTCGCTGTCAAAGAGCAGCTTCGCCGCGTGACTGCTTTTGGTTCGCACATGGCATGGATCAATCAGCCACAGAATGCTGCCTTTTGACTTCGCGGGACTTGTCGTTTTCGAAGAAAGCCTGCGACTCCGACGGACGCGGAGCCAAACAGGACGAGCGTGCCTGGCTCGGGTATGGGGCTTTCGGCGAACGCAGCCATGATCTCGGCATCCCTTGGTGGGTTGCCGGCGTTGTTCCAGAAGAATCCAAGACCCCCGTCGGGATCGGTATACAGAACCGCTGACAACGCCTGATTCGGGGCGTTCGGGTCAAGATAGGTGATGGTCCGAACTCCGCCACCCTTGGGCTTCGTGGACTTCAGCCCAAGAAGGGTGAGCGCATGAGCGCACCCGGCGTCAGGGCAGCCAACTCCGTGAAAAACGATCTTGAAGGTCACGACCTCTTTGTCGTGCAGTTGCCCGAGAAGGAAGCTATACGTCGGCAGCCCTTTGGTTATCGCTGAACCATTGACCCAACTCGAGGTATCGACATTGTCCATACCTTGGAAGTAGGTTGTACCGGGAGCATAGTCCTGGAACCAGTAATTGAGCGCCTCCCACCAGTTCCTGTCGTACGCTCCCTGGTCGCCCATTCCTGTGCGAAATACCAGGTTCGGACTAATCCAGCCTGCCGCGAGGGTGTCCCGAGTAAGTGCCGGATCGCCATTCTTTAGCAGGCTCGTCTGGGCGTAGGCCCCTGGGTCCGTCGTCAACAAATAGCCAAAACCGTTGACCGTAGCGGTGGCAGCGCACAAGCCCCCAACCTGGCAACGTCCCGGTATGTTCATCAAGTGGATAAAGTCCACCAAGGGTTCCTGTTCATCGTCACCACCTTGCGCGAAAGAAGTAGTCGCGATGAGCAGCGCTGCGCAGAGCACGAACAGCGACACCGTCCGTCGCGCGGTGTCGAACCGAAGGTGCCGGAGAGCGCCAGTTTGAGTCTTCACGTTAACCTCCATGGGCCTTGAGTTTTGGCGGTGGATCGTCTCTCAGTGGCGTAAGGCGGCTCCGTCGCGGTCCCGCCCCACGCCGGGACGACTTCGTCGTCCCAGGCAACAAATCCGCAGTCCTACCCTCGTGCCCGCCCTCGTTTGCGCAGAACGCCACACGAACCAAGCAGCCCTGAACCCAACAGCAGCAGGGTTGACGGCTCCGGCGTGTCGTACACATCCACGAACGCATACTGCGGCTGCGGAACTCCCTGGTACTCGACCGTGGTGCCGTTGGGCCCGTCAAACAGAAGGTTGTTTCCGATGTTGCATGGGTTGGGAAGAGGGCCAGGATTGGCCGTGCAGTTATTCAGCAACGCCAGGGTGTTGAGGTTCATTGTCCCTTGCGATCCGCCGCCGATGTTGTAGACGAATAGCCCGAGCCCAAGTGTCGTGATGTATTGCGGGTTGGGGAGTGACGTTGCCAGGCTGTACGCAACGTAAAACGAGACCGTGTTGAGGCCGTCATCCGGTTTGCCGTCGTCGTCCGGCGGAGAGTCGATGTAATACGTAAACGTCCCGTTTCCCTTCGGTGTGAGAAATGACGGCCAAGTCACGCCGGCGAACGAAACCAGGTCATCGCCCCCGGGGCCATTGATGATCGCCAAGGCGTAGTCCAGAATGAGGGGGAAGTTCGTCGGGTTCGAGACCGTGAAACCGACGGATGTGGAGTCTCCTTCAGGAATGGGCGGGGATGACCGCGACGTGACCGGCAGGGTGATGTTCGCAGCAGAGATCTGCGGTGCAAGGAGGAGGAGCAGCACGAAACCCGCAATCAGGCAGCTGTTGATACACGAGCCAAGCCGCGATCGTGAACCGTCGAACGAACTCCGCACGGAATGGAAGAATCTGGTTTTCATGGCGACCCTCCTTCAGGTCATGGTTTGTGGCGGCTTCGCATCTTGGTAAGTGAGGAGCAGCTTCACCGCTGAACTGCTCCTCACCGGGGACGGCGCCAGAAGGCAGGCCAGATACGCTGTCCCCAAACTCGATCTTCACTGGCCCTCGGCGTCCTCCACCGGCTCCAGGTATCCCCAGATCTGCAGGTACGTGTCATCGGGAACCGTGGACGAGCTGTGCCATTCGCCGTTGCCAAAAAGGAAAGTGTTGGTCGTCGATCCCTGCACCTGGATCGGACTCGTCATTCTCAGTGAGTTCTCGTCGAATGGCGGCGGCTCCTGCCAGCACGTCACCTGGCGGAACATGTGCGGCGAACGGGTGACCAATTGCACTTCCAGGAGCTCGCGCTTCGCCCAGCACGAGACCTGCAAGTTCTCGATCACGAATCGATGGCCCGACGGAACGCGAAAAGTGGCTTCGTGACCCGTGGTGAACGCGAAGCCAAATGGCGTACGCTCGGTGAAGTCAACCGTTACCTGCGGTTTCGGATGCCGCGTCACCAACAGACTCTGGTCACGAAGTCTCAACTGGTTGAGGATGCAGAGGACGCGCACTGCGACCGCCAGCGCGGTGATGCGGCGGATGTCGTCTATCCCTGGGTCCGTTTCGCGACTTCTTTCAATAGCTTCCATGGCGTCCTCCTCAGGTTGTTCGTGTGATCGGATCACCCAAAATCTCGTTCCGGGGACTCTTGCACTGCCCGGAAGAGGGACGGTTATCCCATCTCCGGGCAGCCATTCCTCTGAAGAGCAGGCACTTTTGGTTCTGGTTTGCCCGCTCTCGTGAGCCACAGTAGGCCGGACCGCCTTCGCCATCAATGGCCAACGACTGATTTGCGGATGAAAGCGAGATGATCGTCTAAGCCAATGAAATCAGGCTGTTTAGGCTGACAGATGATCGAGGATGAACGAGGGAAAACGATAGGGCAGGTGTATACTGCCCGATATTTGGCGGCAAATCGCCGTTGCGGTGTTAAATATGTGGTGAATATTCTTTGCCGCCGACCAGATTCCCCAATGCGAGAACAAATTTGAGTAGTCCCGAGCGGATGCGGAGATTGCGCTGCCATGGGATATGTACTGCGCTTCGGAGTTTTCGAGCTAAATCTGGTCACCGAAGAACTACTCAAGTTCGGGACGCCCGTCCGCCTGCCGCCGCAACCTTTTAAAGTTCTCGCCCTGCTCGCCAGCCAGGCCGGTCAAGTTGTTACCCGCGAACAAATCCAGTTCCAGGTCTGGGGTGAGGAGACCTACGTTGACTTCGAGCAGGGCATGAACCACTGCATTAAGCAGATCAGGAATGCCCTTAGCGATACCGCCGACACTCCTCGCTACATCGAAACCTTGCCTCGTCGCGGATATCGCTTCATTGCGCCTGTAGAAGCCAGAAAACTTCCTGACCAAACGCCCGAAGTCAGCCTCACCTTGATCGAGCCCAAGGCAAATGAGCCAGCCACGTCTGCGGAAATCGCGACCGAGGTCGTGGCACAGAACGCGAGCAAATCGAACTCCGGCCCGCTTGAAATCACCGACCCTCAGCCGTCGCCGCAGCGCGAACCATCCGACGCAGTCGTTTCACCACTGCCGGCACCGCCTACAGGGCGTCCTTGGCGACTGGCCTCCGTTGCGGCGATCGTCATCGCCCTTGGCGTGGCGAGCTACTTCGTTTTCCGCGCTCGCATCGCAAATCAGCCAGTAACCGCGCAACCTTCTTCAGCAGCGACGCTTCACCAACGCAAGTCGGTGGCCGTGCTCGGATTCCAAAACGTTTCGGGACATGCCGACGCTGCCTGGTATTCGATTGCCTTCTCGGAAATGTTGCGCACCGAATTGTCCGCTGGCGACGAGTTGCGCATCGTCGAAGGCGAAACCGTCGACCGCATGAAGTCGGACCTCCATCTACCGGACACCGACAGTCTGGCGAAAGACTCCTTGCAGAAGATTCAGAAGATGATCGGTGCAGACTACGTGGTGCTGGGTTCGTATACCGACTTGGGAAAGGACTCGGGCGGAAAGATCAGGATGGACGTGCGTTTGCAGGATGCCCGCTCGGGCGAAACCTTGACTTCCAAGGCGGAAACGGGAACGGTCGATACGATGTTCGAGATGGTGTCGCGCACCGGCTCCGACGTACGTTCCGTGCTGGGAGCGCGTCCGGTTTCGACCGAGGAGGCCGTCGAAGTGCGGGCCACCCTGCCGCGCAACCCCGATGCCGCTCGCCGATATTCGCAGGCCCTGGCGAAACTCCGCGTCTTCGACGCCATCGCCGCTCGCGATCTGCTTCAGAAATCCATTGCTGCCGAACCCTACTTCGCACCTTCCCATTCCGCGCTCGCTGCCGCCTGGAAGATGTTGGGCTACGAAAAAGACGCGAAAGACGAAGCGCAAAAAGCATTCAAACTTGCTTCGAATCTTCCCCGTGAGGAACAGCTCTCCATCGAGGCGCGCTACCGCGAGTTGAGCCATCAATGGGACGAGGCCATCCGCCTCTATCAAACGTTGTGGCATGACTATCCCGACAACATCGAGTACGGCCTGCGGCTGGCGTCTGCGCAAAAATCCTCCGGTAAAGCAAAAGATTCCCTCGCTACCGTCGAGATGTTGCGTGCACTCCCAGCGCCAAGCCGCGACGATCCCAGAATCGACCTCGCGGAAGCGTATGCAACCAACGGTTTGGGTGACCTCAAACAATCACAGCAGGCCGCTACCCGGGCAGCGGAGAAATCTGAGGCGATCGGCAGCAGCAACATCCTGGCCAAAGCCAAGACTGCGCAGGCTAAGGTGCTCTTCGAACAGCAGGACCTTGCCGCGGCCCTCAATTTGTTTCGCCAGTCGCTCGATATTTATCAGCAGGTGGGCGACAACATCGGCGTCACCGCCTCGCTCAGCAACATCGCCAGCGTGCTGCAGGCGCAAGGCCAATTCTCCGAATCGCTGGGAATGTATGAGAAGGCACTCGCCATTTACCTGAAGGCCGGTGACAAGACTTCAGCCGCCCTCACTCTGAACAATATGGGCGCAGTTTATGAGAGCCAGCGCAACTTTGCCGAGGCCAAGAAGACGTACGGGAAGTCGCTGGACCTGTACCGCGAGCTCGGTGACAAGCTCAATCAGGGTTTCGTTCTCAACAACCTCGCCCAGGTTTTGTTTCTTGATGGCGACCTGGCGGGAGCGAGAAAAATGCACCAGAGCGCGCTGGCACTCGATCGCGAAAATGCAAACCAGGTGGCCACCGCCGAAGCTCTGTATGACCTTGGCCAAGTGCTGGCTGCACAGGGTGATCTCACAGGTGCCCGCAAATCGTTGGAAGAGGCCTTGAAGACTTGGACTGTCATCGGCGAGGCCGACTCGGCCAACAGCGCTCGCCTCGCCCTGGCACAACTGTTACTGGAAGACGGCCATCCGCAGGATGCGGAAAGCGCCGCGCGCAAGCTTTCTGCCGAGGCCATCGAGAAGAAGCAAGGCGAACTCGCGGCCCAATCCCAGATTGTTCTGGCGCAGGCGTTGTTGTCGCAAACCAAATTACCCGAAGCTGCTGCGGCAGCCACCCTCGCTCAATCATCGGCGGCAGAAATCAGCGACCCGGAATCCCAACTGAGTTTCAAGATTTCAGCTGCCCGCGTCGAGGGGCTCGCCGGCCCATCCGAGGCGCAATCGCAAGCCTCACAAACTCTGCAACAGTGCCTCGATCAGGCGGCCAGAGGCGGCTTTTTGACCCAGCAGATGGAAGCCGAACTGGCTCTTGGAGAACTCGAAATCGCGACAGGTAAATCTGACTTTGGACGCGCCCGTCTGCAAGGCCTGCAAAAGCAGGCCACTTCTCGCGGATACCTCTCGCTAGCGCGCCAAGCCACCACTGCTCGCTCCCAGCAATCCGCGTCAAAATAGTGCCGTTCTCGAGTCGGCTTTGACCGACGGCACAATTGCGCATGGGCATCAGCCTGCGATCAGCGTAAGAAATATTTCCTTCGCGCGAGAACGGACAGTATTCCCCCGCTCAACAAGAGCCATGTTCCCGGCTCCGGGGTGTAGTTGGCATCCGCCTGGAACGTCGCGTTGGGAGTCCATCCGCTGCTTCCGAGATCGACAAAGAACATATCTCCGTTCGCGATCCCCGGCCCACCGGTAAACGCCACCGTGGCGAAGTAGCCGAATTGGCCCGGCAGAATCGTACAGGTCGAGAACGTCAGGTTGTCGGTCCCGCAAGTAAAAGTGGTCAGTGGCTGCGGCGGCGGAACGAAAACATAAAGATTGAACCAGTCCACGCCGCTGGTATTGGTGAAGCCCAGGACGCCGCCTCCGGAGCTGTCAGAGGTGAACGTGAAATTCAACCCAACCGGTGCGATGCTCGATGCCGGGGGATCGTGAATAATGATGTGCGGACCTGCCTGCAGTTGCGCCGCGCAGGCCACCATTAGCGCTAACAGTAATGCACGCCAGAGTCTCATGCCATCCTCCAACTCGGGACCCGGATTTTGTAGGCGGAAGTATAACTCGCTTGTCGATGACATGGCGTAAAAATGCGAGCCGTTTGCACCCGAATATCGACCGTCTTCTGCCAATAGTTTCTGCCAATAGTTTCTTTACGTGCAGGGTTTTCTGCGTTATGCTGGCGCGCGCGCCACGTTCTAGCAAGATGGAGGTGCATTATGCGCAACCGATTCGCGTGGAGTTTGCTGCTGTTGTTGGGCTTCGCCTCAGTATTGGTTGCCCAGGACGCCGATACGATGACCTACGCAGCGGCCGCGACCAGCAAGTTCACTAACATGCCCGTGCTGCCGCCGTGCCTGAGCATGTCAGTTCAGCGCGGCGACCCCAGCAAAGGGCCTGCAGTGATCCTGCTCAAGTTCAAGCCCGGATGCGTGGTTCCCTGGCACTGGCATACCGCCAGCGAACAGCTCATTGTGGTGAGCGGCGCAGGCAAAGCGCAGATGAAGGACGGCCAGCCGACCACCGTTCACCCGGGCGACTACGTTTATCTGCCCGCCAAGCATGTCCACCAATTCACGGCCGTGACCGCAGTGACCATGTTCGATCTGCCCTCCGGGCCCTTCGACATCCACTACGTGGATCCCGCGGGCACCGAAATTCCGCCCGAGAAGGCCTTCAGTACCGTGATCAAAGTAAAGCCCGCAGCGGCCCCAAAGACCGCGATGCCGCAATAGGTTTCGGGGACCTTGACGGATGAAAAATGGCGCACCTTCGGGGGTGCGCCTTATCGAAACCAGGCTGCGCTGAAATCGCTAGACGTCCTTAATGGCGGCCTGTACCGTGGGAACCAACTCCGCCGGAATCGAGTCGAAGCCGTGGGCTTCTTTCGCGTGTTGCGCGGTGACCTGCATGAGTTCTTCCAGGGTGTCGGCCTTGGCCGTGAAGTCGCAATCGACTCCCACGTCCCTGCAACTGATTGACTTCGCCATGATGAAATTCCTCTCTCGCACCAAGTTCGGGTACGGCTTCACCCATCCTCGAATCAAGCCGTGGGGTGAAACTCTACACCGGCAACTGACCACTCGCAACTGACAACTGCTGCGCGAAGCCCAGCCTAAAACTGGCACGTGTCGTACACCTTCTTGATGTCCGACACCTTCAGCGTGCGCGGCTCGCCCGGCGATGGTGACGAGCCATCGGCAGATTTCTTCACTGTGCCCGTGATCCGGACCTGTTTGCCGTTATAGCTGAAGAGGGTATCGTGGTCGCCCTTGAGGATGTAGCGGTCGCCATTCGGAGTGCCCAGCGTGAACGCTCCATTGATGCTGACGATGCAGCCTTCAATTGTCTGGGGCTGTTTGTTCGCTGGGGGCGCAGCAAACGCCATCAGCGACAGCGATAAGAAACATCCCACCAGCAACCAACTGCGCATTGTTCGCTCCCTTTAGAACCACCGCTCCGCATCCCCGCGCCTCACGGCTGCTGCGGAGGGCCCCACACTGGCGCCTTCACGGGGCCGCATGCCCCGACAATCTCCAGCATCCCGATTCCGCCGGGGTTGGTTGGTATCGGAACCGTCTTCCAGTTGTTCGGCAGCCAGACATTGCCCGCCTGGTCGATGACTACGCCTGTCAATCGCGTCATCGCATTCAGGGTGTAACCGCTGGGAGGTGAAATCTCCCACCCGCGATGGCAAGTCCACCACTTTTTACCGTTCCCGATAAAGTCACAGCCGCCGCAGAGGCAGTGACAACCAGCGAGAACGACAGGGCCAGAATCACAAGCAGACAAGGGCGCAGACGCTGCATGACTCACCTTCCAAACTTGTTGAGGCTTTCGAGCGGAAGAACTATACCTCGCGGAAGTGGGAGTGTCTAGAAGAGGTTGAAGACATCTGGGTCAGTGGTCCGCCGAGAAGTGGCTGGCCCAACCTTTTGGGTGTACTTCCTCCATTAAAGTGAATACTGGGCGCCGGCCGGCAGTGGCATGGCTACTTATGAATTTGTGGGTCCCCCGGCAAGTCTCACAGGCGATAAATTTGCTACCATGACCCCTCAGCGAGGAAGCGATGCCTCAATACGTGATCGAACGGGAAATACCAGGCGCGGGAAACTTAACCGACGAGCAACTGCAGGAAGTTTCCAGAAAATCCGTGGCCGTGGTAAAGGAAATGGGACCGGGAATCAAGTGGCTTCATAGCTACGTTACTGGCGATAAGGTTTATTGCGTCTATCTGGCGCCCGACGAGGAAGCCATTCACGAACACGCTCGTCGCGTCGGTATACCGGCGAATCGCGTCTCAGCAGTACGCCGCTTGATCGATCCCAGCACCGCCGGATGAGCTAGGCAGAGTTTTGCGTCGCTCCATGGGACTTAGCTTCGGAGCTAAGCGCCTCCTCGACGGCTCGTTCGACCGGCATCGCCCAACCTTCCATCCACGCCGTCAGGCTTGCGGCATCGGAAAGCGCCAGGCGCGCGGCTTCCAGGCTTTTTTCGAGCCTGGCCCGTTGGGCAGGAGCGAGCGGCACGCCTAGTTGCTCGCGAAGTGAGCCGGCCGCTCCTGCCAGGCGCAGCGCCTGCTCGGATTTTGATTGTGCCGCGGCACTCGCGGCCATGCATTCGAGCACCCTCGCGATGCCCCGCTTGTGACCCAAGTCTCGAAACATCGTGATGCTTTCGCGATAGAGGCTCCCCGCATCGGAGTACTCTCCCTGATCGCGGCTGAGACTTGCCAGATCGGACAGCGTGCTCGCGATACCCCAGCCGTCGCGCAACTGGCGAAACGCCGCCAGGCTTTGCTCATAGTACGAGCGGGCGGCCACAGAGTTGGAGCTTCCCCTGGCAACGTCGCCTTGATAATTCAGCATCCAGGCGACACCGGCGTCGTCTCCCGCCGCGCGAAACATTGCCAGGCACTCTTCGTTGATCGCCGCCGCACGCTCGAATTCCCCTTGCAACTTCAGCAGGTTCGCGAGATTACTCAGGGCGCGTGCCAGGTCCGACGGACCACCGAGGTCCCTCCATATCGCGATACATCGCTCGAACAGTACGGTCGCCAGCGGGAGGTCGCCGCGGGTTCGGGCATTGACACCTAACGCGTTGAGCGCGACGGCCACCCCGTGAGTGTCCTCCAGTTCGAGACAGCGTTCGAGACTCTCTTCGAACAGTTCCCGCGCCGAGTTGTAATCGCCCTGCTCACCTGACAGGACGGCGGCGGCGAACAGCAAACGAGCCCGCAGCTTCGGATGTGCCGCAGCCCCTTCCAATCTCAGCAGCCGTGCAATGCTGTCGCGGCCCTCGTTCAGGTGCTCCCTCGTCTCCCAAAAACGAAACAGCGCAGCACCCATGCGCAGTCCCCAATCGGCGTCGCCCATTTCAATGAGGTACCCGAGCGCCCTGCGGAAGTTGTCGTGTTCGACTTCGAAACGCTCCAGCCATTCGGGATGAGCGGCCGACTCCTCGGCGCCTTCTTCAGCCAGCACCAGATAATAAGCGGCATGGGCGCGGCGCGTAGCCGGCTCTTCACCGCTCACCGCGAGACGTTCCATGGCGTACTCGCGAATGGTAGAGAGCATAAGGAAGCGGGCCTCCGCGTTGTCCTGCTCCACTTGCTGCGCCAGGCTTTTGTCCACCATCGAAGCCATGCCGTCGAGCACATCGAGGCCCAAGTCGCCTTTGGTGTCGCATACGGCTTCCACGGCGTCCAGCGTGCAACCGCCGACAAACACCGAGAGCCGGCGAAACAGCTTTTGCTCGGCGGCATTGAGCAGGCCGTAACTCCAGTCCACGGTGCCGCGTAGGGTTTGCTGGCGTATTGGCAGGTCGCGGGCGCCACTGGTCAGCAGGTTCAGGCTGCTTTCCAGGCGCGTCAACATCGCCGACGGCGAAAGCATCTTGATGCGCGCCGCCGCCAGTTCGATGGCCAGAGGCAAACCGTCAAGGCGAGCGCAAATCGCAGCCACCACAGGTGCGTTTTCTTTTGTCAGAGTGAATTCATGCCTCACTGCCCGCGCGCGCTCCACAAAGAGCGCGACAGCGGGAGAACCTGCCAGCACACCCAGCGGCGCGATCGACTTGCTGTCGGGCAGCCCCAGCGGAGGCACCGGAAATTCATGTTCGCCATAGACATGCAGTGGCGCCTGACTGGTCACTATCACCTTGAGCTTCTGGCTGAAGTTGAGCAACTGTGCGATCACCGGCGCTGATGGAACCAAATGCTCAAAGTTGTCGAGCAGCAGAAGCATCGGAAGGTTGAGCCTGCCCAGGTGCTCTTTCAGGCTTTCCTGTGGCGATTGATTCCCCGTCTCGCGCAGCCCAATCGCCTGTGCGATGGTCGTTGCGATCAAGCCCCCTTCACTTACCGCCGACAGCGCAACGCAGCAAACCCCGCCCGGAAATTCCTCAGACATATCACCCGCGACCTGCACCGCAAGTCGCGTCTTGCCGATCCCTCCCGGACCGGTGAGGGTCACCAGCCTTACATCCTCGCGGCCCAACAGATCGCGGAGAGCAGCCGATTCGCGCTCTCGCCCGATAAATGCCGTTCGCTGCATGGGCAAGTTGCTGGGTCGTGGCTCCGAATAACCGGCGCCTACGTCAGCCAGTCGGTCCCGTACGGTTGCAAGATCGCGGGCCAAATCGCGCGTCGATGCGTAGCGTTGGCTCGGGTCCTTGGCGAGGCACCGCTCGACGATCCAAAAGAAGGGCGCAGGCGCCTGGGGAAGCGCGGAAGCGAGACGCGCTGGCTCGTCCCTGAGAATAGCGGCCATGATTTCAGCATGGCTTCTTCCAGGAAACGCGCGGCTTCCGGTGACCATCTCATAGAGCACCGTGCCAAAGGAAAACTGGTCGGAACGAAAATCCACCACGCTGCCGTTTGCCTGTTCCGGAGACATGTAGCCGACAGTGCCCATTACGGTGCCGGCTTGAGTGACGAGTCCCATGCCAGTCGAAAGCTCTGCGCTCCGGGATTGGGCGACGTCAAACAGCTTTGCCAGGCCGAAATCCAGGATCTTAGCTGCACCGTCGCCAGATACCATCAGGTTTTCGGGCTTCAAATCGCGATGAACGATGCCGTTTTCGTGCGCCTTGGCGAGAGCGTCCGCAATCTGCGCCGCAATCGCAACCGCCTTGCGAAACGGAATGGCGCCGCCGTGCAGTAGCTCGCGCAACGTCTCACCCGTGACCAGCTCCATGGCAATGTAGTGCGTTCCATTCACCTGCCCGAGCTCGTAGATGGTGACGATGTTGGGATGCGTGAGCGCGCTCGCCGAACGGGCTTCCTGCTCAAAGCGCGACAAGGCTTCTGGTTGAGAGTGGTGGTCCAGCGAAATGGTCTTGATTGCGACTTCGCGACCCAGGCGAGTGTCTCGGGCGCGATAAATCTCTCCCATGCCCCCGGCTCCCAGTCGCTCGACAATCTCGTAAGTGCCGAAGCGGCTACCCGGCGATAGGTGGGATGGCTCTGGATCTGGTGAGAGCGGCGGGCTCATGGACCTCATTGGATGCAACTGTCGGCCTGAAAGAAGGTGCTCGTCGCTGCACGATTAACTCGGAATCGACACTAAACTCAATGCCGCGACGGGCTTTGAGGCAGCGCCCCTGAATCCGCTTATAATAGCGCACATCTGGGAGGCGTTCTTGGATATTCGATCGTTGCAAAAGCCGCTGAAAGACCAATACCGGCAAGACCCCGCGAGTTCCGTGATTACCCTGACCGCGCGTGGTACCCAGACCGACGCTCCGATCTCTTGCTCGGTTGACTTGGGGCGGCAGATTTACCAGGCCCAAGCCCACAAGGGAGTCGGCGGCGCAGGCACAGGTGCCTGCAGTGGAGACCTGCTCTTGGGCGCGCTCGCCGCCTGCGCACAGATCACCTGCCAGATGGTGGCAGCTGCCATGGGAATACCTACCGAAGGCATCGATGTCACCGTCGAAGGCGATCTCGACCTGCAGGGAACGCTGGGAATTTCCAGAGAGGTTCCCGTCGGGTTTCAGAGCATCAGGGCCATTTTCGACGTTCGCGCCCCCCAGGCCACCGCGGAGCAGCAACGTGCGTTGCGCGAGAAAACCGAACAGTATTGCGTCGTGATGCAGACGTTGCTGCACCCCCCGGCGATCGAGAGCAAATGGGCGCCGGAGTGATGCAATGTGGTGCCCTATCTTTTCGCCGATTTTGCGAAAAGGTGGGAATTAGCGTGTCCTGAGCGCGCGCTTCGCGTCATATGCGCCTCGCAAGCCGAACTCGATGCTCAGTCGAAAAACAGGCCATTCTCTTTTGCGGAGAGATGATCGCGTTGGGGTTGTTTTCGGAATCTCTTGTCACGCTGCACTGTAACCTGCGTCCTTTTCTCGGCCCTTCCTTTTCCCCAGGATCGCCCACTGGTGAGTAAAGGGGATTCTTGTCCAACGCATCTCTCGACCTCGGTCAGTCCCGAAGTGAGCGTCTTAAGTTCCTTGAATACAATATTTTGCCTATAAGCCCCATGGTCTGATCGGTTTGCGTGGAAATCGCGCTGAACCTCTGATTGCAGTTTGGAGGATGGGGGGGCGCGACCCCGCTCACCGCAGTCTCTCCACCAGCAGCACCCAGGATTGAAAACGGAGAAGATTAAAGATGGCGATGAAGAAATTGGTGCAGTCCTGGGCGAAGAGCGCGGTCATGGCAAGTTCTAAGAATCTTCGACGCTCACTCGGACCATCTTTTTTCCCGCCCTTAAGGTGAACACGGACCCGAGTTTCACCGACGCGACCAGTCCGTTCTTGAGTTCGCCATCGATCTTCACTGCGTTTTGCTTGAGCTTGCGCGAGCCGTCCGAAACCGAAGTCGCGAGTCCCGTTTGGAAGAGCAGCTTGTCGAGCTTGACCTGCACGAGGCCATCGGTCGTCATTGCCGCATTCGGCGGCGCGACTTCGGAGTACTTCATAGTCACCAGCGGCAAGTCTTCGGGCGCTTCGTCTTTCTGGAACATGCGCGACCATTCTTGTGCGGCGCGTTCGGCGGCGTCGTGTCCATGGAAGTCGCGGACGATGTGCAGACCGAGCTCCTGCTTGAGCTTCATGGGATGCGCCGCGCCTTTCGCGACGTCGCGCTTGAGCTCGTCGATCTCGCGCACGGTGACGTCGGTGAGCAGCTCGTAATAGCGCCACATGAGGTCGTCGGAGATGGACATCACCTTGCCGAACATTTCCTGCGGCGCCTCGGTGATGCCGATGAAGTTGCCGTAGGACTTCGACATTTTCTGCCCGCCGTCGGTGCCTTCGAGCAGCGGCATGGTGAGCACGATCTGCGGCGGCTGGTTGTAGTCGCGCTGTAGTTGGCGTCCCATGAGCAGGTTGAACTTCTGGTCGGTGCCTCCGAGTTCGACGTCGGCCTCGAGCGCCACCGAGTCGTATCCCTGCGCGATGGGATAGAGCAGCTCGTGCATGGCGATGGGCTTCTCTTCGACGAAGCGCTTGTGGAAGTCTTCGCGCTCGAGCATCTGCGAGACGGTGAACTTGGCGGCCAGGCGGATGAAGCCTTCGAAGCCCAGTTTGCCCAGCCAGTCGCTGTTGAAGCGCACCTCGGTCTTGTCGCGGTCGAGAATCTTGAACACCTGCGCCTTGTAGGTTTCGGCGTTGGCGTCGATTTGCTCGCGGGTGAGCGCCGGGCGCGTGGCGGAGCGTCCCGAGGGATCGCCGATGAGGCCGGTGAAGTCTCCGATGAGGAAGATGACGGTGTGGCCCATGTCCTGGAAGTGCTTGAGCTTGCGCATGAGCACGGTGTGGCCGAGATGCAAGTCGGGGGCGGTGGGATCGAATCCGGCCTTGACGCGCATGGGCTTGCCAGAGGCGAGCGACTTCTCGATGCGGTCGCGCAGATCGCTTTCGCGAATGATTTCGGCGGCGCCCTTGCGCAGGTAGTCCAGTTGCTCGTCGACGGGTGGGAAAGAGGGCATAAGGATTGATTATAGAAAACAGTGGACAGTGGATAGTGGGTAGTGGATAGAAAAGGCACAAAACAGTGGCTAGTGGATGGTGGATAGAAAAGCACAAGTGGCCGCAGATTGCGCGGTGTCGCGGCGAAAGAGGGTTCACTCGGCGCACGGAAAACGCCGCGCACGACACAGCTATTTCGTGACGGCGCGGCGGATGTTCTAATGGCTCACGATGAAACTTATCCTGCCCAGTGCGGTGTTCGTGCTGATGATGTCGATCGGTATGAGCCTGCAGTACGGAAAGATACTGGCGGCGTATCGGCGGATCACGTGGTCGGTGTGGACACGGCTGGTGCTGGCGACGTTCATCATCCCTCCGGCGATCGCGCTGCTGTTGCCGCACATCTTTCCTCTGTCGTTGCCGGAGATGGCTGGGCTTTTCATGGTGGCGGTAGCGCCGGGCGCTCCGCTGATGACGCGCAACATCGCGAAAAAAGGCTTCGACATGCACCTGGCTGCGGGGTATCAGTTGTGGGGAGCGGTGTTGACGCCGATCGTGATCCCACTGGTGGTTTTCGCCGCGGGCAAACTTTATGACCGCACGATCTGGATTCCTCCACGCGAATTGCTGTTGGATATCGCGGAAAAGCAGTTCCTGCCGCTGTTGCTGGGAATGGCCCTGGCGCACTTGTTGCCGGCGATTGCGGCGAAGGTGCAGCCCGCCTTGACCTTGATCGGCAACGTGGTGCTGACCGTGGCGATCGTGGGGTTTCTATTCAAGCTCGGCCCCACGGTGCTGAAGGCGCTGACGATCTGGCTGCCCGTGTCGGCACTGGTGCTGGCGGTGGGATCGGTGCTGGCGATCCGCTATTTGTTGCGCGCCGACGTTCTCACCGACCGCACACTGGCGATCTGCAACGCGAACCGCCATGTCGGACTGGCGCTACTGCTGACGGGGCACTTTCTGCAGGCCCAGCGAGCACTGCCTGCGGTGGCCGCCTACGCGCTCGTCGCGCCATTTGTGATGGCAGCGACTTCGAGGTGGTTCCATCATGGCGAGCATGCTGCGGACGCCGTGAGTGCGTGATGCAGTCAGGTCTCTCCCGTGGCACAATCTAAAGATGTTCGCGCGCAAGATACGAGTGGAATACGAAGAGAACGGAGAGCGGAAGCCGTGTCCGCTGAAGTGGCTCGACAGCTTCAGCATGCGCAACTTCACCAATGACCAGGTGTTCGACGATACGATTCCCGCGGGCGATGGACTGATGGAGATTGGGACGCGAGTTCCGCTGGAGAGGCTGCAGGCGTCGATGGAGGACTGGTTCCAGAGGAAGGGATATTTGCCGAAGGAAGCGAAGTTAGTGGTTCGTGGATAGTGGATAGTGTTGAGCTTGGGGGTTCGAGCCGAAAAAGGGCCTCTTGGCTGGCGGCGGCGAAAGCAGATCCCTCGCCGTGCTGGTGATGACAAAACTTCAGTAACTGCCGCTTGTTGAAGCTAGTAACGGACAACTGACTACTGGGAATTTCTTCTCATGACGACCCGCCTGGTATTTTTCGCTATCGCGTTGATGATTGTGGGGGCGCTCTTCTGGGCCTATCGCCACGACGTGGAGCTGCAGAAGAACGCCATGCTGGTGAATCTTGGTGACCCGAACGAAGCGGTGCGCGAACTATTGGGAACCCCAAGCAGCGAGGGCTCGTGCGGGGCGCTGACGGTCGCGCCCTCGAAGTGCACCGACGAATACGTCTACAGGTACTACTACTCGATATTTCAGCCGAAGTATGAAGTGGTGTGGTTCGACAGCGCCGGTAAAGTGCTGGGCGAGCAGCACGTGCAGCATCCGTTCTAAAGAAGTCGCCAGCAGCCGTGGCCCGTTGCCGGTTCGAGTTGCCGAGCATACGGCAACTCCGAACCTGGTCTACGTCGCTGGGGACTGTATTCGCCGCTACTCTTTCAGCTTCGCGGCGAGCACGTCGAGCTTCTCGATGACGGGCGTACCAGCGAACAAGTCGGGAGCTTTCGCCATTAGCGCGGCGGCGATTTGCCCGGTAAGGTGAGCCTGCCGACCTGACTCATCGGAGAATGCATCGAAGATGCCGAAGGTGGACGGGCCAATACGCCACGCGAACCACACCGTTGTTGCGGTTTCTTGCTGCGCGAGAGGCAGAGCGCTGGAGAGGAAGGCTGCCGCTTCCTCCTCTTTGCCGGGCTTAGCTTCCATGCGGGCCAGTAATGCGAGTTTGACCATGATGACCTCCTTGGCCGGGTTGGATGCGGGAGTGGTTCGTTCGGGATCGGGCATTCTTGTTCTTTCTGGATAACCCCGCCTTGGATGGGACAGAATGTCCAACAGCGTCTTACCGCCGATACAATGTAAGCCATGAAAGAAGCAAGTGGTACCTTCACCTCAAAAGGGCAACTCGTAATTCCGGCGGAGCTGCGACGCAAGCATGGGATAGAGGCCGGCACCAGGGTCAGGTTTCTCGAAGACCAGTTTGGCCGCATCGTTCTGCAGCCGATTAGCGAGGAATACATTGACCGCGTGATGGGTTGTCTGGCGGAGGGCGCCGACCTGCTGGCCGCCTGGGAGAAAGAGCACCGGGCGGAAGGCGAGAGAGAGCGATGAAGACCTACGTTTTCGATGCCAGCGCGCTGTTTGCATTTCTCCAGAAGAAGCCGGGTGCGCTCAAGGTAGGCGAACTGATGAAGGAAGCGATGCGGGGACAGGCGGGCATCTTCATGTCGACTGTGAACTACGGAGAGGTGTATAGCGGGATTCTTCGCCAGCATGGTCGAGATCGGGCACGGGCAACGACGGAGCGCCGTGCATCCACTACCGATCAGCCTGGTGGATGTCACTCCTCAAAGAGCGCTCGAAGCAGCTGAGATCAAGTTGAAATACAAACTCTATTACCTGGACAGCTTCGTGGCGGCCCTGGCGTCTGAATACAAGGGGACACTGGTGACCAGCGATTCTGATTTTCGTAGACTCGGTCACAGCTTTCCGATCGTCTGGTTGAAGGCGTTGGGCGCGTCGGCAAACATGTGACGTCCCGTCGCCGGTTGCACCGCTGCCGGGTCTCATATTCCGCCTAACCAGCGCTCGAAGTCCTGGGCTTAAATGTCTCGTCCTTGCCGAGACGGGAGTGAAGCAGCCCGGGGGCGTTCGCAGGAATAGGGTCCTTCGACTTCGCTCCCTTCGGTCGCTGCGCTCAGGATGACCACCAAAAAAGAAGTGGCACGACCGGAGGTGTGCCACTCTGTCAGACATCCCGGGTTGTGGTATTTATGGTCCGCTCTCCTACTTCGTGACCACCGCTTTCGGACCGGCCTCTTTGATCTCGCGCGGAGCGTCGAACTGCTCGAAGTTTTTCGCGAAGCGCGCCGACAGGTCCGCCGCCATCTTGTCGTAGGCGGCTTTGTCTTTCCACGAATTGCGCGGATTCAGCAGCTCGGGCGGAACTCCGGGCACCGATTTCGGAATGCTTAGCCCGAAGCCGGGCTCGATTTCGAACTCGATATCGTTCAGTCTGCCTTCGACCAGCGCGTTGACCATGGCGCGGGTGTAAGGCAGGTTCATGCGCTTGCCGACGCCGTACGGTCCGCCCTGCCAGCCGGTGTTGACCAGCCAGCATTGCGCGTTGTGTTCGCGCAGGCGGCGCCCCAGCATCTCCGCATAAACCTTCGGAGGCAGTGGCATGAAAGGCGCGCCGAAACATGTCGAGAAAGTTGCTTGTGGTTCCGTGACTCCCGCTTCGGTGCCTGCGACCTTAGCGGTGTAACCCGACATGAAGTGGAACATCGCTTGCTCGGGTGTCAGCTTCGACACGGGAGGCAGCACGCCAAACGCATCGGCGGTTAGGAAGACTACGTTCTTGGGATGCCCGCCGAATCCGGGAATCACTGCGTTATCGATATACTCCACGGGATAAGCGGCGCGAGTATTTTCGGTCTTGCTGTCGTCGTCATAGTTTGGAACACGCGTTACCGGATCAAGGATGACATTCTCCAGCACTGAGCCGAAATGGAGGGCGTCCCAGATCTGCGGCTCGTTCTTCTCCGATAATTTGATGCACTTGGCATAGCAACCGCCTTCGAAGTTGAAGACGCCGGTGGCGCTCCAGCCGTGCTCGTCGTCGCCGATCAGGCGGCGCGTGGGATCAGCGGAAAGTGTCGTTTTGCCGGTGCCTGACAATCCGAAGAACAGTGCAGTCACTCCATCTTCGCCGACGTTGGCCGAGCAATGCATAGGGAAGACATCGCGCTCGGGCAGGAGAAAGTTCATCACGCCGAAGATCGACTTCTTCATCTCGCCAGCGTATTGCGTGCCTCCGATGATGACCAGCTTGCGGGTAAAGTTCACGATCACGAAGACTTCGGAGTTGGTGCCATCGCGCTGAGGATCGGCCAGGAAGCCGGGCGCGCTGACGATGGTGAACTCGGGTTTGTGGGTCTTCAACTCCTCGGGTGTCGGGCGGATGAAGAGCTGACGCACGAACAAATTGTGCCAGGCATATTCATTGATCACCTGGATGGGCAACTGATACTGGGGATCGGCGCCACAAAAAAGGTCCTGCACGTAGACCTCTTTGTCGGAGAGATACTCGAGTACTCGCTGATAAAGAGCGTCGAACTTGTCGGCTGAGAAGGGCAGGTTGACCGAGCCCCAGGCAACCTTGTTTTCAGTGATTGCGTCCTTGACGGTGAATTTGTCTTTTGGGGAGCGGCCGGTGCGCTTTCCGGTTTCGGAAACCAGCGCGCCCCGAGAACTCAACGTACCCTCCCGTCTTTCGATTGCGGTTTCGACGAGTATGGGGGTGGAGAGGTTGCGGCGGATTGATTTTTGGGCCAGGAGGTCAGCTAATTCGGGATGAGCAATGGAGGACATTATAAGGACTCCTTTATCAATCATCGGCCCCGCGCGGGGGCGCCTTGAAGCAAGACGAACGAGTATTGGGGGCCCGAAGCAGTCCCCGCGCGCAGAAAGAAAGCCCGTTGACCGGGAATTATCCAGCGACTGCCGAAGTTTGGGTTTCCTCGATGATCGCGTTCAGGTGGTCCAAGGTCTCCTGCACGGTCAGAGAGTACATTTCACGCCCGCTATCTTCGCCGGACTCGATTGCCCATTTCAAATAGTGTCCCGCGATCTGGACCGCCATGGGATCGGTGATGACTTTTCGGGTCTGCCGGTTGAACTCGACCCACGCGACGTGGGGGAGAGCGATCCACACCGGCCGGTTGTCGCCCACCAGGAACTTGATGTCAACGGCGTCAGCGTGCCGCGTCGCAATGGCAACGATCAGGGCCTGATATTGGCAATGCAGCGGCTGGGTGGTCCAGCGATCGATCGCCTGGAAGTCGTCGTACATAACCTTAAAACTATAGCCGAGGCCACAGGGCAAGGGCAATGACATGGGTGAGAAGGTGCCGGGGCTATTGATTTGCAGTTTATCGATAGTGCTCGAGGTGATACAGCGCGGCAAAGGCGAGAACCAGAGCTGCGGCTGGAAGTGCCAACGGCCGCGCGCTTCGACGAGGCTCTTTCCAATTCGCCGTCATCAGGAAAAGCAGGATCGTCGGTACCAGCACCACGATCGCGAGCTGAAAGATGTGCGCTGCCGCGCCTTCGTCCGGTTGGGGCGGCTGAAAGTACCCGGTCAGCACTGTCAGCAAGGCGATCAGTGACAGGACGAAGATGACTTTGCCGCTGATGCGGTTGACGTACTGCGTTGGCATGAGGACGGTTCCTTTCTTTCCCCGGAGGTTGGCACCGGTTCCAAGCTCGATGTACTTTATATTGCAAAGTACACGTCGGTGTCAAGTATAAAATTGACGGTAACGCTGCTTGTGTGTAGAGAGTCGTGAAGGAGGCAGAATGGGAGCGCAGAAGAAGAGTCCGATTCCGGCAGAGAAATTGGCGCTGTATGAAAAGCTGCTCGCGACTCAGCCTGAGATCGAGCGCAAAGGCGCCGACAATCCTTATACTGCGGTCAACGGCAACATGTTTTCGCTGCTCCTGAGTGCGGAAGGGCGGATGGCGCTGCGACTCCCTAAGGACGAACGCGCACAGTTCCTGAAGAAGTACAAGACAACGCTGTTCGAAGCTTACGGAGCGGTGATGCAGGAGTACGTTGCTGTCCCCGATGCCTTGCTTCCGAAGACCAAAGAGCTGCAGAAGTATCTTGCGCTGAGCTATGCGTACGCCAAGACGCTGAAACCCAAGCCGAGCAAGAAGCGCTGAAATTCCCAGCGCGGCGCGGGTGGTTTACGCCTGTTCGCGCGCCTCGCTCAGGGTGACCTTTACATCCATCTTTTTCTTGCCGCGGTAAATGGTGACGGTTACAGTGTCGCCCGCCTTGTGCTTGTTCATCGCGTTGGAGAGGTCCTGCTGGTCGCCAATCTCCTCACCGTCGATGGCCACGATAAGGTCTCCGCCGATCATCAACGGAACGTTCCCGAGATAAGCGCGCTGAGTGCCGCCGTGGAGTCCGGCACGCTCGGCTGATCCGCCAGGTACGGCTTGGACGATCAGCACCCCGTAATCCGACGGCAGGCCCAGCTCTTGCGCCAGCTCGGGACCTATGGGCAGAGTACGAATGCCCAGCGATGGGCGGCGCACGCGTCCGATCGTTATCAGGTCGCTGATGACCGCTTTAGCGGCGTTGATCGGGATGGCGAAGCCGATGCCGGCGCTCTGGTTCGAGCCTCCGGTGGCGATCATGCTGTTGATGCCGATGACTTCGCCGCGCGAATTCAACAGCGGGCCGCCGGAGTTGCCCGGGTTGATGGCAGCGTCGGTTTGGATGGCCTCGTCGATCTCTGCGCCTTCGGGCGTTCGAATTGGACGTACGGAACTGATGATGCCGCGCGTCATGGTGCCGCTCAGTCCGAAGGGATTACCGATGGCATAGACCTTCTGTCCGACGACCAGCGATTTCGAATCGCCCAGAGTGGCCGCCACCAGGTCGGGAGCCTTGATCTGGATCACCGCCAGGTCATGCGAGCGGTCGCGCCCAATCACCGTGGCCTTGTACTTCTTTTTGTTGTGCAGGGTGACCTCAACCTCGCGGGCGTTGGCGATCACGTGATAGTTGGTGAGGATGTGGCCTTCCTTATCGATGATGAAGCCCGAGCCTTGACCTTCCTGCGGTACAGGGCCGTAGAAGAAGTCGAAGGCCACCGCAGTCGAGGTGATATTGACCACCGATGGAATGCCCTTTTTGTAGACCTCAATGTTGGTCTGCTCTTCGGAATCGAAGGTTTGCGGACCGGCAGCCTGGGTGAGTTCGACCTGGGTGGGGCGCGAGATGTAGTCCGACGGCTTCACGTCGGTGTGATGGGTTGTATACCAGTAGAACGCGCCCGCGATCAGAGCGCCGAGAATCAAAGATCGTGCCAGTCTCATGGGATAGAAATTCAACAATTCCAGTGGAGTTCCGGACGGCGTTAGACGTGTCCTGTAAGAAAGTGTACCGACTTCGACGGCGCGGTGCCTAGTGCGCAGGAGCCGCTCGCAGCTTCTGCCACACGGCCTCGACCTGTTGCGCCGTGTCGGCGATCGTGCCGGAATTGGCGATCACGTAATCCGCACGGCTGGCCTTCTCCTCATCCGACAACTGGGCCGCGCTGCGGCGGTTCACTTCTTTGCGCGCCTCTTCCAGAGATATGCTGGCGCGTTGCGCGTAACGCTCAATTTTCTGCTCGAGATTACAGGTCACAGCAATCAGCTTGTCGAAGTCACGGGCGGCGCCGGCTTCCATGATCAGCGCTGCCTCGACCACGGCGATGCCGTCGGGATCTTTTCGTTGGATGTCGTCCATCCATCGGTTCTGTGCGGCGACCACGGCGGGGTGGACGATGGCGTTTAGTTCTGCGATGCGAGCGGGAAAGGCGGCGTTCGCCAGTCCGCCACGGTTGATGGTGCCATCGGGATTCAGGATTTCGCGGCCGAAGTGCTCCACCACTGCATCATAGGTCGCTTGGCCCGGGGCATAAAGCTGGTGGGCGAGCGTGTCTGCCTGCAGATAGTGGGCTCCCCGGTCGGCGAGCATGGCGCCGACGGTGGATTTTCCACACGCCACTCCCCCGGTAAGGCCTACTCGCATCATGGCGTCACGGGCGGATATCGGGTAACAGAAGCGAAAGGTTGCATAGGCTGTGGCCCAACGGAGTATAAACCGGCGCCCTGTCTACCGAGCCGCCCGGGTCAGCTCTGGGAGATCCAATGGGCTAAATGTCCAGAGGTCACATCCAGACCGTCGAGCCAGTCGCTCCGCGAACGGGCCTAACTAGACCCTCAAGTCGATGCAGGGAAAGGTGAATACGGGCATTGTAGTAGGGCACTTCTTGGCCATAAAGCCGCAAAGTTCTGCATATAGCACATTAGTCTTACAGTAATTACCTTATTTGAAATCAGATACTTAGCAATCCTTGAATATGGAGATACTCGTGCACCTTAGGTTTTAGGGTTGCTTTGGGAATGGATTGACGACCGTTGTCCAGCGCTATCTCTCAATACACACTCAAAAGAATAACCATAAACTTCACAGGAGGAAAAATGGCTGACCGCTTGAAACACAGGCTTTCGTTCCTTGCATTGGCGGGAATGCTCTTGGTTTTGGCCGTACCTGGCTGGGCAGGGCAGGTACAGGTCTATGTGCAGAATCCCGATTTTAATGGTCTTTACGCGTCACAAAACGACACCGCGACCTTTGGGATGTTCGCACAGGCTTATGACAATTTCAGTCTGGGATCTGCGAGTACTCTCACCGAAGTTCAATGGGTTGGAGGGTACTACAACCCCCAAAGTTTGGGTCCAATCAGCAGTTGGGCCGTGGGCTTTTACGCGAACAATGCCGGGCAGCCGGGTGCGTTGCTTAGCAGCTTTGCGATCGGGGGCAATGCGGGTGAAACCTTCCTGCAGCTTGACGCCCTGGGTGACCCAACTTATCTGTACACGGCTACGGTGAACTTTGCCGCCAGCGCCGGTACGACCTACTGGCTGTCTGTTGTGCCTACTCTTGCGTTCCCGCCGCAGTGGGGATGGACGAGCTCGTCGCAAGGCGATGGCATTTCTTACCAGGATTTCTTCGGCACTCGCTCCCAGAATCCTACTGATTTGGCATTCGCGCTCTACGAGACACAGAACACGGGCACTCCTGAGCCGGGCAGCTTGATGCTGCTGGGCACCGGGATTATTGGTATCGCGGGCGCGATCCGCCGCAAGATCGGCGCGTAACTGACGAGGCGGCACGCCGAACGCAAGGGTTCTGCGGCCACGGAAGTGAACAAGCTATTCAGGAGAACCGCTGCCAGAGATGGAAATTGCGCGCCCTTCGGTCGCAAATCCTGTCCGGTCGCCGGGTTCCTCGGAGGAGAAAAGATGAAGGCATTTTCAAGGTTAGCAATTGCACTCACGGTGCTACTGGCTCTGGCCGGAATCGCCAGCGCCCAGGGCCCGTTTTGGACAGACCTCACCAACCAGCCGAGCGCAGCCACCGGTCCGTTGCTACAGCTGCGGGACGGCAGAATCCTGGTCAACGAATCACAGGGTCCTGATCCGGGTGTTTGGTTCATCCTTACGCCGGATGCGACCGGCAGCTACGTCAACGGTACATGGACTACAACAGGGCACTTGCCTCAGGGCTATGCTCCTGTCTATTTCGGCTCGCAAGTGCTGCTCAACGGCAGGAATGTCGTCATCGAAGGCGGTGAATACAATAACGGCACGGCGGTTTGGACGACACTCGGCGCAGTGGGAACGATCGTACCCTGGGGTAATGTCTCATGGGTGCTGAACAGCCCGCCCACCGGCTGGGGCACCATCGGCGATGCCGAGAGCATCACGCTCGCCAATGGACATTACATGCAGTCGAATTGCTGCACGCCGCAGAATGCGATCTACCAGGGGCCAAATTCCTGGACTGCCACCGGCTCGGTCAGTCAGGCCAGCAATGATGAATCCGGGTTTACGCTGTTGACTAACGACAAGGTCCTAACCGTGGACGCAAAGAATAGCCCTTGCGGCAACGGCGTCAATGGTGGCGCGGAACTTTACAACCAGGGCACCGGCACGTGGTCTTGTACAGGACAGACTCCCATCCATCTCTATAACCCGGCGGATGAGGAACTCGGCTCTGCGGTACTGATGTACAACAACAAGGTCTTTCAGTCTGGCGGCAACATCGTAGCCACCGCAATTTACGACGTAGCTTCCGCCACGTGGACAGCCGGTCCCACGCCTCCCAGCGGTCTGAACCAGGCCGACGGTCCTGGCTCACTGGAACCGAACGGCAAAGTGCTGGTCGACTACAGCCCTGGGCTATTTGCCGCTGGCTGCCAGTTCCTCGAGTACAACCCGACGAGCGGCACCCTGGCCACGACCGTGAATAATAGCGGGCTGTCCGAGTGGCTCCTCGTTTTATGGTCACCTTATGATCCTGCCGACCGGGCAGATCATGTTTACCGACTTCGGCAATAGCCCGGTCTCGGTGTACAACCCTACACCCGGTGTGGTCGCCTCTGCGGTACCGACGATCCTGGCCGCCTCGACCAACCTGAAAATCGGCTCGACGAACAATGTCCTGTACGGCCGCCAGTTGAACGGCCTGTCGCAGAACAACGCTTACGGCGACGACAATCAGAGTGACACCGACTTCCCGCTGGTTCGCCTCACTTGTGCAGGCGGCGGCAATTGCACGGTGGGTAACGTTTACTATGCGTTCACGCACGACGACAGCACGCATAGCATCGCTCCCGGCACCATCATGTACACCCACTTCGATCTTCCCGCGACCATTCCCGCGGGAAAATACTCGTTACAGTCTGTTGCCAATGGCATCGGATCGAACTCGATTATCGTGGCGGTGAAGTAAGACTTCCATGATTGAGTCAGTCTGACACTGTAAGTGCCATGCCCCCACCGGCATGGCACTTTTTTATAGGTATACCGACTGTCAGGGCCGAAATGAGCGTTGCCGTCGTTGCAGTTTGTTGCGACAGTTTTGCAACTATATTTTTGATCGCTGGTTGACATTCGCATTTGCCGATTGCATATTTGCAGCGACATGGCTGTTGTTGCGGATCTCCGCAAGCGCTTCGCTGTTGATGTCCTTCCTGACCCCAACTGGCCTTGCAATAATAGAGGACTAATCGAATGAATATGTGGACTAGAGGTTTATTGTCGGCGGTGATGCCGCTTGCACTGGCGGCGATGTGCAGTGCCGCCGGGCCGGCCGCTCAAGGTGACAAGGCCCAGCCACCGTCTTCGATCAGCCTGGTCGTGAATGAGGACACCGGGTTTCCCACGCCGAACGCCCTCAGTTTTTACCAGGCTGCAGGCACGCAGATCACTTACCAGAGCAGTGTGTATACGGGTGGATTCGGCATCCAGGGCGGTTTTTTCGGGACGTCGCGAGTGAACTCGGTCCCAAGCCTTTCGGCTCCGTGTCTTTACGTTTCCGACGCCGGCAGCAACGACATCGCCTCAATGCTTTTGGCTACGCAACAAACGGTGGGCACTTTTACCGGATCTCAGACCGATGACGGCAGTTCGAATGGAATTGGCCTGGCCGTCAATGCGGGCTACTTGTATGCCAGTTTTACTGCGTCGAACACGATAGGAACTTTCGCGTTGCAAAGCGGGTGCGGACTTACATTCCTGGGAGACGTGCCTGCAATAGGTTTGCAAGGGGGCTCCATCACTGGCATGGCCGTTAACGGCAAAATGTTGGTGGTAGCTTACGGCGATGGCTCCATTCAGTCGTTCAACGTCGCCGGCGGAATACCGGCGTCGAATAACGATCTGCAGAACTCAACCGGGTACACTGCCCCGAACCCGCTCTGGTTCGCCGGTACCAGCATGCCGAGTGGCGTCGATATTACACAAGATGGCCGGTTTGCCATCTTCGGCGACATATCTGCCGCTGCAACCGTGGAAGTGTCTAACTTAACCTCGGGAAAACTTGCGAAGACCGTCGTTTACACGGCAGGACCGACAACGCAGGGAGCAGCAGTGGACGCGGGTTTCATTCGGCTCAGCCCAGATCAGACTTTGCTCTACGCCGCCAACAGCGAAAGCGGTACGGTGACTGCGTCTTTTTTCAATGCCGCGACAGGAGCGATCACGAAAGGCTGTGTGTCGAAAACACTACAAGGATTTAGTTTTCGGCCGTGGCTGGGATCGGTGGTGACCAGGGATACCGCCGGTACAGGAAGCGTGCTCTATGTAGCTGAGTTCGGCCGGGACTTTATCGAGATTAATCACGGTCCCGCGTCGGCAATAGGCATCCTAACGGTCACTTCCAACGGCAAAACGTGCACTCTGACAGAGGCGAGCACCTCGCCGGTCCAGCTGTTTTTTCCCGGGGCATTGTCGATTGGTGTGTATCCGCCCCGCCCGTTTTAGCCGTTTCCGATCGAATTGCTGCGTACGCGGGAAGTTGAGGAGGATGGTAGATATGCGCTGTAAGCTTTGGTTTTTGCAGTTAGTGCTGGTGAGTGGGCTGTCATTGTGTGCCATGGCGCAGCAGATGTGTCCTCCGCGTCCTATCGCCGGTACCGCTATCACCAACCCCATGGATCTCTACAGTCAAAACGGAGTCCTCACGCTAAATCTTTCTCTACGGAGTCAGGTCGGCCCCACTGGCTTCACATGGTATTGCTTCGTTTACATGAACAATGGAATGCCGGTTGAAGCGCCCACGCTTCGCGTGAATCCCGGCGACCAGCTCGTCTTGAACTTCACTAACAACATCACGGTAACTGGGCGACTTCCGAAATCCAGGCACGCGCCAATGCAGCCGATGGAAATGGGCGACATGGACGCCGCGGCTGCCCAAAACAATCCGTGTCTCGGCGGAATGGTGACCGCGACGACGACGAATATTCACTTCCACGGGCTAAACGTTGCCCCGATCTGCCATCAGGATGAGGTAGTCAAAACCATCATTCCGAATAATGGCCAACCCTTTCAGTATTCGATACCGATCCCGGCCAACGATCCTCCGGGTTTGTATTGGTACCATCCGCACCCACACGGATTCTCAGCTCCGCAGGTCTATGGGGGCGCCTCCGGTGCGCTCATTATCGGCGGCACCAACTCGCTGACCCAGGGATTGACCGAGCGAATCCTGATAATCAGGAGAAACGTTGATGCCGTGACTGACGACGATGGTCAATTTACGGTCAATTTCGAGCCGGCGAACTTTCCCAAGAAGCCACTGCCGGTCATCAATATGATAGCGGGGCAGCAAGAATTCTGGAGGGTGCTCAACGCTACCACTAACGGATTTCTTGCGCTGCAACTTGTTGCCCCCGGGGCACAGCAACTGGAAGTGATTTCGCTGGATGGCATTCCGCTCACGTCGCCAGTCAATATGACGACGATCTACGTGCCGCCGGCTGGTCGCGCCGAATTTATTGTTCCGGCGCTCGGTGTTGGTACACCTGCTCACCTGTTCACGGAGGGTTTCGATACCGGCCCAATCGGCGACCCGATGCCCGCGACGAGCCTCGCCGACATTGTGGTTGGCCCAGGAAAGTATGATGACGTCCATACTGCCCGCGCGGTTCCTCCGCCGACCGAAGCGCCACGCTTCTCGGGACTTGCCTCGGTGACACCCAACACCACGCGAGCGCTGTACTTCTCTGAGCTGAATGTAGGAACGAACGGGCCAGGTCAGTTCTTTATAACTATACCCGGCCAAAAGCAGAGGCTCTACGATCCGAAAACTGTCGCTGAGATCACCACCAAGGTAGGATCGGTGGAGGACTGGACGATTACGAATCAAACAGGTGAACCGCACGCGTTCCACATTCATCAGCTCCATTTCCTGGTGATGGCGATTAACGGGGTAAGCGTCACAAATCCATATATGGCTGATACGATTACGGTTCCCTATTGGAATGGCAGTGGTCCCTACCCGAACGTTACGGTGCGGATGGATTTCCGCGATCCAAACATTGCAGGTTCATTCGTTTACCACTGCCACATCCTCGATCACGAAGATGGCGGCATGATGGCTACGATCGTCGTGAAGCCGTAGTAGGTCCGAGCGGCACTTGGGCGCCTGCTGCGTCGCTACCGCAGACTGCTTCTTGCGCATGTGCAACATCTTCTGCACTTCGGCTACCACGTCGCGAGCTTCGTCCTTCACTTCTACCGTGAACTTTTTTGGCTCCGACGCGAATGTTCAATCCGGCTGGGAAAATCAAGGAATACAGCAGCTTTTAGACTCGACCGGATGAAGTCACGTCATAAATTAATCTGACATGAAATTCACCATCTTTGACACACAGCCGCAATCGTGATAACTTCTGCAGGAAATGGCGAGTGGCGACGAGCCAACGCACAAAAGGTGGTACATTTTCTGAATGTCTTAAACATGGGGACATTTCTAATGGCCGTTGACACGTCTAAATTAATCTTGACACCAGCCCGTCGGATACTTCTGGCGGTGTCCTACCAGGGTTACTGTCGAAGTTCGCTCGCAGAATTCCACCAATCTGGCCTTTTTTGCGTTACAGGTCCCAACAGACTGGAGCTGGAGTAGCCGGATGCTGTTGGGATCGGGAACATCGGCCTCCGCAAGAGTATTTCGCTGCAAGTTCGAGCGTTGATCAATTGGACGCAGAGGCTCGGATCGGGTGTCCTCTGCGGCATCGTAAGTCAATTGATTTTCACCAGAACCGGTGCCGGATAACCTGGCGCTCGAAGTAGCGTAGTTCCGTCCGGACGACGGTTCTATCGAGGAGAACACATGAAGCCATTCGCAAGGATTGCCTTAGCAATCGCAGTATTTCTAGCTCTCGCCGGACTTGCCAGCGCGCAAATGCCCAGAGCAGACCACCGAATTTACCCGAACTCCCACGTGAATCAGCAAAGCGTGAACACCGCCGCCACCCAATCGCAGTGGACCCCATTGACCAATCAGCTCTGTACCGGAAATAACCCCTGCTTTCCAGCGGGTGTGACCATGCTGCTTACGGATGGCACCGTCATCGTTCACGAAGAGCAGGATGGCGGAGAGCAGAACTGGTATAAGCTCACGCCCGACGCATTCGGCAGCTACGTAAACGGAACCTGGAGCCAGGTGGCGAGCATCCCGGGCGCCTTGAATTACGCCCCGCTGTTTTTTGGCTCCCAGGTCATTGCTGACGGACGCTTGACGGTGATAGGTGGCGAGTATACGCAATTAATCGACACCGCCGGTCTGGACCACCCAGGGCGCGATCTACGATCCAGTGGCCAACACGTGGACGAACGTACCTCCGCCCACTGGCTGGCAAAGGACTGGCGACGCGCAGTCGATCAACCTGCCTAATGGCACTTACATGCAGGCAAGCTGCTGCGACTCTGCGCCGAAATGGGCTTACCTGAATCCCACCACGCTCGCCTGGACCAACTTCCAGGGTAATGGCAAATTCGACGTTTTCGACGAAGAGGGCTGGAATCTGCTGCCTAACGGCAAAATCCTTACAGTTGACGCCTACGTTTTCAGCCTACAACGCGACACGGCATGAATTCCGAATTGTATAGATCCCGCCAGCCAGACCTGGTCGAGCGCTGGCAGTACAGTCGTACAACTCTGGGACAGCGGTTGCGGCAATCAGAACGCCGCCAGCTTCGAGGTGGGTCCTGCCGTGCTGCGGCCGGATGGCACGGTATTCGCTACCGGCTCCACACAACGGTGCGGCACCGGTCACACTGCCATTTATAACGCTGGCAACGGCACCTGGACCGCCGGTCCTGATTTCCCGGTCACCGATGTCAGCATCGCTGATGGTCCCGCAAGCATCGAGACCAACGGAAAAGTGTTGATGATGGGCAGCGTGGACGAAGGCGCCCCGTCTACCTTCTTCGAGTGGGATGGAACCAACCTAGCGTGGTTCCCGGACCGTCCGGTGCTGCGAATGCGGGGTCCTTCTACGGGCACCTGCTGCCGCTTCCCACCGGGCAGATCCTGTACACCGACTGGCTTTACCCTGGCTTCGGAGTAAGCCCCGACGTATCCGTTTACACTCCGACCGGAACCTACAATTCAGCTTGGGCGCCGCAAATCCTAGCCGCCTCGACCACTGTGACGAGGGGCAAGACGTACCCCCTCTACGGGCTCAGACTTGCTGGCGTGAGCCAGGGCGGAGCCTACGGTGACGACTACCAGCCGAACACGAACTATGCTCTGGTGCGTTTAACCAACAATGCGACCGGCCATGTGTTCTATTGCCGGACACACAACCCCAGCAGCTATGCAGTGCAGAGCACCGGCGTACAGTCCACCAATTTCGATGTGCCGGCTGGAGCCGAAACTGGCCCCAGTACATTGGTAGCGGTGACCAACGGCATTCCGTCTAACACCATTGCTGTCATCGTGAAATAGAGTATCGGCGAACAGAGAACTCTGAAGTTATGTGTGCCATGCTCTCCGGAGCATGGCATTTTTTGTGCGCCGCTCTTGCGCGTCGAGTCCCAAGTTGGGCTGAAGTCCCATCGGAGCTACTTCTTGCGGATGTGCAACACCTTCTGCACTTCGGCCACCACATCTCCCGCTTCGTCCTTCACTTCTACAGTGAAGGTGGGCTCATACTTGGGCAGCGTCTTCAACTGTTCGCGGATGTCGTCGAGCTGCGCGTCGCTAAGGCGAAACTCGGCGCGCACCTTGCCTTTGCCGGGCTTGCGGAAGCGGATGGTTGCCGCCTTGTCCCAGACAATGTAGTCCCGCCCAAGGTTGTTCATCAACATCAGCATGTAGAACGGGTCGGCCATGGAGTACAACGACCCTCCGTAGTGCGTGCCCACATAGTTGCGGTTCCACGCGCGGAGCTTCATCTCGACGTCAACCGATTTCATGTCAGCGCCCCAATGTACACGGATGCCCGCGCCTGCGATGGGAGGCCAGATGTTCACCAAGCGCAGCATGAGGCGTTGTTTGAAGGACGACATGACGAGTAGCGGCTCCTTGCCGCGAAAAGCCAGTTTACCGAGAACCACACCTCGCAGGTCGTGATTTTCCGGGCTAAAATGGTTCGCTTTCCAAAGGGGGAATGCGTGCGAATTGCCTTGCCGCGCCGATCCCTGGCTGGCCGGATTTCTCCCCTGTTAGACTGCCAAATGATCACTGATCACATCGGGGAAGTCGCATTGCCATCCAAGTGCGCCGGCCTGCCGAACCGATGCTTCTACTTCTGCATGTCGCTCTTGATCGCGGCAGTCGTGGTCTACGGTTTCGGCCAGGAGATCGATCAACGGTTTTTGCATCCGAGCCATCCCAAGCCACTTCTTCTCTCAATCCATGCCGTAATCTTCTTCGGATGGGTAATTTTGTATGTTGTCCAGTCTGCCCTGGTTCGCACCGGCAACGTCCGAATCCATCAACGGTTGGGCTGGTTTGGGGTCGCGCTCGGCTGTGCCATCCCCGTCATCGGCATCGCGACCGCCATCACCATGAGGCGCTTCGACTTACTCGATCCCGTTCTGGCCCGCAGGGCGCCGTTGCTGCGTACCGCAGTGCTGGACTTGGCGTCGTTCACCATTCCCTTCGCTCTGGCGATCTATTGGCGCACAAGGCCAGAGTTCCACCGTCGCCTCATGCTGATCGCCACCTGCGGACTCACGGCCGCTGCATTCGTTCGATTCCCCGTAGTATTCCACCCGTGGCCTTGGTACTACGTGGGCGTTGATTTTCTGGTTTTCCTCGGTGCGATGCGAGATCTCATCGTTGATCACCGCGTCCATCCCATCTATCTTTACGCGCTGTCGACGCTGATGGTCGCCCAGCTCATCGTGATGGACACGATCCTGCACTTTCGGCCATAACAGTCAACGGCACATTCGAGGATTCCAGTTAGGGTAGCAGGGACGCAAGGTTCCAGTCCGCGTTTACAGAGCGCTAGGGCCGCGCTCCTGGTTGCGGATGCGGATGGCGTCGTCAATCTTGGAGAGAAAGATCTTGCCGTCGCCGATCTTACCGGTGGATGCGACTTTCAAGATGGCTTCCACGGCGCGCTCCGCCATCTTGTCGTCAACCACCAGCTCAAGTTTGATTTTCGGTAGAAGGTCTACGCTGTATTCACGGCCACGATAGAGTTCCGTGTGCCCCTTCTGGCGGCCGTGGCCGCGTACTTCCAGCACAGTCATGCCTTCCACCCCGATTTCGATCAGCGCTTCCTTGACTGACTCGAATCTCGAAGGCTGGATGATTGCTTCAACTTTTGTCATGCCCCGTCCTCTCCATCTGGGATTCGGCTGTCGTCGCGTCGCCTTCGCTACTCGCACCATGCGGGGAGAAAACCGACTCGCGGTCGAGATGCCTAAGCGTACTTAATCTTCTCATACGCTCCAACAGGGCTGGTTCGCAATCCGTTTGGGATTCAAGGTGGAGCGGCATGGCTGGATGCACGCCGCTCCACTGCGTCGAGGTTAATGCGGCTAGAACAGAAATCCGACCTCGACAACGCCGCGGGTCTGGCTGGGTTTCAGTCCAAAGGAACCGAAGGCGCTGCCCGGAGCGATGTTGCCGGCGCCGACATAGGCGATGTCGGTGCGCGTGAAGAACTTCTTGTACTGGTAGGTCGGCGTTGCCGTGAGCGACCATGCCGTGCTGCCCGGTCCGTAGAGCAGGTTCGCCGAGTTGGACGCGAAATTGCCGCTGCTGCCGATGTACTCCCAGCGCCCGGTCACGGAAAAGCCCTTCTTCAGAATGCGGCTGACCAGAATTGCGCCACCCATCGTGTGACCACCCTGAGGGATGCCGGCCTTCAGGTTCGTGGGCACGTCACTGTACTGCAAGTACGGCTGAATGACCCACGCTCCCTTGGTATAGGTGTAGATCAGGTTGAAGATCATGCTGTTGTTCTGTATGGGGGTAGCCAGGTTCTGCCAATTCGATTGGCCGAGGTTGCCTCCGCCGATGAAGGCCAGGCTATTGGCGCCCTTGGTATAGGTCAGCGAACCCGTCAGCCAGTTGTAGCGGTTGGAATAGAACCCATCGTTGTAGCTCAACGAGGCGGTGAACTTGCCCATCGTCTGGTTGATCTGCACGCCTCGGTTGATGGCATTCTCCTGGTTCCACAAGAGGCCGCGCTCAATGTTCATGTTCTGGAAATCGAAGGTGGACTCAGCGCCGATGAGTGTGGGCAGAATGCCAAACATGATGTTGGTATTCTTGGCCACTTGAAGTTTCGCGAAAGCCACGGGAACCGGCCCCCAGAGGTCATTGTTGGTAGTGGCATTCGAAATGAAAGGCGACCCCAGCGAGACAACGTCATAGGTGCCCGCCTGCACGTAAAACTGAAACCAGCCGGTCGGCTTCTGAAAGAAAATCATCGCATTGCTGAAGGCGCCTTCTTGCGGATTATTCCCCGGCACGGCGTTGTTCTGAAACACTCCGATTCCGCTCACCGCACCGTTCAGGGCGTACTTGCCGAGAGGCCCAGCCTCGAGGTTGATCGGGAGCGCCATCTGCAGCGGACCGATAGTGGAAGGTGTGGGCAGTGGAGCGGGAGGAGCCGGCGCGTCCGCCGGCGCAGCGGCTGGAGTCGTATCTGGCTTTGCGTCGGCTGGTTTGACAGTCGGCGTGTCCTGCGCATAACCAGTGCACGCCAGGCCAAGGAACATAACCGCCATTGCGAACTTGTTGCGAAACCTACTGTGCATCGCTTTGGTCTCCTCTGCCGGAGTTTAATTTGGAGGCTGAAATCCGGCGTCTTCTTTTCGAGCTACCACTTGCCGCTGAGGAGTTGGCTAATTTCGCACGTAGTTACCTGTCATGCGCGACTCGGGAGGAAAACCTCATGCCATTACCCTATGCACTAGCTGTACCAACAGCGCTCGTCCCCACAAGTAGCGCGACACTCTCCAGCAGCAAGTATGACCTTACGGAACGCAATATCGAGAGTCCAACGCATAGTTCCGTTGAGACGAATCGAAATTTTTGTGAACGCAGTTTTTTATGGCTGCAATAAGCAGGACTTCTTGCGGCGTGCTAGTGAGATCAAGGAAGGCTATAGAGTCACGTACATTTGTGAGTTACGGGCCACACTTTTGTGTAGGATTTGCGGCAGCTCGCGACTCTTGAATCCTGGGGAGATAGTTTGGCTCGCACGGAAGTGGTGGGCCGAGTTAGCCGCGGCACAGGCCCACACAAGAATCGCAGTTGGTTTTGGAGACGGCAGCTCTGGGCGTAACTTATGTCTCAAGCAGCGCTTCGTCAAAGTGGACAGAGTCCATCAACGGAGCGCCCTCCATCTTGAAGGCGCCTGCTGACCGGAACCGAGGCAAACCGTTGCGGACCATCTCGATGAAGGCCATTGCCGAGCGCGGCAGAGTGCGGTCCTGGTGATAAACCAGCGCCAGCTCGCGCGACAGGTCCGTGTCCGACAACGGGATCAGGCGCAAGTCTCCGCTGCGGCTTTCCTTGCGCGCGAAGCTTTCGCTGATCAGCGAGATTCCCATACCGGATGCGACGAATGCCTTGATCATCGCGATGCTGGGTAGTTCCATGGCGATCCGCAACTGCGCCTGGTAGGGGCGGAAGAGTCTATCCATGGTCTTGCGGGTATGTCCGGCTTTGGGGAGGATGAGTGGATACTCTGCCATGGCCTCGACCGTAACCGAATCCAATCGCGCCAGGGGATGATGGGGGCTGGTCATCAGCACGAGGCGGTCGTGGAAGATGCGTTTCACTACCAGACGCGAGGCCTTCACCGGCATGGTCACGATGCCGACGTCGATCAGGCCATCCTGCAGGCGCTCGAGAATCTTGTGACTGAAGTTGCGATAGATGCTGATCTGCACATCGGCGTATCGCCGGCGGTATTCGCTGAAGGTCTCAGGCAGCACGTAGAGACACGTGGCTTCGTTGGCGCCGATCGCGAGCAATCCGCGTGGCGTGCTGTCCTGGTCGACCACGGCGCGCAGCGATTCGCCGCGCAAGGCTAGCAACCGGTTAGCGTATTCGAACAAGACCTCGCCGGCCGGAGTCAGGGAAACGCGCTTGCCGGAGCGGTCGAGCAGCTTGGTTCCGTATTCCTGCTCGAGCTGGCGAATCTGTGCACTTACCGCTGATTGCGAGCGAAATACCTTCTCGCCGGCACGGGAGAAGTTGCCCAGCTTCACGACTTCCAGAAATGTCGTCAGTTGATCGAAGTCCACGCAGACGCTCCACCTGAAACATTGCACAAGCGATGAACGAAAACGGGATAACCAAATAGAGGCTGATTGTCCCCGGCTCGACGAGTTTACCAGTCTGATCGCTGGCTTCTTTTGGAATCGTTGATTGCCGTCCTCACGCGGCTCTGAGCGCGGTCGCAAACAAGAATGCGAAAAAGGGTCAGGCCAAACTGGCTAGTATCCGAAGTCTAGAAGTGTGCGGGTAATTGGGGAAATCGATAGTTTTTATCGTCCGCATAAGATTGCGTGATCGGCGCGTCTAACACATTGCCGCGTAAGGCCTTTCGAGTCCCCGCATTGGGGAAAGGGAGCCGCGGATTTCGATTTCCTCATCGCGGCGCCCCCTGAAACGAGTGCTTACTTTACTGCGTCGGCGGTCTTGTCGGCAGCCTTCTTGGTCCCTTTGGCGGTGGCTTTGGCAGCATCGCTGGTAGCGTCCCCGGTCTTCACGGCAGCTGTCTTGGTTCCGTGCGCGACATCCTTGCTCGCGTCCTTGGTGGCATCAGCGGTCTTATCGGCAGCTTGCCGTCCCGTGAGCTGTTGCCTTGGCGGCATCGCTGGTGGCGTCGCCGGTCTTCACAGCAGTCTTGGTTCCGTGCGCGACATCCTTGCTCACGTCCTTTGGCATCGCGTCTTGTCGGCAGCCTTCGCCGTCCCGTGAGCTGTTGCCTTGGCGGCATCGCTGGTGGCGTCGCCGGTCTTTACGGCAGCTGTCTTGGTTCCGTGCGCGACATCCTTGCTCGCGTCCTTGGTGGCGTCTGCGGTCTTGTCGGCGGCCTTATCAGTTGCCTTGACCGTCTTCTTCGTGCCCTTGTCCACGTCCTTGCCCAAGTCCTTCACGCCGGTCACGACGTCCTGGGCGTACAGTGCGGGCCCGAAGGCCAGCGCCACTCCGACTATCGCGATCATGAACTTCTTCATCACGAATCTCCTTGGCCCGATCGAGCCGGTTCATCTTAGGGATTCCTCCGTCATAAGATAGCCGTTTGCCGAACCGAAAGGTCCGGACATGGGGGCATTGTTCTCTTATCCTGAGGTACGTTAAGGATAGCAAAAGCGCTCGGTTATTGCCCGTAACTCGGGCCCGTTCCGCCGCAGTATGGGATTGGCGATTGTCAACCAAGCAGCTTATTTCGAATCCCGAGAAACCCGAGTAGTCTGTCGCAGAACGTTGGGAGACATTCATGAAACGAATTTGTCGGCCTGCTGTAGTGTTCGCGCTTCTGCTCTGCTTTTTGCCGCGAGTGTTCGCGCAATCAACGGAGCGTTGGTCTGAGGAAAGGGTCAACGCCTGGTACCAGCAGCAGCCCTGGCTCGTGGGAGCGAACTATATTCCGGCGAGCGCCATCAACGAACTGGAGATGTGGCAGGCGGAGACGTTCGATCCCAAACAGATCGACAAGGAACTGGGCTGGGCGGAATCGTTGGGGATGAATACCATGCGGGTGTTCCTGCACGATCTGCTGTGGCAGCAGGACCCAAAAGGCTTTCAGCAACGCATTGACCAATTTCTAACGATTGCGGCGAAGCACCACATTCGTCCGGTGCTGGTACTGTTCGATTCGTGTTGGGGCCCGCTGCCCAAGCTGGGCCCGCAGCGGGCGCCGATGCAGGGCGTTCACAACTCGGGATGGGTGCAGAGTCCGGGAGCGAAGGCCTTGGAAGACGCATCGCAGGTCGTACGGTTGAAGTCCTACGTTGTGGGAGTTGTCGGAGCGTTCGCCAAAGACCCGCGGATCCTGGCCTGGGACGTGTGGAACGAGCCGGGCGGTTTCCAGTACGGCTATTATGAGCAGCAGGAGCCGAAGAACAAAGTGCAAATCGTGCTGGGGTTGCTGCCGCAAGCGTTTGCGTGGGCGCGCTCGGCGAACCCGACGCAGCCGCTGACCAGCGGGTTATGGGAGGGCGACTGGCCGAAGTCGGGACCAACTGACATGGAAAAGATCCAGTTGCAGAACTCCGACATCATCACCTTCCACAACTACAGTTGGCCGGAAAACTTTGAAAGCCGGTTGGTGTGGCTGGAAAAACAGCATCGTCCGATCATCTGCACCGAATACATGGCGCGTTCGGCCGGCAGTACTTTCGACGGCGTCCTGCCGATTGCGAAGAAGCACCACGTTGGGGCGATTAACTGGGGACTGGTGAATGGCAAGACCCAGACCAATTTCCCCTGGGAATCGTGGAGCCATCCTTATGTTCTGGAGCAGCCGCCCGTGTGGTTTCACGACGTGTTCAAGGCGGATGGAACGCCATACCGGCAGCACGAGGTGGAGTTGATTCGGCAGTTGACCGGTAAGACGGGAGCCGGCGCCGCCCAGTGATATAGCAGTTCTGCTTTGACGCCCTCTACGGTCATGCGCACGAAAATGCTTTCATCACGGCTGTTTAGAGTCATCCATGTCTCCCCGTAGGGCTTAGCTGCAACATACTTTACATACATATCATACTATACATACAAATCGTACATGAATTGGAGATGGCGACGACGTTAGGTTGTCAGAGAGCAGTCACCAGCCCGCCTTGGCGGAGGGTGAGAGCAAGGCACACTAATCCCCTTGCCTGAAACAACTGGCATGACAATGTCCTCGCAAGTCGGGGACGCGAATGATTCGCGTGCGAAGGCTCTGATTAGCAAAACCAGACGGCCCACTGCGCGTCGGTCATTTCACGACGTCGTACGACTTCCAGTTCCTCTCATGGAACTCGTCGTCAAGCAATCGCAAGCCGATCAAGTCCTGTGGAGACGCTTTGTGCCCTATCGTCCTGAAAGGTTCAGGGCTTCAATGCCGTTGGCCGTGTCGGTCGGCCGTGTCTATAGAGAGGATTCTGCTTGGATGCTGAGTGACGGGATGGGTCCGGATTGCGAGACGGCATGCTCGCTACCGAACTAGACTCTCTTGAGTGAGGCACCGGCCAGGCGGGGATTACAGGACATAGCTCCGCAGCATCCACCATACTAGGAATAATGCGACGGCGGCACCCGCGACATGAACGATCCAGTCGCCAACTGTTTTCGGTTTGCCAAAATTAAACACGGTGGCATGGTAGCACGGGCTCAAAAAAGCCGGGAGAACGCGCTGGGAGCTGCGATCCTGAACACTGCGCCCAATGGACGATCTCTTAGGCGGCGGCTACCCGCTGGATCAGGTTGTCCTGCTCGCTCTTGCTTTCGGCGCCGATGGTGAAGGCGTCGAGCAGGTTCAGCGAGAGGGCGTACTTGATGGCCTCGCTCTGGCGGTTGCGCAGGTCACCCTGGCCAAGGATCTTCATCCCGATCAGGCCTTTGCCGGAGGACTTCATCTGCTGCATCACGCTCATCACGGTGGCGGGATCGTCGTCCATGTGGGAGCCGATGGGATTGATGCGCACCAGGTCCACCTCGACCCATGGTGATTTTGCGGCGGCGCGCAGCGCCTCGATGGTGTGGCAGGAGCAGCCGTGGGCGCGGATGACGCCTTTCTGCTTCGCTTCGGAGAGCACGTCCATTACACCCTTGTAGCGCTCGGTCCAGTCGCCTTCGGTCATGCAGTGCATGAGCACGATGTCGAGGTAGTCGGTGCCTAGCTCGCGGCGGTAGCGGTCGAGGTTGGCGCGCATCTGCTGCGGGTCGCGGGTGTCGCTCTTGGTCATCACCGTGACCTTGTCGCGAGGAAGCTGCTTGAGAGCGGCGGCGACGTGGGGATGGCTGCCGTAGGAATCGGCTGCGTCGAAGAAGCGAAGGCCGTTGTCGTAGCCGTTAAGCAAGAGTGAGGACAAGCCTCCGACGCCGAGGGCGGTCTGATTGGAGTGATTGGCGAAGCCGACGGTGCCGGTTCCCATGGCGAGTCGGCTGGTCTTGATGCCGGTCTTGCCCAGGGTGACGGTGTCGGCAGCGGCATATTTGCGCGGAAGTTGCGTGTCGGCGAGCGCGTTGAGGATGGACTGGCGGACCAGCCATGCGGTCCCGAGTCCCAGGGAAGTGTTGACAATGAAATCTCTGCGCTTCATGGTGGCCTCCGCGCGACGGAACCTGGCGGGCCGTCGTTTCTAGGTTAGACGTGCCAGCCTGCGCAGGGGAGCAGGATTTCTCGAGCGATTTTTGATTCGCGGAAATGAAGTAACAGTGCCGCCGGAAAGTTGGGACAGCAGATCCCTCGGCGGCTGAAGCCGCCTCGGGATGACAAAAATGAATGACCTGGACGCGGCGCTAGCGCCGCTCTACCAATGCTTCGAAAGTTAGCCTACTCGGTTCGCAGGGCCTGCATGGGATCGATGGCGGAGGCGCGGCGCGCGGGCATGTACGACGCCAGCAACGCCGTGAAGAACAGAATGACCGCGACCAGGAGGAGAACGGAGAAGTCGAGTGAGCCGACTCCGTATAGCGTGGTGCGCATGGCCCGTCCGACCAGCACCGCACCCACCAGTCCGACCGCCAGCCCGAACAGCGCGAGCATGGATGCCTCCCGCAGAACCAGCCACACGACGCGGCGCTTGCTGGATCCTAGCGCCAGGCGGAGACCGATCTCGGGAGTGCGCTGGGAGACGGCGAAGGCCATCAGGCCGTAAATTCCGATTGCGGCGAGCAGCAAGGCGGCACCGGCGAAGCTGGCAAACAGCACTACAGTGAATCGGTCCTCGGCGAGGGACTCATCTTTCACTTCGTCCATGGTGCGGATGTGGCCGAGAGCGATCTGAGGATCGACGGTATGCACGGCTGCGGCGATGGTCTTGCTGATGGCTCCGGGATCGTTGGCGGTGCGCGCACCGATAGTCACGTCCGGCGCCAGCGACTGCGTGTAAGGGACGTCAATCTCGGGGTATGCCTCGCGAAAGTCTCCGTACATCACGTTGTGGAAGACGCCGACGATCTGCCACGCGATGGGCGGCCCAAGTTTGGGCTGGCCGGGAATGATCTCTTCGACAGACACTCGTTGTTGCAGCGGGTCCATACCTTTCAGGTAACGCCGGACAAATTCTTCGTTCACCATTGCGACGTGCACGCTGGTGGCGGTGTCCTGGTCGGTGAACGAGCGTCCTTTGATTACATTGATGCCGAAGGTCTTGAAGTAGCCGGGGGAGACTGACTGGAAGCCAGCGCCGGGCCGCTGCGACGGATCGGTATAGGTCGGGCCTCCAACGATGGTGAACGGCATACCGTCACTGGTTCCGCGCAGCGGCATACCCGTCACGATGGCGGCGTCCGATACGCCTGCAACGGAGTTCACTGCGCTCAGCATCTGTTGGTTGTAGGTGTTCATTTGTTCCGGACTTTCGAAGCGGCCGTGGGGCTGTCTCAGGCCGAAGGTGAGCACGTGGTCGGTGCGCACGCCGACATCGACACGAGTGAGGTTCCAGAAGCTATGAATAGCGAGGCCTGCGCCGGCGAGTAATGACAAGGCCAAGGCGAATTCGCCCATGATGAGCATGCGGCGTAGCTTCTGGCTGCCTGCGCCAGTGGAGGAGCGTCCGCCATCTTTTAGCGATTCAGAAGGATTGACTCGAGAGGCGAACCAGGCTGGCGCGCAACCGAACAGCAGCCCGCAAAGAGTAGTGGCAGCAACAGCAATCGCCAGGACCGGAAAGTCCAGTTGGAAATTCGCTTCGGAGGGCAAAATCCCTTCCGGGACGATGGCGAGGATAATGCGCAGTAATCCCTTGCCTAGCGCAATGCCAAGTGCGCCACCGACCAGGGCGAGCACCAGGCTCTCGGTGAGAAATTGTACGAAGATCTGCCGGCGCGACGCTCCCATGGAACTGCGAATCGCAATCTCACGTTGCCGTACCGCACCTTTCGCCAGCAGAAGGTTGGCGATGTTGACGCAGGTGATGAGGAGCACGAATCCGACGGCGCCCAGAAGCAGCCACAGGTTACGAATGCGCTCGGACGGGAGGAAGTCATTCTTCAGCGGCTCGACCGAGGCCCCCCATCCTTTATTGGATTTTGGATACGCGGCGGCAATGTTGGCGGTGACCGTGTCCATGTCAGCCTGCGCCTGGGCGATGTTGACGCCGGGCTTGAGGCGGCCCATGGTCAGGATCCAGTGGTAATCGTGGTTGATCTGTTCGGGGGTGAAGGCCAGGGGGACGATCAATTCCGGACCGAGTCGGTCGCCAAGGCCGGGGGACAAGACTCCCACTACGGTATGTGGCGCGCCGTTGACGAGTATCGGCTTGCCGATGATGCCGCGATTTGCGCCCAGCCGGTTCCACAGCTTGTAGGTCAGAACGACAACGTGGTCTTTGCCGGGGACGCCTTCTTCGGGCAGGAAATCGCGCCCCATCATGAACGAGATGCCCTGCATGTCGAACCAGCCGGGCGAGACGAGCCTGCCCTGCACCTGTTCGGGATGGTCCTGGGTCGCCAAGTTGAATTCGTTATCGTTCCAGGCAGCCAAGTTCTGGAAGGACTTGCTCTGCTGCTTCCAGTCGAGAAAGTCGCCGGCCGCGGTGCCGTTGTCGTGTCCTCCGACTTTGGACCAGACGATCACCAGTTGATCGGGGTTCGGATACGGGAGCGGAGCAATGATGATTGCGTAGACCACGGTGTAGATGGCGGTGGTAGCTCCGATACCCAGCATGAGCGTGGCGACAACCGCCACGGTGAGGCCAGGGTTCTTGCGCAGCATGCGCAGGGCGTAACGCAGATTGCCGATCAGAGTTCGCACGAATCACCTCGGACGCACAGATTCCCAGCATATGATGCATTTTTCCTGCCAGTGCAGGTATGGGGGACGCACTGAAAACAGTTGGGTTAGCGGCTTAGTTCCCTTCATGCCTGATCTTCAAACTGCCCAAAAATATGCTCGTGCGTCCGTTCGCGAACACCCTGGACCGTTTGACAGATAGATCTTGATTTTCGTTCCGGTTGTGCGACCCTTAGCGCCGTGCAAATGGGGACTACTCAATGACGGAATGGAATGCAGCGGATTACGAGCGTATATCGGGACTGCAACAGGCGATGGCCGAGGAAGTAATTGCATTGCTCGATTTCAAAGGTACGGAGCGAATTCTCGACGTCGGCTGCGGCAACGGAAAGATTACGACAAAGATCGCTGCGCGCGTCCCGGATGGATCGCTCCTGGGGGTGGATCCGTCGCACAAGATGATTACGTTCGCATCGAGTCACTATGGTGAAGCTGCTCACCCAGATTTTCGCTTTGAGGTAGCGGACGCTCGCAGCCTGCCGTATCGCGAGGAGTTCGACGTGGTTGTCTCCTTCAATGCGCTGCACTGGATTCGGCAGCAGGATCAGGCGCTGCAATCGATTTAGGCTGCCATGAAGCCGGGGTCACGAGCCCAGCTTCGGCTGGTGTGCAAAGGAGAACGCAGAAGCCTGGAACATGTGCTTGAGGGAACGTGTTTCTCGCCGCGATGGACCCAGTATTACGAGGGATTTCACCAACCCTATTTGCGCCTGACTCCGGAACAATATAGCGACCTAGCTGAGCGCATTGGGCTGGAGGAGACTGACGTCGAGACCGAAGACAAGTCATGGGACTTCAAATCGCGGTCTGCCTTCGAGGCCTTTGGCGCGGTGACGTTCGTGGAGTGGACCCGCTTGCTGCCGGCGCAGGAGGAACTGAACTTCACCGCGGATGTGCTGGACCGCTACCGGCAGGTCGCATGCGAGCGGCCGGGCGAGGAGAACACTTTCAAGTTCTACCAAATGAATATCTCGCTCCGGCGGTGAAGCTGGATTTTGATTTTCCCTCGCGATATGCGAACCTTGCGCGGTGCGCGCCGTTGCCATGTTGGCTCCCTTTGCGAAAGAGCACCTCGTGCGGCCCTTTGAGCTGCCGGGTGTGAATATATTTGCGGGCAACGAGCTGGATCCCACTGACGAACCTGACGCGGCACTGATTTTTGGCGGGGACGGCACGCTGCATCGCCACCTCGGTACCTTGGCGTTGCATAAGACGCCTACGCTGGCGGTGCCCCTCGGCAGTGCTAACGATTTCGCCGCAACACTGGGAATCGACAGCGTAGCGCAGGCGCTGGAGGCTTGGAAGCGCTTCTCTGAGACGCGAGAAAACTCGCGACTTGTGGACCTGGGGACGATTCAGCCGCTGCATGCGTACGAAGCCGCCGAGATGCTGCCTGCGTTGCGCGAGGACCCCGACGATGTCGAAGATCCGTGGCAAGGGGAGTCGCTGGAGACGCTGCACTTCGTTCCCGATGGCCCGCGCCACGACTTGCCGAAGCTTGGTCCACGCATCGAACAATCGCAGGCGCGCCGGTGGCTCGAGGCCGAGCGCGAAGCGTCGCGGACGACTTACTTCGCCGGCATCGCGGGAACCGGGCTGGATGCGGCCGTGAATCGCCGGGCGATGCGGTATCCGCGCTGGCTGCGCGCGCATGGTGGATACATGTTCGCGCTGGTGCAGTCGCTCGCCGGATTTCGTCCGCCGCAGGTGACGCTATCGCTCGAGATTGACGGCCACTGGCAGACTCCGGTGCGCGAGCCGGGCATGCTGGTCGCGATTGGCAACGGCCCGCGTTATGGTAACGGCATGAGGCTGGCCCATCTCGCTGACCTGCACGACGGGCTGCTCGATGCGTGCTTCGTGCGCGAGCTTGGCAAGGTGCGACTATTGCGCTTGTTCCACGTGGTATTCAGCGGGCGGCACATCGGCATGAAAGAAGTGGAGTACTGGAAGGCCACGCGGGTTCGCATCCAGACCGATCCGGTCATGGAGCTATTTGCCGACGGTGAATACATCTGCCCAACGCCCGTGGAACTGGGAGTCCAGCGCGACGCGCTGCGGGTGGTTGTGCCGGCGTAATCAGGGCACTGGTGAAGTTGCAAGCCACCCACATTTGAAGATGCATTCCGCGACTGCTTAGTTTGCCTGCGCCTTTGTGGTTCCGTGCTCGTAATGTTCGAGATTTGTCCGCAGGTGTTTCTCTAACGCTTCGTCGTGATGCTCGATGGCGAGATTGAGCGCCTGCTGTTCGGCGTCAACAGCTTCGGCGGAACGGCCAAGCTGGTTGTAAGCGCTCGCTAGCATATCGAGACAGCGCCAGTCTTTGCCATCACTCAGTTCAACGGCCTTCTGGAAAACAGGCACGGCCCCGGCGAAGTCGCCACGAATTGCCAAGACATATCCGAGGTTGACGCGGTACTCGACGGAGCCGGGGCGAAGCGCGATGGCTTTTTGCAGCTCGGCAATCGCCTCGTCGAATTGTCCCGTCTTGGCCAGCTCCCATCCCAGATGATTGTGGGGATCGGGGAAGTCGGGGGCCATGGAGATGGCTTTGCGGAGATGCTGGAATCCTTCCTGCGCCTGTCCGGTCTCGCAGAGGATCGTGCCCAGGTTGTCTTCGGTGCCGGCATCCTTGGGATCGATGGTCAGGGAGAGCCGCAAGTTCTCGACGGCACCGGGCAAATCTCCGGTTTGCGCCTGTAATACCGCGAGGTGGTCGTACCACGCTGCGGGAGGCGTGGGATTGAGGGCCAGCGCCTTACGATACTCGTCGACGGCGGGACGCTCCTCGCCGGATTGGGCCAGCGCCGTTGCCAGAGCGTAGTGTCCGATGGCGTCGTCGGGATCGCTGTCCACCGCCTGCTTCAACAGCGGAACGGCTTCGTTGATGCGATTGTTTTCCATGAGCTCGTAGGCCTGGTTGAAGTAGCGGAAAAAGTTTGTCGCTTGCGGGTCGATCTTTTCCAGGCCGTCAGCGGGAATGTTGAGGAACTCAGGAATGTTGACGGCGCGATTGGCGGCGGTGGTGTTGTCAACGATGATGGCGGGCGTGTCGTTGCCGTTGGCGTCGATGTGCGTCAGCATGAGGCGCGTGTAGGGCGAACGCGCCTTCGAAGAGAAGGCCATCCATCGGCCGTTGGGCGAGAAGGTGTGCCATGAATTCATCAGAGCAGTGTTGCAGTTCATGAGCCGCGCTTTGCCGCCAGCGAACGGCACGATGTACAGATGGCTGTCGGGGCGCATGAGCAGGCCGTTACGGTTTTGCACGAAGACGATCCAGCGGCCGTCGGGCGTGACCTTGGGAAAGTTGTTGCTCATGCCGTTGGCGGAAGCGCCCACCACCGGCTCGGCCTTGCCGCCTTTGCCGTCGTTGAAAGGAATGCGGTAGAGGTCGTATTGGATTTGCGTTTCGTTGGGGTCGTTGGCGTATTCGGCTTTCGCGACATTTTCGGGATAGGGATCGCGGGCCGTCGCGCGGCTGAAGATCAGGTACTTGCCGTCGGGCGACCAGAAGGCGCTGGTGTGTACGAAGTGTGGATCGTCGGCTCCGGGCAGAGGTCGCAGCTTCTGTTCGGTGCGATCGTAGAACGCCAGGATGCCGCGCGTGGGATAAAACACCTGGTTGAACGGCGGCCCCTGAAAATTCATGCTATAGAGACGGTCGGCCAGCCCAGGCGCGAAATCGGGAAGCTCATCTTTATGCTTGTTGCCCAAGCCGGGAGGCCCGATCGAGGTCACGACGTAGCGGCCGTCAGGCGAAATCTGCGACATGAATCCGAAGCGCTTTACGACGGGCTCGGAGCTTCTGACGTCAGGGTTTTCCTGGAAGCTGCTCCAGCGGATTACATCCTGGTTGCGGATGGTCATATTTTTCGAGATCGGAGCGATGGCGTACAGGCCCTTGTCGTTCTTAGGACCGTCGAGGTCCATGCCGAGGGTCTTGCCGTCGCGGGAAAACGAGTGGCAGTTGCCGCAGGTGGGAAGGTTCTCCATAACAGTGTGGCTCTGCGGCTCGCTGATATTGCGCAGCTTCCACTTGATCAGCGGAATCGCGAACGGCGGCAGCGGCTGGATGGAGCCTTTCTGCCCCTTGGGCCACAGCATCAGCGGCACGTCACGGTAGAAAATAGGAGCGCCGACGGGATCGACGGATGTGGTGATGTTTACCGTGCCGCTCGAGACAGGTTGCTGTGAGCTGTCGCCGGCAAATCCGATGATGGTGATTGTGGCCGGTGATTTCACGGACTGTTGTTTGATCTTCTCCCAGATGGCGGCGTCGGGTCTCCAAGTGTGGGTGACTGCCTGTTGCGGAGTCAGAGCTGTGAGCTCATTGGGCGGGCCCGCCTGAGGATCGAGCTCACCCGGCCGCATCAGTTCGCCGGGAACCTGGAGGCGGATTTCGCCGGCGTGGCCAGCAAACGAAACTTCAAACACCCAGTATTTCGCGGCTGGGCTGGTGTCGCGCCAGAGGACGGTGGGTGGAGTAATCTCGGGAGGAAAAACCGAGCCTTCGAGCGGATAGTCGATCGTGATCCTGGCGACTGGGGTGGAGTCCCCACTGGGGGCCCGTGACAGTCCGGCCCCGGCCAGGAAAACTGAGCCAAGTCCCAGAATTGCGGCAAACAGGGTACAGGTGAAAAATAACTTCATTCCTCTCCAAAGCGGCGCCTCAGGACAGGGTTGACCGCAATTCGACGATAAGTGAGGTCAAGGGCAAAGTGCTGTGATATTCATCACGTCGAAAAGCGGGCGGGCACCGGGCGCGAAGCGCAAAATTCTCTCGCGCCGTAACAAATCGGTGACATTTCGCCAGGCAAAAGCGTCTAAGCTAATCTGGCGAAGCTTGCCGTGCGTACTACTTTTTGTGCACCCTCGGGTTTCAGGCTGGGTCTATACTTATAGGTAGAAAATGGCGACCCCGGTTTTGCCCAAAGCAGAGGCTGAGAAGCCCGCAACCGTCAAGCAGCACCACGATATTCTGCCCACCCTTTTCGGCGAGGGGCAGGGTCTCTATCCCCAGCGCAAGGACACTTTCGTCTATTCGTTCATCCTGCACATGGTGGCGGCGGGACTGCTCATCTGGTCGGGACATTGGGCCTTCGAACACAAAGACGAGATCAAGCAGCAGATGGTGGGACTGGTGACCGACGTGAGTCCGTACCTGCCGCTGCCGGTGTCGAAGACGCGCGCGGGTGGTGGCGGCGGCGGCGGCGATCGCGACAAACTGGCTGCCCCCAAGGGCGCGCTTCCTAAGCTTGCCAAAGATCAGATCGTGCCTCCGGCGATTGTGGTGCGCAACGAAAATCCCAAGCTAGTGGTTGAACCGACCGTAGTGGTGCCCCCGGAAATCAAGCTTCCTACGACGGGCTCGCTGGGCGATCCGTTGTCGAAGGTGATCGGTCCGCCTTCTAACGGCACCGGCTACGGCGGCGGAATCGGCAGCGGCAGTGGCGGCGGCGTTGGTTCTGGCATTGGCCCGGGAGTTGGTCCGGGACATGGCGGTGGCTATGGCGGCGGTGCCTATCGCGTGGGCGGCGGGGTGAGTGCGCCGAAGGCGCTTTATGCTCCCGATCCGGAGTATTCGGAAGAAGCACGCAAGGCCAAGTATCAAGGGACGGTCGTGCTGTGGCTGGTGGTGGACGCCAGTGGGCGGCCGCAACAGATCCGCATTCAGCGTGCGCTAGGCATGGGACTGGACGAAAAGGCCATCGAGGCGGTCAAGCAGTGGAAGTTCGACCCTGCCCGGCGGGACGGACAGGCCGTGCCCGTCATGATTAACGTGGAAGTCAACTTCCGGCTGTACTAGCGCCCGGCGTCCGTCCGCATTTTCACTCTCGAAAGACCCACGCGGTTCGTTATACAATCGCAGCGCTTTGGGAAGTCCCCCCGGGCGTCCCAGGTCAATCCATTTGCAAATGAGGACCTCCCATGCTTCAACGCAAAATCTCGCTTCTGCTCGCCCTGGTAATGCTCGCGGCGGTGGCACTACCTGCCGTGGCGCAGGAAACAAAGCAGCCGAGTGCGGCACAAGCTGCTCAGCAACAGAAGATGAAGGACTGCAATGCGCAAGCGACCGCCAAGAGCTTGAAGGGCGACGATCGCAAGACGTTTATGTCGTCATGCCTAAGCGGCACTCCGGCGGCCCCCCCGGCCAAAATGACCCAACAGGAAAAGATGACGGCGTGCAACAAGGAAGCAACCGCGAAGAACCTGAAGGGTGACGACCGCAAGACGTTCATGTCGACCTGCCTGAGCGGCTCGACCAAGTAGCGGAAGCGTAGCGCAAGTTAGCAAGACCCGAGCGCGCGCGGAATCCTGCGTCGGCCCGGGTTTTTCTTTGCCGTTGCGGGCGGCCAATGAGTGCGGCAGGGAAGCCTTAGTAGTTCCTTAGCTGCGGAACTTCTTGGCGATAGGTCCGACTCTCTCTTTGGCCGCATCGGCCCATTCCGATGCTTTATCGGCGAGGCCTGAACCTTTTTCGACCCAGTCGCCGGCCTGGTCGCTCCAGTCGCCAACGCGATCGCGGAGGTCGTCAGCCGTACGCTTCAGGTGGCGGCGCATTTGTTTGCCGGTCTTGGGCGTCATCAGCGCGGCGACAATCGCACCCGCGGCAAAGCCGATCAGCAGCAGGGCAAATCCAGTCGCTACACTACTTCCGGAAGGCTCATACTCGCCTTCGGCTACGAATTCGTTGGCATCTTCGGTCATGAAGGAATCCTCTGCCGAAATGGTACCTCGAATTGCTGCCCGATATTCGCTTGGAAGCATTCGGCGGCACAAATTTCCAGTTCCCGGCAGGGCACCGATCTGGCAGCCGAAGCCATGAAGTGGGTGCAAACCGCCGGCGGACTGGCGACACCCGAGCATGCGGAAGTCGACGGCATGAGCGAAATCTGATCGCGCCGACTTCAGCATCTCGAGTTGGTCCGAGCGCCGGGACGGAAAACCGGCGTCAACGGGGAGTTATCAATCCGCGCTCTAAGCGGTAACCGATACTCCGCTGGAGCCTGACCCCGTCGGCAGTGCGTTCGCTCCAAAGTCCTGCTGGAGCGACGCATAGGCCTGCTGTGCGGTGGAGAGATTGCCGGACTGGAGCGCCTGGCCCATCTGGCTCAGGAGCTGGTCAATCGAGTTAGATTCGCCAGATCCGCCTCCGCCGTGATGATGATGGTGGTGATGGGTCTGGGTCTGACTGCCTTGCTGACTCTGGAAGTCCTGCTGGATCTTGGTGTAGTCCTGCTGTGCGGCTGTGGTATTGCCCGCCTTGAGATCGGTGGCGAGCTGGTTTAAGTCCGTTGCAACCGGACTGCTGCTCTGCGTCGAAGAGCCTGACTGCGGCCCGGATTGCTGCAATGTGGCGAAGTCGGACTGCGCGGCGGTCAGGTTACCCGACTGCAGGTCCTGTCCGAGTTGCTGGAATTCCTGGCGCGCCGTCTGCATCCGGTTCTGGATGCTTTGGGCGCCGTAATTTGCAAAGCTGGTGCTGGAAATGCCTGACACTGACATGTAGCCTCCTTCGCACTGGGTCTCTATATCGGCATATGCGGGCCGATCTTTGGACACAGCGAACACTCGAACCGAGGTGCACGATGTGTGCCAAAGCGGTCGTGTTGGATATACGCGGCTTAGGCGACCAGATGCGGAACAGTTCGGCAAAGCTTGCCGACTTGGACTCGGCAGAGTTTGCCTAGTAAGCCGTGCAGCAATTGTGGGCCTGAGTTCCAGACAAGCGGAGCGAGAGCGAACGCTGGGGCTCACGCCCTCGCAGAAAGGTGTCGTCGGCTGAAGCCGACTCCCAATGCATAACGAAGCCTGCCAACACTCCGCCACTCCCACCCCAACCCGCGCAAAAGCGGCGCGGTTCGGGGACCCCGGTTCGGCTGCGTGCCGGGCTATCGTTGTGCCGCGCTCGCCACACACCGCGCGCAAAACCGGCGCGCGACGTAAGCGTGGCAGCAGGCTGGACGGTTGGCGCGAGCCAAGAAGTATCGTTTCCCGCACTGGAGGCGTGGCATGAAGATAACGATCGAATTGAGTTTACGGATCCGGGGACGGTAAGGGGGGTTGAGCAGGACGGCGCATGATTTCCCAATAACCTCGCTGACCATGTAAAATCAACTGCTTAGCCCCTGAGCCGCGCGATTTCAGCCTGCGGCTCTCCCAAGCCAAGAAGGAGTTTTCCCAAGTGTCGATTCCAGCCACACAAATGCGTCCGGGCATGGTCATCAAACACAACAACGACCTGCACTCGGTATTCAGCGTCGAGCACCGCACCCCGGGCAATCTTCGAGCTTTCATCCAGGCCAAGCTGCGCAACCTGCGCACCGGAGCCATGTTCGAGCACCGCTTCCGCTCCGGCGACGCCATCGAGAAAATCACGGTTGACCAGGTGCAGATGGAGTATCTCTACCAGGACGGCGATAATCACGTCTTCATGAACACCGAGAACTACGAGCAACTCCACCTGGGCAAGGACGTGCTGGGGGATGCAGTCGATTATCTGACGCCAAATCTGCAGATTTCGGTCGAGTTTTATGACGACAAGCCAGTTGGAGTTGAGTTGCCGCAGACGGTGGACCTGACTATCGTCGAGACGGAGCCGGGACTGAAATCGGCAACCGCGAGCAGCGTAACCAAGCCGGCAAAGACCGAGACCGGGCTGGTAGTACAGGTGCCTCCGTTCATCAACGAAGGCGAGAAGATCCGCGTGGACACGTCTGAAGGGGCTTATTTGTCGCGGGCCCAGTAGGGGCAAAGTATCTTCGATAGCGCTTTTTGGGCGTTTCCGTGTTACTATCCCCGCGTTCCACTCTACAGGCTAAGTTTGCTGCGCTGAACCAAGTCGCCTTTGACCCTGGTTGTGAGCGCGAGCTGGCTTACGAAAATATCAGCTCCAAGAAAGGTTTCTGACATGAAGAAGCTGCTGCTCCTTGCAATGGGTCTTACCCTGGTGCTTCCCGCCGTTGCCCAGGACAAATTAGACAAGCGTATATCCGAGTCAACCACGGTACTTACCAACGTTCTCGACAAGCCTAATGGAATACCAAGAAGTCTACTCGGCAAGGCGGTGTGCGTCCTTGTCTATCCGGGTGTAAAAAAAGTGGGTGTGGGAGTCGGCGTCGGTTACGGTCGAGGTGTGCTTATCTGCCGCAGCGGTAAGACGATGGATGGCAACTGGGGCGCACCGGTGATGTATACCCTGGACACGAATAGTCTTGGGGCGCAATTGGGCAGTACCTCAACCGATTACGTGTTGCTGGTGATGACCGAGACTGGCGCGGACAAAGTGCTCAATGGTGATCTGAAACTGGGTACCAACGCTACTGCCGCCGCAGGACCCGCCGGGGCCCAAGCCAGCGGCTTTAATGATCCTAAGATCGATATCCTGACCTATACGCAGACCAAAGGGTTGTTTGCGGGCGCGACGTTGGGCAGCGCGACCATGGGCGCTGACAACAAGGCTGACCAACAACTGTATGGCAAAACGGTTGATGCCGTGGAGATCATCCGGGGAGATGTCCCAGTGCCAGCTAACGCTAAGTTATTAGTCGACATGCTGAATAAAATATCGCCAAAGAAGATGTAGTCTGGCAGCTGCCAAAGCACCGATCTCGCCGAAGGGGAGCCTTGGTCCCTTTCGGCTTTCTGGCGCGGCAACCAGGCCGCCAAAAGGAACACCCTCGCGGACAAAGTTCCGCGAGGGTCAAATGAACAAAGCAGTCCACGGCGCGCATTAAGGCGTGCCCCTTCACTGCAACGTTCTGCTTTACTCGATGTGGCTCCCAGCCTTGCTGTCAAGGAGAGAAGCCAGAGACGAACCAGCAGGCGTGGGCTTCACGCTGCCGGACACGATCTCCTTCGCGCTCACCTCTTTTCCGTACAGCCGTTGGTTGGCACTGGCGTCGGGCTCAAGTGAGGCGCCGTCGATGGAAGCGCCCGCAAAGACTCCCGAGGACCGGGAATAGGTCAACATGTCCGCCGAATTATTCAGGGAGCCGGCTGATGCGCCTGGGCCGGCGGCCGCACTGACATCGGTGCCCACCTTTACCTTGCTGTTCAGCACTTTCTCCACGGCACTGGTTGCGATGACGGCAATCACGATGTCGCTGGCCTTGCCACCGACCTGAAAACCAGCACTGGCGCCGCCAATTTGGTACATGGCGGGTGGCGACCACCTACCGGTATAGCCATTGCCCTCGCGGCACGAGATGGGGCCGCGTCCACCGGTTCCGCCAATGCCCACAGCGAACTTCTTGACACTGGGAAGAATGATGATGCAATCAGCCTTCTGCAGCACGCTGCGGGGAACACTATCGGTGGAGAGCATGGCCTGCAACACACTAGCGGCGTTGCGAAGGGTTTCTTCGTCATCGGCCTTGCTGGCACCCCACACAGGCATGGTGACGAGAACCATGAATAGGGATGCGAGTAGACAAACAACTCTCTTGGTGTGCAACATGGCGTTTTTGTCCTCCGTCCTTTCGGCAAGTCGTTTAGGGGATTCCCCTTCGTTCTAGAAGGGGCAAAGAGCGCACGACAAACGATATCACCGTCGGGGTAATTCCGAAAGTGGCCCCCGCGGCTTCACGGCTCGCAGACTGCGGTTACGGCGTCTGGCCGGCGTCTGAAGATTTTTGTCTGGAGTGGACGCAAGTTACAGGAAGTTTCGGGCGGAAGTAAGGTAAATCGTCTAATCCGCAACTATGTCTCCGACATCTTAAGGATGCTCGTGCGACTTCGTCGCCGGGACATGATGGAGGCACGATGATTATGAAGCGATGGTTTGCTGTCCTGTTATGCAGTTGTCTCGCACTGCCGCTGTATGCTCAAGAGAAAGAGACCCACCGCCTGAAGGATTCCTATGACGTGCTGAAAGCCGTCACGGGCATGCCGGACAAGGGCATACCGCGCGACCTGCTGAACAAAGCAGAATGCGTCATCGTGGTTCCGGCGGTTAAGAAGGCTGCGTTTATTGTCGGCGCCAGCTATGGCCGCGGCGTGATGACTTGCCGCTCGGGAGCGAATTATCGAGGTCTGTGGACCGCGCCGGCGTTCTACGCTATCGAAGGCGGGAGCTTCGGCTTGCAGGCAGGTGGTGAGGCGACCGATTTCGTTCTGCTGATCATGAATGAGCAGGGCGCTAAGTCGGTGTTGACGAGCAAAGTGAAGCTTGGAGGAGACGCGTCGGTAGCCGCTGGTCCAGTTGGTCGCGCGACGTCCGCTGAAACCGACGTCGTGATGAAGGCCGAGATTCTGTCATGGTCGCGCAACCGTGGCGTATTTGCCGGGATTTCTCTGGAGGGCTCAACCCTGCGTTCGGACGACGAAGCCAACAAAAACTTTTACGGCAAGGAACTGAACGCTACGCAGATTGTCAGGGACAGCGCGGTGAAACCGATTCCAGCTGCTGGCAAGCCGCTGGTGCAATTGCTGAACCACCTCTCTCCCAAGCACGCGTAATCCCAGGGCAGCTTAAGCGTGGTTCGCCAAGGGCGTGGCTACGGTCGCGCCCTTTGTTCTTTGCGGTGCCCTGCCCACTAGCAAAGACCTTGCTCCATCCCGCCCCCGCAGTCTTGACACCGCCTGCATTACAATCGTCTTTCGTGGAATCGCAGATTTGCGCTGCCGCGCGACCGTGGTTAGGAACACAGCTTTTACTGACAGCGAACCACTCGTCACTAGCCACTTTTCTTCTCTTATGCCCGATCTCGAAACTCGCCGCTTTGTGGTTACCGGACGCGTGCAGGGCGTTGGCTTCCGCTGGTTCGTGGAGCGGGAGGCGGCGCAGTTGGGCATCACAGGATGGGTGCGCAACCGCGATAACGGAAGCGTGGAAGTGATGGCCACAGGCACGCGCGAGCAACTCAACGCTCTACACGGCCGCCTGCGCGAAGGCCCGCGAGCCGCGCGGGTGGACGAAGTCGCGGTCTCGGCCGCCCCATTTCTCGAAGCGAAATCATTTGGCATCGAAGGAGTCTGGTAAGTCATGTCGTCCACAATGCAGAACTGCAACGACCTGAAGCAACTCATCCGTGAAGTCCCGGATTTCCCCAAGTCCGGCATTTTGTTTTACGACATCACTACGCTACTGAAAGACCGCAAGGGCTTCGCACGGCTCATCGATGCGCTCACCGAGTACTACATCGGCAAAGACGTTGACCTGGTGCTGGGCATAGAAGCACGTGGATTCATTTTCGGACCGGCATTGGCTTATCGCCTGAATGCCGGATTTGTTCCGGTGCGCAAGCCCAAGAAGCTGCCTGCAGAAACCCTGAAGTGGACCTATGACCTGGAATACGGCAGCGACACGCTGGAAATCCACAAAGACGCCATCGAGTCCGGACAGCGGGTGCTCATCTGCGACGACCTGCTGGCCACCGGAGGCACCGCTCGCGCCGCCGCCGAAATGGTGAAGTCGTTGGGCGGCGAGATCTGCGGACTCAGCTTCGTGGTCGAGCTGGATGGATTGAAAGGCCGCGACAAGCTAAAGGATTACGACGTTTACTCGCTGCTGCACTACGAAATGTAGCGCGCACCCTTCGACAAATTACCAGATCGTCTTCACGAGTGGGCAGGCTCGTATTCGCTCGTCGGCTGTTACCAGTGGGATACCTTCGGCCTGGGCGGTTGCGGCGATGGCCCGGTCCGCCGGGTCAGAAGGAAAGTCGGCGGGTAGGTAAGCGGTCAGAGCTGCGATTTCCGCTGTAAGAGGGACAATCAAAACGTCTTGAGTCAGGGAGTCAATCGTCTCTCGCACGGTTCCTCGCCGCTCAATCCGATCGGCAGCAATCAGCCGCGCCAACTCCAGAAGACTGACGGCCGAGATAGCCAAACTGTCTTGCGTATCGGCCCGTCTGATAGCGGCCTCTGCTGATCGTGACAGTTTCTTTCGAGCAACGTTGGCCCACACCAGAACGTGCGTGTCGAGCAAGATCATTTCAGCATGTCCCAGTCTTCGAGGGGAAAGATCGGCTTTACGAGGTCATCAGGGTCTCCGTGGATCTTCATGATGCCTTCCAGCCTGCCGATGATACTGGCCTTCTTGTTGTTACCCTTGCGAGCGGGAAAAATCTCGATCACCGGTTCGCCCCTTTTTGTGATCATTAACGGCCTGCCGGTTTCCTTCACCTCGTCCATGACGCGGAGACATTTAGCCTTGAACTCGCCTGCTGCCATCTGCCTGAGGCTGCCGGCGGGCCCTGCCGCTTTCGGTTTCTTCGTTTTCGCCGCCGTCGTCTTGCTCATGACCATGTCCTTATGACCATGGTCATTTTAACATGACCATGAACGCGGGCGACTCACCATGGCTCGAAGCAGTCGTAGTTGCTCTGATGCACGATCTTGCCGTCGCGGAAGTGCAGGAACATGGCGAAATAGGCGCGCATGGTCGCGCCCGCTTCGAGGCTAGCGACGGGGATAGCCAAGACTCCGTCCCACTCCACCTGAAGAGCGACCCAATCGCCGGAAGCAACCGCGTTGCGCACCGTGTACGTCTGCCTGGAAACAGACTTCTTACCCTGTGCCGACTCGCGTTGTATGTCCGCCAGGCTCGACTTCACAACTTTCGGCACTAACCGGTTGGGAAACTGCTCCACCACTACATCGGGCGAGAAGAACGACGCCAGATCTTCCTCGCTGACGCGATTTTCGATCGCCCGCAGGTAGGCGCGGGCCCGTTCCAGGTTGGTATCCGGAGTGTTCTCGTCAGCTTGCATTTCTCCCGACCTCTTCGATTGGGGGGCAAGTAAGACCTATCGGTTCGTGACGATCCTTCGTCCCACAATGTGGTACTTACCTTCCAGCACAATCTTGATCGCCTCGCTATAGGCGATGTGCTCCTGCTCCAGGATGCGCGCTGCCAGCGCGTGGCCGTCGTCGGTGTCGAGCACCGGAACAGTCTTCTGCAAAATGATCGCGCCATGATCGAGGTCGGCGTCCACAAAATGCACGGTGCAGCCCGTGACTTTCACGCCGTAGTCGAATGCCTGCTTCTGCGCCTCGAGTCCGGGGAATGCGGGCAGTAGCGAGGGATGAATGTTGAGAATGCGATTGGGAAACTGCTGCACGAACCAAGGCGACAGCAGGCGCATATATCCCGCAAGACAAACCAAATCGACTTGGTGCTCGTGCAGAGCGGCAACCACGGCGCGGTCGTGTTCCTCGCGCGGCACGCCCTTCGACGGGACCACCAGCGTCTTCAGTCCACGCCGTCGCGCCGACTCAATTCCCGGTGCGTCAGGCTTGTTCGAGATGACCACGGCGATGCTGGCGTCAAACTTGCGCGAAGCAAAGTTGTCGGCGATGGCTTCGAAGTTCGATCCCCGCCCGGAGAGAAGTATGCCGAGGTTCTTCATAAGTGATGCGGAAATGATACCTGTGCTGCGCCGGGATTGCCGGTGTTTGCTGGAGGCAGCGAATCGTGGCGACCAAATGTCCGGCTATCGGTTGTCAGCCTTCGAGGCTACTTAAAGAGTGGAGACTTCCAGCACAGGAATTTTTCGTAGCTTGGCCTGTTCAAGAAAATGCGCGGTCACGTCGTCGGGCCCGCGCGACTGCTCGTTCCAAACGACCAACGCCGTTGTGGAGGTATGGTGCTCGCGAGCTAACGCCTCGGCACGGTCCAAAAGCTTCAAGTTCGTCTTCAGGTAGCCCTCCTGACCATCCGGCAGCGTCAGCACCTCGATCTTGGCGGTCTTCAAGACGTTGTCGTAGAGAGCGCCCCAGTCGCCGGGACGGTCGGTGACCGACGACTTGCGGAATTCTTCAGGCGGCGACGGCAGCAGCACGTAACGAGGGACATGCATGTGTCCGGCGACATCGAGGGCGAGCAGGTCGGCGCCGCAAGCGCCCGAGCTGACAAAAGCGACGGGCTTTTCGCGGTCGAAAAGTTGCTGGATACGCTGCCGCACTTTGGCAACGTTTGACGGTGGAAAGCGCGGAGTCTCTGCGTCGGGAGCGTCCACGCGACGACCGGCTTCGACAATGACCGGGCCCGTGGATTTAGCGTTGGCGTCAAACATTGCGGCCTTCCAGAGGAGCGTAGCTCCAGCCAGCGTGGTGACAAATCGTCGGCGATTCATGGGTCAAAGCTCTCTCCTGCCTGCGGCTGTTTCAACAAGCATAGCGTCACGCTCAGACAAATCTGCATTCTGAGACGCGCCGACTTACTTGGATGAGAATGGCCGGTTTTTGTCGCGCAAATATGAAAGAGATTTGCTGGGCGGAAATCTGGCGGCCTCGCTACGGCGTCATTTTTCCGAGCTGGAGATAATGCTGCGCCGGCACTCCGAAGGCATCAGCCACACGGTTGAAGAACGCGAACATGGCAATGATGTAAACCGCCTCGGAGATCTGGTCTTCGCTCCAACCATGGTCGCGGAGGCGCTGCACGTCATCGGCCGTCGACCGGTATGCAGCCTCGGTAACGATCTTCGCATAGTCCATCAAGGCGCGCTCTGCCGGAGTCAGGCCAGCCTCGTCGAGTTTGCCTTCGAGAATTGCTGCAACCGTTTGATCATTGGCTCCCTGAACCCGCAGGAAGTAAGCGTGGCTGTCCAGTCAATACGGACAGCGGTTCAGGTAGGAGACGTAACTGGCGATCATCTCCTTGTGCCGCCGCACGAGATGACCCTCGGAGAAATGGACGGTGTTGGAAAAGTCCACCACCTGGCGCAGAAAGTCGGGGCGCGAACCGAAACACTTGATGATGCCCGGAACCTGCGTTCGGCCCGAGCCAGCACGCCAGTAATCGTAGGCGGCGAGCGTATCGCCAGTGGCTTCGGCGTCTTCGATGATGCGGATCTTTGTAGGCGGAGGCGTTTGGCCCTCCACCGTTGGGGGAATCACCGGATCACCGGGCTCGCCAGCGCGTTTGGTTTCGTCACTCATGGTTCATCCGTTGCTATATCGGCCTCTACGCTGGGCGTTATCAGCCGCGCGTTGTGCCCACGTTGAATGAGCGCATATACCGGAATCCCCAGCAGTACCACCGCGCATCCCAGCAAAGCCTGGCGCGGGGAGTGCATCATGAAAACGCCCAACAGCAGAACCACCATGGCCACGAATGCCAGCGGCGTGAAAGGATAACCCGGAGTTCGTACTGTTACCGCGGTCCCGCTATCACGCTTGCGAAATACGAAGAGCGTAGTCACGGTGAGTCCGATAAACAGTACGGCGGCGAACAGAAAATATCCCAGGATCTGGTCGAAGGCGCCCAGTGCCACAAGCAGCGAAGCCATGACTCCCTGGATCGCGATGGCGCGCACCGGCGTGCCGAATACTGGGTGTAGTTGCCCAACGGAGTGGAGAAACACTCCGTCGCGCGCCATAGCGTAATAAACGCGCGGGCAAAGCATGATCAGCGCCGCGAGGCTGCCGGCGACGCAGATGACCACTGCGCCTGCCAGCAAGTTGGCCCCGGTGCGTCCATAGAGAATAGCGCCGGCCTGTGCCACGAAGGTCTGATCGTTGGTGACGCTGTCGAGCGGGACCAAGTAGAGAAAGACGCCGCTTACCAGCACGTATGCCGCGATGACACCGAGAACGCCAAGAACCAGCGCTCGGGGCAAAGTGCGGGCCGGGTCTTTCACCTCGCCTGCGATCTTGGTGGCATCCCACCATCCGCCATAGGAATAGAACGCTGCCACCAGCGCTCCAGCGAGGGCCGGCAGGAGAGGAGTGGATCCGCTGCGCTGAGCGACGAAGGGAACGAAATGCGACCACGATCCCAGGCGGAACGCCAGCGCCCAAATCACCAGCAACGCGAGAATCGCGAATTTAAGCCAGGTAATGTAACGCAGAAATCCCGCGCCCAAGCGGGTGTTGATCATGTTCAGGGCGCAAATGACTGCGATCGACAGAATCGCCATCAGTTTCGCAACGGTCGGACTCCATCCGAAGATGAACGATGCGTAGGTGGCCATGCCGACCGCAAGCGCGGCGGAGACGCCGGGATCCATGACCAGCATGCTCATCCATCCGTACAGAAAACCGATGCGCTCTCCATAGGCCTCGCGCAGATAGACGTAGATTCCTCCGGCCTCGGGATAGCGAGCGGCCAATTCGCCGAAGCATAATGCCCCGGCCATGGTCATGGCGCCCATGAGCATCCACACGAACAGCAGCCAGAACGGCGATCCCAGGAGTTTCGCCATGCCCGCGGGAGTCAGGAAAATGCCAACGGCGATAGCTTCTCCCGCAACTGCCGCCGCTGCCGATCCCAGGCCCAGTTCGCGGCGCAACCGGGTTGGTGGCTCCGCCGTATGTGTAGTCGACTGCTGCATTCGCAAGAGACTAGATCTTAATGTAAGTTGGAATGCCCGTGGTTCCCGAAACCAAAACACTGCCCGTCGCGGTGGCTGGCGCGCCGAACGACGAGGACTCCAAGTCCAGCGGGCTGGCGCCCGTCGCGCTGAGCTGCTCAACCGAATAGCGCATGGTGAGAACGTCTTGATTGCCGATCTGCCAGTCGCCGCGGACGGTGCCCATCGCGTCGATTGCAGCCGCGGACACGAAGCTCTTGAAGATCGTGTCCGTGTTCAGATCGGGCGTTCCCACCAGGACACCGCCCATTTGATCCCCTCGTCGGCCGCTCCGCGAACAATTGAGTAACGATTGGGATGAAGCTATGGGAGGAAGAGGCGCGGCACAATAATCCAAATCAATTAAGAGTGATTGCTTGTCTGATCCTTTCGCTCTACTATCGCGAACTGTGGCCTCAGTGCGTACACTCTCGGTCGCCCTGCTGCTGGTGTCGCTGTTAGCTGCGCCAAGCCCAGCCCAAACTCCTCATCCACCGCGTGCGTCAACGCATGCGACCCCTGGGTCGAGTTGCAAAGCGGGCCACTATACCTTCAGCAGCCTCATCAAGAAGGGCGATGCATTTTCGCGTCCGTTCGGTGGATTCGTTTTCACTCTTGAGCCGATGCAATACGGCTGGACGATCGACATTGCCCAAGGCCAGCATCATCACCTGGCAAACCTCACTCCGCCGAGGCACTCCGTCCCCAATCCCATCGACATCGAAGGCTGGCATTTCAGGAACGAAGCCAATAGCGGACCGAACACCGGAGACGTAAATGCGCCCGACGAACACAGAGAGTTTTTCTTCTCGCCGAAGTTCGGCACCTGCATGTCCACACCTGAGAACGCAACCCAGGCCGAGTTTGAAGCTGCCACGCGCGATGGCACAGGAGTTCTGGAGATCACCGACTTGGCGCTTGGAAATCTGAAGCCGGGCGAGAAGGCTGATATCCAGGAGATGAAGTTCACCGTTCACTTAGTCGTGGCGCAGTCTGCCTGTGAACCCTGTGCTCAATCCATGACGAAGCCCTAGTGCCCGTGTGTGCATTGCGCACCGCTCCCCTTTCGCTTTACCATCGCCCCATCGTGGTTTTTCCCCAGGACAGTCTCGATCGCGAGCGCATCGTCTCGGCCGCACCGGTCGATGATGACGCGTCGTTCGAGTTAAAGCTGCGTCCTCAGCGGCTGCGCGAGTTCATCGGGCAGAACAAGGTCAAAGACAATCTCGAGGTTGCCATCCAGGCCGCGAAATCACGCGGTGAGGCGCTCGATCACGTGCTTCTTTACGGGCCTCCGGGGCTGGGCAAGACGACGCTGGCCAACATCATTGCCAACGAACTGGGTGCGGCGTTTCAGCAGACCTCGGGGCCGGCGCTGCAGATCAAGGGCGATTTGACGGCCGTGCTTACCAACCTGCGCGAGAAACAGGTGCTCTTCATTGACGAGGTGCACCGCATGCAGCCCGTGCTTGAGGAACTGCTCTACTCGGCGCTGGAGGACTACAAACTCGACATCATCATCGGGCAGGGGCCGTCGGCGCGCACGCACACCATTGAGGTGCGGCCATTCACTTTTATCGGCGCTACCACGCGCGCCGGACTGCTGTCGGCGCCGCTGCGCTCGCGCTTCGGCATCGTGTTGCGGCTGGAGTTCTACACCCACGCAGACCTGCAGGTTATCCTCGAGCGTTCGGCCGAGATTCTCGGCGTTGAGATCGACGAGCCCGCCGCGATTGAGATTGCGACTCGCTGTCGCGGTACACCGCGCATCGCCAACCGCTTGCTGCGGCGCGTGCGCGACTACGCCCAGGTGCGCGGCAATGGAAAGATTGACAAACCCACGGCGCAAAAAGCGTTGGAGATGCTAGAGGTGGATCGCTACGGCTTTGACGAGATCGATCGCAAGCTGCTGCTGACGATCATCGAGAAATACCAGGGCGGGCCGGTGGGCGTAAACACGCTGGCAGCATCACTGGCCGAGGAAGCTGACGCCATCGAAGAAATCTACGAGCCGTTCCTGATCCAGATTGGGTTTCTGGATCGCACGCCACGTGGCCGAGTCGCGACCCATCTCGCGTATCAGCACTTCGGCATCAAGCGGCCGGGAACGGCAAGCGTTGCCGGGCAGGACTCGTTGTTTTAGAAGCCGACGGCTTTTAGAGACCTACGGGAGACCGCCTGCACCGGATACAATGTCGAGGTACATCCGACGAACCATTCCCATCATCCAATAAGCGATCCCAAGGAGAAAGAGCAATGCCGCAGTTGATGAGAACTTCGAATCCTGCACTGGGCCAGGACACATTTCGCACCGTCGAAAGCAGCCTTGGCGAAGGGATGACCATTTCCGGCGCCGTAAACAAGACCGGCATCCTGGTGCTGCTATGTGTGGCGAGCGCAGCGTTCACGTGGAACAAATTCTTCGCTGCTCCGTCGCCGGAAGAAGCCATGGGAGCTATGGCTCCGCTGGTCGCGGTTGGCGGCATTGGCGGCTTCATCGTCGCCATGGTCACCATTTTCAAGAAGCAGTGGGCGCCGATCACGGCGCCGATCTACGCGCTGCTCGAAGGCTTGCTGCTGGGCGGCGTCTCAGCCATGTTCGAGATGCGCTATCACGGCATCGCCATCCAGGCAGTGTCGTTAACCTTCGGCACGCTGATCGTCATGTTGATGGCATATCGCTCCGGCCTGATCAAAGTCACCGACAACTTGCGCCTCGGCATCGTGGCGGCCACAGGTGGCATCGCCGTCTTTTACCTTATCCAGTTTGTGCTGAGCTTCTTCGGATTTCGCTTCAACGCTGTCAACGGCTCGGGGCCGATTGGCATCATCTTCAGCCTGGTCGTGGTTGGCGTCGCCGCGATGAACCTGGTGCTCGACTTTGACCTGATCGAACAGGGCGCGCGCTTCAACGCTCCCAAGTACATGGAGTGGTATAGCGGGTTCGCGCTGATGATCACGCTGGTATGGCTGTACTTCGAGATACTCCGGTTGCTAACCAAGTTCCGCAGCCGTAACTAGGCGAATTCGCGATTACAGCCCCGCTGCGAAGCGGGGATTTTTCTTGGTCGCCCCATGTCACGCCCCGGAGTGATAGTTCCAGATATGTGTCGCGTAGCGCGCGGGCGTGTGATTCCCGACTACGTAGGGTGGAGGATCTACCCATGGGCCGCTCGCCCGCAGCCCCCAGAAGAAGTCAGCCGGGTGGCCAATGTCCCTTAACGCCGACGTTCCATCGTGTTCGATAATTCCCTGAGCCAAGTCCATCGCCTTATCGAATTCCGAAGGGTGGTCGCGGACGGCTCCATGACGGTCGATGTACTTTTCGTTTCCTACGTGACGAAAATAGTGTTGCAGAGGGAGTTCGGGAGGGATCTGGGTCACGATGTCCTGGCTGTTCACGAATCGGAAAACCGAAGTCGTCTTCTGCAACACGGCCCGGGCAAACCTTTCGTCGCCAACGCGCGGTGAGCCGATCGTGTACAGCGCGCACTTGTTTCCCCCGAATCTCGCAACCGCGATGGTAGCGAGCGCCGCTCCCAGGCTGTGTCCGCCGAAGTAAACCGGAGCGCCGGGGAACGCTGCCAGAAAAGCATCCAGCATTGGCCGTGACTTCTGATTGCCATACCTGATCGAGAGCCAGGGCAAATCCCTGGTGCACCACGTAGCCGCCGCTCGGAATGGGGAGGGTGTCTTCATCGGATCGAGCGTTCCTGGGATCGTCCTTGTCGGTTCCGCGGAACGCGACGATGGCGAATGGACTCAGTCCGGAGCGTGCGGCGAAGAATCCCTTCGTGCTCTTCGCGGGATCGGATCCAATCTGCTTAATCTGATCGAATCGCGCTTTGGCAAGGGTTGTTTGCACGAGGTCCCAGTCTTTGACATAGGCGAGCAAGGCCGCATCGGCCAACCACCACGCATTCTTCCAGGAAAACTCGGCCGCAGCGGGCTCGAAGTCAAAGCGGTCCGAGTTTTCGAAGTACATGTAACCCGCCGGAGGGTAGAAGAGGTTGTTCCAGGTGTCTGGGGGCAACAGTTTTGGCATGGTGGCTCACGCCTGCTCGCGAGTAGCGCGGATTATATACCCGGTTGGTATCGGTGCATCGACGAAGTCCGCAGACAAAACATGCGTCATTCGCGAGCCTAACCTCAGTCAATCACCTTGTCTCAATCCCTTCCCGCAAGCGCGCCCGCTACAATCCACGCGCCGCCACTCATTGCCAAGGCGACCCACATGCTGGTCCATTCGTTGGCGTTGTGGGGGGCAGCCACGACTCGCGGAGCGTGCAGAATCACCACCCAGAGGAAGAACATTATCCCCAGCAAAGTGGCTGCGAGAGGAGCCAGTTTGCCACTTACGATCGCCAACGCCGCCGCGATAAAGGCGACTCCGACGAAATAAGCCCAGAAGAGATGGCCGGGGATCCACTTCGGGATGAGGGTGGCGACAAATGCCCCGTACATCAGGTGTTGTATGCCGAAAACCAACAACGAAATGGCGAAGAGAAATCGGCCCGATTCCAACAGTGCGCCGCCGCGTCCCGAACGGGTACGCCGATTCGCGAACGTCGCGGCCAGCACCAGGCCTGCGCCGCACATAGCGAGAAGCTCGAAGGCACTCGTCCACGGGCCGGGATCGCGTGGAGTGACCGCCAGTTTAGGCGCATAGCAGACTACGAAACGTATCAAATCGACGAGGGCCACAACGATTGCAGCGCAGCGCACCTGCCAGCCAGCCGCAAGACCCACCCCAGCGGCGACCAGGCCAGCGCCGATGACGTAGGCGAGGAGGTGGTACTCCGGCGCCCAGGGAGGTCCGAGGCCGCTGCCAGTAACGGCAAAAATCAGGTGTTGAATGCCGAACGCCATCATGGCGACGGCGAACAGGAATCGCCCGGGAGTGATCAAGATCTTCATAATGTCGTGCGAGTCCAAGTCTGAGTCAGGTTACCGCGACGGCCCACTGCCATGGTGGAGATTTTTCGAACGCGCGGCGTTTCCTCTTACTCAACTTGAGTCGGGTTGGAGTTGCCAACAAGCAGCATAGCGTTCACCCAACCAGCGGCGATGTTCGGAGGGCGAGCGCAGGATTCAGAAAGTGCCTGAAAAGCTCTTCACCTTTGCAGGCAGATTGCGTCACGGTGTACCCTGCTACAAATCCATGAAGCTACTTACCAAGTTCAATCTGGTCTTAGTCGTTTTTTTCGGCGCCGGTGGATTCATCATCGCGCATCTGGCCTACAACTTTCTCACCCAGAATGCCCGCGAACAGGTGCTGCAACAGGCCGAGCTGATGATGGCCGGCGCTCGCGCCACCCGTGATTACACCTCCGAGCAGATCAAGCCGCTGCTGTTGAAGAATCCGGAACACGAAACCAACTTTCTGCCGCAGACGGTGCCCGCGTTTTCAGCAATCACCATCTTCAACAGCATGCGTAAGAACTACCCCAACTACGCGTACCGCGAGGCGACGCTGAATCCCACCAATCTGGTGGACCGCGCCGACGATTGGGAGACCGACATCATCCGCTATTTCGCCGACCATCCTGGCGAGAAGAAGCTGGTGGGTGAGCGCGACACACCCGCGGGCCGCCAGCTTTACCTGGCGAGACCCATGGCTGTGGCGGCCAGTTGCCTGGAATGTCACAGCACGCCTGACGTCGCGCCGGCCGCGATGATCAAGAAGTACGGCAGCGCCAACGGGTTCGGCTGGCAATTGAACCAGATCATCACGGCGCAGATTGTTTCAGTGCCTATGTCCGTGCCGTTGGGCGTCGCCGGCGATGCCTATCGGCGGCTGCTTTTTTTCCTGATCGCGACCTTTGTCGTTACCATTGTCGCGATGGACGCAGCCCTCTACCTGCTGGTGATTCGTCCTCTGCACAAGGTGTCCAGCGCAGCGGACCGCATCAGCAAGGGAGAAACCGATCTGCCGGAGCTCGACGTCAAAGGCAAGGACGAGATCGCTGACGTGACCGCGTCGTTCAATCGCATGCACGTAAGTCTGGCTAAGGCGCTGAAGATGCTGGAACAGTAGGCTGGGCCCAGACCTTATACCCGCCGCTTTTTGCTGGCCATGAAGCGGGAGCGATCTTTTTCGGAGTTAATTTCGCCGGCTACGGCGACGTAGAGCTCGTCAACCGAGGAACACCGGCCGGCGGCGCGCTTCACCACGACTCTTGCGATGGGACCAATGTAGGCGGCGAGCTCCTTGCTGACCGAGTCGAGGATTGATGGTTCGAACACGCTGCCCGTCAACTGTGGCGTGTTCGATGCCTGCTTGCCCGACGGCGGCGTGCCCGAAGGTGGCTTGGCACTGTCGGAGAACGAACTTCGAGCTCCCGGCCGCACCGCCAGGGTCTGCAGGGTCGCTGCTTCATCCATGGAGATGTGGGTCAGCTCGGCCAGAAAGTCGGACGCCGTCTGGATGCGCTCCTCCGGACTCTTGGCGAGCGCCCGCATAAGCGTTGTGGAGAGCCCGTAGGGAATCGCCGGGTCGATGTCGCCCGGCCATTTCGCCTGATCCCGCAACTGGGCCGTCATGATCTCGTACTCCGACTTGCCGTCGAAAGGACGCCGTCCGGTAATGATCTCGTAGAGCGTGACGCCCGTTGAGTACAGATCCGAGCGCGCATCCACCCGCTCGCCGCGCACCTGCTCGGGCGACATGTAATGCACCGAGCCCAGGATGTTGCCCGTGCGGGTCACACTGACGTCAGCCGACTTGAACGCCATGCCGAAGTCGAGCAGCTTGGCCTTGCCGTCTCCGGTGATCATGATGTTCGAGGGCTTAATGTCACGGTGGATCACGTCGCGCGCGTGGGCGTACTCCAGCGCCGACAGCACCTGGCAGATATATTCGATGCCCTCGGCCGCGCGGCCGGGCCACTTGCTGTTCAGCTTCCAGTGCAGGTCTTCGCCCTCGATGAACTCCATGACCATGGCGATCTGATCGTCGACCTTGAACGCGGTATGCAGGCGCGCAATGGACGGATGCGACAGGCTGGCCAGCACCCGGATCTCGCGCAGAAAACGCTGAGGCAACTCGCCCCCGGTGCGGTCGGAGCGCAGCAGCTTCAAGGCCTCGGTGCGCTGCGAGATGACGTGCCGCACCCGATACACCTCGCCGATGCCGCCCGAGCCGAGCGGCCCGAGTACTTCGTAATCGCCGATGATGTGTCCCGCCTCAAATGGCATAGCTGTCCCAGATACGGCTGCCAGCCGCGGTTGGATTGGAGATTGCCGGAAACACCCCGCTCCATTTTGCGTGGCAAGGTCGCGGATTGCAAGCCGACCTTGCGGCCCAAAATGTTGAGGCCGGCTAGTTCCTGGTTGTCAGCCGTTCCTAGCGGGGTTCACAATGCGCTTAAGGCCATCATGAGGCTGCCCGCGTGCTGATCTCAGTAATTCTGGCGTTCGCCCTGATGTTTCCAGATGTCGATTCTCAACCTAAGTACAAAGCCTGGATCCAGGACCACGAAGTTTGGATGGAGACGAGCGCCGGTCCACGAAGGGTCATCTACGATTCGCTGGCGGCTGATCCGGTGGCGGCGTCGCCCGCGGGAGATCGCGTCGTTTACGGAGTCATTAACACCAGCTTCGACGCTGTGCATTGTGGCAACACGCCACAGAAGTTTGTGGTTCTGGTGAACAGCTCCGGGCAGTTCCAGTGGAAGACCGCTCTGAAGGAAGCTTGTAACGATTTCACCAAGTTCGAGTGGATCGACGATCATCGCATCGGGGTGATGCTTTGCGGGCATGCCAACTGCTTCTATTGGGTGCTTGACGCCGGCAGCGGAACGATATTGGAGGAAGACTCTGGCGGGTTCGACTTCGTATGGTCGCACAACCGCCGTTACGTCGCGCATTCCACCGCGGGCAACTTCGAGCTCGACGCCAACACCGTGGTCGAAACCTCGACGCTGTGGTTCAACGACGCCCGCGATTCGGTTTATCCCCCGGTGAAGCCGGGAACCAACACTCTTTACCTGCGGGACATCATCGATGACATGACTTGGTCTCCCGACGATGCATGGCTGGCATTTCCTGAGGTTGAATATCCAAGCTACGATTCGTTCGTGGTGCTGGTCAGTCCAAGCGGGAAGGTGTTGCGCGACAGTCTGCCCGTCGACGTAAGCGACGCAGTGATCCAATGGACGGACAGCAGCCATTTTCAGATCAACGCTTCCGGACGGACCTTCAAGTACGTTATCGCTGGAGGAACACTGCACGAGATTGTGCACCATTGACCTGATTACAACTTGGCGTCTCGCCTTCGCGAGATTGAGGCGACTGACGTTGCTTTACACTAGCCACTGGCCACTAGCCACCGACCTCCCTTCATGTCCATCGCTATCCGTTCCTTCGCGAAGATCAACCTTGGGCTGAAGATCGGGGCTCCACGCCCTGACGGATTTCACGAGCTGCGCACCATCTATCAGACCATCGCGTTGCATGATATTGTGCGCGTCGAGGTGCAGAAGGGCGAAGGCATCGAGATTCGCTGCAGCGATCCGCGAGTGCCCTGCGATGCGACCAACACCTGCTACAAAGTGACCGAACAGGTGATGCGGGGGGTCGAGACCAGCGGCCGAGTCGTGATCACCATCGAGAAGCAATTGCCGGTGCAGGGTGGGATGGGCGCCGCTTCCTCCAACGCGATCGCGACGATGATCGGACTGGAGCGCGAACTTCAGTCAACGATTCCCCCGGAAGAGAAGCTTCGCATTGCCGCCGAAGTTGGCAGCGATCTGCCGCTGTTCTTAATCGGCGGCACCGTGCTCGGAGTAGATCGCGGGCAGGAAGTCTATGCCCTGCAGGATCTTCCGCCGATGCACCTGGTGGTGGTCACGCCGCCGGTAGGAGTTTCCACGCCCAATGCCTTCGCGCAATGGGACGCGATGCTGGCGCAAGAATCGGCCGGGAAGCCCGCATTGACCGCTCCCCTCGCGGCAAGTACAATTACATCATTCAGTCAAAGTGTGTTTGCCTGGCTGGAGAAGGTTTTCCCCTTGCAGGTTCGACCTGCATCCGGTGTTCCCGCGAGTGGCGGGGACCGGGCCGAGACGCCGCTTCTCGACCTCGTCCGAACCGGGATCGAAAACGACTTTGAACGAGTCGTCTTCCCAGAGTATCCCGAACTTCGTGAGGTCAAACGTGTGCTTGAGCGCGAAGGCGCACAGTATGCGTCATTGTCTGGCTCCGGCTCGACGTTGTTCGGGTTATTCGCGTCGGCCGCAGAAGCAGAGTCAGCCGCAAAGCGCATGAGCGCCGCGGGACACGCGGCGGCGGCGACAAGTACGCTGACAAGGGCGGAGTATTGGAAGAGGTAACTGGCAACTGGCAACTGGTACAGCGGGAGAGGTCTCCCTAGTTTTGATTTTTACCAGCCACCAATTACCAGTGACCAGTTACCGATTGGGCGGTCGTCTAATGGTAGGACAGTGCCCTTTGGAGGCACTTGTCTAGGTTCGAATCCTAGCCGCCCAGCCAAGATTCGTGGCCAGTGGTTAGTCGCTTGTTGCCAGATTTCAGTTAGTGATGTTGAGTGGTTAAGTTTTAGGTGGTTGTCAGTGAGGCGCAAGTCGAACCGCTCTTCTTTGCTGGCTACTAGTCACTAGCCACTTGTTTTTCGTTTTGTTCGTAGTTTCGACCCAGCTTGTAATCAAACCAGGTTTGGCGGGGTACAAAACTTATGGAAGCAACAGGCGTAAAGCCCGGCATAGCCGAGCCGTCGGTGTCCAGCGAGAGTGCAAGGGCGGTCGCGCAGTCGGCGGACAGGAAACAGCAGCCGGTCGTGGACCCGAAGGCCAAGCCGGTACGCACGCGCGGGGACGACAAGTGGAAGATCTTCTCCGGCACGGCGAATGACGCACTGGCCAAGGAAGTCTGCGAAAAGCTGGGTTTGCCGCTGGGGCAGACGAGGATCGACAAGTTCTCCGACGGTGAGACGTATGTGCAGATCCTGGAGAACGTGCGCGGTGGCGACGTTTTCCTGATCCAGCCGACGTGCGATCCGGTGAATGAGCACTTGCTGCAGCTGTTGCTTCTGATCGATGCGTTGAAACGCGCTTCGGCGCGCCGCATCACGGTGGTGGTTCCGTATTTTGGATACGCCCGGCAGGACCGCAAGGACCGGCCTCGCGTTCCGATCAGTTCGAAGTTGGTGGCCGACCTGCTGACGACCGCAGGGGCTGACAGGGCGCTGGTCGTTGATCTGCACGCGCCGCAGATCCAGGGATTTTTCAATATTCCGGTGGACCACTTGTTTGCCTCGCCGGTGCTGGTAGGACATTTCAAGGAATTGAACCTGCCCGACCTGACAGTGGTTTCTCCGGACGCAGGCGGCGTGGAGCGTGCGCGCTTCTTCGCCAAGAAAATGGATTCGGCGCTGGCCATCGTCGACAAGCGCCGCGTGGAAATGGATGTTACGGAGGTCATGCACGTCATCGGTGACGTGAACGACCGGACCTGCGTCATCCTCGACGACATTATCGATACCGCGGGAACGCTGGTGAAGACCAGCCAGGCGTTGATCGACGCGGGTGCACGCCAGGTCTATGCCTGTGCCACACACCCGGTGCTGTCGGGACCGGCGATCGAGCGGATTTCACAATCGGGGCTGGTCAAAGTGGTAGTGACCAACACCATCCCGCTGACGGAAGCGGGGCGCAACGAACCCAAGATCCGGCAACTGTCGATTGCCGGCTTGATCGCTAGCGCCATTCAGTCGATTCACGAAGAGACGTCCGTCAGCAGACTTTTTTTGTAAAGGACAACGAAATTATGGCTACAACAACTCCTGAAACCAAAGTCGAAACAAAGCCGCGGCAGAGCGGCACCAAGAATGACGCGCGCCGTATCCGCAAGAGCGGACTCGTTCCGGCTGTGTTGTACGGCGCGGGGCTCGATCCGCTGAACATCACCGTCGATCCGAAGCAGATGAAACGCATCCTGAACTCGGAGTCCGGCCACAACACAATCTTCGATCTGTCTGCGGGCGGCGATGCAGGCAAGGCGATGATCGTGGACTGGCAGTTTGAGCCCATCAAGGGCGCGCTGCTGCACGTCGACCTCAAGCGCATCGCCATGGACAAACTGCTGCGAGTCAGCGTCCCCGTCGTCCTCAAGGGCGAAGCCCCGGGCGTCAAGTTGCAGGGCGGAATTCTCGAGCAGATGGTGCGCGAAGTCGAGATCGAGTGCTTGCCAGCGGACATTCCGGGACGCATCGACGCCGACGTCAGCAAGCTGGAATTCGGTCAGACGATTCGTGTGTCCGACCTGCCGCGCATCGACAAGGTCAAGTTCATCACCGACGCGAACCAGGCGATTGCCCACGTGACCGCGGTGAAAGAAGTCGTGGAAGCCACTCCTGTTGAAGGTGTCGAGGCTGCTGCGACGACTGCTGAGCCTGAAGTCATCAAGAAGGGCAAGCAGGAGACTGAAGGCGAAGCCGGCGCAGAGAAGTCCGAGAAGGGCGACAAAGCCGATAAAGCAGAGAAGTCCGAGAAGAAGAAGTAGGCGGCGTGAAACTGATCGTCGGGCTCGGCAACCCGGGCATCGAATACCAGTTCACACCGCACAACCTGGGGTTTCTGGCGGTGGACCGTATTGCCGAACAGTGCGGCGTACGGGTAAACAACCGCAACTGTCGCGCGCAGACCGCGCGGGCCCGCATCGGCGAAACCGAGGTGGTGCTGGCTAAGCCGGAAACCTTCATGAACTTGAGCGGCCAGTCGGTGCGCGAGCTGGTACAGGAGTACCAGGCGCAACCCGAGCACGATCTGGTTCTGCTCTACGACGAGCTCGACCTGCCGTTCGGCACTTTGCGGATTCGACCGCGAGGCCGATCGGCGGGACATAACGGAGTGGAGTCGGTGATTGACGCGCTGGGTACGCAAGAGTTTGTGCGCATCCGCATGGGAGTCGGGCCGGACCATCCGGTGGGCGACGGCGCGCGGTATGTGCTGTCGCAGTTCAAGAAAGCGCAGTACCCGGTGATTGACCAGGTGCTGGAGACGACGGCCGAGGCGGTAAAGGTCATCCTCGCAGAAGGTGTGCAGGCGGCGATGAACCGGTTCAACCGCAAGCCGGAAGAAGAAGCAACGATTGATTAGCAATTGGTGATTAGTAATTAGTCATTGATTGCCGATTCGATCAGTTTGAGAGATTTCGGTAGTAGAAGCTAGGCGCTAATTACCAATTACAAATTACCGTCACTAGCTACTGGAGAAAACGAATGCAACGTACTTACGAATTGATGTTCATCGTGCGTCCCGACATGACGGAAGAGGACCAGGACAAGCTGGTCGCCAACCTGGAGGGCCAGGTGGCCACCGCGGGCGGCACGGTGAAAAACGTGGAACGCATGGGCAAACGCCGGTTGGCGTACCTGGTGCGCAGGTTCCAGGATGGCATCTACGTGTTGATGACCCTCGAAGGCGACGGCGCCATGGTGAAGGAAATCGAGCGCCGCCTGCGCGTGACCGAGCCCGTGATCAAGTTCCTCACGGTGCGCGTGGACGAAGAGCAGAAGCGTCTCGCCAAGGTTAAGGCACTGCGCGACGCCAAGGTGCGCGGCAAAGGCACGCGTGCGGCGGCAGCGGAAGCGGCTGCAGTCGCAGCTGCAGAGTCGGCGGCAGCCGCAGCAGCGCCCGCACCTGTAGACACAACTCCCGCGAGCGTGTAGTTCGCGACTGGCGCAAGAGATTGATGCGACGTAGAAGTCTTTCGGCTTCACATCGCTGCGGTCGCTCCGCTCAGGATGACAAGAGCTAGAGAGATTGAATTGGGCTGGTGACGGCCCGAAGGAGAAACATGGCAGACGAAACAACCAACACAGCGGCTCCAGCAGCCGCGAGTGAAGGCGGAAGCAGCAGCTCCGCGCCCAGCTCACGTCCCGAAGGCGGAGGCGATCGCGGTCCTCGTGGCCCACGTCCCGCAGGCCGTCCCGGCGGCGGTCCTGGCGGACCGCGTGAAGGCGGACGGAAATTCTTCCGCCGCAAGAAGGTTTGCAAGTTTTGCGTCGAGAAGATCGATGGCGTCAATTACAAGGACGTGCGCCTGCTCGGGCAGTTTGTGGCCGAGTCGGGCAAGATCGTTCCCCGGCGTTTGACTGGCGTGTGCACGCCGCATCAGCGCCGCCTGGCCGATGCGATCAAGCAGGCACGCAACATCGCGCTGCTTCCGTTCTCGAGTAGATAGTTGCCAAAACAAGATTGATACGGAGTTGGACACATGGAAGTCATTCTGAAGGAAGACGTAAACAAGCTTGGCCATCGCGGCGACGTGGTGAAGGTTGCCGAAGGATATGGCCGCAACTATCTCATCCCGCACAAGCTGGCGATCGAAGCGACCGCCGGCAATAAGGCCGTCATCGAGCAGATGAAAGCCTCTGCTGTGCGCAAGACGGCCGCAGAAAAAGGCAGCGCCGAAGCCCTGGGACAGCAGCTTTCCGCCGTGGCGCTGGAGTTCACACGCAAGTCGGGCGAAAAAGAGCAGTTGTTCGGCTCGGTCACTTCCTCGGACATCGCGCATGCGCTGGAAGCCAGGGGTTTCACCATCGACCGCCGCAAGATCCAGTTGGACGAGCCGCTGAAGACCGTGGGCGAGTTCAAAGTGCCGGTCAAGCTGCACAAGGACGTTACGGTTTCGGTGAAGGTCACGGTCGCCAAAGAAGCCGGGGCTGCAGAAGCCGCACCGGTGGCAGCCGAAGAAATCGCCAGCGCGGAAGCGTAACGACAGAAGCATAGCGTAAGAACCTCGCGCCTCATGTCCATATCTTGATCTGGGCGCAACAGTGAGAAGGCTGGCTCGCCACGGCGAGCTGGCCTTTTTCCATTTTGGGAAGGTACTGCCAAGCCGTACCCCTCCTACTTCCATTGTGGCCGTAAAATATAGAAAACATATGGGGCGAAAGGCGAAAGTCTGAGCAAAGTATCGGAGACAAAGGAGTTACGGGAAAATATTTTTGAAATCAGGACTTAGAGTGGATTTTCCCGCTGAGGACAGGGCTAGTATCCGGCGGCCGACTCCTGGGACGGCAGCTCTGCCTCATCCTTCCGCAGGAAGTGTGCGAGGAAAGGAATGGTGGGGAGCAGCAAGCAAGTAGGTCACGGATCAGCGTGATGGGTGAAACGTCTCAGATGTTTGCAGTTTAAGAACCCCACATTTCCCATCTGGGAAATGTGGGCCGCCCACGGCCGCCTCCCATTTACTCTGTGCGGGAAACACTGGGGTCTTTTTCGTGCCGCGATTGATGGACGCGGCTGACGACCACGCACTCGTAGTCGGGGGGTGATGTCTGACCAAGCCCCGAATCAGCACGCCAATGCCTGTAGCATGCATGGCGACGGTGAGGAATGACAGAACACACGCGCTGAGGAATACTGAGATCATCTGCTATTCACTTGCAAGGCTCGAGATTGACGCTGCCATGTCAGTGTTAGCGAACAAGGTAAACCGGAGAGCCCTCCAGCGAGGCTAGAAACGCGGCGCGAGGAAGGCCGTCTGCCTTCCTCGCCTCCAGAGGAAGACTGACAATGAATTAAGCGCTGGAAATCCTCGCAGTGGGGGGTTTCCCTCGGCGAGAAAGGTTGCAATCGGGGGTAGGTTATTTAGCTGCAACGAAAGTGTACTCCTTGCGTCTGTCATCGAACTAACGGCTAAGTTGTATTTGCTGCGAATTGTCTTTACCTCTTAAAGGTCAGAACGCGCCTCTGGAACGCGAGGCGCCGTTTCGGCCGCTGTTCGGATTATTTCTTCGGTGCTGCCTGCTGCTGTTCCTTTTCCAATTGCTCGAGTTTCATCTTGAGCATTTCCTCTTCCTGCGCCTTGGAGAACTTGGGGTACAGCAAGGCAATTTGGAAGCGCATGCCCCAGGGAGAAGTTCCTGTGGGGTACTTGGCATTCCCAAAGAACTGAAGCTGGAGATTTGTGGGCTGGAAGCCGATCTTCATGATTCTGCCGAATCCGCCCCCGAAAGGCAAAGTCAATTGGTTGCCGCTGCTGGCGCGCCAGTCGGAGGTGATGATGGGCGCGGTGGTGACGTACCAACCACCCTTCATGTTGTAGTTAATGAAGTACTGCAAGAGGAACTGATTGACGGGTGGGCGGCTGCCCGTACCGGCAAACGACCAGACATTGTTCGCCAGAGCGCCGATGACCCAGTGACCGGGTGTGGTGAGGGCGACGACGCCCGGACCCGCGCTGACTTTTCCCTGTCCTAGCTGTGGCGCGGTCGCGGTGGGAAACACCAGCGCCGGGCCAACGCCCCAGATCAGTTTGCCGGACTTGGCGGGGGAGAAGAAGAGGCTGGGATTCAAGTCTCCGAGGCCGTACCAGCCCTGTCCGTTGGGCTGCGCCGAATTAGGCTGCCAGACGACGGGCAGGATGGTGCGGGTGATCAGATTCCACTTCTCTGTGAGATGAAACGGAATGACAGGCTGGAAGTTCAGCACATCCTGGACCCGTTGATTCGGCCCTACACCGAAGTTGGTGTTGTTCTGCATCGGAAAGCTGATCATGTCAGCCACTGGGTTCTGTGCGGCTTTTGCGAGCGCTGCAGTGCGGGCCGCCTCGGACTCGGCGGTCGCTGGCGCTTGATCGGAAGTGGCGGGCTTTGCCTGCGCGGCGGGCTCCGAAGGCTCGGCATCCGCTGGCTGCCTCTCGGCGACGAGCTTTAGCTGCCCGGCAGGAGACGAGGGCTCGGGACCCGCTGGTGGCGTGCTCGGGGCCGAACCTAGCGGGGTCAAGATAACCTGATTCCCCTTGATACTGACGGAACTGTTCGTGAGACGAGCCAGCGCATTGATGTCCACGTAAGACTTGCCGTTGATCTGGACAATAGGAGCTTGGCCCGGCTGGCCGGCTACGATCAACGTCAGGTTCTGCTGCGCATCCTGCGCGAACGCCGACAGGCTGAACAAAAGAATCAGGGATAGGGAGAACAGCAGAAATCGTTTCAAGACAAGTTCCTTTTCACGAGCCGCTCTAATCGGCAGAGGGGCGCGTCGGGATCATTTAAGTTGGGGGCAGAACTCTTCCATGATCATAGTTCGGGCGTGCTGAAACTGGGATGTAACTCACAATGCTGCTCTTTGGGAAGCTCGAAAGCAGGTCCTTCGACCCGGCGGCGAAGCCGCCTGTGATTAGGATGACAGCCGGAAGACAAGCAGATCCCCCGCCCTGGCGGGCGAGGGATGACAGGTAGTGGAGGGGCGGCGGGCGAGAGGTGACAAGTCGTGGGAAAGACGGGAAAGGATGAGGTACCCCTGTGGTAGTACGTCCCGCCGCGGGTCCGGAACAAAGTGGCGGCCGCGAACGTCTTACTTGATTAGTTGGAGAGTGCGGATGTTGGCGGGCTGCAAGGGCCGCGAATCCAGCAATTTAGAACCACTATAATGACCGCTTACGCTTTGGCTGGCGTGCCGTCTATCTAATTGCAGGGTCACAGATTGGACCTGCAATTCGGAGACGGGCAGAGACCAGCATGGCGTCCGACGCGATAGCAGTTCCCTTCACGGTAAGCCCGGGGATCCACCTTCCCGGAACGCTGCGGAGGGCGAACCAGACGTGTACCGCGGGCTCGACGGAGCGGGCGGGCACGGCGGAGCGAACCCAGGTCCGAATGAACGACGCGGAGTTGATCCGAGAGGCCCAGCGCGGCAATCAGGCTGCGTTTGAGGAACTGGTGCGTCAATACGATGGGCCGGTGCTGCGCCTGGCGTATCACATGACGCGCTCGGAGCAGGACGCGCAGGACATTTATCAGGAAGCATTTCTCAAGGCCTATCGGAACATCGGCAACTTCCGCTTCGAGTGCTCGTTTTATACCTGGATTTATCGCATCGTCACCAACCTGTGCCTCGATCATCTGCGCAAACGGCAGGTGCGCAAGGAAGATTCCGGGGTGGTGACGGATTCCGACGGCGAAAGCTTTGACATGCTCGATCAGGTGGCGGATGTGCGGTCGGGAGCGAGTCCGGAAAAAGATTTGATGCGCCGCGAACTGGGCCGACGGATCGCGAAAGCGCTGCAGAAGCTGACTCCGCGCGAGCGCATGGTGTTCGAGATGAAGCATTACCAGGGATTGAAGCTGCGCACTATTGGCGAGATTTTGAATACCACGGAAGAGACCGCGAAGAACACGCTGTTTCGCGGCACGCAGAAGTTGCGGGCGGCGTTGAAGGATGCGAGATAGAGGTAACTGGTGACTGGCAACTGGAAAGAGCGGCTAGCATCCCACCCTATCGCCAAAAGCGGGCGATAAGGGTGGGGCACCCACTGACGTCGAAGTTGTGAAGGATGCACTTATGAATTGCGATTGGGTCCAACGGAACATTGCCTTGTATCTGTACGGCGAACTGGCCGATGACGCGCAGCATGAGGCGGAGCAGCACATCGCGCGCTGCCATGCCTGCGCGACGGAGCTTGCCGAGCAACAGCAGTTTCAGGCGCAGATGAACGCGCTGCCGGTGGAAGAGCCGTCGGCGAATTTCCTGGCGGCGTCGCGCATGCGGCTGCAGGAAGCGCTGGAGCACGTCCAGCCTCACCGTGCGTGGTACCAGCGGTTCGCGTTCGATCCTACGGCGTGGCTGCGGCAGCTGCGGTTCTCTCCTGCGCTGGCGACGTTGATCTTCATGGTTGGTTTTGGCGGAGGGCTGGGTGCGATGTACAAGACCATGCACAACCCCAACCAGCCGGTTGTCGACACTCATCAGGACGCTGCCATCGGCGGCATTACTTCCATCGAGAAAGATCCCACGACCAAGACAGTGAAGGTGCAGTACGACCGCCTGCTGCCGGAATCGGTGCAGGGATCGGCGAGCGATCCCAAGGTAGAAGCGCTGTTGTTGAATACGGCCAGGAGCAACGAAAACACCGGGCTGCGGCTGAACTCGGTCGATGCGCTGGTGGATAAGACGGACGATCCCCAAGTGCGCGAGACTTTGACCTATGCGCTGCGCTATGACAGCAATCCGGGAGTGCGCCTCCATGCCCTGGAAGGTGTGGGCGCGTTCGTGAAGGACGACATACGGGTGCGCAACGCGGTGCTGGAAGCGCTGCTGAACGACAGCAACTTGGGCGTGCGTAGTGGCGCGCTGCACTCGCTGGAGCCGGTGAAGACTGACAGCAGTGTCCGCATGGCGTTGCAGCAACTGGCGAAAGAAGACCCGAGCGATTACATTCGTTCGGAATCCAAACGCGTGCTGGCCTCGATGCCGACGGTGTACTGATAACCTTCATGAAAATGGGACCCCAAATCGAAGCGGCAGCCAGCCGCCAGTGGAGCACCTCGGCCTTGCTGATCGCGGCGATGCTGGTGATGGCGGCCGCGATTCCACTGCGCGCGCAGACGACGCGCGTGTTTCGCGACGGCAATGCATGGGTAGAAGAAACCACCGGCAGCTTGCCGGCGGGACGCGAGTTCCGCGCGGTCACCGACATGGGCTCGGTGCAAGTGCAGGGCAATTCTCAACAGGTCTCGTACGTAGTGCGCAAGCGCTCGTTCGCGGATACGGAAGAGGCGGCGCGCCGGCAGTTTGAGCAGCTACGGTTCTCGGCCAACAAGGCGGGTGATGCTGTCGTTCTCGACGGCAAGCTCATAGGCCGGAACGTGAACCGGATGATGGCCGAAATAACGGTGCAGATTCCGAAGCAGACGCAAGTGGTGAAGGTGGAAACGCGCGGGGGCTCGCTATCGTTCAACTCGATCTCCGGCAGCATCGTAGGAGTGACCGCGGCGGGCGACGTGAAGCTCGACGACATTTCCGGTCCGGTAAAGATGAGCAGCGGCGGCGGCGTGATGGAAGCCGGAAATGTTGGGTCGGACCTGTATCTGCAAAGTGGCGGCGGCAACGTTTCGGTGGAGCGCGTGAACGGGCAGCTCATCGTTAAGACGGGCGGCGGCAAAGTGCATATCGGCACCTCGGGCGGGACGTCGATTGAGACCGGGGCAGGCAACATCGAAATCAACAAGTGCAACGGCGACCTGCGGGCGAATTCTGGCGGCGGGAACCTCAATCTCGGCGACGTGTACGGAACCGTGCTGGCGGAAACCAGCGGCGGAAGCGTTCGGCTGGCCAGCGCTCAGGGTGCGGTGCGAGTCATTACGGGCGGCGGGACGGTGGAGTTGTACAAAGTAGGGCAGAGCGCGCAGGTGGAGACCGGGGCCGGGGCAATCACCGTGCAATTCGTCGCAGGACGCGATAAATTCAAGGACTCGTTGCTGCATACGGCGGCGGGCAACGTGATTGTGTACCTGCCCAGCAACCTTGGAGTGAGCGTGCATGCCTCCACGGAGCTGGCCAACGGGAAGGGCATCATATCGGCGTTCCCAGGCCTGGCGATCACTTCCGAGGGCAGCAATTACGGTCCCAAGTCGATGTTTGGCGAGGGGCAATTGAACGGCGGAGGGCCGATTCTGCGGGTGCGCACCACCATCGGGCAGATCGAGCTCCGGCGTTTGCAGTAGGGCGAGGTTGCAGTATGAGCATTCATAAAGTTTCGCAAATCATTTTTCTTAGTGTGGCAGCGATAAGCCTCGTGGGCGCGTTGCCCGTGGCGGTTGCGGCACCGCCTGCGGGTGACGTCCACACGACGGCGTACATGGGCGTGATGGTGGACGCCGTTTCTTCCGAGGTGGCAAACGCGTTGCACCTGAAAGACGGCAGCGGCGCGGCCATCACAGGCGTGGACCAGGACGGCCCAGCGTGCCGCGCGGGACTAAAAACCGGCGATGTCGTGGTGATCTTCAACGGTAAACCCGTGGAAGGGCCGAACCAACTGGCCAGCCTCATTCATTCCAGCGCGCCGGGCACGACAGTTTCGATGACGGTGGCTCGCGACGGGCAGAACAAAGAGATGAAGGTGACGCTGGGCGACTGGAAGCAAATGGCGAATATGCCTAAAGCTCCTGCTCCCATGCCCGGTATGGCGTTCGTTCCGCCGATGGCGCCGCTTCCGCCGCGCATGTATCCCGACGTTGACATGCCGAGTTTCACGCCGCTGTCAGCGCGGCACGGAGTCGTGGTGGAACCTCTGAGTCCGCAACTGTGCGACTTCTTCGGCGTCCCGCAAAACAATGGAGTGCTGGTGCGTTCGGTGGAGAAGGGCAGTCCCGGCGCGGCGGCGGGATTACGCGCCGGTGATGTGATTGTTAAGGTGAACAACGAAACGGTACACGACATCGCGGACTGGCGGCGGGCGATGAAGACCCGCAATGGCAAGTTGACACTGGCGATTGTGCGCGACAAGAAAGAGCAGACCGTGGAAATCAGCCTGCCGACCAACACGTCGGAGCTGAAGGGGCTGGACTGGGACGGCTTCAACCAGAACCTGCATGCCATGACGGAATCGTTCGCACAGAATGCGCAGGAGGTGGCGACGCTGGCGCAACTCGATCAGCACCAGATGGACGAGATCAACCGGCAGGCCCAGGAGGCGACGAAAAACGCCGTTCCGGACTTGAAGAAGCAGGCTGAACAGATACGGAAGCAGGCTGATGCCGCGATGAAGGCTGCGACTCCCGAGATGAAGAAGCGGGCTGAGGAGCTGCGGAAACAGGCGGAGGAAATGCGCAAGCAAACCGAAGGGGTGCGCAAAGAAGCGGAGAAAATGGCTCCGCAGATGGAGAAGGACGCCATACAGATGGCCGACAGCATGAAGCCGACGGCCAAGGAACTCGCTGCCATGGCGCGCGACATTTCCAAGCAGATGAAGGAAATGCAGCCCGAGCTCCAGAAACAGATGGAACAGATCAAGAAAGATATGGAGAAGGAAAAGCGCGATTGGCAGGAGATTTTCAAAGGGGCCGATCCGAATCACTTCTGAGCGGAAAGTGAATTTGAGCAAGCGATGGGGAGCCCAATAGGGTCCCCTATTTTTTTTACACCCGCCCTACCGCCAAAGGCAGGCGGTAGAACGGGCCACCTGTGCTGGATTTTAATGAGCTAGGGTTTGCGGCGGAAGATGAGTTCGATGAGGCCGTAAAGGACGAGGCAGATCCAGGCGTCGATCAGCAGGCCCCAATCTAGACGGTAAGGTTCGTGGCGAGCGGCTGAGGGAAGGTGCGGCATCAGGACGAAGAAGTAGAGCAGGCTGCCGAGCACCACGGCGGCAAATTGTTTGAGGAGGCGGGGCATTGCAGTTGTCGGTTGTCAGTTTCTCATTTCACCCTATCGCAAACGAGTATGAACGGAGTGCGGGTCCTTGGAATCGTCGGTGGATGCGCCAACTTCCTCGCTCGGCATGACAAACGCGGAGCGGCGGTTGTTGCCGACATAGGGGTCCTTCGACTCCGTTTGCTTCGTCCAGGATGACAAACAACACACAACTCCGCGCGGACAACCCGCTCCTGACAACCGGCAACTGCCTACTGACAAAGCCCTGATTTACCATCGCAGTGTGCTGGATCTCTCGACCAACGTGCAGTTTGTGAAAGGCATTGGCCCGCGGATTGCCGAGATGCTGCTGGAGAAGGGCATCTCGACGGTCGAGGACCTGCTGTACTATCTGCCGTTTCGTTATGAAGACCGGCTGAATCCGCGGGGCATTGGCGAGTTGCGCGCGGGAGAGATGGCGAGCGTGATCGCCGAGGTGCGCGGTTCGGGGCTGTTTCGTACGCGGCGCGTGCCGATTTTCGAAATGACGGTTGGGCAGGGGCGGAGCACGCTGAAGTGCATCTGGTTTAACGCGACTTATCTGCAGGACAAGTTTCGCGCCGGACAACTGGTGGCGCTGTACGGCAAAGTTGAGGCGTCAACGCGGGGAGAGGATCGGCTGCAGATCATGCAGCCGCAGTTCGAAATTCTGCACGATCCCACGGAAAACGGCAGCGACACAAACGAAGAAGATCGCAAGTGGCAGACGCTGGAAACCGGGCGCATCGTTCCGATTTACGAAACGGCGGGCAAGGGAAAGCTGACGGCGCGCTGGTTTCGCCGCGTCATACACGGCACGCTGGAGCAGCTCGACCAGGATGTGGCCGAGGCGATTCCGCGGGTGGTGCGAGGGCGCATGGGGCTGGTCGATCGCAAGACCGCGTTCTGGCAGGCGCACTGGCCTGAAGTTGGCGAGAGCCTGGGAAAGCTGCAGTCGTCGCGCACTCCGGCGCTGTTTCGGCTGATTTTCGAAGAGCTATTTTTTCTTGAGCTCGGAGTGGAGTTGAAGCGACGCAAGATGCGGGCGCAGACGGGCGTGAGCTTCCAGATCAACGATCAGGCGCGCGCGGCGGTGAAGCGCATATTGCCGTTTCATCCGACGAACGCACAGAAGCGCGTGCTGAAAGAGATCGTCGATGACATGCGCGAGCCTGCGCCGATGCGGCGGCTGTTGCAGGGCGATGTGGGATCGGGCAAGACGATTGTGGCGTTTGAGGCGGCGGTGATCGCCATCGAGAACGGATACCAGGTGGCGCTGATGGCGCCGACGGAAATTCTGGCGACGCAGCATTATTTGTCGGCGCGGCGAATTTTGGAGCAAGCGGGGTATCGCATTGTGCTGCTGACGGGCTCGCAGGAGTCGAGTCGCAAGAAACACACGCGGCGCCACATCGCCCAGGGTAATGCGCAACTAGTGATTGGCACCCATGCGCTGATCCAGGAGTCGGTGGAGTTCGACAAGCTGGGGCTGGTGATCGTCGATGAGCAGCACCGCTTCGGTGTGATGCAGCGCTTCCGACTGATGAAGAAGACCGGGGAGGCGGAGCCTGATGTGCTGGTGATGACGGCGACGCCGATTCCGCGAACGCTGGCCCTGACGTTGTATGGAGACCTCGACACCAGCGTGCTGGATGAACTGCCGCCGGGACGCACGCCGATCAAGACGCGGCGTGTGGGCGATGATGCGGCGGAGCAGGTGTGGGACTTTGTGCGCAAGCAGGTGAAGGCTGGTCGGCAGGCGTACGTGGTATATCCGGTGATCGAAGAGGGATCGATGGAGGGAGAATTAAAGGCCGCCATCAAAATGCATGAGCAGTTGCGCAAGCGCGATTTGGCAATGCTGCGCGTTGGACTGCTTCATGGGCGCATGAGTGCCGACGAGAAAGACGCGACCATGGCCAGCTTTCAACGTGGCTCGATTGACGTGCTGGTAGCCACCACGGTGATTGAAGTGGGAGTAGATGTGCCCAACGCGAGCGTCATGGTCGTCGAGCATGCGGAACGGTTTGGACTGTCGCAACTGCATCAATTGCGCGGAAGGATTGGGCGCGGCGCGGCGCAGTCCTATTGTGTGCTGATGACCGGGGGAAAGGTCTCTCCCGAGGCGGGAGAGCGGCTTGACGCGATGGTGCGCACGCAGAATGGCTTCGAGATCGCGGAGTTGGATTTGCAACAACGTGGCCCCGGAGAGTTCTTTGGGACGAAGCAGGCGGGGATGCCGAATTTCCGCGTAGCGAGCCTGCAGCGCGACCGCGACATATTGGAGTTGGCGCGAAACGAGGCGCGCGCGGTGCTGGAAGGTCCGAATGAACAAATCTCAAGAGACGATATGGGGCGGGCGGTACAGCATCTGCGGAGCCACTGGAATAGAAGGTATGGGTTGGTAGAGGTGGGGTGAAAGAAGGTGGAATGTGGTTAGGGAAGAGCAGCTAGCAATAAGCAATAAGCTTTCCCACCCCCGACACAGCGGGTGACAAAGGTTGGGCCGGCGCCACGGACCCCGAGAGATGAGGCGACGTTGAGCGAAAAAGCGCATTCCGAGTTGTTTCAGCTGTTGCCGAGCGTGGATGAATTGCTACGCACTGAGGGATTGCGGCAGCTTGCTGCGCATGCGGGCCGCGCCAACGTGGTTGAGGCGACGCAATTCTTTCTCAGCGAACTGAGACTGAAACTCGTCGCCGGCTCCTTGGATGAAAAGCACTTGCCAAAGGCTCTTGAGCTGGCCGAGAGGGCGATTGAATACAGGGTCTCGAGAACAATCTCATATTCGTTGCGGCCAGTGATTAACGCGACGGGAGTGATTCTGCATACCAACCTGGGGCGTGCGCCGCTGGGTCGCGAGGCGCTGCAGCACGTGATTGAAGTGTCGCAGGGGTACTCCAACATTGAACTTGATTTGGCGACGGGGGAACGCGGGAAACGGGATGTTCATATCGAACGGTTGTTCGCGAAGTTATTGAACAATCCGACCCCGCCAAGAGAAAGCGGGACGGGACACCCAGAGTCGTCGGAAGGGCGCCCGGCAACCATTGTGGTCAACAACAATGCGGCCGCGGTGCTGCTCACGCTGAATGCGCTGGCGGAGGGTGGCGAGGTCATCGTTTCGCGTGGTGAGTTGGTGGAGATTGGCGGGTCGTTTCGCATTCCGGACGTGATGGCGAAGTCGGGTGCGGTGTTGCGCGAGGTAGGGACGACCAACCGCACGCGCATCGGAGACTACGAACAGGCGATCAGTGAGCGGACGAAGTTGCTGCTGCGGGTACATCGCTCAAATTTCGAGATCACGGGATTTACCGAACAGCCATCGTTAGAGGAGTTAACGGCGCTGGGACGGAAGCACAACGTTCCGGTGATGGAGGATCTGGGGAGCGGAGACATTTTCGATTTGCCGTCGGTGGGCGTTCGGGGCGAACCGACGATCGCGGCGAGTTTGCGCGCGGGCGTGGACGTAGTCACGTTCAGCGGTGACAAGTTGCTGGGTGGACCGCAGGCGGGGCTGATTACGGGCAGCCGCGAGCTGGTGGCGAAGGTGAGGAGGAATCCTCTGTTTCGCGCGCTACGGGTGGACAAGATGTTTTATGCCGCGCTGGAGGCCACGCTGCTGGCGTATCTGCGCGAGGACTATGACGCGCTGCCTGCACTGAGGATGATGCGGCTGACGGAAGAAGCAATTGGCGAGCGGGCGGAACACCTGATGCGCAAGCTGCACATCAGTTGTCCGCGGCTGAACGTCGAGGTAGTAGCGACGAAGTCGGTGATTGGCGGAGGGTCGGCTCCGGGGGCAACGTTGCCCACGCGGGCACTGGCAGTGTCATCTTCTAGTATTAGTACGGATGAAATCGCTCGACGATTGCGCGGGTGGGAGACGCCGATCATCGCACGAGTAGAAGAGGGTCGAGTGTTGCTCGATCTGCGGACGGTAGCGCCGGAGCAGGATGCGGTAGTGGTGGCGGCGGTGGAGAGCATCGTTCATTGAGATTTCATATCCACCCTATCGCCAAAGTCGGGCGATAGGATGGGGCACCCAATTTCAAATTTCTAGTAGCTTCTTGGCGACGATTTACACCATCGGACATTCGACCCGCACGCTCGCTGAACTCGTTGCGGCGCTTAAGGGTCACGAGATCACGACGCTGGTCGACATTCGAGCGTTTCCCATGTCGCGACGGTTGCCGCATTTCAATCGCGAATCGCTGGGCCAGGAATTGCCGAAGCACGGCATTGCCTACGTATGGCTGAAAGAACTGGGTGGTCGCAGGAAGAAACTGCTCGACGATTCGCCGAACACCGCATTACGGAATGAGTCGTTCCGTAATTACGCGGATTACATGATGACGGACGAATTCGCCTCAGCGATCGAGCGGTTGCTGAAGCTTGCTGATCGCGAGAACACGGCAATCATGTGCGCTGAGCGGGTGTACTTCCAGTGCCATCGCATGCTGGTCAGCGATTACCTCGCGGCGCGTGGCCACAGGGTGCTGCATATCGACGACGAGAAGCGCCCTGTGAGACCGCACAAGCTGATGGCGGAGGCACGGTTGGTGGAGGGGAAGCTGGTGTACAACGCGCAGCAACTGTTCTAGAAGAAGCGACGAGAGGGGTCTCGGAAGGCCAGTCTGCTGCTCGTGTCCTAGGCTCCAGCCCCATCGCCGAAAGCGGCGATAAGGGTACGGCACCCAAACAAGTTCGATAGATGGGCAAGAGTTAGTTTGCGCGGGTCGCGCGATTGCCGCTACGATGAAACCTCATCTATGAAAAGAGCCGTTTTCCGCGAACGCAACAAGGGATACTACCGCGTTCTGCATACCCCGATTTGGATCTGGGTGTTCTGGGTGCTGCCGGGCTGGCCGCTCACCTATGACCTGTACACGCACGGGCCGGACCGCCGGCATTGGATTTGGCTGGCGATCGTCGCGCTGGTGGTGGCGTGGCGAGGGTGGCTGGGACGCATGCCGGGTTGCGAGGAGCGTCCGTATATTCATTATTACGGTGTGCATCAGCCGAACCTGCCATACCGGGTAGTTTGTTACACGGCGGCGTGGATCGACATCCTCGTTCCGTTCACACTGAACGTTGCCGGTCTGGTGGTGGCGTCAATTACAGGCACCTGGATGCTGAGGGATATGTACAAGTACGGCTACTATCCGCTCGCACTGGCGATGGTGCTGGGGACAGCCCTCAATATGACGCCCCGCGCCAAACGCGACACGTTCGGAGAAGGTGCGGAGCGGGCCTGGTTCTACATTGCAATCTGGACGGTGGTGCCGACGCAGGTAGTTAACTGGGCGGCATGGCGAATGGGCAAGTATATGGGTCTGGATCCGTTGCCGCTGGCGCGCGCGCGGCTGGCGGTGTGCCTGGTCTCGACTTTGTTGCTCTTCTTGCTGGGGTACGCATCGAAGCTGCCGCGAACGCAGCGGTACTATACCGGGGTTGCGGCGGCGGGAGTTTAGAGAAGTAACTGGTAGCTGGTAGTTGGTAGCTGGCAGGAAGCAACTCGCGCCAAGAGACTAGCAATAAGCAATAAGCAAAGAACAGAGAACGGCTGGACCAGATCCTGCCGAGTTTTCGTATCCTCCTGCCTTCGGAAACATGCCAAAAAAGCGGTCCGCCGCAGCGGACCGCTTTGAAAAACCGAACTTGCGCTCGAGTAATTAGACTGCCTGTACGTTTTCGGCCTGCCAGCCCTTCGGTCCCTTAACTACGTTGAACTGAACGGTCTGACCTTCCTGGAGGCTGCGGAAACCGCCTGCCTGGATGGCAGAGTAGTGAACGAATACGTCTTCGCCGTTCTGACGGCTAATGAAGCCGTAGCCCTTCGCGTCATTGAACCACTTAACTGTTCCTTGTTCCATGGTATTGCTTGTTCCTTCAAATTGATGTAGCTACAATTCGACCGGATTGTGGTGCAGGCAGGGATGCTGCAGGTACTGCTGCGTACAACGTCGATCAATCGAGCAACTTAATCATAGCAAACGCCCAGCAAAAGGCCAACAATTTTGTAGGCACGGGGTCGCCACGTATGCTACCGACTCTAAAAGTAGTTCAGAATCATAGAATTACAGCCCAGATTTCGAATTGATAGTAGCACCATTTTCGGTATGGAGAAGCGATGGCTGCGGTTGCTGTATGGTGATGGCATGATCGTGGGAACCGGCGTTGATATCGCGGAAGTGGACCGTATTGCGCAATCGATAGCGCGGTTTGGAAGGCGTTTTACAGAGCGGATTTTCACGTCGGATGAGATCCGGTATTGCGAATCGAAAGCCAACAAGGCAGAGCGCTATGCCGCCCGCTTTGCCGCCAAAGAAGCCGGCATGAAGGCCATCGGAACCGGGTGGAGCCGGGGTGTGCGATGGCAGGACATAGAGGTGCGACGACTGCCTGGGGGACGGCCGACCGTTACGTTCCATGGGAAGGCCGGGGAGTTCTTCGCGAAGCTGGGGGGCGTACGGGCTCACCTGTCGATTACGCACACGAAGCAGACCGCGATAGCGTTTGTAATTCTCGAGAGCGAGTGAGCGAAGAAGTTTCGAGTTTCCGAGCTTCAAGCGGAAATTCGGCCAAGGCGGAACAATGAGTGGCGGCGCGGGATTCGTTGCAGCGGCTCGGGCCCTTCGAATACGCTTGGGGCAAGCCCCATCGACAAAACCGGGTCGATACAAACGGGCGCGGTTGCACTGAAAATGAGTCTGGCACGCCGTTTGTTGTGATTCACAACAGTGAGAGGGTGCGGCGAACCGGGATTTTCACAGAAAGAAAGCGCAAAGAGTGCATCATGAATTGTTTGCTTGCAAAGCTGTTCACCTGAGTTGTTATAATCACGCACTTGGGTGATATGGGTCACACCCGAACAGTACTTAGACGACAGAACTGCACGAGCCCGGCGCCGAACGGGGAAATCGGCTCCTTACCCGCAACACTGGAAAGCTTCGTACATGGCACAAATTTTTCATCGAAGTGCGAATAGTCTTTCGCGGTTGTCGATTCTCGCGGTGCTGGTAGTGGTTACCGTCCTGCTCACGGTCGCGTGGGAAATGCAAGAGGCGCCGTACGTTACCTACCAGGGCGTGCGCCAGTCGCAGCCTGTACCGTTCAGCCATCAGCACCACAATGCTGGACTTGGGATCGATTGTCGTTACTGCCACACCTCGGTGGAACAGTCGAGCTATGCGGGCATCCCTCCGACCAAGACTTGCATGAACTGCCACTCGCAGATCTGGACGAATGCGGCACTGCTGGAGCCAGTGCGGGAAAGCTACCGCACGGGTAACTCGCTGATGTGGACCAAGGTCAATTACCTGCCGGACTACGTTTATTTCAACCACAGCATTCACGTGAACAAGGGTGTGGGCTGCCTGAGCTGTCACGGGCCGGTCAACAAGATGCCGCTGATGTACCAGGAGTCGAACATGCGGATGTCGTGGTGCCTGGAATGTCATCGCGCGCCGGAGAAGTTCCTGCGGCCCAAGGACCAGGTTTTCAACATGAACTATGAGCAGCCGTCGGAGCTGCATCCCGTGAAATTGGCGGATGGCAGGGCGTACACCGACCAACTGGCGCTGGGTTCGGCGCTAAAGACGCAGTACAACGTTCGCACCGTGCAGGACATTACGAGCTGCAACACCTGCCACCGGTAGGGTGAGCGGTGGATTTGCCTCGCGGACTAAAGTCTGCTCGGCGGGTCAAGAATAGAGGGCTTAACGGCACGACTGAAGTCGTGCCCTGACGCAGAGCTCAAGAGCAAAGAGATCGTGGGAACCGACGAGAAGATGGATAAAGAGAGCCAAAATAAGCCCGAGGCGGTCTGTCCCAGCAAGCTGGAGCTGGCGGAAGTTCGCGAGAAACTGGCGCGAACCAAGAGCGGCCCACAATACTGGCGGAGCCTGGAAGAGCTGTCACAGACCGACGGATTCTTCGAGATGGTGCACCGCGAGTTTCCCCGGCAGGCGTCGGTGTGGCCAGAGGGAGCGTCGCGCCGCGACTTCATGAAGCTGATGACGGCTTCGATGGCGCTGGCCGGGTTGTCGGCCTGCGTGAAGCAGCCCATCGAGCCCATCGTTCCTTATGTGCGGCAGCCGGAACCGATTACCCTCGGCCTTCCTCTGTTTTTTGCCAGCGCCATGCCGTTGGGCGGGTACGGGACGCCGGTGCTGGTGGAGAGCCATGAGGGACGGCCGACCAAAGTTGAGGGCAATCCGGACCATCCGGCGGGAACCGGCAGCGATGTGTTCGCGCAGGCGTCGATTCTCGACATGTACGACCCCGACCGCTCGCAAGTGGTTTCGTACACCGGCGAGATCCGCGCGTGGAGCGACTACACAACGGCGATCCAAGGGCCGTTGAATTCGCAGAAGGCGATGCAGGGCGCGGGCTTGCGCATTCTGACTCGCACAGTGAGCTCGCCGACACTTGCGGCGCAGATCAATGCCGTGCTGGACGCGTATCCGCAGGCGAAATGGGTTCAGTACGACCCGCTGAGCCGGGATAACGCGCGCGCAGGCGCGCAGATGGCGTTTGGGCAGTACGTCGAGACGCGCTATGCGTTGGACAAAGCGGACACCATTGTTTCGTTGGATGGCGATTTTCTTTCCAGCGGATACCCGGGATTTTTGCTGTACGCGCGGCAATTCGCCGGGCGGCGCAGTCCCGACCTGAAAGAGAAGATGTCGCGCTTTTACATGGTGGAGAGCACTCCGAGCAACACGGGCGGAAAGGCCGACCATCGCTTGCCGGTGCGGGCATCGGAAGTGGAGCAGGTAGCGCGGGCCATCGCTGCAGGACTTGGGGTAGGCAGTGGAACGCCCAAGCCGGAGCAGCAGAAGTTCGTAGCCGCGCTGGTGAAGGACCTGCAGGCGCACAAGGGCTCGGCGGTCGTAATCCCGGGAGACAACCAGTCTCCTGCGGTACATGCGCTGGCGCACGCGATGAACCAGGCTCTAGGCGCGGTGGGAACGACGGTGTTCTATACCGATCCGGTGGAAGCCAAGCCTCAGGACCAGACGGCGGCGCTGAAGGAACTGGTCGGCGACATGTATGCCGGCAAAGTTGACCTGCTGATGATTGTCGGCGGCAACCCGGTGTACGACGCTCCTGCGGACCTGAAGTTCGGGGACGCGATGGGCAAGGTTCAGTTGCGCGTGCAGCATAGCGCTTATCAGGACGAAACCACCGATTTCGTGCATTGGCACATCAATGCCACGCACTACCTGGAGCAGTGGGGCGACGTACGCACGATCGACGGGACGGCCACGATTGTGCAGCCGCTGATCGCTCCGCTGTACGACGGAAAGAGCGAGTACGAGTTCATCGAAGCGATCTCGGGTTCGCCGACGACGTCGGGATACGAGATTGTGCGCAAGTACTGGCAGGGCCAGATGTCGGGCGACTTCGAGACGTCGTGGCGCAAGGCGCTGAACGACGGATTCGTCGCGGGCACTACGCTCCCGGCGAAAGCAGTTGCGGCTAAGGGCGGTGTGCCGGCTGCAAGTGCGAGTGCGAGCGGCGGGATGGAAGTGATGTTCCGGCGCGATCCCACGATTTACGACGGAACGTTCGCGAACAATGCATGGCTGCAGGAGACTCCCAAGCCGATGACACAGATCTGCTGGGACAATGCCGTGCAGATGAGCGTGAAGACCGCGGAGAAACTGGGACTCAAGACCGAAGACATTGTCGAGATCGACGTGAATGGCCGCAAGGTGAAGGGCGGACTGTGGCGCACGCCGGGACATCCCGATGATGCGGTGACGGTGTTCCTGGGCTACGGTCGCAGTAAGAGCGGACGCGTAGGAACGGACGTGGGATTCAATGGTTATGCGTTGCGCAACAGTGACGCCCAGTACTTCACGAGCGGCAAGGTGACGAAGGTCGGCGACAGTTATGGGTTTGCCAACCCGCAAGGCTGGCAGTACATCGACCAGTCGGGGATTCCGGGCGCGGAAGATATGAGCAACCGGAATATCGTCCGCAAGGCGACGCTGGAGGACTTCATTAAGAACCCGAACTTCGCGCACGAGGGAATTGAAGCGCCGTCCCCGGAGTTCTCGTTGTACTCAACGGTTGGAGGCGGCCCGCTGTACATGTACACGGAAGCCAAGTGGGGCATGGCGATTGACATGAACTCCTGCATTGGCTGCAAGACGTGCGTGGTGGCGTGCCAGGCGGAGAACAACATTCCGGTGGTGGGCAAGGAGCAGGTGACGCGCGGCCGTCACATGAACTGGCTGCGCGTGGACGTGTATTACGAAGGCGGGTCGGAGAATCCGTCGGCGTATTACCAGCCGATTCCGTGTCAGCAGTGCGAGAACGCTCCGTGCGAGGTGGTTTGCCCGGTGGGCGCGACGGTGCACTCGACCGAAGGCCTGAACGACATGGTCTACAACCGCTGCGTCGGCACGCGCTACTGCTCGAACAACTGTCCCTACAAAGTGCGGCGCTTCAACTTCCTCCTGTGGCAGGACTGGGAGACACCGCAGTACAAGATGATGCGGAACCCGGAAGTGAGCATCCGCAGCCGCGGCGTAATGGAGAAGTGCACGTACTGCGTGCAACGCATCACGCATGGCCGCATCACGGCCGAGAGGGAAAACCGTAAGGTGAAGGATGGCGAGATCATCACTGCCTGCCAGCAGGCGTGCCCGGCGGGAGCGATTACTTTTGGCAACTTGAACGATCCGGAGAGCCGGGTAGCGAAGTTGCGCGCCGATCAACGCAATTACGGTCTGTTGGAAGATTTGAATACGCGTCCTCGCACCACGTACATGGCGGTGGTGTTGAACCCCAATCCTGAACTCGAGAAGTCGGAGCAGAGCTAGATGGCGGGAGTAGAGGAAAAGAACGTTGCGTTGTTGGATGAGCCGCCGGTATTAGCGCCGGGACAGACGTTCGACTCGGTGACCGACACGATCACCGATATCGTCCTGAAGCGGCCGATCGGGCTGGGCTGGCTGGCGGGCCTGGCCGTCGGCATGGGACTGCTTGGAATACTCGGGATGGCAGTCACCTACCTGTTCCTGCGCGGTGTCGGCATCTGGGGTATTGAGGTCCCAGTGGCGTGGGGCTTCGCCATCATCAACTTTGTGTGGTGGATTGGTATCGGCCACGCGGGCACACTAATTTCGGCCATCCTGCTGCTGTTCAAGCAGACGTGGCGCAACTCAATCAACCGTTTCGCCGAGGCGATGACGTTGTTTGCTGTGGCTTGCGCCGGTATGTTCCCGCTGCTGCACATGGGCCGTCCGTGGCTCGGGTATTGGATGTTCCCATATCCCAATAGCATGGGCGTATGGCCGCAGTTCCGCAGCCCGCTGGTGTGGGACGTGTTCGCGGTTTCGACCTACGGGACAATTTCCGCGGTGTTCTGGTTTGTGGGACTGGTGCCGGATTTCGCCACCATGCGCGAGCAGGCGACGAACCGCTGGGCGCGCATGGTGTACGGAATGCTGTCGCTCGGCTGGCGCGGCTCGGCGCGGCACTGGACGCGCTACGAAGCGCTGTACATTCTGCTGGCCGGCATCTCGACACCACTGGTGCTCTCGGTACACACGGTGGTCAGCTTCGATTTTGCGATTGCGATCGTTCCGGGATGGCATACCACGATCTTCCCGCCCTACTTTGTGGCGGGCGCAATCTATTCCGGCTTTGCCATGGTTCTTGTGCTGGCGATTCCCATCCGCAAGTACTACGGGCTGGAAGGCATGATCACCATGCGCCACCTGCAGAACTCGGCGAAGATCATGCTGGCGACCGGGCTGATCGTAGCCTACGGGTACTTCTTCGAGACATTTATCGCGTTGTACAGCGGATCGACCTATGAGCGGTTCATGATCCATAACCGCTGGTTCGGGCCGTATGCGGGGGCTTACTGGTCGCTGATCCTTTTGAACATTCTGATTCCGCAAATTCTGTGGTGGCCCAAGATCCGTTCCAGCACTACGTGGCTGTTTGGGATTTCGCTGGTGGTACTGGTAGGCATGTGGCTGGAACGATTTGTCATCATCGTAACCAGCCTGCATCGCGACTACCTGCCGTCGTCGTGGGGCCATTACGTGCCGACGCGTTGGGATTGGGCGACCTACACGGGCACGATCGGACTGTTTACAGCGGCGATCTTTATCTTTATCCGCATCGCACCGGCAATCTCGATTTTTGAGATACGCATGCTGTTGCCGCAGGCGGAGGTGAAGGAATGAGCCACGAGATCGCGGCGCCTACGCTTTATGGCTTGATGGCCGAGTTCGAGACCCCGACCGAACTGGTGAATGCGTGCAAGGCCGCTTACGCCGAGGGATACCGCGAGATGGACGGGTATAGTCCGTTTCCGATCGAAGAGGTGAGCGAGGCGATTGGATTTCATAAGTCTGCCGTGCCGCTGGTCGTACTGTTGGGCGGAATCATGGGCGGCCTGTCAGGCTTCGGGTTGCAGTACTGGATCAACGTGATCGCCTACCCGCTGAATATCGGCGGCAAGCCGTATGACTCGTGGCCTGCGTTCATCGTCCCGACGTTCGAGATGACGATCTTATTTGCCGGACTGTGCGGGATGTTCGGCATGTTCGCATTGAATGGACTGCCGCAGCCGTATCATCCGGTGTTCAATGTGGATAAGTTCTCGGCGGTGACGCGCGACAAATTCTTCCTTTGCGTCGAAGCCACCGATCCAAAATTCGATTTGGTAGGCACCCAACAATTCATGGAACGCCTTAAGCCGCTTTCGATTTCGGAGGTGCCGCATTAATCGGCCAGCTCAATTCGATCTTCGGCAACCTTCGATGCGGATACACCATGCTTGGGCTGTGCTGTTGGCAGCGACGGCATTGTTGCTATTGGCAGGATGCCGCGCTGACATGCAGAATCAGCCGTACCAGCGTCCTCTGGCGGAGAGCGATTTCTACGCAGACAAGCGGTCGGCGCGTCCGTTGGTCGAAGGGACCGTAGCGCGGGGCGACCTCCGCGCAGATACCTATTTCTATACTGGCAAGATCGGCCAGGAGGATGGCAATTACATGCCTTTCCCGGTGACGCCGGAAGTGATGGCGCGCGGACAGCAGCGTTTCAACATTTACTGCTCGCCATGTCACGGAGAAGCGGGCGATGGCAACGGCATGATCGTGCAGCGCGGATTGAAGCGGCCTCCTTCCTATCACAATGACCGACTGCGGAAAGCGCCCATTGGCTATTTCTTCGACGTGATGACCAACGGATTTGGCGTGATGTTGGACTACTCGCAGCAGGTTTCTCCGCAGGACCGGTGGGCCATTGCTGCTTACATTCGTGCGCTGCAGTTGAGCCAGGGAGCGACCCAGGCAGATGTTCCGGCGGGCCAACAGGTAGCGAGCGAACCGCCAGCGGGCGTGGTGATTGCGGCTCCGTATGACACACAAGGCGCGACCGGACAAGGTGCGGCAACGACCGGGGCGCAGGGAGGCCCGCAATGAGCCAACCTAACGTGCAGGTCCAGCACGCTGACTATTCGGTGCCCGTGCAAGCGGCAAGCTGGCAGAGGTTGTACCTCAGTGTGGGAGTGCTGGCCGGGCTGGCGTGCATCATTGGTTTCGTGATGCAGCCGGAACAGTTAATGCGCGGCTACCTCATGGGTTTCATGCTATGGCTTGGGCTAAGCCTGGGATGCATGGCGCTCTTGATGGTGCAACATCTGTCGGGCGGATTGTGGGGCTTGTCGATCCGGCGGATTCTCGAAGCGGCCAGCAAGGGCATTCCGCTGATGCTGGTGCTGTTCGTACCCATCATTTTGGGGCGGCACTACCTTTACGAATGGATGAGCGGTGTCGGCGTGTCCGACCACAATGCCTGGTACCTGAACATGCCGTTCTGGTGGCTGCGGCAGGTGATTTACTTCGCGATCTGGCTGGGCATGATGTACGTGCTGAACATGCGCTCAGCGCTGCAGGACTCGCCACTGACGCCGGCAAGGCAGCCGCGCTTCCAGCTATTCAGCGGCATTGGCGCCCTTCTGTATGCACTTACGATCTCGTTTGCCGCAGTGGACTGGGTGATGACGCTTGATCCTCACTGGGGCTCGACCATCTACGGAATGATCTTCATGGCAGGTGAAGGCCTTTCGGCGCTGGCGTTCTGCATCATCATGCTGACGGTGCTGACCCGCTACAGCCCGATGCGCGAGATCATCAAGCCAGAACAGTTTCGCGACCTGGGCAAGTTGATGCTGGCGTTCGTGATGCTATTTGCCTACTTCTCGTTCTCGCAGTGGCTGATCATCTGGGCGGGCAACCTGCCGGAGGAGATCAGCTTCTTCCTGAACCGCATTCGCGGCGGATGGGGCATCGTAGCGCTCGTGATTATCCTGTTCCACTTTGCGCTGCCGTTCGCGCTCTTGCTCTCGAAGGAGCGCAAGAAAGACGGACGGCGCCTGATCGGGCTGGCGGTGCTATTGATGTTCATGCGACTGGTGGACATCTACTGGTACGTGGTTCCGAACTTCGCGCATGCGCGGGGACATTTCTACTTCAGCATCTGGTACCTGATAGCGCCGATCGCGCTGGGTGGCCTGTGGCTGGGATACTTCTTCTACAACTTGCGGCAACGGCCGATTTTGCCCGCGTATGAGCCGCAGATGCCGAGTTTGCTGCACCAGGGGTCGGGACATGGCCACTAATCACGACGAATACGATCTGCTGAAAAACCCGGCGGTGGATTACGACCGCAGCGATCTCAGCCCGCGCGGGATCCTGGTGTTCCTCGTGGGACTGCTGGTGGCGGGGATCTTCATTGAGCTGGTCATCTGGGGGATGTTCCGTTTCCTGTCGCACAGTCCGTTTTTCGCCAAGGGCAATCCCAGTCCGATGGTGAACGCGCAGAAACTTCCTCCGCCTAAAGCAGAGGGAGTGGACTTTGAAAACACGACCGGCGTGAACCCGGAGAACTTTCCCGAGCCGCGCCTGCAGACCGACGATGTCGTCGACATGAGAAACCTGCTGAACTCGGAACACAAGATTCTTTATCCCGAGCAGCCGTTTCTGGACAGGAGCGGAACGGTGCATATCCCGATCACGGACGCGATGAAGTTGATCGAGGAGCGCGGGCTGCCGGTGCGTCCGGCCAGCGCGACGGCGACGGTTACACAGAAGGTTGCCCCGGCGGCCAAGGCTCCAATGCCGCAGGCGCAACCGCCAGCTCCGGGAGCCGACTAGAAGTGGAAGTGAAAGCAGTGAAACGCTGTTGGTTGTTGGTTACACCGAAGCTGGTGCTGGCAGTGGTGATGCTCGCCGGCGTGTTTGCGCTGGCGCAGCCGCCGTCGGCGTTTATGAAGGACGCCAGCCAGCCGGCCTCGCAGGTTAGTCCTGACGACTTGAAGAACGTGGGGATTGATCAGCGGCTCGATCAGCAATTGCCGCTGGATTTACAGTTCAAGGACGAAGCGGGCAAGACGGTCAAGCTCGGCGATTACTTCAAGGCGGGCCGACCGGTGGTCCTGAACCTGGTGTATTACACCTGCCCCATGTTGTGTGGAGAGGAACTGGCGGGACTGTCGAGTGCGTTGGGAGTGCTGAAGTTTACTCCCGGGAACGAATATGAAGTGGTGACGGTCAGCTTTAATCCGGACGACACTCCGGAAATTGCGTCGCAGACGAAGAAGATTTACATCGACCGCATGAACGAGCGGCTGGAGAAGAAGACGGACGGCGCGGGATGGCACTTCCTGACCGGGCAGCAGGCCGAGATCAAGCAACTGGCCGATGCGGTGGGGTTCCATTACAAGCGCGACGCGCGTACGGGACAGTACATTCACTCGGCGGCGATCATGATTGCGACGCCGCAGGGTCGGCTGGCCCAGTATTACTACGGGGTGGAGTTCTCCCCCAAGGATTTACGCCTTGGCATGATCGAGGCGTCGCGCAACAAGATTGGCAACCTGGTGGACCAAGTCACGCTGTACTGCTTCCACTACGACCCGAAGTCCGGTCGATACGGCGCAGTGGTCACCAACATTCTGCGATTGGGTGGAGCGGCCACGGTGCTGCTGCTGGGCGGATTTCTCATCGTGATGTATCGACGTGAACCTCATGATCCCCGAAAGGGAGCAGGACGGGCCTGATAGATATGTGGAAGAACTTGCCACTGTTTCCTGAGCAAGCCTCGTCGATGGCGAGCCAGGTGGACGGACTTTACTTCTTTCTGGTGGCGGTGTCGGCGTTCTTTACGCTGCTGATCTTTGCGTTGGTCTTCGTGTTTGCGGTGAAATACCGGCACTCGGCGCATCCCAAGGCGGAGCAGATTGAAGGCTCGCTGCCGCTGGAACTGACGTGGACGCTGATTCCACTGGGCATCTCGATGATCTTCTTTGCGTGGGGATCGTTGATTTACTTTCAGGAAGCGCGGCCGCCACGCGGCGCGATGGAAATCTACGCTGTCGGCAAACAGTGGATGTGGAAGTTCGAGCACGAGACGGGACAGCGCGAGATCAACGCGCTGCACATCCCCGTGGGCCGCGACATCAAGATGATCATGAGCTCGCAGGACACCATCCACTCGTTCTTCGTGCCCGCATTCCGGATCAAGCAGGATGTGCTTCCGGGCCGTTTTACTTCGACGTGGTTTCATACCACAAAGGTCGGCACCTATCACCTGTTCTGCGCGGAATACTGCGGTACCGAACACTCCGGCATGATTGGCGAAGTGGTGGTGATGGAGCCGACAGCCTACCAGGCTTGGCTGGCCAACGGTGGCGCGACCGGGACCATGGCGGCGAATGGCAAAGAACTGTTCACGCAGTTGGGCTGCGCGACCTGTCACCGGTCCGACACGCAGGGGCGCGGCCCGAACCTGGTGGGAGTCTTTGGCAAGCCGGTGCAACTGCAGGATGGGCGCACGGTGATGGCGGACGAGAATTACGTTCGCGAGTCCATTCTGAATCCGCAAGCGAAGATTGTCGCAGGCTTCAAGCCGATTATGCCGACGTTCCAGGGACAAGTAACGGAAGAGAGTTTAGGGGCGCTGGTGAGCTATGTGAAGTCGCTGGCGCAACCGCAGCAGAAGGCGGCCGGTGGAGCTCCGGCGGCGGCTGCGACGAACGAGAGCAACTAGGGCTTTAACCCTGAAGGTGTGTGACATGGCAACTGCTGTACAGACGACGGTCGAGACGCAAAACTACCTGAACAACGGCTATGGTCTGAAGTCCTGGCTGCTGACAAAGGACCATAAGCGGATTGCTATTCTCTACCTGCTTTCGATTACCGGCATGTTTTTCGTGGGCGGGTTCTTTGCCATGCTGATCCGCCTGGAGCTCTTGACGCCCGCGGGGGACCTGGTTTCGTCCGACACCTACAACAAGCTGTTCACCATGCACGGAATCACCATGGTGTTCTTTTTCCTGATTCCCTCGGTGCCGGCAGTGCTGGGAAACTTTCTGATCCCACTGATGGTGGGAGCGAAAGATCTGGCGTTTCCCCGGATCAACCTGCTGAGCTGGTACCTGTACATCATCGGCGCATTGTTCGCCCTGGTCTCGATGGTCATGGGCGGAGTGGATACCGGCTGGACCTTCTACACGCCGTTCAGCACCACGTATTCGAATACCCACGTGATCGGGACTGCGCTTGGCATATTCATAACCGGCTTCTCATCGATCTTTACCGGGCTGAACTTTATCGTCACCATCCATCGCATGCGAGCGCCAGGGCTGACGTGGAACCGGCTGCCGCTGTTCTGCTGGTCGAATTACGCGGCCAGCCTCATCATGGTGCTGGGTACGCCGGTTATCGCGATCACAATCCTGCTGGTTGCGCTCGAGCGCCTGTTCCACATCGGAGTGTTCAATCCAGCGCTGGGCGGCGATCCGCTGCTTTTCCAGCACTTGTTCTGGTTCTATTCCCACCCGGCGGTTTACATCATGATCCTGCCGGGCATGGGCGTGATCAGCGAGATCGTGACATGCTTCTCGCGGAAGCGCGTGTTCGGATATGAGTTTGTGGCGCTGGCGTCGATTGCGATTGCGGTGCTCGGGTTCCTGGTATGGGCGCACCACATGTTCGTGGCGGGGATCTCGGTTTACGCTGCGCTGGTGTTCTCGCTGTTGAGTTACCTGGTGGCGATTCCGTCCGCGGTGAAAATCTTCAACTGGACGGCCACACTCTACAAAGGCTCAATTCGCTATGACACTCCCATGCTCTACGCGTTCGGGTTCATGGGGTTGTTCACCATCGGCGGACTGACCGGAGTTTTCCTGGCGTCAATAGGAGTCGATGTCCATGTGACCGACACCTATTTCGTGGTGGCGCACTTTCACTACGTGATGGTGGGTGGCATGGTGCTGGCGTACATGGGAGGCTTGCACTTCTGGTGGCCGAAGATGACGGGCCGCATGTATCCGGAAGGATGGGCCAAGTTGTCGGCGCTATTGGTGTTCGTGGGGTTCAACCTGACATTCTTCCCGCAATTCATTCTGGGTTACATGGGCATGCCGCGCCGCTATCATGCGTATCCTCCGGAGTTCCAGGTGTTGAACGTGCTGTCCACGGCGGGCGCTTCGGTGCTTGCCTTGGGCTATGTGCTGCCCATGATCTACTTCGTGTGGTCCTTGCGTTATGGCAAGTTGGCAGGGCCGAATCCCTGGAATGCGGTAGGCCTGGAGTGGATGACGCCGTCGCCGCCTCCCACACAGAATTTTGAAGAGACGCCGGTCGTTACCTGGGAAGCCTACGACTACGAGCATCAGCCGGACGAGGAGGTCCCCGTTGGCCGCTAGCGATATCGAAATCGCTGAACACGCGCTGCAGCACCACTTCGCCGACATGGACCAGCAGAAGGAGTCGTCCACGTTTGGCATGTGGCTGTTCCTGGTCACGGAGATCATGTTCTTCGGCGGGCTGTTCTGCGCCTACCTGATTTATCGTTCGACCTACTACTCGGCATTTGTCGCAGGCAGCCAGACCATGAACATCTGGCTGGGAGCGACCAACACAGCGGTGCTGATCTGCAGTTCCCTGTCGATGGCGCTGGGTGTGCGCTGCGCGCAGACCAACAAGATCAAGATGATGGCCGTTCTGCTGTTGATCACCATCGTCTTCGGATTCGCTTTCCTGGGAATTAAAGCCGTCGAGTACCACGAGCACTGGACCCACCATCAGTTCCCCGGACCAAACTTCCAGTTCGAAGGCGCAGAGGCTGAGGGCGTAAGTCCGCAAAATGTTCAGATTTACTTTTCGCTGTACTGGGCGATGACCGGTTTGCACGCGCTGCACATGATCATCGGGATCGGGCTGGTCACGTGGATCGTGATCGCGGGATGGCGCGGCGCTTATGGCCCCGATTATTACAGCCCGGTGGAAAACGTCGGGTTGTACTGGCACTTTGTTGACCTGGTGTGGATATATCTTTTCCCGCTGCTCTACCTGATCAGCAAGAAACACGGCGGCTAAGCGAGGACGCATGTCAGTTGAAGAACATCGACAACACGTAATACCAACGAGCATTTACGTCGGCATCTGGGCCATCCTGATGGTGCTGACCGCCACCACCGTGTTTGCGTCGTTCATCGAGCTGGGCGATTGGAACATCGTGCTGGCCCTGACCATCGCGACCATCAAGGCAACGCTGGTGGTGCTGTTCTTCATGCACCTCTATTACAGTTCCAAGCTCACCAAAGTCACGATGATCGCGGCCATCTTCTTCCTGTTTCTGCTGCTGGCACTGAGTATGACGGACTACCTCACGCGCGGATGGCTGACCAGTCCCGGGCATTAAGCAAAGAGTTTTTGGATGGCGCTCCGCTGTATGCGGAGCGCTCTTGTTGTGTGCCGAGCATGGTCGACAGCTGGGAGGTGCGAGTCCTCTACCCAACCTGATGGAGGTGAAGGGTTAGCGAAGCGCAAGGGTGAAATAACACTCGCCGCGAGGCGGGGCCTGAAAGAAGCGTGGAGCAAAGACGCGAGCTGATGAACAATTCAACGGATACGAGGCCTACAGTGACGGGCGATCGGGCAACTGACCGCGAAGCCCATATCCATCAAGTGCACTGGTGGTAAATCCGGCGGTTGCGCGTTGAAGGCGGTCGAAATTACCTCGGGAGATCTGCGGCATGTCACAAAACGTGACTGAGGGTGAAGCGATTCACTCTGACCGTGCCGCAGAAGTCAGCAGAGGGCGTATTACTCCAGAAGAGCGGAGAAAGGCCCGAACGGTACCCCGCAAGGGGAATAAAGGGAAGGGCAAGTAAGCAGCGCGACTCATGAGCGGACAGCGGCAGAAAAACCGGCCCGAACAAGGGGTGCTGGCCTTTCCGACGGAGAGTAGGAGTGAAGCTCCGAAGGCCGTGGAGAAAGGGACCGAAACGCTGGTGGCGAAGCGCAGGCCTGAAAACCTGGCTGAAACCGAACGACTGATGGAAGAGGTCTGCGAGTGGGAAAACTGCAAGCAGGCATTACAGCGAGTCAAGGCTAACAAAGGGAGTGCGGGAGTGGACGGGATGACCGTCCAGCAACTACCGGACTACCTGAAGCAGCATGGGCCAGAAATTCGGGAGCAGTTGCTGACGGGGAACTACGAACCGAAACCGGTCAGGCGGGTGGAAATCCCGAAGCCGGACGGGGGAATGCGAAAGTTAGGCATTCCTCCGGTGCTGGACCGTTTTGTCCAGCAAGCGGTGTTGCAAGTTCTGCAGAAGCGCTGGGACCCGACGTTCTCCGAACACAGCCACGGTTTCCGACCGGGGCGCAGCGCGCGGCAAGCGGTGCGACAGGCACAGCAGTATATCGCCGAAGGGCACCGCTGGGTGGTGGACTTGGATCTGGAGCAATTTTTTGACCGAGTAAATCACGACCGCCTGCTAGCGGCGGTCGCCAAGCGAGTGGCCGACCCACGGATGCTCCGGTTGATCGGAGCCTTCCTGAAGGCCGGAGTGCTGGAGAACGGATTGGTGACGGCGGTCGACGAGGGAACGCCGCAAGGCGGTCCGCTTTCCCCGCTGCTCAGCAATCTGGTGCTGGATGAACTGGACCGGGAGTTAGAGAGGCGCGGTCACCGCTACTCGCGCTATGCCGACGATTGCAACATTTACGTGGGCAGCGAGCGAGCGGGGCAGCGAGTGATGAAGAGCGTAACGCGCTTCATCACGCAACGACTCAAACTCAAGGTCAATCAGGCAAAGAGCGCTGTGGCCCAACCGTGGCAGAGGAAGTTTCTCGGATTTAGCTTTACCAGCGAGCGCGAACCAAGGCGGCGGATTGCCCCCAAGGCCATCGCCCGCTTCAAGGAGCGGATACGGGAACTGACGCGTCGAACCCGAGGCATCAGCCTGCCCAAGATGATTGCCGAAACGGCAACCTACTTGCGCGGGTGGCTCGGCTACTTCGGGGAGTGTCAAACGCCGTCGGTGCTGAAGGGCCTTGAGTCCTGGTTACGCCGCCGACTCAGGTCGGTGGTGTGGAAGCAATGGAAGCGCGGACGGACGCGATTCAAAGAACTTCGCAAACGGGGCGTGAGCAAAGATCTGGCGGCGCAAACCGCTGGGAGTGCGCACGGTCCGTGGCGAATCGCGAACTCCCCGGCGTTAGCCATGGCACTACCCAATGCCTACTTTGCCTCACTGGGACTCCCGGCCATGGTCATACGGTCTTAGCTCAACCCGCCGAACCGCCGTATGCGGACCCGCATGTACGGTGGTGTGGGAGGGGAGGACGGGCGACCGTCTCCCCTATCCCGATTCGGGGCCAAGTCTTTAGGGTGCGTCGACGTAATAGCCTTGGCGGGCGCGAATGTGCAGCTTAGTCTGGCCAGCTAATTCCAGGCGCAACGTATGAAAGCCACGCGTTTCCTGCGCCGGCTCGAACGAGACGGAGTATTGCGTCCGCATCTGCTGCTCCATGTCGGTGAAGATGGCGGAGAGTTCTTTGTCAGAGTTGGCGACGTAAAGTCGGCCTCCGGTTTCGTCGGCTAGTCTCTGCAGCACGTTGTCGCCAGGCGCGAGCTTGCGTTTTGGGTGCACAGAAAGTGCAAAAATCTGGACCTCACTGCGCTGGGCAAGGCCAATGACATCGGCCATGCTGTGTAGGCTTCCGGTATCCTCACCGTCGCTGAAGAGCACGATGACACGCTGGCCGGCTTCGTTCCCGCTGCGTATTGGAAACTGATTCAGGCAGGCGGAAAACACGCCATCGTAGAGGTTGGTGGTGGCGAAGCTGGGTTGTTGAACGCGCTCCACCGCGTCTCTCAAAGCAGTGGGGTCGCCGGTCGAGGTTTGCCAGAGCTCTACATCCCTGGCAAAGGCCACCAGGAAAGCCTGATCGCTCCTCGGACGTAGCACCTGTCGCAGGAAGAATTGCGCCGCCAGTTTCTCGCGCAATATGTTTTTCTGGACGGAGTCGCTGACATCGAGCAGGATGCCGACTTGCAGCGGGAGGTCATCCTGACGCGAGAACTGGCGAATCCGCTGCACCGCGCGCTGGTTGTCGAAGATGCGGATGTCGTCCGCAGCAATACTGTTCACGAGCCGGCCGCGCTCGTCGGCCACACTGAACTGGAAGCGTACCTCGGGGACAGTGCGGCGAATGGTGTACTCGAGAGAGACGGTCTTCGCCATGATCCAGGGTTTACCTTCAGAAGATGCAGGCGAGCTGACCAGCTCGGGCAACGGAGTGCCGTTGGCTACTCCCCCTGTATCTCCGGAATCCGGACCGCGGCGGCTGCCCGGTGAGCCACCCTCTGCCGTCAAGACGGCTGCCATAAGGACCAAAACAGCGCCGATGAGACTCTTCCTGCACATAGTGGGTTAATCGGCGGATCAGCACTCGACTTGAACCGTCCCTCCCAACCGGAAGGCCCAAAAACCCACTAGATGGCGGCAATGAATCCAAAGCTTCAAAGAAAATTTCGAAGAATAATCCGGGTAGTCAACATTGGCTTGGGCAAGCGTTCATCAGACTTTAATTATCCTGTAACAACTTGGGATGTAACGTTAGCGTGTGATGCTAGGACATGAGAGTACCGCCAACAGCGTCGGCTACAATACAGCCGTGAAACAAACCATTTACGCCGTGGAAGATGACACGGACATTTCCCGCCTGGTGCGCCACCATCTGGAGGCGGCTGGCTACGGCGTGCGATCGTTTCCGTCAACCACCGGCGTAATCAGCGAGGCGGAGAAGCAATCACCCGCTTTATTTTTGCTGGATATCATGCTGCCCGGAGGCGATGGCCTGGAACTGTGCCGCCGCATCCGGCAGACACCGGCGCTGTCGATGGTTCCGGTGATCTTTCTCACCGCCAAAACCACCGAATCGGACAAGGTAATCGGCCTCGAGCTGGGGGCAGACGATTACATTCCCAAGCCGTTCAGCCCGCGCGAGCTAGTGGCACGAGTGCGAGCCGTCTTACGTCGCTTCGAGCGTCCGCTGGCGCCCGCCATTGTGAAGGCCGGCGATATCGAGATCGACAGCGGGGGCATGACTCTGACTGTCCGGGGTGCGCTGACCCAAACTACGGCCACGGAGTTCCGGCTGCTGGAATACCTGGCCCGGCATCCCGGCCGCGTGTTCACGCGCGACCAACTGCTTGACGCAGTGTGGCGTGACACCCACTACGTGACGCCGCGCTCGGTAGATGTCTACGTGCGCCGCATTCGTGAGAAGATCGAGGCCAATCCCGACGAGCCGCGCTATTTGAAGACGGTGCGCGGGGCAGGGTACCGCTTCGAGGTCCCGAAACTGTGAAGAGCCGCATTTTTCTTAAGCTGTTCGCCGCCTCCCTGGTACTGATCGCGGCGTGCATGCTTACGATGAATGTGCTGATCCAAAGGGCCTGGGAAGGCATGCTGCGCAGCGAGATTGAAAGTTCGCTGCGCCAGAAGACGCTGCTGTTCGCCTCGCGGGTGGGGAGCGCCTCCCGTGAATCACTTCCGGTAATTACAAGGGAAGCCGCCCGCGAGTCCGGCGAGCGCGCTACCGTCATCGATTCCACCGGCAAAGTGCTGGCTGATTCCGAGGCAGACCCGGCCACCATGGAGAACCACGCTGCGCGACCGGAGTTTGCCTCGGCCTTGCAAGGAGAAGTAGGCTCTGCGACCCGCGAATCCCATACTGTGGGAGTAGATTTTCTCTACGAGGCTGCGCCCTTTCCGGGAGGTGCGGTCCGGCTGGCGCACCCCATGTCAGCCATTCGCGAGGCAAACCGCCGCGTCCGCAACGATCTGCTAAAGAGCTCGGCCGTCGCGGTGCTCATCGCGCTGGTGCTGGCCTTTCTCGCTACTCAGTCCATCGGCAGGCGGCTGGCACGCATTACTGATTTCGCGGAGCGAGTGGCGGCGGGCGATCTTTCGGCGCGCATCGAGGAAGAGTCGTCGGATGAAATCGCACATGTGGCAGCGGCACTGGACAAAACGGCGCGCAAACTGGAGGAAGGCTTCCAGACCGTGGAGTCGAGCCGCCTGACCCTGGAGACATTGCTGAACTCCATGCAAGAGGCGGTGATCGCGGTGTCTGAGGACGGCCGCGTGTTGTGGGCGAACCAGCGCATGGAGCGGCTGCTGCCGAGCGGCATCAGGCTGGGCGAACCGCTGGTGCAATCCGCGCGCGACCCCGAGATCCTGCGCGCGGTGCAATCCGCGCTCGAGACCCGAGACATTACGGTGGCCCGGGCTGCCAAGATTTTCTCTGGCCGCATCTTCGACGTGACTGCGGCTCCCATGCCCGGTGGAGGCGTGGTGGCGGTCATGCACGATCAGACCGACGTCGAGCGGGTGGAAAAAACGCGGCGCGATTTTATCGCCAACGTGTCACATGAGCTGCGCACGCCGTTGACCTCGATCCAGGGTTACGCTGAAACCGTACTCGACAACGAAAGCCTGAACGACAGCACACGGGAGTTCCTCGAGATTATCCGGAAGAACGCTTTGCGCATGTCGCGTTTGACCGAAGACTTGCTGGTATTGGCCCGCGTGGAATCTGGTGAGCGAGGTTTTGATCTGCAATCGGTGACTCCGCAGGAACTGCTGGAGGAAGCGGTGCAAACGTTTCAGGAAATCGCCGACAGCCGTGGCATCGAGTTGGCGGTGATGAACACGGCGACCTCCACAGTGCTGGTCGATCGTGACGCCATTCACCAGGTGTTCGGTAACCTGATCGACAATGCCATGAAGTACGGAGAAGGTGGCCGCAAGATCCTGATCGGGGCGTGCGAGACCAAAGAAGGAGTGCAGTTTTACGTCCGCGACTTTGGGGCAGGAATTCCCAGCGAACATCTGCCGCGGCTGTTCGAGCGCTTCTACCGGGTGGACAAAGCGCGCTCGCGCGAATCAGGCGGTACCGGCCTCGGTCTGGCAATTGCCAAACACGTTGTGAGAGCGCACGGCGGTACGATCAAGGCCGAAAGCGAACTCAATCATGGTTCGACATTTTATTTCACCATGCCACGCGAGGAAGTTGCGGTGCGGGCCTGATCCCCTCGCCCTTAGCAATTTCGATACAAACGGCTGTGGAATTTAAGCTATTTTGAAAATTGAGTGATCAGAAATTCACGTAAGAGGACTATTCTCTAAGTAGTTGCGCCAAGATGTAGGTGATCGGCCAGTTTGTCGCAGGCGCCGGTTAGCGGAAGAGTCGAGAATGATGGCATGGAAGTTGGGAAACTCATGAGTTCGGCTGAATCTGTGCCGGTCGCGAGCCCGGAAATAATCGCCGCTCACTTGCAAGAGTTGACCTTGCAAGCCTGTCAGGTGGCACGGATCGCGGCGGGAATTGTGGCGGAAGGCATTGCCACGGGTGTGCCCTCGTTGCTGGAGGGAGTACGCCAGCGGGAAAAGGAACTCGACACCATCGATCGCGAGATCGATCAGGGCGTCACGTCGGTCATCACCAGAGTTTCGGAAGCTCAGGCACGGGAATTGCTGGCGTGCCTGAAGTTCATGATCGGACTGGAGCGCATTGGTGATCTGCTGCTGAACTGCAGCAACCGCGCCGCAGCCGTGGGCAGCCGCGTTGACTTGCAAGACATTCGCGACCTCACCCTGATGGCGTCGCGGCTGGAGAAAATGCTGGGCGATGTGCACGATGGGTTCAGCCAGCGCGACATCAACAAGGCCCTGGCCGTGCTGCGTGCCGACGCCGAGTTAGACCGGCTGCGCAACCTCGTCTTTATGCGGCACCTGGACCAGCACGATACTTCGCCCCGCCAGGAAAGCTTCCACGTACTGTTCATGACCCAGTCACTGGAGCGTGCAGGCGACCACGCGAAAAACCTGGCTGAAGAGGTCTGCCACCTGGTCAGCGGACACACCGTGCGACACGTGCTGCGGTCCTACGACAAGCCGGTCGAGCAGATGTTCATCGACGAACTCAAGCGTAAACAGAAGTCGCGGGAGACTCCGGCGTAAAAGAGAATCCCACATTGTGGGACGTACCACAAAGTAGGCATTAGTCCTGGAAGTAACTATAATCTCAGGCTCTCAACTCCGAGGCGGCCTGCGCTTGGCGTGAGCACTCTCCACAAAAGTGCCCTTTTGACTCGAAATTTACCCGCCTGTAACAGAACTGTAATAGTCGCACGGTAGAACTCGTAGAGGACATGTCAGGAGGAAACTACGTGATTCGCTCTCTCAGGGTGATTCTTTGCATTATTTCGTTTGGCACCTGCGCCCTAGCGCAGACGCAGTTAAACGGGGCTGGCGCCACCTTCCCCTATCCGATGTACTCCAAGTGGTTCAACGAGTACCACAATCTGCATCCGGACATTGCAATTAATTACCAGTCAATCGGGAGCGGCGGTGGAATTCGCCAAGTCACGGCGGGCACGGTGGATTTTGGGGCGAGCGATGGGCCGATGACGAACGAGCAGATTGCGGCATCGAAGATCAAGCTGATGCATCGTTCCAACCGTTCTCGGCTCCGACGTGCCTGCGTACAACATTCCAGGCGTCACGCAGGAAGTGAAGTTCACACCCGACCTTTTGGCTGGCATCTTCATGGGCAAAATCTCGAACTGGAGCGATCCGGCGATTGCCAAGGCAAATCCGGACATCAAGTTCCCCAACCAGAGCATCACGGTCGTGCACCGTTCGGACGGCAGCGGCACGACCTACATCTGGACCGATTACCTTTCGAAGATAAGTCGGAATGGCAGGGAACGACCGGCAAGGGCACTTCGGTGAAGTGGCCGGTTGGCGTGGGCGGCAAGGGCAACGAAGGCGTGGCCGGCATGATTCGCCAACTTCCCGGTTCGGTTGGCTACATCGAACTGATCTATGCGGTGCAGAACAAGATCCCCTATGGCAGCGTGAAGAACTCGTCTGGCAATTTCGTAAAGGCCAGCTTGGAGAGCACGACGGCCGCTGCCGCAGGCGTCAAGATGCCGGCGGATTTCCGGGTATCTATCACCAACTCGCCGGCGAAGAATGCTTATCCCATCGCCAGTTTTACTTGGTTGCTGGTACCGACCAATCCCACGGACGCGAACAAAGGAAAGATCTTGAAGGACTTTCTTTTCTGGATGCTCGGGCCAGGCCAGTCCATGACCGAAGCACTCTCCTACGCTCCACTGCCCAAGGAAGTGGTCGAGATGGAAAAGACGGCCATCACCAAGCAGATCCACTGAGCCGGACAGAGACCGGTACGCCTACCCTCAGCGCCTGCTGAGGGTAGGCTCAGTTTTGGCGGGCCACGTTCCTAGCGAGTGACACATGACGAATGGCGCTGATCCGACGAAATCGCCGGATGCTCCGGAACAACTGCCGATGACGAATTCCCTCGTTTGCGCCACGTGCCGGAGTCGATCAGGCAGCGGCCACTGAACCTCGGTGTTGGCGAGGATCCGCAGTTGGCAACCGCGCAGCAGCCGCATTCCGGATGCCGTATTTGGGGTGTTGATCCTGCTCACGGCGATTTCGGTGTTTGCCATCGTGGTGTTCGTGGCATGGGAACTGGTGGACAAATCGAGGCTTTCGCTGCACCAGTTTGGACTAGGCTTCTTCTACGGACACGATTGGGATCCGGTCAACGACCAGTACGGTGCGGTGCCGTTTATCTACGGAACTCTGGTTTCGTCTCTTCTGGCGTTGTTAATCGCCGTCCCCCTATCAATTGGTGTGGCCGTGTATATCACCGAGATGTGTCCAATTCGCTTGCGCGCCATCATCTCGTTTCTGGTGGAGTTGCTGGCAGCGATTCCCAGCGTTATCTACGGACTGTGGGGAATTTTCGTGCTGGCGCCCCTTGCTGCGCGAGTACGTCGAGCCTTTCCTGGCCAAAACGCTCGGCTGGACGGGGTTCTTCGGCGGCCCGATGTACGGTATCGGGATGCTGGCTGCCGGCATCATCATGTCGATCATGGTCGTGCCCATCATTGCGTCGATCACGCGCGAAGTGTTGACGGCGGTGCCGCAGAACCAGCGCGAAGCCGTACTGGCGCTGGGCGCCACCAGGTGGGAGATGATCCGCATGGGTGTCTTGCGTAACGCGCGCATCGGCATCGTGGGTGGCATCATCCTCGGCCTGGGTCGCGCTCTGGGCGAAACCATGGCGGTGACCATGGTGATCGGAAATCGGCCCGAAGTTTCCAAGTCGCTGTTCGCCCCCGGCTACACGATGGCGAGTGTCCTCGCCAATGAGTTCACGGAAGCCACCGGCGACCTCTACCTGAGTGCCCTGGTCGAGATCGGGTTGGCGTTGTTCCTGGTGACGTTGGTCGTCAACGCGCTGGCGCGACTGCTGGTGTGGAGCATCACTGGGGGAACGGCAGGGAGGGCGCGTGCTTAAGCAGCCGGGCGATGCCAGCGCGCAGAAGCTGAGCCTGTGGCGCCGCGCCACGGATCAAGCCGCGAATTGGTTTGCCATGGGAGCTGCGGTCCTTGTCATCGTTCCGCTCCTGGCAATTTTTATTTACCTGCTGATTAAAGGCGCGGGATCGGTCAATCTGTCGTTCTTAACCCAAACCCCAAAACCCCCGGGTGAGTTGGGCGGAGGCATGGCGAATGGCATCGTCGGCACGGGTTTGATCTTAGCGGTGGCGAGCGTTTTAGGGGTTCCAATGGGCATCGGGTGCGGGATTTATCTCGCAGAATACGGGCGTGGTCGGTTCGGTGACCTGGTACGCTTCACCGCCGATGTGCTGAACGGCGTGCCGTCCATCGTAATCGGTATCTCGGTGTACGGGCTGATTGTGATCCGGCAAAAGCACTTCTCCGCATTCTCCGGCGGCGTGGCGCTGGGGATCATGATGATCCCTACGATCGCCCGAGCGACCGAGGAAATGCTGCTGATGGTGCCGAATGTAGTGCGCGAGGCCGCACTCGGGTTGGGAATTCCCAAATGGCGGACAACCCTGTCGATCACGTTGCGCACAGCCTCGGCGGGAGTCATTACCGGCTGCATGCTGGCATTTGCACGCGTGGCAGGCGAAACCGCTCCCCTGCTGTTTACCGCATTCGGAAATCAATTCTGGAATTTGAAGCTGAATCAGCCGACAGCGGCGCTGTCCTTGCAGGTTTTTACATACGCTATTTCACCCTATGACGATTGGCACAAGCAGGCCTGGGCGGGCGCGCTGATCCTGATCGTGATGATTGTGGCGGCGGTAGCGGCGGTGCGCATCTCCACCAGCCGTGGAACATTGAAGGGAGCGTCCTAGCCGTATGGGTGTCGGAATTGAAGTACGAGGACTCAACGCGTGGTACGGCAAGAATCTGGCGCTAAAGTCCATCGAAATGACGGTGCCCGCCAACCACGTAACCGCAGTCATTGGACCGTCGGGGTGCGGCAAAAGCACTTTTGTACGCTGCTTGAACCGGATGCACGAGACCATCCCGGAGGCCCGCGCAGAAGGCCTGGTTAAGGTAGGCGAGATGGAGGTCTATGGCGCCGGCACGGACCCGGTCGAAATCCGGCGGCGCATTGGCATGGTTTTCCAGAAGCCGAACCCTTTCCCCACGATGTCGATCTACGACAACGTCGCCGCGGGTTTGCGGCTCAACGGTTTTCGCAACCGCAAGCAGATGGACGAACTGGTCGAGCGCTCGCTGAAGCTGGCGGCGTTATGGGACGAAGTGAAAGACACGCTACACAAGAAGTCAGGCGCCAGCCTTTCCGGCGGCCAACAGCAGCGGCTATGCATCGCGCGCTCGCTGGCGGTGGAACCCGAAGTGCTGTTGATGGACGAACCGGCCTCAGCCCTCGACCCGATTTCGACCAGCAAAATCGAGGAACTCATATTTCAGCTCAAGCAGCACTATACGGTCGTCATCGTTACGCATAATATGCAGCAGGCAGCTCGCGTAGCCGAGTTCACCGGATTCTTCCTGATGGGCAGCCTGATCGAATACGACAAAACGGAAAAGATTTTCACCACGCCCGCCGATAAGCGGACTGAAGATTACATCACAGGCAGGTTTGGATAATGCGAAGCCGCTTTCAACAGGGACTCGACGAACTCAGGGACAAACTTCTGCGCATGGGTGGTCTGGCGGAGCAGGCCATCGACCGCGCCATCGAGGCCTACCGCACGCGTGACGCGAAGTTCTGCCAGATGGTGCTGACCGACGAGGCCGATATCAACCAGGCAGAACGCGAAATCGACGAGCTTGCGCTCGACCTGCTCGCGATGCAGCAACCAATGGCGGTGGACCTGCGGTTCATTATGGCAGTGGTGAAGATCAATGCCGATCTGGAACGCGTGGGTGACCAGGCGGTCAACATCGCGCAGCGCGTGCTCGACCTGATCAGTGAGCCTGAAGTGCAGTTGCCAGTCGATATCCCCCGCATGGGCGGGAGCGTGACCACCATGGTGCAGCGCGCGCTGGAGTCTTTCCTCGACGGCAAGGCAGAGGTCGCCGAAGCCGTGCTACAGATGGACAGTATTGTGGACCGTATGAAGGATGAAGCGTTCGTGGTGCTGGTGCAGAAGATGGTCAACGAGCCGGCAACTGCGCGTGCCGCGCTGAATGTCCTGCTCATTTCGCGCGCCCTGGAGCGCATCGCCGATCATGCAACCAATATTGCCGAAGACGTGATTTTCTGGGTGCGCGGCGCTGACGTTCGCCACGGCGGAGCACACTACCGCTCCTAGCTTTCGATCATCGGCATTAGAAGGAAGCGCCATCGGGTCTCCGGGGCGCTTTTGTGCGCCTGCGGGACAAAAAAACCCAGCCGCGCGGAGGCCGCGGCTGGGAACTCCAACAGGAGCAATTCAGGAGACCCTCTACAGGTTCCCATCGGCTGCACGCGGCTGGAGTTTAGTAGCTGGCTAAAATACCACACCTTTTTCTCATGGGGCAAAATCTAGAGGCGTTTTGTCAGGACGCGCACAGGCGCAATGGAGTCCAACCGTTATTTCATGACAAGAACATATCTATTCACGATAATCAACAATACAAGGCGTACGGAACCGGCATGAGAGTTCCCCACGCCCTTTCTCGGAGGTGAGCGCATGACCGACCAAGTCAATTTTCCTGTTTGGGCAACGATACTGCTGGGCGTACCGGCTGATGACGCAATGCTGCCGACACAACCCGACGAGAAAGACCGCGATAACTCCAGTTCGCGATCCGCGATCTCGTCGGCATCTATCGCCAGTCAGCGGGCGACCATGGTTTTCGAGGGCTGCGGGTGCGTGCGGCCTTGGCGGAAGACCGCGTCTTCCTCCAGCCTGGGCGAGGCGGCCTAGTGAATGTTTTAGTCACTGGAAGTTCGGGGTACGTGGGTTCGCAACTGGTTCCGGCGCTGGTGGAGCGCGGGCACTACGTAGTTTGCATGACGCGCGATGTTCGCAAAGTCACCAGCAAGTTTCCGCGAAAGGTGAGCGTCGTACAGGCGGACGCACTCGACCCAGCGAGCCTGGCGCCCGCGCTGCGCGGCATCGATGTTGCCTATTACCTGATTCATTCCCTCGGCGCCGGCGAAACTGAGTTTCGTGCGATTGATTTGGAGGCGGCCCGGAAGTTCGCAATCGTCGCTAAGGCCGCGGGCGTGAGACGCGTTATTTATCTCGGCGGCCTCGGCAGCCCAGACCAGCAGCTTTCGGCGCACCTGCAGAGTCGGCAGGAGACGAGTGCCTGCCTGCGACGGTTTGGCCCTCCGCTCACTGACTTTCGCTCTGCGGTCGTGATTGGAGCTGGAAGTACTTCGTTCGAGATGATCCGTTATCTCACGGAGCGCGTGCCAATCATGATCTGCCCGCGTTGGGTGACGACGCGCATCCAGCCCATCGGCATCGATGACGTAGTGAGCTACCTGGCGGCTGCTTTGGACGAGCCGCGGTCGGAAGGAATGACGATCGATATTGGCAGTCCGTCGATCGAGACCTACCGCACCATGATGCTGAAGTATGCAGCGCAACGTGGACTGTGCCGTCCCCTGCTGCAGGTCCCAGTGCTGACGCCGCGGTTATCGTCGTACTGGGTCGATCTCGTTACACCTATTCCGGCGAGCATTTCGCGTCCGCTAATCGAGGGACTGCGGAGCGAAGTAGTGTGCAGCAACAAGCTGGCGCAAGAGATATTCCCTCAGATCAAGCCGCTCACTTACGAGCAGGCATTGGAGCGGGCACTGCGGATTCCAGACCTTCGGGCGATGGTCGAGCGACGCGCCGCAGCGCGGGTCGAAGGCTCACCTCGCGAATCCTGGCTTCCGCAGGTCGTCGAGGACGAAGGATGGGTGGCCGATGTCCGCGAGGGTGAAGCAGAGGTTTCGGCGACCCGGGTATCTTCCGTGGTCGAGGGCATCGGCGGCAATCGCGGCTGGTTCTACGGAATGATGTTGTGGCGCATGCGCGCATGGCTTGACCGCTTTCTTGGCGGAACCGGCATGGGCGCGGGGCGCCGTGATCCGGATACTCTACGCGCAGGCGATCCGCTGGACTTCTGGCGGGTGGAAGCGATTGAGTCAGGGCGTGGACTCCTGTTGAAGGCCACCATGAAGCTGCCCGGGGAGGCCTACCTGCTCTTCGAGACGATTCCCCAAGGCTCGGAAAGAACGCGCCTGCGCTTGAGCGCGCTGTTCCGTCCGCGCGGTCTGACCGGCCGTATCTACTGGTGGTCGCTGCTGCCGATTCACAAATTCATGTTCAGTGGGCTGAATGCGGCGATACGAAAACGCGCGGCAAGCCAGACGAGCCCGTATCCGTCCGCCCCCGCGGCGGCGAACTCAACTACATAAACCGTCGAACTTCTGGGGTGTCGCAACTGTCGAGCTCACCCCCTGTTATTTGTCCTTCATGGGAAACGAGTCTCGCGATACACTCGACTGCCATGATGCAATTTTCACGCCGTCGCTTCCTACAAACCGGAGCCACTGCCGCCGCCGTGGCCGTCGTCCCAAGCATTTCTGCCACCGAGTGCGACACAAAATTGCCGCCTGCGATTGCCAGTCTGAAGTCGATGAAAGGCCAGGCTGTTCCGATCACGGTCGAGGAGCGCAAAGCCCGCATCGAGCGCGCCCGCGAGCTGATGGCGCAAAACAAACTGCAAGCCATTGTAGTGGCGACCGGCAGCTCGCTTCCCTACTACAGCGCCGTTCATTGGTGGCTCAGCGAAAGGTTCTTCGCAATGGTGCTGCCGGCAAAAGGCAACGCGTTCTTTGTTTGTCCCGCGTTCGAAGAGGGCAGGGCTCGCGAGCAGTTGGACGCGGGGCCGTTCGGTTCGAAGGTCGAAGTCCGCACCTGGCAGGAAGACGAAGATCCTTATCAACGGGTAGCGGAAGGATTGCGCGATCTTGGTGTGAGTGCAGGCGTAGTGGGAATCGAAGAAAAGACTCCATACGTTTTCAGCAATGGCATCGCATTACATGTTCCAGCCCTTCAGATGGCCAGCGCCACGCCGGTCACTGCCGGATGCCGGATGATCAAGAGCGAGCACGAGCTCCAGCTGATGCGGCTGGCCTCGAAGGTCTCAATCACCGCCTACGAGGCTGCGTACCACGCTTTGCAGCCCGGCATGACGCAGCAGGAGTTTCAGGCATTGGTGGAATCCGCGCACACCCAGCTTGGCTTCCACGGCAGCGCCGACGCCCAGGTTGGGGAATACTCTGCCACGCCTCACGGCTCGATCGCGCCGCAGAAGATTCGTGAAGGACAGATCGTTCTGATGGACGGCGGTTGCAGCGTCGAAGGTTACGCATCCGATATCAGCCGGACCTTTGTGTTGGGAAAACCTACGGCGAAGATGAACCAGATTTTCGACATCGTGTACAAGGCACAAAGCGCCGCGCTGGCGGGGGCCCGCCCCGGCGTTGCGTGCGAGTCCGTCGATGCGGCAGCGCGCAAGGTCATAATCGACGCCGGCTACGGGCCGGGGTTCAAGTACTTCACTCACCGCGTCGGTCACGGCATGGGACTCGATGGACACGAGTGGCCTTACCTGGTCCCGGGTAATACTACGGAAGTCCGTGCCCACATGACCTTCAGCGATGAGCCCGGCATCTACATCCCCGGCGAATTCGGCGTGCGGATTGAAGACGACATGCAGATTACGACTGACGGCGCAGAGTTAGAGGCTCCACGCAGCCCGTCGCTTGAGCATCCCTTTGGAAAGGCCTAACTGCCCGATCGGTGGGACTCCGATTCAAAACGGGAAACGGCGCGCCGATTTACAAAAGACAATGTCATACAACTCCCCTAGTTAGGGTATAGGTGTAGTTGTCGGGATCGAGATGTTTCTAAGTCCGGCGACTGATTAACTGTGTGCTGGTCGCGTCAGGCGCGCAGGAAGCTGCCGGAGTCTTTAAATTCTGGTTGCCCCCGGGGGAGTTTATGGCCGCGAAACGTAAGTCCAATGGTGCGCACGAAGTCTACGAACGTCAGGCTATTATCTGCAAAGCATTTGCAAATCCTACACGGCTGCACCTCATTGAAATGCTGACGCGCGGCGAGCGGTGGGCCGCGGAACTATACGAAGGGCTGGGCATTTCGAAGGCGAACCTCTCCCAGCATCTCGCGATTTTGAAGTCGGCGGGCCTGGTATCGACCCGGCGAGACGGCAAACAACTGCACTGCGGGATCGCCATGCCGGAAGTGAAGCAGGCCACCGCCGTGCTTCGCAGCATGCTTAAAGCACAGGGCAAAGACAGCCGTCGCTGGTCCTGAAGCCTGAATCCCGAAGCCAAAGTCGCGACCCCTAGCAGGGGCGGCAGGATGCGCACACATAAACTCTTCGCGCTCAGCACGCCGCAAAGAAGTTGCCATGATTTTAAAGCGTAATAGGAATCTTCCGAGTGTTATACCAGACCATATCACTACCCTCACTTCGGCTAGGGAAACGCCAGGAATCGCCGCCCAGTTACACTGTTGAACGATGGCCCGCGCCAGCATCCTGGAATACCTCGACAACTTTCGCCGGCATGCTACCGAAGCCGCCTACGTCTTCCGACGCGGCTATCGTCTGCAGCGCTGGACCTACGGAGACGTGCTGGAGAACGCCTACCGGTTCGCTCGGGCGCTCGAGTCGCGCGGTATAACCAAGGGCGACAGGGTCCTGATCTGGGGTGAGAATTGCGCGGAGTGGGTGGTGGTTTTTTGGGGCTGCCTGCTGCGCGGGGCGATTGTTGTCCCCGTCGACAAGATTGCAGCCCATGACTTTGCGGAGCGAGTGGCGCAACAGGTCGACGCCAAGCTGTGTGTTGGGTCCCCGCACAACACGGTCCCCGACGTTGCCCACTTTGACTTGAACACCCTGCGCGAGCAACTCGCCAAAGAGTCAAGCGAGCCTGTTATTGCTGCTGTTGCCACCCGCGAAGACATCGTGCAAATCGTGTTCACCTCCGGCACCACTGCAGAGCCGCGTGGCGTGGTGATCACCCACGGCAACATTCTCGCCAACCTGGAGCCGCTGGAGCGGCAAATCGGCGCGTACTTGAAGTACGAGCGCATCTTTCATCCTCTGCGTTTTCTCAACCTGCTGCCACTCAGCCACGTGTTCGGTGAGTTCTTGGGGATCTTCCTGCCGCAGATGCTGGCCGCCACCGTGCTGTTTCAGGACACGATGAATCCGACCGAAGTGATGCGGACGATCAGGACCGAGCGTGTTTCAGTGGTGGTGGCTGTTCCCCGGCTGATGGAGTCGCTAAAAGATAAGATCGAGCGCGACATGGAGGCAGCAGAGAAGTCCCAATGGTTCCACCGGCAAATGGAGGCGGCTAAAGAAGAGAAGTTCGTAAGACGCTGGTGGCGATTTCGGCGAATTCACAACCGGTTCGGATGGAAATTCTGGGCCTTCATCTCCGGCGGTGCGGCGCTCGATGCTGAAACGGAGGAATTCTGGCGGCGACTGAGCTTCGTTGTCATCCAAGGGTATGGACTCACCGAAACTACGTCGCTCATTTCGTTGAATCATCCCTTCCACACCGGCAAGCGCTCGATCGGCAAGGTGCTCGAAGGCCGCGAGATAAAGCTCGATGAAAAGGGCGAAATCCTGGTGCGTGGCGCAAACGTCGCTGCGGGTTACTGGCAAAACAAAGGACTGAGTCCAGTGCTCAATGAGGATGGTTGGTTTCGCACCGGAGACCTCGGCGCGCTCGACGAAGACGGCAACCTCTACTTCAAGGGCCGCAAGAAGAACGTCATCGTGACGCGCGAAGGGATGAACATCTATCCCGAAGACCTCGAAGCTGTCCTGCGACAACAGCCTGAGGTGCGCGATTCCGTCGTGGTGGGGCTGGAGCAGAGCGGCAATGCGGAACCGGTTGCGGCACTCTTGCTGCGCGAGGCTGCAGCCGATGCTGCAGCAATTGTTGCGCGGGCGAACCAGCGTCTGGCGGACTTCCAGCAGATACGCCGCTGGCTGCTTTGGCCCGAGGAGGACTTCCCGCGCACCCCAACCCACAAGCCGAAGATCGGCGTGATTCAGCAGGCTGTGCAGCAGAAATTTTCCTCGACTACCAATGCGGCTCCGGCACAAGGCGGAGTGGGAGAACTCATCAGCAGAATTACCGGGCGCAGCACTGGTGCGCTCGCGCCTGACGCCAAGCTGGAAGGTGACTTGAACCTGAGTTCCATGGACCGGGTCGAACTCATGGGCGCGCTGGAAGACCGCTATCAGGTGGACTTAAGCGAGGCGAACTTTGCGCAAGTCACCACGGTGGGCGAGTTGGAGCGAATGCTTCGCGCGCCGCAGCGCGCGCAGCAAAGAGGTTACCGCTATCCGCACTGGGCGCAGCGCTGGCCGGTTCCCTGGATTCGCAACTTCTTTTATTACCTGCTTTCGCTGCCGGCGACCCTGATCATGGCGCACCCCAAAATTATTGGTCGCGAGAATCTAAAAGGCATCGATGGACCGGTGCTGATCACGTGCAACCACGTCACCTACATCGACGTGGGGTTTGTACTGATTGCGATGCCGGCGCGAATCCGAAACAAACTCGCGGTTGGCATGCTCGGAGAACGTTTGTGGGGGATGTGGCGGCCTCCAGCCTCCATGAACATATTTGCGCGCTGGTGGCAGCAGGCCGGCTATTACCTCGTCGTAGCTCTGTTCAACGTATTTCCGCTGCCGCAACAATCAGGGGTGCGCGAGAGCTTCGCTTTCGCAGGCGAGTCAGTGGATCGCGGATACAGCGTCGTGGTCTTCCCTGAAGGCCGTCGCACGGAGGATGGGAAGCCATCGCCGTTCCGCTCGGGAGTTGGCATGCTGGCGCAAAAGCTCGACATTCCGGTGGTCCCGCTGCGGATCGACGGCCTCTTCGAAATGAAAATGGCAGGCCGCAAGATTGCCCGCCGAGGCGAACTCAAAGTGACGATTGGTATGCCGTTACGATTTCCTGCGGATACGCCTGCCGAAGAAATTACCAACCAGTTGGAAGACATCACTTGGACTCTGTAATGCGCCTGTTCATTTCCCATAGCGATTGTGTCTGCCGCGGGCCCTGGTGCGCGCGGCTTTCTTGGCCGCCTGGCTGCGTGCCGCGCTGCCTCGCTTGGCGGCTGCCTGCTTCGCCTGCTTGGAAAGTGCAGCATGCGAGGCGGCTGAATGACCCTGCTTCTGGAGCGCCTTCTCCACTGCCCGCGAACGCGTGGCCGAGGGCTTCTTTCCGGGGTCCGACTGGCCCTTCTCGGAGTCGCGTTCAGCTTTCCTGCGTACTTCGGGCGATGTTATCGAGGCCTTGGGCGGTGGTAGCTTGACGCCCGCGCGTCGTGCTTTGGACAGACCGATCGCAATCGCCTGTTTGGTTGAAGCCGCTCCATGTTTTCCTTCGCGGATATGGTCCATCTCCTCGCGCACGAATTCTCCGGCCTGGGTGCTCGGAGACTTGCCCTCGCGCGCATCTTCCTGGGCGCGTTCAATGGTTTCTTTGTCTGGCACTTGCGTACTCCTCCTCAAGCGAAATCACACTATGAGATGCGCCGAGGCTTGCGGAGTTTCAGCGGTCAGGAGATGCGGAGGACTTTTCCTGAGCATCGACCGGCACGAGTTTAGGCTTAGTGCCGCCAATGCTCTTGACTTCCCCGCGCTTCGGTCCGCAGGTGGTTTCCCGCAGCAACTTGGGCACCGGGCCGGCAGAGAAGATGTAGGCGCGGATCTTGAAGCAGACATCCGAATGGGGGCCGATCTCCATCGCGTCGAATGACAGTGACGACCCGTCCTTGAACGTAAATCCATCGGCTCGTTGCCGGAGAGTCGACGCGTCGGCTGCGAGAGCATCTGGCTGCGGCACGACTGCTAATTGAGCTGCCTGGGAGACAGCAGCCGCGGGTGCTGACAACACCAGCGAGAGCAGAAGAAGGCTGAACATAAGGGCCTCCTGACCCCAAAGCTTAGCACTGTTTTGCCCATCCCGGGCCGAAATTGGGACGAACGCCAACCGTCCTCCGACCCTGTTCTAATGGGGCCAGAGTGCGGTGCCAAGACGAAAACCCCACATCACAGGAAATCGCCCTGCGCGTGTGATCTAATGGCAACGATGTACCCGTGGCGGATGATCGCGCGGGCGCCAGCGGAGGCCCAGATGGAAGAGCGTGATTTTTTTGACGAGCGGCAAGAGACTAAAAAAGCAACCATGACTTGTCCGCACTGCCATCAAGCCGCCGAATATGATCTCGGATGGTTCGTCCGCACCAAGAAGAGGCAGCTTCCGGGAAGGGCCGACGAGCGCGACCGGGCAAAATTCGCAAAAGCGCGGTCCTACATGGTGCGTCGCGACGACCTCGTAGCCTGCAAGAACCTGCGCTGCCGCAAGCGCTTCGAAGTTACGAGCGTCCAGTCGGTGGCGTTTATCGACTAGCACTGGGCGTCCGGGAGTCGTCGACCAACCGTCAACCGTTAGATCCGCGAAATGCGTTCTCCGAGACTTCGCCACAGGCGCCGGGAACCCTATAATTCTCCTAACAGCCTCATGCCCATTCCCACGCAACCCGCAAGTGCGCCGCAGCGTCCGCCAGACGAGTTGACCGCCAGGGTCGCTCCTGTCGTGGAGCGGGTTGACCGCTTCTGGGCGCGTGTTACGGAAGGCCGGCACGTCGACGAGCTTTGGAGGTCGTTCCTTACTGACGCCCGCACAAGCTACCGGCTGTATTCGAAAGACGTGGACGCGGAGCGAGTGGAGGGAATGTCGAAAGGCAAGCACTTCCTCCGCCTTGTGGGCCAGTTCTTCTGGGCAGTGCTGGAGAAGCTGACGCCGGCTCGCCGAGTGTTGCTGCTGGTCGCGCTGGTGCTGATGTTCGGGCCTAGTGGTGAAGCTACGTGGCACAGCAGCAATGGAGAATTGAAGTTCTTTACGTTCGATGGCCACTTCTGGGGCGCCCTACTTCTGCTGTTCCTCTTGATTCTCGAAGTCGGCGATCGCGTAGTAATGAAGCGCGACCTGCAAATCGCCAAGGAAATCCAAACGTGGCTGCTGCCCGCCAATCCCCCCTCGATTCAGGGGCTGGAGGTTGCCTTCGCGACTCGGCCCGCTAACACGGTCGCGGGCGACTACTACGACGTGTTTCCGCGCGGAGGACCGGCAGGAGAATCGAAGTGGGTCTTCGCCATGGCCGACGTAGCAGGCAAGAGCATTCCGGCGGCGCTGCTCATGGCTACCATACAGGCCAGCCTGAAGACGCTGGCGGCGACGCCCTCAAGCCTGCCCGATCTGGTCGGCAAGATGAACCGGTATGCCTGCAGCAACAGCCAGGAAGGGCGCCGCTTTACCACCATGTTTCTGGCGGAATACGAACCGGCTACGCGCACCCTTACGTACGTCAATGCCGGGCACAACGCCCCGGTGGTGCGCCGCCAGTCGGGGGCAATGGAGAAGTTGGACCGAGGAGGCATTCCGCTTGGCATCCTGGAAAACGCGTCCTATGACGCTGGTTTCGTGGTGCTGCAGCCCGGCGACTGGCTAGTGGTCTTCACCGACGGAGTGGTTGAGGCGGAAAATAATCTCGCCGAAGAGTACGGTGAGCCCCGGATGTTGTTCGTAGTGCACACCGGTGCAGCCTTATCACCTTCCCAGCTTCTTCAAAGCATCATGACCGACCTGGACCGCTTCGTGGCCGGAGCCCCGCAGCACGACGATGTGACCTGCATGCTGGTGAAAGCTACCTAGTTCCCGCAAAGATGAATGCGATCAAAGGAGCCCCTTGGGATGCCGTTATCTTCGATTACGGTGGCGTGCTAAGCTACCCGCCCACCCATAGGAAGTTAGCAGAACTCGGCCAAACTACTGGGCTGGACGAGCCGTCTTTCTTGAGGCTGTATTCCAATACCCGCGATTATTACGGGCGGTCGCAAGTGGAATACACGCAGCACTGGCTTCGGGTCGCTGAAGCGCTCGCAGTGGAAGTCTCTCCCGCGGCCGTCGATAATTTCATCGCCATGGAGTCGGCCCTGTGGACCAGGCCCAACACCGGGGCGCTGGAGTTAGCGCGCGCAGTGAAAAGAGCTGGCCTCAAGACGGCGATCCTCTCGAATATGACATTCGATCTCCTGGGTAGATTGCGAGAGAAGCTGGACTGGCTGGCGGAATTTGAAGTCCAGATCTGGTCGTGCGAAGCGGGACATTCCAAGCCCGACGCGGCGATCTATCGCGCATGCCTGACGGCGCTGGATTGTCAACCGGCGCGTACCCTGTTCTTCGACGACCGGCCGCGAAATGTGGAGGCCGCCGAAAAGGAGGGGATGCAAGCCCACGTTTTCGAGTCGGTAGCGCAGGCACGAGCGATCTTGCAGTGCGGGCTGGGCTTGAAGTTGTGTCTCGGTACTGAACTCTGAAAAGACCTGTGAACGAACAATTACCGTTCGGCGCCGATAAAGCTCCCATATGTTGATCCTCACAGTTGCGGTCAGCCCATTCCGGTGGCACTCTTAGCGCATGCCAGCGACTGAACCAGAGCGATATACTGGGCCGCTTCCGGAGGTCGTGCCCTGGCTGAACTCGGCTCGTCGCCTGGTGACCGCTACCGTACGCAGCTTTCTAAAGCACGACGGACTTACCTCTTCGGCTGCGCTGGCATTTTTCTTCCTGATGTCGCTGTTTCCCTTCCTCATCTTCCTGGCGAGCGCGCTGGCGTTGCTTCCGATCCCACACCTGGCGGAACGAATGGTCAGCCTGGTCTCCCATTTCGTTCCCGAACAGACGATGCCCATGATGGACAGCATGCTGACTTCTACCATGCATACCAACAACGGCCTGCTATCGGCAGGATTCATCCTGGCGGTGATCGCGGCCTCCAACGCGATCGCGTCGATGGCGACGGCGCTCAACACGATTTACGAAGCGGAGGAGACACGGAGCTTCTGGCAAAAGCGGCTGAGCGCCATTTACGTGACATTCGCGGTGGGCGGAATGACTGCCGTCGCTTTGAGCGCCATGCTTCTTGGTCCGCACTTCGGCAGGGAACTGGCTCGGGTATTCAATGTGAGCCAAACCTTCGTCATGGGCTGGCCCGTTATGCGGTGGACGCTGGTCTTGACCTGCGCGCTGGCCGCGATCGGAACGCTTTACTACCTCGCACCCAATTGCAAGCACACATTACGCCAGCAGGTAACGGGCTCGCTATTTGCTGTCGCGGTCTGGATCGCGAGTTCGGGGCTGCTCGGAATCTATCTGCGCAAGTTCTCCTATTTCAATGCCATGTACGGCACGCTGGCGTCGTTCATTGTACTGATGACGTGGCTGCAATTTGCAGCCATGGCGATCTTGCTGGGGGCGGAACTGAACGTGGAACTGGAGAAACGGAGGACCGCGACCGAGCAGGTAGTCGGCAACAGTCCAGACGCGCTGACTCCCATCGGTGCGCAACCCCCGCCGTAAATGCCTCCTCCCCCTTCCCCCAAATTCCTCGTTTTCATAGGGATAGGGCGAATTTCATACCCGCCCTGCGACGCATGTTCTGGCGTGCTACCTTGACTGTGTCGTCATCCGCCGGCAGCGGAACGAAAGACAATAAGACTACAAGCTGCGCTAACGCATCCGGCAATTGGTCGCCGGTGTAGGTTTGTTCAGCGACCACTGCAGCGCGGCCGTGTATGAACTGACCTTGTGAGACAGACGTGACGCTAATAGTAATTAGGCAGATTACACCAGGGGAACGAAACGGCTGTTCGGTTCATAACTTTACTCGGAGACTCTCTATGGTCTGATTTGGGGAAGGCAGACAGTTAAGATGGCGACTTCTGGGTGCTCACCAATCCGTGGGTCGTATTAACCAACGGCAGGAAGCGCACAGATCATGCCATTGTGTACGCCAGCCCGCGAGAAGAGTAATCATTTGGAGTTACCGTGTCCGTGACTCAGAACACTGCGTGCCGGAAGGGGCTGCTTACTTTAGATTTCCGGCGCTGCCGATATCTCTGGCACTGGTGCCGGTCGACGCGCTATACCTCGCGAAAGGGGAAAGGGTGTGTCCCCCCGCCTCCTTCCGTGCCCAGAACATCCAGCGAAAACCGTGCCATCTAACTCACACCGGGCAGATATGGATACGTCCAACCACTATATTTATCTATGGCGTGCGAACAAATTCGGCCCAAACCATTGCTCCTAAACAGTCGTGATAAAAGAAGATTTCGTGGGTGGCCAGGGCTGAAGCTTCCTCATTAGGCGGATAGGTTCACCGGCCTACAGGCCGGTGCTTCCACCCGAAATCTGCCGCTACTGGATATAGTCGCTCTCAGCGGCGAGGTTTTCGAAGCGCGTGGACGAGTGCTTAAACGCCAGCTTGATCAGGCCGGTGGGGCCGTTGCGCTGTTTGGCGATGATGAGTTCGGCGATGCCTTCGAGGTCGGGATCGTCCTTCTTGTAGACCTCTTCGCGGAAGATGAAGGCCACGACGTCGGCGTCCTGCTCGATGGAGCCGGATTCGCGCAGGTCGGAGAGTTGCGGACGATGGTCGCCTCCGCGGCTTTCGGGAGCGCGGCTTAACTGCGAGAGCGCGACCACCGGCACCTTCAACTCCTTCGCGACGGCTTTGAGTCCGCGCGAGATGGCTGACACTTCCTGGGTGCGGTTCTCGAAGCGCTTGCCGCCAATCGGGACGGCCGACATGAGCTGCAGGTAATCCACGATGATCAGGTCGAGGCGCTGTTCCTGCTGCTTGAGGCGGCGGGCCTTGGAGCGCATTTCGGTCACGGAGATGCCGGGCGTGTCGTCGATGAAGAGGCGCGCCTGCATGAGGCCTTCCATGGCGTGGGTGAGCTTCTGCATGTCTTCTTTGCCGAGGAAGCCGGTGCGCAGCTTGTGCGAGTCGACCTGGGCGTGCGAGGCGAGCATGCGCATGAGCAGCGCTTCCTTCGACATTTCCAGCGAGAAGACGCCGACGACCTTGCCGTCGAGGATGGCGGCGTTTTCGGCGATGTTCATGGCCAGCGCGGTTTTGCCCATAGAGGGGCGCGCGGCGATGATGACGAGATCGCTGGGCTGGAAGCCGCTGGTCATCTTGTCGAGCATGGTGTAGTGGGTGGCGAGTCCGGTGATCTCCTGGCCGCGGGCGTAGAGCTCGTCGAGTGAGCCGAAGGAGCCCTTGACGATGGACGGAATGTCGCTGAAGCCCTGTCCGAGACGGTTCTCGGAGAGCTGGAAGATGCCCTGCTCGGCGCGGTTGATGACCTCTTCGGCTTCGTCGGAGTGGTCGATGGCCTCGGCGATGGCGAGTTGCGCGATGTTGATGAGTCCGCGGAGCAGCGACTTGTTGCGGACGATGCGGACGTAGTGTTCGATGCTGGGGCGGTCGGGAACTCCGTCGATGAGCGAGGACAGGTAGGCGACTCCGCCGATGGCTTCGACTTCCTTGCGGCGGTCGAGTTCCTCGGCGAGGGTGATCATGTCGACGGGGCGGCCGGTCTCCTGCAGATCGCGCATGCGGGAGAAGATGCGGCGATGCGCGTCGAGCGAGAAGTCGTCGGGCTTGAGTTCCGCGGCCTGGTCGTAGAGCAGACTGTCGAGCAGGATGGCGCCGAGGATGGAGCGCTCGGCTTCCATGCTGGCGGGGAGTCCGCGTTCGAGAGAGTAGTTGGTGGTGGCCATGAGGAGCTACGTCACAGTATCGGATCGAAGTGCATCCAGCATAGTGTGGATTATGCGGAAAAGCGCGGCGAAATTTTCGACGGGAATATGTTGAGTCAGGCAACCATAGAAAACGCGCAGCGAAACGCAGTGCGACCCACAGGCCAGCCACCCGCGAGTCGCACTTAGAGGCACAGCTCCAGCGCCGGTCGACGCCGGCATCGCTCTCGCCGCTCAGTAGAGCGGACCGGCAGACGAGTCCCAGTGCGCGGGGCGCAACATGCGTTTGTTGCCGTGCGGACTGGGGAAAGATCGCGCGCGACGTGATCGCAGCGGATTGTCCGCACTAAACGCACCCGGAGCTCGAACTGGCCAGATCGGCGGCGCGCGGCTCCACGCGAGCTATTTGCAGCGCTGAAGGATGAACGCCGAAAGTAGCGGCTGCCGGCCACGTTGCCGGCGCGGCCTGGTGTGCCTTGTCCCGTGGAGTCGTCGCGCAATGCCGCGAAAGCGGTATGCCAAAAGCGTGTGCCCGATTGGTCGCAACGATATTGAACGCGCTGGCGACGCTCAAGTGGGAAAACGCGGGCGGCTGTGGGTTTCGTGTGCAGGACTGGAAATAGTTGTGCAAAAGGTAGAAGAAATCCGCGGGGGAGATTATTGAGACGCAAAAGTTACCAGATGATTACTACCGCTGAGCGAAGCTTGGGTTTATGCTCGCGGTTATGGCAGTTTCAGTCACGGTGCTGGCGAGCGGGAGCAGCGGGAATTGCACGCTTGTCTCCAGCTCCGGAACGCGACTGCTGATCGATGCCGGACTGTCGTGCCGCGAATTATTGCGGCGACTGGCGCTGTGCTGCGAGAGCGCGAGTTGCATCGACGCCATCCTCATTACGCATGAACATAGCGATCACGTTAGCGCGTTATACGTGCTGGCCAAGCGACTGAAGATCCCAGTTTATATGACGGAGGCGACGCACCATGCGTATCGGGCCTCGGCGCGGGACAGTGCGGGAAACCGGGTAAGGCTGGAGCGGCTGGAACTATTTCGCCCGGGCCACGTATTCAACATTGGGGACGTGTGCGTGATGCCGTTTACGATTCCGCACGATGCGGTCGATCCGGTGGGATTCACGTTCCGCAGCGAAGGCATCAAGGTGGGCGTATGCACCGATCTGGGCTATATGCCGGCGAGCGTGCGCGACCACATTCGCGGATGCCAGGTGCTGATGATCGAGTCGAACCACGACCTGGAGATGCTGCGCGGCGGGCCGTATCCCTGGTCGGTGAAGCAGCGGGTGATGAGCCGAGTGGGGCATCTGTCGAATGACGCGCTCGCGGATTTTCTGACGACGGACTATGATGGAGGTGCCGAATACGTAATCCTGGCGCACCTTTCGGAGCAGAACAACCATCCCGAAATCGCGCGGATGACGGCAGAGCGTGCGTTGGGCGAGCAGCGCAATTTTGTGCGCAACCAGTTGGTGCTCGCGGCACAACATGAACCGCTGGCGGCAATTCGACTGTAGTCTTCGCCCCATCAAGCGCCCCGGCGGCGCTGAGGCTCTTCGGGGGCAAGGTTTTCGACATGGCAGAGTGCACTGATCGCGTCATCGGCAAGATACTTGCCGGGTGGCGCTATGACATATCGGGGCTGGCTCCGGAGATGCGCGGGGACTATGAGGCGCACCTGGCGGAGTGCGAGCACTGCCGCTCGAGGCAGCGCCTGCATCGCGGCATCGATATCGGCCTGCTGGTGCTGGCTTCGATGTCGATGGCCGTGTTCCTGCTGGCGTATGGGGTGATTCGCCACTTCCGGCCTGTAGCATGCGTTCTGGCTGGAAATCGGCGCGCTGGGCGGATTTCTGCTGTCGATGCTGCTGTGGCTGCTGGTGGCGGTCGCGACTCCGGCGCCGATGGTGGTGAAGGACGCGGCCATGACCGGTGCGCGCATGGGGCTCGATAAACTGCCGGAAGAGTTGCGGCAGCGGATTCCCGAAGAGCTGCGGGTTAAGATCTCGGGGCAATAAGACTCGCCAGAAAATTCAAGCCAACAAACCGCAAGAGCGAAACTGTTTCGGTTGCTCGAGCACTGGCTTTTCTGTTTTCATGTCTCGACGCAGTCTGATTGCGTCGCATGGAGGCTTATGCCGACTTTGATTGCGCAGCCGACTCGTGTGGCCGCAGCGGGTAACAAACCAAAACTGATCGACGAGTACATCGGTCGCGTGAACAGCAAGACTGGCGATGTAAGCGTTGCCCACATGCGCAGTCCGCAAGGCTGGGTGGAACCAGGGCAGACTCCGGAGTTCGAGGAGTTCACCATCGTGCTGAAGGGCATGTTGCGCGTGAGCTACAAAGATGGCGAGTTCGACGTTAAGGCGGGACAGGCGGTGATCACACATCCCGGCGAGTGGGTACGGTATTCGACACCCGAAGCCGAAGGTGCGGAGTATATCGCGGTGTGCGTTCCGGCGTTCGCGATGGAGACGGTGCATCGGGACGCGGAGTGAGCGGTTTCGGCTGAACCCGGCAAGGTCTGAACAAGTTGACATTAAGCATTTGCGGCGCGTCCGAACGGCCTGAAGGCCGTCCCCTTCAAGAAATCGGAAAGGATCCGAGCTTTCCTAGAGCTTCCTGGGCGTGATGCGGTCTGTGCCGATGTAGGGGCGCAGGACTTCGGGAATCACCACGCTGCCATCCGCCTGCTGATAGTTCTCGACAATCGCAACCCAGGTGCGTCCGACTGCGAGCCCGCTGCCATTGAGCGTGTGTACGAACTCGCTTTTCTTCGCGCCCTCCGGGCGATAACGGATGTTGGCGCGTCGCGCCTGGAAGGCCTCGAAGTTGGAGCAGGACGAGATCTCGCGGAACAAGCCCTGCCCCGGGAGCCACACTTCGATGTCGTAGGTCTTGGCGGACGAGAACCCCATGTCGCCGGTAGAGAGGACGACGGTGCGGTAGTGCAGCCCGAGCTTTTGAAGAACTTGTTCCGCATTCCTGGTTAGTTTGTCGTGCTCTTCGTAAGACTGTTCCGGCTTCGTAAACTTCACCAGCTCGACCTTCTGGAACTGGTGCTGGCGGATGATACCGCGAACGTCTTTTCCATAAGAGCCGGCTTCGCTGCGGAAACACGGCGTGTAGGCGGTGAGTGAAATGGGCAGGCGCGCGGCGTCGAGAGTTTCGTCGCGATAGAGGTTGGTAACGGGGACTTCAGCGGTCGGAATCAGGTACAGGTTCTTATCGTTATGCGGGACCTTGAACAGGTCCGCTTCGAACTTCGGCAGGTTGCCTGTGCCGTACAGAGACTCCGCGTTAACCATGAACGGCGGCAGAACCTCGGTGTAGCCATGCTCCCGGGTGTGCAAGTCGAGCATGAAGTTGGTCAGAGCGCGTTCGAGCTTTGCGCCCAGGTCCCAATAGACCGCAAAGCGCGCGCCGGTGATCTTGGCGGCGCGTTCGAGATCAAGAATTCCGAGGGATTCCCCGAGTTCCCAGTGCGGCTTGGGAGTGAAATCGAACTGCGGCGGCGTTCCCCAGCGGCGGACCTCGACGTTGTCCTCTGCAGTCTTGCCAACGGGGACGGTGTCGTGAGGGAGGTTGGGAATGCCGGTCAAGATGTCGCGCAACTTTGCATCGTAGTCGGCAGCGCGCTTTTCGGCTTCAGCACCCTTTTCCTTTAGGTCTTTCTGCTCCTGCAGGTTGGCGGCGGTGTCCTGCCCTTCCTTTTTCAGACGTTGAAATTCACCGGTCAACTGATTGCGGCGGGCCTTGGTAGTTTCGGCGTCGGTAATAGCGGCGCGACGTTCAGAATCGATGGACTGAAAATCCTTGAGGATGGCGGGATCCATGCCGCGCTGGCGCAGCTTTTCTTCGACGAGGGGCAGATGATCGCGTACAAATGCAAGATCGAGCATAAGAGAACAGGTTAATTGATGTGGCGGCTACAACCAAACGATGAGCGCATTCTTGCGCTGAAGTCGAGCTATTCCCTCAGGGGTTGAAGCCCCAGTTCTGGTGCCCGCAGGGCCACGGCTGAAGCCGTGCCCCTGCAAATCGCACCTATGAGTAGAGTCAGCGTTTGCCGGGCATCGACTCGAAGTCCTGCTGCTTCAGAGGAAGGTTCTTGTGCCACTCGGCTGCAGCGCGCACGAAGGCCTGAAACATAGCGCGCGAGGCGGGATCGGCATCGTAAGTACGCTCGGGATGCCACTGCACACACACGACGAAGTGGTCGTCGGCGGTGCCCTCCACGGCTTCTTTCACCTGGTCTTCAGGATTCCAGGCGACGAGCCGCAAGCCATCGCCGACGACATCGACAGACTGATGGTGGCTGGAGTTAACGAAGATCGTCTGCCGCAAGGCAGCAGGCAGTGCTCCGGCGGATCGCAGAATCGTCGCCAGTCTCGATTGCGGATCGATCTCGACTCGGTGCGCGTCGACTACTGACTTGTCCGGCTCGTGATTCACGTTTGTGGTCAGGTCTTGCACGAGGGAGCCGGTGCGCCAGACGTTGAGCGACTGCAGGCCGTAGCAGATGCCGAAGATCGGCTTGCGCATGTTGTAGGCATCCTGCAGCAGGAGCTCGTCGGTGTTGTCTCGCAGCGCATCGGTCGCGGCAGTCTTGGGGTGGCGTGAAGCGTCGTATTTCTCGGGATCGACGTCAGCGGGGCTGCCGGGCAGGAGAACGCCGTCGCAAGTCTTGACCTGCTGTGCGATCGCGGCCGGCTAGAGCGTTCACGTCGATGATGACTGGCTCGCCTCCGGCTTCACGGATGGCGTACTCGTATTGCGGCAACGCTCGCATTACGTATTTCGTGTCCGTGGAATTGGGAACCGGAATGGCGATGCGCGGTTTCATATCACCACTGATCCGTTGGCGTTAACGTCTGATTCAACTTCGGGAGCGGACACTCTTCGCGCGCGAGTAATACATATCGGCCATCACTTCTCGCACGCGCGTGGCGAGCTTGTCCATTTCGCGAGGAACCATACCAGTGGTTGGAATCGGTTCACCGACGATTATCTCGACGGTACCGGGACGCAGATGGAAGCTGTTCATGGGCAGCAGTTCGTTAGTGCCGATGAGGACAACCGGCACGACCGGCGCCTGCGCCTTGATGGCCATATAAAATGCGCCTCCCATGAAGTTCTGCATCTGGCCGCTGGCCGAGCGTCCGCCCTCCGGAAAAATCACCAGAGGCATGCCTTTGCGCAACGAATCGCTGGCGCGGTTGAGCCCACGGAGCGAGGCCCGCGCGTCGCCGTGGTCGATGGGAATTTGTCCCGAGCGCGTGAGATGCCATCCCATGAACGGATAGCGAAACAGCTCGCTCTTGGCGAGGATGCGAAACTGCGTGGGCAAGCAGGCGTAGAGCACGGGAATATCGAGCGCCGAGAGATGGTTCGCGGCATAGACGGCAGTTTGCGCGGGGTCGATGTGTTCGAGACCTTCGATGCGCACATGAACGAAGGTCGTTTTGAGGATCATGCGCGACCAGGTGCAGGCGAACCAGTGCTGTATGCGTCCGTCGCGATCGAAGAACGACGAGAGCAGCGACAGGCTGCCCATGATTGCGGTGTACAGGTAGATCAGAGGGACGAAAATGAAGTAGGAGCGGAGGCGGCTGAGAAGTCTGCTGTTCGCTCTACGCTCTTCGCGTTGGGCGGTGGAGGACATAGTCAAGCGGGGATTCCCAATGCTTTCATGGTATCGCCGACAAGGAAAATCGAGCCGGTAACGACGACCACTCCGTTCGGAGGAGTGAGTTCAGCGGCGCGGTCCAGCGCCGCTGTGATCGACTGTTCGGCCACCATGGATGTGCCGGTTCGAGAAGCTGCTTGCAGAAGTTGCGTCGGTGGTCGCGGCCCGCGGATTTTCGATGTGAGTGACGACGACCTGTTGCGCGGTGGGAAAAAGGATTTCGGCCATCTCCTGAATTGCCTTGTCGGCCATCGCTCCGAAGACGATGGTGAAGTCGCGATCGGGATAGGTTTCGGAAAGTGTCGAGCGCAACGCCCAGGCTCCGGCTGGGTTGTGCGCGACGTCGAGGACCATCTCGCGTTCATGCGTCAGGGGCGATGGCGGAAGTACCTGGAAGCGCCCGGGCCAGTGCGTTTCGCGAATGCCCTGCTCGATTTGTTGCGGCGAAACTTTGTACCCGAACTTCGCGAGTTCTTCGGCAGCGGCGATGGCGAGCGCAATGTTGCGTAACTGATGGCGACCGGCAAGCGGCGAATCGACGAGGATCTCTTCTCCCATAACGCTGAGCGGATAACGGTTGCGGCCCGGCGCGGGGACTACGTTTCGTGCGAAGTATTCGGCGGCTCCCGGCGAAACCGGTGGAACGTATTTGGTGGCGCTGATGCCGGTGGCGTGGTGGTCGAGAATGCTGTGGCCGATCACGTCATTGGCTTCGGGATGCTGCGGAAGGGTGACTACGCACCGTTCTCGCGAATGATGCCGGCTTTCTCGCGAGCGATCTCGCCGATGGTGTTGCCTAGATATTTCTGGTGGTCGAGCGAGATATCGGCGATAACAGAAATCAGCGGATCGACAACGTTGGTGGCGTCAAGGCGTCCACCCATGCCGACTTCAAGCACAGCGATCTCGACGCCGACGCTGGCGAAGTATTCGAAGGCCATGGCAGTGAGCATCTCGAAGAAACTGGGATGCCATGGCAGCTTGCCGGAGTGCAGCAACTGTTGGGCCGTGCGCTCTACGCGCTCGTAAATCTCGCTGAATTCGACGTCGGCGATGGCCTCGTCGTTGACGCGGATGCGCTCGTTGATGCTTACCAGATGGGGCGAGCTGTAGAGCGCAGCCTTGTATCCGGCAGCGCGGAGAATGGACGACAGAGTGGCTGCGGTCGAACCTTTGCCGTTGGTTCCGGCGATGAGCACGCTGGGGAAACGGCGCTCGGGATTGCCAAGTGCGGTGAGCATCTCGCGCACATAGGCTAGATCGAACTTGTGCGAGGGTGTGGCGGCCAGCTCGTGGCCGAGCTGGTAGAGCTGCTCAACGGTGGCTTGGTAGGACATGCGAACAGTTCAGATTACAACATTGCGGAGGATGATTCCGACGTGACCAGAGTCCCGAAAAGAACACCAATAGGGTCCGAATCGACGGGCAGGCTGGCTCTCATTTCCCCGCCAACTCTTTCTTCACCGCGTCGCTCACGACTTTGCCATCGACGCGCGCTCCGGCGAAGCTGGCCATGACGTTCTTCATCACCGTACCCATGTCCTTCATTGTGGGAGTGCCCATTTCGGCGATGGTGGCCTTCACTGCGGCGACAATTTCCTCCTCTCCGACCGCCTTGGGCATGTAGGCCTCGATGTAGGTGATTTCTTCCGCCTCTTTCTTCGCGAGCTCGGGGCGGTTGCCTTTCTCGAAAGCCTCGATGGAATCTTTGCGCTGCTTGATCAGGGTGCTGAGGACTTGCAACTCCTCTTTCTCGTCGAGAGGGCCGCGCTTGTCGATCTCCTTATTTTTCAACGCGGTTTTCATCATGCGCAGCGTGGAGAGCCGCAGCTCTTCGCGGCTGCGCATGGCCGCGACCATGTCTTTTTGCACCTGTTCGGTGAGACTCATATGGGCAATTATAGTGGCTGCAGAAGGGGCTGGGCATTTATCATAGAAGTCCGGTGTCCCTCAGCCGGAATCCCAACGAGCAAAGGTGAATTGCCATGCTACGTAAGACACGGCTTTTTACGCCCGGTCCTACTCCTTTACTTCCCGCAGCCCAACAGGCCATAGCCGCAGCGGACATGCATCACCGCACAGCGGAATTTCGCGAGATCTTCACGCGCTCGCTGGCCGACCTCAAGACTTTCATTGGAACGCAGAACGATGTGCTGATCCTGGCTGCTTCGGGCAGCGGCGCGATGGAAGCCTCGGTCTCGAACCTGACGTCGCCGGGCGACAAAGTTGTCGTGCTCAGCGCCGGCAAGTTCGGCGAGCGGTGGCGCGATATCGCCAAAGCGTTTGGATGCCAGATCGAACTGGTGAGCGCTCCTTACGGCGAGACGTTTGACCTGAATGAAGTGAAGTCGAAACTCGATGGCGCACGCGTGCTCTATGTTCAGGGCACCGAGACTTCGACTGGCGCGCGGCATGACGTGAAGGACATTGCGTCTCTGCTGAAAGGCACAGACACGCTGCTGGTGGTGGATGCCATCACCGGACTGGGCACGACTCAGTTCGATGTGGACGGCTGGGGCATCGACATCATCATCGGCGGGTCGCAGAAGGCTGTCATGATTCCTCCCGGACTCGCGTTTCTTGCGGTGAGCGAGCGCGCGTGGCAGCGGATGGAGACGGCCAAGAATCCGCGTTATTACTTCGATCTCCGCAAAGAACGGAAGGCGGCGGCGAAGGGCGAGTCGGCGTTTACTCCGGCGACCGCGCTGATTGCTGGACTGCTGGCATCGCTGGATTACATTCGCAAATCAGGTAAGGGCGATCTGGCTGCCGGACGCGATGCGCTGATCCACAATGCCGAGACATCGGCGGAGATGGTGCGCGCAGGAGCGAAGGCACTAGGACTGGGATTGTTCGCGCCCACGTGCCCTGCGGCCGCGGTGACGGCGGTGTTGCCTCCGGCCGGCGTGGATTCGAGCGCGCTGGTGAAGGAATTCCGCGAGCGCTTCGCGATGGTCGTTGCCAACGGACAGGGCGAGATGAAAGGCAAGATGATCCGCATCGCGCACCTGGGCTACTACGACTACCTCGATGCCATCGGCGTGATCGGCGCGCTGGAGCAGGTGTTACTGCAGGTGGCTCCATCGCACCGGTTCGAACTCGGCGCTGGCGTAAGTGCGGTGCAGGAGACCTACGCTGAGCAGTTCGCGGCAGTGAAGGCGTAGGCAGTTGTCAGAAAATGCAAGACTATACAAAGTTGAAAAGACCCGCGCGGACCGTGGTCCGCGCGGGTCATTAAAAGACGGCGTCCTACGGCACGGCTAAACGCCGTGCTCCTTCAAATCTGAAATACGAAGCGACATCAAATTGCACTGCCGAAGCGGTGCTTCACCCAGTTCTTAGCAAGAAATTCATAACCGAATTGTTGTTCAGGGGCCTCATATGAAGATCGTAGTTGCTGAAAAAGTCGCGCCGTCCGCGCTAGCTGTATTCCAAGAACAATCCGACTGGACCGTAGCTACTCCCGAAAAAGACACTCTGGCGGCAGAGTTGGCCGATGCGGACGCGCTGCTGGTGCGCTCTGCGGTGTTCGTTGACGCCGCTATGATGGACAAGGCTCCCAAACTGCGGGTGATTGGGCGCGCGGGCGTGGGCGTGGACAACATCGACCTCGAGGCCGCCACCAAGCGTGGCATCGCGGTGATGAACACCCCGGGCGGAAACGCCATCGCGGTGGCAGAACATACGCTGGCGCTGATGCTGGCGCTGGCGCGTCATGTTTCAAGGGCCGATGCATCGACGCACGCCGGGAAATGGGAGAAGAAATCTCTGCAGGGCAGCGAACTCAAGGGCAAGACCCTGGGCATCGTCGGGCTGGGCAAGATTGGTGTGGAGGTGGCCAAGCGAGCGGTCGCGTTTGGGATGAAGATCGTGGCACACGATCCTTACGTCGCCTTCAGTTTCGCGCAGCAGTTGCAGATCACGCTGGTGCCGCTCGACGAGTTATTTGGCAAGTCTGATTACATCAGCCTGCACGTCGGATTGACTCCGCAGACGCAGGGCATGATTAATGCCGCCAGCCTGGCGAAGATGAAGAAGGGTACGCGGCTAGTGAACTGCGCGCGCGGCGAGCTTCTCGACGATGCAGCGGTGGTAGCGGCGCTGCAGTCGGCGACAATTGGGCGGAGCTGCGCTCGATGTGTTCCGCGACGAGCCGCTCAAGGACTCGCCATTTCACGCGGCGCCCAACGTGATTCTGACGCCGCACATCGCGGGCTCGACCAACGAGGCGCAGGACGCGGTGGGAGTGCAGATCGCGATGCAGGTACGCGAGTACCTGCTGAAGGGCGTGATCCAGAACGCGGTGAACGTGCCCTCGGTGACCTTCGAGGAGTACGAGGAGATGCTGCCCTACATCGGGCTGGCCGAGCGCCTGGGAGCATTCCTGGCCCAGTCGGGCGACAGCAATGTGGAGGAGATCGGCATCGGCTACAGCGGAGATATTTGCGACTGGAAGACCGACCTGATTCGCAACGCCGCGGTAGCGGGGGTACTCAATCAGATGGCGCACGAGAAGGCCAACCTGGTGAACGCGGGATCGATTGCCGAGGAGCGCGGCATCCGCGTTAGCGAACGCAAGAAGGCTCGCACGTCAGGAGGGGCCGCAGCCAGTGTTCTGACGGTGAGCCTGAAAACTGGGCAGCAGGAACGTAATGTGGCCGGGACAGTTCTGCATGGCACGTCACCGCGCCTGCTGCGCATCGACGAGATCGATGTGGAAGCGCCGCTGCAAGGCAACGTCATTTACATGCGCAACCGCGATGTCCCGGGCGTGATTGGGCGCGTGGGAACGGTGCTCGGACAGCACAGCGTGAACATCGCCAACTTCTCGCTGGGCCGCGCGGAGCAGGCGCAGGAACCGCGCGAGGCTGTGGCGGTTGTGCAGGTGGACAGCGAGGTGAGTGAGACGGTGTTGCAGGCGTTACGCACGATTGACGCCGTATACGTGGCGAAGGCAATAAGGTTCTAGAACAGTTGCCAGGTGTCGGTTGTCAGAAAGATCCGATCCTGAACAACGACAAGCGCGCCGGAGTTCATCCGGCGCGTCATCTAACTGACAAATAGGCTAGCGTAGCGGCGCTACTGATCCGGCTTTTGCGGCGACCGCGAGACGAACTTCAGCGCGCTTGATGGCGAACAGAGTTGCATCGAAGTCGAGGTCGGCCTCGGCCCTGGCCAGAGCTGCTTCGGCGCGCGCCTTGGCTTCCTGCGCCCGCTTCACATCGATCTCTTCGGCGCGCTCTGCGGTCTGCGCCAGGATGGTCACCTTATCAGGCAGCACTTCGGCGAATCCCCATGCGACCGACAGATGCTGGGTGGTCCCGTCGTGCTTGTAGGCGATCTCACCGATCATTAACTCCGTGATCAGCGGAGCATGACCGGGGAGCACGTCCATGTATCCGGCCTTGCCCGGAATTTGCACTTCGTCGGCAGTGTCCTTCACCAACAGCTTGTCAGGCGTGACGATTTCGAGTTGGAAGGTGTCAGCCATGGTGTTACGCGGTGGCCTTCATCTTCTCTGCAGCTTCGAGCACTTCGTCGATCGACCCCTTCATGTAGAACGCCTGCTCGGGAATGTCGTCGTGCTTGCCGTCAACGATTTCCTGGAAGCTGCGCACGGTGTCTTCGACCTTCACGTACCGTCCCTTGATGCCGGTGAACTGCTCGGCCACGTGGAACGGCTGGGAGAAGAAGCGCTGGATCTTGCGGGCGCGTGACACGGTGAGCTTCTGGTCTTCGCTGAGCTCGTCAATGCCAAGGATGGCGATGATGTCCTGCAGGTCCTTGTAGCTCTGCAGAATGCGCTTCACGGCCTGCGCGGTGTCGTAGTGCTGTTCGCCGACGACGCGCGGATCGAGAATGCGCGAGGTCGATGCCAGGGGATCGACGGCGGGATAGATACCGAGTTCCGAGATCTGGCGCGAGAGCACCGTGGTGGCGTCGAGGTGGGCGAACGTAGTCGCGGGAGCGGGGTCAGTCAAGTCGTCCGCGGGCACGTAAACCGCCTGCACCGACGTGACGGAACCTTTCTTCGTGGAAGTGATGCGCTCCTGCAACTCGCCCATTTCACTGGCCAGGTTGGGCTGGTATCCCACGGCTGAAGGCATGCGGCCCAGCAGCGTGGAGACTTCCGAACCCGCCTGGGTGAAGCGGAAGATGTTGTCGATGAAGAGCAGCGTGTCGGAACCTTCTTCGTCGCGGAAATATTCGGCGACGGTGAGACCGGTCAGCGCGACGCGCAGACGGGCTCCGGGAGGCTCGGTCATCTGGCCATAGATCAACGCGGCCTTGGACTTCTCCGGCTCCTTGATGTTGACGACGCCCGACTCCTGCATTTCGAGCCAGAGATCGTTGCCCTCACGGGTGCGCTCGCCCACTCCGGCGAACACTGAAAATCCGCCGTGCTGCAGCGCGACGTTGTTGATGAGCTCCATGATGACGACGGTCTTGCCGACGCCGGCGCCTCCGAACAGGCCGATCTTGCCGCCCTTCAAGAACGGCTGGATCAGGTCGATGACCTTGACGCCGGTCTCGAACATCTCCATCGAAGTGGACTGCTCGTCGAAAGCAGGGGCCTGGCGATGGATGGGCAGACGCTTTTCGTACTTCACCGGACCCAGCTTGTCGACGGGCTCACCAATGACGTTGAGCACACGGCCCAGTGTGCCTTTGCCCACGGGAACGGTGATGGGGCCGCACGAGGTCGATGGCCTTCATGCCGCGGACCATGCCGTCGGTGGGCTCCATGGCGACGCAACGCACGCGCCCTTCGCCGAGTTGCTGCTCAACTTCGAGGATCACGTTGATGGGAGCAGGGACGTTGAATCCGTCGCTGACTACCCGCAGCGCGGAGTAGATAGGAGGAAGATGATGCTCTTCGAATTGCACGTCCACTGCGGGACCTGCGATCTGAATGATGTGTCCGATATTTTCTGCCATAAATTCGCTCTTCGCTATTGGCTTCTCGCCCTTCGCCAGAAGCCTGTCGTTAGTAATTACAATTACGCAAAATCCCTTGCTGCAGCACCTCGTGCCTCAATTCTGGCAACTGTCTTACGACAAGGCAGCAGCCCCGCTGACGATCTCGATAATTTCCTTGGTGATGGCCGCCTGACGGACCCGGTTGAGAGTCAACGTGAGCGAGTCGATCACGTCATTGGCGTTGTTAGTCGCCGAATCCATCGCAGTCATGCGAGCGGCGTGCTCCGCAGCGACCGACTCCAGAAGCGCCTGATAGATCTGGCTGGCGATGTAACGCGGCAATAGATCGTTCAACAGTTCCTCAGGCGGCTGCTCGTAGATGTAGTCCACGGGGGCGGTAGCGAACTTCACAGCTTCGCGCTCCAGTTCGGTGGTTTCCCCGGCCTGCAAGCTGACGCCCGCCGAGCGCGCCGCCTCGGCCATACGCTCGCGCTCTTCCTTCGTTAACTCCTCAGCCTGCGCAACTTCGCGGCGCCCGATTTCCTGTACGGGAAGAATGCGTTCGACAATGACCCGCTGCGAGATCACCGACTTGAATTCGTTGAAGACCAGGTACACGCCATCGATCTGCTCATGGCAGTAACGTTTGATGATCCCGTTCGCAAACTCTTCCACGGCATCGTAGTCAACTTTGCCGAGCAGGTTCAGATGTTCGCCGACGATCTGGACGCGTCCAGCGCGTTCGGGTGCATCCGGCTTCGCGACTGGGAAGCGGCGGCGCAGAAAATCGCGGCCCTTGCGACCGATGGCCTCCACGTCGATGTTCTTGTCCTTGAGGTAGTCGACGAACTTTAGAGGCGCCTTCAGCACGTTGGAATTGAACGCCCCAGCCAATCCGCGATCCCCGGTGACCACGAGGATGAGCACAGTCTTCTCAGGAAAGCGGTTGCTAAGCAGGGGATGGAGGGGCAAGCCAGTGGCGGGGTCGATCAGTTCAGTGCGGCTGACTGCTGACTGAAGAACGTTGGTCAGCATCTGCGCGAAGGGGCGCGCAGACAGCGCGCGTTCCTGCGCACGACGCAGCTTAGCCGCCGAGACCATCTTCATGGCCTTGGTGATCTGGCGCGTGTTTTTCACGCTGCGGATACGACGCCGAAGATCGAGTACGTTGGCCATTTTGGGTTAGGCGCTCACTGCCGCCGCAGCCTGACGCTCGCTGGCAAAGCGCTCCTTATATTCCTTGATGGTCTTGTTCAGGTCAGCGCGGATGTCGTCGTCGAGAATCTTCTTCTCTTCGATCGAGCGCAGTACGCCGGGGTTCGCGGTGTCGACGTAGGCGTTCAACCCCTTTTCGAACTCGCGCAACTGATCGACCGGCATGTCGTCGAGCAGGCCCTGAGTTCCCGCGTAGATGATCAGAATCTGCTTCGAGAACGACAGCGGCTGGTACTGTCCCTGCTTCAGGATTTCCGTCAGGCGCTGGCCGCGAGCGAGCTGCGCTTGCGTCGCCCTGTCGAGATCGCTGCCGAACTGCGAGAAGGCCGCCAGTTCGCGGTACTGCGCAAGATCGAGTCGCAGGGTGCCTGCAACCTGGCGCATGGCCTTGATCTGGGCGCTGCCACCCACGCGGCTGACCGACAAGCCAACGTTGACTGCCGGACGAACGCCGGAGTTGAACAAGTCGGTTTCCAGATAAATCTGGCCGTCGGTAATCGAAATTACGTTGGTCGGAATGTAAGCCGAAACGTCACCCGCCTGGGTTTCGATGATAGGAAGCGCAGTCAGCGAGCCTCCGCCTAGTTCGTTGCTCAGCTTGGAAGCGCGCTCCAGCAGACGCGAGTGGAGATAGAAAACGTCTCCGGGATAGGCTTCGCGTCCCGGGGGACGGCGCAGCAGCAGCGAAATTTCGCGGTAAGCGACGGCGTGCTTGGAAAGATCGTCGTAGATACAAAGTGCGTGGCGGCCGCTGTCACGGAAGTACTCGCCAATGGCGCAAGCAGCGTAAGGTGCGATGTACTGCATTGGCGCCGGATCGGACGCCGAAGCCGAGACTACGATGGTGTATTCCATCGCTCCGAAGTCTTCGAGTGTCTTCACTACTTGCGCCACCGAAGAACGCTTCTGGCCGATGGCGCAGTAGATACAAATCAGGTCGCGTCCCTTGCTGTTGATGATGGCGTCGAGCGCGACCGCGGTCTTGCCGGTCTGGCGGTCGCCAATGATCAACTCGCGCTGGCCACGCCCAATCGGAATCATGGAGTCGATGGCCTTCAGGCCGGTGGCCATAGGCTCTTTCACCGGCTGACGATCGATGACGCCGGGCGCCAGGCGCTCCACCGGATTGAACTTGTCGGTGCTGATGGGACCCTTGTCGTCGATGGGACTGCCGAGGCCGTTGACTACACGCCCAATCATGGCGTCGCCCACAGGTACACTCATGATCTTGCCGGTACGCTTGACCTCATCGCCTTCTTCAATTTCGGTGTAGTCGCCCAGCAGCACGGTGCCGACCTGGTCTTCTTCGAGGTTCATCGCGAGTCCCGCGACATTGTGCGGAAATTCGAGCAACTCGCCGGCCATGACCTTATCGAGTCCGTAAACGCGAGCTATACCGTCGCCAACTGACATGACAGTGCCGACTTCATCGACGGCAATCCTGGTTTCGTAGTTGTCGATCTGCTCGCGGATAAGCTTGGTAATCTCGTCTGCCTTGATCTGTGCCATTATGAATCCAGTGGTCAGTGGCCGGTGACTGGTTGTCAGTACAGTTCGCCAATCCATGCCGCTGACAGTTTGATTTGGTCGTCAGCCATTGATGAAAACGGTAGAACTCGATCGTTACTGCTAAGAACTCGAAAGTTGCTGCTTCAGCTTCTGCAATTGGCCACGGACGGAGCCGTCGTAAATCGTGCTGCCGACTCGGACCACCGCCCCTCCTAGTAGCTCTGCATCTGTGGCGTAACTTGCTCGAACTTTCTTTCCAGTCAAGTTCGCGACCTGCGACTCCAAACCCTGCTTCTCGTCGGACGACAGCGTGGCGCGCGCTGGTGATGTCGGCTTCCACAAAGCCAAGTTGGCGATTCAATTCAGTTTCAAATTGACGTGCAATCTGCGCCAGCATGAAGATACGGCCGTGATCGATCAGCACGGCAAAGAAATTCCGGATGGGCCTCATCGTGCCTGACTGCCTAGCGATGGCGTCGAGCACGGCGCGCTTCTGCTCCGCTGCAATCGCGGGCGACTCCCAAACACTGCGCAACTGTTTGCTCTCCGCAACCGTGGCAACGATGTCTTTCACTTGCTGCACGGCAGTCGCCGGATCGATCTTCTGCTCGATGACAACTTCCACCAGGGCGCGAGCGTAACGGCTGGCAATAGCGGCCATGGCTACTCGCCGTCCCTTCCGAGATGGCTCACGAACTGGCGAACCAGAGCGTGGTCCGTGTCGTCGTCTACCTTGATCCGGTGGGAGGCGATCTCGACCGCAAGCGATGCGGCAAAGCTTTTCAATTCGCTACGAGCGCTGCGGGCTATGGCGGTAATTTCAGCTTCGGCCGATTCGACTACCTTATGCTTGTCCTCTTCCGCGGCAGCGCGAATGCGCTCTTCCTCCGTGGCTGCGTCGCGTTCGGCGGCGGCGCGGATGTCGTTCACCTCGACGTCGAGCTTCGATAGACGCGCTTCGATATTTCCGAGCCGGCGCGAAGCCTCGGCACTGGCCGCCTGGGCCTCTTTCAGCGCCTTCTGGATCGATGCCGTTCGGTCGCGAAACAGCTGCGGCAGCTTCGAGCGAAGCAGCATCCAGAAAAACAGTGCCAGGAGAATAAAATTAGCCGCGATCGAAACCCAGTACATGCCGCTCGGGCCGATCCCCAGGAGACGACCAAGCTTCGTCACCATGGTCGAATACTTGAACTTTGCGTTCTCGTCATGCTCCTTGCCCTCTTCCGCATGAACTGCCTCTTTGGAGGCGTTAGCGAGATCCTGGCTGGCCGCAGTGTCGGGATTGCTGGACCGCTCGGCTGGCTGCGGCTGGGTCTTCTGATCGGCGGGTTGAGCCGGCGCGGAAGCGGCTGGCCGCGCCTGTCCCTGCGCCGAGATGAGAGTCAACGAAAGGCTGGCAAACAACAAAACTAAGCCGATGTTCCGGCGAACGATGCTCCTCATGACTGCCCGCCCGCTGCGGAAACCACGGCTGCCGGCTTGAGGATGGTGCGAATGATGTCTGCAGCCAGGCGCTCAGCCTCACCTTGCAAAGACTGGCGAGCGACAACCATGTCCTGCTCAATGGCAGCGCGGGCCTCACGAATCTGCTGTTGGGCGCGCTCCCGGGCCTCAGCCACGGCTGCCGCGCGGGCCTTCTGTGCAGCCAGGCGACGGGCTTCCTGCGCCCTGAAGATGGCCAACCGGGCATCCCGAAGGCGCTGCTCGTATTCCTGCGTTGTGGCTTCGGCGGCTGCAATGTCTGCACGGGCTTTGAGAATGGCGCCTTCGGTGCGCTCGCGACGCTGCTCCAGCACCCGCTTGAGCGGCTTGCCCACCAGCGACGTGTAGAGCGCGTAAAGAAGCAGAAGCAGAACCACCGTCGGGATTGCCCCGAGCAGTAGTTCGCCTACCTGTTTGAGTAGAGGGTCCATTTCTGGTTCGTGATTTCCAGCGGCTGAAGACCTACAGGAGGCGCTAGGAAAACTGTGGAACTATTGACGTTAACAGACGCTCCACGGCAGTGTCAACGAAGGCTTGCGCGCGTGAAACACGCTTTCCGAACTTACAGATTTTCGCAGCGATTCGTCGAAGTCATACGACAATTCCGCGCGAATTGTGTGTCAGTTTTCGGACGATAGAAATGCACCACTTCGAGCCGGCAATGAACGAGCCGCGGAGCCAGGGACCCCGCGAAGCGCTGGTCTCGCACTTTTCTTGCGGTGGAGGAACGCCGTTACGCACTACGACAGAGACTCCTTGGCGGAAAAAGCGACACCACGTAATCGTCAGTCTGGAGAGAGCCGCAATCTACGATGACTCTGTTCTGGGGCCTCGCCCGTGCTTGCAGCACGCTTTCGAACTCGCACTCGCATCTGGCCTGTTTTCAGCAAGTTGTGAGCTGTATAGAATCGGCGCAACTATAAGAAAATCAGTGAGTTATCGACGAATCTGCTTGACATTTCCACAGGGCTAGGTAGCATATAGATATCACCTCCGATCCATTTCAGGATCGAATGGGCCCGAAGCCAAGGAATCGTCACCGCTCTTTGGCATTGGGCCCATTTAATTTTTGCCAGCAAAGGCCTCCGACTCGATTCGAGCCCCTATGCGTAGAATAGAAGTCGTTTTGCACTCGCGCGCTCTTAATTTGACTAAATGAGATCGAAAATCCTTTTTGTGCTGGGCCTGGTCTTTTGTCTTACGCCGTGGGCCTCGCCGCCGCTCGCGCTCCTTGTCGGACTGTTCTTCGGCGCCATAGCCAGCCATCCCTATCCCGGCGAGTCGCGCCAGATATCGAAGTACCTCTTGCAGGCCGCAGTGGTGGGGCTGGGATTCGGCATGAACCTGCACCAAGTGCTGCAGGCGGGCCGCACCGGCTTCATCTACACTGCAGTGGGGATCGCTTTCGCCCTGATCGTTGGTACCGCAATTGGCAAGATGGTGGCGGTCCAGCCGCGAGCTTCCTTTCTGATCTCAACCGGCACGGCAATCTGTGGAGGCAGCGCAATTGCCGCAGTCGGCCCGGTCGTCGGTGCAACCGAGGACGAGATGTCGGTCTCGCTGGGAACCATCTTCATGCTGAACTCGGTCGCGTTGCTCACCTTTCCGGCGATCGGAGCGGCGCTGAAACTCTCGCAGACGCAGTTTGGATTGTGGGCTGCGCTGGCGATCCACGACACCAGCTCGGTCGTTGGCGCCTGTGCGAAGTACGGCGCAGCGGCCCTCGCCGTAGGAACCACGGTGAAACTCGCACGCGCCCTTTGGATCGTGCCGGTGACGGTTGCAACGGCCATCAAAACGGGCAGCAAGACGCGCATCCAGTGGCCGTGGTTCATCCTGTTTTTCTGTCTGGCGGCAATGGCCAACACCTACCTTCTGGCCGGGTTGCCCGTCTATCGCTTACTGAGCAGTCTCGGAAAACTGATGCTGATCTTCACGCTATTCCTCATCGGTGCAACCCTGTCGCCAGCCGCGCTGCGCAAGGTTGGTCCGCGTCCGCTGATCCAGGGAGTTCTATTGTGGATGGTGGTGGCCGTAGCCAGCCTGCTGGCAATACGGGCAGGATGGATCAGCATCTGAACCCAATATCGGACCCTCCAATCGAGAAATCTTGTTGAAACTAAGAAAACTCACAAGAACCTTCGCAACCGTCACCATCGAATTCCTCGTAGCGTTTTCGCCCGTCCTGTGTGGCGCGCAGACTACGTCTCCGCAGCAAACCAACCAGGCTCCGGCGCGTCCGGCAGTGCATTCGCATCGGTCTATCATCCGCGATGCGGCAGCGACTCCTGCACTGTGCGCAAGTTGCGTGCAGAGCAACCTTGCATATCTCGCGGGGCCAGCGCTCCAGGGACGCGGCAGTGGCACGGAAGACGAACACCGGGCGGCGCAATATATTGCGGACAAGTTAAAGGATTACGGCTTATCGCCCGCTGCGGGTAACGGAGAGTTTATACAAACCGCAACCATTCACTCGCCGGCGACCACGGCAACCTCGGACGGTAATCCCTCAAAGACGACCACATCTGGGCCCGAAGTCACGACCACATGGAACGTCCTGGGGAAAATTGAGGGCACAGATGCGAAAGATGAAGTGGTCCTGCTGAGTGCTCATCTTGATCACCTTGGCGTCATCAAAGGAGAGACGTATTACGGTGCTGACGACGATGCGTCCGGAACGGCGGGAGTCATGGAGCTGGCGCGTATTTTGGCGAAGGGGCCAAAGCCGACCCGGACGGTCATTGTGGCGCTGTGGGGCAGCGAAGAAGCGGGATTCCTGGGATCAGAATACTTTCTGGAACATCCAACGTTCCCGCTGGAGGATATTGTCGTTAACTTGGAATTCGAGATGATCGGTCGCCGGGATCCGCAATTGAAATCGCACGAACTTTGGTTGAGCGGATGGGACCGAACCGATCTCGGCCCTGAACTGGTGACTCATGGGGCCAGCCTGGTAGCCGATCCACACAAAGCGGAGAAGTTCTTCACACGCTCAGACAACTACGCGCTAGCAAAACAGGGCATCATCGCGCAGACCATATCCAGCTATGGACTGCACCCCGACTATCACCAGCCGACCGACACTGTAGCCAAAATCGACTTCCCGCACATGGACCGCGCCATCGCATCGATGATTGGGCCGGTGACTTGGCTGGCTAATAGCAATTTCAAACCGGAGTGGTTGCAAGGGAAGAAGCCATAAGGAAGTCACAGTGGGCATCCCAAGGTTTAGTTGTCGCGAAGTGTGTTATTGGTGAAGGATTGCGGATAGAAAACATGCATGACCAGAAAGCTTGTGGGCTAGTGCGATTTGTCCTCATGACGGCATTCCTGTCGTGCGTCCTTGGCTCCGGTGTTGGGCAGGAAGTGGCCCTGACGTTTGACGACTTGCCGTCGCACGGCGCTCTGCCGCCGGAGATGACTCGTCTCGAACTGGCGAAGAAAATTATCGCCACATTGAAAGCGGCAAACGCTCCAAGGGTCTATGGCTTCGTGAACGCAATCAAGCTGGAGCAGGTTCCTGATGACGTGTCGGTGCTCAAAGAGTGGCGGTCTGCGGGATATCTCCTCGGAAACCATACTTATTCGCACATGAGTCTGAACGACAACACGGTTGAGGCATTCGAAAAGGACATTGCGAGGAATGAGCCGGTGCTGCAATCGTTGATGGGGAACGAGGATTGGCATTGGTTCCGCTACCCATTTCTGTGGGAGGGCGACACGCTGGAGAAACGGAACGCGGTGCGCGCCTACCTGAAGGATCGCGGCTACCGGGTGGCCCAGGTGACTCTGGATTTTGAAGACTACGCGTGGAACGAACCCTACGCGAGGTGCGTGGCGAAAAATGACCAGCAGGCAATGGAGTGGTTGAAATCGAGTTACATGAGCACCGCTGCCGAATACATCGAAGTCGATCGCAAGATGTCGATAATGCTATACGGACACGAGGTGAAGCACGTGATGCTGCTGCACCTGGGCGGATTTGAAACGGTGATGCTGCCGCATTTGCTCGAATTGCTGCAGCAAAAAGGATTCAAGCTGGTGACGCTGGAGGAGGCGGAAAGCGACCCAGCTTATCAGAGCAACCCTGACCTCCCACTGAAATATGGAGGCTCCTTGCTGGAGCAGATGATGGAAGCAAAGCATTTGAAGGTGCCTCCGGTAATGCCGAAGCCGATGAAGGAGTTGGACGCGATTTGCCGTTGAGCAGGCGTCAGGTTTCCATTACGGTGGAGATCTCTTCCCACTCTTCGATTCTCTTTGCGAGGTCGGTGCGACATTGGGCAAGCAGGTCAACCTGGTTTTGAGTCTCTTCTGGGCTGACGAAGGACTGCAAGGCAAATTCACACTTGGCAATCTGACTTTCCAGGTCTGCGATTTCGCTCTCAAGCTCCTGGCAGCGCTCCTGCAATTGCTTCAGCTTGATGGGGTTCATCCGCTTGCGCGGCTCTTCTTTCGGCGGGGCGTAGCCGGGCACATCTGACAATGTAGGAGCATGCTTGCTGTTCGCATCGGTGACGTCTTCTCCTTCAGCCGCCCGCTGCTTACGCCACTGGTAGTCTTCGTAATTACCCGGGAAGACTTCGACCCGTCCGTCGCCGATTTCGAAGACGCGTGTAGCCAGCTTGTCGATGAAGTAGCGGTCGTGCGAGACAAAGACCACGGTGCCGTTGTACTTCTCCAGCGATTCCAGCAGCACGTCTTTCGCCCGCATATCGAGGTGGTTGGTCGGCTCGTCGAGCAGCAGGAAATTCGACGGATGCAGCAACATGCGCGCCAGGGCGTACCGATTGCGTTCACCGCCCGAAAGCACGCCAATCGGCTTGAAGACATCGTCTTCAGAGAACAGGAAGCAACCCAGCAAGCCACGCAACTCGGTCATCGTCTTCTGCGGAGCAACGTTCGACAGGTCGTCGAGCATCCGGCTCGCAGGATCGAGTTCCTTGTATTGGTCCTGCGCGAAATAGTCGGGCTCAACGTTGTGTCCGAGCTTCAGCGAGCCCGCGTTAAGCGGCTCAGTACCGGCCAGTAGCTTGATCAGGGTCGATTTGCCGGCTCCGTTAACACCGACCAATGCGATGCGGTCTCCGCGCTGGATAGTGAAATCGACATCGCGGAAGACCTCTTTCGGCCCATAACTCTTGGCGACATCCGAGCACTCGACTACGGTTCGCCCACTGGGATTAGGTTGCGGGAAGCTGAAGTGAATGGTCTTCTCGTCGTTGGGAATCTCGATGCGCTCGATTTTTTCGAGTTCCTTGATGCGGCTCTGTACTTGCTTGGCCTTGGTGGCCTGGTAGCGAAAGCGATTGATGAACGCTTCGAGCTGCTCGATGCGTTCGCGCTGGTTCTTGTAAGCGGCGACTAGTTGATCGCGCCGCTCTTGTTTTTGCTGCAGGTATTTCTCGTAATTGCCGCTGTAAAAGTGGACGCCCTTGTTCCAAATCTCGATGATCCGATCAACCGTGACGTCGAGGAAGTAGCGATCATGCGAGATCAGGACGTAGGCAAAGGGATACTGCAGCAGAAACCCCTCGAGCCAGTTGCGGGTTTCAAGGTCGAGATGGTTGGTGGGCTCGTCGAGCAGTAACAGGTTCGGCTTCGACAGAAGCAGCTTCGCAAGTGCGATGCGCATCTGCCAGCCGCCGGAGAACTCTTCGGTGTAGCGCGTCCAGTCTTCCTTGCGAAAGCCCAGACCGTCGAGCACAGTACCGACCTGCGAATCGAGCGCGTAGCCATCATGTATGCGAAAGTGACTGGAGATCGTGTTGTAGCGCTCGGTCACCTGGTTATATTCACTCGACGCCGGATCGAGTTCGCCCATCTTGTGGGCTAGCTCTTCCATCTCGGTTTCCAGCGCCTGCAGTCCGCTGAAGACCGACATGCACTCATCGAACACGCTACGGCCCTCGAGGCGCAGGCCGTCCTGCGGCAGATAGCCGAATGTCGTGTTCTTGGCCGATGTGATGGAGCCGTAGTCGAGCGACTCGATGCCGCCCAGAACTTTGAGCAGCGTCGATTTGCCGGTGCCGTTGGCACCGACAAGGCCGACTTTGTCATTCGGCGTAATGAGCCAGTTCAGATTGTCAAACAGGAGTTTAGGGCCGAACCGTTTTCCGGCGGAGGAAAGCTGGATCATGGCGGGGCGTCAGTTAGTCTTTTTCTGGCCCCGGATGATGCGATCGTCAATGGGTTTGCGTCCTGCAAAGCCTTCACTGGTACTGTGCCAGTGCGCGACTCCTTGCTCTCCCAATTTCCAGCACAGCAGGATGACTTCATCGCCCACAACGCAGGGGAAGTCGAGCAACCCGATGTCGAGGTCTTTCACCTGCACTCCCGCGGCGTCGATCTCCGCGACGGCGTCCTTGGCTCGCTGGATCGCCTTCTCACGTTCATCCCTGCGTTTGGTGACCGCGAGGATGTTCACGAATGTGCCGCCGTTGATAAAAATGCGGCTCTTCAGCGCTTCGAGTTCGGCGTCGACCTCTTCGATAAGCGCCTTGGCTTGCATCGCAGAGCGCAGCAGCGATTCGAGAATGGGCAGAAGGGTCTCGGCTTCCGAAACTGTAAATGTGCGTGGCATATCGACGGCTACCTGACCGGTTTCTTTCTGGGTGACGGCCTTATGGCGGTCAACCATGCGGCGGCGATACTCCCGAAAATCGGACCAATAGCGCGGAACACGCCGCTGAAACTTCTCCCGGGGACGCCTGCGTTGGCGAGTTCGAATAATCACTGGATTTCTAACATTCTATCAAGCGCGACGCGTGCCCAGGTCTTGACGCTGTCTTTTACCTTGATCGGATTCACCACCCTGCCCTCGACCAGGTTCTCCAGCGCCCAGCACAGGTGCTGCGGCGAGATGCGAAACATGGTAGTACAAAGGCAGCCGGAATCGTCGAGTGTTGTGACGTGCTTATTCGGGTACTCCCTGCCTAGGCGGTTGACCAGGTGAATTTCAGTGCCGATGGCGAACGCGCTTCCCGCAGGCGCTTGCTTGACCTGCCGAATGAGAAAGTCAGTCGATCCGACGGCGTCCGCCTTCTGGCAGACGTCCCAGCGGCACTCGGGATGCACGATCACTTGCATTCCTGGATACCTCGCCCTGACCTTGTCCACATGCTCGGGCAGGAAACGCTGATGCACCGAGCAGTGCCCCTTCCACAAAATCACCTTCGCCTTGCGCAAACGATCGGCCGTGAGTCCTCCCTGTAGCTGATACGGGTCCCATACCACCATTTCATCCAGCGCGATGCCGCGGGCATAACCCGTATTGCGGCCGAGGTGCTGGTCGGGCAGGAAGAAGATCTTCTCGTTGCGCCGAAGGGCCCAGTCGAACGCACCCCGAGCGTTGGACGACGTGCAAACCATGCCTCCGCGCTCGCCGCAGAACGCCTTGATCGCGGCGGTGGAGTTCATGTAGGTCAGCGGCGTAATGCCCTGGCCCTCGTCGTCGGTAAGCCCAAGGTTGACGAACTGCTCCCATGCGTCCTCAACCTGGCCGATCTCAGCCATGTCAGCCATCGAGCATCCGGCGTTGAGGTCTGGAAGCACGACTGACTGGCCGTCGTGAGCCAGAATGTCGGCGCTTTCCGCCATGAAGTGCACACCGCAGAACACAATGTAGCGGCCTGCGGCTTCCGCAGCGACTTGCGAGAGCCGGTAAGAATCGCCGCGATAGTCGGCAAACCGTATGACTTCGTCGCGTTGATAATGGTGACCCAGGACCACGCACTCGCGTCCCAGGATGTGCTTCGCCTCCCGAATCCGTTCGTCCATGGAATGGTCGGGAAGTACGAGATAGTTTTCAAGCGAGCACGATGCCGCTTCCGTAATCGGTGCTGTTGCCACGTTAATGTCTCTGCCTTCAGTTCCGGCCGCGAAGCCCTTCTTGATCCAAAAACCACGCCCCGGAACGGGGATGTTGAAAGCTGCTTGCTGCTCCAGTAAATCCACTGCCCACAACGGTGGGCCCGACCTACGGGGATGTTGAAGCTGCAAGTTGACGCTTCATTTACAACTTAATAGATGCCGCGCTAACAGCGTTCGTTACAAAAATGAGAACCGCGCCAACCCGACGCGGCCAAGTACCTCAACCAACACTGCAACCCGTCACCACCAGCTATTTTCACCTGCCAATCAAGTTTGTGCAAGCGGGGTCAAGCCCGTGCGAGTTTCTGAGCACACAGTGCGGTGTAGATACATTATGCGGGCGCGCAAGATCGTGAGGTGGGGTAATAGCATGGCAGTTCGCCTGCCCAAGGTGGTTCTACGGGCTGCCGGGCTGAAAGAAGGGAATACTCTCGTGTTCGGAATGAAGAATGGCGCTATTGTGGCGAAACCAGTCACGAAGAAGCCAGCTTTAAAAGAGATGTTAGCGAGAGTCACCTCCGACAACCTGCACGGAGAAATTGATTGGGGAAAGCCCAAAGGCAAGGAAGCCTGGTGAAACGAAGCTACGTTCCGGACTCAGGCGATCTGGTTTGGGCATCATTCGATCAGCCAATACGACTCCGCGAACACGAGTCGAATTCGTTTCAACTTCGAACGGATAGCCCTTCACCTTCGAAGTGATGCGACAGATGAGAAGCCTCGATTGGCGATCCCGGCAATTCACGTTCATCGAACGAGCGACGCCTGAAACGCTAGACGCAGTGGTCCAAACATTATCGACATTGCTGCCTGTCATTGAAGACTACTGACCCACAACCTAGCCCCCGATGTGGACCATCGTTCTGGACGCCGGAATAAAGCCCGGCTCGCCAATGTGGTGGCGAGCTTCTTTCTGGTCTACAGCCCTTCCGATAAAATCCGCCATCTGATCGTCACTCGCGCCACTAGCCATCAATCCTGCGAGATCATGCTCGCGCACCGAGAACAGGCAAGTGCGAATCTTGCCGTCGGAGGTCACCCGGATACGACTGCAGTGACCGCAAAACGCATGCGACACCGGCGCAATGATTCCTATCTCGCCGACACCGTCTTCGAAGCGATACCGGCGGGCAGTTTCGCTAGGCTGGCGATCGATCTCGCGCAGGGGCATGAATTCCGCCATGCGCTGCAGGATCTCGTCGAGAGTGACCACGATCTCCGGCGACCAGACGCGGTCCTCCTCCAGCGGCATGAACTCTATGAAGCGAACGACGACGCCCTCCTCGCGGGCAAACTGTCCGAACGCGGGGATCTGGTCGTCGTTAAAGCCGCGCAACAAGACGCAGTTCACCTTCACCGGGCTCAACCCGGCATGTTCTGCCGCGCGGATCCCTGCCAGCACTCGCTCGTAGGCGTTGGGCACCCGCGTGATGCGAGCGAAACGCTCCTCGTCCACCGCATCCATCGAAACCGTGACGCGAGAAAGTCCGGCGTCCGCCAGAGGCTGCGCCAATTCGGCAAGCAAGTGTCCGTTGGTGGTAATCGCGATGTCGAGCGTCTCGCCGGTGAGCGTTCTCATGCGGCCAAGTTCTTGCACCATCTCGACCAAGCCACGCCGCAGCAGAGGCTCTCCTCCGGTCAGGCGAACCTTGGTGATCCCCAGCCCCACAAATACCCGCACCATGCGGAGGTAGTCGGCAATGGGCATCTCTGGAAACGCGGGACCGTCGTTGCCCGAGCGGCAATACACACACTTGTAGTTACAGCGATCGGTGATCGAGATCCGCAGATCGTGGATGTTGCGTCCGTATTTGTCGGTTAAACCCACGCTATTCGCGATCTGCCCTTCGCTTTTCGCCAGAGCTTTTCACAGGTTCCGCGAAGAGCGAAAGGCGAACAGCGAAAAGCCGCTTGAGTTTGAATGTGCCGGGAACGGAGTGGAAGCGCGAGACAAGACAAGTCTGCGCGGATTCTGGTTTCCTTTCCAAGCACGGGAGGCGTGGACGTTTCCCTCCACACCCTCGGCCTCACTCCCGTGAGGCACCGCCGCCGCAGCCCTGGGTATCCCGGTAGGCCTCGGAGGTCGGAAACAGTGTCAGTCATTATAGATGCAACCATGCCGTTAAGCAGCGCACAGAATAAATGCGCCCCGCCGAGTCAGCCGGGGCGCGACGATATCTAGACGCCGGAACAGCTAGAAGCGGAGCTTGGCTCCGATCTGGACCTGACGCGTCGAATAGGCAAAGTTGCTGTTGGCGTTGGTAACCGTGCCAAACGGAGCATTGAACGTAAGCGTCGGGACCCCAGCCACGCTCCCAATGATGTAGCCCGTGTTGTTGATGCCGGTCACATTGAGATGGTTGGCAAGATTGAACGATTCTGCCAGGAATTGGAGATTCACGCGTTCCGTGATCTGAAAGCTCTTGGAGAGACGCATGTCGACAACGTAAGTGTTGGGATAGCGGTAGGTATTGCGTCCAGTCTCAAGCAGGCGGTTGGCGCCTCCCGAACCATTAATACTGGATCCCAGACCGCCCGTGGGTGTTCCGCTGGTCAACAAGCTATAGGGCAAACCGGTCTGCGCCTGGAAGATCGGCGCGAGCTCCCAGCCATTCGCCAGGTAACCCGCCCACCCCTTCACCTTCCATGGCGAATCCAGCACCGCGTTCACCGTAAAGCGCTGGCGAACATCGAAACTGGAGTTCCCGTATTCACACTGCAGGCAGCTGGGATTAAGCAGGTCATTCGTATCGGTAAAGGTCGACTCGTTCTGGCCAAAATCCAGCGCGTGCGCCCAGGTGTAGTTGGCGCCGAACTGAACATTGTGGCTCATGTTGTGGTTCAACTGGATCGCAAACGCGTTGTAATTGGAATTGACGCCGCTGAAGATACTGGTCATCGAACCAAAATTGGTATTCGGCCGCGTGGTGTAGAGCAATTCCGACAAGGTTGACGCCGTGATCGGGCCCTTATGGTTGGGGTCAATCACGTTGTAAGTAATCGTGGTCGGCGTTCCCAGGTTCGTATCGACAAAATTGGGCAGCTCACGGCCGAAACTTCCCAAGTAGCTCAGCGACAAAGTTGTGTTCCAACCCAGTTGCCGCTCGAAGATCAAGTCAACCTGCTCGATCTGCGGGTTCTGGAAATTGTTGTTGAAATACACGATGCTGGGCTTCACCGTTCCTGACGGAAGCGTCGAGGGATTGAAAATCTGCGGGAATACCGCGCCGCCTTGTGTCGCCGTATAGAAGTAACTCAACTGGCTGCCGGCTGCGCCGGTATTGAGCAAGGCGTTGTAGATCGTCGAGTTAATGATTCGACCGTAGTAGATGCCCCACCCGCCGCGTATCGCAGTGGTTCCATCCCCAAAGACATCGTAGGCGAAGCCGACACGCGGCCCCCAGTTGTTCTTGTCCGCCGGACGATTCGCCGTCTGCGGAGCCAATGGATTGACCAGAGTTGGCGATGGAAGCATTTCATACTCGTATCTCAGGCCCAGGTTCAGCGTCAGCCGCGGATTTAGCTTGAACGAGTCTTCGCCAAAGAATGCCATGTCGTTGGTGTTGAATTGCGCACCCAAGGGGCCGAACGCTTGCTGGTAGCTCGAATAACACGGAACTCCCACGCCCTTTGACACACAAGCGTCGGGCTTGTACAGGTCCGAGAAGTAATTCAGCAAGCTGCTGTAACTGTAAGCACCGTATTGGAAGCGCAGGTTCTTGGTGTCGTCGTTGATATGGCTGTAGTCCGCGCCAAACTTGAACGTGTGTTTGCCCTTCGTCCATGACACCACGTCAGCAAACTGATTGCGCACTTCGTTGGGATACGCCGGACGTTCGAGGAAGCTGGGAACTCCGAAGGTGAACCCGTTGGTGATGGAAACCTGCGGCGGCAGACCCAGGGGATTGGTGTATCCCGGAGGCGATACCAGCGTGTTTTGCTCATACGGAGTGGGCGTCTGGTTGTTTTCGTACTCGAAGTCCTGTCCCCACTGGTAGCGGGCTTCGTTGGTGATGTTATTGGTGATGATCGAGCTGAGTTTGCCGATCACCCACGTGTCTTTGACGTAGTCATTGCCGAAGCTGGCAATTCCGAATGTATTGCTGGATTGTGTCTGAATTCCTGCGGGCGATGACCAACGCATGCGATTGACTGATCCCGAGAAAGTGTTTTTCGGATTGATCACCCAGTCGATCTTCGGGAACACGATGTTCTGGTTGCCGGTTCGCGGAACCGGTCCGAGCATCGTGAGGAGCCCGTTCAACCCGTTCGTGTAATCCGTCTGGGCTTGCGCCGGGCTCACTCCCAAACGACCCGCCAGTGTGGCGATGGTTGCCGTGCTGGGCGGGGCAAAAAACGCAGACGGACTGGTGGCTACCGCCGTTCCGGGAAAATTGCGACCATAGTTGTCGTACGCCACGTAAAAGAAAAGCTTGTCTTTGATGATCGGGCCACCGACGCCAAATCCCCAGATCTTGCGGATGTCCAAGGGAAGGAAGGGGTTACTCGTGAAAACACCGGGCGAGGTCTGTCTCGTGATCGTGGTGTAAGGGTTGACGGAACTCCAGGCGCTGTCACGATCGAGGAAGTAGCCGTCGCCGTGGAACTGGTTGGTTCCGCTCTTGGTGACAGTGTTGACGACGCCGCCAGCCGCGCGCCCGTACTCGGCGGAGTAATCGGAAGTGTTGACCTGGAACTCCTGCACAGCAACCTTGGCAGTGGAGTACCCGGCGCGGGTGCGTCCGCGCTCCTCGGAGAAGAACGCCTGGTTATTGTCGGCGCCGTCGATGGTGTTGTTGTTCAGCAGCGTGCTGATGCCGCGAAAGCTCACCAGGCCGAAGCCATTGAGATCGTTATTCACGCCGGGCGTGAGCAGCGCGAAGTTCGACCAGCGCCCGCCATTGATCGGCAGGTTCTGGATCGCCACCTGGTTCAGCGTAGGCGCGAAGTCAGGAGAAGTCGTGTTTACCTCGGGGGCTTCCCCACTAACGTCCACCTGTTGTGTGGTGCCGGCTACGCCCAACTTCGGAGAAAGCTCTGTAACGCGGCCCAGTTCGACAACCACAGACTCTGCCTTGTAACCGGCGAATCCTGATGCCGTCATTGTCACCGTGTAAGTAGCAGGCGCCAGTCCGGTAATACGGAAGTAACCTGACGAGTTGGTAGTCGCCGTTTGTTCCGCATTCGTGCCATTGTTGTGTGCGACAACTGTGGCGTTCGCAACCACCGCGCCATGCTGGTCATATACCGTGCCGCCCACTGCGCCCTCGGTGGTGGACTGCGCCAAAGTTGTTATCGAAGAAAGAAGAGCGAAGAACGCGAGAAATGAAGTTGTCAGTATGCTGGTAAATGTTTGAGAGCCAGACTTGGGAAACATGAGATTTTGTTCCTCACAACTGCAAGTAGTTGTCCTGCCTATGATGAACGGTGAATGCGCGCTTGGCGACCCCGGCTGAGACATTTCAGCCTACCAGCGCGCCTTCGTCGTTTCATTAAAGAAATATTTATGGACTGTGAAGAATTTATTGATGGAGACGACACGTTTTGAAGGGAATAGCCTGTGGAAATCACGACCGAAGGCCGAAAGGGCAAAAATTTGGCTGTGGAAAAAGCCCCCCGGTCGATTAAGCGCGCCTGGTGCCGGAGATAAGTTAGCTCCAACAAAGCTGCCCGCTACATGCCCTCGTAGTTCGGGCCTCCTCCGCCCTCGGGCGGAACCCATGTAATGATCTCGTAAGGGTCCATGATGTCGCAGGTCTTGCAATGGACGCAGTTGGAAGCGTTCAGGTGAATCTGCAATCCGCCAGGGGTGTCTGTCGCCTCCACCATTTCGTATACATTCGCGGGACAGAAATTCTTGCAGGGATTACCGTATTCGCGCACACAACGCTCGTTGCAGATGTCCGTGTCCTGGATAACGAGGTGCGCCGGTTGGTCTTCCTCATGCTTGGTGCCGGAGTAGTACACGTCAGTCAGCTTGTCGAAGGTGAGTTTACCGTCACCCTTCGCCGCGTTGATGATGTGCGCATCTTCTCCTCCGTCGGGCGGCAGTTGCGACAACTGTTTCATCCGCAAATGACCTGCGTGGTTGCTGTAGTGTGCGCGTAATCCGCGCCCCCCAGTTAGCTGCTGAACTCCGGCATGAAACATACCGGAAAGAAATCCCTTGTCGAAGCCCTGATGGAAATTCCGGACCGGCCACAGTTCTTCCTTGATCCAGCTCTTTTCCACGCGCTCCTGGAATTTCTCGAGTACATCGAGTGAGAAGTCACTCTTTGCCATGGCGTCATACGCCGTTTCCGCTGCCAGCATCCCGCTCTTGATGGCCAGATGAATTCCCTTAAGCCGCTGCGAATTCAAGAAGCCTGCCGAGTCACCCAGAATCATCCAGCCATCGCCTGCAACCGGGGGGATACACCACCAACCCCCGTAAGGCAGTGACTTCGCGCCGTAGCGCACCATCTTGCCGCCTTCGAGAAGCTTCGCAATGAAGGGGTGTTTCTTGAATTCCTGCAGTACGCGCTGCGGGTCTATGCGAGGATCGGGGTAGTCCAGTCCGGTGACAAAGCCCAGCGATACGAGGTTGTTATTGGAACCGTAAATCCACGCCCCACCGTACTCGTGGAAGCTCAGCGGGTAGCCCATGGTGTAAATCACTTCGCCCGCGGCTATGCGGCCCGGCGGCAGTTCCCACAGCTCCTTTACTCCGATTCCGTACGTCTGCGGATTACGTTCATGGTCCAACTGAAAGCGGCCGATCAACTGTTTCGTCAGCGACCCGCGGCTGCCTTCAGCAAGGATGACAACTTTTGCCTTCAGATCGTAGCCAGGCTCAAAGTTCGACTTCTGCTGGCCGTTCTTATCGACACCTTTGTCGTCGGTGCGCACTCCCAGGACGCGCCCCTTCTCAAACAGCAGCTCTGATCCAGCGAAGCCTGTGAAGATGGTGATGCCCGCCGCTTCGACCTTGCTGGCCAACCACTTCACAAAACGATTGATCGAAATCACGTAATTGCCGTGGTCTCGCAGCGGAGGTGGAGTGATAGGAAGTTTGAATTTCCCGTTGCGCGTCAGGTAATAGACCGCTTCTTTCACCACTGCAGCCTCAAGCGGAGCGTCACTCTCAAAATCCGGCAGCAGCTCGAGCATCGAGCGAGGATCGAGCAAAGCCCCCGACAGGCAATGCGCTCCTACCTCCCGCGCTTTCTCCAAAACGTAGACGTTGTCCTTGGAAAGCGGTGCGTCCGGATGCTTGCTGTTGTGCTCGTCTATTAACTGCGATAGGCGCAGCGCACAGGCCATGCCGGCGGGCCCTCCACCGACGATGACCACATCCGCTTCCATTGTCGGGCGTTCGACGTTTGGTAGTGGTTTGCGAAAAACGATCATGCGCCCTTGGCCTTCTTTACTTCCTCGATCAGCGGCGGCACAATGTCGAACAGGTTGCCCACCACCGCAATGTCGGCAATCTCAAAAATCGGCGCCTCAGAGTCCTTGTTGATCGCGATAATACTGCGCGCGCCCTTCATGCCAACTACGTGTTGGATAGCGCCACTGATTCCCAGAGCGAGATACAGCTTGGGTGCAACCGTTTGTCCCGACGAACCTACCTGGCGATCCATTGGCAGCCAGCCGGAATCGCAGATCGGGCGCGATGCCGCAATCTCGCCGCCCAACGCAGTAGCAAGCTGTTGCGCTAGTTCGATGTTCTTCTGCTCCTTGATACCGCGGCCCACCGAGACGATAATCTCCGCCTGCGTCAGATCCACGGCCTGCTTGGCTTCTTTGAATGGGGCCTCCGGCTTGTTGCGAATCACGCCGTCCGCAATCGCAGCGTTTACCGTCTCGACGGGAGCGGATGCGCCGCCCGCTTCCACCTTATCGCCCCGATATGCGCCTGACTGGAACGTTGCGAAATAGGGAGCGTCGCCGGTGAACGAAACGTCAGCAGCAAATTTGCCCTGGAACATTTGCCGCGTGAACAGCAGCCTTCCACCTTCGTACTTACAGCCAATCGCGTCGCTGATCAGCGAGCGATGGAGCGCGGTGGCCAGCTTGGGAACGAAGTCGCGCACTTGGTAGGTATGTGGCATCAGCACCAGCTTCGGCTGCTTCTCTTCGAGGAAGCTCTTCAACGCCGCCACAAATCCGTCTGGCGTATAAGGCTCAAGCTTGGACGACTCGATGTCATATACCTTGGCGACCTTCTTCGCCGCGACCTCGGAGGCCACGTCTCCGACGCCGTTTCCCACCACCGCTGCCTCCAGCACCCATCCCGTCTCGGCCGCGAGAGCCTGAGCTCCCGCGAGCGTCTCCCATGAAACGCGATTCAGCTTGCCTTCCCGCTGCTCTACTACAACCAGAATTGTGTCTGCCATTTCAATCCGTTCCTGCGCCCTGTATAGAGCGCACACCATTCGCTGGCGGTATCGCCAATACCTGATTCGCTGCGGCTCGCGGGCTTACGAACTGCGCCGCCTCAGCCGACATCCGTGGATGTTCAGCAGCAACCCTACGAGCACCAGTCCAACAGCGATCATGCCAAACCGCGTCTGTCCGAGCTTGAATGCTGCTGGCTCAAAAAAAATTACGAGCAACGCAAAGAGCACCAGAATCCAGCCTACGACCATGTAGGCTCGTCCACTCTCGCGGCTTTCTTCTCGTGATGCCATCAGCGTCTCCTGCCTGCGAGTTACCCGATCCACTTCCGCTGTCAGTGATACCCGCTGCGCGAAGTCTGCGTTTTGAGGGGCACGGCTCTCAGCCGCGCCTTACGACCCGTCTACCTTTGTTGTCCCGAGGCGGCTTCAGTCGCCGAGGGCTGAGGTTCGATTTTTCCGCAGCGGGATTACAACACGTGCATGTCATTGCGCAGCTTCTCTACCAGTTTCTTGGCCACCTCTGCCGGTGGGCCTTCGATCACTTCCGTCTTCTTCGTCTTCAGCGGAACATAAAGTTTTTCGATCTTCTGCAGGTTTTCGCCCAGTGCCGCTTTGACCTCGTCAAACGCGACCTTCTTCATTGGCTTGTTCTTCGCCTGCTTGATGCCGATCAGCGTCGCATAACGCAGCTTGTTGATGCCTGACTGAATCGTAAGCACCGCCGGAAGCGGCATATCGACGAACTGAAAGTATCCCGCCTCGAGCTCGCGTTTTACTCGAATTCCGGTATCGTTCTTCTCGATCTGCATGATGATGGTGGCGTGCGTCCAGCCAAGCAGTTCGGCGAGCACCACTCCGGTCTGCGCGAAACCGTAGTCGTCCGACTGCAAGCCAGTGAAAACCAAATCGAAATTCTCATCCTTCACCACCGCGGCGAATGCCTTCGCAGTATTAAACGCGTCGAGCCCGACGAAGCTGTCGCCTTCGAGATGAATGGCACGGTCGGCACCCTTGGCCAGGGCCTCGCGCAGCACCTGCTGGGCGCGGGCAGGGCCGCTGGTGATCACTACCACCTCGCCTCCGTGCTTTTCCTTCTGGCGTAGCGCTTCTTCCAGCGCGTAGGCATCCGGCTCATTCACTTCGTAGGAGACATCTTCTCGAATCCATGTTCCGCTCTCGTTCAATTTGAGCGGAGCGTCCTTCTGCGGGACCTGCTTCATGCAAACCAGGATCTTCACCCTGAACTCCTTCAACCACGCAAAACCATTGATCATTCCGGAATAGTGGCCTCAGTCACACAGTGACATCACCCACTCCGGGCAAACAGGCGAGTATAAATGACCAGCTTGAGGATAAGAAAGGAAACGCGAGCACGTTTTCCATTATGGGAATCGGCGCTCGCGATTCATGATGCTGTCATCCTGAGCGAAGCGCCTGCCTGATTCTTCGACCCGCTGCTTTTGCGGGTTGGGAAGGCGCGCAGTCGAAGGATCTGCAGTTTCCGACAAGCGCAGTCCGAGGTTGAAAACATTTGTCCCGAACCCTGAACAAGCTGGGTGCCCCAGAGGCTGCCTTGAGCGGAGTCGAAGTGTTAGCGCCGCTATTTCGGCGCTAACCTGGGTGCTAGTCACCTTCACCCAGCATTGGCTTGTTCGCTCACTGTTGTCCTTGTTCCTGTTCCAGCAGCTTCTTCTTGCGCGCAATGCCCCAACGATATCCAGCCAACTGGCCATCGCTGCGCACCACGCGATGGCAAGGCACCGCCAGCGCCACAGGATTACTAGCGCACGCTGTGGCAACGGCGCGAACCGCTTTCGGTTCGCCAATGGCGCGAGCCACTTCCGTGTAGCTGCGGGTCTGGCCCGCCGGAATCTCGCGCAGTGCGTCCCAGACTCTTTTCTGAAACGCAGTGGCGCGAACATCCAGAGGCAAATCCATCGTGACCGTCTCACCCCGCAAACTCGCCAGTAAAGGTTGTAGATACGGCCGAAGCGGGCCGTCATCCCGATGCAACTGCGCGGAGGAAAATTCCTCGCGCAACTCGCGCTCCAACTCCGCCGCGTTCTCGCCGAACCTCACGGCGCAAAGTCCCCGTGCTGTCGCTGCTACTAGCAGTCGTCCCAGCGGCGACGGCACGATCGAGAATTGAATGTTGGTCCCCGCGCCGCCACGCCGGTAAGTTCCCGGAGTCATTCCCATATGCTGGCTGGTCTTCTCGTAAAGGCGGCTGGGCGACCCGAAGCCCGCATCGTAGAGTGCAGTTGTCACGTCATCTCCTTTGCGCAATCCTCGCTTGACCTGCTGCATGCGCCGCGCTGACTGATACTCGCGCGGGCTCAGCCCGGTGGCTCGCTTGAACAGCCGCTGCAGATGAAACGGACTAACCCCGACTCGTCTGCTCAACTCTGCCAGCGTCAGCACGCCCTCGGCTTCGTCAAGCAACTGGCGCGCCTGTGTTACCGCTCGCGTCTGCGCAGATATCTGCGTCGGCTTGCAGCGTAAGCACGCCCGATAGCCTGCCCGTTCTGCCTGCCGCGGATCGGGGAAAAATTCCACGGAATCCCTCCGCGGACGCCGGCTCGGGCACGACGGCCGGCAATAAATCCCAGTCGTCCGCACCGCGAAGACGAACCTGCCGTCCTGCCGGGCGTCGCGCGCCATCACTTGTTGCCACTGTGTCTCGGGTTGCATATTGCAAAGGTAGCGCCGTTGTCTTGAGGACGCTATCCGGCTCTTGCGGGCAAACTAACTTCTCGTAATTGGGATTTTACTGCCAGAGAACAATTAGGCGAGGCACCTCGGCGAGGTGTCGACCAGGCGCTGTCTCGGCGGACGTCGTTAGTGCAATTGTTCGATCACGCAGCCCAAGGCCGTACGTCCACGACGAATGGATCACTAACCGCTGGGCTGAGTTCATTGAACTGAAGCGCGATTTGTCGCTCCGACTTCGCTTTGATTCCCAGCAGACGGACCATGCGGGGCACTAGCCTTTTGGGTGCCATGAGGGCGAGCATAGCGGCCGCTTCCTCAGCGAACGCTCTCTTCTTTTCCTCCGTCAGATTATGTCCAATCACTTCCAGGGTGAAGTCCGCGCCTCGCGGAATCACCGCCTCCCCACCGCCGACCCCTGACCCAGGAGACATCGTGATGAACTGGACCGACGTCTGGTATCGCTGACTGGCGCGAAGCTTAAACGTACGTAGCGTAATCTCGATGAGCTTCTCTGCTATGACACGCTTTTGCTGAATCGGTAAATCTCGCGCGTAAAGCCGTAGATAAGGCATCTTATGACCTTGCTCTGTTCCAGAGAGTAAAGGGCATTTCGAGTGCCAGAATCAAGGTAATGGATGTAACTAAGAACAAAGGCCTTACTCCTGCGGGATTGGACCGCGTTAAGTAATATTTACCGGTCACTGGCGGTTTTGAGCATAAGGATTCGACCGTAGTGTCGAGAAAATAGCTTCGGCAAGATTTCTCGGCTATCGTCGCCGAAGGCACTCAGTGGACTGCTGTTCGTTCGCCCCTTATCGCAAGGCGACGTGTCCGCCGTCCGTCGCTGGGATTTCTATAACTTATCTATTTATCAATGACATGCGATCAATGTCCGCCCAAGCCATTGATTCTAAACAACGGTGAATCACACGTTTTCAGCGCATCACGCGACGGCGAGTCAGGCTCATATACGCCCCGTGTATCACACGCAGGAGCTACGTACTCCGCGACCGTTGCGAGTTCTTATTTTGGATATATATATAGAAAGGCGCTTCGGTTACTTGGGCAGCGCCGCCGTTCCGTTCACGGTGAAGTCGGCTTCGGACTTGGAGGCGCTTTCCGCTGGCTGGGTTGATCCGACGGTCAGGTGATATGCCCCGGGCAGGATGGATCGTTGGCCCTTGCTATCGACTGCCGAAAGCGAGCGGGGACCCAGCTCGAGTGACACGTCGCGACTCGCGCCGGGGGCGAGATGGACCCGCTCAAATCCTACGAGCGAGTAGATTGGACCATCGGCCTGTGGTGTCTTTAAATAGGCTTCGACCACTTCCTCTCCCGCTACCTTACTTGTGTTGGTGACGGTGACGGTTGCGGTGACGGGCTGGCCCGCTGCAACCGTGGTGCTCGAGAGCTTGACTGGTCCGTACTGAAACGTGGAGTAGCTGAGTCCGTATCCAAAGCCCCAGAGCGGCTTGCCCGAGTAATAGCGATAGGTACGGTTCTTGAACGAATAGTCGGTGAAGGCCGGCAAGTCGCTCGTGCCGGCATAGAAGGTTATTGGGAGACGTCCGGCCGGATTGTTCGCGCCCGCGAGTGTGCGCGCAATCGCGGTTCCGCCATCCACGCCGGGATACCAGGCCTGAAGAATCGCGGCGGCATGCTCCTTGGCCCAGGTCAGTGCGAGGGCGCTGCCGCTCAGGGACACAACGATGACCGGCTTGCCAGTTGCACCAAGGGCTTCCAGCAAGTGCTGCTGTGCTGCCGGAAGATCGATGCTGGTGCGGTCTCCGCCGCTGAAGCCTTCGATCTTGATCGGCATCTCCTCGCCCTCCAGTTCAGGCGAGAGCCCTACGAAGGCGAGAACGATGTCGGACACCTTCGCGGCCGCCACGGCTTCGTCGATCTGCGCCTGCGCCGGAGCCTCCCAGTTCAAGGCCACCCCGCCTCCCGACATATCGCCCGAGTGGCTGTATTCCAGCCGGAAATCATGAGGGTTAGTGTCGGTGAATGGGACTTCCACTTTTGCGGGCGTCGAATTCGACATATTGGGAGGCGCGGTACTGTTTGCGCCCGTTGGCTTGGTACTCGGCTTGCCGCTGTTGAGATCGCCCTCAGACAGGACTTTGCCGTCGAGCACAAACCGGTACGTCTCTTTGGGCGAGTACGGAAAGGCCGACCCCGGCTCGACCGTGAAGACGTACTTGCCGGTCGCCGGAACGCGAATTGTGCCCGCCCAGCGCACCGAATAGCCGTGGGTTTGAACTTCGGGTGTGGGAGTGGCATTGTCCCAGTCAGTCTGAATCCCGGGCTCGGTTGCTACGCGCACGGGGCGGCCGGTCCAGTCGGGAGTGGCGAAAAACTCAGTGCGCAGACCGCTGCCGAATGCCGTCCGTGGAACCGGTACGCTGCTGCCGGCGGCCAGGGTCGAGCCCTGTGCGTAGTGGATCGTGGCCGACTTGAATTGCTTAGTGATGCCGTCCAACGGGCTGACAGGATGCAATGGCTGGCCGTTGTAGTTGCCCTCCAGCGAAACCAGCAGGTCGGCGGTCGGCCCCACCACTGCAATGTCGTGCGGCGCCTTGCTGATCGGCAGAGCACCATTGTTGTTCTGCAATAGCACCATGGACTCTTCTGCCGCCCGGAGAGCGGCCTTGCGATGTTGCTCGGAGGCAACAGCAGAAAACGGAATACGATCCAGCGTGCTGTTTCCCGGCGGATCGAAGAAACCGAGTTGCATGCGCGCAGTGTAGAGACGCTCGGCCGCAGCGGTCACCAACTCCTCGGACACAACCCCCTGGCGTACAGCATCGGCCAGGGTATTGAAGCCCGGCGACCGGATGCTGCAAGACAGGTCCGTGCCGACCTTGATCGAGATGGCCGAGGCGTGCAGTATGTCAGGCGCATTATGGTGTCCGTTATAGACATCCACAATGGCGCCGCAGTCGGAGACCACGAAGCCCTTGAATCCCCAGGCGTCGCGCAGGTGGTCTTTCAACAGCATCTTGTTGGCGCAAGCGGCGGTCCCGTCGATGGCGTTGTAGGCGCACATCACCGACTTCACGTGGCCATCGACCACCGTTGTGCGAAACGCCGGCAGATAGGTTTCTTCCAGGTCGCGGGGGCTCACATCCACGTTGAAGCCGTGGCGCAGCGGCTCAGGACCGCTGTGCACCGCGAAGTGTTTGCTGGTGGCGACCGCTTTCGGATGATCGGGATCCTCACCTTGTACTCCGGTGATGAAGGCGACGCCCATTTTGCCAGTCAGAAATGGATCTTCTCCATAGGTCTCCTGGCCGCGCCCCCAACGCGGATCGCGGAAGATGTTGATGTTGGGAGACCAGAAAGTGAGGCCGTAAAAGATGCGGTGATTGTCCTCGCGTTGCGCCTGGTTGTATTTCGCGCGGCCCTCGATGCCGATCACGTCACCCATCTGCTGCACCATCGACGTGTCCCAGGTAGCAGCCATGCCGATCGCCTGAGGGAAGACGGTGGCGTAGCCGGCCCTTGCGACACCATGCAGCGCCTCGCTCCAGGTCTGATAGTCCGGAACTCCCAGGCGCGGGATCGCGACGGCCCAGTCCTCGAGCTGCGATGCTTTCTCGTCGAGTGTCATGCGATTGACCAGGTCATGGGCGCGAGCAGCGGCCGGAAGCGAAGTATCCAAATAAGCCGCTGGCTTATTCTGCGCGAACGAAACCAGGGAGGCGAGTAGCACGATTGCGAGGACGGCACGTTGCATCAGGACAACTCCTGTAAGCTGGTTGGTAATTTGAACAGCGCGACCTATTTATAACGAGCATGTCAGTGTAACTCGGGGTTCTTCAGCCTGCGGTAGGAAGAAGAAGGTCCTGTAATACGCCAGTTAGCGTAACGCCGATCAGCGTAACAGGAGCCTCTTGCATCATTCCCCGAGAGAAAGCGTCCCCTTTGGGCCAACGATTCTTGCTTGCAGGTGTGTTGTGCTGCCCCAGGTTAGATCCACCGAGATGCCCAGCTTCTGGAAATCAGCCGCCAACGAGACGATCTCCGGGCTGGCGATCACGAAGCTCTCCAGCTTGCAGCCCGGTGGTGCATCCACCGACGGATGCACGGTCTCCGCTCCCCATTGGATGAAGAACGGCAGCAGGCCATCGCGGTCGTTGTCGATATTGAGCGTCTGCCAGTGGAGCGTCTTTCCATCGGGACGAGCGCGCGAGCCTGGGGTTGGCCCGCGAAACGCCACGTCAGCCTTGCGCAGCCGCTCAGCCACGGCAGCGATGTCGGGGGTGTGCACCGCCCAATCCACCAGCCGAGGAGCAGCGAGCTGATTCAGCATCGAGGGCAACTTCGGACGTGTCGTGGAAGTCGCTGTTTGCGCCGGGTCGGGTGCAATCACTTCGAGATAATGCAGCGGTCCGAGAGACAGGAGCGCGTTGCGGGTGCCGCGTCCGGGATGCATACCACCCATCGCCGGACGCACGCCTGTGTGCTTCTCCACGAAAGCTATGCCCTGGTTGAGGTCGCTACAGCCGAGAAGAAGATGATCGAGCATGGTGGGAACCTGATCGGCAGACCATAAGCAAGGTGGCGCGAGAGCGGCACCACCAGCGATGACCAAAAAGCTCCGGCGCGAGATCATGCGGGCACTTTGAGATTCCGACTCAAATATGACCTGTGCATCGGTTACACCTTTTGCTCTCGCAGTTTCTTCAAGACCTCGATGCCACCCTCGGGAATAGGTTCGCCATGGCCGACGCCGACGATCTCGGTATCACTGAAATCCGAGAGCTTGCCAACTGATTGGACGTTTTGCTTCATGTCCAGCGTGAGTCCTGCCCAACCTGCTTCCACACGAGGCCAGGTCACGATTACGTCGCCGACGAAAAGCGCTTTCTTCGCCGGCCAATGAAACGACAGGCAGCCGGGCGTGTGTCCGGGAGTCGAAACAATCGTCAACGGTCCCACTTGGTCCGCTTCCTTCAATGACTTGTCCACCGTGCAAGGCTTATGGCCATCGAACCCAATGGCAAGCCCGAATTGCAACTTGTAAGCGGCCAGCGGAGCTCTGGGCCATAGCGAAACTTTCGTTGACTTGCGCTTACCCTCGATGATGTCGATTTCCCATTCGTGCGCGTAGACGGTAGCGTTGGTTTGCTTCTTCAACTCGGCCATGCCGCCGATATGGGAGCGGTGAGCGTGCGTGGCGATGATGTTCTTTAAGTCGGATGGCTGTCGACCCATGGCGCGAATCTCGTCCAGAATCATCTTCCCATCGGAGTCGTATAAAGAGTCGATGAGGGTGATTCCGTTGCCATCGTCCAGCAGAAATGCGTGCACGTGACCGCCCATATCCTGTTCCAGGTAGTGAATCCCGTCGGCAAGTTTCATGATTTACCTTTCTCGATTCCATCACGTGGCCGAATTTTGGAGGCCATCATACATGATCAGGCCTTTATACTCTCTGCAATCATGCGCGACGGGTACAGGGACCTGCCTCCGGGCAAACTCGCCAACGTCGTTACCTACCTGGAGATGCGCACTTCTCCGCCCGTCGCTGTAACTCCTACAATGTCAGACTTCACTGTGCGACGCGTGGACCAGCCCGATCTCGACTGGTACCGCCGGCTGTTTCGCTCAATCGGTGAAAATTGGCTATGGTTCAGCCGCTTGCGACTGTCTGATGATGAGCTTCGCGCAATCCTGCATGACCCGGGCATCGATATCTACGTGCTTTCGCACAACGGCGCCGACGTGGGTTTGTTGGAATTCGACCGCCGGCATATGCCTGATATTGAGATTTCGTTTTTCGGCGTGACGCAAGCGATGATCGGTAAAGGCGCTGGACACGCTTTGCTTGCGCACTGTCTTCCATTGGCTTGGGAACACAAGCCCGAACGCGTCTGGTTACATACCTGTACTTCCGACCATCCGGCGGCGATGGCGTTTTACATGAAGTTTGGCTTCGTACCCTACAAACGCGCCATCGAGATCTCAGACGACCCACGCGTTACCGGGGAGATGTCGCGCAGTGCGGCGCCGCATGTGCCGATTGTTTGAGCGACCTCACGGCCGCACGTACACCACGCCGCCCTTCATCACGAAGTTGACCTTCTGCAGTTGCTGGATATCAGTCATAGGATCAGCCGGCACGGCCACGATGTCGGCATATTTGCCGGTTTCGATCGAGCCGATTTTGTCCTGCATGCCAAGCAACTCGGCGGCGGTCATGTTGGCTGAGTGCAGCGCCTGTGCCGGAGTCATGCCGCCCTTCACCATCAGGGGAAATTCCTTTGCCGGATTGATCTTCCAGTCGAAGCCGCCTGCATCGGTACCGAAGGCAATCTTCACTCCCGCCTTGAGCGCGCGGCGAAACGTCTCTTCGTGGATCCTGACCATATCGAGCCATACCTTCGCGCCTGTGGCAGCGCGGCCTTCCGCCACATACTCACCGACAAACAGTGTGGGCACGTAGTAGGTTCCGTGAGCCACCATCGTCTTCAGGTCGGCATCGGCGATGTATTGGCCATGCTCGATGGTGTCGACGCCCGCCTCCACCGAGTTGTGCACGCCGTTTAGCGCGCTGGCGTGAGAGGCGACCTTGCGGCGTTCGCGATGGGCCTCATCCACGATCGCTTTGAGTTCGTCGAGAGTGAAGGTCGGAACGTCATCGAGCACACCATCGGGCCGCACGTAGTAGCTGCGGTCGGAGTACACCTTGATCCAGTCCACTCCGTGGGAGATCTGTTCGCGCACGGCTTTACGGCCATCCTCGGGGCCATCGACTTCCTGCACACCCTTGGGCATCTTTAGTTCCCAGGAATATCCCAGCAGGGGATAGGCGCCGGTCACATCCATCGAACGCCCGGCGACCTGCATGCGAGGCCCGGGGATCACGCCGTTGTTGATCGCCTTCTTGATGTCCACATCGGCGTAGCCTGCGCCCTCGGTTTCCAGGTCGCGGATGGTGGTAAAGCCGTACTCCAGCGCGCGTCGCGCTGACACAGTCCCCAGAATCGTGCGGTACGGAGTGGACGACTTCAGCAACTGGACGTCGTAGTCCTCAGCCGTGATGTCGCCTTGCAGGAGTACGTGTGTGTGGGTGTCGATCAATCCGGGAAGGCAAACTTGGCGGCTGAGGTCGACGACTTCGGCGCCCGCCTCGGGAGTGACGCTCGCCCCAACGCCTTCGATCTTCTCGCCCACGACGCGCAACGTGACGTTCTTCTGTGCGGCATCGTTTTTGCCGTCGTAGAGGGTACCGCAGCGGATGTAAGTGACCTTGGCTGGAGGTACATTGGACAGGTTCTGCGCAGCAGCGAACAAGGTCGTCAGAAGCAAGGCGGCAACGATAAGTAGCAGTTTAGGCTTCATCTTTTCTCCATTGAGCTAGTCGCGCAGCAATAGCTCCGCATTCGGTCGCTATGGCTGACTGGGAACAGGACGGCTCTTGCATCCCAGCTTCTCTACTGCGTCGGCGACGTTCTTGTACTCGGGTGAGGACTTCACGTTCTCGTGCACAGTGAGATAGGTGCGCATCAACAGCGGGCACGCTTCGGTAATGCCTAAGCGGGAGATCGTTTCGGTCGCGAACGGACTGGGGAACGGCCCGGCAAGTCCGTAAACTCTTTCCAGTACCGCGCCCAGTCCGGGTTTATGTTTGCGCAGGATCTCATCCAGTGCAGTCTGTAACTCCTGCTCCTTCTCCGACAACCCCGCTGGAGGATTGGCCGCCGTCTCTTCCGAAGGACGGTCGCCTCGCCCCATGCGCTCCTGAAAATACAGAATGTTGCGCACGCATTCGGGCGAGCAATCCGTCTGATAAATGGCATTGGCCAGCGCCTGCCGCACCGCGAGACTCTCGGGCGGCAACAACATCTCCGACAAACGCGACACCCGGATTGCGTCCTTACGATCGACCAGAGCTTGCAATGCTGCCAGCCGGTTTTCCTGGGCCGGCGCTCCTGAGGCCACCACCAACAACAGTTCGCTGGCTCGTTGTCCGGAATAACCCGCGAGCCGCTTCACGGCCGTGGGGTCGGGCTTCTTCTCCAAGGCCGCGTGCGCAAGCGCATCGATGCGAGCGTTGCGCCAGGTAGTGAAGGCGGTCGCCGCCATAATAATGACGATGATGAGAATGCCGAGACGTCGTGGTTTAAAGCCAAAGTCGTCGAGCCATGTCATGGTTGCCTCTACGGTATCAAATGACCGCCGCAGCGTGAACCGAATCACCGCATATTCCTGGGGCCGGAGTTACTATTGCAGCATGGGTACGAATTCAGCGGTCGAAGCCGTCGTCGAGCAGGAGAAACTGTTCGAAGCTTTCGAAAACCTGATGCCTTTCCGGGTGCAAGACATCCTGCTGGTGTCGAGCCTCTACGACTCATTCATTCTGCGTGAGGATGGCCGCCTGAACGAGTTGTTGATCGGCGAATCGTACGAGCTCAACCTGCAGCACGTCCCCCGCATCACGCACGTGAAAACCGGAGCCGAAGCGCTGGCCCTGGCGCGCGCCGATTCACGATTCAACCTGATCGTATCCAATCTCGAAGTGGAAGACATGACTGCCGCGGAGATCGCCACCGAGGTGCAGCAGGCTGGGCTCGATGTTCCTGTCGTGGTGCTGGCCTACGACTATCGTGAGATCAAGAACTTCGTCGCGCGCACGCCACATAGCCCCATTGAGCGCATCTTTCTCTGGCAGGGCAATGCCCGCATCCTGATTTCGATCATCAAGTACGTCGAAGACAAGCGCAACGTCGAACACGATACAGAAGTCATGGGCGTACCCGTGATGCTGGTGGTGGAAGACAACATCCGGTATTACTCGTCGTTTCTGCCGGTCATTTACACGGAGTTGATAGATCAGGCTCGGCGTCTTATCAGCGAAGGGCTGAACGTGGCACACAAGCTGGTGCGCATGCGGGCCCGTCCCAAGATTCTGCTGGCCTCGAGCTTTGAGGAGGCCGCTGGTCTGGTGCTCCGGTATCGTGGCAGCCTGCTGGGCGTGGTGGCTGACGTGGAGTTTCCTCGTCACGAGAAACTTATGCCCGAAGCCGGTTTCGAGCTGGCGCGCATGATTCGCAGTATCGTGCCCGACGTGCCGATTGTGTTGCAATCCGGGCGTCCGGAGTTTATGGCGAAGGCGCATGCGGAAGAATTCTCCTTCCTGCAAAAGCGCTCGCCGACTTTGTTGGGGGACCTGCGGCTCTGGCTGATCGACCAAGTCGGATTCGGCGACTTCATCTTTCGCCTGCCGGACCGCAAGACCGAGGTGGCGCGCGCCAGCAATCTCAACGAATTGGAGAAAGCGTTGCGCACGGTTCCCGCAGAAAGCATTTCCTACCATGCCGGACGCAATCACTTCTCACACTGGCTGATGGCCCGGACGGAGTTCGCCATCGCGCAGAAACTCCGGCCACGCAAGCTGTCAGATTTTGCCAGCATCGAGGTGTTGCGCCGGGACTTGATTGAAGCCATTCACAGCTATCGCCGAGAGCAAAGTCAGACCCTGGTTGGGGATTTTAATTCTGAAACCTTTCAGCCCACGGACGCGTTTTTCCTGCGCATCGGAGATGGTTCATTGGGAGGAAAAGCCCGCGGACTGGCCTTCGCCCGGCACCTGCTGCATCCCAAACACATGCCGCGCCGTTTTTCCGGGGTGCGCATCGCGGTGCCCCGCACGGTAGTACTGGCAACCGACGTATTCGACCGCTTCCTGGCCGAAAATGAACTGCACGACTTCGCCATGCGCTGCTCCAGCGACAGCGAGATCGTGGAGCGATTCCTCGCATCGCCCCTGCCGGCGGACATACAGAACCAACTGCGTGCATTTGTGGAGAACATCACGTTCCCGTTGGCCGTGCGTTCGTCCAGCTTGTTGGAAGATTCGCAGTATCAGCCGTTCTCCGGGGTATACGACACGTTCATGCTGGGCAATCACGATCGCGACCTCGAAGTTCGATTGCGTCAGCTGACCGAGGCCATCAAGCGGGTGTACGCCTCCACCTTCAGCCAGCACGCGAAGGCGTACGTGCGGGCCACGCCGTATCGGCTGGAAGAAGAAAAGATGGCGGTGCTGATCCAGCAGGTGGTGGGTACGCCGCACGGGCAACGATACTATCCCGACTTCTCGGGCGTAGTGCGGTCGCGCAATTTCTATCCCGTCGAGCCGGTCACGGTGAAAGACGGCTTTGCGGCGGTTGCCCTTGGCATGGGACGCGCCGTCGTGGGAGGCGGGAAGTGCCTGAACTTCAGCCCTCGTTATCCCAGAAACTTGCTGCAATTCTCGTCGGTCGAAGACATCCTGGCCAACTCGCAAACGGAATTCTGGGCGCTGGAACTGACGCCTCGTGTCCATCACGAAGATTCTGCCGATGATTTGCGCGAAGTGTCGTTTCACCTCAAGACGGCGGAGGCGGATGGAACGTTGCACATGCTTGCGTCTACCTACTCGGTGGAGAACCACGCGGTTTACGATGGGCTTAGCCGACCGGGCGTGCGCATTGTCACTTTCGCTCCCATCCTGAAACACGGATTGTTTCCGCTGCCCCACATTCTCGAGCAACTTATGGCGATCGGCGAAGATGCCATGGGCCGCCCGGTTGAAATTGAGTTCGCCGTGAAGCTGCCGCAACGCGCAGGCGAAGATGCGGAGTTTGGGTTTCTCCAGATGCGTCCGCTGGTGATGTCGCGAGAAGGCGGCGAGGTACGAATGAGTGACGTAGATCCCAGCCAGCTCATTTGTCAGAGTGCGAAGGTGCTGGGACACGGGCGCATCGGGGACCTGCGCGACATCATCGTGGTAGATTTTCACCGCTTCGAGCGCGCGCGCAGTCACGACGTTGCCCAAAGCGTCGCCCACTTTAACTCCCAGTTAAGTGCGAAATGTGCGCCGTACGCCCTGATCGGGGTCGGCCGCTGGGGATCGAACGAATCATGGTTGGGAATCCCGGTTACTTGGGACCAGATTTCCGGCGCACGAGTGATCGTAGAGGCCGGTTTCCGCGATTTTCGCGTAACACCATCGCAGGGCAGTCACTTCTTCCAAAATCTCACCGCCTTCCAGATTGGCTATTTCACAGTGAATCCGGACGCGGGAGAGGGTTTTGTGGATTGGGACTGGCTGATGGCGCAGGACAGCATCGAAGAAAACGGCTGCGTGCGCCTCTTGCACTTCAACCGGCCCCTGTCCGTCGTGATGGACGGAAAAACCAGTCGAGGCAGGATCTTCAAGCCCGAAGCGGCCGAATAAGCGTTCCCGCCGGTTCCACCTGACGGACTCCCTCACGGATATTTCTCGAAGACGCGCTTCGCATTTTCGAAACCTGTGGGCTGCACATGCACCGCCCCCCGAAACGGACGGTTGATATCGGCAACGGCCACCAGGGACAGCGAAAGCAACAACGCCAGGGTCACGACCTGAAGTAAGTGAAGGACCGGGTACTCCGAGCCGAACAGGCACGCAGACATGATCGTAATGACCGCGCCCACGATAAGCACTGCCCACAACACGACGGGAAGTGTCTGTTCGCTTTGCATTTCGCGAATGCGACGATGTTCGGTGATACTTCCCAGTTCGGCTAGAGTTTGCTGCAGGCTTGCCTGTTGGACTACAGACAGCGTCTGGGGTTGTGAAACGGACGTCCACATCTGCTGCATGATCCGGGTTCCGGCGCTGCTGAACTCACCGCGACTCATGGCGGGCCAGTCATCTGCGATCATAGCGTCGGCATAGTCGGAGGCCAGCTTGCGAATTTCAGCGCTCTGGCCCTGAGGCAACCCTGAAGCTGTCCAATAAAGGTTGATCAGGCAACTGGCTTCGGACGCCGCATTTTGCTCCGCGGCGCGGAACTCGGCCCACGCGGCGAACAGCATGAAGCCGATAATCACGGCATACGTTGTCCCCAGTACGCTGAGTTGCCAGCCGGTTATTTCGTTGTGCACGCGGCGGCGGTCCGGAGGCCAAATCCAGCGCACCAGCCACCAGAAGATCAGTGAAATAACGATTGCACCCAGAACGATCAGAACGTCTTCCGAGATGGTCAGCAACCCCTGGTCCTCCTTGGCGATCGTGACTCGCAGGCGAAACCTGCCTTGCGCTTTAGCCACCTTCTCAGTCGAAATCGGAGCAGCACGAGATCACATTACAGCACGCTTTACCGCCTGGCTCTTTTGAAGAACCAGGCATCCATAGGAAGCAGGTCTTCCTAACAGGCTTCAGCGCCTTCTCATTCTTCCCCGCCGACAACGGTCATCCACTTCCGCACCCGCCACGCTTTCACCAAGCCGTTTTTCACGTAGGGATCGGCCTTGGCAAATGCTTCAGCGATGTCTGTTGAATCACCACGAAACACCAGAACCGCACCATCGGCGGGCTCGGCCAGCGCGCCCGCCAGCACCAATTCGCCGCGCTGTTGCGATTGCCGTGCCAGGTCCAGGTGTATCTGACGAAACTGGGTCCGCCGCTCTACATAGTCATCAACGACATCGTAAAAAAGTATGGTGTGCATCAGCCACCCTCCGCCAGCAGGATAACAATCGCACCACGCTCGGCGCCGGGTTTTACGGCCGGAGCGTCGGGTGCATGATCTGTGAAGACCTAGCGAACTTCGCCGGCTATCGTCATTTTTGTAACGTAAGGTTCCCCGGTTTACACTCGTAGGACAACTGCGGGAGCAACGGAATCCCCTGAATGTGTGGCATAACCGGTTTCACCCACCTTCGCAAACCTCTGCCGGGGGGCGTTCTCACCAGCGCCGTGGACTCGATTACGCATCGCGGGCCCAATCAAAAGGCCAGGTTTGAATGCGAAGAAGTCTCGCTGGGCGCCACGCGGCTCGCCATTCTTGATATCGCAGGCGGGGACCAGCCCATCTTCGGCGCCGGCCGCGATGCTGTAATTGTTTACAACGGCGAGGTCTTCAACTTCGTCGAATTGCGGCAGGAACTCGAGTGCGAAGGCGCGACCTTTCATACTCACTGCGATACCGAAGTCATCCTGCAGGCCTACTTGCATTGGGGGGACGCGGCGTTTGCGCGCCTGCGCGGCATGTTTGCCGTCGCTATCTGGGTGCAGTCGCAGCGTCGGCTGATACTCGCTCGCGACCGCAGGGGAATCAAGCCGCTCTACTACTTTCAGCAGGATGGCGAACTCTACTTCGGCTCCGAGCTGAAGTGCATTTTCGCGAACCCAAACGTAGCTCGGCGAATCTGCCTGCCCGGCCTGAACTGTTACCTCAGTCTGAATTACGTGCCGGCACCGTACACACTGGTTGAGGGCATCGTAAAGCTATTGCCGGGCCACATGCTGGAGTGGAAAGACGGAAAATGCAGCACTAGCTCATATGTTCCCGAACCAGCCGGTCTTCCGGCCCCAGCTTCAATCGACGCCGCATGCGAAGAACTCGACGAGCTGCTGCAAAAATCAGTTGCAGAGGAGTTAGTCTCCGATGTGCCGCTGGGAGTGTGGCTGAGTGGCGGGCTCGATTCTTCGTCTGTGCTGCACTATGCGGCCAATGCCAGTCCCAACCGCCTGCACACGTTTTCGGTCACGTTTCAGGGGCGCTCGTTCGACGAGAGCAAGTACATTCGCGAAGTCAGCCACCACTTCGGCACCAATCACACCGACTTCGACCTGAACACCGACGCCGAATTGGCCGATGCCATCCAGCAGATCGCGTACTATTCCGACGAGCCCAGCGCTGATGCGGGCGCCGTGCCCTTGTGGTTCCTGGCCAAGATGACGGCACAAGATGTCACCGTAATTTTGACGGGGGAAGGCGCGGACGAACTGTTCGCCGGCTATCTCACCTACAAGGCCAACCGGTATAGCGACCTCGCGAAGAAGTTTCCCGCGCTCCTGCGAAGAGCTGTGCTCTCAGCAGCCAATTTTCTGCCGGTGTCGGATGACAAGATCAGTTTCGAGTACAAGGTCAAGCGTTTCCTGCAAGGCTCGCTGATGGAGCCGGGGCCCGCGCACCTGTTTTGGAACGGCACATTCTCCGACGAAGAGAAAGAGCAGCTCTTCCGCTACGCCGATTCAGCGCCAATGGCGGAGATGCTGAAGGACCTGCAGCCGGGCGAAGGCCTTAAGCGCTTCCTCGAATTTGATCAGCGGTACTACCTGGCCGACGACATTTTGTACAAGGTTGATCGCATCAGTATGGCGCACTCGCTGGAGGTGCGGCCCCCGTTCCTTGACGATCGCATCGTTGATTTTGCTGCCCGCCTGCCCGACGACTACAAGCTGCACGGATCGGAGTCCAAGTATGTGCTGCGCCGCCTGATGCGGAATAAGCTGCCACCCTCCGTACTGAGTCGTCCCAAAATCGGTTTCGACATTCCCATTCACGAATGGTTCCGCGGGGTCCTGCGCCCATTACTTCTGGAAACGCTCTCCGAGGACGCAATCACGTCAAGCAGACTCTTCCGCTGGCCTTATGTTCGCCAACTGCTCGACGACCACCTGGAGCGGAGAGCGAATCTGGGGTATCACTTATGGGGCCTGCTGGTCCTGTTCATTTGGATGAAGCGTTGGAATATCGAAACGGCAATCGAGGAATCCGCAGCGGCCAAACCGATGGTCGCGGTCAGCGACTAGGCTGGATCGTTGTAGTCGTGGCCGGCTTGGTCTTCCTCGTCAGCGTCATCAGTCCGCCACGCCTGGTCGATGACGTTGACGCCGTGCAGGCAACCATTGCGCGCACCATGCTTACCTCAGGAGACTGGGTCACTGCCCGTCTCGATGGCGTTGCCTACCTGGAAAAGTCGCCGCTCATCTATTGGATGATGGCGGTCTCGTACCGCATCTTTGGGGTATATGACTGGGCTGCGCGCCTCCCACTCGCACTTTCGTGCGTACTGCTGTGCTGGATCACATTTCGCTTTGCGCGTTGGGCCTTTGGCGACGATGCGGGGCTGTACGCTGGACTGACGCTGGCCACTTGCACGGGACTGTTTCTCTTCACCCGAATTCTCATTCCCGACGCGATCGTTACGTTGACGATTACCGGTGCGATTTGGGCGTGGCTGCGCCTGCTTGAACCTGAAGAGCAGAACCCGCGTCAGTGGTCGATCATCCTCGGCGTTTGCATAGGATGCGGCCTGCTGCTTAAGGGACTTATCGCGATTGTGTTCCCAATCCTCGCTGGCCTGGCTTTCATGGCGGTCACCCGTCAACTGTTCTCGCCAGCCGCTTGGAAACGGTTGCACATAATTCTTGCGGTCCTGGTCGCGCTGCTGATCGCGCTGCCCTGGCACGTCCTCGTCACGGTGCGCAACCCCCCGTACTTTGCATTCTCGTTGCATGCCGGGCCTGGAGAGTACCGCGGCTTTTTCTGGTTTTACTTCTTCAACGAGCATCTACTGCGTTTCTTGAACCTGCGTTATCCGCGTGACTACAACACCGTGCCGCGAGCGCTCTTCTGGGCACTGAACCTGGTATGGCTGTTCCCATGGTCGGTCTATCTCTTGGCCAGTCCCACATTGCCGTACACACCCTCAACGAGGGCAGGCCGCGCGCGCTTAATGGCCGTCTGTTGGATCGCGGTGGTGATGGTTTTCTTCACCTTCTCCACCACGCAGGAGTATTACTCGATGCCGATCTATCCGGCATTGGCGCTTCTGATTGGTTCGGCCTTAGCAGCCGGAGGTCGCTGGATACGCATTGGTTCTCGCCTGCTGCTTGGAATCACGGCCGCACTGTCTATCGTGCTGTCGGCGATACTCGGGTTGGTATGGCGCACGCCTGCGGTGGGCGATATTTCTCAGGCGCTGTCGCAGAACCCCGATGTTTACACGCTGTCGATGGGACACATCCTCGATCTAACGCTTGGGGCCTTCGCCTATCTCAAGCTGCCGCTTGGTCTTGCGGCTGCGGCCTTTGGATCGGCCGCGGTCTCGCTGTTGCTGTGGCGTACGAACCTTCGCAAGACGCTCCTCGCGCTCGCCGTCTGCATGATCGTTTTCCTTCAGGCCGCCCGCCTCGCGCTGGTCGTCTTCGATCCTTATTTAGGTTCTTATCCGCTGGCTGTCGCCCTCGAGCAAAGTCCTCCCGGCGAGCTGATCGGAGCCAACGAGTATTACGCGTTCTCGTCGGTGTACTTTTACGCCAATCGATCGGCGCTACTGTGGAACGGCCGCGGCGCAAACCTGGAATACGGCTCTTATGCTCCGGGGGCACCGCAGGTGTTCATCGATGACGCCCGGATGGTGGAACTATGGAGTTCGCCGTCCCGCTGGTACCTGCTTACCTACGGATCGGAGAAGCCGCACATGGAACACCTCGTCGGAAGCGCCAACGTGATTGTCGTGAAAGAGAATGGCGGAAACTTTCTGCTCACAAACCAACCGCTCCGGTGAGCCAGTCACTGACTGCATGCTGGTTTTCCAGCGTTTCCGCCTCGCGTGCGTGTCGTAGAATAGGGCCTCTTGCCCTCGCCTGTTGAACTCGATCGCTTGCGCGTAGTGCTGGCAGGACCGCGCAATCCCCTCAACATAGGTGCGGCCGCGCGCGCCATGAGCAACTTTGGATTTCTGCGCCTGCGCGTGGTCAATCCCTACGAGGTGGCGTTTCGCGAAGCCCGCTCGGCCATGGGCGCGGCGGAACTGCTGGCCAGCGCCGAGGAATATGCGAGTGTGCCGGACGCCGTTGCTGATTGCGGGTTGGTGGTGGGCACGACTTCGATCCAGCATCGCGACCTGCAGCACCCGATTCGCAGGCTCGACGAAGGCGCGATACGCATCCGCCAGCAAATGACGTCGGCTCCAGTGGCTTTGCTTTTCGGATCCGAGAAATTCGGCCTCAGCAACGACGAGATGAGCCACTGCCACTGGCTGGTGAACATACCGACGCGAGACGAGCACGTGTCGATGAACCTGGGACAGGCGGTCGCGGTCACACTTTACGAGCTGGCGAAGGACAGCAAGACGATAGAAGTTCCGGCAGAACCGCTACCGGCGGCCGCGGGTGACATCGAGCGGGTCACGTTGTCGCTGCTCGAAGCCTTGAGCCTCAGCGGTTATGCTACGCCTTCGACGATTGCGGCTACCGAGGAGAAACTTCGTCGCATGGTCCGCCGGATGAACCTGAGCGGGCGCGACTCGGAACTATGGCTCGGCATGCTGCGGCAGATCCTATGGAAGCTGAAACTGCCCGCTGGCGACTGACGACCTTTCTTATGCAGGCGCGGGTGGGAGTCGAACTCAAAGCGCCTTTTGCGAATCAATAACTTACTGTGTTTGCAATCGGTTAGAAAAGCGAGAAAGTAGCACGTCCGGTCACACAAATTAGCAGAAAATTTGGGCTCAGGGCCGCGTCTAAACCCGCGCTTTCGACAAGTATTCATCTGCTGCCGACTTGAACTTGGGATGCGGGACTACCAGATGGCGATCTGTTCCACCTCGCCGCACTTCCACGTGCGAGGCCGTTCATTTCCAGGTAAGTCACCATCGCCGCCAACCTCATTGGTTCGTTCTCCTCGGCGAACGCACGGATCGTCAGTATCCGCCATCCGTACTCCGCGGCCAACCGCGCTTGGCTGTTAACAGTGCAGACCGCGCACTACCAGCTCCGAACAATCGCCAGCTGCAACATCAACAGCCCTACCTGGCGCGAGCCTCCCCCCATGGCGCGTCATCAGTTCCCCGTGGATCGAGGTCAACCCGCGGGCTAGGCCGGCTCTCCGCGTGAGCGGCAGCGGGCTGGGGCTGAACGCCAGCAGAGGTCTGGACTCAGCCTGCGATGTATCGCATCTCCACTCAATCAATAACCAAGATTGAGTAGGGCATCCGCAAGGCGAGACTGAATTGTCGTGGGTTCGGGGTCGAGTGATGTGCCCAGTCTGCTCTGTCACTGCGCCACAAGGGTGCGCACTGGCAAGTGTGTGGTACGGGCATCGGGTCTCAGCTTTGGTACTTGAAAGACAGCAAGACCCGCGTGCGATACTCTTTCACCTTGCCGTTCTCAACCTTCATGTCCATCTTTACGACCTCGGCAATGCGCAGGTCACGCAGCGTTTGTGAGGCGGTCTCCACCGCATTCTTCGCTGCATCTTCCCACGACCGGGTGCTGGTGCCGATGACCTCCACCAGTTTGTAGACGCTTTCGGTAGTTGCAGATTTCTTAGCCATAATGCCTCGTATTTTTCCGCGGAACAAAGCCGGTCCGATGCAATCATCCGTCCGGCATTGCCATTTGTCCCAGCGATTACGAATTGTGGGCGCATTGGCCGGTGAAAGCAACCATGCCCTATTGAATGGGTGTGTGTGTGTCCCAGGTTGGCGCCGAAAAGTCCGGCGCGAACCTACTCGCCGGTGGAACGGTGGACTAAGCTCTGTCGCCCGCCCGCGAGGAGGGACTGGAGGTTAACGACATGGCTGTTTGCGACAATTATCTGCGGGAAACGAATTTCCGACTTGCCCTTGATCCACGTATCATCATCCCGCCCGGCGCGGATGCTGGCAGGTGCCGAGCAGTTCGCATTCTCAATACCCGAGTGATAAAAATTAAGTCACCAAAATCCATATAATTCTCTGCCCCCGACGATTTGTTATGCGTCGGGGGCTTTTTCATGTGCCGACTAAACCTTTCAACTTGACAGGGTCCGACGTGCAGGCCCGTGGCTGAAGGGCCGCACCTTCCTGGCCTCCGCGAGCCGGATCAGGGTGACTTTCAGCTGAAAGCGGACGCACGGCCTCGGTCATGACCCCAGAGTTTCCGGTAGCCGTACGCCGGAAGCGGGGGTTATTCTTCTGGGGCACTGAAAGTTGGTTTCGCGAGCAGGCTAATTTGGCTGCTTCGCCAGTCGCACCCTCTGGTGGGTTGATCTCAGCCCATCGTAGTCCTCCCCCTCGGAGGCCAACCAAAATTACCTGAAAGGAGTGCAGTATGGATTTCGGAGCGAGTGTACGAAAAGCTACGTTGGGAGCGCTTGCCCTCTCCAGCTTCCTGATGGCGGGCAGCGCGACGCCAAGCGCAGCACAAACAACGAAACCGCCTAACATTTTGGTCATCATGGGCGACGATGTGGGCTGGTTCAACATCGGCGCTTACCACCAGGGAATCATGTCTGGCAAGACGCCCAGCCTCGACAAACTTGCCGCGCAGGGTATGCGCTTTACCGACTACTACGCCGAAGCGAGTTGCACAGCGGGGCGCGCCAATTTCATCACCGGAGAGCTGCCGATCCGCACGGGTTTGACGACCGTGGGCCAGGCCGGGGCAGACGTAGGAATGCCGGCGCAGGCCGTCACTCTCGCCACCGTGCTGAAGTCGCTGGGCTATGAAACCGGACAGTTTGGCAAGAACCATCTTGGCGATCTGAACAAATTCCTGCCGTGCTTACACGGCTTCGATGAGTTCTTCGGCTACCTCTATCACCTCGACGCCATGTCCGATCCCTACTGGTTCGATTATCCGCAGGACTGGATCGACAAAACCGGCCCACGCGATCTGACGCACTGTTGGGCGACCGACAAGGACGATCCCACGGTGATGCCGCGCTGGGGTGCGGTAGGAAAACAGAAGATTGTGGATGAGGGCCCGCTGGCGCCGTTCCCCAACATGACCGACATGCAGAACTGGCAAAAGGGCCGCCCGGCGAAGTACGATATGGAGACCTTTGACGAGGTATTGGTCCAGCATACCAACGGCTTTATGGACCAGGCCAAGAAGGATGGCAAGCCGTTCTTCATCTGGCACAACACCACCCGCATGCACGTCTTCACCTACCTCCCGCCGAAATACCAGGCGATGATGAACGCCCAGGACAACTACAACCTCGAAGAATCTGGCATGGCGCAGATGGACGACAGTATTGGCGAAATCCTGAAGCACCTGGATGACATCGGCGAGGCTGACAACACCATCGTCATTTTCACCACCGACAATGGCGCCGAAGTCTTCACCTGGCCGGATGGCGGCATGACGCCGTTCAGGGCGACGAAGGGTACGGTCTTCGAAGGCGGTTTCCGCGTGCCTGCAATCATCCGCTGGCCTGGACACATCAAGCCGGGATCGGTCGAAAACGGGATCATCTCCGGCCTCGACTGGTTGCCAACTCTCGCACACGCTGCCGGAAACTCTGACATCACCAATCAGTTGCTGAAGGGCGTTAAGCTAGGCGACCGCACCTACAAGAACCACCTGGACGGCTACGATCAGACGGCTCTGATTACCGGAACAGGGCCATCCGCTCGTCATGAAATCTTCTATTTCGGTGGCCCCCATCTGGGCGCGATTCGCATCGATGATTTCAAGTTCCAGTTCTTCCAGCAGCCGTACGGCTGGCCGGGAGAGAAGGTCACGACGGACATGCCCACCATCGTGAATATTCGGCAAGACCCGTTCGAGCGTACGCCGTCTATTCGGGGCGAGAACCTAAACGAAATGGGCGGGGGCTACATGAACGAATTCTATGCGCGCGAATTCTGGCGCTTCGTCCTCGTCCAACAATACGTGGGCAAAATGGCGTTGACGGCGGTCGATTATCCTCCGATGCAAGACCCGGCTACCTTCAACCTGTCGGCCATCAAAGCCAAAATCACTGAGTTGATGAAGGCGCACGAAGGCCAGTAGTCAAACCTTGAACCCGACGGGCGGCTCGAAAGGGCCGCCCGAACCGTAAAGCGTCGTCGTCCCTATTCTGATCGGCTAGATGAAAGTTAAGGAATAACTGTTGGTAACCCGTAGTGCCGTATCGACGGTGCTCCACAGGCAGGAGTTGGGCGGAAGCGATGGCTTGAAGACCGAAGACGGTGAGTGGCGAGCGACGCCGCGCTGGGGTCACCGAAGCCACGCGACATCTCGAGAACCGGATGGATTACCTCCGAGAAATTGATGGGATCTGTCCGGCGTGGCTGGACCGTCGCCATGCAGGTGAAAGAGGTCGGTTCCGGTGCATTACAAAGGCAACAACGGGAGAAGTTGTTGGAAGCGGCACGGAGCAGGGAAATCGACGTGGTTGTGTGGCGGCTGGACCGCTGGGGAAGATCAGTTACGGACCTGCTCGCGACTCTGCAGGAACTGGAGCATCTCGGCGTCGGCTTCGTATCGCTGACCGAGGCGCTGGACCTGACCACTCCGGCGGGTCGTGCAATGGCCGCGCTGCTGGCCGTTTTCGCCGGCTTCGAACGCGAAATCCTTGGGGAGCGTGGCTGATATGGCAACGAAGAAGATCGCGAGTTCTCAGGACATCTATCAGATCAAGGTCACTCTGCTTGGTACCAAACCGCCGATCTGGCGCCGTCTGCTTGTTCCCTCGTCGCTGACGCTGGCGCAGCTGCACGATGCAGTTCAAACCGCAATGGGGTGGCAGGGCGGACATATGCACGAGTTCCGTGCTGGCCAACGATACTTCGGTAAGCCAGACCCTGAATACCGAAGCATGGGGATGGATCCGGTGGAAAACGAGCGCACAGTGCGTCTTTCCGGGGTACTGCGGAAGACTGGCCCCAAGCTTATCTATACCTATGACCTCGGCGATAGCTGGGAGCACGCGATCGTCCTGGAGAAACAGCTTCCAGTTGATCCGAATACGAGCTATCCGGTCTGCACGGATGGTCAGCTCGCGTGTCCGCCGGATGACTGCGGCGGCATTCCAGGATTTTATGATCTCGTTGAGGCCATCGCTGACCCCAACCACAATCAGCACAAGGAACTGAGAGACTGGCTCGGCTATGACTTCGACCCGCTAGCCTTCTCGATCGACAGCGTCAACCAGATGCTCGTACCCGCTCGTCGTCGCGGCAAAGCCCCCAGGAATTAAACCAGGTATCCTCGACAACGCAGGCTCGCCGAAAACACACAGCACGTCCTGCAACATCATCTCGTCTGATGCTTTGCCCGACTTCAGACCTTCCATCACAATGGCAAACTTCTCTTCCGCGGATCTGTGAACTCTCGGTCGTCTTCCCATCTCTCGCCTCTCCGCGGATGCGCTGAATCATACTTGATGACCGTGTCCAGTTCTGAAGGAGTGCACTACAAATGGCGCGCAAGCAATAGGATCATGCACCTGATTTCACGTTGAGTCTCCTCTATGCAGATATTTACAAGTTGCAATTATGTTGCCAACAAGGGAGGGACCGGTGCAGGTCTGCCCTTCCTTGTGCGACTGCCCAAAGCTGGGCAGGCTCAAAACTGTTCATGGCTGAAACCAGGCAACTTACAAAAGACGGGGATTGGCAGTTGGACTGCATTCAGTAGAGCGCAGGTAAACCGAGAATCACTCCAAATGGAAGAGCGAAGTACTGTAGAGTCGTCTAGCGCGAGCAAGAGTCCGTTCTTGCTATATGTGCTTCTGGTCGTCATCACGATTTATATCACCATGTCCTCGTACCTTATCTTCAATACGCTTAGCAGACTGGAGTCGACTGAAGCAGGGCGGTGGGCGTCGATTGAAAAGCTGAAGCAACGCCAGAGCCAGACAGAACGTGAGATCACGGCTTCCAATGACGCACTGGCGCAGCGATTGGGAGTCACTGAGCAAGATTTGCGTTGGTGCTTGTGGCGTGCTGATTCAAGACCTCCATGGCTTCTTGCGTTGGCAGGATGAGCAATTCAACTTTGCACCGCTTGGCCTAAGGTTTGACCTTATCCATGACCGGCAGAGCTCTTTCGCCCGTGCCGACCACCAACCGACGGCATTTCCACGGGATCTCCTCTTCCAGCGAGAGCGGCGTGTGACCGAAACCCTCCCGGCTATGCTGGTCCTTGATAATCACCGCGGTTAAGACCAACTGCCGGTATGATCGCGGTAACTTTTGTTCGTCTTTTATTCCCTATCGAATCTGGCCAAGGTGCTGAGCACAACGGGGCCGCTCGATTGGAACACCTGCGGTTTTCTTGTTGAGTGACCCGTTCCGCGGTGGATTGGTGCCGTGATGTACAAGCACTCACCCTGATCCGTATAATTGCGCGTTTTCTAAGACGTTCTCGATAGGAGTGGTGTCTCGATGCCATACCCGCGTACCTGTGCCTTGTTCAGGGTGTTCTTTTTCTTTTCGCTGCTCGCACTTGGCGCGCCTACCGCGCATGCTCAACAACAGGCGGCCGGCCAAACGCTGTCTTACTTGAATCCGGCGCTGCCTGTGGACCAGCGCGTGAAGGACCTGATCGGCAGCATGACCTTGGAAGAAAAGGTTTCGCAAATGCGGGATCACTCGCCGGCCATTCCGCGCCTCGGGGTACCCAAGTATGACTGGTGGAACGAGGGTCTGCATGGAGTCGCATTTGCAGGGTATGCCACGAACTTTCCGCAGGTGATTGGAATGGCGGCGACCTGGGACACGGACCTCGTGCATGCGATGGCGCAGACGACCTCGACTGAGGCCCGCGCTAAGTACAACCAGGCCATGCGCGACGATGACCACGAGATGTTTTTCGGCCTCACGTTCTGGGCGCCGAACGTCAATATCTTCCGCGATCCCCGGTGGGGGCGTGGCCAGGAGACCTATGGCGAGGACCCGTTTCTTACCGGACAGATGGCGGTTGCCTTTATCTCTGGAATGCAGGGCGACGATCCGAAATATTTAAGAGTCGTTTCCACTCCGAAGCACTATGCGGTACACAGCGGCCCCGAGCCCCTGCGCCACGGATTCAATGTCGATGTCTCGCCGCATGATCTGGAAGACACGTATTTGCCAGCGTTCCGTGCGGCCGTAACTGGAGCGCATGCCCAGTCGGTAATGTGCGCCTATAACGCGATTGACGGCGCTCCGGCGTGCGCTAACACCATGCTTCTGCAGGACCATCTGCGCGATGCATGGCACTTCGACGGCTACGTGGTCAGCGATTGTGCCGCTGTTGCCGACGTCTACACCGGTCATCATTACGCTGCCGACATGGCCCGCGCGGCGGCGGCCGCGGTAAAGGCGGGGACCGATCTGGAGTGCGGATACGGTAAAGGCCAGGCATATCCTGCGCTGGTGCAGGCGGTGCAGCAGAAGTTGATCACCGAAGCCGAGCTGGACACCGCGCTGATGAGGCTGTTTCGTGCGCGTTTCGAACTCGGGATGTTCGATCCGCCGTCGAGTTATGCCTACGGTCGGATTCCCTTCAGCGAGGTGAATTCGCCGGAGCACCGGCAGCTATCGCTGAAGGCGGCGCGGGAGTCGATAGTTCTGCTGAAGAATGCCGACCATGCGCTTCCGTTGAAACCCGGGATTGCGAGCATCGCCGTGGTCGGCCCCACTGCCGAACTCGTGCAGGCACTGCAGGGCAACTACAACGGACCTCCGCCGTCGCCAGTGTCTCCGCTGGCTGGGATCGAAAAGCGCTTTGCTTCGGCCCACATTGCGTATGCCCAGGGATCAAGTCTGGTGGAAGGCTTTGCAATGCCGATTGAGCACACGGCATTGCGTCCTGCCAACGGTACCGGATATGGACTGACGGGCGAATACTTCAGCAACAAAGATTTCAACGGCACACCGGTGCTGACCCGTACGGACCGCAACGTCAATTTCAACTGGGACAAGGTTGTTCCGGTGGCGGGCCTGCAGCGCAATAACTACTCCGTGCGATGGAGTGGCACGTTTACTCCGCCCGCACCCGGGGATTACAAGCTCGGAGTTCGCATCAACTACTGCTACGCCTGCGAAAACGCGGAGGGGTTCCGGCTTTACCTGGACCGCAAACTGCTTGTCGCCAGCAATGAGAAAAGCACTCCTGAAAGGGGTGCGGTGACTGATGAAGTGGTCCACTTCAGTGACACCCAGCCACATCAACTTCGCCTGGAGTACCTCCACGGCACCGGCAGCGCCGGCATCGACCTTACCTGGCAGGCACCGGCGACGGTGTTGCGGGATGAAGCGGTGAAAGCTGCCGGGCAGTCAGATGTAATTATCGCGGCGGTAGGTCTTTCACCTTCCCTCGAAGGCGAAGAGATGCCGGTGAAGCTGGAGGGCTTTAGCGGAGGCGATCGGACCAGCATCGATTTGCCGGCAGTGCAGGAAGATCTGCTGAAGGCGCTGGCCGCGACCGGCAAGCCGATGATCGTGGTGCTGCAGAACGGTAGCGCGCTGGCGGTGAATTGGGCGCAGGAGCATGCGAACGCGATCCTCGAAGCCTGGTATCCGGGCGAAGAGGGTGGAACGGCGATCGCTGAGACGCTGGCTGGCGACAATAATCCAGCCGGGCGCCTTCCATTGACGTTCTATTCGTCGCTCAGCCAGGTGCCGAAGTTTGAGGACTACTCGATGCGTGCCCGCACGTACCGGTATTTTGACGGCAAGCCGCTCTATGGTTTCGGATATGGACTCAGCTACACGACATTCGCGTACAGCAATGTCAAAGTCTCACCGCAGCTAAAGGCAGGTGAACCCCTTACTGTGACTGGGGACGTGAAGAACAACGGAAGCATGGCGGGAGATGAGGTGGTCGAACTTTATCTCATTCAGCCGAAGGAGTTCGAGACGCCGATCCGAGTGCTGGCATCGTTCCAGCGAATCCACCTGGAGGCGGGCCAGTCGGCCCACGTTAGCCTGGCGGTTGATCCGCGCTCACTGGGGCAAGTCGATGCGAAGGGGACGCGTGTGATTGTCCCTGGAGACTACGCCATATCGTTGGGCGGTTCGCAGCCGGGCGAGTCGGCGTCGGTTCAAACCGCGAAGTTCATGGTCACGGGGAAGGCTGAGCTTCCCAAGTAAATCATGCGGAAAACATACAGGGCACTCTCTGGCAAACAGGAGTGCCCTTTTGTTCTTCCTCTACTGTGAGGACCTAATCCATCCAAAGCGCGCTGGTAATGATGCGCGGATAGTAGCGGCTGGCCTTGCCTTCTCCCGAGACGATCTGGTCGCAACATGCCCAGTAGGAACTGCCTTCCGTCTGCCACTTGACGTGAGCGGCATCGGCCACGCGAAAGATCTCTGCCACTGCCGGATCCTGATCGAGATGAAAGACCTTCCGCGTCACATGCATGAAGATGGAAATCTTACTCATCCAGGAGTTGTTGCTGGTCGAGGACAGCTTGATTCCGCCATCTGCAAACAAGTTGCGGCGCTCGGGGTCGATCAGCAGCCTGCGGGTGTGCTCTTTTAGGACATCGTACATTCGCTTTTCCGACGGGCTCGCAAACACCTGCTCTAGAGTCTGTTCCGCCCATCCAGTTTTTGCGAAGTACAGCGGATACGCACATCCTTCGACTGCCGGCAGAATGCGCGAGTTGTATCCCGGATTTCCCTTTTCGAAGATTGCCGGCAGCACGTCGTCCACGGCTTGGCCGGCGACAACTCCTGCTACTTTAATGGCCAAGTCCTCCGAACGCCTTTGATTGGCCTTCATGCCCAGATCGCGGAAAAGCAACGCCAGTGCTCTGTAACTCGCCCAGCTCTTTACCGCGATATACACATTATTGCGCGTCTGAGCCAGGGAGTGGTCGAGCGAGTCGTAGGTCGTGATCTCCTGGCCGCCCGCACATTTTGTACTGTCGTACTGAGCGAAGCCGACATCGCCGCTGCGGTTGACCATGCTTTCCAGGCAAGCCTCAATCACGTGCTTGTTGCCCTCGAGCCACTTGATATCGCGTGTCTTCGCCACGTAACACGCGGCCACGAGAATCCAATTGCAAAGTTGCTCCTGGGTCATATAGCTGAAGCAACCTGTGAGGTTCGCTAGTTCGTAGCTGCTGTGCCCCTTGGGCGAGAAGTTATTGTGGGCCCCCATATCATGGCAGAAGCTCAGCCCACCCGGCTTCCTGTCATAGGGACGGTTCAGCTGCGACTCATCGGGCGGGGGTGGCGCCTGTGAGGGATCGATTTGAGCGGTGTGCGTAGCCATTGCAACGTCAGCTTTATAGACCTTGACCTCGTCGGTGTAGCTGTAACGCTGCACAAAGGCGTTAAGCAGGTTTTTTACCAGCCACGGATTGTGGTCAAGTTCCCAGAACACATGATCGACCGCGAGATCGAGAGTGTTCATCATGCAGTATTCGCCTTCGTTCACGACCCATAACGGTTGGCCCTCGACTTCCAGCAGCTGCGTGCTTCCGTAGTAACTGTGCGTCGCGTGCGCGATGATGAAGCGCTGATCTTCGGAGAGCCTCGCAGAATCGAGTTTCTGATCGAGTGCCTCAGACTGCGCCATCAAATCGGCAGCCCGATCGAGCGCCGTCTTCAGGACGTCAGCCAATCCCTTGTAGTAGCGCGTGTACAAATAACGGCCGTCCAGCCCGTTCGTTTGGAAACCTTCCAGAAACGATCCCAGTGCGATCACCAGCCCGTACTTCTTTCCCGGCGGGACCTCAAAGCCAAATCCGGGGCACGAGCCAAGCAAATGGACCGGGTTGTACTTCTCGCGCACGCCGTCACTTGCCGACCAGCGCATGAAAACAAAAGGTTCTGTCGGCGCATTCGTTCCTTTTTCGTTTGAAGTAAAGTCGAACGACTCGGCCGCAGCGCCCGCCTCGCGACGGAAGGCGAATCCCAATCGCCCCGTTCCGAGGTCATCTTCGAGAATCCGTGTACCCGGACGTGCATGATTCAGCGCAAACATCGCGGTCTTAGTGGTCGTGCCCGTGGTGTTATCGAGCGTAAGTCGAGCCACAACCGCGGGCAGCAATACCTTCCTCATCTGCTGCTCGGAGTCCTTCGCCGGGTCGGGAATTGGGCCAAATGGCGAGTAGATCGTGAACGTCAATCCACCGGCCCGCCATTCGTCCGTGCACCAACCGTACGATCGCTCAAGTTCGCCAGCATTGAAAGGCTCTACATCGGGCTTGACGTTTTGCTCCGCGGGGCCCGCCTGCTCGACTAAGAACGCGTCGGCGGCGCGGTTCACCGCTCCAACATAAAACGGCAGGCACTTCAGCGTAGCGTTGGAGTGACGATCACCGTCCTTATATCCAATGAAGATCTCCTGGTCTCCAGGTTGTCCGATCTGCAACCCGATTCCGCCACGAGTTCCAAAGTTCCCGCAGGTGAAGCTCATGAACGCTCCCATCGGCGAGTTCTGAGCGTTGAAGCTGACGTGATACGAGAGCGGAGCGCTTCTAGTCACAAGGTTTCCTCACAAATGGCAGTTCATCACAGTCTTAGTCCGGACTTGCCCTTGTACGCTGGCAATAAGCCCACTGTCAAGAACTGCAAGCCACGCACACCTCGTCGTCGCGTTGCCTCATCGAACCTTGTGCGATTTCATCTTCAAATTACCTGCATAGGGAAGTCGCGCCACTCCGGGTGCCGGATGGGTTAGTCGTATGACGGTTCATGTCAGGGTGGTGTGATACAGTTCGGCCATCGAACGAATTCAATCTGTGTGACACGTTCTTGTGGACGTCAAGCACGTGGTCGAACCGGGTGGGTTTTCGATCATGGTCGGCAGTCCACGTACGATGCCGATCTCCAGAAACTAGTGTTGCTCGTTGGCTAGTCGATGCTTGTATGAGGCTGGTGTTCAAGCTGACGCGCTAGTGCGTTGGGGCACAATGAGGAAGGGATGATTCAGAAACTCTCGATCGGCGAAAAGGTTGGCTATTCTCTGGGCGACATGGCCGCTAATTTTGTCTTCCAGGCCATGCTCGCTTTGCAATTGGACTTCTACACCCACACCTTTGGCCTTACGGCGGCGCAGGCAGGAACCCTCTTTCTTGTCGTCGGCTTGGCAGTCGCATGCCTCAACCCCGTCATGGGCGTGATTGCGGACCGCACCAACACGAGATGGGGCAAGTTCAGGCCCTGGCTGCTGTGGACGGCACTACCTTTTGGCATCATTGGGGTGCTCACGTTTACGACTCCCAACATCAGTCCGGCCGGCAAGATCATCTATGCCTGGACCACCTACATTCTGCTCAGGGTGATCTATACCGTCAACAATGTGCCATACGCGTCGCTGACGGCGGTGATGACCACTGACCCCGACGAGCGGACCAGCATCTCGTCCTACCGCCAGATCGCTGCCAATTCCGCCGGTTTCATCATAGCCAGCCTGGCCATTCCAATGGTCAAGTTCTTCGGTCACGGCAATGACGCTCTCGGTTACCAACTTACGATGGGTCTCTTGTCCGCCGTGAGTGTCGTTTTCTTTATCATTGCCTTCCTGACTACAAAAGAGCGCATCCAGCCCGATCCGCAGCAAAAGACTTCTCTTGGCCAGGACCTGAAGGACCTGTTCCAGAACCGTCCGTGGATCGTGTTGTTTCTCGCCACGTTGTTTTACTTCATGGCCATCCTAGTGCGCGGCAACATGATGCTGCCCTATTTCCGATTTGTAGCCGGCAACGTGGACCTCTACTCCTGGTTCAATGGGTTTGGGCTTGCCTCTTTACTGCTAGGAGTTGCCTGCTCTACCGCAGTGTCGGTCCGGGTAGGTAAGCGCCAGCTGTTTATCGCGAGCATGGTTCTGGCGGGCGTCTTCAGTGTTGTGCTGCTCGTGATTCCGCCGGGCGCCACAGTTGCCATCATCGGGGCTGAGGTGCTTCGTCAATTTTCCTTCGGCCTGTCAGGGCCCATTCTGTGGGCAATGATGGGAGACGTCGCCGACTACGGCGAATGGAAGACGGGGCGCCGCGCCAGCGGGACGGTGACGGCAGCGGTGGTATTCGCTCTCTGGGCGGGTCTCGCACTGGGGGGCGCCATCGCAGGCTGGCTCTTGTCCTTCTACGGTTTTGTTTCCGAGGCTGCAGTGCAGTCGGCGCACGCGCAGTCGGGCATCCTGTTGACCGCGAGCGTTTACGCGGGACTGGCCTTCTTCGCTACCGCGGCATGTTTGTTTTTCTATCCCATCACAAGAGAAGTCAACTTGGAGATTGCCAATGAGCTGGCTGAACGGCGCAAGAAGTTCGCTTCTTAGGCGAACACATACGTCGGAATCGCGTTTTCGGCGGGACATTTCAGGGCGAAGGAATGAGGGGCTGAAAACACGGACGGCGGTGAAATTGGTGGGAGTGGCGTGTTTGATGGTCTTTCATGTGGCGCTGTCAGGCCAGGCGTCAACCTCGCTGAAGGACGCATATCAAGGGTGCTTTCTGGTTGGAGCCGCGCTGAATCCGGCCCAGTTTTCCGGAAAGGAAGCGCGGGAAACTGCGCTGGTCAAGGCCCAGTTCAACAGCATCAGCCCTGAGAACGTTCTGAAGTGGGAAGTGATTCATCCCAAGCCGGACACATACGATTTCGCGCTAGCGGACCAGTATGTAGACTTTGGTCTCAACAATCACATGTTCATCATCGGGCACACTTTGGTATGGCATTCGCAAACGCCGAAGTGGGTGTTTGAAGATGAGCAGGGTCATCCACTATCCCGGGCTTCGCTGTTAAAGCGCCTGCACGATCACATTCAAACTGTAGTGGGCCGGTACAAAGGTAAAGTCAACGCATGGGACGTTGTGAACGAAGCCCTGAATGAAGACGGCACGCTGCGGCAATCACCGTGGATGAAGATCATCGGCGAAGACTACATCGAAAAGGCGTTCGAGTATGCTCACGAGGCCGATCCGCAAGCTCAGCTGAATTACAACGACTACTCACTCGAAAACGAAGCCAAACGCAAGGGAGCCCTCAAACTCGTAGAGGCCTTGAAGGCGAAGGGTGTGCCCATCAACGGCGTTGGCTTACAGGACCACGTCCATATGGACTCGCCTACCCTGAACGAGATCGACACTACAATCTCGGAATTCGGGAAAGTGGGCATGAAGGTGATGATCACCGAGCTCGATGTCGACGTGCTTCCGCAAGCCACATCGAACCAGACTGCAGAGGTCAGTTTGAACGTCGCTGCAGATCCCAAGCTCAACCCATATCCCAACGGACTCCCCGATTCGGTTCAACAGGCACTGGCGAAGCGCTACGGAGATTTGTTTGCCACCTATGCGAAGCATTGCGGTGTAGTGACGCGGGTCACGTTGTGGGGCGTCACCGACAAGAACTCGTGGAAGAACGACTGGCCCGTTAAGGGCAGAACAAACTATCCGCTGCTCTTTGACCGCAGTGGGCAGCCAAAACCGGCTTTCAACGCCGTCATCGAGGCAGCACCGAAGAAAGTATCATCAATCAGCAGTCTGTTCTAAGCGAGGAAGACTGGAAAGAGATCGTCCAGATGACGGAGAACTACACGTGTGCGTTGTTCGCGCAGTGCTTTGGGACATGGATGGAACTCTAGTCGATTCAGAAGAACTGCATTGGCGCGCGTGGCGGGAGACAATGGCAGATGAGGGCATTTCTATCACCCACGATCAGTTTCTATCCTCATTTGGTCAACGTAATGATTCCATCATCCCGTTATGGCTGGGTGCCGGTGCGGCTCCCGAGCGGGTCAGGAAGATCGAAAGGGCCAAGGAGGACCGGTTTCGCCGCATAGTTCGCGACGCTGGAGTATTGCCGCTACCTGGGGCGGTAGCGTGGGTGAATCGACTAAGCGAAAGCGGTTGGCTTCAGGCAGTTGCCTCGTCGGCACCGCGCGCGAATGTCGAGGCGGTTCTGGGGGAGATGGGAACCGCGGGCTATTTTCAGGCCATCGTTTCTGCTGAAGATGTGCGCCGAGGCAAGCCGGACCCTGAAGTGTATCTACTGGCTGCTTCGCGATTGGGAGCCCTACCCGACAGGTGCATCGTCGTTGAAGATGCGGCCGCTGGTCTTGAAGGAGCGCGTAAAGCGGGCATGTTCAGAATCGGCGTCAATCGCAGCGGTCCGCGCCTGGTCGCAGACTTCGTCGTGGCCTCACTGGATCAGCTCGAAGCAAACGCGTTCGACAAACTGGTACCACTTCGCCAGGAAGGCAAGGGAGATTCACGGTCCTTGTCCTGAGACAGATGCGTCGACAATCGCCATGTATTATGGTTTCGCCGAAGCGCAGGGCGACCAAGGGGAGTGATGCGACTCGCAAAACTGCGAAAGCAAGTTCTCGAGGCCAACCTCGAACTCGTGAGACGCGGGTTGGTGCTTTACACGTTCGGGAATGTAAGCGGGATTTCGCGATCCGACGGACTGGTGGCGATTAAGCCGAGCGGCGTTCCGTACGAGAGCATGGAGGCCGGCGACATCGTAATCACCGATCTTAAGGGGCACATCATTGAGGGGAGTTTGCGCCCGTCGTCAGACCTGGCAACGCACCTGGAATTGTATAAAGCGTTCCCCAGCATTGGCGGAGTTTCGCACACGCATTCGGAGTTTGCGACTTCGTGGGCGCAGGCGCGCAAGCCGATTCCATGTTTTGGCACAACCCACGCGGATTACTTTCATGGCCCCGTGCCGGTGACGGATGCAATGAGTTCCGAGGCCATCGCCGGTGATTATGAGAAGAACACGGGCACAGCGATCATTCAGGCCTTCGACGACCTCGATTACGAGAAAGTGCCGGGAGTGCTGGTCGCTAACCATGGTCCGTTTACCTGGGGACGCGATGCGAACGCGGCGGCATACAACGCGGTAATCCTGGAACACGTAGCGCGCGTCGCCTACCATACGATTGCAATTAGCCACGACGCTCGAGAGGTTTCGGGCGATTTGCACGACAAGCATTTCTTTCGCAAGCACGGCGCGAAAGCCTACTACGGGCAAGAGAAGTAATAGTCGGACATAAAGGATGCAATCATGGGTATGGGCACGAAAATGACGATGGGAATCATCGTGGGAAATCGCGGATTCTTTCCCGGCCACCTGGCGGAAACGGGCCGCGAAGAGATGATTGAGGCGCTAAAGAAGGCGGGCATGGATCCGGTGGTGCTTGATCCATCGCAAAGCAAGCACGGAGCGGTGGAGACACGCGACGAAGCCAAACGATGTGCGGAACTGTTTCGTGCGCAGGGCTGGAAGATCGACGGCGTGATCGTTACGCTGCCGAACTTCGGGGACGAGCGCGCGATTGCAGACACGCTGCGGCTGGCCAACCTTGATGTGCCGGTGCTGGTGCAAGCGACGCCGGACACTCCGGAAAAGATGACGATTGCCCATCGGCGCGATAGCTTCTGCGGAAAAATGTCGGCGTGCAACAACCTGCGGCAGTACGGGATTCCGTATTCGCTGACGAAATCGCACACAGTCAGTCCGGATTCGGATGAATTTCGAGTGGACCTCGCAAAGTTCGCCGCCGTCTGCCGAGTGAAGAAAGGGCTGAAGAACCTGCGGATCGGCAGCATCGGCGCGCGTCCGACGGCGTTCAATACTGTCCGCTACAGCGAGAAGATGCTGGAGTCGCATGGCATCTCGGTGGAGACCCTTGATCTGTCGGAGGTGCTGGGGCGCATCCAGCGCATGAAAGACAGGGATGACCGGGCGCAGGCGAAACTCGAAGGCATAAAGAAGTATGTTTCGACCAGCGGCGTGCCGCCCGAAGCGCTGCTGAAGATGGCGAAGTTAGCGGCGGTGGTGGATGACTGGATGAAGGCGACGGATGTGGCGATCAGCGCTGTGCAGTGCTGGACCTCAATCGAAGAAAATCTAGGCGTGGTCCCGTGCACGGTGATGAGCATGATGAGCAACGACCTGATGTCGAGCGCGTGCGAAGTGGACATCTGCGGTGTACTCGCCATGCATACGCTGCAACTGGCGTCGGGTACGCCCTCGGCCCTGCTGGACTGGAACAACAATTACGGCGACGACCCGAACAAGGCGGTCTGCTTCCACTGCTCGAACCTGCCGAAGCACTTTTTTGGCGACGTAAAGATGGACTACCAGGCGATTATTGCCGGGACGGTTGGCATTGAGAACACATACGGGACGTGCGTGGGCAAGGTGAAGGCGGCACCGATGAGCTATGCGCGGTTCTCGACCGACGACACTTCGGGCAGGTTGCGCGGTTATGTGGGCGAAGGCGCATTCACTGACGATGCGCTGACTACGTTTGGCGGCGCAGGAGTGGTGGAGATTCCGGAGATGCAGAAGCTGCTGCGCTACATCTGCGAGAACGGATTCGAGCACCACGTGGCGGCCAACCTTGCGATGGTCGCTCCGGCGATCTACGAGGCTACGACCCGCTACATGGGCTGGGACATGTACTTTCACGAACCGCGTTAGAGGCGCAGATGGCAATCGTTGCGGGAGTTGATTTCGGAACGCTGAGCGTGCGCGTCTCGATCGTGGACAGCGAACGCGGACTGCTGGATTCGGCAGTTGCAAATTATCCGCTGCACCGGAAGCAGGAAGACCCGGAGCATGCCACGCAGTCCCACGAGGACCACATGCGCGCCCTCGCACAAGCGACACGCGAAGCTCTGAAGAAATCAGTTGTGGCGGGTGAAGCCGTCGAGGCGATCGCGATCGACACGACGGGATCGTCGGTGATTCCGGTCGGCAAAGGTATGGCTCCGCTGGGCGAGTACTACCTGTGGTGCGACCACCGGGCCAAGGGCGAAGCAGCGGAGATCACCGAGGCGGCACGCCGCGAGGGGCTGGAAGCGATCCAGTGGTGCGGCGGCGTGTATTCGTCGGAGTGGGGATTTTCAAAGCTGCTCCATTGGCTGCGTCACAACCCAGAGAAACGCGGCGGGTTTGTCACGGCGTTTGAACACTGCGACTTTGTTGCGGCAACGCTGTGCGGCATTTCCGACCCACGAAAGGCGAAGCGCAGCGTCTGCGCGATGGGCCACAAGTGGATGTGGAATGCGTCCCTCGGGGGCCTGCCGCCGGAGGAGTTTTTGTTGGGCGTCGATCCACTCCTGGCAGGTGTTCGCGAGAAGTTGCAGGGCGAGTACGCTACCTCAGAGCAGGTGGCGGGAACGCTGTCTGTGGAATGGGCGGAGAAGCTGGGTCTGAAACCGGGAATCCCGATTCCGGTAGGCGCGTTTGATGCGCATTGGGACGCGATCGGGGCAGGGTGCGGGACCGACGACGTCGTCAATGTGGTGGGCACGTCGACCTGCATCATCGGGATCACGGAGTCGCCGAACCTGGTGCCGGGAGTTTGCGGCGTGGTGAAGGGCAGCGTACATCCGAGGCGAACAGGAATCGAGGCTGGACTGTCGGCGGTCGGCGACATCTTCAGCGCCATAGCGACGCGCGCGGGCACCGATGTTGCGACGCTTTCCAAGGGGATGGAACGGTATCGCGCTGGGCAAACCGGGCTTTTGCGGATGACGTGGGACAACGGTGACCGGACGGTGCTAGTGAATCCCAATTTGCGTGGCATCACGCTGGGCTGGAACCTGCAGAGCACGGCGCAGGATGAGCTGTTCGCAGCGATCGAGGGAACTGCACTGCACACGCGGGTAATTCTGGAGCGAATGGAGGAACACGGTGTCCACATCAAGCGAGTAATCAATGCCGGAGGCATTCCGCAGAAGAACAACGTGCTCAACCGGGTTTACGCCAACGTATTAGGGCGGCCGGTGTTGGTGCCGAGCAAGAGCGTGGTGAGTTTGGGATCGGCAATTTTTGCATTCCTCGCAGCCGGCACATTCAAGACCGTGGAAGAAGCGCAAGCCAAGATATGTCCCCCGCACAAGACGCACTTGCCGGATTCACAAGAGCAAAAGATATACGAAGGCCTGTACGCGGCCTATCGCAAACTCTATTTCGCCTTCGGCGATCCCAAAAGCGAGCCCATGGGCGACGTGCTACCGACATTGATCCGGACGGCCGAATCGGTGCGTCGCGAAGCGGTATTACCTTCCCTTGTGAGCTAAGTCGTCTCTTCAACCTCGTGGTACACAGAGTAGCGTTCGTGCACAATGCTTGATAAAGGGATAAACGTTGCACTCTGAGTTTGTGCGACGGTTCGAAAGGTCAGCGTTCCGCCAGCCGGTTCGAGCCAACTCGCGGGATCCTCGATCTTTCCTTTGAACTGTTGCGTTGGAGCGGGCTCCTGTTTCTCTTCGGCAGCAAAGTGCCGATACCACTTTTCGGAAGGCTCTTCATTGAATCTTGCCGCCATCACCAGTGGACCATACATCACCGCTTGCAGCGCGTTCTTGTCAGGCGTGGGAGCGGCATGCAGATACATCGGGAGACTCAATTCCACGCGATCGCCATTCT